>CAVTUM010000006.1:0-54652 GCA_963737875.1 uncultured Alphaproteobacteria bacterium | reverse complement strand
AGAGGCCACCCGGAAATGAGTTGAGTGATATCAGTGACTTGTGATTCGGTTTTGGTGCGAAACAGAACCGGGGTCGCAAGATGTGGACTGACATCACTCGCAAGCAGTATCGGCGACCCGGGGGGCGGTATTCAAGCAGTATGACGGATGCGGAATGGGCGCTGATCGAGGGCTTCATGCCATCCCGCCGCCGGCTGGGACGGCCTCGCAAGGTCGAATTGCGCCACGTCGTCGATGCCATTCTCTATATTTTGTCGGCGGGATGCGCCTGGACCTTGCTGCCGAAGGAGTTTGCGCCGGTCTCGACGGTACAGGGCTATTTCTATCGCTGGCGCGACGACGGCACCTGGGAGCGGATCAACCATGCGCTGGTGATGGCAGCGCGCGAGGCGATGGGGCGCCAGGCCAGCCCCAGCGCCGGGGTGCTCGACAGCCAGTCGGTCAAGACCACCGAGGCCGGCGGACCGCGCGGCTTCGATGCAGGCAAGAAGGTGAAGGGCCGCAAGCGCCACATCCTCACCGACACCAATGGCTTTCTCGTCAAAGCCGTGGTGCATCCGGCCGATGTTCAAGACCGCGACGGTGCCCCGCTCGTGCTGAAGGCCGCGCGCCGGCTCTATCCCTGGCTGCGCCACGTCTTCGCCGACGGCGGATATGCCGGCGAAAAACTCGCCAGTGCCCTGCTTGCACACGGCACCTGGACCCTCGAAATCGTCAAGCGGTCCGATGCCGCCCGGGGCTTCGTGCTGCTCCCCAGGCGCTGGGTGGTCGAACGTACCCTGGCCTGGCTCGGTCGCAACCGCCGCCTCGCCAAGGACTTCGAAGCCACCGTCAAAACCGCCACAGCCTGGCTCTATATCGCCAGCGTCAAACTACTCTCGCGACGTCTCGCCCGTGGCTAACTCAACTATCCCGATTCTCGGGCGGACTTTAAACGTCGGGCGAGTCGGGAATTTCGGCGGTTGGTATAAGTTCGCAGTCTGCTGGTCTAAACCCGGCGCGGCCGGGTTTGTACGGGAGCCGCCTTACGAAATCTTAATCCCCCAGTTTATAAGTTTGCCACGTGAGCCAGCAATCCGGCGGATCGCCGGAATGAGGAACCCCTGGGCTCGCGCCGGAAAGCACCCAAGCATGCCCTTGCGTGTCAGGACATCGATCGGCACCCTGATATTCGTCGCCTTCGGCGCGATGGGCGTAATCACTGGCGCGTTGGGAATTTACGGTTTGGTGGTGCTGTCCGCCGCCGGGCGCGTGGTTACCGAAACTTATGACCGCTCGCTGATGACGGTCAGTTACGCGCGTTCGGCCAGCCTCGATTTCAGCCGCATGGAAACGGAGTTGCTGCGGCTCGATGAGGCGGCTCCGGACGCACGCGCCGCGATCGAGGCCAAGCTCGATGGGTTCGCGGCCGCCTTTTCAGGTGATCTCGGCGTTGTCGAGGAACGCTCGCTGGCGCCCGACGAACGCACGACGATCACCGGCATCCGCGGGCCGGTGGCGCGGTGGAACGCGCTGCGCCATGCCGGCCCGGATGTTTCGGCGATGCGCGACGGCCTCGCCGAACAGATCATCGAACAGCTCGACATGCTGACCGAGCTGACCGCCGACCACAGCTTTGTCGCGCGGCGCAAGGCGCTGACCAAGATGAATTTGTTCCGCTACAGCAGCTATGGCGCGACCGCGATGGCGTTGCTGTTGTCGGCGTCGATCACGCTGTTCCTGACCCGCCGGATCATGAAGCCGTTGGCGTCGGCCGCCTCGGTCGCCAACCGCATCGCCAAAGGCGAATTCGACACGCCGATCCCAGAAGGTGGCCAGGACGAGACCGGCGCGTTGCTACGCTCGATGACGGTGATGCAGGACAGCATCCGCGTCATGGTCGAGCGCGAACAGGCGCAACGCCTGTCGGCGCAGAATTGGCTGGCCGACGCGCTGGAAAGCTCACGCGAGGCGATCGTGCTGATCGACGCCGAGGGTCACATCGTCATCGCCAACAGCCAGTTGGCGAATTTCTTTCCGACGATCGCGCCGCATCTTGAACGCGGCATGAGCCTCAGCCAGGCGTTCCGGCAACTCGACCAGCTGGTCGTCGATGTCGGGCAAACCGCGGCGGCGGACGATCTGTTGTCGGCCGGCAGCGAGTTTCGCCTGTCCGACGGGCGCTGGCTGTGGGTCAGCCGCAGCGCGACCCAGGATGGCGGCTTCTTCCTGCTGATCAGCGACATCAGCGACATCAAGGAAAGAGAGGCGCGGCTCGACGAGGCGAGGCGGCAGGCGGAAGCCGCGAGCGAAGCCAAAAGCGCGTTCCTCGCGTCGATCTCGCACGAATTGCGCACCCCGCTCAACGCGGTCATCGGCTTTTCCGAGATTCTCGCAGCGCAGATGTATGGCGATCTCGGCAACCCGAAATACGTCGAATACGCGACCAGCATTCACCACAGCGGCATGCATCTGCTCAGCATCATCAATACCGTGCTGGAGTTGACCAAATACCAGGCCGGCAAGCTTGAACTCGATACCGACGAGGTCGATCTGGTGACGCTGGTCGATGACGTCGTGACGCTGATGCGGGATCAGGTCGAAACGGCGGGGCTGACACTTACGACCCGCCTGCCGAAGGAGCTGACGCTGCTCGGTGACCGCGCAAAACTGCGCCAGTCACTCCTCAATCTGCTGTCGAACGCGGTCAAGTTCACCGATGTCGGCGGCAATATCGGCGTGGCCGCCGAGGTCCTGGCTGGCGGCGCGGTGCAGTTGCGGGTCAGCGATACCGGCATCGGCATGACCGAGGAGCAGATACCGGTCGCGCTCACGGCATTCGGGCAGGCCGATACGCGGCTGGCGCGGCGCTATGAGGGTGTCGGACTGGGCCTGCCGCTGGTGAAGTCGTTTGTCGAATTGCACGGCGGCACGGTCGCGATCGACAGTTCGTTAGGGCAGGGCACCACGGTGACCATCACGCTGCCGCACGAGCCCCTGACCATGTCGGCGCCGACCGCAGCCCCGGCTGCGACGTTCGAGCACGCGGCCTAGCCGCCGGGCGGCCCGACAGGCCGCGCGGCATGCCGGGCAGCCAAGTGATTTGCTTCCAGCCGCGCGGCCCAAGCTGCTATCGTCCGGCGATAGCGGATCACGCGCGATAGTGGGGAGATCAAGGCATGGCATCGAACGGCAAGGTGGCGATGATTACCGGCGGCGGCAGCGGCATCGGCAAGGCATCCGCCTTGGCGCTGGCGCGCGAAGGCTTCGCGGTGGTCGTCGCGGGGCGGCGGCCGGAGCCGCTCGACGCCGTCGTCAGTGAAATCGAGCAGATGCAGGGCCAGGCGCTGGGCGTTTCGACTGATGTCGGCGACCCGGCCTCGGTTGAGGCATTGTTCGCCGCGACCAAGGCCAAGTTTGGGCGCCTCGACGTGTTGTTCAACAATGCCGGGTTTGGGGCGGCGGCGCCGATCGAGGACCTCGAATTCGCCAAGTGGAAGGCGGTCGTCGATACCATCCTGACGGGTTCGTTCCTGTGCACCCAGCAGGCGTTCCGCATGATGAAAGAGCAGAACCCGATGGGCGGCCGCATCATCAATAACGGCTCGATTTCGGCGCATGTGCCGCGGCCGTTCTCGGTCGCCTATACCTCGACCAAGCACGCGATCACCGGGCTGACCAAATCGACCTCGCTCGATGGCCGGCGCTGGGACATTTCGTGCAGCCAGATCGATGTCGGCAACGCGCTGACCGAAATGACCCAGCGGATGACGCGCGGCGTGCCGCAGCCGAATGGCGAAACAATGATCGAGCCGACGATGAATGTCGAAAACGTCGCCCGCTCGGTCGTGCTGTGCGCCACCGTCACGCCGGAAGCCAACATCCAGTTCCTGACGGTGATGGCGACCAAGATGCCGTTCGTCGGCCGCGGCTGACCCCAGCGCCACGGCGCGCGCGGAGCGCCAAGTATTGACCACAGAGGCACAGAGGGCACCGAGGGGCCAGCGGAGTGGCCGCATCTCTGTGTTCTCTGTGCCTCTGTGGTTATTCCTCGGCTTCGCCGGCGACGCTTTCGTGCCAGTTGCGCAGCAGGCGGCGGGATAAGAGGTCGCGCCACAGGTAGATCACGACCCCCGGCGCGGAGCGCCAAGTATTGACCACAGAGGCACAGAGGGCACCGAGGGGCCAGCGGAGTGGCCACATCTCTGTGTTCTCTGTGCCTCTGTGGTTATTCCTCGGCTTCGCCGGCGACGCTTTCGTGCCAGTTGCGCAGCAGGCGGCGGGATAAGAGGTCGCGCTACAGGTAGATCACGATCCCGGCGCGGAGCGCCAAGTATTGACCACAGAGGCACAGAGGGCACCGAGGGGCCAGCGGAGTGGCCGCATCTCTGTGTTCTCTGTGCCTCTGTGGTTGTTCCTCGGCTTCGCCGGCGACGCTTTCGTGGCAGTTGCGCAGCAGGCGGCGGGATAAGAGGTCGCGCCACAGGTAGATCACGATCTCGGCGCGGAGCGCCAAGTATTGACCACAGAGGCATAGAGGGCACCGAGGGGCCAGCGGAGTGGCCACATCTCTGTGTTCTCTGTGCCTCTGTGGTTATTCCTCGGCTTCGCTGGCGACGCTTTCGTGCCAGTTGCGTCGCAGGCGGCGGGATAAGAGGTCGCGCCACAGGTAGATCACGATCTCGGCGCGGAGCGCCAAGTATTGACCACAGAGGCACAGAGGGCACCGAGGGGCCAGCGGAGTGGCCACATCTATTTGCCTCTGTGGTTATTCCTCGGCTTCGCCGGCGACGCTTTCGTGCCAGTTGCGCAGCAGGCGGCGGGATAAGAGGTCGCGCTACAGGTAGATCACGATCCCGGCGCGGAGCGCCAAGTATTGACCACAGAGGCACAGAGGGCACCGAGGGGCCAGCGGAGTGGCCACATCTATGTGCCTCTGTGGTTATTCCTCGGCTTCGCCGGCGACGCTTTCGTGCCAGTTGCGCAGCAGGCGGCGCGACAGCAGGTCGAGCAGCAGGTAGATCACGATTCCCGTCAGGGATAGCAGGAACAGCGCGGCGAACAGGCGCGGGATCGCCAGACGATAGCCGGCTTCGAGGATGCGGAAGGCGAGGCCGGTTTCGGCGCCGCCGGTGCCGGCGACAAACTCGGCGACAACCGCGCCGATCAGCGCGAGGCCGCCGCTGATCCGCAGTCCGGCGAGGAAATAGGGCAGGGCGGTCGGCAGCCGCAGATAAAGCAGCGTCTGGGCCGGCGACGCGCCGTAGAGGCGGAACAGCGCCAAAAGGTTGCGGTCGGCGCTGTTGAGCCCGACCGTCGTGTTCGACACGATCGGGAAAAACGCGACGATCCAGGCGCACACCAGCAGCGCCAGAAACGGCTGCGCTTACCCAGATGATGATCAGGGGCGCGATCGCGACGATCGGCGTCACCTGCAGGATCACCGCGTAGGGAAACAGGCTCAGCTCGAGCACCCGCGACAGCGAGAACAACAGCGCGATGCGCGCCGCCGAACAGCGCCGCCGCGGCGAGCGCCGCCAGCGTGATGCGCAACGTCACCGAGCAGCGAGCCGAGGAGGCTCGGCCCGTCGGTCCACAGGCTCGATGGCGACCGCGCTCGGCGCCGGCAGGATGTAGGGCGGGATACCTCGCACCCGCACGACGCCTTCCCACGCCGCGAGGAACACGACGCCGACCGCCAGCGGCGCCAGGATGCGCAATGCGCGCTGATCGGTTCACGGCGCGGCCTCGCCCATCGCCTGGGCCAGTGCGGCCGAGACCGTCTCGCACATCGCGGCGTAGGCCGGCGACAGGCGCGACACGCGCGGTCGCGCGGCTGCGGCAGGTCGACCGGCAGGTCGGCGACGATCCGGCCCGGGCCGCGCGCGTCATCACCGCGATGCGGGTCGACAGGTAGACCGACTCGAAGACGCTGTGGGTGACGAACAGGATCGTCGGCCGGTGCGCCTCCCACAGCCGCAGCAGATCGTCGTTGAGCGCGAGCCGGGTGATCTCGTCGAGCGCGGCGAACGGCTCGTCGAGCAGCAGCAATTCGGGTTCGGTGACCAGGGCGCGGGCGATCGACACCCGCATCCGCATGCCGCCCGAGAGTTGGTGCGGATAGGAGCGCTCGAACCCGGCGAGCCCGACCGCGCGCAACGCCGCCGCCGCGCGGTCGCGCTCGGCCGAGCGCACCCGTCCGGCGATGCGGAACGGCAATTCGACGTTGGCGGCGACCGTGCTCCACGGCATCAGCGTCGGGTCCTGGAAGACAAACCCGACCCGCCCCGCCGCGGCTCTTGCGCCGCTCTGGCCGCCGACATTGACTATGCACGTGCCGTCGCTCGGCTCGGCGAGGCCGGCGATGATGCGCAGCAATGTGCTCTTGCCGCAGCCCGATGGCCCGAGCAGGCTGAGGAACTCGCCCGGCGCCACCGTCAGATCGACGCCGCCCAGCGCCTTAAGCCCGGACGCAAAGCTTTTTGCAACGTCGCTGATGCGGACGACCGGGATTTCACGCGCTTGTGGCGCAGCGCCAGCGCGCATCAGGCCGACCGTCCCGAACACCGGCTGCGGGTCCGTTCTTCAGAACCTGGCCCGAAATGCACCCTCTCAATGCAACAACTTTGTCGTCCCTGCGAAAGCAGGGACCCATCCTGCCGCCGACGGAACGGTTGTTCCGTGGGTCCCTGCTTTCGCAGGGACGACAGAAAAGGAACGTCGGTTGTTGCGTAGCGCATTCAGGTCACAGGAAGCTGAGGCGTCTAAGCATCGCAGCGCGTACCGCCACGGTGCCTCGCGTCAGGGATCCATCCCGACCTTCTTGTTCACGAACTGCGGCGTGTAGGCGTTGTGGTAGTCGAGGTCGGCGGGGTAGAGGCCGGCTTTCGCCATCGTGTCGAAAAAATCCTTCCAACGCGCGTCGGTCATCGCGCCGATCCCATTCTGTCTTGTGTCGCCGCTGTCGACGATGCCGTATTGCTTGATCTTGTCGACGCCATAGGCGATCAGCGCGTCGGTCATTTCCGGATTGTCTTTCTTGATCAGCGCGTTGCCCGGCGACGGGTCGCCGTAGAGATAGCTGTACCAGCCCTCGATGCTGGCGTTGACAAAGCGCTGCACCAGATCGGGCTTTTCCTTCGCCAGCTTTTCCGACGTCTCGATCAGCGAGCCGTAGCTGCCGTATCCGGCATCGGCGAGCAGCATCACCACCGGCTTGACCCCCTCCTTCTCGATCGTGAACGGCTCGCTGGTCAGATAGCCCTGCTGCATCGCCTTCGGGTCGGCGAGGAACGGCGCGACGCTGAAATGTGTAGGGACGGATCTGGTCGTCGGTGTAGCCGAATTTCTGCTTCAGGAAGAGCCAGCTGCCGATCCGAGTGTCGGAGCCGATCATGATCGGCTTGCCCTTCAGCGCCGGCGAGGCTGTCGTTGCCCTGGCCGGGATGGGCGATCAGCACCGACGGGTCCTTCTGGAACATCGCCGCGACCGCGACCATCGGGATTTTCTGCTGCGACGAAATTGAGCGGGATAAACGAGTTCGACGCGATGTTGAAATCGAGCACCCCGGCCGCCAGCAGCTGTGCATGGTTGACCTGACGGGCCGCCCGGCCGCAGCTTCACCTCGAGCCCGTGCTTCTTGTAGATGCCGGTCGCGATCGCCTGGTAATAGCCGCCGTGCTCGGCCTCGGCCTTCCAGTCGGTGCCGAAATTGACGCGTCTCGGCGCTGCCCGGCGCGGCGCCAGGGCGAACGCCGCGCCGAGCAGCGTGGCAGCGGGAAAAAGCGTTCATGCCAGCGGTTCATCCGGTTCGGGTCCGAGTTGAGCGGGAGGGTCGACCAAGTGTAATCGGCCGAAGTGTAGTCGGGTCGGTCGCGAGCGTCGAGCAGGGCGCTCTCGCGAACCGCTGCGGCTAAATCTGTATGATCAAGGAAAGGCGTCGCTCGCGCTGGGGCGAGGACCGGCGAGCAGGGCTGGAGCATGAAAAATCTGCTGGCCGTGATCGGCGACGGCAATGCCGGGCCGGTGCTCGAAGCCGCGCTGATGGTGGCGCGCCGCTTCAACAGCCACATCGTCGGGCTGCACAGCCTGACGACCGAATATGCCGTGGTGTTTGGCGGCGAGATGGGGTTCTCGATCTCGTCGGAAGTTGACCGCACCCTCGAGCGCGAGGGGCACGAGCGGCGTGATCAGGCGCGCCGCCTGTTCCGCGATTTCATGAACGCGCAGCGGCGTGCCGATCGGCCGCCGGCGCCGGGCTATGTCGGTCCCAGCGCTTCGTGGCGCGAGGAAGACGGGCGCCAGAACGCGATCGTCGGAATGACCGGCCGGGTCTACGACCTGATCCTGGTCGAGCAGCCGGAAAAGCTCGCCTCGATTGCCGAGGCGACGCTCGAAGACGCGCTGTTCGAAAGCGGCCGGCCGGTGATGATGGTGCCGAAGGCCGTCGGTCCGCAGCTCGGCGAGACGTCGCGATCGCCTGGAACGGCAGCACCGAAACGGCGACTGACCGTCGCGCTGGCGATGCCGTTTCTGCAAGCAGGCCAAGCAGGTCGTGGTCGTCGACTGTCGGTGCACAACATATGCCCGAGCCCGGTCCCGCCGGCGAGGAACTGGCCGCGCCCTGGAGGGCCACGGGCTCAGCGTTTCGATGCGCACCGCGGTCGGGCGGCAGAAGCCGCAGGGCGAATCGTTTATGAAGGAGGCGATGGCGGCGGGCGCCGACCTGATGCTGAAGGGCGCCTACACGCAAAGCCGTATCCGCCAGATGATCTTTGGCGGCGCCACGCGGCATATCATTATGGAATCACGCATTCCGGTGATCATGTCGCGCTAGGGCAGGGCACCCGATGCCTTTTTCGACCTGCTGCGACCAGCGGTGGGAATGGGTTGCTGGCTGCTGGCGTTGATCGCCTATAGGTTTTCGCCGATCAACGGTCAGGAGGCTGGAATGCGGGCGTCGGTGTTTTGTCGGGTGCTGGTGGCAGGTGCGGGATTGGCGGGGCTGGCGCTGGCCGCACCGGCATACGCCCAGATGCCGCCCGGCCCTCCTGAAGCCGCTGAGATCGCCCATTGCCTGTGTCTCAGGGCGGCGGTCGACCATATGCGGGCCGACATGACGGCGCAGCAGGGGTCCTACGGTGCCAGCCAGAGCGAACTCGGCCGGCTCGATGCGCAACTGGCGCAGGAACGCTCGACGCTCGATGTGAACAACCCGCAGGCGGTGGCCCGCTTCCGTCAGCTGCTCGAACAGCGCGATGCGGTGTTCCGGCGGTCGAGCGGCGTGATGGTCAGCGACGCATCGGCCGCCACGACCCGCTATAACGAGGGTGTCGCGCAGTACAACGCGCAATGCGCAAACCGGCCGAGCAACCCCGACGTCGTTGCGCGAGTTCAGTCGACCCTCTCCTGCCCGCCGCTGCGATAATTTTCCTTCTCCCGTAATGCAATGAGAGACGGGCGAGGATGTCGCGGCTTTGCGACCCTCACCCGTCTCGCCGCTATCGCGCCGAGCCACCCTCTCCCGCGGTGCGAGAGAGGGGAGCGTACAGTTCTTCCGGCGCCACCTCGGGGGCTGCGATCTCGGTCCAGGCGCCGTTGCGCCAGGCGCGGAAAAAGCAGTTGCGGCGGCCGGTGTGGCAGGCGACGCCGTGCTGGTCGACCAGCAGCAATATCGTGTCGCCGTCGCAATCGAGGCGCAATTCGATCAGGCGCTGCACCTGGCCCGAGGTTTCGCCCTTGCGCCACAAGGCCCGCGCGAGCGCGACCAGTAGCAGACATGCCCCTCGGACAGCGTCAGGCGCAGCGCTTCGCGGTTCATCCACGCCACCATCAGCACCTCGCCGGTGTCGTGCTGCTGCGCGATGGCCGGGCACGAGGCCGTCGGCGTTGAATTTGATCTCGCGAAAGGTCAGCGGGGTCGCTCATCGCTCGCTCCTCGGCTGCTTGTCAGCCTGCTTGCGCACGCGATTAGGTTGCAGCCAGCCAAACAATCGTACACAAGAGCGGTCCGGGCTGCGGTGCCCGACCTGATTCTCGAAACGCGCGGTCTGACCAAGGAGTTTCGCGGCTTTACCGCGGTGCATGGCGTCGACCTCACGGTCCGGCGCGGGACGATCCACGCGCTGATCGGCCCGAATGGCGCCGGCAAGACCACGGTCTTCAACCTTCTGACCAAGTTCCTCGACCCGAGCGCCGGACAAATCACCTACAACGGCCGCGACATCACCGCCGACGCGGCCGGCCGATGTCGCGCGGCTCGGGCTGGTGCGCTCGTTCCAGATCTCGGCGGTGTTTCCGCATCTGAGCGTGCGCGAGAATGTGCGGGTCGCGTTGCAGCGGCCGCTCGGCACCTCGTTTCATTTCTGGCGCTCGACCAGATCGCTCGGCGGGCCTCGACAGGCGCGCCGACGAGCTGCTCGCAGCGGTCGGGCTCAGCCGGTTTCGAGGACAGTGAGGCGGTGGCCCTGCCTTATGGCCGCAAGCGAGCGCTCGAAATCGCGACGACGCTCGCGCTCGACCCGGAGATGCTGCTGCTCGACGAGCCGATGTCGGGGCTGGGGAATGAGGATATCGCGCGCATCTCGGCCCTTATCCGCCATGCCGCCCGCAATCGCACCGTGCTGATGGTCGAGCACAACCTGTCGGTCGTCGCGGACCTGTCGGATACGATCACCGTGCTGACCCGCGGTCGCATTCTTGCCGAGGGTGACTATGCGGCCGTTTCCGGCAATCACGAGGTCGTGGAGGCCTATCTGGGAACCGGGCATGCCTGACGCGCCCGAGTTGCTGCGCGTTGCCGGGCTCAACGCCTGGTACGGCGAGTCGCACATTCTGCACGGCATGGATTTCACGGTCGCCGAGGGTGAGGTCGTCACCCTGCTCGGCCGCAACGGCGCCGGCAAGACGACGACGTTGCGGGCGATCATGGGCATCGTCGCGCAGCGCACGGGCTCGATCCGCTATCAGCGGACACCGAGCTGGTCGGGCTGCCGTCGAACCGCATCGCGCGGCTCGGCATCGGCTATTGCCCGGAGGAGCGCGGGATTTTCGCCAGCCTCGATGTCGAGGAAAACCTGATGCTGCCGCCGGTCGTGCGACCGGGCGGCATGAGCGTCGAGGAAATCTACGCGATCTTCCCGAATCTGCAGGAACGGCGGCGCAGTCAGGGCACCAAGCTGTCGGGCGGCGAGCAGCAGATGCTGGCGATCGGCCGCATCCTGCGCACCGGCGCCAAGTTGTTGCTGCTCGACGAGCCGACCGAGGGCCTGGCGCCGGTCATCGTGCAGCAGATCGGCGGGGTCATCGAGACGCTGAAAGAAAAGGGTTTTACGATCCTGCTGGTCGAACAGAATTTCCGCTTTGCGTCGACGATTGCCGACCGGCATTACGTCGTCGAGCACGGCCAGGTCATCGACATGATCGGCAACGCGGAACTGGCCGCAAAAGCCGGCAAACTGCACGAATATCTCGGGGTTTGAGGTGAGGAAGGAAACGATGAACATGTTGATTGCCGGCTCGCGGCGTTCGCCGCGGCGCTTGACTGTCGCGACGGCGGCGCAGGCGCAGATCACCAAGGACACGATCAAGATCGGCGTGCTCGCCGACATGTCGAGCCTTTATGCCGATCTCGGCGGCCCGGGCTCGGTCGAGGCGGCGAAGATGGCGGTCGCCGATTTCGGCGGCACGGTCGACGGCAAGAAGATCGAGCTCGTCAGCGCCGATCATCAGAACAAGCCCGATATCGGCGCCGCGATCGCCCGGCAATGGTTCGACCAGGACGGTGTCGACATGATCACCGACCTGACCACCTCGAGCGTTGCGCTCGCGGTGCAGGAAGTGGCGCGGGCGAAGAACAAGGTGATGCTGGTCTCCGGCGCCGCGTCGTCCGACCTGACCGGCAAGGCCTGCGCGCCGACCTCGGTGCACTGGACCTACGACACGGTCGCGCTGGCCAACGGCACCGGCGCCGCGGTCGTCAAGGCCGGCGGCGACACCTGGTTCTTCATCACCGCCGATTACGCCTTCGGCCATGCCCTTGAACGCGACACCGCCGCGGTCGTCAAGGCCAATGGCGGCAAGGTGCTGGGCTCGGTCAAGGTGCCGCTCAACACCGCCGATTTCTCGTCCTATCCTGCTGCAGGCGCAGGCCTCGAAGGCCAAGATCGTCGGCCTCGCCAATGCCGGCGGCGACACGATCAACTCGATCAAGCAGGCGGCCGAATTCGGCATCGTCGCGAGCGGCCAGAAGCTGGCTGGCCTGCTGGTGTTTCTCAGCGACATTCACAGCCTCGGCCTGAAAACGGCGCAGGGCCTGCAACTGACCGAGGCGTTCTACTGGGACCAGAACGACGAGACGCGCGCGTGGTCGAAGCGGTTTTTCGAGAAGACCAAGCGCGAGCCGACGATGAACCAGGCCGGCGTCTACAGCGCGATCACCGCCTATCTGAACGCGGTCAAGGCGACCAACAGCATCGACGGCCCGACGGTGATGAAGAAGATGAAGGAGACACCGGTCAACGATTTCATGACCAAGAACGGCCACATCCAGGAGGACGGCAGCGCTGGTGCGCGACATGTACCTGTTCGAGGTCAAGAAGCCGGCCGAGTCGAAGGGCCCGTGGGATTTCTACAAGCTGATCGCCACGATCCCGGGCGACGAGGCCTTCAAGCGCCCGAACGGCAACGAATGCCCGCGGTCAAGGGCTGATCGAGTAGGGCGCGGGCTGGAGGACCGAGACCAGATGCCACAGCAATGCGCTGGTCAACCGATGCTTGGCAGACGCTCCCCCCAACCGCCTTGGCCGGGCTTGGCCCGGCCATCCACGAGCCGCTTCCGACCGGTTGGAAGCGGGGGCAGTGTGTGGCATGCGACATCTCGTCGGGGTCTCGTGGATGGCCGGGCCAAGCCCGGCCAAGGCGGTTGGGGAGAGGCCGGGTTTGGACTGCGCGAATTTGCAGTCTCGTCCGGGACGCGCAGCGGCGGGTCGGGTGATGGAGTGGCTGCACATTCCGCCGGCGCCGCTGCTGTTTGCGCAGCTGGCTGGTCGGGCTGATCAACGGCGCGTTCTATGCGATGCTCAGCCTCGGCCTCGCGGTGATCTTCGGCCTGCTCAACATCATCAACTTCGCGCATGGCGCGCAGTACATGCTGGGCGCGTTCTGCGCGTGGTTTCTGCTGAACTGGCTCGGGCTCGGCTACTGGCCGGCGCTGATCATCGCGCCGGTCATCGTCGGGATCGCCGGCATCGTGCATCGAGCGGTTGCTTCTGCGCCGCATCGCCCGGCTCGACCATCTGTACGGCCTGCTGCTGACCTTTGGCCTGGCGCTGGTCATCGAAGGCGCCTTCCGCCAAGCGTACGGCTCGTCGGGCCAGCCTTACATGATCCCGGCGGCGTTGCAGGGGGCGCAGAATCTCGGCTTCATGTTCCTGCCGACCTATCGCGCCTGGGTCATCGTCGCCTCGCTGGCGATCTGTTTCGCGACCTGGTTCGTCATCGAGCGCACGCGGCTCGGCGCCCTTCTCCGCGCCGCCACCGAAAACCCGGTGCTGGTGCAGGCGTTCGGCATCAATGTGCCGCGCCTCGTGACGCTGACCTATGGCGGCGGCGTCGCGCTGGCGGCCTTGGCCGGGGTAATGGCGGCGCCGATCTATCAGGTCAGCCCGCTGATGGGCAGCAACATCATCATCGTCGTGTTCGCCGTCGTGGTGATCGGCGGCATGGGCTCGATCCTCGGCGCGATCGTCAGCGGTTTCGCGCTCGGGCTGATCGAGGGCCTGACCAAGGTGTTCTATCCCGAGGCGTCGAACACCGTGATCTTCGTGATCATGGCGCTGGTCCTGCTGGTCAAGCCGGCCGGCCTGTTCGGGCGGGCCGCCTGACGTGACCGCCCGCTCGACCAACCGGGCCTGGACCGTCGGTCTGCTGGTATTGGCGCTGGTGGCGCCGCTGTTTCTCTACCCCGTGTTTCTGATGCAGGCGCTGTGCATGGCGCTGTTCGCCTGCGCCTTCAACCTGCTGCTCGGCTATGTCGGGCTGCTGTCGTTTGGGCATGCGGCGTTTCTCGGCGGCGCCGCCTATATCACCGCCCATACGGTTAAAATGTGGGGATTGCCGCCCGAGCTTGGCGTCATCGCCGGCACCGCGGCGGCGGCGCTGCTAGGCGCTGTGTTCGGCTGGCTCGCGATCCGGCGGCAGGGCATCTATTTCGCGATGGTCACGCTGGCCTTTGCGCAGATGCTGTTTTTCTTTGCGTTGCAGGCGCCGTTTACCGGTGGCGAGAACGGCATCCAGGGCGATGCCGCGCGGGCGTCTGCTTGGTATGTTTCGACCTCAACAATACCTACGTCATGTACTACTTTGTGCTGGCGGTGTTTCTGTTCGGGTTCGGGGTCATCGTCCGCACGATCAACTCGCCGTTCGGCCAGGTCATCAAGGCGATCCGCGAGAACGAGCCGCGCGCCATCTCGCTCGGCTACCGCGCCGACCAGTACAAGCTTGCTGCCTTCATCCTGTCCGCCGCGCTGGCCGGTCTCGCCGGTTCGATGAAAGCGCTGGTGTTCCAGTTTGCTGCGCTGAGCGATGTCGAATGGACGACCTCGGGCGAGGTCGTGCTGATGACACTGATCGGCGGGCTCGGCACGATCCTTGGCCCGGTGGTCGGCGCCTTCGTCATCGTGACGATGGAAACCTATCTGGCTCAGGCCGGCTCCTGGGTGACGATCATCGAGGGCGTGATCTTCGTCGTCTGCGTCCTGACCTTCCGCCAGGGGATCGTCGGCGTCCTGCTGCCCTATGTCACCGGCAGCCGGTCCTCGCCGGCGAAGAGCGCTTCCGGTGAATCCCGGCGTGAGGCCCTGGCCGATCCGGCATTGCGCGGCGACTGACAGTTGCGAGTATTATTCCAGGGGCCTGGAATAATTCGATACTGCAAGGGAGCACGTTATGAGTCAGCCTTACGCGATCATCCGGGGCAGCGACCCCGCGGAAGCCCAGACCGCAAAGATCATCTATATATTGTATCTCGTCGGGCTGGTGATCGGTCTTACAACGCTGGTCGGCGTCGTGATGGCCTATGTGTACCGCAGCGAGGCGCCAGCCTGGGTCCAGACGCATTACCAATTGCAAATCCGGAGTTTCTGGATCGGCGTGCTTTACGCGATCGTCAGCGCGGCACTGATGTTTGTGTTCATTGGCTATCTGGTGGCGTTGTTTCTGGTGGTCTGGTGGATTGTCCGCTGCGCCAAGGGGCTGAAGACGAGCACCAACGGGCTGCCTTACGACAATCCCACCACATGGCTGTGGTAGGCAGCGTCCTGTCCGGCGGCACCGTGGCCGCCGGATAACTGTGAGGGGTGCCGGTCAGCAGGAGGAGCTGTCGCCGCCCCCGCCGTAATCGTCGCCGCCGCCCCCGTCGCCCCCGCCGCCGTAATCGCCGCCGCCGCTATAGCCGCTGTCGCCACCGCCGCCGTAGTCGCCGCCGCCACCGCTATAGCCGCTGTCGCCGCCGCCGCCGTAATCGCCGCCGGACGCGCCGCTGCTGTCGCCATAGTAATTGTTGGTGACGGTTTCACCGAGACCGGGGCTCCCCATGCCGCCGCCGAGGCTGTTGGCGTAGCTGTGCCCGAAGAGGGATGAAATGCCCTGGAACAACAGCGCGCCGCCCGCGACGCCGGCCGCGGTCGCCGCGGCGGAGCGCAGGAAGCCGCCGCCGCCAAAACCGCCGCCGCCACCACCGCCCATCATGCCGCCGCCCTGGCCATAGCCCTGGCCGCCTTGCGGCGCATAACCCGGACCGGGCTGGGCGTAGCCGGGTTGCGGGGCGGCGTAGCCGCCGCTCGGCGGCGGTGCGACCTGCGGGGTGCGGGCCCACGGGCCGCCACCGCCCTGCATCGGAGCCGGCGGCGGTGCGTCGCGCTGTCCGAACAGGCCGCCCAGAAAGCTGGTGGCGGGTTTCGGGGCCTCAGCGGCGGCGACCTGCTGCTCAAGCTGGGCGATCCGGTCCTGCGCGCTGCGCAGGCTCAAATCCTGGATCAGCACGGTTTGCACCATGTAATAGGGTGCGTCCGGCGTTTCCACCATCGCCTGGCGGATCAACCGCTCGGCATCGGGGTCCTTGGGCTGGTTGGCCGTGTTCTTGAGCCGCGCCAGCAATGTCGTAATCAGATCGCTTTCCTGGGGGGTCATCGGACACCTTCCAGCACAATTGGCAGCCTCCCCATGAAGCGGCCGGCGCCGCTCGCTTGGCGCGTCGCGCTAGATGTGGGGAGCGCCTACCGTGGGTCAATGACGGGGGTCAATGAGCCGCCGTCGCGGGCCACCCCGCAGGTTGCCTAGGCGAGCGCCTGGGTGCCGATGTCGAGGAACCTGCGGCGCCGCTCGCTGCGCAGCACGTCGCCATCGCGCCCGAGCAGCGGCTGCAACGCCTGCTGCAAGGCTTTGCCGAGCACCGCGACGGCCTCCCGCGGCACCCGGTGGGCGCCGCCCAACGGCTCGGCAACGATGCTGTCGATGACGCCAAGGCGCAGCAAATCCTGCGCTGTCAGCTTCAAGGCCTCGGCCGCGTCCTGGGCGTGCGCCGCGTCGCGCCACAGGATCGAGGCGCAGCCTTCCGGCGAGATCACGCTATAGACCGCGTGTTCCAGCATCAGCACGATGTTGCCGGCAGCGAGCGCGATCGCGCCGCCGGACCCGCCTTCTCCGATGATCGTCGCGACGACCGGCACCCGAATGTCGAGACAGGTTTCGATCGCGCTGGCGATCGCTTCGCTCTGGCCGCGCGCCTCGGCATCGACACCGGGATAGGCGCCGGCGGTATCGACAAAAGTCAGCACCGGCAGCTTGAAGCGCTCGGCCAGCCGCATCAGCCGGCGCGCCTTGCGATAGCCCTCCGGCCGCGCCATGCCAAAATTGTGTTTGACCCGCGCGTCGGTGTCGGCCCCCTTCTCGGTGCCGATCACGGTGACGCTGTGGCCGTTGAACCGGCCGATGCCGCCGATCACCGCCTCATCTTCGGCAAAGGTGCGGTCGCCGGCGAGCGGCACGAATTCGGTGATCAGCGCGTCAATATAGTCGCGGCAATGCGGCCGCTCCGGATGTCGCGCCACCTGCACCTTCTGCCACGGTGTGAGCCGCGCATAGTTTTGGCGCAGCAGGCGCGTCGCCTGGGTTTCGAGGCGGCCGACTTCTTCGGCGATGTTGAGCCCATTATCGGCCGACAGGTGCCGCAACTCTTCAATCTTGGCTTCGAGTTCGCCGATCGGCCGTTCAAAATCGAGGAAATGGCGCATTCACCGATCAGCCGTGTCGCATCGCGAAGCCGGCGGCGCCGCGGCGGCCGGCACTCTCCGCAGAGCGCCGTGGCTTGTCAACGCCGGCGGGATGAGGGCGTGCCCTCCGGCGAATGCCACCTCAACCCGGGAAACCTCGCGAAATCGCTGTCGCAGGTGACCCAATCGCAATCCCATTCGATGGCCAGCGCGGCGAACCAGGCATCGCTGGTCGTCGGGCCTCGCGTGCCGGTTTCGATGCACAGTTGGCGGAAGATATCCCAGTGGTGTTCGCCGGGCTCAACAATCTCGCAATGCGGTTGCTTGAGGAGATCGTCGCAAAAGCCGAAGGCTTCTTCGATCAGGCTCGGCATCCGGAAGGCTCGTGGATTGGTGGTAATTCTGACGACGGCGCTCAGCGCCAACGGCGACAAACCAAACGGTTGATATTGCTGTAACACGCCGATCAGCCACGGGCGACAGATCGCGTGCTGCGGAACGTCCGAGCGAAACGCATAGATCAGGACGTTGACATCCGGCAAAATCACAGGCGTTGCTTGGCTCGGCTGAGATACTCGATGTCGTCAATCTCTTGCAGCCCGGCAGTGTCGCTCAGATCGACGCCTGGCATCACGCCGCCAGTCGCGACGCTGACGCGCGGCAACACAAGCGGTGCAGGCTTGTGGCCATCCTTGACGACATACCTCAGCCCTTCTTCCATCAGCGCGGTCAGCGTACGTCCCTCAGCTGCGGCCTTGCGCTTGGCGCGCTTGAGCAGCTGGTCAGGCAGGCGGACAGTGGTTCGGTCAGTCATGGTGCTGAATCCGATTAATCAGGAAGGACTGACATATTGACATACGACTAATATGTCAAGGGGTCAAAATAACGATGTTATTTCGTAAAATAGCCGAATTGACAGCACTGGGAGCCATCCCCATACTCCGCCGCTTTCCTGCTCGGTGCCCCGGAGGCGTTCGGCCTTCCCGGCGAGGAGAGTGGCGATGATGTGCGGTCCCGGCGGCTTCGGCCGGCACTGGCGAATGATACGGCGGGCACCGGCCGTCGGTGCGCGACGACGACGATAACGCGTCGCCGCACCCTCTCATTCCGTCAAGATACACATCGCACAGGAGAATTCCGTGATTACACCCGTGATGCCGACTTACGGTCGGTGGGATGTCGCCGTTGAACGGGGCGAAGGCTCGTATCTCTATGCCACCGACGGGCGCAAGTTTCTCGATCTGACCAGCGGTATTGCCGTCACCTCGCTCGGGCATTGCCACCCGCATGTCATCGAGGCGGTGACCAAGCAGGCCGGTCAGCTATGGCATTCGTCGAACTTGTTCCGCATTCCGGGACAGGAAAAGCTCGCCGAACGACTGGTCGCCAACAGCTTTGCCGACACCGTGTTCTTCAACAATTCGGGCGCCGAGGCGTGCGAAATGTCGCTGAAGGTGGCGCGCAAGTACCAGAGCGAGACCGGCCATCCCGAGCGTTACCGGATCATCGCCTGCAACGGCTCGTTCCACGGCCGCAGCTTTGCGACGCTCGCGGCGGCTGGCGCCGAAGCGTACCTCAAAGGTTTTGGCCCGGTGATGGAAGGGTTCGATCACGTCGCCTGGGACAACCTCAACGAGATGCGGGCCGCCGTGACGCCGGAAACCGCCGCGATCATCGTCGAGCCGGTGCAGGGCGAAGGCGGGGTACGGGCGCCGTCGCCCGATTACCTCAAGGGCCTGCGCGCGGTTTGCGACGAGTTCGGCCTGCTCCTGATCTTCGACGAGGTGCAGTGCGGGCTCGGCCGCACCGGCAAGCTGTTCGCGCACCAGTGGTCGGGCGTCACGCCGGACATCATGGCGGTGGCGAAGGCGCTCGGTAACGGCTTCCCGATCGGCGCCTGCCTCGCGACCGAAAAGGCTGCGGTGGGCATGGTGCCGGGGTCGCACGGCTCGACTTTCGGCGGCAACCCGATGGCGGTCGCCGCCGCCAACGCGGTGCTCGATGTGATGCTGGCGCCGGGCTTCTTCGACACGGTCAATGCCAACGCCAAGTACCTGTGGGGCAAGCTCGAAGGGCTGGCCGCCAAATACCCGAAGATTTTCGAGCGGGTGCGGGGTTCGGGCATGCTGGTCGGCATCCGCTGCATCGTGACGGCGGGTGATATTGTCGCGAAGGCGCGTGACAAGGGCCTGCTGGTCCTGACCGCCGGCGACAATGTGCTGCGCATTCTGCCGCCGCTGACCGTCAGCCGGGCCGAGATCGACGAAGCCGTCGGTATTCTCGACAAGGTGGCGAGCGAATGGCCCGCCGCATGAGAGCCGTCGCGAGTGGCGCTGCCTTGAGCGGCGCCACCTTGATCGGCGACGGCAGCGAACCCGGACCGCCGCGGCATTTCCTCGATATCGACCAGTTCGATGCGCCGACGCTGCGCAGCATGGTCGACCTCGGCGTCGCCTTCAAAAACGGCCGGCGCGACCGGCCGCTGGAAGGCAAGACGCTGGCGATGATCTTCGAGAAGCCATCGACACGCACCCGCGTGTCGTTTGAGGTGGCGATGCGCCAGCTCGGCGGCGACACGATCATCCTCGGCACCGCCGACAGCCAGCTCGGCCGCGGCGAAACGATTGCCGACACCGCGCGGGTGCTGTCGCGCTATGTCGATGCGATCATGATCCGCACCAACCAGGCGCAAAAGCTCGAGGATTTGGCGCGTTACGCCACGGTGCCGGTAATCAACGGGCTGACCGACTCGACGCATCCCTGCCAGATCATGGCCGATGTCATGACCTTGCAGGAAAAGAAGGGGCCGGTCGCAAACACCGTGGTGGCGTGGAGCGGCGACGGCAACAATGTCGCCGCCAGCTGGATCCATGCCGCGGTCAAGTTCGGTTTCGAGCTTCGCCTCGCCTGCCCCGATGGAATTGCCGCCAGAGCAGGCGGTGCTCGACTGGGCACAGCGCGAGGGCGGTCGCGTGCACCTGACCATCAACGCCGACGAGGCGGTGGCCGGCGCTGATTGCGTCGTCACCGACACCTGGGTGTCGATGGGCGCCGAAGCCAGCGTCAACCGGCACAACCTCCTTGCGCCGTACCGGGTCGATGAACAGCTGATGGCGCGGGCAAAGCCCGACGCCATCTTCATGCACTGCCTGCCGGCCAAGCGCGGCGAGGAAGTGACGGCCGGCGTCATCGACGGCCCGCAATCGGTCGTCTGGGACGAGGCGGAAAACCGCCTGCACGTCCAAAAAGGCATCCTCGCCTGGTGCCTCGGCTGATCGCTGGCTAATCGTCGCCCTCCCGGTTCGGAGGCGATAAGATGGCCGGACGATAATGGCCGACGAAAAGATGGCCGGGGGGTCGCGCCCCCCGCCATGACGTTTCAGCCGCGTCTTCGCCGGCCGGATGCCGGGGAGCCGCCGCAGCGGAGTTTGACGATTTGCCCGACGACTTGACGCCCCGTAACGACGATCTGGTGCAGCCGTTTCAGCTCGACCCGTTTGCCTTGCGCGGACGGCTGGTGCGGCTGGGGCCCAGCATCGACCGCATCCTGTCACAGCACGATTATCCCGAGCCGGTCGCCCTGATCCTCGGCGAGGCGATCACCCTCGCGGTATTGCTCGCAGGGGCGCTCAAATACGATGGTATCTTCACGCTGCAGACCAAAAGCGACGGGCCGGTTCGGCTCATCGTTGCCGATGTCTCGACCCAGGGAGCGGTGCGCGGCTATGCCCAGTATAACCGCGAGCGCCTCGACGAGTCGGTGGCGCAGGCCCCGCTGCGGCCCGGCGCCAACCCTTCCGTGCCGCGAGCTGATGGGCGGCGGCTATATCGCCTTCACGGTCGATCAAGGGGATCACACCGAGCGTTATCAGGGGATCGTCGAACTGAACGGCGTCACCCTCGCCGAATGCGCCCAGCACTATTTCCGCCAGTCCGAGCAGATCCAGGCCGGTCTCAAGCTGGCCGTATCACGCAGCGGCTCCGAGGGGACATGGCGCGCCGGCGGGCTGATGCTGCAGCGCGTGCCGCCCGAAGGCGGCTATACGGTCATCGCGGATGATGTCGAGGATGGCTGGCGGCGCGCGATGGTCCTGATGAGTTCGACGACGCCGGGCGAGCTTGTCGATCCCGCTCTGACGGCGCACCGGCTGCTTTACCGCCTGTTCCACGACGAAGGCGTGCGCGTCTTTGACACGCACCTGGTCGAGGCTCGCTGTCGCTGCTCGCGCGAGCGCATCGCCGGCATCCTGCGCTCGTTCCCACAACAGGACATCGACGAAATGCAGCAGGACAAGGTCACTACGGTGACCTGCGAGTTCTGCAACACGCGCTACGATTTCACCCCCGACGAATTCGCACCACTCGAAGTGGCTTAAAGCAAACCGCCGGGTCAAGCCCGGCCGATTGGTTGCGGGACGGCTGACTATTGGCCGGTGATCGCGCCGATGACGTTGCCTGCGGCGTTGACCGCGCTGCCCGCGACATTGCCGGCGGCGTGCACCGCGGTACCGGCGACTTGGCCCGCGCCGGTCACGGCGCTGCCGACAACGCGCCCCGGCCCGTTGTAGCGGCAGGCATACCCGTCATACCAATACCCGGCCGGGCAGACATAGCGCGCCATCGCCGCTCCCGAAGTGCTCGCCGCCAGGACGGCCGCGATCGCGAGTGTCTTGAGTGTGTTATTCATCGAACAACTCCGTCTGCTTTTGAATTTGCGCAGCCAGCCGACAACCGCTGCTGTTGCAAAGGAAACAGCGAGTTCGAGGACGTGCGTTCCCTTTCTCTGTTACGGTCGGTGCTGTTGTTGCGACAGCGCATGGAGCTTGCCGCCCGGTGCGCCGCCGCCGAAAATCCCGCAATTGCCCGCATGGCGGGCGCAACGGCGGGCAAGCGGGGGGAGCGATGAACTACGACTATATTATCGTCGGCGGCGGCTCGGCCGGTTCCGTCATGGCGCATCGGCTGTCGGCAAAAGGCAATAATCGGGTCTTGGTGTGCGAAGCCGGGCAGGATACGCCCGACGGCCAGGTGCCGCCGGAAATCCTCGATTCCTACCCCGGCACGGCCTATTTCGACCCGCGCTTCCATTGGCAGGAACTCAAGGTCCACACCGAGATCGTGTCGCATAACCGGCCCGAGGAGCGGCCGGTACTGCGCAAATACGAGCAGGCGCGGGTGCTGGGCGGCGGCTCGTCGATCAACGGCCAGCTCGCCAATCGCGGCGCGCCGACCGATTACGACGAGTGGGAGGCGAAGGGCGCCGCCGGCTGGAACTGGAACGCCGTGCTGCCCTATTTCAAAAAGGTCGAGCGCGACCAGGATTTCGGCGGCCCCTATCACGGCAAGGAAGGCCGCATCCCGGTGCGGCGCATCTTTCCCAATCTGTGGAACGGCCACGCCAAGGCGGTCGCTGAATCCTACAAACAGGCAGGGTTCGACTACATCGAAGACCAGAACGGCGAGTATAAGGACGGGTATTTCCCGATCACGATTTCGAACCTGTACGACCGGCGCGTGTCGGCCGCGATCGGCTATCTCGACAATCGCACGCGGCGCCGTCCGAACCTGACGATCTCGGCCGAAACGCAGGTGTCGGAGCTGTTGTTCGAGGGCACTCGCTGCGTCGGGGTCAAGGCGCTGGTCAAGGGGCGCGAGACCGAGTTTCGCTCGAATGAGGTGATCGTGTCGTCGGGGGCGATCCATTCGCCGGCGCATTTGCTGCGCGCCGGCATTGGGCCCGCCGGAGCGCTGCGCGATCTCGGCATCGAGGTCCGCGCCAACGTGCCGGGGGTCGGGCAGCGGCTGATGGACCACCCGTCGGTCTCGGTGTCGTCGTTTATGAAGCGCGACGCGCGGATCAACGGGTTGACGCGCCGGCATATTCTGCTGGCGTTGCGCTATAGCTCGGGGGTTGACGGGGTGGCGCCGGGCGACATGTTTGTCGCGGCGGTCAGCAAATCGGCGTGGCATGCGGTCGGTGAGCAGATCGCCTCGCAGCTGGTCTGCGTCTACAAGACGCTGTCGGAGACGGGGCAGGTGAAACTCCAGTCGCGCGACTGGCGGGTCGAGCCGATGGTGGAATTCAACCTGCTCTCCGACCGGCGCGACCTCGAGCGGCTGATGGGTGGGTTCCGCCGCCTCGGGGCGATGCATGTGCAGGGCGCGCTGGCCCAGGCGGTCAGCGACCCGTTCCCAGCCAGCTATAGCGACAAGGTGCGTGCCATCGGCGTCGTCAACGACAAGAACCGCCGCCTGACCAACATCATCGCCAAACTGATGGACGGGCCGGACTGGCTGCGCCGCTTCATCATCGATCGCTTTATCGTCGAGGGCTACCGCTTCGACCAGTTGATGGCCGATGACGACGCGCTCGAATCCTTCATCCGCGGCGCCTCGATCGGGGTGTGGCATGCCAGCTGCACCTGCCGCATGGGCGCCGATGACGACCCGATGGCGGTGACCGACAATCAGGGCCGGGTGCGCGGCGTCTCGGGTCTGCGGGTGGTGGACGCCTCGCTGTTCCCGGCGGTGCCCTGCGCCAACACCAATTTCCCGACGCTGATGACCGCCGAAAAGATCAGCGACACGATTGTTTCCAGTTCCTGATCCTCTTGTCATTGCGAGGAGCGCAGCGACGAAGCAATCTCGGGCAGAGGGGGCGCCGTCGGCCCGAGTTTGCTTCGCTGCGCTCGCAATGACAGAACACAGGCAGGGAGAAGCCGCATGCAGTTTGGCATTTTCGATCATCTCGACGACAGCGGCACGCCGCTGCATCGGCATTTCGAGGATCGGCTGACCCTGATCGAGGCGTATGACCGGGCCGGCTTTTACGGCTACCACCTCGCCGAGCATCACCAGACGCCGCTCGGCTATGCGCCGTCGCCGGGTGTGTTCCTGTCGGCGGTGGCGCAGCGCACCCGGCAGCTGCGTTTTGGGCCGATGGTGTACCTGCTGCCGCTGTACCACCCGCTGCGGCTGATCGACGAAATCTGCATGCTCGACCAGATGAGCAACGGGCGGTTTCTGTATGGCGTCGGCCGGGGTATTTCGCCGATCGAGGTCGGATTTTACGGCGTTGATTTTGCGAAGGGTGCGGCTCAATTCCGCGAGGCCTACGAAATTATCCGGCGCGGCCTGACGCAGGACCGGCTGACCTTTCACGGCGAGTTTTATGATTTCGATGACGTGCCGATGGCGATGAAGACGGTGCAGCAGCCGATGCCGTCGCTGTGGTACGGCATCGGGCGGCCGGAAAGCATCGCGTGGGCGGCAGAGCAAGGCGCCAACATCATCGCGCGCCGGCCGTCGGAAATCGTGCGGCAGATCACCGATGCGTTTCGCGCCGAGTGGCAGAAGCTCGGCCGTGCCGCGGCCGATCTGCCGATGATGGGGGTCAACCGGCATATCGTTGTTGCCGATACAGATGCCGAGGCGCGCGATGTCGCGCGGCGCGGCTACCCGGCGTGGCGCCATCATATGGGGCAGCTGTGGCACGACTATAACGTGCCGTTTCCGCTTGAAGCGGCCTTGCCGCCGGATTTCGAGACCGTCTTGCAGCGCGGCGATGCGGTCGCCGGCAGTCCGGCGACGGTGCGCGATTTCATTGCGCGTGAACTCGAGATTACCGGGGTCAACTACTATGTCTGCGATTTCGCCTTCGGCACGGTCAGCCATGTCGAGGCGATGCGCTCGGTCGAGCTGTTTGCCGGCGAGGTGATGCCGGCCTTTGCATAGTCCCCGGAGCCGTAGGATGGGGTGAGCGCAGCGATGCCCATCATCTTTGTGGCACCGGCTTTTGATGGGCTTCGCTGCGCTCAGCCCATCCTACGAAAGGGTGGCCTCCAACTCGTCGAGCATGTGGTGGATGCGGTCGATGTGGGTGTCTTTCTGGTAGAGGGTGTAGAGGGCGCCGGCGAGGCGGACGGGGTCGCCGGAGTAATAGCGCTCGTAGAGTTGCTGGCGGCCGGAGAAGGACGACACGGCGGTATCAAAGGCGAGCCGGAACAGCTTGACGCGGGTCGGGGCGTCGGCGTTGGCGGCCTGCGCGTAGGTCGCGACATCGGCGGCGGCGGGGCCGGCGAGTTCGGCGTAGGAGGGGACCGCGACAAGGCCGCCGGCGCCGAGCGTCTGGATGATCTCGCAGGCGCGGATAAACATTTTCGGGAACATCATCCGCACCGTCCAGAGCGGCATTTCGGCCGGGGTCATCAGTCCGGAATGGCCGATCGCGGCGTCGGCCTCGCTGGCGCGGAGGCACGAGCGGACGAATTCGGTGTGCTGGATCAGCTCGGCGAGCATGCCCTGAACGTGCAGATGCGCGTCGATATTGGTCGATTTGGCGATGGCGAAGCCGAGCGCCATCATGAACTCGGCCTTTGCCAGGTTCTTGGTCGAGGTCTGGTGCATGACCTGCGGCATCGCGCCGGTGCGCTGGAACAGGCCGTTGCACATTTCCGGGTCGCGGTGGATGAAGACGCGCTCCCACGGCACCAGGACATCGTCGAACACCGCCAGCCCGTCGCCCTCGTCGAGCCGCGACGACAGCGGGTAATCCATCACCGACGCGGCGTTCTGGTGCACCACCGACGGGCGGCAGATAAAACGCAGGCCGGGTGTCGCGACCGGGATCGCGAAGGCGAAGGCGTAGGGCGCCGCCTCGGCGTTGGTAGCGAGAAAGGTCGAGGGCATCACCAGGATGTCGTCGGCATAGGCGCATAAGGTCGAGACCATGCGGGCGCCGTTGATGACGATGCCGGAATCGCTTTCCCCGACGATTTTGGCGGCGAGGTCCTTGTCCTGGCGCTCGACCGGACGTGAGCGATCGACCTGCGGGTTGAGCAGGGTGTGCGTCATGCACAAATCGTGCTCGCGGGCGTAAAGGTGATAAGCGCGGATATTGTCGGCAAAGCGCGGGTCGCGCCGGCCGAATGCCGGCGCGGCGGCGGCGAGGCCGGTCAGCATGACATTGAGGAAATCCGGGCTGCGGCCGAACATGCCGCAGGTCTTGTCCATCCAGGTCTTGACCATGACGCGGCGGCGGATCAGGTCGTCGACCGAGCGCGGCTCGATGAAGGAGAGGCCGACCGGTTCGCCGCTCGATGGCGAAGTGAAGGTCATCGCGGCGTGCAATGCCGGGTCGTGCTGCATGTCATAGAGTTCGGCCATCGACCGCGCGGCACCGGCGAGGCGCTGGTCGGCGGTCACGTCGGCGATGCGCTCGCCATCCATGAAGATGTGGCGGTCGTCGTGGAGGGCTTCGAGGAATTCGCTGCCGGTGCGGATGGGCATGCGCTGGTCCTATTGCCGACACCCTCACCCGTCTCGCCGCTTGCGCGGCGATCCACCCTCTCCCGCAATGCATCGCGGGAGAGGGAAGGGACCCGCGCCGCAGGCGTGGGAAGGGTGAGGGTCTATGCGTTGAGGATCGGGTTTTGTTCGCGTTCGAGGATTTTGTGGACGGCCGGGCGCTGTTTCAGGCGGTCCTTGAGGGCGGTGTAGTTTTTCAGTTCGCCAACCGGCAGGCCGATGCGCAGGCCCCAGCCGTAGAACACCAGCGTGTAGCCGTCGGCCGCCGAATAGGTCGAGCCGAGGACGTAGTCCTTGCCGGCGAGCAGCCCGTCGATTTCCTGCAGCAGTTTCCAGAAATTGTCGCGCCCGGTCGCCTTCAGGTTGTCGTGCGCCGACTCGTCGGTCGCAAAGCGGCCGGGGCGCATGATGTGGGTGAAGGCGGGGTGCACCGTGTTCGACAGATAGGCCATGTGCGACAGCGCGCGAGCGGTGCCGAGCGGGTCGGTCGGCAGCAGTTTCGCATCCGGATAGCTGCGCGCCAGATAGGTCAGAATGCCGACGTTTTCGGTCAGCACGCCGTCATCGGTGCGCAAGGCCGGCACCTTGCCGCGCGCGTTGACGGTGTTGAGGTACTCGGGCTGCATGTGCTCGCCCTTGGCGAGCGCGATCGGTTTGGCCTCATAAGGCGCGCCGGTTTCCTCGATTGCGATGTGCGACGCCATCGAGCACGCGCCAGGGCAGTAATAGAGGGTCAGCATCGCGCGTCCTTTGTCCTGATGGCAGAGAGCCGAGGCAAAAATTCATAGCCCATCGGCTTCGTCCGTGTCCCGGTCGTCGGCGGGTTTTGGCTGCTTCTGCAGGGAAGCTGCAGGCAACGGACCCCGACGATCTATCGGAGAACAATACGAGAACCTTTCTGAAAATGTCAAGAGGCCAGCCAGCCGGTCAGGTCGCCGAGGGCGCGGTGGGACATCAGCGGCTTGCGATCGGCGCGCTTGCCGGGATCGGGCGAGAGCGGCGGCAGCAGGCCGAAATTGATGTTCATCGGCTGAAATGTCTTGGTGTCGGCGCCGCCGGTGATGTGGCGCAGCAGGGCGCCGAGCGCGGTGGTTTCGGGCGGCGATATGGCCGGGTGGCCGAGCCGCGCGGCGGCGGCGAAACGGCCGGCGAGCAGGCCGATCGCGGCGCTTTCGACATAGCCCTCGACACCGGTGATCTGGCCTGCGAAGCGCAGCCGCGGCATCGCCTTGAGGCGCAGCGCGGCGTCGAGCAGGCGCGGGCTGTTGATGAAGGTGTTGCGGTGCAGGCCGCCCAGCCGGGCGAATTCGGCCTGCTCCAGGCCGGGGATCGTGCGGAACACGCGGACCTGCTCCGCATGGCGCAATTTCGTCTGGAAGCCGACCATGTTGTAGAGCGTCGCCAGCGCGTTGTCCTGGCGCAGCTGGACGACCGCGTGGGGCCGCTGGCCGGTGCGCGGGTCGCGCAGGCCGACCGGTTTCATCGGGCCGAACCGCAGGGTTTCCGGGCCGCGCTCGGCCATGATCTCAACCGGCAGGCAGCCGTCGAAATAGGGCGTGGTCTTTTCCCATTCGTGGAATTCGGTCTTCCCGCCGGCCAGCAAGGCGGCGACAAAGGCCTCGTATTGCGCGCGGTCGAGCGGGCAGTTGACGTAGTCGGCACCCTCGCCCTTGTCGTAGCGCGACTGGAACCAGGCCTGTTCGAAATCGATCGTGTCGCGATGCACGATCGGGGCGAGCGCGTCGAAAAACGCCAGCGAGTCCTCGCCGGTCACCGCGCCGAGCGCCGCGGCGAGGGCAGGCGAGCTCAGGGGGCCGGTGGCGATGATGACCTCGTCCCACTCGGCCGGCGGCAGGCCGGCGATTTCCTCGCGGCGGATTTGGACCAGCGGCTCGGCCGCGAGGGCTGCTTCGACGGCCTCGGAAAAGCCGACGCGATCGACCGCCAGCGCGCCGCCGGCCGGCACCTTGTGTGCGTCGGCCTGACGCAAGATCAGCGAGTGGCAGCGCCGCATTTCCTCGTGCAGCAGGCCGACCGCGTTGCGCTCGGGATCGTCGGAGCGGAACGAGTTTGAGCAGACCAGCTCGGCAAGCCCGGCGCCGACATGCGCCTCGGTGCCGCGCACCGGCCGCATTTCGTGCAGGACGACGGGCACGCCGGCCCGCGCCAGCTGCCACGCCGCCTCGCTGCCCGCCAAGCCGCCGCCGATGATGTGAACCGGGTTTCCGACGGTGGTAATTCGCATCTCCCATTTCGATGACGAACGTCATCGCCAGTTTCATCCGGGGTTTGGTGGCGGACGTCCAGGACAGGCCGGTTGCCGCGGGATAAAGTGCGGCGATCTGCGGCGCGGTTCTGACGGGAGGATATCATGGCCCAGGCGGCACGGTTTCGCGAATTGATGCGGCGCAACGGCATGGTGGTGGCGCCCGGCGCCTATGATTGCATCACCGCGAGGCTCATCGAGCGGGCCGGATTTGATGCCGTGTACATGACCGGCGCCGGCACCGCGGCGATGCTCGGCTACCCCGATTTCGGCCTCGTGACGATGTCGGAGATGGTGGCGAATGGCGGGCGCATCGCCGCCGCCGTCAACCTGCCAGTCATCGCCGACGCCGATACCGGCTACGGCAACGAACTCAACGTCGTGCGCACCGTGCGCGAATACGAAACCGCCGGGGTCGCCGGCATCCATATCGAGGACCAGGGTTTTCCGAAGAAATGCGGCCATCTCGACGACAAGGAGATCGTGCCGCGCGAGGACTGGCTGGCGAAAATCCGCGCCGCCGTGGCGGCGCGACGCGACCGCGACTTCATGGTGATCGCCCGCACCGATGCGCGCGCCGTCGCCGGGTTTGACGAGGCGGTCGGCCGCGCCAACGATGCGATCGCGGCCGGCGCCGACATGGCGTTTCTTGAGGCGCCGCAGACGATGGAGGAAGTCGCCGCGGTGCCGCGTCTTGTCAAAGGCCCGTGCCTCTTGAACGTCGTGCACGGCGGCAAGACGCCCGATGTCGATCTCGGCGAGGTGGAGCAGATGGGCTACAAGCTGGCGATCGTGCCCGGCATGCTGATCAAGAACGTCGTCGGCATCTGCGAAAAGATGCTCGGCGAACTGGCCGCGACACGCCGTCACCCGGTGCCGGTGCGCGAGATGACGGTGCGCGAAACCTTCAATCTGTGGGGCGCCGACGAATGGGACGCGCTGCGCACGCGTTTCCGCTGATTGTGCTTTGAGGTCTCGCTGCGCGCGGCACCTCGGAGCCTGACCCGAAATAATCCAATTTTTACAATACTATAGCGTTGTCATCCCTGCGAAAGCAGGGACCCACCCTGCCGGCGGACGGACGGCTGCTCCGTGGGTCCCTGCCTTCGCAGGGACGACACAAGGGAAAGGAGGCGCAGCGCGCCGTCTCGAAGGACGCACAACCGCTTTGCAGTGAACCATCGTTGAACGGCGCTATTCGAGTTCGTCGCGGACGATGCGGGGGGCGTCGTCGGTCCAGCGGGCGGTGACGTGCATGCCGGGGCTCAGGGGGAGCCCGTCGGCGGCGGCGTGCTGACGGAAGGCGATCAGCGGTTCGCCGTTCGGCAGCCGCAGATGCAGGTGCGTGACAAAGCCGTGATAGACCACCTGCTCGACAATCGCCGGCGTCATGTTGGGCGCGTCCCCGGCGCCGCCCGGTTCGATGCTGACGGCTTCCGGGCGCAGCGCGACGGTGACGTCGCGATCGGCCGAGCGGTCTGTGCGGACGCTGATCCGTGGACCCTGCGGCACCACCACCGTCACCACCCCGCCGCTATTGCCGGTCACCCGGCCGCGAAAGAAATTTGACGCGCCGAGAAAGCTCGCGGTGAAGCGCGAGATCGGGCTCTGATACACCTCGGCCGGGTCGCCGATCTGCTCGATGCGGCCGTCGCGCATGATGACGATGCGGTCCGCCATCGTCAGCGCCTCGTCCTGGTCGTGCGTCACCATGACGGTCGTGACGCCGAGCCGGCGCTGCAACGCGCGCAATTCGACCTGCATGCTCTGCCGCAGGCTCTTGTCGAGCGCGCCGAGCGGCTCGTCGAGCAGCAGCAGGGCCGGCTCGACGACCAGCGCGCGGGCCAGCGCGACACGCTGCTGCTGGCCGCCGGACAGCTGGCCGGGCATGCGCGTCTCGTAGCCGGCGAGCTGCACCAGTTGCAGCGCCTGCTCGACGCGCGCGGTCGCAGCGGCGCGCTTGACGCCGCGCGTTTCCAGCCCGAAGGCGATGTTCTCGCCGACCGTCATGTGCGGGAACAGCGCGTAGTTCTGGAACAGCATGCCGATATTGCGGCGATGCACCGGCACCCGGGTGATCGGCCGGCCGTCGAGGAAGATTTCGCCGGCGTTCGGCTCGACCAGACCGGCGATCATGCGCAATGTCGTGGTCTTGCCGCAGCCGCTCGGCCCGAGCAGCGCAACCATGCTGCCGGGCTCGATGCTCAGCGAGACGCGGTCAACCGCGCGGGTCGCGCCGAACAGCTTGGTCAGTTCCGCCAGCCGCACGGCGGCCGGCGCTGCGGTTTCCATGTCAGGCCCCGAAGACCTGGTTGTATTTTTCGAGGAGCCTGGGCCGGATCGGATTGATGAAGGTCCAATCGGGGCTGAAGATGCCCATCTCGTCCATCTTCGCCTCGGGATAGGCCATGTATTTCCCGACATCCGGCTTGAACTCGAGGCCGGAAATGGTTGGCGCCGTCAGGGTCGCCTCGGCCAGCAGGCTGCTGCATGTCGGGGCTCAGCATCTAGTTGATGAAGGCGATGGCGAGTTCGCGCTCCGGGCCGTTCTTGACCAGGGTCACGCGTGTTGATGCCGGCAAAGGTGCCCTCGCGCGGGAAGCACATATCGACCGGCGCGCCTTTGACCGTGTAGGGGTAGACGGTCTTCGAATAGAAGATGCCGGCGATATCGGCCTCGCCCGTGCGCCACCTGCATGACCGTCGTCTGGCTTTCGAAGATGCTCAGCACGTTGGGCTTCAGCACCTCCATCTTCGGCCAGGCCTGCTCGATCAGGTATTGCGTTTCGGCGTAGGGCTTGCCGGTTTCGACCGAGACGGCGGCGATCAGCAGATAGAGGCTCTGCGTCGCCTTCGGCGATTCCATCAGGAAGCGGCCGCTTCAGCTGCGGGTCCCACAAATCGCCGTAGCTGGCGAGCGGCTTGCCGGTCGTCGGTGTTGTAGCAAGGCCCGCCGCCGACATCGCGAACGCCGCGCCGTAGCCGTCGTAATAGACGAAGCGGTCGAGCACGCGCTCCATGTTGGGGATCTGCTCGCGCGGCAGCTTCTCGATCAGCCCCTCGCGCTTTGCCAGCTCGACGCCGATATCGTCGATGAACATGACGCTGTATTTCGGGTTGTTGCGCGACGTGCGCATCAGCGCGATCTGCTCGAGCGTCACGCCCTGGGTCGTATAGACCTTGCACTGGTTCTTGGCCTCGAACGGCGGGATGATCTGCTTGCGGACGACATCGCCCTGCTGCCCGGTATAGATGCCGACCGTGATCGACCGCTCGGCCGCGCTGGCGCGGCGCCCGATGATCAAGCGGCGCGGCGAAGGCCGCGGCAGCGCCGCCAAGTACGGCTCTGCGCCTGATGGCAGTGGGCTTCATGTCCTGTGCTCCCTGTCGGCTAGATCGCGACGGCTAAATCGCCATCGCGCGGCGCAGGCCGATGACCCGCTCCAACAGCACGACGATCACCATCGCCAGCAGGATCATCAGCGTCGAAATCGCCGCGACCGACGGCTCGAACACATTGCCGATCATCTGGAAGATCAGCAGCGGCATCGGGTTGTGCTGCGCATCGGCCAGCCACAACGAGATCGGGAAATTGTCGAACGACACCATGAACGCGAACAACGCGCCGGCCGCCAGACCGGGCGCGATCTGCGGCATCGTGATGCGGCGAAACACGCGCCAGCGCCCGGCGCCGAGCGTCCGCGCCGCGTCCTCCAGAGTGATGTCGGCGAGCATCAGGCTGGCTGGTCGCGGTGCGCACGACATAGGGCGTCGTCACCAGCACATGCGCGATCAGCATGTTGAAGCGGCGTGCTGTCGGAAATTCAGCATGCGCGAACATCTGCAGCAGCGCGACGCCGGTGATCAGCACCGGAAACACCAGCGGCGACAGCAACGCCGCCGACGACCGCGCCGCGTCCGGGAAATCGATAGCGCGCGACCGCGAACGCGGCCGGGACGCCGAGCACCAGGGCGCCGGCGGTCGTCGCCGACCGCCAGCGTCGTGCTGAAACGCAGCGACGACCGGAAATCCGGGTCGTTGCAAGACCTTGCCGTACCAGTTCAAGCGTGAAGCCGCGCGGCGGAAACACGACATAGGGCGTGTCGCTGATCGAAATCGCGACCGTCACCAACAGCGGCAACAGGATGAACATCATCATCGCCGCGGTGACCGGCACCAGCAGCCACGCGATCGGGTCCCTGCAACCGGCCGTTCATGTCGCAACCCTCAGCGAATTTCGGTCGAGCAGGCGGACCGAGACGATGTTGACCGCCAGCACGATGGCGACCAGCACCGTCGCCACCGTCGCGCCGAACGGCCAGTCGTAGACCACCAGGATCTGCTGATCGACCAGCATGCCCAGCATTTGCGCACCGGTGCCGCCGAGGATGGCCGGCGTCACAAACGAGCCGGCGGTCAGCGAGAACACCAGGGTGCAGCCGACCGCCAGCCCCGGCAGGCTGAGCGGCAGGGTGACCCGGCGAAAAATTCGCCACGCGGTCGCGCCGAGGGTGCGCGCCGCGTCTTCGATGCCGCGGGTCGATCTTGCCAAGCGCCGAGGCCAGCGGCAGCACCATCATCGGGAAAAATACGTGCAGCGAGCCGATCACCACCGCGGTCTCGGTATAGAGCAGCGCGCACCGGCGTCCTGGTGAAGCCGGTGTTCATCAGCAGCCAGTTCAGGATGCCGGCCGGGCCGTTGGCCAGGATCAGCTGCCAGCCATAGGTCCGCACCACGACGCTGACGATCAGCGGTGCGATGACGATCATCGTGATCGCCCGCCGCACCAGCGAGGGACCGCGCGCCATCACCAGCGCGACCGGGTAACCGAGAACGACCGCGACGCCGGTCGTGACCAGGCTGATCCTCAACGTCGTCAGCAGCACCTGCGAATAGAGCGGTGTGCCGAAGAAGTGCCGGTAATGCTCAAGCGTCAGCGGCAGCCCGAGCGTGCCGTCCGGCGCCTGCGTCAGAAAGCTGTAGCTGACCAGCCCGAAAAACGGCAACGCGAAGAAGACCGCGAGAAAACTCAGCAGCGGCAGCAGAAGGGCGGCCGGAACCAGCCAGGCAAGCGCGCGCCGCGACGGCGCGGCGGTGCGGGAAACCGGTAATACGGCGGCGTCGGTTGATATCGCAGCCATTTAGGGAACGGCGCTCCTTGTTCACGCAGAGCGGCGCTCCTCCCTGCCATCCGCGATACAAAATCTGTGCCAGCGGCGGCGGGGTGGGTTCAGAGCCGGTTAAGTCCTCGTAGGATGGGCTGAGCGCAGCGAAGCCCATCATCCTGCCGACCCCGGGGAAACGATGGGCTTCGCTGCGCTCAGCCCATCCTACGGCGCTGTGGCAGCATGGCCGGCTCAGTAATCGTATTTGTAGTTGAGGCCGAGCCCGGTGCCGCCGCTTTGGCTGAAATCGCCCTGGACGGTGACCCGCGGGACGCACTTCGATCTCGACGATGACCTTGCTCGATTGTGGCGTCAGGCCCTGGGTGGCGCCGACATAGACACCGTCGGCGACGTATTTGCCGCCGCTGATCGAGGGGCTCTTCGCGGAACTGCCGCCGGCCGCCGGGTTCAGGTTGCTGCTGGCCGCGCCGCTCTGGCCCGAGCCGAGCGCCAGACGGTCGAGCCCGAGTTTGCCGCGCATCCGGTCGAGCACGCCGGGGCCGCCGCCGGCCAGGGTCGCCGCCGCGGACGCCACCTGGATTCCCTCGGTAGGGGTGATCTGGCCGAGCGCGCGGTTGAACAGGATGCGCGACAGAATCTCGTCCTGCGGCACGACCGGCGACGAGGTCATCGCGATCCTCGGCGACGATGCCGAGCCGCTGACCAGCACCTGCGCGGTGATGTCGGCGGCGGCGTACTCGGTGACGATGTTGAGCGTGGGGTCGATCGCCGTGCCGCCATCAAAGCCGATTTTGCGCCTGCGTCACCCGGAAGGTCTTGCCGAGGAAATCGAAGGTGCCGCGCACCACTTCGAGCCCGCCGGCGACATGCGGCACGTCGCTGGTGCCGGTGATGTCGAACCGGCCGCGCCATTCGCTGTCGAGCCCGCGGCCGCGCACGAAAATATGGCCGGGCAGGTCGAGATGGATGTCGAGCGTGGCCGGCAATGCCGGCGGGCTGGGTTTGGCGGGCGCCGCCGCCGGGGTCAGGCGCTTTGGTGCCTTGCTGTTGATCCGGACGACCTGCAGCTTCGTGATGCTCGGCGGCAGGCTGTCGGGGATCGACAGGTTGCCCTGGTCGGCGGTGAGGTGCGCGGTGACCTTGGGTGACGTGATGGCGCCGGCGACCGCGACATCGCCGCTGGCCGTGACCGTCGCCTCGTCACGCCCGACGACCTGAAAGCCTTTCAGCGTCAGGGTCATGTCGGCGGTTGGGCTGGCGCCGGCGAGCAAAATCGACCCGCGCGCCGCGAGCGTCCCCTGCGCGGTGTCGCCGGCGGAAAACTCGCGCACGGTGATGCGGTCGCGGTCTCCGGCGAGATCGAGCTTCATTTTGGTCAACACCGCGCCGGTCACGAAATTTTCGTAGCGGCCGTTGGCGAGCGTCAGATGGCCGCTGGCGGCGGGGGAGGCGGGGGTTCCCTCGACCGCGCCGTCGAGCGCGAAGGTGCCGGTGAACCGGTCTTCGCCAAGCGGCAGGAGATCGGCGAGGTCGCCGATCTCGCCGCCGCCTTGCAGCCGCAGCGCGAGGCGCCCCTGCGGCGGCACCGAGATGCCGAGCGACGGGGTCAGCACCAGCGGCGCCGAGCCGCTCAGTTCCAGCCGGTCGTTCTTGATGCCGCTGACCTTGCCGTTCAGCGACAGCTCGCGGCCGTTCCACGTACCACTGACGTCGAGCCCCAGGGTCGGCAGATGCTGTGCTTTGGCCAGCGCGAACCGCAATTCGCGCCCGGTCATGCTAAAGCGGCCCTGCGGCGCGGTGACGGTGCCTCCGACATTGAGCTGCAGGCTCAGCGTGCCGCCGGCTTCGCGATGTCCGGCGAGCCGTCCCGCCGAGGCGATCGGCAGGTTCCGTGCCGCGATATCGGCGGACAAGGCGGCGCCGCGCTTCGCCATGTTGCCGGTGATCTGGCCGGAGCCGATGCCGAGCGCGAGGCCGGTCAGGGCCAGATCGTTGCCCTTTTTCGTCAGGGTGAGCGGCTGGCTCAGCTGAAGGCGGTCCGGCCCGAGCGCGCCGGTCAGCCGGGAGAGACGGATTTCGGCGCTGCCCGCGGCGATCTCGCCACTGCCGTCGAGCGCCAGCGTCAGCGGGTCGATTACCTTGCCGCTGGTCTGGACGTTGAAGGTGAATTTGCCCGGCCGCGGCGCGTCGAGCGTTAGTGTCGCGCTGGTCAGACCGCCGGATGGGAAGGTCACGCCGGTCAGCGTCGCGCGCCCGTTGCCGGTGGGGGCGCCAAGCAGATCGGCGAGCCGCGCGGTGGCGGTGATATGGCCGAGCGCGGCGCCGCCGCCGGCCGAGAGGCGATCACCGTCCAATGTCAGGTCGAGGCTCTGGCCGCCGCGGGCTTCCAGCGCCGCCTTGAGGTCGAGCCGGCCGCCCAAGGGCAGGCTGGCAAGCCGCGACCACAGCGCCAGATTGGGCACGCGGGCGGTAATCGTGCCCTGCGTCAGCAAGGTGTTGAGCGCGATGCGCAGCTCGGCCTCGATGACGCTGTCGGCCGCTTTCAGCTGCAAGCGGTGGATTTGCGCCTCGCCGGAATCGTTGCGCCCGGCCTCCAGTGACAGCGTGCCGTCGAGCCCGCCGCTGCGGAAATTGCCGTCGATCGTGACACGCTGCTGCATCGCGTCGGGCAGGTCGGCGTCGACTTGCACGCGATCGAGCGTGGCGGGGCCGGCGGTCACACCGGTGCCGTTGATCCGGGCGTGGACATGTGGGTGGTCGAGAGCCCCGTCGGCGACGACATTGGCCGCCACCTGTCCGGCGAGCGGCGTGCCCAGCGCGGCGCCGGCCGGGCGCAGGTTGCGGATATCGGCGTCCAGCCTCGCCGTAACCTGCCGCGTCGCCGGGTCGAGGCTGCCGCTCGCCGTGAGGTTCAGCCCGGCAGCGGTGATTGCCAGATGGTCGAGGCGAAGGGTTCCGCCGGGGTCGCGCTGGCCGGAGCCGGCAATCGTCACCGTGTCGCCGGCGAGGGCATCGACGGCTAGGATGCCGGCGTGCAGCTTGCCGATCGTGCCGTCGAGCGTCGCGACGATGTGGTCCGGGGTCGGCTGCTGCGCGGTCGCATCGAGGTTCAGGGCGCCATCGACCGCATGCCCGAACATGCCGGTCAGTGGGTGCAGATCGGCGATCGCCAGATGCAGGCGGCCTTCGAGTTCCTTGCCGAAATGCCCGGCCTTGCCGGCGCCGGCGAGGTCGATGCCGATGCCGTGGGCGGAAAAATCGGTGAGTTGCACCACACTGGCATCGGACGTGAGGTTGGCGGCCATCGACCATTCGAGGTCGCGCCCGAGTTCGGCGGGGGCGCCTTCCGGTAGCACGATCCCGGCGAGTTTCCCAGTTGCGGTGATGTCGATGGGCGAATCGGGGCCGCCCGGGTTGCCGCCGCGCCCGACGGTCACCCGCGCCTCGACGTGGCGGGCGCCGGTGGCGGCGATGCCGATCGCGTCGCCGGTGGCGTCGATCTGCAATCGCGGCGCGTCCTCGCGGCCGGAGATTGTGGCGGTTATCTCTGCCGATCCTTCGGCCGGTTGACCAAACAGGCCGCTCACGGCCTTCAGCTGCGGCAGGGTCGCCTTGATGTGCCCGTCGATCGCATGGTCCGGTCCGCCCAGCGCCAGATCGGCGGTCAGGCGGCCGGCCGGCAGGTCAACCGACAGGGCGTCGAGCGAGACCGCGCCATTCTCCTTCAACGTCGCGCGCGCCTTGACCGGTATCGCATCGCCGATCAGCGCCGCCAGATCGGGTTGGAGCAACCGCGCAACCGCGGCGTCGCCGGTGAGGGCGAGTGTCGTGTCGCGTGTGGCCGCGAGCGTCAGGTTGGCTTCGACATGGGCGAGCTTTCCGGCGGATGCTTCGAGACGGCCGTGCCAATCCGCCAGCCGTCCTTCGCCCTTGAGCGAGGCGAGCAGAGCCGGATGGTCGGTACGCTGCAACAGCCGGTCGAGCAGCACCCCGCTCGGCTCGCTGGCGTTCAGTTGCAGTGCGAGGGCGGGGTCGGCGCCGCTCTGGCCGAGGTTCAGGGCGATGTTCCCCGGAGTCTTGTCGGTGCGGTGCAGGTCGAGGGCGATCTCGGTGGTATCGCCGCGCAGCGCGGCATGGCCGGAGAGCGTTGCTTCGACCGGCTCGCCGATCACCGGGGCGGCGAGTGCGAGCCGCTCGACCGCGAGCCGGTCGAGCACGATTTGCACCGGCAGATGCGGCACCCGCAGGCGTTCCGACAACGGCACCGGCTTGCTCGGAGCCGCGGCCGTTGCGTCGGGAAGCCGCGTCATCTCGATCTGGGTCGCGGCGAGGTCGGTGATGTGGACCTGACCACCGAGCAGACCGCTGGCGGAAAGCGCGGCATGCACATTGTCGAGCGCGAGCCAGACACCGTGGTCGTCGCTGATCTCGATGCGCTTCACCCGCATGTCGAACGGCACGAAACCGTCGAGGTCATGCACCGAAACGACAAAGCCGGGGCTGCTCGCGAGGCCCGCTACCGTGCGAGCGGACCAGTCGAGGCCGATCGAGGTCTGCAACAGCCCGAAGGCGGCGATCACCAGCACGACCGGCGCCAGCAGGCCGAGGCCGAGCCAGCGCAGCGATCGCCTGAGCACGGCCTGCATCAGATGGCCTGCATCAGATGGGCCGCATCAGAACGCCTGCCCGAGGCTGATATAAATCTGTATCGCCGAATTCGGCGGAGCGCCGCTTGAACGGCGTTGCCACGTCAAGCCGCACCGGGCCGAAGGCGGTGTAATAGCGAAACCCGATCCCCGGTCCCCAATAGAGCTGATGGCTTAGTTGCGGCAGGCTGGTGTCGTAATAGCTGCCGGCATCGACAAACGGCACGATGCCGATCGTGTCGGTGATCTTGATGCGGGCCTCGAGACTCATCTCGACGCTCGACTTGCCGCCGGTCGGGTTGTTGTTGTTATCGAGGGGCCCCGCCATCTGATAGCCATAGGCCCGCACCGAGCCGCCGCCGCCGGCATAGATGCGCTTGTCCGCGGGGATGGCCGCGAGCGACATGCCTTCGATCGACGACACGGCGCCGAACACCGCGAGAATGTAGCGGTCGCTATCGGTGAGCCGCTGATAGGTGCTGGCTGCGATCCGGCTCGACACGAAGGTGAGGTCAGGGCCGGTAAAGCTCTGGTACGGCGTCGTGTAGCTGGCCGCGCCAGCCGCGGGTCGGGTTCAACAGATCGTCGCTGCGGTCGAGCTTGGCGTAGAGCGGGACGCCGACGAGCGAATAATGCTGGGTCTGCTGCGATGAGGTCAGCGATCCGACATTGCTGTCCGCCTGCCCGATGACATTGGCCTTTTCGACGCTGATCGCGGCGGCGATCGTCAGATCGGGCCGGAACCGCCGCTCGATCCCCGTCGAAAACCGCGCGCCGCGGCTGTGGTAGGCGGTCGGCGTATCGTCATAGATGGCTGCCGTCGCGATCCAATCCTGGTCGACGGCGAGCCAGTCGGGCTGTTTGGAAAGGGCGCTGACGCCGTTCTTCTGCTGCCCGCCATCAACGGTCAGACGCAGATATTCGGCGCCGCCGAACAGGTTGCGGTTTTCCCAGAACACGCGGGCGCCGGCGCCTTCGCTGGTGTTGTAGGCGAGCCCCGGCGCCGAGGGTGCGGTGCGCCCGCTCTGTCGCGTCGATGTCCATGCGGGTCTCGCCGGGGTTGGCCGGATCGGCGACGGGGGTGATCTTGACCGTGCTGAACAGCCCGCTTTCGATCATCAGCCGGCGGGTCTCGTCGACCTTGCGGTTGTCGTATTCGTCACCGGGATGCCACTGGATGCGGTTTTGGACATAGGTCGGGATCGAGCCCTTCGAGCCCGGTGATCGCCGCCGGACCGAATCGCATTCTCGGCCCGGGGTCGAGCGTATAGGTGATCGCCATCGTGTCGGTGCCGTTATCGATGACGACACGGCGATCCGCCTTCTTCGCAAAGGGATAGCCCGGCATGCCCGAGCGCGCCGAGCAGCGCGTTCTCGGTTGCGACGACCGGGTCGGTGCGCGCCGGATCGCCGGGTTTCATCGGCAGAGGCGGTGAGTTCGGGTCGAGCGGCACAACGAGCGGCCTGCCATCGGGGCCGAGGATGGCGATCGAGACGACATGGTAAAGCGGCCCCGGCCTGGCGGTGACCGTCACCTTGACGGGGTCGGTGTTGGTGTCGATCTCGTAGGAGAATTCGGCGCTCCAGTAACCGAGGCTGTGCGCCGCGTCCTTCAGCCGGTCGAGATCACGTTCGGCACGCCGCCTCAGGGCTTCCTGAGAGGCCGGCAGATGATCATCCGCCAGCGTCTTTAGATCCGACACGTCGTCGAGCAGATCGGCGAGCTTCGAAATCGTCGACCCCGACGATCTCGGCGTCGTATTTGACGTCAGCCGCGACAGCCGGCCCGGCCGCGCACCCCATCAGGGCTCCGAACAGCAGACCCAAACCGCTGCGCCGAGCTTCGCTGGAGATCGTCCAGGGTTTCCAGGCAAGCATCGACACCACGGTATCTCAACCATTTACCCAGCGCAGCAACGCTGTCTGGAGCCAAAATTTGCTGCAGCCGCCACGACCAATGCGGGGGCCGATGGCGGGAATTGCGCCAGCCCCTCAAGGCGAGGGTGCGCGCAGGGAGGCTTTGAGCGGATCCGGTCGGGGTTATTACACCCCGGGAAGGCGCTGCCTGTCCAGGCGGGTGGTGTCTCAGATCAGGGTAATCGGGTGAAAGGACCCGTGACAAACGCCTGAAAGGCTGAATCTGTTGTGCTCCGCTGAGTGGCAGGTGGAGGACGCTGATGGGTTCCGAGGGGGCAGGGTTTGCAGCGATTGCGGAGACGACGAGTTTCCTTCACCATTTCAGCGGGTTGCCGGACCATCGTCAGGCTGGCAAAGTGGATTATCCTCTGCCGGAAGTCCTGCTCCTGATCCTTCTGGCGGTTCTTGCGGGGGCGGAGGCGTTCACCGACATCGCGCGGTTTGGCGAACGCAAGATCGAACTGCTGCGACGGTTTCGGCCCTATGTGAACGGCACACCTTCGCATGATCATCTTGGCGATATCTTCGCCACGCTCGACGCCCGCGCCTTTCAGCTTTGCTTCGTGGCCTGGGTCGCCGCGCTGACCAACACGCCCGCCGAGGTCATCGCGATCGATGGCAAGACCTCACGGCGCTCGTATCAGAGGAAGGGTTCGAAAGAGGCGATCCACATGGTCTCTGCCTTCGCGGCCCGGCAACGCATCGTGCTCGGCCAGGTCAAGGTGAGCGAGAAGTCGAACGAGATCGTCGCGATCCCGGCGCTGCTCGACATGATGTCGATCGAGGGCGCGGTGGTGACGATCGATGCGATGGGCTGCCAGCGCGACATCGCCACCAAGATCATCGAGAAAAAGGCCGAATACATTGTCGCGCTGAAAGGCAATCAGGGAACCCTGCGCGAGGATGTCGAGGTCTTCGTCGACGAGCAGAAAGCCTTGAAATACAAGGACGCCACGATCAGCACGCACGAAACAGTCGACGCCGATCACGGCCGTATCGAGACCCGGCACTACACGATGATCCACGATCTCGACTGGCTGCGGGCGCGCCACCAATGGCCCGGCCTGAACGCCGTCGTCGTGGTCGAAAGCCGGCGCGAAATCAACGGCAAGATCACCAACGAAACCCGCTTCTACCTCACCTCGCTGGGGCTGTCGGCCGCCGCCGTCGGCCCGATGATCCGCGCCCACTGGGCCATCGAGAACTCCTTGCACTGGGTCATGGACATGGTCTTCCGCGACGACGAATGCCGCGTCAGAACCGACAATGCCCCAGCCAATTTCGCCACCTGCCGGCACATCGCCTACAACCTCACTCGAAAAGCCCCGGGCAAGGATTCCATCCGCCTGCGCAGAAAAACCGCAGGATGGGACGACGAGTATCTCGCAATCTCATCGCCGCGTGATTTCCTTCACCCGATTCCCCTGTGTCTCAGATGAGGCGCAGGTTTGGCCTTTTGGGTGCGGGGTCAAGGACCTCGGGATTGTACATCGTTTGGAATTCACTCACTTCCAAGCACAGGAGACGAGCCAAATCTGAGACGGAGTATCCGAGCCGGCGTTGGTGGAAGGCGATCATGCGTCTTAGCAAGATGGGAGCTTCCTTCTTCGGTTCATTCGGCTCTCGCTTGCGGTATCCCAGCTTTCCCATCTCGATCCAAAACATTTTATTTTGGTACGGCGTAATAAGCTTGAGGCGATCCGCTCGATATGCAATTGCTTGCATAGATACTTTCCAATACCCTTTCATGTTCGCAAGGTGTCGCAGATCAAACTGCCTTAGCTGTATTTTTATTTCATCGGCCGGCAATAAGAACGCGCCAGCAAAATGATCCGCCTCTCCTTCCATTTCATTGTCGTCTTTTACTGATATTGTATGAAGCAACATATGACCTAATTCGTGAGCCAAAGTGTGTCGCACGCGGTCCGCGGGGGAATTCATATTTACAAAGAATAATACTGGCATGCCGTCGATGCGCTGGCTTAGCGCATCTATCAAATCAGTCCCAAAATCACAGGGTATCACTATTCCGCCGTTTTCTTCCAGCAACTCTGTCATATTCGCGATAGGCCCACGGGGGAGCAGCCATGATTCCCTAACAGATCGCGCAATATCCTCTATATCTGGGCGCCGGCGCGATTTCCCCTGATACTCATCTAAATCAATTTCTGGGATGAAATGGTTTGTTTTTAGCTCAAATGAGCGTGCCAACTTAGCAATGTGCATTCGCCGGATATTCATCTCAGCGACGATCTTCCCAAGCATCTTTGCCGATAATTTCTTACGCTTTCGGTAATGAAATGGCGGGAAATCCGTATGGTTGTCCGCCCTGGTAAAAAAACTCTCTCGGGAAACTAAGCGCACGCGAAAGCAGTGGAACGAAGTCATCTGGGATATCCAGGACGCCGTTTTCATATTTTGATAGCGTTCCTTGCCCAACCTGCATACGATTGGCGAGTTCTTCTTGCGTGACCGCGCGCACGTCGCGCGCCAGCGTCACCATATGGTGATTTACACGCTCCGGCATTGACTTGGACTCAGACTAAAAGCTGCGCTGCTTCGTCACGTCGATCCAAATGCGATCACCTGCCGCCCGATCCGCTTGAGGAATAATAGCCGCACACCAGTCAATTCGTCGCGCTAATGGGCGCGCAACCTGAGTGCGAGTGAATTCGGTATTGGTTGGGTCGAGCAGATAACCAACAGAAAGTCTGGCGCCCTCCGGAGGAAGCCCCGGCAGCGTGTCTCCCCGATCGTATTCACGCGCCTGTTTGGTGGGGTAATTTCTGGAATTGCCGTCTTCATCATGTTTCTTAAACCGGAGAAGGGACTCACTTCCCACCCGCCATACTTTTAGGCCGCCTAAAAGTATGGGATCGACGAGTTGGACGGTCGGATGGAGGGCGAAGCGCCGTTCGGCTTCCGCCGCCATGTGTGCATAGATACATGCTGCGGCGGCTCGGGGATCATGCTCGACCAATACCTCAGGTGCATAGCTTCTGTAGGTAGCGAAGGCGTAGCGACAAATTCCGTCAAGGTCGTCGGCCAGAAATTCGACGCAGCCGATCAAGTCGGACATCGACCGATCGTCACCAAACATCATCTGCCTCCCACTCTAATTCGTTGGATAGGCTGCTTTATGGACAACACGAAATCAAGAAAAATATTCCTGATTTTATTCCTGCCTGCGCCGCCAACGACTTTGGGCCGTTCTCGTTGCGATTTCGGCCTACGTTCCGGGGTCATGCGGGCCGCAAGCGCCTTACCGCCCCGCGCGCCAGGCTCTTGCGCCGTCGATTTCGCCAAATCGAGCAGCTGCTCCCCTTCCTCGCCGGTCACGATCCGCATGATCTAAACCGCGTTGCCGATCGCGTTGGCGGGGCGCTTCCCGCCTCGGGGGCTAGGCATGGCTGGTTCCGCCCGTTGCTTTCCGCTAGTCTAACGCGGGCCGATTGGCGTGCAGGAAGGTGCGCACGTGGCGGACGGCCAGCGGGATTTTGTCTGGTGTGTCCTTCCAGGGGTAGAGACTTACCTGCGCGTTCGGCGCGAGCAGCGCGCTTTCCATCGCCACCGCGTAGGGGTGCGCCGGCACGTCGTCAGGCAGGACCAGGATCGGCGTCTGGCAGTCGCGCACGAAATCGCGGGTCACGGTGAACACGAAGTCGGCGTTGGCGCGGTACATTTTGCTCAGGAAGCATCGACCGTCGCCATCGTGACGTCGGGGCGGCGGGCGCACAGGGCGGGCCCCAGCCCTTGATGTTGTTCCGGTAGAAGAGATCGGGCATCTCCGGCCGGAAGCCGCTGGGCTGGGTCAGCACCGCGGCAACGACGCGCCCGCGGCGCCCGCTTCAGCAGGTTCCAGATGAGCGGTCCGCCGATGCAGAAGCCGAGCACCAGGAACTCGCTGATGCCGAGATGGTCCATCAGACCGATGTGGTCATCGGTGTACGAATCCCACGGCCGGTCAATTTCGAGCGGGCCGGAGGAGTCTCCGCCATTGGCGTTGCGCAAATCCGCCGAAATAACCGCGGTATTCGTTTTTGAACACCTCCATTGGGTTAAATGGATGAGTCGCCGCGAGTCCGGCGATCGTCGAGTTCAGCCCGCCACCGGGAATGACCATCAACGGAAAGCCCGACCCGGCCTCTTCGTAGTGAATGCGAACGGCGCCTCTTTCGTAAAATGGCATGGCGGTTCCTCCTGCCCGATCGTGGAGCGCGGACTGCGCGGGGAGTGCCGGGCGTCGCGGCGAGTTGATCGCAAATTGTGTATCGGCTCAACCCCGCTGCGGTGCTCATAAGCTTCTGTCATTGCGAGGAGCCGGAGGCGACGCGGCAATCTCGGGCGGAGGAGCCTCTATCGGGACGAGATTGCTTCGCGTTGCTCGCAATGACAGGGGACAGGTCAGGCGGCGTGCAGCACCATGTCGGCGGCCCTCTCGCCGATCATGATCGAGGGCGCGTTGGTGTTGCCCGAGGTCAGGGTCGGCATGATCGAGGCGTCGGCGACGCGCAGCCCTTCGATGCCGTGCACCCGAAGCTGCGGGTCGACGACCGCCATCGCGTCCGCGCCCATCTTGCAGGTGCCGACCGGATGGTAGGTGGTTTCCGCCGCCCCCTTGACCCAGTCGATGATCTCGTCGTCGGTGACACGGTCGGCGCCGGGTGCCACCTCGGTCACCCGAAGCGACGCCATCGCCGGCGCAGTCATGACGGCGCGGGCGATGCGAATGGCGCGCACGGTCAGTTCCGCGTCGGGCGGCGCCGACAGGAAATTGAAATTGATCGCCGGCGGCCGGTGCGCGTCGGCCGAGGTGATGTGGATGTGCCCCTTGCTCTCCGGCCGCATCGGATGCGCGTAGCAGGTGAAGCCGGATTGCCTGGCGATGCGCGGCCCTTTCGGGGTCGGCTCGGTCAGCATCGGAACCCAGCCGAGCAGCAGGTCGGGCGCCTCCAGCCCTTCGCGCGAGCAGACGAAGGCGCGCATCGGCGCCCCGACGCTGGCGAGAAAGCCTTTGCGGAACAAGCGCGTAACGCGCCGCCTGGTAGACCATGCCCAGGCCGCGCGCCTGGTCGTTGAACGTAACGCCCTTCTTGCCGACCAGCCAGCGCGTGCGCGGCGCATAATGGTCGCGCAGGTTTTCGCCGACGCCGGGCAATGCCTGGCGCACCTCGATGCCGAGATTGCGCAGGCGCTCGGGCTGGCCGATGCCGGACAATTCCAGCAATTGCGGCGAGTTGATCGTGCCGGCGCTGACCACGACCTCGCGCGCCGCCGCGGCCTCGCGCTTTTCGCCGCCGACCGAATAGCGCACGCCGGTGCAGCGCTTGCCGTCGATCACCAGGGCCTCGGTCAGCGCGTTGGTCTCGATGTGCAGGTTCTGGCGGTTGCGGATCGGGTCGAGATAGCAGCGCGCGGTGCTCATGCGGCGGCCGCTTGGCGATCGTCGCCTGGCTCATCGCGATGCCTTCCTGGCTGGCGCCGTTGTAGTCGGGGTTGTGCGGGATGCCGACCTGCGCCGGCGGCCTTGATGAGCGTCGGCGAAGATCGGGTCGCGCGGCTCCGGGTTGGTGACGCGCAGCGGCCCTTCGCGGCCACGAAACCTGTCGTCGCCGTCGCCCTCATAGCTCTCCATGCGCCTGAAGAACGGCAAGACGTCTTCATAGCTCCAGCCCGGTTGCCCATCTGCGCCCAGGTGTCGAAATCCTGGGCCTGACCGCGCACAAAGGCCATGCCGTTGATCGAACTGGAGCCGCCGAGCAGTTTTCCGCGCGGCACCGGAAGGCTGCGGCCCTTGGTGTTGGCTTCGGGCTCGGACGAATAGAGCCAGTTGGCGGCCGGGTTCTTGATCAGCCGGGCGGAGCCGACCGGAATGAACGACCAGGGGTGGCTGGCCGCACCCGCTTCGAGCAGCAGCACCTTGTTGCGCGGATCGGCCGACAGCCGGTGCGCCACCGCCGCGCCGGCCGAGCCGGCGCCGACCACGATGTAATCATAGGTTTGCATGTGTTGATCTCCCCCCGGACCCATTAGGCTTGGGGGTATCTTAGCCGGTGGCGGGAGTGGGGGAAGGCGGTAGCAGCGGAATGAGTTCGGCCATCACCGACAGCATCGTGTACCGGCCGAGGGCGCGGTAGCTTTCGAATTGGGGTTCGTCGAACCATTGGTCGGTCGTCGGTTGGTGCGGGAAGTCGGGGTTGTCGCGGGCGTAGGCGACGATGTCGGCGGGTTCGGCGCCGCGCAGGGCGGGCTTGAGGTAGAAAATCCGCCCCGGCGGGATGCCGGCTTCGGGATAGTGGACGGTGCCGACCATCACCACCGGCCGCTGCCAGCCCTCGATCATCGGTTCCGGCGGGTGGAAGGCGGAGAGCGGCGGGAACTCGACGTCGACGCCAAGGTCGATGCGGATCTTGCGCACCGCGTTGCCGAGATCGGCGAAATCGTAGGCGCCATCCTGACCGGCGTCGCTGACCACGATGACGGCGCAGCGCCGGCGGATCATCTCGTAGAGGCCGAGATTTTCGAAATGGCCGCCGTCGGACAGGTAGACATAGGGCGGTTGTCGGTGGTCAGCCCGAACAGTTCGGAGAAAAACGGGCCGAACGCCAGTACGGGGCCGTCCTTGCGGTAGGTCCGATGACCGGCCTCGCCCGGGTTGCCCAGCCACCAGCCGAGCCGCACGTTCAACACCGCCAGCAGCAGCGTGACCAGCGGAGACGAGTGATAGCCCATGTTTGGGCTGGCCGCCGCGCCGGAAATCGCCATCGCGGTGCCGAGCGAAATGCCGTGATCGCCGTCATTGCCGTATTCCCGCGTCGGGCGGTAACCCGGGCCGTGGCTGCCGCAGGCGAGCGGGGTCGCGACAAACGGTTCGGCCTTGCGCTGTTGCCAGGCGAGGTTGCGCCCGGAAACCACGTTGAGCGCGATGTTGATGACGTGGAACGGGCGCCAATCCCGGTGGGGCGAGGCGGGGTCGGTATGCGGCCACAAATCCAGGCAGCGGATGTTGTCGGCGTTGTCAAAGCCGGTGAACAGGTTCGGGTGCCGACGCTGCCTGGGATCGGCGGCGGCGAGGTGCGGGCCGCCGAGAAAGGCGCGGATCAACCGGTTGCGATAAAGCGCGTGCAGTGAAAAGCGGTTCGGATTGACGAACCAGCCGAGCACCAGCCACACGAGGAGGAGGCCGCCGGTCTCGCACAGCAGCAGCGTCCATTGCTTTGCATAGGCATGGGTCTCTGCGGGCGAAATCGGCGTGTTTGGGTTGCGCCCGTACTGGAACAGAACGGTTTCCTGCAACGGCATGCCGAACACGATGTGGTCGATCAGGATCGACGACGAGATGACGATCACCGCGCCGAACACGCCCCCTGCCACCCAAAGAGCGGCATTGGTCAGGCTGGCCAGCCAGCCCGGTTTGCGCTCGCGTACCGATGTCGCGGAGCTTTTACCGAGCAGCGCCGCCAGCAGGCCGGAAATGCCGCCGAGGGGCGCCAGCCAGCCTTGCAGGTCGTCGCCGAGCACATTGGCCCCGGCCGCCGCCGCCGAGGCGAACAGGACCAGCGTGCCGCCGATCATCCAGGCGCCGCCAATCGCAATATACCATCCGGCGGCGCGGCCGAGCCATTCGCGTTCGATGTCGCCGCGCGGGCTGTAGCTGCGGAACAGCACGAACAGCAGCTGGCCGACCATCACCGCGACGAGGAAATACGGCATGCCGAGGACGACCAGCAGCGATTTCGCGTCGAGCATGACCGGCTTGCTCATCGCCGCCGCCACCGCCGGGCCGCCGGCGGCACAGGCCGCCTGATCCAGCGTGCAATGCGCCGGTATCAGGGTCATCAGATCGGGGATCGCGATATAGCCGACGGCCCCCCACCACAGGACCTTTCCGGCCACCAGCCCGGAAAACAGCCAGGCCGCCCCGTCGCGCAGCCATTGGACAGGCACGTGGCGGCCGTGGCCGTGCTCCGGGCGATAGGTCCACCGCGCCAGCAGGAAGCCGACCGCGTACAGCGCCAAGGCCCCGCCCGCGACAATCGCCAGCCCGCTATAATCCCGGATCAGCCAGCCGACATATTCCTGCGGCCGGTTGACGACCCAGGTGAACGCGGTGGCGGCCAGCACCAGCGGCAGCAGATCGGCGAGCAGAAAGCTCGTCTGCGCGTTGAGGCCAAAGAAGCAGCGGCTGCGGTCGGACACCCGGTTCGCCGTCGTGTACCAGGTGCTGGCGATGACCAGCAGCGAGATCAGCGCGCCCACCAGGAAGCCGAACAGTTCCGGCAGCGGGTTGGCCCGGGCGAGCTGTGCCGCGGCCGAGGCGATCTTGGGAAACAGCACCAGCAGCCACAGCGCCGGGAACAGGATCATCCAGTTCAGCAGCAGGTTGCGCCCGCAAATCGCCACCGCCGCCCAGGTGTCGCTCGACATCAGACCGAGGCGCGGCGTCAGGTAGTTGCTGTATTGCCGGATATGACGGATCGGCGCCGGCTCTGCGTCATCGGTGCCGCGGGACGACAGCCCCTCGATGACCGGCCGCGAGCCGCCCGCCCAATGCAGCCACGCTGACAGCCACGACCCGATATAGCCGCCGCCCGACACGGTCGACAGGTAATGGAACCGGGTGAGTTGGCCCGCCCCGGCCAATGCCTGCAACACGCCGAGCGCGAACGAGGCGCTGCGAATGCCGCCGCCCGACAGGCACAGCGCCACCGGCTGCTGCCGCGACGCGGCGATCTGCGCCAGTTCGAGCCGGTCGTCTTCATCGGCGGCAGCGGCCATCGCGTCGTTCAGCCCGCGGACGGCATCGGGGCCGAAAATCGCTTCGAGTTCGTCGCGCAGCACCTCGGATGTGCGCAGCGGGCCGCGATGTCCTGCCGTGTCGCTCATGCGCACACCCTCCAATTCTAGTGACCGGCCGATGCGAGGTAGCGCAGCGCCCGGATGCCCGGCAGAAAAAAGTACGCGCCGCCGCGTACCGTCACGAATTGCGGCAGCCCGCAAAGCCGCCGCCGCACCGCGCCGTCGCGCGAATAGGTGAAGCTGTCGGAGGGCGAACCCGGCATCGCCTCGCGGTTGCCGAGCAGCGGGTCGCTTTCCTCGATCAGGCCATCAAATTTCGCACTGGCCATCCAGGCGTTCTGCACAAACTCGAACTGCCGCGCGATGTTGGCGTTGAGGCAGAGGAAGCGGATGCCGCGCTCGCTGCCGTCATTCGCGGCGCGAGCCTCCTCGGGCGGCATCAGGGGTGGCCCGTAAGGCCGGCCGCGGCGCAGCAGGCGGTGGAAGCGCACGGGCGCGACGAGGTCGTCGCGGGCGCCGTGCCGGTCGAAACCGATGGTGCGGATCAGCCGCGAGATCGCGCCGCCGGGGCCGCCCGGCATGTCGGCGTTGCGCGGGTTGGCGCGGCGGATATGCGCCCCGAACGGACAGCGCGCGCCATCCGGATCATCGGCGAAGGTGAAGTTGTTAGCGGGGGTCTGGTTGTTAGCCGGGGTCTGGTTGTCAGCCGGGGCCTGGCTGTCATCGGCGGCGCCGGCAAGCGGTGTCCGGCTGAGCGGCACCAGCGGCGCGCCGTCGATCGTCCGGCCGACCATCGCGGCTGCCAAATCCGACGCCGAATGGCCGGTCGCACTTTGCTCGTCGAGAAACCGCCAGAACCCGCTGACGTCCTGGCTCAGATCGCGCAGGACCAGATAGGTGCCGTTGCGGCCGAGATCGCGCTGGGCCGGCATGTCTTCGGCGGCCGGGAGCAGCGTTGCCCCGGTGGTCGCCGGGTCGATCAGCGGGCGATCGGTGTACTTGCCGTACTCGTTCGGGTAGCCGAGGAGAAATTCGCCGAGGGCGGAGAGGTTGCGGTATTCGAGTTGGGGGCTGTCGAAATTGCCGCTGCGCTGCCAGTCGATCGCCGGCTGACTGATCCCGTCGACAAAGCCGAAGGGCTCGCGGCCGTCGAGATCGCTTGTGGCGAGACAATCGATCGCCGCAAACGCCTGTTCCCAGACGCCGCCGGTGATTTCGCTTTGCCACGCATCGAGGCGGTCCGGCAGCGCATAGAGCATTACCAGCAGATGCGGCACGGCATCCGCATGGCCCCAGCGCCAGTGCGCCGGGTCGTTCGCGCCGGTATCGCCGAGCCGGTGCGAGCGGTTGCCGTCGCCGGCCATTCCCGCGATGAACTCTGCCGAAAACCCGGCGACGATCGGCGCGGGCGTGCCGAGCGCGCGCAATCCTTCCACGGTCAGGGCGACTTGCAGCGCGCTGTCCGGGCGCGGGGTGCGTTCCGTCGCGTCGGTGACCGGGGCTGCGGCCAGCCACTGCCGGGCCGCTGCCGGATCGGCGATCTGCAGCAGGAAAAAGCGGGCGGCTGTCAGGCGGCGGTGGCCAAACCGGACGATGCCCTGGATATCGGTAAATTCCGCGGTGCCGTTCATAGCAGACCAAGCCAGTCGCGAATGTCGGCATCGCTCATTGTCGGCCGCTCTATGCCGGCGCGCAGACGCGCATTTCGCAGGAGATCGAACGTGGTCAGACCCGGATAGGCCTTGTACCAGACCTGTACCGGTATCTGATGCCGGTAGATGAAATATTTGAACTTCTGCTCGTTCGCCGCGCCGCCGCCGATCAGCCAGTTGGTTCGGGGGTAGCCGACGCCATTGCTGAACAACAGGTTGAGGCCCCAGCCGACCTTGTTGGTGAAGTCGTCCATATAGCTTTCGAGCGAGCCGTCATAATTGCTCGCAAAAAACATCTGCCGGCGGTTGTTGAGAAAAACCCAGCGCGCGAAATGAATGGTCTGAACCCGCGCCAGATGCCCGCGGTTGTAGATGTGGCGCGCGCCATATCCGGCGAGCCACAGCAGAAAGATCACGGTCGAGAGGCGGAACCAGCCGGGTTTGAGATAGCCGCACACGATGTACGGGTTGGTGACGTCGTGGTCTTCGAGCGCGGCGATGACCGCACGCTTTGCCGGGTCCGGCCGCGGCAGGATTTCCGGATCGCGGGTTTCGTGCTGCCGCAGCAGATACAGAAAGACCGGCAGGTACAGCAGCAACAGGGGGCTCGCCAGGGTAAGCAGTGCCGGAACCGCGATCAGGTGCAACAGATTGCAGAAGAACCAGCCGACCGGTGTCGGTTCGGGCGGCGACAGGGTGAGGGCGCCTGCCTGACGCTGTGCTCCGACAAAGGCTACGAGGCTCTGGCGGATCGATTGTGGGCTCTCGTGCGCCAGCGCCGCGCCATGTTCGTCGAGATAGGCGGAAAGCGTTTGCCGCAGTGCCGCCTCCTCGTGGATCTGGCGGACCGTGCGGCCGATCCAGTTGACATAATTGGCGGCGGCTGTCTCGCGATGGCCGCGCATGAAGTTCAGCAGGTTCGTGCCGGCGGCAAAGCCTGCGCAGCAGGAGAATAGCTGGCTCAGCCCCGCTTCCGCCCGCTCCGCCAAATCGGTGAGGAACGCGTCCGCTGATCCGTCGCAATCGGCAAAGAATGCCAGCGAGGCGCGGAACGAGGCGGGCGGCAGACCATAGACGCCGATGTCGTTCGGCGTCGGGTCTTGCAGGATCATGAAGCGTGCGACATGGAGCCGGTCGAACAGGCCGAACGGCACCAGCGGGTTCGCCGGGTTGGCGAGACCCGGCCGGCTGTTGAGCTGGTCGAGCAGCGCGCGCAGCCGCTCCATTCGTCCGGGGGCGATTTCCGCGATAATCAGGATTGCAGATTGCGCCAGCATCGCGGCTACAGCGTCTTGAGGTATTCGAGGAGGGCGCGCCTGTCGGTGTCGCCGAGATCGGTGCCGTAATTGTGCCCGGTATTGGCGTTGCCGCGCTCCTTCGTGTCGAAGCGAAAGCCGCTCGCCTCGGCGGCGGCGCCGGTCGCGACAAAGCCGACGTGATCGGCATCGACAACATCGTAGCCGCGATAGAACACCGCGGGGCGCTGGTCCGGCGGTGCCAGCAAATCCGACAGCGTCGGCACCGAGCCGTTATGCAAGTACGGGCCGAGCAGCCAGGTCCCGACCAAAGGCCGCGCGACGTAGCCGCCTTGCGCGCCCTCGACCTCGGCGCGGCGGGCGCCGAGCGCCGACGTGACGGCATTCATCCGGTCGGCGTCGCGCTGCTGCCAGGCGAGGACGTGTTCGGGGTCGGTGCCGAGTTCGGCGAGCGGGATCGCGGTGCCGGTGCGGGCACCGCCTTCGGCGTGGCACATCGCGCAGCGTTCGGCATAGAGCGTCTTGCCGCGGTCGCTGAGGCCCTGGTCGATCGGTTTGGGGAAAGGCGGCGGCTCGAGCTTGCCGATAAAGGTTTCGAGCCACTCGTTGCGGTCCTCGAACCCGCCATGCGGCAACGACCCGATGCCGATCGCCGAGGTCGCGACGACGGCGTAGAGGGTCTTCGCCTCGCCGGCCGAATGCAGCAGCCCGCCTCTGCGGTCGGCGAGGTGCCAGACCGCCGGAAAGTCGGTGTTGCCGACTGATTTGTCCCACGGCGTCTGGGTCAGGATGAATTTTGGCAGGTTGAACGCGTCGTCGCGGCCCGGCCCCCAAGCCGGCTTGTCGTTCATCCAGCCGAGTTCGTGTTCGGCGAGGTGCAATGCCGCGCGGGTGGCCGGGATCAGCACCAGCGCGTAATTCGCCTGGTCGATCGCATCGAGCGGGAAATGCAGTGAGATTTCCGGCAGCAGCCGCGCCGCGGTAAAGCGGCGGTCGTGCGATGCCGCAATCAGAAACCGCAGCAGTCCTTGCAAGTTCAGGGTGTGTGCCGGCCCGCCGACCGCGAAATGCGGCGGCTCGTCGGCGGTCAGGCGATAGCTCGCCGTGTGGCAGATCGCGCAGTTGAGGGTGACGCGCTCATAGCCGAGGCGCTTGATCGACAACCCCGCCGGCAGCCGCTGGCCTTCCTCCCAGGCGAGGCCGAAGGCGCCATAGCCGCCATAGGCGGTCTTGTCGGGCCCGTAGCCCGCGGTCGCGTATTGCGCGACGAGATCGGGGAAGACACGCGGCAGGATCATAAAGATCGGGTAGGGGATGCCGGCCACCGCCTCGGCGCCGAGCGAGCCGTACAGGAAACGGTCGCGGTCGCTGGCGAAATCCTGGCTTCCCGCGCTGAAGAACTTCCACCAGACGAGACCGCCGGCCGCCAGGACGAGAACGAGCACGGCGGCGAAAGCCACCGCGATCCGCCTCATCCACAGCTGTCTTCGTGCCGGTGTCACTGGTTCTGGCTCTTGGTGTCAGAAGGTTTTGAGGAATTCGACGATGGCGTCCTTGTCTGCCGCCGGGAGGTCGGTGCCGTAGGCGGTGCCGTCATGGCCGCGATTGCTGTTGCCGGCCCATTTGCCCGGCACGCAGACATTCGCGTCGTGGCGGTTTTCGGAGTTCGCCTCGCTCGCGCAGATGGCCGGGTCGCCGGTACATTGCGTCTCGTAGCGAAAGAATTTGACGCCGGCCGCCGCGGGCACGGTGGACACAAAGCCGAGATGCTGCTGATCGATGACGTCGTTGCCGCGATAAAAGGCCTCGGGGCGTTTGTCCGCCGGCTCCAGCAGTTCCCGCACGTTCGGCACCGAGCCATTGTGCAGGTAAGGCGAACGCAGCCAGACGCCGTCCAGCGGCACTTGGCGTAGCCGTCGGTCTTGCGGAAATGCGAGAAGCGCTCGTCGGGATAGGCGGCGTAGAGGTTGCCCTGCTTGACGGTCAGATCATGCGAGTAGTTGTCGAGCCGGCCCGGTCGGTCCTGATCTTGTCGATCGGCTCGACCTTCCCGACGCAGGCTCCGGAAAAATCCGGCCGCTCGGCTCCGTGGCAGCCGGCGCAGTACTCGGCATAGAGCGCCTTGCCGCGGTCGGCCAGCGCGGCGTCGATTGCGAAGGGATATTTCGGCGGTGATTGCGTCGAGCAGCCAGTCGGCCGTGCGCTTGACCGAGGCGCGGTCGAGCGGCGGCGGGACCGCGCCGGTGCCGAAAGCGGCGCTGCGGTTGCGCTCCTCGACGAGGTGTTGTTGCCGTCCCAGTGCAGGTGCATGCCCTTGTCGGCGCGCGGCCCCTGCAGCCAGAGCGAGGGGAAATCGACGACCCCCTCATTGCGCCGGCGGAACCTTTTCCGGCGGCCAGTTGAGCAGGGCCTTTTCGGGCCCGAAGGTATCA
>CAVTUM010000005.1:0-477368 GCA_963737875.1 uncultured Alphaproteobacteria bacterium | reverse complement strand
CGTCCGACCACCTCGACGGTCGAGTTCGTGAGGCTGGTTCCAACCCGCCGGACGGTGCCCGCGTCCGGCGCCTGTGAAGGTGATGCCTGGGAGACTCACATCGAGCGCACGTAGCGCCAGGCGGGGGTTCCGGGGGGGTTCAAGACACCAGCTACGGCATCGGGGTTGGCGACGCAGACTTCGCCTTCTAGGCCATCGGGGTCCTTGAAGAACAGCGAGTACACCGGGCCCCAGTCGGTCACAAACTCGTCGCTGGCTCCTCGCTCGATCAGACGGTCGCGGATCTCCTCGAATGCCTCCAGCGAAGCGGCTTGGAGGCCCAGATGGTCGAGCCGACCTCGCCCGAACATTGGCGCATGGCGATCGGCCTCAGTGTTTCCTGACAACTCGAACAGATTGATTTCTGCCTCTCCGCCGATTCGCACCAGGGTCAGGCGCCCGATCGGACCCATCGACTGTTCGCCGAACACCTCGGCCTCGAAGACCTCTTTGTAGAACGAGACGAAACGCTTGGTGTCCTTCGTGAGGACTGCCACGTGGTTGAAGCCGTTCAACAGCACGGTCGCACCTCCTGGAGCGCCCCTATGATTTGCTGCAGGGCCGCTGCATCTACTACAGCTAGACTGTAGCTAAATATGACCGAGAGCGTCAAGCGCAGATACCAGTCGAGAGTCCGAGCCACCGCCGCGGCCGCAACGAGGGCCGAGATCCGGGCGGCGGCTGCTCGACTCTTTGTCGAGAAGGGCTACGCCTCCACGACCAGGCGTGTATCGCCGAGGAGGCCAAGGTCTCCGAGCGGACCGTCTACGCGATCTTCCCAACGAAGGTGGCCTTGCCCAACGAGGCCATAGGCGTCGCCATCGTCGGCGATGACCGTCCCGCGCCGGAAGCCGAGCGAGACGACTTCCGCGCTGCTGTCAACGAGCATGACGGGAGGAGGGCCCTCGAGCTGTTCGTCAACGTGGCGTCAGAAGTCTTCGAGCGGGCGGGAGCGCTGATGATCGTGGGCTACGAGGCTGCAGGCGCCGACGCCGAACTCCGCCAGGCGGCGAAGGCCGGCGAACAGGCTCGGGCCGTTGACTTCGCAGTGATCGGCGACGCGTTGAGTGTCGTCACCGCGGCCGAGGCGCCGTTTGTCCAGGTGCCCTGCCACATCAATTTTCGCGACGGCAACATCGCGCTGACCAATAACGACCACACCATCCTCGGCCTCAGAGCCTCGACCTATCTGATGCCATACCTGCCGGAAAAATACCGGCTGCTGCCCTTGTTGCAGAGCGTCTGGTACATCCCGGCCGGGCTCGACATCTGGAATCAGCTGCTCGGCAAATACCCCGGCCGCTATGCGACGATGAAGGGCATCCAGGTGCCGCCGCCCGATTACGGCCCGATGGTATGGCACCACGACACCCCGCCGGTGCATGACGAAGGCAGCCTCGACGACCGGCTGCACCATTACATGATCGCGACGATGAACGGCGACACCCGCGGCTCCTACGGCCGGTTCATCAGCATCGCCGAAGACGACGAAAACCGCGCGGCGTTGCAGGACACGATCGAATTTCTCGGCCTGATCGACATCCAGGAAACGGTGATCGGCCGCAAGGCGCGCAATACCGGCCACAAGGCGATCCGCGCCCGCGCCGTCACCGACCTCGCCAATTACATCGGCTGGGAGAAGTCGCACGGCGTCTTCTACATGGGTGCGCCCGACATGGCGATTGGCCCGCTCTACTATTCGCTCTACGACGCGGCGAGTGTAAAGATGGCCGCCGAGTTCGCCGACGCCGGCAAGAGCCTCAAGGACACCAACAAGGGCATGCTATCGCCCGAGCAGGTCGAAGACTTCCTGCAAAACCTGCTGCTGGCGGACGGCGAGACGGTATGGAATTTGATCACGACGCACCTGAAAAACGGCATCTCGATCAAGAGCCTCGGCGACACGATCCAGCTTGGCGCCGCCGAACTGATCCTGCGCACGACGGTGGCCCGCACCTTCACCTCCGGGCAGCACCCGTTCGATTACTGCAACGTCGCGAATAACTGGCTGCGCCACACCAGCAACCCGTATCAGGCGCGTGTCCTGTTCCTGATGGCGAACTTCATCAACGACGTGGCGCACGAAAACAAGCTGTACAAATCGATCATCGAAGAGGAAGCGACCAAGTACAACATGGGCGGAAAGACGCCGCATGCGTTGCTGCGCGAACTCGACGAGGCGATCATGGCGCTCGACTACGCCTGGGCAACAGCGGTGGCCCACGCCTACCTGAAATCAGGCGCCGACCGGCGGGCCTATATGGAAACCGTCGCGCTGTGCGCCTGCCGCTTCCAGGACGACCCGCACAACCAGAAGATCACCGTCTCGACCTTTGAGGAATACGGCCACAACTCCACCCACCTGAAGGACCGCCTCCTGCTGGCGACACCGCGCCTGCTCGCCGGCTGGGTCAAGATGCCCGGCGAGCGCGACTGCTTCGCGCGGTTCGAGAAGGAGTGGATCTACAACTAGCAGCGCGGCATCGCGAGCGGCCCGGGCGTGACAAAGGCCAGCCCGGGTACGCTTGCGTGCTTGTGGCGGGATCAGCCGCCGCTCAGGGGGTGGTTGACCAGTTCGCCGCGCGCGACTTGCGGCGGCACCAGCGAGACGTAGAAGGTGTCGCGGTCGATCTGAGTTTGGTCGCCACCGCTTTCCCAGGAGCTTAACGACAGGATTTTGACATACCCCTCCTGGCCCGGGCCCAGATCGATGTCCTTTGCCTGGTTCACGTCCATCCCATAGCTGACGACCGTCACGTGATAATGGCCAGCCGGGACATCGCGGTAAAGCGCGCTCCCGTCAGCCCGCACAGTGCCGACCGGAGTGCCGTTCAGCGCGACACTGGCGTCGTTGATACTGACCGAAGGTTCGTATTCCCGGTAGAACCAGATGCGCGCGATACCGGTGGCTACCGGCGTCACGCTGGAGGCCATCACGGCCGGCCCGGTCGGGCTGGCGCAGGCCGCCGGCAACAGCATGAGTGCGCCGGCGGCAGCACGCGTCAGCCGCGATCGCAAAGGCAAATCCCTACGCATTGGAACCTCCGATGCCGTCGCGACACACCTTGCTTGCGGCGCCGGTGATATGACGGCGCATCAGCCAAGCACCCGTCCCTCCGCGTGGCAACACACAGTTTCGCGAGCATGGGTGGCGCATCCACGCGTGCGGAGATGCCTGGACTGTCGTATGCCGGACTGTCGCATGGCCGGCCGCCGCTTGGTCAACTCGCACCAGCTGGCGTAAAACTGATCACCCTCCGCCACGATGGATATTCGCGATGCGTCCCCTGCTGCTTCTTTCGCTGTTGTTGCTTGCCGGCTGTACCGAGGCGATGGCAAGTCGGGTCGACGAGCACACCTTCAGGGTCGAGGGCCCGCCCTGTGCGAGTTGTAGCGGCGGCCCGAACGAAAGAGCCGCGCAGCGGGTCTGCCCCAACGGTTACCGCGTGCTCAATTCGATCAGCCAAAAAGGTGGCGTCGACCGCGCCACCGATGAATCCAATCCGATGATGATCTGGACGATTCGCTGTCTTTAGCAGGCTGTCCTAGCAGGCTGGCTAGCGCGGCCGCATTGTCGGAAAGGCGATGACGTCGCGGATCGACGGGCTGTCGGTCAGCAGCATCGCCAGACGATCGATGCCGATGCCGAGCCCACCGCACGGCGGCAGTCCGTATTCGAGCGCGGTCACGTAGTCCTCGTCGAGCGGTTGCGCCTCGTCGTCGCCGGCGGCGCGGGCCAGCATCTGTGCCTCAAAGCGGGCGCGCTGATCGAGCGGGTCGTTAAGCTCGGAAAACGCGTTGGCAACTTCCCAGCCATAGACATAGGTCTCGAACCGCTCGACGAGACGCGGATCGTGGCGGTCAGCCTTGGCGAGCGGCGAGATATCGCGCGGAAAGCCGGTCACATGCGTCGGCTGAATCAGAGTTTCCTCGACATGCGCACCGAATGCCGCCTCCAACGCCTGTCCCCAATTCTCATTGCCCCGCAACCCGCAGCCGAGATGTTCGGCGGCGGCGCGGGCCGACGCGACGTCAGTGATCGCCATGAAATCGGTCCCGGTTTTTTCAAGCACCAGTTCCGCCATCGGGCGCCGCGGCCAGGGCGCGGTCAGGTCGATTTCAGTGCCGCCATAGCTGACCCGCGTTGTGCCGAGCACCGTCTGCGCGACATGTGCGACGATCTGCTCCGTCACCGCCATCATGTCGGTGTAATCGGCGTAGGCCTCGTAGAGTTCGAGCGAGGTGAATTCGGGGTTGTGGCGCGGCGACAGCCCCTCGTTGCGGAAACAGCGGTTGATCTCGAACACCTTGTCGGCAAGCCCGCCGACCACCAGCCGCTTCAAATGCAGTTCGGGCGCGATCCGCAAATAGAGGTCCATATCGAGCGCGTTGTGATGCGTGATAAACGGCTTGGCTGCCGCGCCGCCGGGAATCGTATGCAGCATCGGCGTCTCAACTTCGAGACCACCGCGCGCCGCGAGAAACGCCCGCATCGCTGCGATAATCTGGCTGCGCCGCCGCAAGGTCTCGCGGCTCTGCTCGTTCATGATCAGGTCGAGGTAGCGCTGGCGATAGCGCAACTCGATATCGGCGAGGCCGTGATATTTTTCCGGCAGCGGCCGGAGTGCCTTGGCGAGCAGCGTCAGGGTCGTGGCATTGATCGTCAGTTCGCCGCGCGGGGTACGCCGCACCCGGCCTTCGACGCCAATCAGATCGCCGATATCGAGCAGGCGCAGCAGCGCCAACTGCTCCGGCGACAGAAAGTCCTTGTGGCTGAAAATCTGGATTTTGCCCGAGGCGTCGTGGAGGTCGATAAACATGCCGCTGTTGCGCATGGCACGGATACGCCCCGCCACCGTCACCCGGTCGTCGGTCTCCGTGCCTTTCGGCAGGTCGGTGTAGCGGTGGTCGAGCGCCGCGGCCTGATCGCTACGGGCAAAGCTGACCGGATAGGGGTCGATTCCCATGCCGCGCAGCGTTTCCAGCTTGTCGAGGCGCACGCGCCGGAACGGGTCTTCAATGGTCGGTGAAATATCGTCGGCGCTCATGGCGCGGGCGCTCCACAATTAACCGCAAAAACAGTTGTCGTCCCGGCGCAGGCCGGGACCCACTTTTCAACCGCTCGGGATGTGGCGGGGTGGGTCCCGGCGTGCGCCGGGACGACAACGAGTGTAATAATAGGTGGGCACACAAATCAGGGAAAGCTCGGCGGTAATTCCGGCCTGCCCACTCCCGGCCCGCCTAGTCCCCTGCCGCCGCCGCAGGGGCAGCTTCGTAGGGCCGAGATCGATGACGGTGTCATGAAACCGCTTCAGCGTAGCCGTGATGCCCGACGCTGACGATGGTCGGCCCCCATTCGGCCTCACGCAGCAGCCGGTACAACGCGGCTTCGGCCGCCTCGTCGAGTGCCGACGTCGCTTCGTCGAGAAACACCATTGCCGGTCGCGCCAGCAGGACGCGGGCAAAGCCGAGCCGCTGCTGCTCGCCGCCCGACAGGCGCTGTGCCCAATTACCTTCGACATCGAGCTGATCGACCAGATAGGACAGGCCGACCGCGTGCAACGCCGCTTCCAGTTCGGCACGCCGCGGTGTGTGGCCGGTTTCGGGATAGGCGATGGCATCGGCCAGCGTCCCAAGCGGCAGATAGGGCCGCTGCGGCAGAAACAGCGACGATGCCCGTAACCGACCCGCACCCGGCCGCGCCCAAACGGCCACAGCCCCGCAATAGCGCGCAGCAGGGTCGCTTTGCCGGCGCCGGACGGGCCGGTCACCAGCACAGGCTCGCCGGGACGCGCGGTCAGCGTGATGTCGCTGCGCAGCAATTGTCCGCTCGGCAGCCGCAGGTCGAGATCGCTGACCGCGACGCCGGTGCCCGAACGGTCGATGGCGATTGATTGCGGCTTGTCGCGTTCGCGTCCGATCTCGGCGACCTTGTCGCTGAACCCGCGCAGGCGTTCGACGACCGACTGGTACTCGGCGATCGACGTGTAGCTGTTGATGATGAACGACAGCGACTCCTGCACCCGGCCGAACGCCGACGAAATCTGCATCAGCCCGCCGAGCTGGATTTCCTTGGCGAAATACCGCGGCGCCGCCACCAGAAACGGGAACACCGCCGCGAGCTGGCCATAGCCGGTGGTAAACCAGGTCAGCTTTTTGCGGCGCCGGATGATGCCCCACCAATTCTTCACGACATGGGCAAACCGGTTCTGGAAAATGCCGAGTTCGCGGCTCTCGCCGCCGTAAAAGGCCACGCTCTCGGTGTTTTCGCGCAATCGGACGAGGCTGAAGCGGAAATCGGCCTCGAACCGCTGCTGGTCGAACATGAGGCCGACCAGCGGATTGCCGATCCTCTGGGTCAGCCAGGTGCCCACAACCGCATAGAGGATCGCGGCAAAAACCATATAGCCGGGAATCACAATATGCGCGTCGCCGCCAAGTGGGATGGTCAGTGAGCCGGACAGCCGCCACAGGATGAACAGAAAGGAAAACAGCGTCACCACCGAACTCAACATCTGTATCGACAGCGATCAGGCTGATCGACGTAAAGCGGTCGATATCCTCGGCGATGCGCTGATCCGGGTTATCGGTGCCGGTTTGCGTCGAGCTGCATCCGGTAATAGGTCTGGTCGCTCGAGCCAATCGCGCAGAAAGCGGTCGGTCAGCCAGCGGCGCCAGCGGATTTGCAGAATCTGGCGCAGATAGAGCTGATACACCGCCGACACCATGAAGGCCGCGGCGATCACGCCGAAAATCGCGAACTGCCACCAGAATTTCGGCCAGTCGTAATTCTGCAGTGCGTCGTAGAAATCGTTGTTCCAGGGTTGAGGCGCACCGTCAGCCAGACCTCGACCAGGCTCAGTGCGACGACAGAGGCCAGCAGCGCCCGCGCCGCCCATTTCTCCTGCCCGTCCAATAGGGCCATGCGAGGTTCCACGCGGCCCGCAAGAGTGCCTGTTCTCGACAACGCCATCCTCGATCTCCGTGTCTTCTTGCTACGCGTCACCGCGCCCGGCGTGATCCGATCGGCGAGACCCCGGCCCGCCACATCGCTGTTGCTGGCGCGCGGCGTCTGCCGCGCCCTCGACCAGCTCGGCTATGCCAGCCTTGTGGAATTCCCGCTCGCCAACAGGCGCCGCGCCGACATTCTGGCGTTGGGCCGAAGCGGCGACTTAATCATCGTTGAGATCAAAAGCTCGGTGGCCGATTTCCGCTCCGATCGCAAATGGAACCACTACCGCGACTTTGCGGACCGGCTCTATTTCGCCGTATCGAACGATTTTCCGGCGCTCCTCATCCCCGAAGAATGTGGCCTGATAGTGGCGGACGCCTTTGGTGCGGCAGTGCTGCGGCACGGTGACGCCACTCCGCTCGCGCCGGCACGCCGCCGCGCCCTGACACTGCGTTTTGCCCTCGCCGCAGCAAACCGCCTGCGCCGCCACCTCGACCCGACGGCTACGACTGCCGCCGAGTTCTGATCAATCGCGCGGCAGGCCGCGGAGGAGCAGATAGAGGGCGGCGGTGCCGCCGTCGCGCGGCTGGGCCGGGCTCAGTGCCAGCAGATGCGGGCGCAAACCAGGGTCGCCGAGCCAGCGTGGCACCGCGGATTTCAGGATGCCGCCAGTGGCGCGGCCGTGACCGGTGATAACCAGCACGCAGCGGCGGCCGGCATTGCGCGACCCGACCACAAAGCGCGACAGGGCCCGGTGCGCCTCTTCCTGGGTCATGCCGTGCAGGTCGAGACGCGCCTCGACCTGATAGCGGCCGCGCTTGACGCGCTCCGCCGTGGCGCGATCCACCCCGGCGTTGCGGTCGAGCGACGGTAGCCTAGGCGGCGGCGGGGCCTTGACCGCTGGCATCAGAGGTGGCTCGGGCCGGACGGTATGGCGAATTTCCGCCAGAACAACCACCGGCGGGGATGCGATCGGCCGGACGGGACGACCGCGCAGCGGCGCTACGTCGTGCATCGCCCGCCGCCAAAGACCGACATCGTCAGGCGACAGGCGGCGCATCTCGCTTGTCCTCGGGGCCATCGATCAGCACGACATGCAGGCGGCGTGGGCCTGCGCGCCAAGCTGGATGCGCTGCTCGATGTCGCCGGTGCGCGACGGGCCGGTGACCAGGTTGACGGTGCGCGGGAACGCGACGGGACCGCCGCCCGAGCGGGCGCGGACCAGGTCCCAGCCGTCCTCATAGCCCGCCACCACCTGGCCGGCGCGCAGCACGACGATATGCGTGTCCGGCAGGAAGTTGCAGCGTCGTCGGTGTGCCGCTGCCCGACACCAGCATCAGTGTGCCGGTCTCAGCAACCGCGGCGAGGCACGGTGTCAGCGACACGGCGTCGCTGGCCTCGGCACGGCCGCGGCGAATGGTGAGCAACGGCCGCTCGCCCCACGGGATCGTATCGAGCGACGGGTCGGGCGACATGACCAATTCGGCCGGCAGGTTTTCGGCCGCCAGATAACGCGCCACCTCGCCCGGCACGTCAGCATCAGCGGTGACGCGGGTCACCGTCGTCTGCACCTCCTCCGCCATCTTGACGAACAGGTCGATGCGTGCCGCGTCGTCGAGCGCGGCGGCACGTGCCGGCATCAGGTTGCGGCGATGCGCGGCGATGCGCTCGTCAAGCTCGGCGGCGGCGTCAGACGAAACCGCGCCGCGCCGCAGTGACCGGCGGATGCCGCCGAGGATGTCGTCACGCGCGCTCATTTACGAATGCCGCTAGCGCGCTGACGCTCGGCCCACAGGCTGTGAAAGCTGCGGCCCTCCGGTGCCGGCAGGTCGCGCACCCCGGTCCAGCCCGCCGGCGAGCGGCAGGCTGCGGAACCGGCCGCGGGTCTTGCCCGCCCAGCCGAGCACGCGCCCGGCGATCCCGGTGAACGCATGATACAGCACCGGCTGGCGCGCCAGCCTTGCCCACAGCCGCAACCCGCTGCGGTAAGTCCTGGGGCTTAGTTTCTGGGCGAATTCGCGCTCGCGCCAATGTCGCATCATCTTTGGCAGCGGGATTTTGACCGGACAGACGCTCTCGCAGCTTGCCCGCAGAAGGTCGAGGCGTTCGGCAGGTTGCCCGCCTCGTGCAGCCCGATCAGGGCCGGGGTCAGCACCGCGCCCATTGGTCCGGGATAGACCCAGCCATAAGCATGCCCGCCGACCGAGGCATAGACCGGGCAATGATTGAGGCAGGCGGCGCAGCGCAGACAGCGCAGCATGTCCTGAAACTCACCGCCGAGCAGGTCGGTGCGGCCATTGTCGAGCAGAATGACATGGTATTGCTCCGGCCCGTCGAGATCGCCGGGCCGGCGCGGCCCGGTCGAGAGCGTCGTATAGGACGAAAACTCCTGGCCCGTCGCCGAGCGGGCCAGCAGGCGGAGCAGCGTCGCGGCATCCTCCAGTGTCGGCACGACCTTTTCCAGGCTGGTGATGACGATGTGGATTTGCGGCAGGGTCTGCGTCAGGTCACCATTGCCCTCGTTGGTGACGATGATGCTGGAGCCGGTTTCGGCGATCAGGAAATTGGCGCCGGTGATGCCGACATCGGCGGCGAGGAACTGCGGCCGCAGGATCGTGCGAGCCTCCTCGCAGAGGGTGCGCGGCTCGTCAAGCAGCCGGTCGTGCGGCAAGTCGCGTATGCGCCGCGCGAAACGTCGCGGCGACCTGCTCCTTCATCAGGTGGATCGCCGGCGCGATGATGTGGCTCGGCGGCTCGTGGCGCAGCTGGATGATGTATTCGCCGAGATCGGTCTCGACCGGCGTGACGCCGTGCTGCTTCGAGATAGTCGTTGAGCGCGATCTCCTCCGCGACCATCGACTTGCCCTTGGTGACGATTTTGGCGTCAACCGAGCGGCAAATTTCCAGCACGGCGGCGCGCGCCTCGGCGGCGTTGCGTGCCCAGTGCACCTTGCCGCCAGTCGCGGTGACCTTTTCCTCGTAGCGTTCGAGGTAATGATCGAGATGTGCCAGCGTGTGGTCCTTGATCGCCTTGCCGGCGTCGCGCAGCGCCTCGAATTCCGGCAGGCGCTCGATCGCCTGCTGGCGGCGCAGCGGAAACCCGGTGCGCGCCATGCCGAGCGCGGTTTGCAGGTTCGGGTCGGCGAGGCCGATGCGCGCGTTGGCGGTGAAGTTGTGGCTGGTTGGGTGCATGGTGCTTAGAGCCTGACCCAAAATGAACGACATGATTTCAGCGACATGCTGTCAGGTGTGGAACAGTAGAATTTCCTTTTTTGTATTCCCTGCGAAAGCAGGGACCCACCGGGCAATCGTTCGGGAACCGGCAGGATGGGTCCCTGCTTTCGCAGGGAATGCGAAATTATTGAAATTGCAGAATTCATTCCGGGTCGGGCTCTTAGCCTCGCGGCACGCCGATTGGTGGGGCATCGCCGGTCATTCCGGCCAAGATTTCGGCGACATGGCGCACCTCGACGCGGCTGCCGTGCCGGCTGAGTTTGCCGGCGATATTCAACAGGCAGCCGAGATCGCCGGAAAGCAGCATGTCAGCGCCGGTCGCGGTGATATCGAGCGCTTTGTCGGTGACCATCTTGTCGGAGATATCCGGGTATTTGACGCAAAACGTGCCGCCAAAGCCGCAGCACACCTCGGCACCGGGCAGTTCGTTGAGCCGCAGTCCATCGACGGTCGCCAGCAGATCACGCGGCTGCGCCTTGACGCCCAATTCCCGGAGGCCGGAACAGGCGTCGTGATACGTCACGCTGCCGTCGAACCGCGCCGCGACATCCTTCATCCCCCTGACATCCACCAGGAACGAGACCAGCTCATAGGTACGCGACGCCAGCTCCTGCACCTGTGCCTGCATCGCCGGCTCGTCGGCGAACAATTCGGCATAGTGGGCACGCACCATGCCGGCGCACGACCCGGACGGCGCCACGACGTAGTCATAGCCGGCGAAGGCGGCGATGACCTGCCGGGCGATCGCCTTGGCATCGGCCTTGTCGCCAGAATTGTAGGCGGGTTGGCCGCAGCAGGTCTGGGCCCGCGGCACCTCAACCATACAGCCGGCGCGCTCCAGCAGCGCGATCGCGGCAAAGCCGACGCTGGGCCGGAACAGATCGACCAGACACGTCACCAACAGCGCCACCCGCGCCGGTTCGGCCATCCGCACCCCTTTCGCATATCCCAGCGCCAACATAGGGATGCCAGCGCCGGCAAATCAATCCGTTGCGGCGGCGCCAAGCCGGGCCGCGACAGTGCGCGGCAGCAGCAGGTAATACCGGCCGCGTGCATTCATCGCGCCGGCACCGGTAGCCGCCGCGGTGCCGTGGCCCCAGAACAGATCGCCACGCACGGGGCCCTTGATCGCGCCGCCCGTGTCCTGCGCAATCACCAGCCGGTGGATCACCTCCGGCGTATAGCGCTGCTGCGCCTCGAGCCACACCGGCATACCAAGCGGCAGAAATGCGCGATCCACCGCAAGGCTGTGGCCGGCGGTCAGCACGACCTGCTGGGCGCCGACCGGCCCCTCACCGGTGATTTCGCGAAAGAAGACATAGGACGGGTTTTCCCGCCGCAACGCCGCACCGTCGCCCGGATGCGCCTGCATCCAGTCGCGGATTGATGCCATCGTCAGCTTTTCGCGCGGGATTTCACCACGCTCGATCAGCAGCCGACCGACGGGAACATAGGACTTGCCGTTGCTGCCGTTATACCCGACCCGCATCACGCCACCCTGGCTCAGCCGCACCCGCCCCGAACCCTGGATTTCGAGGAAGAACGCATCGACGGGATTATCAACCCACACCAGCTCGAGGTCCTGCCCGGTTAGTGCGCCGTCCTCGATCTCGGCGCGGGTGTAGCGCCCCGGTTCCGCCGGCCGGCGGTAAAGCGGCGTCTGGTAACGCCCGCCTCGCTGTTTCGCACCATGCAGCGTGATCTCGAAATACCCGGTGAACAAGCCGTCGGGTTGGCCGTTGTTTCCCGCGAGAAGCGGCAAAAACGCACCCTCGAAAAACTGCCGGGCGGCGTCGTCATCGCCGGGCGGCACGGCCGCCGCCGCAGAGCAGACCGGGCGCCATTCACCGACCGTCCCGAAATCGGCGCTCTTCGGGCGGGGGTCGAACGCTGCGGCGTCAGATTTGCCGAGGATCGCCTTGCACGACCGCAGAAAGGCTGGCAACGCCGCGGCAATATGCTCGCCGGACCAGCCCTCCAGCTGGTCGAACCGGGCCATCGCGAGTGTCAGGCGTGGCAGTGGCTTCGAGCGAAGCCACCAAAAGCCACCGCCGGCTGCGAGTACCAGCAGCAGCGGTGCCGTGATCCACAGGATGCGGCGACGGCGCGGCGTCACCCGCGCCGATCAGCCGCTGGCGGTGCTGACCAGAGCCCAGTTCGGGTCGGGTGAGCGAACCTGACGGACAAAGCTCCAGAAATCGGACTTTTCGACCGGATGCTCCGGGTCGCCATCAACGATGCTGCCATCATGCGCCCGCAGCACGTTGATCTGGTCAGACACGAACTTGACCGTAACCCGGGCATAATCGCCGGCAACCCCGGCCTCGACGATATCCAGGCGTTTGATCTGCTGAATGCGCGTTTCGAGCGTTTCTTTCGCCGCCGCGCGTTCGTCGATCGCGCCAGCGAATGATGCATAAACATCGTCGGCCAGCAACGGACGCAGCCGCTCCTTCTCACCGGCCGCAAACGCCCCGACGATCATCTCGAACGCTGCCCGCGCGCCTTCAAGAAACTGCCCAGGATCAAAGGCGGCATCGACATTGCGCACCCGTTCCAGACCGGCGGCTACCGCATCGGCCGGGGTCGCCGTAATGATCGGCGGAGCCGGGGCCGGCCGGCGGTTGGCGAGCGGGATCAGATTATCGCCGGGAGCCTGCGCCCGGCGCATCGCGGGGTCCTGCGGCCGCTCGTTTCCGGTGCGCCGCCCGAGGACGCTGCGCAGCCGCAAGACCAGAAAGGCCGCCACCATCGCAAACAGGATGATGTCGAAGTAATGTGGGAGATCGCCCATCGTCTTTCAGGACCTTACGGCGTTTCGGCAGAGCCGGGAACAGCGGTTTGGAGGCTAACGATAAGCTGTAGATGGGCCGTCGTCCATCCGCGGGCAAGCGGCACCCGCGAACCCGCCGCCTGCCGACCCGCGACGGCGCCTGACGTTGTACCCTTTCGCTATTCGTGCTAGCGGGACGCAACACCGCTAGGACGACGGTGCCGCCCCCAGGGCCGGCCCGGTCAGGAGAACACAATGGCACCAGAGAATACAGGCAACGGCCCGGTCGCCCCGCCGCAGGCCGCCGACCCGGGCACCGGCCAGCAGTTGATCATCAATGCCCAGTACATCAAGGATTTATCGTTCGAAAACCCGCGCGCGCCGCACAGCCTGCGGCAGCAGCCGGGCGCAGCCCAATGTCGATATCAATGTCGACGTCAAGGCGCAGAGCCTCGGGCCGGATAATTATGAGGTCGTGCTGACGATCAACGCCAGCGCCAAGGTCGCGGAAGAAGCGTTGTTTGTCGTCGAACTGGCCTATGGCGCGATCATCACGGTCCGCAACGTGCCGCAGGAAGTGCTCAGCGCAATCGTGCTGGTCGAGACCCCGCGTCTGATGTTCCCGTTCGCCCGCAACATCGTCGCTGATACCACCCGCGATGGCGGCTTCCCGCCGCTGATGATCAACCCGATCGATTTCAGCGAATTGCTGCGCCGCAACACCGGCGCGCCGCCCGCGACACCGGTGCCATCGGGGACGGTAACGGCCTGAGCCTCCGTTCTGCCGGCTCTCGCCTCAGCCCGCCGCAAGCCAAAGCGGCGCTTTTGATCATCGCCAGCATCGCCTGGTGCGCCGCCAGTTCTTCGGCTGAGGCGGCGTGCGGGCGGGGTGGCCGCGGCGGCCGGGCGGCAGCGATATGCAGCCCGTCGATGATCTCGGCATCGGCGCGCACCGCAAAGTCGAGACCGGGCTGGCGACCGCCGAGCAGCTCGATATAGACATCCGCCAAGAGCCCGCAATCGATCTCGGCGCCGTGCTTTTCACGCACCGTCAGATCGATCGCAAACCGCCGGCACAGTGCATCAAGGCTTGCCGGCGCGCCCGGAAAGCGGCGGCGCGCGATCGCCAGCGTATCGACAAACCGGCTTGCCAGCGGCGGCCGGCCGAGCCGGGTCAGTTCGGCATTCAGAAAGGCGAGGTCGAATTCGGCGTTGTGGATGACCAGCGGATCATCGGCGAGAAACGCCATCATCTCATCGGCGACGCTGGCAAAGGGCGGCTGTTCGGCGAGGAACTCGCTCGCCAACCCGTGCACGGCGAACGCCTCTTCCGGCATATCGCGTTCCGGATTGACGTAGCGGTGAAACACTCGCCCGGTCGGTACATGGTGCATCAACTCGATGCAGGCGATCTCAACGATGCGATGCCCGCTTTGCGGGTCTAGCCCCGTCGTTTCGGTATCGACGACAATCTCGCGCATGCTCCTCCCCCACCACGATGTTGCGGCAGACCCCCCTGCCGCAGCACCCGGACAATCGCTTTCAACTGACGGTACGCTACCCAGCGGCCGAGCCCGGTCTGCACGATGAAATCAGCGCGGCGCCGCTTTTCGCTGTCCGGCATCTGCGCCCGCAAAATTCCCGCGAAACGGTCCTCCGTCATCCCGGGGCGGCGCATCACCCGCCGCCGCTGCAGCCATGCCGGCGCCGACACCACCAGCACCAGGTCGCAGCGGTCGGTACTGTGCGTTTCAAACAGCAGCGGTATATCGAGCACGACCAAATGCTGCCGCCGGACGCGCGCCTGCGTCACGATGCGGCGCTCGGCATTCCGGATGATCGGATGGATGATCCCTTCGAGACGGCGGCGGGCATCTGGATTGCCGAACACGCGCTGTCCCAACAGCTGGCGATCGATCCCGCCGCTGGCATTGCGCACCCCTGGAAACGCCGCTTCAACCAGCGCCACCGCCCCCCCACCTGGCGCCAGCAGGTCGTGCACGGTCGCATCGGCATCATAGAGCGGCACTTTCATCCGCTGCAATGTCGCCGCCGCGGTGCTTTTCCCCATGCCAATCGAGCCGGTGAGGCCAAGAATGATCACCGCCGCGTCGCCAGCGTTGTCAGAACGGCGGCGCGCAGCTCCCTCGTTACCCGCACCGATGCACCGAACCACGCCTCAAACCCAGGCCGGCCCTGATGCAGCAACATGCCGAGGCCATCGACGACATGATTGCCGCGAGCCCGCGCCGCCGCCAGCAATGTCGTCTCCAGCGGCACATACACCGCATCGGTCACAGCGGCGGATCGCGGCAGCTTTGCGAGGTCGATTTCCAGCGTCGGTTCGCCGGTCATGCCAAGGCTGGTGGTGTTGACCAGCAACGCAGCGTCGCGCAGGGCCTCGCCGCGCGCCTGCCACGGCACCACCTCGATAGGACAGTGCGGCGACTCGAGGTCCCGGGCGATGCGCTCGGCATTTGCCTGGGTGCGGTTGACCAGGACGATGCCAGCGGCACCAGCCTCGACCAGCGCCGCAACGACCGCGCGAGCCGCGCCACCAGCACCCAGCACCACGGCGGGGCCGCTCGCCGGGTTCCAGCCCGGCGCCAGATCGCGAAGGTTTTCGCGGAACCCGTAGAGATCGGTATTGCTGCCTTCGAGGCTGCCGTCGGCCGCCACGACAATCGTGTTGATCGCGCCCATATGGCGGGCTGCGGGAGTGATCCGGTCGACAATTTCGAGAGCGCGCTGCTTGTGCGGGATCGTCAGGTTGCAGCCGCGAAAACCAAGCACGGGTAACGCCCGCAGCGCGCGTTCCAGCTGTTCCGGGCGCACGGCCATCGGCACGTAGACCGCGTCGATACCCTGTTCCTCGATCCAGAAATTATGCAGCGTCGGCGAGCGCGAATGGGAGATCGGCCAGCCCATGATTCCGGCAAGCCGCGTCTTTCCCGTAATCCTCATGCCCGTTTCCTCACGTCGCGATCGCCCCGCGCTCCCGTAGATAGCCGAGAAGTTCGATCAGGGGCAGACCGAGAATCGCAAAATGATCGCCGGCGATGCGCGAAAACAGCTGCACCCCTCTGCCTTCAAGCCGATAGGCGCCGACCGACGACAGCAGCGCTTCACCCTCTGCTGCGATATACGCCGCGAGAAAGCCATCGCCAAACTCGTACATCGTCAGTTCCGGCTCGCTGACGGCGATCCATTGCACGGATCCGGCAAACACAACACAGGCCGCTGTTTCCAGGACATGGGGTCGTCCTCGCAGACTGCGAAGCTGCGCCTCGGCATCCAAAACGGTCTCGGGCTTGTCAAACCACTCGTCGCCGGCAACCAGCAGCTGATCGGCACCGATCACCAGCGCATCGGGATGACGGCGCGACACGCGACAGGCCTTCTGCACGGCCAGCGCGCTGGCGCAGGCGAGCGCCGAATCGCCATTGGCACGATACGCCTGCTTGAGGCTGCTCTCGTCGATATCCGCGGGATCAACATCAAAGGCGAGCCCGGCATGGCGCAGCAGGGCGGCGCGGGCGGTGCTTGCCGAGGCCAGGATGATCCGCTCAGACCTCGATGCCATCACGCCGCATCATCAACTTATGGATCGACGACGCCGTCTCCTCGATCGAGCGCCGCGTCACGTCGATAACCGGCCAGTGATGCTCGGCGAAGACGCGGCGGGCCTCGCGCACCTCGGCGCGCACCGCTTCGAGGTCGGTGTAATCGGTGGTCTCGTTATGGTCGAGCATGCTGAGGCGGTTGCGCCGCAGCTGAATCAGACGTTCCGGATCGTTCGTCAACCCGACGACCAGCGGCTTTTTCGCCCCCAGCAGCTCGGCCGGTAGCGGCACTCCGGGTACAAACGGCACATTGGCCGCCTTGATGCCGCGATTGGCGAGGTACAGGCAGGTCGGCGTCTTCGAACTGCGCGACACGCCAACCAGGCACACATCGGCCTCGTTGAGCCCCCAGCCTGATTGCCCATCATCGTGATTGATCGCGAAGGTCATCGCATCGATGCGCGCGAAATACTCGCTGTTGAGGAGGTGCTGCTTACCAGGCAGGCCGCGGCTGGCGCGGCCGAGATGCGACGCCAGCCCCGCAATCACCGGGTCGAGCACCGGGATCGCCGGAACCTGCAGCCGGGCACAGCCTTCCTGCAAGACCTGGCGCAATACGTCGTTAACCATCGTAAAAATCACGAGACCGCGATTAACCTCAATGCCGGCGATAACCCGGTCGATCTGGGTGCGCGTCCGAATCATGCTCCAGACATGCTCGATCGCCTGGGCCTCGTCGAACTGCACAAGACAGGCGCGCGCCACCGAATGGACCGTGTCGCCGGTCGAGTCGGAAACCAGATGCAGGTGAAAACGGGTCAGCGCCATCGCTGTTTCGACCGATCGCTGTGGATAAGCCATTCGGAAATTGCCGCGATCTCGCGGGTTATCCCGAGATGCCGGGGTTATCCCGTAAGCCGCAACGGGAATCGAGCTTTTTTCCCGCAGTGCAGCGAATTCGAGGCAATCCGGGGTAAAAAAACTCACGGCCATTTTGCCCCAACTTATCCGCTGCCTCGCCGCGGGCAACGGCCACCAAACGAGCCGCTGCCGCCGTTTTACTCCCACATTCCAGCGAACGTCTCATAATGGTCAGCAACCCGTGGATATTTCCGGGATTACGGATAATCCCCGCAACCCACCGCACAACATCTACCACCACCCTTTTCTCTCCTCTTTAATAGGAGATAGAAGTGTCGTGATGATCTGGGGACAATCGCGGCGGCTGGTCCGCGCACTGCGTGGTGAAACGATGGATCGGCCACCCTGGTGGCTGATGCGACAGGCCGGCCGTTATCTGCCGGAATACCGCGCCCTGCGGACCCAGGCACGCGATTTCATCGATTTTTGCCTCACCCCGGCGCTTGCCTCGGAAGCGACTGTGCAGCCGATCCGGCGCTTTGGGATGGATGCGGCGATCCTCTTTGCCGACATCCTGCTGATTCCCCGGGCGCTCGGCCAGGAGGTCGGGTTTCCCGAGGGCGGGCCGGTGCTCCAGCCGATAGCCGACGCAGCTGGCCTGGCCGGGCTGCGGATGGCGGGCTTGGCTGCACTTGACCCGGTCTATGAGACGGTTCGGCGCAGCCGGGGGCTGTTGCCGGAGGAAACCGCGCTGATCGGGTTTGCCGGGTCGCCGTGGACGGTGGCGACCTACATGGTCGAGGGCGGGTCGAGCCGCGATTTTCCGCGAGCGAAGGGCTGGGCCTATCGCGACCCTGAGGGGTTTGGCGCGCTGATCGACCTGATCGTCGAGGCGACGATCACCTACCTCTGCGGCCAGATCGCCACGGGTGTCGATGCGGTGCAGTTGTTCGACAGCTGGTCCGGGGCGCTGTCGCCGTCGGGCTTCGCGCGCTGGGTCATCGAGCCGACGCGAACGATCACGACCGCGTTGAAGGCTCGGTTTCCGGATGTCCCCATCATCGGGTTCCCGCGCGGCGCGGGGCTGTCGATCGAACGCTATGTGCTGGAAACCGGTGTCGATGCGGTGGCATTGGATACCGCGGTGCCGACCGGATTTGCCCGCGCCCGGCTGCAAAATCGGGTGGCCGTGCAGGGCAATCTCGACCCGATCCTGCTGCTGGTGGGTGGTGCGGCGATGGAAGAGGCGGTGCGCGACATTCGGCGTGATCTGGGCGGCGGGCCGTTTGTCTTCAACCTCGGGCACGGGGTGTTGCCGCAGACGCCGCCAGAGCATGTCGCCGCGCTCGCGCGATTGTTGGCCGCGCCGGTTGATCACGACTGAGATGCCACGCCGGGCAGTGGTGCTGATGAACCTAGGTGCGCCGGATTCACCGGAAGCGGTGCGGCCGTTCCTCTTCAACCTGTTCCGTGATCCGGCGATCATCCGGCTGCCGTGGCTGTTGCGCCTGCCGCTGGCGTGGCTTATCGCCTGGCGGCGTGAACCCACGGCGCAGGAAATCTACCGGCATCTCGGCGGCGGTTCGCCGCTCCTGGCCAATACCGAGCTGCAGGCCGCCGCCTTGCAGCACGAACTTGGCAGCGATTACCGCTGCTTTATCGCGATGCGGTATTGGCATCCGTTGACGCCTGAAACGGTTGCCGCGGTCAGGGAATGGCAGCCCGATACGGTTGTGCTGTTGCCGCTCTATCCGCAATTCTCGACGACCACGACAGCTTCCTCGCTGCAGGCATGGCGGGAAAATGCCGGGCGGCAGGGTTTGGCAGGAACCAGTTATGGGATCGGGTCTTACCCGACGGTATTCGGTCTGATCGCGGCGTTGGCGCGTCTGGTTGGCGAGGTGCTGGGCCGGGTTGCGGGCCAGCAATTGCCGGCGCGACTGTTGTTCAGCGCGCACGGACTGCCGGTGAAGATCGTCGCGGCCGGCGATCCCTATCCCGACCAGGTCCGCCAGACGGCGCAGGCAGTGGTCGAGGCGCTCGGCCGGCCGGGGCTTGATTGGGCGATCTGCTACCAGAGCCGCGTCGGTCCCCTGGCTTGGCTGGCGCCGTCGGTGGACGATGAATTGAAGCGTGCGGCACATGACAGCGTTGGTGTGGTGATTGCGCCGATCTCGTTTGTCTCCGAGCATTCCGAGACACTGGTCGAACTTGATCGCGACTATCGCCTGCGGTCGGAGCGCTATGGCGTCCCCTTCTACGAGCGGGTGCCGACGGTTGGTACCGACCCGGATTTTATCTCGGCACTGGCCGGGCTTGTGCGGGACGCGGAACAGGTCTCCGTATGATCGGGCTGCTGCCGCAGGCCTACCCCTGGCTGAAGGCGTTTCACATCATCGCCGTGATCTCCTGGATGGCGGGCCTCCTCTATCTGCCGCGCCTCTTCGTCTACCACGCCGGAGTGCCAGCCGATTCGCCGCAGTCGGCCATGCTAAGGGTCATGGAGCGGCGTCTGTACCGCGGCATCATGGCGCCGGCGGCGGTCATGACCTATGGGTTCGGATTGTTGCTTGCGGCAACTCCCGGTGTCGTTGACTGGCGACAAGGGTGGGTCTGGGGCAAACTTATACTTGTCGGCCTCCTGACCATATTTCACCTGCTCTGCGGCCGCTGGCGCCGTGAGTTTGCCGCTGGAACGGCTCGTCGCCCACAGCGGTTTTTCAGGATTATCAACGAGGTGCCGACGCTCGTGATGATCGGCATTGTTCTGCTGGTGGTGTTGAAGCCATTTTAGGCTGGGCGCAGGTGGCTCAACCGGAACCCCTTGTAATCGCGTTTGACTTGCATATCTGCTTTGGGTAAGGGAACGGGCATACCGCTGGCCGGTTTTCTCACAGAATCTCCTGATAAATCCCAGACGTTCCCCTCTCGGCCGCGGATTTCTTTCGCGAAGCCAACCCCGGAACCGGGCATAGCCCCACCATCGCGATAAACACTCCATGAATCTCGAAGAACTCAAACGGAAAACTCCCGCCGAGCTGCTGGCTTTTGCGGAAGAGCTGCAAATCGAGAACGCATCATCTCTGCGCAAGCAGGACATGATGTTCGCCATGCTCAAGCAGCTCGCGGAAAACGACGTGCCGATTTCTGGCGACGGCGTGCTCGAGGTGCTGTCTGACGGGTTTGGCTTTCTGCGCTCGCCGGAAGCCAATTACCTGGCGGGACCGGACGACATCTATGTCAGCCCGAATCAGGTGCGACGTTTCGGGCTGCGCACCGGCGATACCGTCGAGGGGCAGATCCGCTCGCCGCGGGACGGCGAGCGCTATTTCGCGCTGCTGAAGGTCAACAGCATCAATTTCGAGGAGCCCGACCGGCTCCGTCACCGGATCAATTTCGACAACCTGACCCCGCTCTACCCGGAAGAGAAAATCGAGCTGGAACTCAACGACCCGACCAAGAAGGATTTGACGACACGCGTGCTCGATCTGATCACGCCGCTCGGCAAAGGCCAGCGGGCCCTGATCGTGTCGCCGCCGCGCACCGGCAAGACCGTGATGCTGCAAAATATTGCGCACGCACTCGCCGCCAATCACCCGGAAGTCTATCTGCTCGTGCTGCTGATCGACGAGCGGCCCGAGGAAGTCACCGACATGGCCCGCTCGGTCAAGGGCGAGGTCATCAGCTCGACCTTTGACGAACCGGCGACCCGGCATGTGCAGGTCGCCGAAATGGTTATCGAGAAGGCGAAGCGCCTGGTCGAGCACAAGCGCGATGTCGTGATCCTGCTGGATTCGATCACCCGTCTGGCGCGCGCCTACAACACCGTCGTGCCGTCATCGGGCAAGGTGCTGACCGGCGGCGTCGACGCGAATGCGTTGCAGCGGCCGAAGCGGTTTTTCGGCGCGGCCCGCAATATCGAGGAAGGCGGCTCGCTGACCATCATCGCGACGGCGCTGATCGATACCGGGTCGCGCATGGACGAAGTCATCTTCGAGGAGTTCAAGGGCACCGGTAATTCGGAAATCGTGCTCGACCGCAAGGTCGCCGACAAGCGCACCTTCCCGGCGCTCGACATCACCAAGTCCGGCACCCGCAAGGAAGAACTGCTGGTCGACCGCGGCGTCTTGTCAAAGATGTGGGTTCTGCGCCGCGTGCTGATGCCGATGGGCACCGCCGACGGTCTCGAATTCCTGATCAACAAGCTCAAGGAATCGAAGAACAACTCCGAGTTCTTCGACGCAATGAATACGTAGCAAGCCGCCCTACCGGGAATATTCCCCGTTGTCATTGCGAGCCCCCGGGTCGGCGCGCTGCGCCGCCCGAGGACAAGCTCCGCGAAGCAATCTCGGGCCGTAGGAGCCTCCTCCGCCCGCGATTGCCGCGTCGCTCCGCTCCTCGCAATGACACCAGCCCTAATCCATTACACCGTGAACACCGTCGAGCCCGTAGTCTTGCGGGCTTGCAGGTCGCGGTGGGCCTGGGCGGCGTCGCGCAGCTGGTAGGTCTGGTTGATCGCCAGCTTGACCGCGCCGCTCTTCACGACATCGAACAATTCGCCCGACGGCGGTCAGCAGGTCGTCGCGCGATGCGGTGTAGGTGTTGAGCGTCGGGCGGGTCACGAACAGCGAGCCCTTGCCGGCGAGGATGCCGAGATCGAACGGCGGCACCGAACCGGAGGATTGCCCGAACAGACGCCAGCAGGCCGAGCGGCGCCAGGCAGTCGAGCGACTTATAGAAGGTGTCCTTGCCGACCGAATCGTAGACCACCGGCAGCTTCCGCCGCTGGTGATCTCGCCGACCTTGGCGACGAAATCCTCTGTCGCGTATAGTTGATCGGGTGGTCGCAGCCATTCGCCTTGGCGAGCGCCGCCTTGTCGTCGTCGCCGACCGTGCCGATCACCGTGGCGCCGAGATGCTTGGCCCATTGGCAGACGATCAGCCCGACCCCGCCGGCCGCGGCATGGATCAGGATCGTCTCGCCGCGGCTTTACGGCGATAGGTCCGGCGGACCAGGTACCAGGCGGTCATGCCCTTCAGCATCATCGCCGCGGCCTGCTGGTCGGTGATGCCGTCCGGCACCGGCACCAGCCGGTCGGCCGGCATGACCCGCGCCTTCGCTATAGGCGCCGAGCGGACCGCCGGCATAGGCAACGCGGTCGCCGGCTTTGAGACCGCTGACGCCGGGGCCGACCTCCTCGATGATCGCCGGCCGCTTCGGAGCCGAGTCCGCTCGGCAGGGGCATCGGGTAAAGCCCGCTGCGCTGATAGGTGTCGATGTAATTGAGGCCGACCGCGGTGTGGCGCAGCCGCACCTCGCCGGGACCGGGCTGGCCGACCTCGACCTGCTGCCACTCCAGAACTTCGGGGCCGCCGGTCTTTTGCGAAACGGATCGCCTGGACCATCTTTTCCCTCCTCATCGGGTTCGATGGTCCGACGATAGCGAAGAACCGGGCGGAAGCGGCGCTCCGCCGATGCGGTCGAGCAGCTGCTGATGGCGGATCGATGCTTCGCCTTCTCGCGGGCACAGGCAGCGGCTTTCGAGCGCTTCGAGGCAGAAGCAATTGCTTGGTCGGGAGCCCGCTCGCCGCCGCTGTAGCCGCCGAGCCGCCGCGCGCCAGGATGCGGTGGCACGGGACGACGATCGGGATCGGGTTGCGGCCGCAGGCGCGGCCGACCGCGCGCGGGCCGGAGTCGAGCGTCTGCGCGATCTCGCCATAGGTGCGCGTCTCGCCGTAGGGGATGGCGCACATCGCAGCCCAGACGCGCTGCTCGAATGGCGTGCCGGCAGCAGCGAGCGGCAGGTCGAAACGGCGCAGATCGCCGGCGAAATAGGCGTCGAGCTGCCGCGCCGCTTCGTCGCAGCAGCGCGCTGCCGTTGCCGATCGGGATCATCGGCCCAGCGGATCGCGACGATCGCGTCGTCCTTTTCGTCGATGGTCAATTGCCCGATCGGGCTCGGGATGCGAAACAGAGGGCATCGGCATCTCCTCAATGAACAATACACGAACTTAGTCGCATAGCCGCGAGCGCAGTCGAGCAACGCCTGCGGGTCGGTCAGCGGCAACGAGCAGACCGGGCCTTCGCAGACATAGGCCGCCGCCTTGCCGTCGACGAGCCCCTTGCCGTGCGCCGGATGACCGGCCGGCAGATCGCTCGCCGGCGGCGACGCTCAGCACGACCCGGTTGGGCAACGATACGCGCGTAAACCGCACGGTCGCAGTTCGGCGCGGTGCCGGTATCGCCGGTCTCGCCGACCAGCACGATCTGCACCGGCTTGTGCGCCAACTCGGCGTTGTTGATCAGGGTCGCAAGCGGGAAGAAATTGCGGCCACCTCGCCGGCAAAGGCGGCGATGACCGCCTCGGCGCGCCGGCGATAGGCGTCATCGCCGGTCAACAGCGCGAGCCGGGTCAACACGCCGACCATCGTTCCGTTGCCGGACGGCACCGCCGCATCGGCGGCGGTCTTGGCGCGCGCGATCAGGTCGGTCGGTGTCGTCGGCCGCAAAGAAATAGCCGCCGCCGGCCGTGTCCCAATAATGCCGGTCGAGCACCGCGACCCACGCGCGCGCCTGCGCCAGATAGGCCGGCTCGTCCAGGTCGCCTCGTGCAAGGCCAGCGCGGCGCGGCACAGATTGGCGTAGTCGTCGACGCTGGCCGGGTGGCGCGCTCGCCGGCCGCGCCAGCTATGGCGCAGCCGCCCGTCGGCGCCGGCCATGTCGTCGACGACAAAGCGCAAAGGCGCGCTGCGCCAAGCGCGACCCATTCGCGGCCGGCCGAACGCCAGCCCGGCATCGGCCAGCGCCGCGATCATCAGCCCGTTCCAATCGGCCAGCACCTTGTCGTCGAGCCCGGGCCGCACCCGCGGGGCGCGCGCCTCCAGCAGCAATTCGCGGCACGCCGCCAGTTCGCGCCTCGGTCGTCGGCGTCGGCCAGGCGCGGGTGCTGCCGAGCCGGTTGAGGATCGTGTGGCCCTCCCAATTGCCGTCGGCTGTCACATCGTAGAAGCGCTTGAACAGTGTCGCGCGGTCGCCGTCGCCGAGCACCGCGTCGATCTCGGCTTCCGACCAGACGTAGAATTTGCCTTCCTCATGCTCGCTGTCGGCGTCGAGGCTGCTGTAGAAACCGCCGCCGCCGGGTCGATCATCTCGCGTTCGAGCCAGCCGATCGTCTCGGCGACGCGCTGCTGCGTAAAGCGGGTCGCGAGTCTCCTGCCAGACCAGCGTCAACAGGCTGACCAGTTCGGCATTGTCGTACAGCATCTTCTCGAAATGCGGCACCAGCCAGCGCGCGTCGGTCGCGTAGCGGGCATAGCCGCCGCCGAGATGGTCGTAGATGCCGCCCTGGCGAGATCGTCGTCAGCGTGCGCAAGACCGCATCGCGATAGGGCTCGAGGCGCGGTGCGCTTCCAGCCGCGCCACAGCAATTCGAAGATGCCGCATTGCGGGAATTTCGGGGCGGTGCCGATGCCGCCGTTGAGCGGGTCGACCTCGCGCAGCAGGCGTTCGGCGATGCGGTCGAACAGTTCGCTGGATCAATGCCGTCGCCAGCCTCGGGCTGACCCAGCTTTTGCAATCCCTCGCGCAACGCCGCGACGTTCTTCGACACGGTGTCGCTGCTCGTCGCGATAGGCGTCGCCGAGCGATGCCAGGACCTGCGGAAAGCCGGGGCGGCCCCAGCGCGGCTCCGGCGGGAAATAGGTGCCGCCCCAGAACGGCTCGCCGTCCGGCGTCAGGAACATCGTCAACGGCCAGCCGCCCTGCTCGCCCATCAGCGCCAGCGCGTTCTGGTAGATCGCGTCGAGATCGGGCCGTTCCTCGCGGTCGACCTTGATGTTGACGAACCCTCGTTCATCAGCGCGGCGATCGCCGGGTTCTCGAAGCTCTCATGCGCCATCACATGGCACCAGTGGCAGGCGGCATAGCCGATCGACAGCAGGATCGGCTTGTCGGCGGCCTTGGCGGCGGCCAGCGTCGCCGCGTTCCAGGCCTTGCCAGTGAACCGGGTTGTCCTTGTGCTGCAGCAGATAGGGGCTGGTCTCGTCGCCGAGGCGGTTGCGGTCCATCGGTGGTCCTATAAGCAAGGCCGGGCTATGAGCAAGGCCAGGAGGCGGGTTGCGCCGGGGTAGGTTGCCGCGGCGCGGCGCGACGGGGTACGGTTCGAGCACATCATAGACTGAGAACGGCGGCTCGCGAGAGACGTCCGCTGGTTTCTCACCCACCACCGCGGAGAACCGATCATGTCCGAGGCGCCCACTGATCCGGCCCTGTTCTACGAACACCATGTGTTCATGTGCACCAATGTGCGGCCGGAAGGCCACCCGCGCGGCTGCTGCTGCCGCCGGCGGCAGCGAAAAGCTGCGCGGCTATATGCGCGAAAAGGCAAGGCGCTCGGTATCGAGAGCATCCGCTGCAACGCCGCGGGCTGCCTCGACCGCTGCGAACTCGGCCCCAACATGGTGATCTACCCCGGGGGCGTCTGGTATCACTTCGAGAACCAGCAGGACATCGACGAAATCCTTGAAGTCCATGTCAAGAAGGGCGGTCGGGTCGAACGCCTGATGCTGCAGCCCGACCAGAAATAGCCGATCCACCGACACTGACCCGGCCGGCGCCGGCCGCGCTGCCGGATCGACGATCTACGCCCCGGCCACTGCGGCCGGGCGCGCCGCCATCGCGATCATCCGCATTTCCGGGCCCAAGGCCGGGCCGGCCTCGCCGCGATCGCCGGGTCGTTGCCGGCGCCGCGTGTCGCGCGGCACGCGCGGCTGCGAAACCCGGAAACCGGCGACGACCTCGATGACGGGTTGGTGCTGTGGTTGCCGGCGCCGCGCAGCGTTACCGGCGAAGATGTCGCCGAACTGCATCTGCATGGCAGCCGCGCTGTGCTCAGTGCCGTGATGACGGTGCTGCGCCGGCAGGGGCTGCGGCTGGCGGAGCCTGGCGAATTCACCAGCCGCGCCTTTCTTAACGGCAAGCTCGACCTGACGCAGGCCGAGGCGGTGGCCGATCTGACCGCTGCCGAAACCGATGCGCAACGACGCCAGGCTCTGCGGCAGCTCGACGGGCGGCTCGGCGAGATGTATCGCGGCTGGAGCCGGCGGTTGTTGCGCCTGCTGGCGCATCTCGAAGCGGCGATCGATTTTCCCGACGAAGACCTGCCGCTGGAGATCGAGGCCGATGTCGCGAGCCGAGACCGGGGCGCTGGCTCGCGAGATCGCAGCGCATCTCGCCGATGGGCATCGCGGCGAGCGGCTGCGCGACGGCATCGCGATCGCGATCGTCGGGCCGCCGAATGCCGGAAAATCCAGTCTGCTCAATCATTTCGCGCGGCGCGAGGCGGCGATCACCTCACCGATCGCCGGCACCACCCGCGATGTCATCGAGGTGGCGATCGATCTCGCCGGCTATCCGGTCATCCTCGCCGACACGGCCGGTTTGCGCGACAGCGCGGACGAGATCGAACAGGAGGGTCTGCGCCGCGCCCTCGCGCGAGCCGAGGCGGCGGCTTACGCCTGTTCGTGTTCGACGCGCGATACCCCGAAGACGCAAGAGGCGCCGCCGCATGGCCCGGCCCCGACACATTGCTGGTCGCGAACAAGATCGATCTGGTGCCTCCCGGCCCCGATCCCCTTCGGTCATTCCCGGCTATGACAGGAGGGATGTTCGCCGTGTCCGCGTTGACTGGCACCGGCATCGCGGAATTGACCGCTTCCCTCGTGGCCAGGATCGCGGGCGATTACGACGGGGCGGCGCCATTGTTGACGCGGGCGCGGCATCGGGAGGCGCTCGATATTGCGCTGACCGCGTTGCAGCGCTCGCAAACCGCGCCGTTGCCCGAACTGCGCGCCGAGGATTTGCGGCTGGCATGGCGCAGCCTCGGGCGTATCACCGGCGGGGTAGATGTCGAAGACCTGCTCGATGTGATCTTCGCCGAGTTTTGCCTCGGCAAATAAGCGGAATTATGCAGGTGTCTCACCAATGAAATCGGTCACTAATCGGCGCGTTTCGTCGCCGCTCCTAAAAAGGTATATCGTCGTCTAAATCGTCGCGGGCAGCGCGCCCTGCGGCAAGCGGCGCCTGCTTAAAAATTGTTTCCCAGCACGGCTCACGCCCATGCTCGTCGTTCAATCTTTGCCAATCCCACGTTTTATTATATCGATCATACACAAATCTCTCATCAGGGAAGTCACCTTCCATTTTGAGATTAATATGAAGCGCGTCAGAATTTATGAAAGTGCTTTGAACCAGAGGGTGATCTGCGGCCAACAGATTTATTATCTCTCCTATACTTTGACCCTTTGCGGTAGCTGTTTGCAGGCGCTCATATAGGTCGTTTGGCCGGTCATGTAGCTTTAGACCATCTTCAATAAGCGTCTTGAGAGCGTCAGACTCTGATGCGGCCCCGCTAGCCTCGCGATATTTATCGACGCGCTCAACGAGTTCGGGCGGCAAGCTAACGAGCTTGCGAACGGTTTTTCGGTGAGACTGTGCCATGCGTTCCCCCGATACACCCACGTTAACATGATCAGCGTTGACCCGGTATCAGTGCGTGATACAATTACTGATGCAACGATGATACTCGGGCAGGAACATGGGGGAATCAAAGGCGCAGCGCAAGCTCGGGACGTTAGATGGGGCGATAATCCGCCGTCCCGACGACTACCGATTCGGTCACCGTATCGGCGGCGAGAGCGAGGCACTTAGGCGGTTGATCGAAATTGGCCTTGATCAAATCGAGGCCAATTGCGGCAATTAATCGCCTCGTCCGCGCTAAGAACACGAAAGGCGGCCCTCCTGCCAGGGAGGAACCGCCTCTGTGTCGGCGGCGGGTAAACCCGAACCCGCTGACGTAGGTCACGGCAGGCCCTTGACGGGCGACTACAGCGACACACCGATCCTGTAGATCGCATGTAAGAGCCGCCGCGGCAAGGGTTCACGACGGAAAGGACCAGATCGATGATCTGGATCGACCCGTACTTGCGGGTGCGGTTCGGCGCACTCGAACACGTCTGCGGCCATTGGCGGCGATTGCCCGCTTAGGTCCATGAACGGGCCGTAGGCTACGAACCGCATCGGATGCCTACGGCCTTTCCATCTTCATCAACAAATAGGCAGCGGCGGTAAGCCTTGCCGGGCGCCGCCGGGGCATTAATAGTGCGCTCCGGTTGATTGGCTTGCCGAAGGCGGGCGTAAGGGTCGAGGGGGGAAGCGTGATCGGCAATCGGTTTACGGTGGCGGCGCGGTTTGTGGCCGTCGCAGCGGGGCTCGTTGTGCTGGCGATGTTCGGCGCCGGCGGGGCCTGTGCGGCGGAAACGGTCTGGGACATGTATGTCAACCAGGCGGTAGCGACGACGATCAGCGCCCAGGGCGAGATGGCAATGATCGAGCGGATCGAAAAGGAAACCAACGGCGAACTGAAGATCAAATACCATCTTGCCGGATCGCTGCCGATCAACGTTACGACAACGACCCAGGCGGTGGCCGACGGTGTCGTGCAGATTGCCGATGATCGGATTCTTCCAGGGCAATATCCCAATCGGCGGCCTGTTGCGTTTGCCGATGCTGTTGCAGACGCGCGAGGAATTCGACAAGGCGTTGGCAATCTCCCGACCGTATCTCGAAGCGGCCTACGCCAAGAAAGGCATCGTCGTGCTCGGCGAGTTCACCTACCCGCCGCAGGTGCCGTTTTCGCGCAGGAAATTGACATCGCTGGCAGAATTCAAGGGACAGAAAATCCGCGTGACCTCGCCCGAGCAAGGCGAGTTTGTGCGCCATTTCGGTGGCACCTCGGTCACGCTCGGCGCGTCGGAGGTGCCGGCGGCACTCGACCGCGGGGTCATCGAGGGAGCGTTCACCGCGGCCTCCGGCGCTGGTTACACATGGCGCGATCTGATCAAGTACAACTACACGTTGGGCCTCAACTATTTCGATGCCTATGTGATCGTCAACAAAGAGGCGCTCGAAAAGCTGTCGCCGGAGACGCAAAAGAAACTGCGCGACATCGTCACCGAAACCATCCCAGCCTTTACCGACAAGATGCAGAAGGAAGACGACGATCTGACGCGCAAGATGGTCGCCGAGAACGGCATGGTCTTGACGAAGCCGAAACCCGAGGAGATAGCCGAAGCAACCAAGGGCATCGAGCCGTTCTGGAATACCTGGGCCAAATCGCATGGGCCCGACGCGGTCGAGGCACTCGGCAAAATCCGCGCCATGCTCGGCCGCTGAACTAATGGCCGAAGCCCCGGAATTGCTCGCCGAAAGCGGCAGCCAGGAGCGCCTGCAAGGCCCCGACGCCTGGACGCCGGACGAGACGCTGATCGAGCGGCTCTGCGCCCGGCTCTGCGAGCTGGCACTGGTGGCGAGCGTCGTGATGATCGGTGCCGAGGTCATCTCGCGCGCGCTGTTTCATTTCTCGTTCGAGGTCACCGATGAGATCGGGGGCTATCTGCTGGTCGCGGTGTCGTTTCTGAGCCTGCCGGTGGCGCAGGTACACCACGGCTTTCACCACGTCGAATTCGTCCAGGCGCGTTTGTCGCCGCGCGGCCGGGCGATCTCGCGGCTGGCATTCGATCTGATGTGCCTGTTCTGCGCCGCTATCCTCTTGTGGCAGCTGGCGCGGCTCGAGGTGACGACGTGGCGGTCCGAGGATGTCGCGTCGACGATTTTGGCGACGCCGCTGTGGATTCCGCGCCTGACCATGCCGATCGGTGTTGCGGTGCTGACCGCGACGTTGCTGCGCACCCTGGTCAGCGACATCAGGCGGATCGCGGCGGTCGGGCGCACCACTGGCGGCGCGATGCCGGCGAGGGCACGATGAGCCCGGAAATCCAGATCGTCTTCGTCTTCGGTGTGTTCCTGGTCCTGCTCGCCGCCGGTATGGCGGTGCCGTTTGCGATCACCCTGCCGGCGCTGCTGTACCTGCTGTTGCAGGGCGGGCTCGTCTCGCTGAAGGGGCTCGGGCTTGTCAGCTGGGGCAGCATGGACAGCTTTACGCTGACCGCAGTGCCGCTGTTCATCCTGATGGCCGAGATACTCCAGGCGAGCGGACTCAGCGCCCGCATCTATCGCGGTCTCGCGAAACTGGTGGCGGCGGTGCCCGGTGGTCTGCTGCAAACCAACATCGCCGGCTGCGCCGTGTTTGCCGCGATCAGCGGCTCCAGCGTCGCGACCGCGGCATCGATCGGCGGCGTCGCCTTGCCGCAGCTGATCGAGCGCAACTACAACCGCCCGCTGGCGGCCGGATCGCTGGCGGCGGGCGGGACGCTCGGCATTCTGTTTCCGCCGAGCCTGGCGATGATCATCTATGGTGCCTTTACCGAGACTTCGGTCGCCAAACTGTTCATGGCCGGCGTCATTCCAGGGTTCATCCTGACCGGGATGTTCATGGCCTATATCGCGGTACACGCCACGGTAAAGCCCGGGGTTGCGCCGCGCGAGCGCGGACCGCGCTCAATCGCCGAAGTCGTCGTCGCGATCGGCGAGGTGTTGCCCTTTCTGTTCCTGATTTCGGGGACGCTCGGGCTGATCTATCTGGGGCTGGTGACGCCGACCGAGGCGGCAGCGGTCGGCTGCACTTGCGCGGTGGTCATCTCGCGCATCTGGGGCAACCTGACCTGGCGGGTGTTCCGCGACGCGCTGAGCCGCACGGTTCGCCTGCTCGGCAATTTGCTGTTCATCGTCTATGCCGCCTACGTGTTTTCCTATGCGATCAGCTTTGCCGGGATCGGCGAGGAGGTGACGTCGTTTCTGGTGGGGCTGAAGCTGAACCGCGCCGAATTCTTCATTGCGCTGTTCATTCTTTACACGGTGCTCGGCTGTCTGGTCGAAAGCGTCGGCATGATCGTCATCACCGTACCGTTACTGTTTCCGGTGCTGGCCGGCTATGGCATCGACCCGGTGTGGTTCGGCGTGCTGCTCGTGCTGTTTATCGAACTCGGCCAGATTTCGCCGCCAATCGGCATCAACCTGTTCGTGATCCAGAGCATCTGGAACGGCAAGCTCAGCGAAGTCGTCGTCGGCACGATCCCGTTCCACCTGATCATGCTGGTGCTTCTGATCATGCTGATGCTATGGCCGCAACTCTGCCTGTGGCTGCCAGCGCATATGTCGTGAGTACGCGCACCATCACGAACAGCGCAGAAGCCGATTGGCGCGCGGGCGGTTTCGGCTTGCGTCCGAGTGCATGCAAGACGGGCGAGAACTGAAAACGGATGATTTCGATATAAGGCCCGTCTGAAACGGCGTCACCACGATAGGAACTCATCCCCAGTGTTGACGAATTCAGACCAAACCAGCGCGTCGTCGCCCTGCTCGGCGAGTCTGCGTGATGCCTCAGCCCAACCCTCACGCGGCCGACGCTTGCGTTCCTGAGCCTCCGGCTGTTGCGGCGGTGGCGTCTGCGAATTGTTGTGTTGCATGATGGGAAGGCTATCGGAGTGGCGATCATGTTTCACGTGAAACATCCGCCCAGGTGCGCGCGTCTGAACCTCGACACCTTCCAAGACCCCGCCTACATTCCACCGCCATGAACGAGACCTATGATGTCGTGGTGATCGGCGGCGGTCACGCGGGGTGCGAGGCGGCGGCGGCGGCGGCGCGGGTTGGGGCGCGCACGGCGCTGCTGACGCATAAGCGATCGACGATCGGCGAGATGTCGTGCAATCCGGCGATCGGCGGTCTTGCCAAAGGGCATCTGGTTCGTGAGATCGATGCGCTCGATGGCGTGATGGGCCGGGCGATCGACCGGGCCGGTATTCAGTTCCGCATGCTGAACCGCAGCAAGGGACCGGCGGTACGCGGGCCGCGGGCGCAGGCCGACCGCAAATTGTACCGCCAGGCGATGAGTGAATTGCTTGGCGAGATCGAAAACCTGACGATTGTCGAAGGCGCCGCCGAGGATTTGCGGCTCGATGCCGCCGGCCGGGTTTGCGGCCTTGCGCTCGGCGATGGGCGGCGGATCGCGGCAGGACGGGTCGTGCTGACCACCGGCACGTTTCTCGGCGGCCTCATTCATATCGGTGCCGAGAAGATACCGGCCGGCCGGGTCGGTGAGGCGCCGTCGCTTGGGTTGTCGCAGACCTTGCGGCGCAGCGGCTTTGCGCTCGGGCGGCTGAAGACCGGGACGCCGCCGCGGCTCGACGGCAGGACGATCGATTGGGCCGGGCTCGACGTGCAGCCCGGCGACGACCCGCCGGTGCCGTTCTCGTTCCTGACCAGACAGATCACGACGCCACAGATCGTCTGCCACATCACCGAAACCAATCCGCGCACCCACGCGGTGATCGCCGCCAATCTCGACCGCTCGCCGCTTTACGCCGGCGATATCACCGGGGTGGGGCCGCGCTATTGCCCGTCGATCGAGGACAAGGTGGTGCGGTTTGCGGCGCGCGAGCGGCACCAGATTTTCCTCGAACCCGAAGGGCTCGACGACGACACGGTCTACCCCAACGGCATCTCGACCTCCCTGCCGCGCGACGTGCAGGAAGCGTTGCTCGCGACGATCCCCGGTCTCGAACGCGCGGTGATGCGGCGGCCCGGCTATGCCATCGAATACGATTACGTCGACCCGCGCGAACTCCATCCGACATTGGAAACCCGCCGCGTTCCCGGCCTCTACCTTGCCGGCCAGATCAATGGCACGACCGGGTATGAGGAGGCCGCGGCGCAGGGGCTGATCGCCGGCATTAATGCGGCGCGAGGGGCCTCGGGTGGCGATCCGCTCGTGCTCGACCGGGCCGACGCTTATATCGGCGTCTTGATTGATGATCTGGTGACGCGTGGCACCAGCGAACCCTACCGCATGTTCACCTCGCGCGCCGAATACCGGTTGACGTTGCGCGCTGACAACGCCGACCAGCGGCTGACACCGATCGGCCTCGCCCACGGTGCGGTCGGTGGCGCGCGCGCCTGTGCGTTTGCCGCAAAAATCGTAGCGCTGGATGAAGCGCGCAGGCTTGCCGCGGGATTGCGCCTGAGCCCGACCGCGCTGCGCCATCAGGGAATCACGGTTAATGCGGACGGCGTGCCCCGCTCCGCCACGGAATTGCTGGCGCATGCCGATATCGATGTCGCGCGCCTCGCTGCAATCTGGCCGGAACTCGGCGGAATGGCCCCCGAGATCGCCGAACAGCTCGAAATCGATGCGCGCTATGCCGGCTATCTCGATCGTCAGGCGCACGACATTGCCGCGTTCCGCCGCGACGAAGCCCTGCTGCTGCCGGATGCTTTGGATTATGCCGCGGTCGGCAGCCTGTCCGCTGAGGTCCGCGGCAAGCTGGCCGCAGCGCGGCCCGCGACGCTCGGTGCGGCGGCGCGGATTTCCGGGGTGACGCCGGCGGCCCTGATCGCGCTCCTGCAACACGTCAAGCGGCGACCGGCCCCGAAGGCCGCGTGAGCGCGCCGCTCGACGCCGCCGGGTTTGCCGCGGAGGCCAATGTTTCACGTGAAACATTGGTCCGGCTCGAGGCTTATGCCGCGCTGCTGGTCACCTGGTCGGCCCGCATCAACCTTGTCAGCAACGCGACGCTCGCCGATTTGTGGCGGCGGCATTTTCTCGATTCGGCACAGCTTTTCCCGCTGATCCCGGACGACACTCGCAGCCTGATCGATCTCGGCAGTGGTGCTGGTTTTCCGGGGCTTGTGTTGGCGATCCTTGGCGTGCCGGGGGTCGAGTTGGTCGAAAGTGACGCCCGCAAATGTGCTTTTCTGCGCGAGGCGGCGCGCGTCACCGGCACCGAGGTGACCATCCGCAATACCCGAATCGAATCGGTTTCGCCGCATCCGGTTGATGTCGTGACAGCCCGCGCCTGCGCCCCATTCGATCGGCTTTTACAATGGTCTCAGCCGTTTATGGCCGCCGGAGTCACTGTGTCTCTTCCCAAAGGGAGAGCAGGCGGCGCAAGAAGTGGCGGCAGCGGAGCCGGTCTGGGCGATGGACGTGACAAGCCATCCGAGCCGCAGCGATCCGCGGGGGGTCATTCTGTGCGTAAAGCGGGTCAGTCGCCGATCAGCAGCAGTGCCGCCGTCGCGAAACTGACCGCGCGTCTCGCCGCGAAACGCGCGCGCATCATCGCGGTGGCCAACCAGAAAGGCGGCGTTGGCAAGACCACGACCGCGGTCAACCTCGCAACCGCCCTCGCCGCCGCCGGCCATACGGTGCTGGTCCTCGATCTCGATCCACAGGGGAACGCCAGCACCGGGCTTGGGGTCGGGCGTGAGGCACGCGGGGTCACGACCTACGATCTGATCCTTGGCGAGACCGAATTGGCGCCGGCCATCGTGACGACCTCGGTGCCACGCCTGTCCCTGGTGCCGGCGTCGCAGGACCTGGCGGGCGCGGAAATCGAGATCAGCAGCCGGCCGCATCGTGAGTTCCTTCTGTCGCGCGCCATCCGCAGCCAGATTGCCGGCTATGACGAAGTGCTGATCGACTGTCCGCCGTCGCTTAATCTATTGACGATCAACGCCTTGGTTGCCGCCGACCGGGTGCTGGTGCCGTTGCAATGCGAGTTTTATGCGCTTGAAGGGCTGGCGCAGTTGATGCGCACGATCGAGCGGGTGCAGCAGGCGTTGAACCCGCGCCTCGTGCTGCAAGGCGTGCTGCTGACGATGTATGATCGGCGCAACAATCTGTGTGATCTCGTCGCCGCCGACGTCCGCGGCCATTTTGGCGACAAGGTCTATGAGACCGTGATTCCGCGCAATGTGCGCGTCTCGGAGGCACCGTCGCATGGCCTGCCGGTGCTGATCTATGACCATCGCTGCCCGGGCTCGCAGGCCTACATGCAACTGGCACGCGAAATTCTGCAACGCGGAGCGGCGGCATGAACGACGACGCGCCGCGCGCCAAGCGGGCGCCGCTCGGCCGCGGCCTCGCCGCGCTGTTCGGCGAGGTCGGCGCCCGGCCGGCCGTCGATGTTGTCGCCGGTCGCACCGTGCCGATCGAGGCGATCCGCCCCTCGGCATTTCAGCCGCGCCGCGTCTTCGCCGAAACCGAACTCGAGGCCCTGGCGCAATCGATCCGCGAAAAGGGCATCGTGCAGCCGCTGCTGGTGCGGCCGGTCGCCGAGGCCAACGCGGATTTCGAGCTGGTCGCCGGCGAGCGGCGCTGGCGGGCGGCGCAGCGGGTCGGGCTGCACGAGGTGCCGGTCGTCATCCGCTCGCTCGGCGATTCCGACGCGCTCGAAATCGCGCTAGTCGAAAACCTGCAACGCGAGGATTTATCGCCGCTCGAAGAGGCCGAAGCCTATAGCCGGCTGATGAAGGAATTTGGCCGCAGCCAGGCGGGCCTCGCCGAAGCGGTCGGCAAAAGCCGCAGCCATGTCGCCAACACGTTGCGATTGCTGACATTGCCGCCGCCGGTACGACGCAATCTCGAAGCCGGCGACCTGTCGGCCGGCCATGCCCGCGCGCTGCTGGGTGCCCCCGACCCAGCGGCGCTGGCCGTCGAAGTCGTCCGCCGCGGCCTCAATGTCCGGGCCACCGAAAAGTTGGTGCGCCGCCGCGCCACCGCTCCGCCACCGCGCCCGCCCCGTCCGCGCGACGCCGATACGATCGCCCTGGAGCAGGAGATTGCCACCACGCTTGGGCTACGCGTCTCACTTAGCCCAAAAAGCCGCGGCGGCAGCCTGACGCTGCATTACGCCAGCCTGGACCAGCTCGACCGGGTTCTGACGCTGCTGCGGAAATAGGCTCAGCGGCCGGTGAAGCGGGGCGGGCGTTTTTCGAGGAACGCGGCAGCGCCCTCGCGGTAGTCGCCGCTGTCGAGGGCTTCGCGGATCATTCGTTCGATTGCCGGGCGTTCGCGTTCGACCTCGTCGGCCGCCAGCGATTGCAGAATGTGCTTGATCCCGGCGATCGCCAGCGGGGCGTTCGTCATCATTTGCGCGCCGAAATTGATCGCGCTGCCGACGACATCGCCATCGATGACCGTGTCGGCAAAGCCCATCTCGTGCGCCGCGACGGCGTCGAGCAGATCGCCGGCGTAAAGGATGCGCTTGGCGTTGGCGAGGCCCACGACAGAATAGAGAAAGCGGCACTCCTCGATCGTGTAGATCGTGCCGAGTTTGGCGGCCGGAATGCCGAAGCGGGCGCCGCGGTGCAGCACCCGAAAGTCGCAACAGAGCGCGATGGCGCAGCCGCCGCCGGCGCAGGAGCCGGCGACCGCGGCAATGCTCGGCTGCGGCAAGGCGCGGATCGCCTCATAGCAGGCTCGGACATCGTGTTCATAAGCCGCGCCACCGGCACTGTCGGCCCGCACCCGGGCAAATTCGCTGATATCGGCACCGGCGCAGAAATGCCCGCCGGCGCCGGTCAGGATCACCAGCCGGACGTCGCGCTCGCCGGCCAGCGTGCGGAACACCGCCGCGAGATCGCGCCAGGCGGCAAGGTTAAGGGCGTTGCGCCGGGCCTGGCGGTCGATCGTCACGACGGCGACGGCCGGGGTTGGGCGGCTGATGGAGATTTCGGACAAGGCTGGTTCCTGGCTTTGCGTCGCAACGGGATGGCGCTTCGCGGCGACCGATGCGGATGTTAAGACAGAGGCTCGGGGTCACGTAAAGCCGAAAGCTTGCCGGAATCCGGCCGGTGATAACGGGCATGCCGCTCCGCGATAGGGGGATTTTCCGATGATGTTTCCGGCGCTGGTTCTGGTGCTCGCCCTGGTTTTGTATATCGCCGTCTTCGTGTCGGTCGGACGCGCTCGGGTGCGTTACGGTGTGCAGGCCCCGGCGGTAACCGGCGCTCCCGAGTTTGAACGCGCGTTGCGGGTACAGCAGAACACGCTCGAACAGCTGGTCTGGTTCATGCCGTCGCTATGGCTGTTCGCGGCGTATGTGTCGCCGCTCTGGGCGGGCCTGTTGGGGCTGGGGTGGATCGCGGCCCGGTTCTATTACGCGGTCTCGTACAACCGTGACCCAAACACCCGCGGACCTGGCTTCATCGCCGGCTTTGCCTGCTCCGGCACCCTGCTGCTGGGAGCCCTGATCGGGATTCTGGTCCGCGGGAACTAATTAGAGCGGGAGTCGCAACCATCGTAGGATGGGCTGAGCGCAGCGAAGCCCATTGCTTCCCTGGGGAGATCGGCAGGATGATGGGCTTCGCTGCGCTCAGCCCATCCTACGGCGATCAGGCGATCAGCCGGTTTCGGCGAGCCAGTCGCCGATCAGGCGGCGGGCGATCGAGTCGAGTCGCGGCATCCGGAAACTCTCATCGTCGACATGCGCGCGCAGCCAGTCGCGCTCGAACCAGCGTGCGTCTTCGAGTTCGCTGTAATCGACGGAAATCTCGCGCGACGCCGCTTCGGCGTAGAAGCCGAGCATGATGTTGGCCGGAAACGGCCAGGGCTGCGACGAGTGGTAATGCACCGCGCTGACCCGGATTCCGGTTTCTTCCATGACCTCGCGCGCCACCGCGTCTTCGAGGCTCTCGCCGGGTTCGACAAAGCCGGCGAGCGTCGAATACATGCCGGGGACAAAGTTTTTGTTGCGGCCGAGCAGGGCGCGGTCGCCATCGGTCACCAGCATGATGACTGCCGGGTCGGTGCGCGGGAAATGCATCGTGTGGCAGGCCGGGTCGGTGCAGCGCCGCATGTGGCCGGCTTCCTCGCTGCGCGTCGGGCTGCCGCAGACGCCGCAAAAACGGTGGCGCATGTGCCAGAACATCATCGCGCGGGCCAGCGCCAGCAGCGCGCCTTCGCGGCCGTCGAGCCGGCCGGCCAGCTGACGCAGATCGGCAAAGCGCACGCCGGCGCCGTACCGGCGAGGCCCGGCGGCGGCCAGGGCCGGGGATTGCAGGGCCTCGATCGGCGGCTCGTCGCCGGCGACGTCGAGCGCGAAATGCGCCCGCTCGTCGATGACGCCGAGGAATACCGCCTCACCGCGCGCCATGCGTTCCTCGACATGGCTGTCGCTGAGTTCGCCCCATAACGAGCCGACCGCCTCGACTGGCAGGATCGCAGCGCGTGGCTCGCCGCCGGTCACTTCGATGACGAGGTTCTGGCTGCGCCAAACGGGCACAAACACGCTCTGCGGATCAAGCGCGCGGGCGCGGATCCATTCGGGCTCGCGGCGGCGCAGGCCGGCGCGCTCAAAGCCGGGGGCGGCATAGTAATTGGGCATTCGCATAGGAAGACTGCGCATAGGGGAGACTGGCATACCGGGCGGCACCGCAGCAAGCGGCGCCGGATCGCCCAAGAAATTGTCGCGGCGGACCACTAAAGTCATTGCTTAACTGTTTGGATGTGCTCGAGCGGTCGATCGATGAGCAGGTCGGCGGCCGGGAGCGTCTGAAGGGCCGGTGGACGAGCGGCGTCGTCACGACGTTCGACGCGATCTATCACGACGTGATCCCGAACGAGCGGCTGGTCTACACCTATGAGATGCACCTGAACGACAAGAAGATTTCGGTGTCGCTGGCAACCTTGCAACTTAAGGTAGCGGACGGCAAAACCACTCTGTCAGTCACCGAACAGGGGGCCTTTCTCGACGGCTATGACGACGCTGGATCGCGTGAGCAAGGCACCGGCCATCTGCTCGACGTGCCCGGCGTGTCGCTGACGGAGTGAGTACGGCCCGGGGTGGCTTCATTATCGGCGGCGATCCCCGTATGCTCACACGTATCCCGTGTTGCTAATTGCAGGATGCGCGCCGCATGCAGATCGTCTCGACGGCAATTCCCGAGGTCAAGGAGATAAGGCCGGTGCGGCACCGCGATCCGCGGGGGTTTTTTTCGGAAATCTTCCGCGAGGCGGTGCTGCGGGACCACGGCATCGATGTGCCGTTTGTCCAGGAAAACCACTCGCTGTCGGTCGATCGCGGGGTCGTGCGCGGTCTGCATTTCCAGCTGCCCCCCGCGGGTCAGGCGAAACTGGTGCGGTGTGCCGCCGGCTCCATCCTCGATGTCGCGGTGGATATCAGGCGGGGATCGCCGACCTATGGACGACACGTCGCGGTGACGCTGACCGCGGCGGACGGCAACCAGCTATTCGTGCCCGAAGGGTTCGCGCACGGCTTCTGCACGCTCGAGCCGAATACCGAGGTCGTCTACAAGGTCAGTTCGCTATTACTCGGCGCCGCACGATCGCGGCATGTTGTGGAACGATCCGGAACTGCGCATCGACTGGCCGGTGAAACCGGGTGAGGCGGTGCTGTCCGACAAGGATACGCGTCAGCCGCGCCTCGCCGACCTGCCGGCGCATTTCAACTACGCGTAGGCCGGATCGATGAAGCTGCTGGTTCTGGGTTCCGGCGGGCAGGTCGGGACCGAATTGCGCCGCATCGCCTGGCCGGGTGGCACACAAATCGCCGCCTGCGATCGCGACGGCATCGACATTACCCGGCATGATGCGGTCGCCGCCGCGGTGACGCGCGTGCGGCCGGACATTGTTATCAACGCGGCGGCCTATACCGCGGTTGACCGTGCTGAAAGCGAGCGTGACGCGGCCTGGGCCGGCAATTGCACCGGCCCTGCCAATCTCGCGGCGGCCTGCCGCGCGGCGTCGATCCCGCTGATCCACATTTCGACCGATTACGTGTTCGATGGCAGCAAGACCGGCGCCTATGTCGAAGACGATCCGGTCAACCCGCTCGGCGTTTACGGGCAGAGCAAGGAAGCCGGCGACCGGGCGGTGCGCGAGGTTCTGCCCGAGCATGTGATTCTGCGCACCGCCTGGGTCTACAGCGCGCACGGGCACAATTTCGTCAAGACGATGCTGCGGCTGGCGGCCGGCCGGCCGGTCCTGCGAGTCGTCGCCGACCAAATCGGGTCACCGACCAGCGCCGCCGATATTGCCGCTGCGATCGCCGCCCTCGTGCAGCGTCTCGCGTCCGGCGACGCGAAATGGGGCACCTATCATTTCGCCGGCGGGGGCGCGGTAAGCTGGCACGGATTTGCCCAGGCGATCTTTGAACTCGCCGAGCCGTGGCGCGGTTCGCCGCCGCAGGTCGATGCCATTACCACCGACGAATATCCGACACCGGTGCGCCGCCCGGCAAATTCGGTGCTCGACTGCACCCGTATTGGTGAGGCCTTCGGCATCGTCCCGCGGCCATGGCGAACGGCGCTCGCCGATGTTGTCGGCGAGTTGTTCGAGAGCCAAAAGGATTGAGCTGCAGGCTCGGTGCATTATCCGCACCTTCCCTGTCATTCCGGGCAGCCCGCAGGGCTGAACCCGGAAACCATGAACACCGCCGTTGCCCTTTTTGGCACCTTCCGTGGTCCTGGCGTTCCGGGTTCAGCCCTGCGGGCTGCCCCGGAATGACAAGGTGGGGGAGCCGTTGGCCAAAGTTGGTGCCTATGCCGCGCGCACCTGGGGCATCACCTCTTCCGCGAGGATTTGCAGCTGTTCGAGGGCGAGGGTGTTGGGCATGCCGGGCCAATGCACCGAGGCGCAGATGTGGTTGACGCCGAGGCGGCTGTTGAGGCGGATGATCTGGTCGGCGACTTCGGCCGGGGACCCCATCAGGAAACGGTCTTCCAGTAGCTCGTTGTAGGCGTGGTCGAAATCGTCGCCTTCGGGCATCACCTTGTCCTGGCCCCACGCGCGATAGGCCTTGTACTTCTCTTCGAGATAGGGCTGCGCCAGGCGGATCGCCTCGTCCCGGCTCGTCGCGACAAACACCTCGCGGCGCATCGGCACTTCGGTCGGAAACGGCTTTTTGTATTCGTCGAGCGCCCGCTTGTAGATGTCCATCTGGCGCTCGATGGTCGCCAGCGTGATGTGCGGGTTGATGTACCAGCAATCGCCGATCCGCGCGGCGCGCTTGACCGCGATATCGGCGTTGGCGCCGATCCAGATCGGCGGTGTCGGTTTTTGCAGGGGCTTGGCCGGACAGGCGGCATGGTCAAGCTCGAAATGCGAGCCCTTCATGTCGACGTAATCCTCGGTCCACAGGCGCCGGATCGCCTCCATGCACTCCTCGAAACGCGGCCCCATCCTGCCGCGCGGCACGCCGAATGCCTTGAACTCGACATCGCGATAGCCGATCCCGGCTCCGAACACGAGCCTGCCGCCCGACATGATGTCGAGCGTCGCCAGTTGTTCGGCGAGGTCGAGCGGTTTGTGCAATGGCACCAGCACCAGCCCGAGAATGATCCGCAGCCTGGGCGCCATCGCCGCGACATAGGACAGAAACGGGATCTGCTGCATCGGCTCGAATGGCGCGGCGCTGTAGTGCGAACCCTTGACGACGCCGTCGAACCCAAGTGCCTCGGCGCGGCGGATCAGGGCGAGATCGTCGTTCAAATGCCCCACGACATCGCCGGCCGGATGCTGGCCGCGCACCATCAGGCTGAGCTGGAACCTGCTCATTCGGCTGCCATCCCCTTTGCCGCCAGTTCCTTTTTGGCGCTGTCGTTCTTGTCGAGCGCCAGCCCCATGCCGCGCATCACGTTGGCCGCCTTGGTGAACTGGATGTTGGAATATTCGATAACCTCGATGCGGTTGCCCCACGGGTCGAGGAAATCGAGGAACGGGCCGTCAACCATCGTCGCGCCGGCAGCCTCAGCGCGCGCCTTGACCGAGGAGCGGTCGTCCACAACGAAACCGATGTGGCGGCGCTCGACGCCGTCGGCCTTAAGCCCCGGCACAACGGCGAAGTTGATGAACTGATCGCCCATATCGATAAAGGCGCTGCGTTCGCTGCGGCCGCGCAGCGAAAACTCGAAGATTTGCCCGTACCAGGCGAGCGCTTCGTCGATATCGCCGACTTCGAGCGCGACATGATTGATGCCCACCAGCCGCGGCTTTTTACCCTCGGTCATCGGTCGCCTCCTTCCCCGGGAAGTGTGCCCGCCGTACTCTGCGGGAAGAACGGGTTTGGCTCCAGGGGGTATCGGCGAATGGCAATCATCACATCCGCTGTCGGCACCGGCGAAAAGGGGTTTGCGGGCGATGGCGGCCCGGCCGCGAAGGCCTTGCTGAACGGCCCGTTCGATGTCGTGTTCGACGGCGCCGGCAATCTGTTTTTCTCCGACACGTTCAACAACCGCATCCGCCGCGTCGATGCCGCAAGCGGCGTCATCACGACGGTTGCCGGTAATGGCGACAAGGGGTTCACCGGTGATGGCGGGCCGGCGATGGCGGCGTCGCTGAACGAACCCTATGGGGTCGTTATCGATCGCGCCGGCAACCTCTACATCGCCGATCGGCTCAACCGGCGGGTGCGGCGCATCGATGCGGCGAGCGGCATCATCACCACGGTCGCCGGCACCGGCGAGGCGGCCTATGGCGGCGATGGCGGACCGGCGACCAAGGCCGGGATGGCCGAGCCGAACGGTCTCGCCTTCGGCGCCGGCGAACAGCTGCTCTACATCACCGATGTCGCCGATAACCGGGTGCGTGTCATCGACCTTGCGGCGGGCACGATCGCCACCTTTGCCGGCACCGGCGCCGCCGAACACAGCGGTGATGGCGGCAAGGCCATTGCTGCCGGCACGTTCGGCGCCCGCGCCGTCAAAATCGGGCCGGACGGCACGGTCTATATCCTCGAACGCCAGGGCAGCAGCCTGCGCGCGGTCGATCCCGCGACCGGTATCATCAGCACGATCGCCGGCACCACGGCGCGCGGTTATGGCGGCGATGGCGGCCCGGCGCTCGCGGCGGTGTTCGACGCGCCAAAGGAAATGGCGCTCGACCGCGACGGCAGTCTGCTGATCGTCGATACCGAAAACCACGCGATCCGGCGTATCGACCATCGCAGCTTCATCGTGACGAACCTCGCCGGCGGGCGACAGGGGCCGGGCGGCGATGGCGGCGACGCGACCGCAGCCGGTCTCGACCGGCCGCATGGCGCGGTGGTCGGCCCGGACGGCGCGGTCTATATCGGCGACACCAACAACCACCGCATCCGCAAGGTCACGCGCTGATTAGTTTCTGAAGAAAAAGCTCCCTCGCCCCCACCGGGGGAGAGGGCTGGGGTGAGGGGGCGGCCCGCGAACTCGGACCTCGCCCAGGCACCCTCACCCGTCTCGCCGCTGGCGCGCCGAGCCACCCTCTCCCGCGGTGCGGGAGAGGGAAACACGTTAGTTCTGGTTGGCGAAGAAGTGGCGGAGTTCGGCGACGAGGTCTTTCGGGTTGTCGCCCTGCACCGTGTGACCGGCGCGCGGCACCGTGACAAAGCGGCCGTCGGGCAGGCGCTGCGCCAGCCGGATGCCGTCTTCCTCGTGGAACACGTCGCTTTCGCCGCCGCGCACGATCATGGTCGGGCATTTGATGCGGCTGAGCCCGTCGGCGAGCGCGGCGCGTTCGGCGCGGTGGGTTTCCTGATCGAGCACCTGGAACCGGCGGCGGTCGTATTTCCAGCGCCACGTGCCGTCCGGCTGCTGCCGCAGCGCGTGCATCAGGCTGCGGCGCAGGATGACCGGGTCGCGCCGCGGGTTGAACTCCAGCGCCTTTTCGATGATCGCCTCGATCGTGACCGTCTCGGCGACGCCGTTGACGAAATCGCGGATGCGGCTCGACCCCGGCCGGCGCATTTCCGGTCCGGCATCGATGATGACCAGCTTGTTGAGGCGTTCGGGGTGGTTGACCGCGAAGGCCAGCGAGTTGATCGCCCCCAGCGACATGCCGACCAGGATGAACTTGTCGAGGCCGATCTTGTCGACAAACCCCTTGGTGTCGCCGAGCTGGGCGTCCATCGAATAATCGGCGTCTTCGGCCCAGTCGCTGTCGCCGTGGCCGCGCTGGTCGAGCGCGATGCAATGATAGTCGTCGCGCAATGCGAGGCAGACAAGGTCCCAGGTGTGGGCGTTCAGTGCGCCGCCATGCAGGAACACGACCGGCGGCAACTGCTTGTTGCCCCAATCGAGGTAATGAAAGCGCATTTGGCCGACCTGCACCTCGTGGCTCTCCGGCAGGACGACGCCGGGAAAGCTGAAGCCGGCGCGGACGGAAGTGGTTTCAAGGTGCAGGCGATATTCGTCGGGCGACAGGCTCATAGCGGGAACGGGCTCCTCGAAGCGCTCTTGTGGCGCGTGGCGGCGCATATTGGCGCGCCGGGGTTGCAGGCTGAAATGTTTTCCGCACCTGCGAACTCCGCTAGCATCGCATAGCTTATGATCAGCGAGGCTACGCAATGACCGAGATCAACCTTCGCCACGGGATTTTCCTGCCGCCGTTCCACCCGAACGAGGAAGACCCGACGCAGTGCCTCGAACGCGATCTCGAACTGATGACCTGGCTCGACAAGCTCGGCTTTCACGAAGCCTGGATCGGCGAGCACCATTCCGCCGGCTACGAGATCATCAGCTCGCCGGAAATCTTTATCGCCATCGCGGCCGAGCGGACCCGGCATATCCGCTTTGGCACCGGCGTCATCTCGCTGCCCTACCATCACCCGATGATGGTCGCCGACCGCATCGTTCAGCTCGACCACATGACGCGCGGCCGCATCATGTTCGGCGCCGGTCCGGGCCTGCTCGCGTCGGACGCGATCATGATGGGGATCGACCCGATCACCCAGCGCGACCGCATGGGCGAGTCGCTCGACGCGATCCTGCGGCTGTTCAAGGGCGAGATCGTTACCGAGAAGACCGATTGGTACACGATGGAGGGCTGCCGGCTGCACCTGCTGCCTTATACCAAGCCGTATCCCGAGGTCGCGGTGGTCAGCGCGGTGACGCCGTCGGGCGGGCGGCTCGCCGGCAAATATGATCTCGGCATGATCTGCGTCGCCGCGACCAACCCGTTCGGGTTTGACGCGCTCGGCTCGAACTGGCAGATCGCCTGCGACACGGCGGCCGAGCAGGGCCGCGACATGGACCCGAACCGGCTGCGCCTCGTCGGCCCGCTGCACATCGCCGAAACCCGCGAGCAGGCGTTCAAGAATGCCCGCTTCGGGTTTGAGAACTATCTCGGCTACCTCAACAACAACCAGCCGCGCTTTATCGTGCCGGCCGGCCAGGACCCGCTCGAATGGTTTGTCGAGAACCGCTTTGGTGTGTGCGGCACCCCCGACGACGCGATCGCGCTGATCGAGCGGTTGCAGGACAAGCAGGGCCAGTTCGGCGCCTTCCTGCAACAGGCGCACAACTGGGCCGATTTCGAGGCGACCAAGCGGTCATACGAACTCTATGCGCGCTATGTCATGCCGCATTTCAGCAGGCTCAACCAGAGCCGCGCCGCCTCCTACCAATGGTGCGGCGACAACCGCGACGAGTTCAGCGCCAAGCGCAACGCCGCCGCCAAGGCGATGTTCGACAAGCACGAAGCCGAACAAGCCCAGCGCCGCGAACTCGCCGATGCCGGCGCCGGAATGGCGCGGCCGACCCGCGGCCGCGAGGCGTGGTAGATGTCGTGCCGGCCCTTCGCCGGGTTGGCACGAGTCTTGTACAATTGCGTCAGTGCTGAGTGGTAATATCGCCGAAAGGAAGTTGCCGGTTGGGGATGTGCTAATAACATAAACGCTTCAGAGCGAGACCCATGTGCTCAAGAACTTTGGGACTTATCGTGCGAAGGTGGTGCCTGGAGACATACCGGATGCGATAATTTCGGTCGCCGGGGTGGGGCGGCCGGCTGCCGATCACAATGGCGGCGTGGCGATGTCGTTCGAGTGGGAGCGGACGCTGCAACGACTTAACCGCCGCGAGCATATTATTTATCTGCAGGATACTCGCCGGTCGTGGTTTAACGAGACCGCGGGCTGGGACGAGCTGATCTGTTTCATCAAGGATTATTTCGAAACCAACCACATCTCGCGCAAGGTTGCGCTGGGCCTCAGCATGGGGGCCACCGGCACGATCATTGTCGATAGCTGCATAAAATTCGACAAGGTTATCGGCCTGTCGCCGCAAGCTCTCGTCGCCTGCGACCTTTGTCCGTGGGACGACCGCTTTTTCGAATATCGCGACCGCATCAAGTACATGAAGTTTCCCGATACGTCGCGGATGATCCGGCGCGAGGGCGAATACCAGTTCCTGTTTTCGTTCGATGATGCGATCGACATGCGCCACGCCGGGATTTTCTATCAGGCGGCGAAGAACGTGACATTCTCGATGGTCCGCGGCGATCACAATATCGGCAGCGAAATGGCACGCCGCAACGTCATCGACAAGGTCGTCCACGACCTTCTCGAAGGCGACAGCCGCGACCTTGTCAAGCTGGGGATTTTGCGCCCAAGCAATTACCTGCTCGATATTATCGGGCGGCCCGACGTCGTCGACCGGCGAAATGTGTTGGAGTTCGGCCTCGCGCGGCCGTTCGAACTGCCACAATACCTGTACGATATATTTCACGAGGAATGCCTGAACGATCAGCTGGATCGCGGCAATTCCTATGATCGGGCCATCGGCGCGACCCCTTATCCCGTTCATGCCGCGCAGATCGTCAGTGGTGGGGAGTTGGCGCATTACGCGGTCCATGGCTGGTCCTCCGACGACGGCTGGTCGGTCGGGCTGCACCATGTGATCCGGATGCGCGTGATGGACTACAACCTGTTTCCGAACGCCAGGCTGCAATTGATCCTTGAGCCGCTGATCCATGAGCGGCATCAGCGCCAGCGCTTGCAGGTTTCGGTGGGTCGCAAGCTGGTCGCCGACGTCGTTGCCGAATACGGCGAGGAAACAGCCCACCGCCTATTGGTGACCGTCGAGCCGCTGGCCTCGACAGTCGAGATTTACCTGAAGACCCCGGATTGCGTCTCGCCGAAGCAGATCGGCCTGAATACGGACATTCGGCAGTTGGGCGTCCGCCTCGTCGGAATGCAGCTTTTGCCGTTCTGACGCTTGTCGCGGATTACGACGCGGACGCTGCGCCCGGTCTTATCTTGTCGCGCAAGGCCGCAAGGGCGTCCGGGGTGTCGATGTCGACAAGGACACCGTCGCTGTCCATTTCGACTTCGGTGACGAGTTCAGCGTGTTCGGTGATCAGGTGGCGGGCGCCGACATCGCCGGAAAGGCTCGCCATTTCGGGCAGGAAGCGGCTGGCCCACAGGATCGGGTTGCCGCGCTTGCCGCGCCGCACCGGCACGACAATGGCGCGGCCTTCGAGCGGATTGAAGGCGGCGATCAGCTTGTCGATATCGCGCCCGGTGATCAGCGGCATGTCGCCGAGGCAGATGATGACGCCGTCAATGTCAGGCGGCAGGGCGGCGATGCCGCATTTGACCGAGGTCGAGAGGCCGTCGGCGAAATCCGCGTTAAGCACCCGCTCGACCGGCAGTTTGCCGAGCGCCGCATCGACCTCGTCGGCCATGTTGCCGAGCACCGCTATGACCGGTCGCGCGTGCGACGACAGCAGGCGCTGAGCGGTGCGCGCCACCATCGGGCGGCCGTCGATCTCCTCCAGCATCTTGTTCGAGCCCATCCGGCTCGACTTGCCGGCGGCGAGCAGCAGCGCGGCGATGCGCGGACCCGGCGGCGGCTTCCCGGCCTCGGTGGCGGCGATGCTCGGCGGCTGCGGCGGCGGCGGTGGGAGCGGCGCCGGCCTTGGCGCGCGGCAGACCGCGGGTTGGGATCTCGGCGAGCAGCCCGCCGGCGCCCATCGACATGATCTCGCGCGATCCCGCCGGCAATCCGGCGACCAGCCGTTCGAGAACCCAGTCAAAGCCGTTGACCTTTGGCGAGCGGGCGCAGCCCGGCAGACCCAGCACGGGCTTTCCCGCGACATGCCCCAGCAGCAGAGATTGCCGGGATCGACCGGCATGCCGAAATGGTCGATCGTACCGCCGGCAGCGACAATGCCGGCCGGGATCACGTCGCGCCGGTCGGCAATCGCCGAGGCGCCGTGGATCAGCAGCATATCGACCCCGTCGGCGATCGCGGCGGCGATCTCCGGCGCCAGATCGGCGCTGCGATGGGCGCAGCGGCGCTCGAACGCCAGATGGCAGCCCAGCGCGTCGAGCCGACCGATCGTCACTTCGCGGGTCTTGTCGAGCACACTGTCCTTCAGCCCTGGCAGGCGGGTCTGGATCATGCCGACCGACAGGGCGCGGAACGGCGCGACGCACAGCAGCGGCTCGCCTTGCGCGGCGATCTCGGCGCAGTGTCGAACGGCCGCCTCCGGCACCGCGAAGGGGATGATCTTCACTGTCGCGACCATCTGGCGCGGTTCGACCACCGCGTAGGGCGGCAGCGTGCCAAGTGTAATCGATCCGTCCACAAGGTTGAACCGGTCGAGCCGGTCGCGGTCGAAGACCAACAGGCCCTTGGCATCGGCGAACAGATTGGCCCGTCCGGTGAAAGCCGAGGCCCCGCTGATGCCGGACCCGGCTGCGGCCGCGGCGACCCGGGCGGCGGCGGGGTCCTCGCGGATGTCGCCGGGTTCGAGCCGCACGATCGTGATCCGGTCGATGCCGCCGGCGACAAGGTCGGCAAGATCGGCGGCCGACAGGATGCGGCCTTTTCTCAGCGCCGTTTTGCCAAAGCGGAGGCTGTGAACCAGGATCGCGCCTTCCGCTTCGCCGACCGAAACCTCGCCGAACCACATCACCCGCTCACGGAATTACGAGAGGTTGGTGGCATTCCTCCCATCGCCTTGGCCGGGCTTGGCCCGGCCATCCACGAGCCGCATCGCCGTCTCGGGGACCCCCGGGCCAAGCCCGGGGGAAGCGGTTGGGGCGAACCGTCTCCATGGAGCAGGATTTTGCCTTCCTCTACGCGGTCAGGTCGCCGCGGCGGAGGACCGAAATCATCTGGCCCATGATCGAGACAGCGATCTCAGCCTGCGATACCGCGCCGATGTAAAGGCCGATCGGGGCGTGGATGCGGCTCAGCTCGTTTTCCCCGAAGCCCTGCTCGCCGAGCCGTTGCAGGCGCTTTGCATGGGTCCGCTTCGATCCCAGCGCTCCAATGTAGAACGCCTCCGAGCGGAGCGCCGCGACGAGCGCCGGGTCGTCGATTTTCGGGTCGTGGGTCAGCGTCACGACGGCCGACGAGCGATCCGGCTTCAGCCGTTCCAATGCCTCGTCCGGCCATTCGGTGCTGAGTTCGACACCGGGAAACCGCTCTTCGGTTGCGAACTGTGCCCGCGGGTCGATGACGATCGGCTTGTAATCGCTCGCGATCAGCATCGGCACCAGCGGCTGCGCGATGTGCACCGCTCCGATCACAAAACAGCGCCGCGGCGGGCTGAACACCTGGATGAAGACACGGCTGCCCGCGGTGTCGAGGGTCGTATTGCGATCGGAGCGCAGCGCAGCGCGCATCTGGCCGAGCGCCACGTCGTCGAGTTGTAAATTGCCTTCGAGGGCGTCGCCATCCATGTAGAGCTGCGCGCCGCTTTTCAGATCGGTCGCGAGCGCCACCGAGCCGCCGCCTGCATTGGCGGCGATGACCGCGTCGATATAACCGCTCTTCATTCGACGCGCTCGACGAAGATTTCGACCTTGCCGCCGCAGGCGAGGCCGACTTCCCATGCCTGGTCGTCGCTGACGCCGAAATCGAGCAGGCGCGGCTTGCCGTCCTTGATCGATTGGAGCGCTTCCTCGATCACCGCACCCTCGACGCAGCCGCCCGATACCGAGCCGACAAAGGCGCCGTCATCCGCCACGGCCAGCTTGGCACCGGCCGGGCGCGGCGACGAACCCCAGGTCTTGACGACGGTCGCCAGCGCAACAGCCTTGCCGGCGTCGCGCCAGGCCGCTGCCTGTTGCAGGATTTCGGCATGGTCGCTCATATTTCCCTCACTCCATAGGTTTCGCGCGACATCGCCTCGGTGCTGTTCCGATGCGCCGCCAGGCTGATCACATCGACCAGGCTTTCGAGGCTTTCCAAATTGTGGACCGGCCGGAACTCGTCGACATAGGGCAGCATCGCCTTCATCCCTAATGATCTTGGCTCGAACCCCTCGTAGCGCAACAGCGGATTGAGCCAAATCAGGTGCCGGCATGAGCGATGCAGCCGGTCCATCTGGGGCGCGAGGCCGGTGCCGGCATCGCGGTCGAGCCCGTCGGTGATCATCAGTACGACCGCTCCCTGCCCGAGCACGCGGCGCGACCACAGCCGGTTGAACTCGGCGACGCTCTGGCCGATGCGGGTGCCGCCCGACCAGTCTGCCACCGCTTCCGCCACCCGGTCGAGCGCTATATCGACGTCGCGATAACGCAGGTAGCGGGTGATGTTGGTGAGGCGCGTGCCGAAGACAAAGGTGGAGACGCGGTCGCGGTCGTTGGTGATCGAGTGCATGAAATGCAGGAAGACGCGGCTGTAGCGGCTCATCGACCCCGAGATGTCGCACAATACGACCAGCGGCGGCGGCCGTCGCCGCGGGCTTTTGCGCTTTAGCTGGATCAGGCCGCCAGACCGCAGCGCGGCGCGCAAGGTGGCGCGCATGTCGGCGCGGGCGCCGCGCGGGTCGGCGCCATAGCGGCGGGTCGGCAGGTCGTTGATCGGCAGGCGCATGCGGGCGATCGCCGCCTTGGCGCGGGCCAGCTCCTCGAGCGACATCTTGTCGAAATCCATCGTGCGCAACTGCTCACGATCGGAAAACGTCATCGCCGCGTCGAATTCGAGTTCGGTCTCGGCCGGCTCGCGCGATTCCTGGTTCGGGTGCAGGGCTTCGGCGAGGCGGCGCAGCATCTCGGCGCCTTCCTCGCGGGGCATGTCGACATTCATCTGCGGCAGAACCAGGCCGAGCATCTTTTTCAGCAGCTCGGGGTTGCGCCAGAACACATGAAACGCCTGGTCGAACAGCACCCGCTGGTCGGCCCGGTTCACAAACACTGCGTGCAGGGTCCAGTAGAAATCACGCCGGTCGCTGATGCCGACCGCCTGCACCGCCGCCACCGCATCCAGCACCTTGCCCGGCCCGACCGGCATGCCGGCGGCGCGCAATGTCCGGCCGAAATGCATCAGATTAGCCAGCAGCCGCCCGTCACCGGCCTGGATCGAGGTGTCAGACAAGGTCAGGTGTCCTCACTCAACCCTCCGCCGCTCGCGGGCTCGCCAAGGCTTTTCCAGGTCTGCGGTTGAGTCTCAGCGCCATCGAGATTGCTTCGTCGCTGCGCTCCTCGCAATGACAGCCTAAATGAGGGGCTGTCATTGCGAGCCCCCGGGTCGGGCCTGCGGCCGGCCCGAGGACAGGCTCCGCGAAGCAAACTCGCGCCCAAAATCGCACAACCCTTAATCCTCGCGGGGGGCGGAGGCGATTTCGGCCGGACCTGTTCGAGCAGCTTTGCCGCCTCGCTGCCGTGGATGCGGGCGATGTCGTCCTGGTATTTCAGCAGGACGCCAAGCGTGTCGTTGATCGCCTCCGGCGTCAGTTCGAGGACGTCGAGCTGCATCAGTGCCTCTGCCCAGTCGATCGTCTCGGCGATGCCGGGCAATTTGAACAGATCGGCCTTGCGCAGCTTCTGGACAAAACCGACGACCTCGCGCGACATCGCCTCGGCGGCGCGCGGCGCCTTGCGCTTCAGAATGTCGAGTTCGCGCTCGGCATTCGGGTAATCGACCCAATAGTAGAAACAGCGGCGCTTCAGCGCATCGTGGATTTCGCGGGTGCGGTTCGAGGTGATCACGACGATCGGCGGATGTTCGGCGCGGATCGTGCCGATTTCGGGGATCGTGACCTGGAAATCTGACAGGATTTCGAGCAGATAGGCCTCGAACGGCTCGTCAGTTCGGTCGAGTTCGTCGATCAGCAGGACCGGCGGGCCGGACAATTCCGGCTCCAGAGCCTGCAACAGCGGTCTTTTGATCAGAAATCGGTCGGAAAAGATCGTGCCTTCGATCTCGCGGCGATCTTCCGCACCCGCCTCGGCGAGGCGGATTTCGATCATCTGCCGCGCGTAATCCCACTCGTACACCGCCGAGGCGACATCCAGGCCCTCATAGCATTGCAGCCGAATCAGCCGCCGGCCGAGCGAACTGGCCAGCACCTTGGCGATCTCGGTTTTGCCGACACCGGCCTCGCCTTCGAGAAACAGTGGCCGCTTCAGATGCAGCGACAGATGCACCGCCGTCGCGAGGCTGCGATCGGCGACGTAATCGGCGCTGCCGAGCAGGTCGAGGGTGTCTCCGACAGAAGCAGGCAGCGCGATCATTGCGGCGGGGGCGTCCAAATCCGGTTCCGTTCAACAAAATCCCTCTCGCGACCGGAGAGGGCTTGCACGCGAAAAATCTAAACCCTCCGCCGCTGGTACGCCACCCCGAGCATTGCATTGGCCATGTAACGCTTTGCTATCATATGATAGCAAATTGGCCGGGAGAACACCGAAATGCCTCAGCTGCTGGTGCGGGATGTTGCTGCGGACGTCGTGGAAGCCCTGAAACGACGCGCTGCCGAGCACGGCCGTAGCGCCGAAGCGGAACACCGAATGATCCTCGAACAGGCCCTTTGCGCCGGGAAGGCCGGATTCTGGGAGCGTGCCGCAGCCCTCCGGGCCGAGACGCGCGGCAAGGTCCTGACCGACTCGACGGAATTGATCCGTCAGGATCGAGACGCCCGGTGACTCTTGTTGTCGATGCGTCGGTCGCGCTGAAATGGGTTTTGCAGGAGCCCGGAACGGATGCCGCCCTCGCTCTCCAAGGCGAACGCCTGATCGCGCCGGCTCTTTGGCTTGTCGAAGTGGCCAATGCGCTGTGGCGCCACGTACGAATTGGGGAGCTTACAGGGCCTCAAGCAGTCTCACGAATGACGGAACTCGCTGCCGCACCAGTGATCTCGTTCGCCGTCGAGACGCTCGCCTCGCAAGCGTTGACCCTCGCGATCGAGGTCAACCACCCGGTCTATGACTGCCTCTATCTTGCGCTCGCATTGCGCCATGATACACACGTCGTGACGGACGACCGGCCCTTCTTAGACGCGATCGCCACACGACCGGATTTGGCAGGTCGCGTCCGGCTTCTCGGCAGCTAATTAGCTCATGCGCACGCCGCGACGGCGCGGCGGGCCATGACGTTGACGAGGTGGGCGCGGTATTCGGCGCTGGCGTGGATGTCGGAGTTGAGTTCGCCGTCGGGGATCGCGATGTCCTTGATGGCGTCCGGGGTGAAGGATTTGGCGAGCGCCGCTTCCATCTCCGGCACGCGGAAGACACAGGCGCCGGCGCCGGTCACCGCGACGCGGACCGTCGCGCCGGTCCGCGCGACATACACGCCGACGATCGCGTAGCGCGACGCCGGGTTGCGGAATTTCTGATAATTGCCGGCGTCGACTTTGGGGAATTTGACCGCGGTGACGATCTCGCTGGGTTCGAGCGCGGTTTCAAAGAGGCCGGTGAAGAAATCGTCGCCGGCGATTTCGCGCTTGGTGGTGCGTACCGTGGCATTGAGCGCAACGACCGCTGCCGGGATAGTCGGCGGCGGGGTCGTTGTTCGAGATCGAGCCGCCGATCGTGCCGCGGTTGCGCACCGCGGGGTCGCCGATCATGCCGGCCAGTTCGGCCAGAGCGGGGATCACGCGCCGCACGATCGGCGAGCGGTTGACATCGACGTGCCGGGTCATCGCGCCGATCACCACCGTGTTGCCTTCCTCGGTGATCCCTTTCAGCGATGGAATCTTGCCCAGATCGATCAGCTGCGACGGCTTCGCGAGACGCAGTTTCAGGGTCGGCAATCAACGTCATTCCGCCGGCGACCAGCTTGGCTTCCTCGTCGGCGAGCTTGCCGGCGGCGTCTTCGAGGCTCGTCGCGGTGTGGTATTCAAATTCGTACATCGGGCTCTCCTCTGCTCACGCCGCCGCGCGCGGAGCTTGATGTTCGTTGATGATGCGCCACAGCTTTTCAGGCGTTGCCGGCATCTCGACATGTCGGACGCCGAGGCCTTTCAGCGCATCGACGATGGCGTTGGCGATGGCCGCCGGGGCACCGATCGCGCCGGCCTCGCCGCAGCCTTTGACGCCGAGCGGGTTGTGGGTGCACAGCGTCGTGTTGGTCGACAGCACGAAATTCGGGAAATCGGCGGCGCGCGGCATTGCGTAATCGTTGTAGGAGCCGGTCAGCAACTGGCCGGTTTCCTTGTCGTAGACGCAGCCTTCGAGCACCGCCTGCCCGATGCCCTGTGCGAGGCCGCCATGCACCTGCCCGGCGACGATCATCGGGTTGATGATCCGTCCGAAATCGTCCGCCGCGGTGAAGTTGCAGACCGTCAGGTGGCCGGTATCGGGGTCGATCTCGATCTCGGCGATATGCGCGCCCGACGGGAAGGTAAAGTTCTTCGGGTCGTAGAACGCGGTTTCGTCGAGACCGGGCTCCAGTTCCTCGTGCGGAAAGTTGTGCGGCACATAGGCGGTCAGTGCCACCTCGGCGAACGTCTTCGAGCGGTCGGTGCCGGCGACGGTGAACTTGCCATCCTTGAACTCGACATCGGCTTCGGCCGCTTCCATCAGATGCGCCGCGATCTTGCGGCCCTTGGCGATGACCTTGTCCATCGCCTTGATGATCGCCGAGCCGCCGACCGCCAGCGAGCGCGAGCCATAGGTGCCCATGCCGTAGGGAATTTTGCCGGTGTCGCCGTGCACGATCTCGATCGACTCGATCGGGATGCCGAGATGGTCCGACACGACCTGCGCGAAGGTCGTCTCATGGCCCTGGCCGTGGGCGTGCGAGCCCGTCAGGACCGTGACGCTGCCGGTCGGGTGTACCCGCACCGCCGCCGACTCGAAGAGGCCCGGCGCGGGCGCCGAGCGATCCCACCACCGCCGACGGCGCAATGCCACAGGCCTCGATATAGGTGGCGATGCCGATGCCACGCAATTTGCCGCGGCGGGCGGCTTCCTGCCGGCGCCCTTCGAAGCCAGCGTAGTCGGCTGCCTTCGATGCCATCTCCAGCGTCGTCTGATAGTCGCCGCTGTCGTATTGCAGCGCCACCGGCGTCTGGTACGGAAAGCCGTTTTGCGGGATGAAGTTGCGGCGACGCAGTTCGGCCGGGTCCATGCCGAGTTCGTCGGCCGCGACATCGACGATGCGTTCCAACAGGAACGTCGCCTCGGGCCGCCCGGCGCCGCGATACGCATCGACCGGCACGGTGTTGGTGAACACCGCCTTGGTCTCGACGTAGATCGCCGGTGTCGTGTAGGTGCCGGCGAGCAATGTTCCGTAGAGATAGGTCGGGATGCAGGTCGAGAAAGTCGAGAGATAGGCGCCCATATTGGCGATCGTCGAGACCTTCAGCGCGGTGAACCGGGAATCGGCATCGAGTGCCAGTTCGACATGGGTGACGTGGTCGCGGCCATGCGCGTCCGACATGAAGCTTTCCGAGCGCTCGGCGGTCCACTTGATCGGCTTGCGCACCTTGGCCGCGGCCCAGGTGACGATCGCCTCCTCGGCGTAATGGTAGATCTTCGAGCCGAAGCCGCCGCCGACATCCGGCGCCACGACGCGCAGCCGTGCCTCCGGGATGTGCAGCACGAAGGCGCCCATCAGCAGCCGGATCACATGCGGGTTCTGGCTCGTCGTGTAGAGCGTGTATTCGCCGGTGGCGCGGTTGAACTCGCCGATCGCGGCGCGCGGCTCCATCGCGTTGGGAACGAGCCGGTTGTTGACGAGATCGAGCTTGACGATGCGCGTCGCCTTGGCAAGCGCGGCATCGGTCGCCGCCCCGTCGCCGAGCTGCCAGTCGTAACAGATATTGCCGGGCGCCTGCTCCCAGACCTGCGGCGCGCCGGGCTTCAAGCGCGGCAACCGTATCGATGATCGCCGGCTCGATCACGTAATCGACAGCGATCATTTCGGCGGCGTCGCGCGCCTGTTCGAGCGTCTCGGCGATGACCACCGCGACATGGTCGCCGACATGGCGGACCCGATCGACCACCAGCACCGGATGCGGCGGCTCGACCATCGGCGAGCCGTCCTTCGAATTGATCAGCCAGCCGCAGGGCAGGCCGCCGATCTCGTCGGCCGCCATGTCCTTGCCGGTGAACACCGCGACGACACCGGGCGCGCTCGCGGCGGCGCTGGTGTCGAGGCCGGCGATCCGCGCGTTCGCGTGCGGGCTGCGCAGGATATAGGCGTGGACCTGACCCGGCCGGTTGATGTCGTCGGTATAGGTTCCCTGTCCGGTCAGGAACCGATAGTCCTCGCGCCGCCGGACGGGCGTGCCGATGGCGGACATCGGATTACTCCGCCGCCGGTGCTGAGGCCGCGAATACTGAGGCTACCGGAGCTTCCCCGCGCATCGTGGCCGCCGCCGCCGCGATCGCCAGCACGATGTTGTGATAGCCGGTACAGCGGCACAGATTGCCTTCGAGGTATTCGCGGATCTCGCGCTCGGTCGGGTTCGGGTTGTTTTTGACGAGGTCGAGCGCGCTCATCACCATGCCGGGTGTGCAGAACCCGCATTGCAGCGCGTGGTTCTCGCGGAACGCTTCCTGCATCGGGTGCAGCGTGTCGCCATCGGCGACGCCTTCGATGGTCAGCACATTGGCGCCTTCGGCCTGCACCGCCAGCAAGGTGCAGGATTTGACCGCCTCGCCGTTCGACATGCACGACACAGGCGCCGCACTGGCTGGTGTCGCAGCCGACATGCGTGCCGGTCAGCCCGAGGTGCTCGCGCAGCAACTGCACCAGCAGGGTGCGGCCCTCGACTGTCGCCGACGCCGGCTTGCCGTTTACGGTGAGGCTCACCGTCTTCTGCATCGAAACCCTCCCTCGACTTGGCGCACACAATGGCGACCGCGGCACCCCGCGGCGGGCGAAGTTTCGTGCGCCGCCGCCGCCGGGTCAAGGCGCGATGATGCCTGCCGTCAGCCGAAGGATAGCGCGGCGCGGCAGCTCAGGCGGTCGGCGCGGCCTCGGGGTCGGTCACGCCGGCAAAGCGGCTGAAAAATTCCTCCGCCAGCTTGCGCGCGGTGGCGTCGATCAGGCGCGAGCCGATCTGCGCCAGCTTGCCGCCGACTTGCGCCTGCACCCCATAGCGCAGGATCGTCTCGCCGCCGTCTTCCTCGAGCGAAACCTTGGCGCTCCCCTTGGCAAACCCGGCGACGCCGCCGGTGCCCTCGCCGGTGATCGTATAGCCGGCGGGCGGGTCGAGATCGGTCATCGTGACCTTGCCGGAAAACTTCGCCCGAACCGGCCCCACCTTGGCCGTGACCTTGGCGGTGAATTCGTTGTCGCCGGTCTTCTCGACGCTTTCGCAGCCGGGGATGCAGGCCTTCAGGGTTTCAGGGTCGTTGAGCCGCTCCCAGACCACCTGGCGCGGCGCGGGAATGCGGCGCTCGCCGGTCATTTCCATGCGTGTTTGTCCCTATCGGATGATCGCAAAACTGTGGGCCGGCCAGACTCTGATTGCAATAATGGCGCGGCGGGCTTCGAGCATGCCGCGATAAAATAGCCATTGTGCCATTCGCTGGCCGCGCCGCCGACTTCAGGGTGGGTATCATCCGATGTCGTGCGGATTTGTGCGGTGAAGTCGAGCCGCAGGCCGGACGCGGTAATCGCCTCCACCGTCCCCTCGCGGACCGGCAGCCAGTTCCAATCGTCGATGATCAGCACGAACTGCTCGTCGAGCGCCGGGAGTGCCAGCGTTATGCCGTCGTAATGGTCCTGTGCCGTGTGCGGACCGTCGAACAGGTAGACGTTGAACCTGCCAATCGTCGCGAAATCGACGGCGCGGAAATCGCTGTCGAGAAAGCTGACCGCCGCCGTCTCGCCCTTGAACCGGCCGAGATTGGTAAAAAAGGCACCGGCCGGCCCGCGATACTGCGACCAGTTGTCGATCGCGAACGCCCGCACCGGGTTCTGATGGATCGCCGAGACCAGCGTCGAGCCCTGCCACACCCCGATTTCGAGATAGCGTGCATCCGGCACCATCGCGATCAGGTTGTTGACGAACAGCCGGTAGTGCCGCCCGGACATTCCGTCCATCGCCAGGATTTCCGGCGGCAGCCTGCCACTGCCCACAACCGCCTGACCCAACGCCTCCTTGAGCCGCGCGGTGAACGGGTTGAAGTGGACCGTCTCAAAGCTCGTGAGCTGCCCATCCATCGAATTGATCAGCCCGTCGCGGTGCCGTCGCGGCCTAATCCGGGCGGCCTAATCCGGGATGACCGCGATCGCGCTGATCTCGATCAGCGCATCCGGCGACGTCATTTTTGTGACCTCGACCATTGTCGAGGCCGGCAGCGGTTCCTTGAAGTATTGCGCGCGGACTTTGTGGATGCCGGGGAACTGCTCCATGTTGCGGATATAGACATCGACGCGGCAAATATCGTCCATCGTGCCCCCGGCCGCCTCGACCGCGGCTTTCAGGTTTTCGCAGACCTGGCGGGTCTGCACCTCGATGTCGCCGATTCCCGCGATCGTGCCGTCGAGCTGGCGTGCGGTCATGCCGGAGATGAAGACGAGCCGGCCCTTTGCCTCGATCATCGTGGCGTGCGAAAATACCCCGCTCGGCTGGCGCAGCCTGTCGGAACGGATCTGCTGCTTTGGCATGACGACCTCCCGGTGATGACGCATCGCAGCCGTCTTATTGTCATTGCGGGCGCGGCGACGCAATCTCGCGTCGCTCCGCCCCCACAGCCTGGAGTAAGCCGATGCCGCTTGATGCTCCGACCCCGCGCGCCGTTCCAGCCCGCATCGAAGACCGGCTGATCGTCGCGCTCGACATGCCGACCATCGAGGCGGCGCGCGCGATCACCGATCGGCTCAACGGCGTCGTGTCGTTCTATAAGCTCGGGCTGTGGCTGATCTTTGCGCCGGGCTTCGACCGGCTGCTCGAAGATTTGATAAAGCGCGGCAACAGGATTTTCCTCGATGCCAAAATGTTCGACATCGGCGAAACCGTAAAGCAGGGCGTGGCGCGCGCCGCCGAACGCGGCGTCAGCTTTGTGACGATCCACGGCGACCACGACATCATCCGCGCCGCGGTGGAGGGTAAACGCGGCACCAATCTGCGGCTGCTGGCAATCACGGTGCTGACCAGCATCGACAATGAAGGCGTGGAGCAGCTCGGCTATCTGTGCCCGGTCGAGGAATTGATCCGGCGGCGCGTCGCGGCCTGTACCAGCCTCGGTTGCGACGGCATCATCGCCAGCCCGCACGACGTCGCCGATATCCGCGCCCTCCCCGATGCCGACAAATTGCTGGTCGTGACCCCTGGGGTGCGGCTGCCCGGCGCGGCGCTCGACGACCACAAGCGCTCGGGTTCGCCGTCGCAGGCGATCGCGGCTGGCGCCGACTACCTCGTCGTCGGCCGCCCGATCGTACAGGCGGCCGATCCCGCTGCGATGGCGGCGCAGATTATCGCCGACATGAAAAGCGCGGCCTGATCGCCGGCCACCCGCCGGTTTGAGCGGTGGCCGGGTTCGTGCTGCGTTTCGTCACGGCACTATGGCACGTTGCCGGTTTGCTGCTGCTGCTGCTGCTGTTCGTCGAATATGGACTCGATGGGCTGCGGCGCCTAAGCCGCCGGCTGCGGCACGGCCGCGCCATGCCGCTCGACCGCTCGGCCCGCGCCGACGCCTATCGGGATGCCGATTGGTCGGTGCCGTATTTCGAGGAATTCAGCCGCTCGGTGCGGACCGACTGGAAACCCTATGTCGGGTGGTGGCAACGGCCGTTCCGCGGCACTTACGTCACGATCGACGAACGCGGCCTGCGCGCCACGCCGGGTGAACACGCAGCCGGCCCCGAAGCGGTGCGCATCTGGTGCTTTGGCGGCTCGACAATGATGGGGATGGGGGTGCGCGACGCGCACACGATCCCGGCGGTGCTGGCGCGCCGGCTCGGCGCGCTCGACCACAAGGTCGCGGTCACCAATATGGGGCAGCTGGCCCATAACAGCACGCAGGAGACGATCTCGCTGCATCAGGCGCTGAAAGAGGGCGCCTGCCCCGACATCGTCCTGTTTTACGACGGCGTCAACGAGATGATGGCGGCCGAACAGACCGGTCGCCCGGACCGCATGTTCCACGAGGCGTCGCGTCGCGCGGAGTTCAACCTGCTCTACCCCGACCGCCGCGGCGATCTGGTGGCGGCAACGCTGATCGCGCTGCTCCCGCGCACAGTGCGCCGGCTGCGCAGCCTGACCGGCTGGGAATTGCGCGGCCCCTTGCCCGGCCCGCCGCCCCCGCTTGCGGCGGGCGACCTTCCCGCTCTAGCCCGACATGTCGTTGAGGCTTACGCCGGCAATCTGCGCCTCGTGCGGCTGCTGGCCGAGGTGCATGGCTTCCGGCCGCTGTTTTTCTGGCAGCCGGTCATCACCACGAAGCGCGTCAAAAGCACCGACGAGCAGTATTTCGAGGCGCAATTTACCGGTAACCTCGGCACCCGCCGCCACCTCTACGATGCCATCAACGGGCAATGCCGCGCTCTGCCGGCGGCTCCGGACAGCTTCGACCTGTCGGCGCTTTTTGACGATGCGCCGGAGCCCCTCTACATTGACTTCTACCACCTGTCCGAGGCGGGCAATGCCGCGGTCGCCGAAGCCATGCTGCCGGCGGTCGTCGCGGCGATCGGACAGAGGCAAAACCGCTAGGCAGGAACCGTGGCGCTCGAACTGTGGATTTTTCTCGCCCTGGCTGCCGCTGCCGTGCTTCTCGTCGCGGTCGCGTGGCTGCGCAAAAAACGCCGCGCCACCGCGACACACGGCGAAAACAACGTCTATCCCCTGTGGTAGCTCGTAATGCCCTCTCCCGCATCGCGGGAGAGGGTGGATCGCCGCGACAGCGGCGAGACGGGTGAGGGTCTTTCCCACAGCAGCACCCTCACCCGTCCGCGGGCTGACACCCGCGGCCACCCTCTCCCGCGGTGTGGGAGAGGGCATTTCGTATCACCTAACCGAAGGCCATGCGAACGCCAAGCCATCGCGTTGCTGGCGGTGCGGCGGCTGTGTTAGCGTCCGCAGTTACCGCTGGCGTGCACAGGCCGGTGACAGCCGGGCCGCCGGTACAGGGGAAGGGCATGATCAAGGCAGTGCTGGGCGCGACGTTCGCGCTCGTGATGGCGGCAGGGTTTGCGGCGCCGGCCGGGGCCGGGCCGACGCTCGACAAGGTGAAGCAGGCGGGCTCGATCAGCTGCGGTGTGCAGACCGGCGTCGCCGGGTTTGCGCAGCCCGACAGCCAGGGCAAATATGCCGGGTTCAACGTCGATATCTGCCGCGCGATATCTGCCGCGATATTCGGCGACCCCGACAAGGTCAAATACGCGCCGCTGACCGCGCAGCAGCGGTTTACCGCGCTGCAATCGGGTGAAGTCGACCTGCTGTCGAACAACACGACCTGGACATTGCAGCGTGACACCGAACTCGGTTTCGATTTCGCGCCGATCGTGTTCTTCGACGGCCAGGGCTTCATGGTCGCCAAAAAGCTCAACGTCAAAAGCGCCAAGGAACTGAACGGCGCGACGATCTGCGTGCAGCCCGGCACCACCACCGAACTCAACCTCGCCGATTATTTCCGCTCCAACAAAATGGACTACAAGCCGGTCGTCATCGAAAAGCTCGACGAGGCGGTTGGGGCGTTTTTCTCCGGCCGCTGCGACGCGTTCACCACGGATTCCTCGGGACTGGCGGCGATCCGTATCGGCCGCGCGCCAAACCCGGAGGATTATGTGATCCTGCCCGAGCGCATCTCGAAAGAGCCGCTCGCGCCGGTGGTGCGGCACGGCGACAACCAGTGGCACGATGTCGTGGACTGGGTGATCTACGCGATGATGGATGCCGAGGAGAAAGGCATCACCCAGAAGAACGTCGACGACATGGCGAAAAGCGACGACCCCAATATCAAGCGATTGCTGGAAGTCACCCCCGGCATGGGCAAGGCGCTCGGGCTTGACGAGAAATGGGCCTACAACGCGATCAAGATGGTCGGCAATTACGGCGAGATCTTCGACAAGCATCTCGGCCTCGGCTCGTCGCTTAAGCTCGAGCGCGGCTACAACAACCAATGGACCAAAGGCGGCCTGATCTACGCGCCGCCGATCCGCTAGCCGCCGACCCGTTAGGCTGACGCGCGTTTAGCCCGAGTCCGTCGAGCACCGCCCGATGGCAGGCGACACCGGCGGCGTTACCCAGCCAAAGCGGCCCTCGCCGTGGAATGACCCGGCGGTCCGCGCCATCCTCTTTCAGGTCATGTTTGTCGGCGCCGTGGTGGGCGTCGCGGCGTTCCTTATCCACAACACGCTGACCAATCTGCATCGGCAGAACATCGCGACCGGGTTCGGCTTTCTCGATCGCGAGGCAGCCTTTGGCATCGGCGAGTTGCTGATCGCCTATTCGCCGGCCGACACCTATGCCCGCGCGTTTCTGGTCGGGCTGATCAACACGCTCTACGTCGCGGCACTCGGCATTGTTCTCGCCACGGTGGTCGGCACCGTGATGGGCCTTGCGCGCCTCTCGGGCAACTGGCTGGTCCGCAAGCTGGCGCAGGTTTACGTCGAGACGTTCCGCAATATCCCGCTGGCGCTGCAGCTGTTCTTCTGGTGGGGCCTCTTGCGCGAGGGCGCCCCGGCGGCGCGCCAGGCGTGGCATATCCTGCCCGGGGTTTTTGTCAGCAACCGCGGCATCGTCTTTCCGGTGCCGCACGAGCATCCGGTCTTTCCGTGGATGGGGCTGGCGCTGTTGCTCGGCGTCGCTGCGACGTGGGCGGTTTCCCGCTGGGCATCGCAGCGCCAGGCCCGCACCGGTCAGCCGTTTCCGACCCTGTGGGCCGGCGTCGCGCTGATCGTCGGGCTGCCGCTTGCGGTGTTTCTGGCAGGTGGCGCGCCGGTGGAACTCGACATTCCGGAACTGCGCGGCTTCAACTTTGCCGGAGGCACCTCGATCTCGCCGGAATTCGGGGCCTTGCTGATCGGGCTGGTGGTCTACACCGGCACCTTTATCGCCGAGATCGTCCGCGCCGGTGTCCTCGCGGTCAACTGGGGCCAGAGCGAGGCGGCAATGGCGCTCGGCCTCAGCCAGGGACAGCGGATGCGCCTCATTGTCCTGCCGCAGGCGCTGCGCGTGATCGTGCCGCCAATGACCAGCCAGTATCTCAGCCTGACCAAGAACAGCTCCCTGGCGGTGATCATCGGCTATCCCGATCTGGTGTCGGTCGCCAATACGACGATGAACCAGACCGGACAGGCGGTCGAAGGCATCGCGATCATCATGGCGGTCTACCTGACGATCAGCCTGACGATCTCGGCCTCGATGAACCTGTACAACCGCTCCGTCGCGCTCGTCGAGCGCTGAGCCGGCCGGATCAAGGGCAGATTTCGGTCTGCGCGAAGAAAAAGGCGATTTCCTGCGCCGCATTCTCGGCTGAATTGGACCCGTGCACCGAATTCGCTTCGATCGACTCGGCGAAATCCTTGCGGATCGTGCCGGCATCGGCCTTTGACGGGTCGGTCGCGCCCATCACCTCGCGGTTTTTCGCGACGGCGTTTTCACCTTCCAGCACCTGCACGACAACCGGGCCGGAGATCATAAAGCTGACGAGGCTCTGGTAGAACGGGCGCTGCGCATGGACGGCGTAAAACTGTTCGGCCACGGTTTGGGTCAGCCGCAGGCGTTTTTGCGCGACAATGCGCAGCCCGGCACGCTCGAACCGCTCGTTGACCGCGCCGGTCAGGTTGCGCCGGGTCGCATCCGGCTTGATGATCGACAGGGTACGCTCGATAGCCATGATCTCTCTCAGGTTCGCGGCAGGAAGGCGCGCGTTATAGCGGCGCCCCGCGCCACCGGCAATCCGCGCCGCGACTTGCGTGCGTCAACGCGTGATAGACCCAATCCGGGCTGGAGAGACTGGCGCCGCGTCAATACACGAAGATGAAGCCGTGGTGCTGGTAATACGCGTCTCCGTCTTCGTCGTGTTTCAGCTCGAGGTCACTTTCCTCAAGCTTCACCCGATCCGGCGGGAAAGGACAATCGTCGGGCATTTCGTCGACGACGGCATAGACGATACCGCCTTCGCGAACGAGATGCCCCTTGCAGGTGAATTGTTCCTTGCCGAACCGCACGCGAAACACCACCGATGACGGCTCTTCCTGCTGCATATGCCCGCTCCCGCGCCCGTATCACGCGGCGTATTGCACCAGGGTTCCGAGCACCGCGCAATAGTCGGGGTCCTCACCGCAGCCGGTGGGTTTCTCCGCAATGACCTCGTTCAAGTGCGCGGCTCCAGGAGCTTCCGGCGGATCGCCGACTCCGGGCGTACCTCGCGGCACAAACCGCACGAATTCGATTGGGTCGCGCTGGCCAACCAAACGGCCGGAGCTGCGCCCGCCGGTCTTCGCTCCACCCGCCACTTCGCGGAAGACCTTTTCGGCTCCGGCGGAGGTCAGTGCCGCTATCTGTGCGTCGACGCTTTGGCCATACCCGTGCATAGCCGTAAATCATCGCTTGATTCTGCACGTATATTCTGCACAGAGAAAGGCGCCTTATTTCAGGGCCTTAGATTTTGTGCAGAATTCATGCAGACCGTGTGGAAACTCGAACTGAGCGTATTCCGGTGTTGCCTGTGGTGCGGTAAGAATCCGGCATGACGCATATCCATGGTCACGACCGCTCTCAATTGGCCAACTATTCGCCTACCAGCGCCATCTGGCGCCTCATCCGCAGCGCTTCCGCAACTGCCACCCTGTCGAACTGCTCAACGCGGCTCGTTTTCACACGGTCTGCTTGATTTTTGCACGGATTTACTCCTCGTCCGGGGTTGGCGGTCGCACGCGCTCAAGCACTCGTTCGTCTACCGCACCGATCCTTTGGAAGGTGATTTGGGCTTGTCGTAGGTTGGACCGCCTCGGATTTCATCGGCGTCGCGTTCATCCTGACCGTCATCATGCCAAAAGCAGACCGGGCAGATTTCGTCGCCACCGCGCTCGTGGAGGGTTTTGAATTTGCAACACGGGCATCTGTAGGTCGGAACCGGTTGCCTAGGATAAACGACATTTCGAAACATTGCGCTTGCCTCCCTTACATGTTGGGTCGGCAATTTTGACCTGCCACGTCTCGGCGATGTGTCCACCAGTTAGAGATGTCGTAGATTCTGCCAATTAGAAATGTCACCGTTGCCGGGTTCGGGCGGCGGACGGGCGCGGAGCCCCCGGAATGTTGCTCTCAGCGCCTGATTCGAAATTAATCTAACATTTACAATAATGTAAAGTTGTCGTCCCTGCAAAAGCAGGGACCCACCCCGCCGCGTACGGCCGGTTGCTCGGTGGGTCCCTGCTTTCGCAGGGACGACACAAAAGGGGACAATCCACTTTGAGGTCTCCTATCTAACTTATTCAATTCCTGTTCTCAGGATGCACAACCGCCAGCTTAAGCCTTCTTCTCCCACCCGCCGGCGGTTTGCTGCCAGTAGGTCAGGGTGTGGCTGGCGGATTGGGCGGTGCGCCAGCGGGTGCGGGCGGCGGTGACGGCGTCGGGGTTGTTGCCGTCGAACAGGTCGAGGCAGCGGGTGAAGGTGGCGAGATCGCTGGCTTCGACGCCGTCGACCAGGAACAGCACGGTGGCGCTGTTGGGGTTTTCCTCGCGGTGGCTGAGCCAGATCGGCTGGGCCTCGGGGTTGCCGTCGCGCGATGAGCCATGCGCCAGAAAGCTGGCGTCGTCGTAGGTCCAGAGCAGGGCGTTGAGGTGCTCGACCCGTTCGGCCGAGCCGGCGCGCACCACGATGCGCAAATCCTGCGCCCGCGCGCGCTCCAACAGGCGCGGCAAGGCGCGTTCGAGCGGCGTCGTCAGCAGGTGGTAGAAACCGATCTCGGCCAAGGCGTGCCGCTCACGCCTTTTCGTAGTATTCGGCGACGAACTGGTCGAGCAGGCGGACGCCGAACGCGGTGGCGCCTTTCGGGACGGTCGGCGCGTCCTTTTTCGACCAGGCGACGCCGGCGATGTCGAGATGCGCCCACGGCACCTTGTTGACGAAACGCTGCAGGAATTGCGCGCCGATGACGCTGCCGGCGGCGCGGTCGCCGGCGATATTCTTGACGTCGGCGGCGTCGCTGTTGATCGCGCGGTCATAGGCGTCAGCCAGCGGCAGCCGCCACAGGTTTTCGCCGACCGCCTTGCCGGCGGCGAGCAGCCGGTCTGCGAGTTCGTCATTGTTGGCGAAGAGGCCGGCATGGTCGTGGCCGAGGGCGACGATGACCGCGCCGGTCAGTGTCGCGAGATCGACCATCAGCTTTGGTTTGAAGCGGTCCTGGCAGTACCAGAGGATGTCAGCCAGCACGAGGCGGCCTTCGGCATCGGTGTTCAGCACTTCGATCGTCTGGCCCGACATCGAGGTCACGATGTCGCCGGGCCGCTGTGCGGTGCCGGACGGCATGTTCTCGACCAGCCCGACAATGCCGACCGCGTTCACCCTGGCCTTGCGCGCCGCCAACAGGCGCATCAGCCCGATCACCGTGCCGGCCCCGGCCATGTCCCATTTCATGTCGCCCATGCCGGCGGCCGGCTTGATCGAGATGCCGCCGGTGTCGAACGTCACGCCCTTGCCGATAAACCCGACCGGTGGCTCGCCCGGCGGGCCGCCGCGATGCTCCATGACGACGACGCGCGATGGCCGCGCGCTGCCCTCGCCGACGCCGAGCAAGGCGCCCATGCCGAGCTTTTGCATGCCCTCGACATCGATGATCTCGACCGACAGGCCGAGTTCCCGCAGCGTCGCCGCCCGCGCCGCCATCGTCTCGGGGTAGAGGATGTTGGCCGGCTCGGAGACCATGTCGCGGGTAAAGGCGACCGACTCGGCGGCGGCTTCGAGCGAGCGGAAGGCGGCGCGAGCGGCGTCGGGGTTGTCCGCCATCACCGCGATGCCGGCGAGCGACGGCTTTTGCTCAGGCTTCTGGGTCGTGCGGTATTTGTCGAAGCGGTAGGCGCGCAGTGCCGCGCCGATAGGCGAGTTGCGCAGCGGCGACAGGTGGCTTGACCGGCGCGGCGTCGCCGAGATCGAGGGAGAACGTTGCGGCGCTCTCGCCGACGCCGTTCAGATGCGCCACGAGGTTGCCGCCGAGGTCCTGCAGCAGCCGCACATCCACCGCCTCCGGCTTGCCGAGGCCGGCGACGACGATGCGGCTGACCGGTACGCCCGGCGGGCCGACGACCGCGATCAGCTCGTTCTTCCTGCCGTGGAAGCGGGGCGATGCGGCCACGGCGCGGGTGATGGCGCCGCCGGTCGCCTCGTCGAGCCGCCGCGCCGCGGCGGTTAATGCCCGGTCCTCCCAGGCGCCGACCACGATAGCGCCCGACTTCGGCAGGCCGAATTCGACGAAACTGATCTGCATGCGGCGACCCCGAGCGAGGAATTTGTGACACCGGCGCGATAGACGCCCGCATGTCGCGAGTCAATGGCCGCCCATCGCGCCGCATCGTCCTGAAAGCGGTGGCGAGCAGGCCGGCGCGTGCCTATCATCCATCGCGCGATGACCGGGCTCGACCGCTATATTCTGCGGCAATGCTTCAGCATGATGATTTTCATCACGGCGGCGCTGAGCGCTGCGGTGTGGCTGGCGCAATCGCTGCGGCTGGTCGACCTGATCGTCAATCGCGGCCTTTCAATCGAGGTATTTCTTTATCTGGCGCTGCTGATCCTGCCGCGCTTTCTCGACATCGTTTTGCCGATCGGCGCCTTTATCGCGGTGCTGTTCGTGTTCAACCGGCTGTCGTCGGAAAGCGAGCTGGTGGTCATGCGGTCGGCCGGGCTCGGGCCATTGGCATTGGCGCGGCCGGTCTTTGTGATGGCCGGCATCGCGTCTGCCATTCTGCTCGCTCTGTCGGCCTACTTCCTGCCGGCCTCGAACCGCGAGTTCAAGGATCTGCAATTCGAAATCCGCAACCGGTTCGTGTCAGCGCTGCTGCAGGAGGGCACGTTCACGACGATCTCTGACAAGCTGACGATCTACATTGCCGGCCGCAACGAGCGCGGCGAGGTCACCGGCCTCCTGATCAACGACGACCGCGACCCGCAGCAGCCGGTCACGATCCTCGCCGAGCGTGGCGCCTTCGCCGACAGCGACAAGGCCTCGCGCATTATCATGGTCAATGGCAGCCGCCAGCGTTACGACCGGACCACCGGCAAGCTGTCGGTGCTGACCTTCGACCGCTATACGCTCGACCTCGATATGATGCGCGATGCGCCAGGGGTGCGGTTTCGCGACGCGCAGGAGCGTTTTCTCGGCGAATTGTTCTTTCCGCCGGAAGACCTCGACCCGCTGACCCGCAACAGCTTTTTCGTCGAAGGGCACCAGCGGCTGATCATCCCGTTGTCGGTGTTCAGCTTTGTGATGATCCCGCTCGCCTGTCTGCTGCCCGGTGAGTTCAGCCGGCGCGGCCAGCTGCGCCGGGTGCTGCTGGCGGTCGGGTCTGCCTTTGTGTTCCAGGCTGTCGATCTCGGGGTCAGGAACCTGGCGAGCCGCTACGCCGGCGCGATCCCGTTGATGTACGTGACCGATCTGCTGCCGCTGATGGTGGGCTTTGCCGTCCTGACGTTCGGCGGGATCGGGTTTTCGCCGTGGCGGCTGATGCCGCTGGCGCGGCAGGGGTAGCGGCGTTGCGCGTGCAGCTCGCCAGGACGCTCTCGACCTATATCGCGCGCCAGTTCTTCATCTGGTTTTGCGGCGTGTTCGGCACGATGGTCAGCGTGACCTTCCTGCTCGATTATATCGAGCTGATCCGTCGCGGCGGCACCAAGACGCAGGCCACCTGGGGCCTGCTGCTCGAAATGGCGACGTTGAAACTGCCGCATACGGCGCAGGACGTCATGCCGTTCGCGATTCTGTTCGGCACGATGCTGGCGTTCTGGCGGCTGACCCGCAACAACGAGCTGGTCGTGGCGCGTGCCGCCGGCGTGTCTGTGTGGGGGTTTCTGACCCCCGCGGTCGTCGTCGCGCTGCTGATCGGCGTTGTTGCGGTCACGATCTTCAACCCGATCGCCTCGTCGATGGAGGCAAGTTATGAAAAGCTCGACAACAGGGTGCTGCGCCAGACTTCTGACCCGCTGACCTTGTCGGAAGCCGGGCATGTGGCTGCGGCAGAGCGATGTCGGCGGCGGCCAGATCGTCATTCACGGTGACCAAGCGCAGCGCGCCGGACCTGACGCTGCACGATGTCAGCGTCTTCTATCTGAGCCGCACCTCGGAGTTCACCTCGCGCATCGAGGCGCAGGATGCGCGGCTCGAATCCGGCTTTTGGGTGATTGAAAACGGGCGGCGCTTCCCGGGCGGCGAGGCTGTCGAACCGTTCGACCAGATCCGCCTGCCGACCACCCTCACGACCAACAAGATCGAGGAGAGCCTCGCCTCCCCCGACACGATGTCGTTCTGGGAACTACCCGGCTTCATCTCGCTGCTCGAGGATTCGGGCTTCTCGGCGCAGCGCCATCGGCTGCATTTCAACATCCTGCTGGCGCGGCCGCTGCTGTTCTGTGCGATGGTGCTGGTGGCGGCGACGTTCAGCCTGCGGATGCAGCGGCGCGGCGGCACCACGGCGCTGATCGCGAGCGGTGTCATCGCCGGTTTTTTGTTGTATTTCCTGTCGGATATAGTATTCGCCCTCGGTCTGTCGGCCAAAATTCCGGTCCTTCTGGCCGCCTGGACACCAGCCGGAGTCAGCATGTTGTTCGGGACGTCGATGCTGCTCCACCTTGAGGACGGGTGATCGAACGCCGCCTTCCTCGCCCGTTGCACCTTCGCTCAAGGATCTCTTTGGCGCTGCCCCCGACCTTTGATCCCTCTTCACCCTGAACACGGCGGATGACAGGTTCCCCCCGACCTGGACTGCGATGGCTGCTCGGACGCGCGACACCAGCGATGCTGAGTGCGCTCGCGGTGCTGTCGCTTGCCGGGGCGCCGGCATCGGCGCAGTTCAGCGCCGGCGGCCAGAAGAAGGGCGGCGACAAGGCGGCGCCGATCGTGTTCCAGGCCGATGAGGTCCAGTACGACGACGAGCTGTCGCTGACCGTCGCCAAGGGGCACGTGGAAATCTCGCAGGGCGGCGAGGTGCTGCTCGCCGACACGGTCAGCTACAACCAGCGCACCGACACGGTCACCGCGTCAGGGCATGTCAGCCTTTTGATGCCGACCGGCGAGGTCATGTTCGCCGAGTTCATGGAACTTCGCGATTCGATGAACAATGCGTTCGCGCAGGATGTGCGGATGCTGCTCGCCGACCGCTCCCGCATCGCCGCGAACACCGGCCGGCGGATCAACGGCAACCGGATGGAGATGCGGCGCGGCGTCTATTCGCCGTGCGATTTGTGCAAAAGCGACCCGACCGCGCCGCCGGCCTGGCAGTTGAAGGCCCGCGAAATCAGTGATGACCGGCAGCAGAAGATCATCGAGTTTCGCGACGCGACTCTCGAAGTCGATGGCTGGCCGATTTTCTATACGCCCTATATGTCGCAGCCGGAGCCGTCGGTAAAGCGCGCGACCGGCTTCCTGATGCCGAGCTTCGGCAATTCAAACACGGTCGGCTTTCATATCGCGACGCCGTATTTCATCGTGCTCGACCAGGACAAGGATTTGACGCTGGCGCCGCGGTTTACGAGCCGGGCCGGCGAATTGCTCGCCTCGGAATACCGCCAGCGCTTCAGCAACGGCATGCTCGATGCCGTCGGTAGCATCAACTACAGCAACGTCGGCGAGGGCAGCAATACCGACACCGGCAGCCAGTGGCGGGGTCATATCAATGCCAGCGGCGTGTGGAATCTCGACGAGAACTACCGCACCGGGCTGCAGATCCAGCGGGTGTCCGACCAGACCTATCTGCTGCGCTTCGGCTTCGGCAACCCGCTGCTCAACGCGATGATCAGCCGGGCCTATCTCGAAGGCTTTGAGCCGCGCACCGAGACCGACGTCAACGCCTACCTGTTTGAGCCGTTGCAGCCCGGCCTCGGCGACTCGACGCAGCCGATCGTCCTGCCGGTCATCAACCGCAGCTGGCAGAGCGAGCCGGACAGCTGGGGCGGCATCCTCAAGCTCAACGCCAACCTGCTCGACATCGTCCGCGAGGTCGGGACGCAGACGCGCCGCCTGTCGCTCGGCGGCGGCTGGGAAAAGACCTTCCGCGACGGGATCGGCGGCCAGTACAAATTCATGGCGACGGTGCGCGGCGACGCCTATTCCGTCTCGGGCCTAAGCTCGCTGTCAAACCCCGACCTGCCGAGCGCCTTTTTCCCGCAGAACGGCGCGCCGGCGATCGACCCGATCAGCCACAGCTATGCGATGGCGCGCGCCTTCCCGCAGGTCGGGTTGACCTGGAACTATCCGCTCGCCAACCATTTCGGCGACACGACGGCGATCATCGAGCCGATCGCCGGAGTCTTTGCCGGGCCGAACTCCGGCAACAACCACAAGATCCCGAACGAGGACAGCCTCGGCTACCAACTGCGCGACACCGACCTGTTCCGCCCGGACCGGCTGGCCGGCTATGACATTCTCGATACCGGCCAGCGGGTCGATTACGCGCTGAAAACCGGTCTCTACAACAAGGATGGCGGCAATTACCGGATGATCATCGGCCAGAGCGTCCGGGCCCAGGACAACATCTACCTGCCGCCGGATTCGGGCGCGACGAAGCGCGTATCGGATGTCGTCGGGCGGGTCGTGATGTCGCCCAACTCGTATCTCGACCTGATCTACCGCTTCCGCCTCGACAAGAGCACGTTGAGCAGCCGCAGCCAGGAAGTCGGGTTCAGCGCCGGACCGCAGAATTTCCGGGTCGGCCTCAACTACCTGCTGATGCCGCCGCAGTCGCAGAGCGATGTCGTAACCATTCCGACGACCGGCCAGACTCTGCTCTACGGCAAGCGCGAACAGCTGACCATCAACGTGACAACAAAGCTCTCGCGCTATTGGTCGCTGGCCGGTGCCGAGACGATCAACCTCACGAATTCGAGCAATCTGGTCAACGGTGTCCTCACCCCGCAATCGAACAGCACCAGCCTCTATGCGACGCTGGCGGCGATCTACCAGGACGAGTGCATGTCGTTTATCGGTTCCGTGACCCAGTCGGGAATTCGCAACGGCGACGTGACCCCGGGCGTGTCGGTGCTGTTTAGCGTTGTCTTCAAGAACCTCGGCGAAATCGGCGGCACCGTCCTGTCCGCCGGCGGAAGTTCCTGACCGCGCCTTGGCGAAAGGGCCGGGCGGTACTCGGGCGATGCCGGGGCCGGCGACAGCGCGGCAGCGAAGGTGTAGGGTCTCGCCTCGGAAAAGTAAGCAGGGTCGCGTGTCGATGGTGCGGGTTCGCTGGATGTGCGCGAGTGGTGTCGCGCTCGCACTGTTTTTGGGCCATGTCGGGACAGCTCGGCCGGCGGGTCCGCAATCGCCTGCCGGGGTGCCGCGCGCGAGCGCGGCAAGCCAGGGCGCCCGAGGTGAGGCGCCACCGGGTCAATCTGCCCCGGGCCAATCTGCCCCCGGTCAACCCACTCCCGGCCGCCCGGGTGGCCCGAGCGCGCCGGAAATGCGCATCGCCGCCGTCGTCAACGACGACGTGATCTCGGTCTTTGATCTGTCGTCACGCGTCCGCATGGTCATCGGCTCGTCGAACATTCCGGATTCCCCGGAAACCCGCCAGAAAATCGCGGCGCAGGTGCTCCGCTCGCTGATCGATGAAAAGCTCGAGCTGCAGGAGGCCAAGAAGAAGAACGTCACGGCCACTGATGCCGAGGTCAAGGCCGCTTTCGAGCAGCTTGAAAAACAGAACAACATGCACCCCGGACAGCTTACCGAATTCCTGAAGTCGCGCGGGATCGACAAAAGCTCGCTGGTCAATCAGGTGACCGCCTCGCTGGTGTGGGCCAAGCTGGTACGGCGGCAGGCATCGCAGACCATCGAAATCTCCGACGAGGAAATCGACGAGGCGATGAAAAACGCCAAGGCGCATGCCAATGAGCCGCAAAGCCGGGTCGGCGAAATCTTTCTCGCGGTCGATAATCCGTCGCAGGAAGAGGATGTGCGCCATCTCGCCGAGCGCCTGTCGGAGCAGATGCGTCATGGGGCGCGGTTTTCCGCGGTGGCTCAGCAATTCTCGCAATCGGCGACCGCGGCGGTCGGCGGCGATATCGGCTGGGTGCGCCCGGATCAGCTGCCCGCGGAAATCGGCAAGGCGGTGGCGCAGATGCGGCCGGGTCAGCTGTCGGAGCCGATCAAGACTGGCGGCGGCTATTACCTCGTGCTGGTGCTTGACCGCCGTAACGGCACCAGCGGCGGCGGTGAGCAGGAGGAGGTCTTCGACATCGTCCAGGTGGTGTTCCCGCTGCCGCCGCAGGCCGGCGACGCGGCGAAACGCGCCGCCGTCGGCGAGGCGGAAAGCGTGCGTGGCGCCGCCAAGGACTGCCCAAGCCTGTTGAAGATCGGCAAGGAAAAGGCGCCACAATTGTCCAGCGAGGGCAAGTTGCGCACCGCCAGCATCTCGCCGCAGATGCGCGCCCTGGTCAACAAATTGCAGATCGGGCAGGCATCGGAACCGATCATCCAGAAGAACGGCGTCGGCGTTATCATGGTTTGCGGCAAGTCTGCCGGTGGCGGCGGTGGTAGCGGGACCAGTCGCGACGAGGTGGTCGAACTCGCTGTCAAAGCAGCGCCTCGATACGGTGGCGCGGCGCTACCTGCGCGATTTGCGCCGCGCCGCCTATGTCGACGTGAGGGTGTAGCCGCATGGCGCTACCGCTCGCTCTGACGATGGGCGAGCCGGCCGGGATTGGCGGCGAGATCACGCTCCGCGCATGGTGCGAACATCGCGACAGGGTGCCGGTGTTCTACACGATCGATGACCCGGCCCGCCTGATCGCCCTGGCCGGCCGGCTCGACTGGAACGTGCCGGTTCGCGCCATCGCCGATCCCATCGAAGCGGCATCGGTTTTTGCGGAGGCTCTGCCGGTGCTGCCGGTCGGTGGCGCCGTCCGCGCCGCTCCAGGCCAGCCCGATCCGGCAGATGCGCGGCTGGTCATCGGCGCGATCGACCGCGCCGTTGCCGATGTCCAGGCCGGCCGGGCGGCGGCGCTGGTCACCAATCCGATCAACAAGGATGTCTTGTACCGCGCCGGCTTCCGTCATCCCGGCCATACCGAATACCTCGCTGAACTGGCGGGGGGCGGCGCGCATTCGGTGATGATGCTGGCGTCGCCCGAATTGCGGGTGGTGCCGGTGACGATCCACCTATCGCTGCGGCGGGCCATTGCGGAATTGACCACAGGGGCGATCGTCGAGGCCGGACTGGTCACCGACGCGGCGCTGCGGCGCGATTTCGGGATTGCCGCGCCGGTGCTCGCGGTCGCCGGGCTCAACCCGCATGCCGGCGAGGCCGGTGCGCTCGGCCGTGAGGATATCGATATCGTTGCGCCGGCGGTCGCCGAGTTGCGCGCCGCCGGTATCGACGCGCGCGGGCCGCTCGCCGCCGACACGATGTTCCACGCGGCGGCGCGGCGCGGTTACGACGCGGCCTTGTGCATGTATCACGACCAGGCGCTGATCCCGATCAAGACGCTCGATTTCGACGGCGCGGTCAACGTGACGCTCGGTCTGCCGTTCATCCGTACCTCGCCCGACCACGGGACGGCGTTCGACATCGCCGGACAGGGCGTCGCGCGGCCGGACAGCCTGATCGCCGCCTTGCGGCTTGCCGCGGCGATGGCGGCGCGTCGCCTGTCCGCCTGAGCCGGTGGTGCTCCCCGCGGCGGTGGCCGCCGAACCTCTCGCGCCGGGCCCGGCGCTGCCGCCGCTGCGCGAGGTCATCGCGCGCCACGGCATCGCGGCCCGCCGCAGCCTCGGGCAGAATTTCATCCTCGACCTGAACCTGACCCGGCGCATCGCCCGTGCCGCCGGCCCGCTCGACGCCGGCACGATCATTGAGATCGGCCCCGGCCCCGGCGGGTTGACCCGCGCCCTGCTCGACGAGGGTGCAAGCCATGTCCTCGCGATCGAGCGCGACCCGCGCTGTCTCGCGGCGTTGGCCGAGATCGTTGCTGCCTACCCCGGCCGGATCGAGGTGATCGAGGGCGACGCGCTGGCGCTCGATGCGGCGGCGCTGGCGCCGGCGCCGCGCAAGATCGTCGCCAACCTGCCCTATAACATCGCCACCGCCTTGCTGCTGCGCTGGTTCGACCGCATCGCCGAGTACGAGAGCCTGACCTTGATGTTCCAGCGCGAGGTTGCCGAGCGGCTCGTCGCAGCACCACGCAGCCCGGCCTATGGCCGGCTGTCGGTGCTGACGCAGTGGCTGACCGAGCCCAAAATCCTGTTTGACCTGCCGCCGCGCGCCTTTGTCCCGGCGCCGAAGGTGACCTCCAGCGTCGTCATGCTGGTGCCGCGGCCCGCGCCGCTCGCTCCCGCCGCAAAGGCGGCGCTGGAGCGGGTCACCGCCGCCGCCTTCGGACAGCGCCGCAAGATGCTGCGGTCGAGCCTGAAGGCGCTCGGCGTGCCGGTCGAGCCGCTGCTCGCCGGCGCCGGCCTCGCCGGCACGGCACGCGCCGAGGAACTGTCCGTCGCCGATTTTTGCGCGCTGGCGCGCGGGCTGGCGGCATGATCGCGCGGAGACAGCGCCGCGCGGTTTTCGGCCTGTTCGGGTTTTTGCTGGCGGCGAATGCCGCCGCCTGGGGCTGGGCCTCGCTGGCCTTTGCCGGCAAACCGGACCTGCTGGCGACCGCGCTGCTCGCATGGCTCCTCGGGTTGCGCCATGCGGTTGATGCCGACCACATCGCGGCGATCGATAATGTCGTGCGCAAGCTGATGGAGGAGGGAGGCCGCCCGCTCGCCGTCGGGTTTTATTTCTCGCTCGGGCATTCGACGGTTGTCGCGCTGGCGTCGGCGGTGATCGCCGCGACCGCGGCCAGCCTGCACGGCCCGCTGCTCGATCTGCATGGCATCGGCGAAACCATCAGCACCATCGTCTCCGCCGCCTTCCTGCTGGCGATCGCGGTGGCGAACCTGATCATCCTGCGCGCAATCTGGCGCCGTTACCGCGCGGCGACGCGCGGCGGGACGATCGATGACGCGGCGCTGGCCGACTTGCTGTCGGGTCGCGGATTGCTGGCGCGGGTGTTGCGGCCCCTGCTGCGCGCGGTGCGGCGCAGCTGGCAGATGTACCCGCTCGGCTTCCTGTTCGGGCTCGGCTTCGACACCGCCAGCGAGATCGGGCTGCTCGGGATTGCCGCGACGCAATCGGCGCAGGGCATGTCACCGTGGCAGGCGATGGTGTTTCCGGCCCTGTTCGCGGCCGGCATGGCATTGGTCGATACCGGCGACAGTGTACTGATGGTCGGCGCCTATGGCTGGGCCTTTGTCGAGCCCTTGCGCAAGCTGCGCTATAATCTGGCGATGACTGCGCTGTCGGTGGTCGTCGCGGTCGGGATTGGCGGCGTCGAATTGCTGGGCCTCGTCGCCGACCAGCTGCCATTCGTCGCCCGCCTCAACGAGACGCTCGGCAATGCCGGGTTCGCCGTGATCGCGATCTTCGCGGCCGGTTGGGGCGTCTCCGCGCTGCTGTTCAGCCGCCGCCGCGCCGCCAATCCCGGCTGATCTTGATCCCCTCAGCGGCAGTTCAGTTGCGCTCCAACACCATGTCAACGTGCGCGATGCCGAAATCGTCATATTCCGGGGACGCCGCGCGGAAGCCGAGCCTCTCGTAAAATGGCGCGAGGTAGGTCTGGGCGCTGATTTTGACGGTCCACCCGGTATGCTCGCGGCGACAGAGCGCCAGTGCCTCGCCCATCAGGCGACGGGCGATGCCCTGCCCACGGAGCGCCTCTGCTACGGCGACCCGCCCGATTGCGACGCGGTGGCGTTCGGGAAACGGGATGACCCGCAGATAGCCGGCCGGCGTCCCATCGAGGCGGAGCGTCAGGTGGGAGGCGCGCTGGTCGAGGCCGTCGAGATCGGCGTAGGGCGAACCCTGCTCCACAACAAAGACCGCCTGGCGAAAGCGCAAAAGCTCATAAAGCAGCTCCACGGACAGATCCGCGAAGGCCCACCAGCGGAGACTGATCGGGCCGTCGGTCGTCACCGCGTCGAACGGACCGGCGGTAGGTCGAGGCGGATGTGCAGTTCCTTGAGCCGCTCGGATGAGAGTGGCGCGGGGGCTTGCATCAAGAGGTCCTGGGCCTGCTGGTTCATCGGGAAGGCGACGATTTCGCGGATGTTGGGCGTGTCGGCCAGCAGCATGACGATGCGGTCGATGCCCGGCGCCGAACCGCCATGCGGCGGCGCGCCAAAGCGAAACGCCTTGAGCATGCCGCCAAACCGCGCCTCGACCTCCTCGGCGGGATAGCCGGCGATGCCGAACGCCTTGTACATGATCTCGGGCAGATGGTTGCGGATCGCGCCGGACGATAATTCGATGCCATTGCACACGATGTCGTACTGGTAGGCGAGGATCGACAGCGGGTCCTGCGTTTCCAGCGCTTCGAGGCCGCCTTGCGGCATAGAAAACGGGTTGTGGCTGAACTCGATTTTGCCGGTGGCCTCGTCGCGCTCGTACATCGGGAAATCGACGATCCAGCAAAAGCGGAAGGTGCCTTCCTCGACGAGGTTGAGGTCGCGGCCGATGCGCAGCCGCGCCGCGCTGGCGAATTGCGCGAAGGCCGATGGAACGCCGGCGACGAAAAACACCGCGTCACCATTGCCGAGGCCGAGTTCGCCGCGCAAGGCCTCGGTGCGCTCCGGCCCGAGATTGCGCGCCACCGGCCCGGCACCCTCGCCGTCGCGGAAGAAGATATAGCCGAGCCCCGGCTGTCCCTCGCCCTGCGCCCACGAGTTCATCCGGTCGCAAAAGGCGCGGTTGCCGCCGGTCGGGGCGGGGATCGCGCGCACCCGCACCTTGTCGTCCGCCGCGATCATGCCGGCGAAGATGCGGAAGCCCGAGCCGCGGAAGGTTTCGGTCACATCGCGCATCTCGATCGGGTTGCGCAGATCAGGCTTGTCGGTGCCGTATTTCAGCGCCGCGTCGGCATAGGTGATGCGCGGGAAGGGCGACGGAGTAACGCTGCGGCCGTTGCCGAATTCCTCGAACACCCCGTGCAGCACCGGCTCGACCGCCGCGAACACATCTTCCTGGGTGACGAACGACATCTCCAGGTCGAGCTGATAGAACTCGCCGGGCGAGCGGTCGGCGCGGCTGGCTTCGTCGCGAAAGCACGGTGCGATCTGGAAATAGCGGTCGAACCCGGCCACCATCAGCAATTGCTTGAACTGCTGCGGTGCCTGCGGCAGCGCGTAGAACTGCCCCGGATGCAGCCGGCTCGGCACGTAATAGGGCCGGGCGCCCTCCGGCGAGTTGGCGGTCAGGATCGGGGTCTGAAACTCCGCGAAACCCTGCGCGATCATCCGCTGGCGGATCGAGGCGATGACCTGCGAGCGCAGCATGATGTTGGCATGGACCCGCTCGCGCCGCAGGTCGAGAAAGCGGTAGGTCAGGCGGACATCCTCGCCGGCATCGGCGTCGCTGTTGACCTGCAACGGCAATGGCTCGGCGACCGATTGCACCGTCAATTCGGCAATGACCAGCTCGATTTCGCCGGTGGGGAGGTTCGAGTTGACCGTGTCGGCCGACCGCGCCGTGACCTTTCCGGTCACCGTGAGCACGGTTTCGAGGCGCAGCGCGTCAGCGGCGGCAAACAGCGGCGACGACACGTCGATGACGCATTGCGTGATGCCGTAATGGTCGCGCAAATCGATGAACAGCAACTGTCCGTGATCGCGCTTGCGGTGCACCCAGCCCGACAGCCGGGCGGCAATGCCGGCCTCGGCGAGGCGCAGGGCGCCACAATGATGGGTGCGGTAGGCGTGCATCGCAGTTTTTCCGGCGGTGGTGAGAGGCGGCGAACACGCACGATCGGCCGCCGCTTGTCAAGAAAAGGGCGCGCTCAGTTCCAGTTCAGCGTCAGCACGCCGTCGCGCATTTCATAGCTGTCGAGGCGCTTTAGAAAACTCTGCCCGAGCAGCGAAATATTCAGCTGCTCGACCACGACCGCCGGCACATCGGAGACCGAAAACTGGCCGACCCGCAATTCGCGCAGCCGGATCGTCGCGACGCGGGCGACGCCGTTGGCGGTCGAGACGCTGTGGTTGAACACCAATTCGCCGCGGGTAATGCCGGCGGCCTCGGCATCCTTCGCCGTCAGCGCCACCAGGGTCGCGCCGGTATCGACGAGAAACCGCACCGGGGCGCCATTCGCCGCCCCTTCGAGAATGACATGGCCCTGGCTGTTCGCGCGGTAGACCAATGAGTTCGGCCGCGCCGCCGCGGTGTTCGGCGGCGCCGGTTTTGTCGCGACCGGAAGGGGGGCTGACAGATCGGTCAAATTTGTCAGCCGCTCGCCGATAAAGACATAAACCAGGAGGCCAACCACCCCCCAGATGACCAGCACCCGCAATGCCCAGCCGATCATCCCCTTTGTCCCATGCCCGCGCGCGGCTTTTTCTTATCATTGCCGCCCTCTGGCCGTAATATATGTGCCGAAACCCTTTACGATTGCTAAAACCGCGGAGCGGAAAGCATGGCAACTCTGTTGCTCGTCGCCGGTGTCGTCGTTCTGTTCGCCTATGTTTTGTGGGTAACGATGGTGCAGACCGTCCAGAAGCCGATCCACACCTATGTCATCATCCTCGGCCTGTCGCTGACCGGAATGTCGGCCGTTCTCGCACTGTTCGATCCGGCCAACTGGACCGTCGGAAACTAGGCCCATCTGAACCATCAGAGGACCGGCCGATGAAGATCAGCTTTGATGTCGATTGCACGCCCAAGGAATTGCGGGCGTTTTTCGGGTTGCCCGATGTCCAGCCGTTGCAGGAGGCCTTGCTGAAGGAGGTCGAAGAGCGGTTGCGGGCCAATATGAACGCGCTCGACCCCGAAACCATGCTGAAAACCTGGCTGCCGGCCGGCCTCAAGGGGTTCGAGCAGCTGCAGGAGATGTTCCGCAATCAGATGGCCGGCGGCGGCAAGAAATAATGGCGGTCGCGTTGCGCACGCCGCGGCTGCTCCTGCGGCATGTGCTGTACCGCCTGCGGCGGTCGCGGTGACGATTTTCCTGGTGCGGCACGGCGAGACCGAGTGGAACCTGATCGGCCGCTACCAGGGCTGGAGCGACTCGCCGCTGACCGCGCGCGGGGTGGCGCAGGCGGAGGCAGTCGGAATTCGGCTGCGCGCGGTGCCGGAGGCCGCCGCCGCGCCGATCGTCGCCAGCCCGCTGGGACGCGCCCGGCGCACCGCCGAGATCATCTCCCAAGTGCTCGGTGGCACATCGGTCAGCGTTGACGAGCGGCTGCGCGAAATCTCGCTCGGCTCGTGGGACGGAGTGGATCGCGCCGAATTGCGCGCCCGCGCGCCGGCGATGTTCAAGGGCGAAGGGCGGCACGAATGGTATTTCCGCACGCCCGACGGCGAAACCTATGACGCGTTCGCCGGCCGCATCGCCTTGTGGCTGGCAGAGCAGGACGGCACGCCGCGGATTGTTGTGTGCCACGGTGTCGTGACGCGGGTGATGCGTGGGCTCTATGCCAATCTGCCGCGCGCCGAGGCGCTGAGCCTGCCGGTGCCGCAGGACCGCATCTTTCGCCTTGCCGCCGGGCGGATCGAGGAGATCGTCGCATAATCGTCGCAGGCCCGGCGGTTGACACGATGTAAGTGAGTGCTTACTTCACCGCGAATGGCCGTTACCCGGCTTGATAGCGACGAGCGCCGCAAAGCCATCGTCAGCGCCGCCGTGCCGCTTTTCGCGCGCAAGGGCTTTGCCGGCACGACGACGCGCGAACTGGCGGAAGCCGCCGGAATCTCGGAAGCGCTGCTGTTCCGCCACTTTCCGAGCAAGCAGTCGCTTTACCGCGAAATCCTGACGCTCGGCTGCGAGGGCGACCCGGCGCTTGAACAGCTCGCGACCTTAAAGCCCTCGACCGAAACGCTGGTCGGCATGATCCGTTTCATGGTCCGGCGGTTTTTGCAAGGCATCGAGTACGACCGGGCCGATCTCGATTCGCGCATGCGGCTGGTCCTGCACAGTTTCCTCGAAGACGGCGACTATGCCCGCGAGTTGTTCGAGACCGTGTCGGACCGGGTCGTGCCGCTGTTCGAGGCATCGTTCAACGCGGCGGTCGCGGCCGGCGACGTGACGCCGCCCCGCGATGCGCCGGCCAATCTGTTCTGGTTCGCCCATCACGTCGCGGCGATGATGGCGTTTGCCGCGTTGCCCGGACCGAGCTGCATCCCCTATCAAGGCGATATCGAGCAGCAGGTTGATGAAGCCGCATCTTTCATTCTGCGTGGCTTTGGCATGAATGCCGCGGCCATTGCAGCCACCACCCAGGGGCCGCTGATCGCGGCAGCCGATTAGCCGATTAAAGGGTCCATGTCATGGATGGCGATCTGAGCCCTGTGATTCCTGCGCATCCGGTTACCCGGGATGCCCCGGCCCATACCGCGCCGCCGTATGCTGCGCCGCCCCATACTGCGCCACAACGAGCGGCACGGCGCCCGCGAACCGTGCTGTGGTTTCTGATCGTCGGGTTGTTGCTGGCGATCGTGCTGGGCGGGCTTTACGGGTTCAACTGGTATCGCGAGCAAGATGATCGCGACGTTCTTTGCCGGCAACAAGCCGCCGCCGGCGCAGATTGCGGCGGTCAAGGCGACCAGCGAATCGGTGCCGCGCTTTGCCAACGGCATCGGGTCGGTCGTGGCGGTCCATCAGGTGACGATCACGCCGGAAATCGGCGGCCGGGTGACAGCCATCCTGTTCCAGCCGGGTGCGATGGTGCAGGCCGGCGACCCGCTGGTGCAACTCAACGACGCGCCGGAGCGGGGCGACCTCGCCAACTACCAGGCGCAGGCGCGGTGGAACTCAATTTCGGTTGAGCGCGCCCGGATTCTGGCGCAGCGCCAGGTTGGCCCGCAGGAAACGGTCGACCAGACGCAGTCGCAACTCGACCAGACGCGGGCGATGATCATCAAGACCGAGGCGATGATCGCCCAGAAGCTGATCCGCGCGCCGTTTGCCGGACGGCTTGGCGTGCGCCAGATCGATCTCGGGCAATACGTCAACATTGGCGCCGCGATCGTGACGCTGACCGATCTCAAGCAGCTGTACGTCAACTTCACGCTGCCCTCGACGATGCGCTCGGAGATCAAGCTGGGCCAGAAGGTCGATCTCACCGCCGACGCGTTTCCGGGCCGCAAGTTCAGCGCAACCATCACGACGATCGAACCGCAGATCCGCGCGGACACGCGCACGATGATGGTGCAGGCGACGATGGCAAACCCGGATGAAATCCTGTTGCCCGGCATGTTCGTCAACGCCGCGGTCGTGCTGCCGCCGGAACCCGACCGGGTGGTCTTGCCGGAGACCGCGGTCGACTACACGCTCTATGGCGACAGCGTCTATGTGATCCGCCAGGACGGCACCGACGCCGACGGCAAGCCGGTGCTGAAGGCGTATCGCACGCCGGTCAAGACCGGCACGCGCTGGAACAACAAGGTGGCGATCCTGTCCGGGATCAAGCCGGGCGACGCAGGTCGTCGCCGCCGGCCAGGTCAAATTGCAGAACGGCGCGGCGGTCGTCGTGACCGGCAACCCGCCGCCGCAACCGCCGGAAAACCCGACGCCGCAATAAGGGCAGAGGCGGCGCGGCCGCCCTGTTTCCGCAGGCGATTTTCACGTCGAACGGGCTGTACGCAGCATGAACTTCACCGACATCTTTATCCGCCGGCCGGTTTTGGCGCTGGTCGTCAGCCTGCTGATCCTGCTGATCGGGCTGAAATGCATGCTCGGGCCTGCAGATCCGGCAATATCCGCGGCTGTTCAACACGACGATCACGGTCACGACCACCTATCCCGGCGCGTCGCCCGACCTGATCCAGGGCTTTATCACGACGCCGATCGAGCAGGCGGTCGCGACCGCCGAGGGCATCGACTACCTGACCTCGAGCTCGATCCAGAGCACCAGCACCGTCACCGCCTATATCAAGCTGAATTACGACCCGAGCCAGGCGCTGACCGACATCATGGCCAAGGTGCAGCAGGTCAAATACCTGATGCCGACGGCAGGCGCAGGACCCGGTCATCCTGAAATCGACCGGCCAGACCACCGCGGTCATGTATATCGGGTTTTCGCAGCGCCGAACTGTCGAGCCGCGGCGATCTCCGACTACCTGACCCGGGTCGTGCAGCCGCTGCTGTCGACGGTCGACGGCGTCGCCTCGGCCGATATCCTCGGCGGCCAGACCTTTGCGATGCGGCTGTGGCTCGATCCCGGCGCAATGGCGGCGCGCGGCATCTCCGCCGCCGACGTGTCGCGGCGATCCGCGCCAACAACTACCAGTCGGCGCCGGGCCAGGCCAAAGGCTATCTTCACGGTCACCAACATCGATGCCCACACCGGCCTGACCGACGTCGACCAGTTCAAGCGCATGGTGGTCAAGTGCGCCGACGGCGGCGCTCGTGCGGCTGGAGGACATCGCCAAGGTCGATCTCGGCGCGCAAAGCTGGACTTCGAGCGTCGCGATGAACGGCCAGCACGCCGTGTTCATCGGCGTCCAGGCGACGCCGACCGGCAACCCGCTGTCGCTGGTCAAGGGCGTGCGCGCGCTGCTGCCCGACATCGAGCGCAACCTGCCGCCGTCGGTCGAAGATGCAGGTCGCCTACGATTCGACGAAGTTCATCCAGGCCTCGATCGACGAGGTCGAGCTGTCGCTCGGCCAGGCGGTGGTCATCGTCGTCGTGGTGATCTTCCTGTTCCTCGGCAGCTTCCGCTCGGTGCTGATCCCGATCGTGACGATCCCGCTGTCGCTGATCGGCGCCGGCATCCTGATGGCGGCGCTGGGCTTCAGCCTCAACCTGCTGACCCTGCTGGCGATGGTGCTGGCGATCGGCCTCGTGGTCGACGACGCGATCGTCGTGCTGGAAAACGTCTACCGCCATATCGAGGAGGGCACAGCGCCGCCGCAGGCGGCGCTGATCGGCGCGCGCGAGATCGCCGGCCCGGTCATCTCGATGACCCTGACCCTGGCGGCGGTCTATGCGCCCGATCGGCTTTCTCGGCGGCGTCACCGGCGACGCTGTTCCGCGAGTTCGCCTTCACGCTCGCCGGCGCGGTGATCATCTCCGGCATCGTCGCGGTGACCCTGTCGCCGATGATGTGCTCGCTGCTGCTCAGCCGCACCTCGGCGCAGGGCCGGTTCGCCCGCAACGATCGACCGCGGCTTCTCGCGGCTCGCCGACGCCTATGGCCGGCGGCTCGATCGCTCGCTCGACTATCGGCCGGTGACCGCGCTGTTCGCGATCGCGGTGTTCGTCGCGCTCGGCTTCATGTACATCAACACCAACAAGGAACTGGCGCCCGAAGAAGACCAGGGCGTGCTGTTCGCGCTGACCAAGGCGCCGCAATACGCCAACCTCGACTATCCCGACGCCTATGGCGACGAGCTCGACAAGGCGCTGACGCTCGTTCCCCGAGGCGGATCTGCGCTTTGTCGTCAACGGCCGGTTCGGGCCCGAACCAGGGCATCGCCGGCATGATCCTGAAGCCGTGGAGCGAGCGCACGCCGCAGCGCCCAGCAGATCAAGCCGCTGTTGCAGGAGAAGGTCAATGCCGGTCGAGGGGATGCAGGCCTTCGCCTTTTCGCTGCCGCCGCTGCCGGCCTCGATCGGCGGGCTGCCGGTGCAGATGGTGATCAACTCGACCGGCGATTTCAAGACGATCTACAACGCGATGGAGAAGATCAAGGACGCCGCGCGCAAGAGCGGCCTGTTCATCGTCGTCGACAGCGACCTCGCCTTCAACCAGCCGACGATCGAGGTCGATATCGACCGCAACAAGGCCAACGAGCTCGGCATCACGATGCAGGCGATCGGCGACACGCTGGCGCTGCTGGTCGGCGAGAACTACGTCAACCGCTTCAACCTCGCAGGCCGCTCCTACGAGGTGATCCCGCAGGTGCCGCGCGCCGACCGGCTGACCGCCGGACACGCTGACGCAGTATTACGTGACCTCGGCGGCCGGCCAGCAGGTGCCGCTGTCGAACCTGGTCACGGTCAAGACCGACGACCGCGCCGAACGCGCTGACCCGCTACAACCAGCTCAACTCGGCGACCTTCCAGGCGGTGCCGATGCCGGGCGTGACGATGGGCCAGGCGGTCGATTTCCTCGAAGACAGCAGGCGGCTCAACTGCCGCGCGGGTTCAGCCACGACTACCTGTCGGATTCGCGGCAATACGTGCGCGAAGGCAACCAGCTGGTCGCTCACCTTCGTCTTCGCGCTGATCGTGATCTTCCTGGTGCTGGCGGCGCAGTTCGAGAGCCTGCGCGACCCGCTGGTGATCCTGGTCAGCGTGCCGATGTCGATCTGCGGCGCGCTGATCCCGCTGTTCTTCGGCCTCGCGACGATGAACATCTACACCCAGGTCGGGCTGGTGACGCTGATCGGGCTGATCAGCAAGCACGGCATCCTGATGGTCGAGTTCGCCAACCAGCTGCAGGTCAGCGAGGGGCTCGACCGGCGCCGCGCGATCGAGCAGGCGGCGCGGGTCCGGCTGCGTCCGATCCTGATGACGACGGCGGCGATGGTGGTCGGCCTGGTGCCGCTGCTCACCGCCACCGGCGCCGGCGCGGCGAGCCGCTTCTCGATCGGCGTCGTGGTCGTCGCCGGCATGTCGGTCGGCACGCTGTTCACGCTGTTCGTGCTGCCGGCGGTCTATACCGTGCTGGCCAAGGACCACGCCGCCGCCGCGCATTCGCCGCGGGCACGCGAACTGGCTCAGGTCACCTGAGCGGCGCCGCGGCTCCTGGTCGGGAACCGCCCGATCGTGGATTGCCCGGCGCCATAACCGCGCGGTCAGCAGCGCCGCGACCGTCGCCAGCCCGAGCACGAAGCCCCACCATAGCCCGATGGGGCCGAGCCCGAGCGGAAAGGCCAGGGCCCAGCCGCCGGCGAACCCGATCACCCAATAGCCGAGCGCCGGCCAGCAGCATCGGCACGGCGGTGTCGTGATAGCCGCGCAACCCGCCCGCCGCGACGGTCTGGATGCCGTCGACGATCTGGAACGCCGCGGCGAAGGCGAGGAATCGGAGCGCCAACGCGACGAGGCTGCGTTGTCCGGGTTGCCGACCGCGACATAGGCGGAGACGATCATGCGCGGCGCGGCCCAGCGACCACGGCCGACGCGGCCATGCACCAGCGCCGAGCCCCAGCGCGACAAACGCCGCGCGCCGCGCCGCCGCCGTGCTCCCGGCGCCGCGTTCCGCCGCGACCCGCACCGTCGCCGCCTGCCCGATGCCGAGCGGCACCATGAAGGTGATGCTGGCGTAGTTGATCGCGATCTGGTGCGCCGCCAGCGCATCGGCGCCGAACAGCCCGACCAGCACCGCCGAGATCACGAAGACCCCGATCTCCAGCGCCTGCAATCCGCCGATCGGCACGCCGAGCGCAGGATGCGGCGGATATCCGCGCAGGTCTCGGCGATGCCGCCGCGCAGCCGGTGCGCGGGTCGCCGCGCGGCGACAGCCGCCACACCGCCGCGCCAGCCCGAGAAACATCAGCCACTGGACGATCGCCGAGGCATAGCCGGCGCCCGTCAGCCCCAGCGCGCGGCAGCCCGAGATGACCGAAGATCAGCACCCAGTTCAGCACCGACATTGGCCGGCACGCACAGCACCAGCACGACATCACGGCGCGCGCCCGCGCCAGCGAGGCGAGCAGGCTGCGCAAGACCGCAAAGCCGAGAAAGCCGGGCGCGCCCCAGGCGACGGCGCGCAGAAACCGGCCGATCTCGCGCGGTCAGTGCCGGGTCGTAGCCGATGCAGGCCGAGCAACCGGCGGCCAGCATCATCGCGACCGACCACCGGCACCGAGAGCAGCCGCGGCAGCACAAGCCCGCTGCCCGCCGACCCGGCCCGCCGCCGCCCGGTCGCCGGCGCCGAGCGCATAGGCCGCGAGCGGCGCCACCGCGGTCAGCACGCCCTGGCAGATCACCACGCTGGTGAAATAGAACCCGGCGCCGAGCCCGACCGCCGCCAGCGGCACCGCGCCGAGCGTGCCGACCATGACCGTGTCGGTCACCCCCATCGCCATCTGCGCCACGATTCGCGGCGGCGAGCGGCAGCGCGAGCGCGAGCGTCGCGCGGATCTCGGCGAGGACGGCGGGCGACATCGGCAACGCCAGGATGGTCGGAGGAGTAGAGCGCGGTCTCTAACGGGCGCGCGCCGGCTGGTCAACCGGCCCGGTTTGACCGCATCGTCGACGGTCCTAAAGTCGCCGAAACCATCGATGGAGGATGCCGCATGGCGTACACGATCACGCCGCTGACCGCGCATACCGGCGCCGAAGTGCGCGGGCTCGATCTCTCCAAGCCGATCGACGCCGAAACCAAGACGGCGCTCAACCGCGCCTGGGCCCAGCACCACGTGCTGGTGATCCGCGACCAGAAATACGAGCCGGCCGATTTCATCCACGCCGTGCAGGTGTTCGGCGAATTGCAGCCGCACGACAAGAAGGACCACCACATCCCCGGCTTTCCGGAGATGTACTACGTCACCAACGAGCAGACGTTCCTGGCAAGCGCTGATGATCTCCGGGCGAGACCTTTACACCGACCACTCGAACCATCCGGCGCCGCCCAAGGCGACGATCCTCTACCCGGTGCGACTGCCGACCAGCGGCGGCGACACGCAATACGCCAACATGCACCTCGCGTATGACGAGTTGCCCGAGGCGATGAAGCAGAAGATCGACGGGCTCAAAGCGGTGCACGTCTACCTCAGCAAATACAGCCCGCGCGCTTGAAGCCGCTCAACGAGGAGAGCCTCAAGGCGCTGCCGCCGCCGGGCATCCATCCGCTGGTGCGGGTCCATCCCGATAACGGCCGCAAGGCGCTGTTCATGAACCCGGTGCGGATCGAATCGATCGTCGGCATGCCCGACGACGAGGCGCTCGACCTCGTCACCGAACTGATGACCCACGCGACGCAGCAGAAATACGAATACCGCCACCAATGGCGCTACGGCGACATGGTGATCTGGGACAACCGCAGCGTCCTGCACAAGGCCAACCCGGATTACGACATGAACGAGCGCCGCTACCTCTACCGCCTGATGCTGAAAGGCGAAGCCCCCGATCCCGGTATAATTCCCCTCTGCACCGCGGGAGAGGGTGGATCGACCGCGGCAGCGGCGAGACGGGTGAGGGTCTAGACTGCGATTCCCTCACTCGGCTCGCGTTGCTCGCCACCCTCTCCCGCGGTGCGGGCGAGGGGATTCTGTGTCACCCCGCCCTTAGCGCGATTGACGAAATCGGCGAGGCCGCGCTGGCGGGTGCGGCTGAGGCGCTCGGCGATGACGATCGCCTCGACCTCGGCGACGCTGTGTATCGAGATCGTCGTTGACGATGACGTAGTCGTATTCGGGCTAGTGGCTCATCTCTTCGGCCGATTTCGCCATGCGGCCGGCGACCACCTCGTCGCTGTCCTGGGCGCGCGGCGCAGCCGCGCGTCCAGCGCGCCATGCTCGGCGGCAGCACGAAAATCGTGACGATGTCGTGCGGCAGGCTCCCGCTGAGCTGCTGCGTGCCCTGCCAGTCGATATCGGTGACGATGTCGCGGCCGGCCTCGAGCGCCGCCTCGATCGGCTGGCGCGGCGTGCCGTAGCAATTGCCGAACACCGTGGCGTGTTCGAGCAATTCGCCTGCCGCGACCATCGCGTCGAATCGGGCCTGGTCGATGAACTGGTAATCCCGCCCGTCGATCTCGCCGGGCCGCGGCGGCCGGGTGGTCACCGAGACCGACAGCGACAGGCTCGGGTCGCGTTCGAGCAGGCGGCGGGTGATCGTCGTCTTGCCGGCGCCCGGAGGGCGACGACAGCACCAGCAGAAAGCCGCGGCGGCTGGATCGTGGTGCGGTGACGCGCGTGGCCGGCGCGCTCATTCGACGTTCTGGATCTGCTCGCGGAACTGCTCGATCGCCGCCTTCAGCGCCAGGCCGATGCGGGTCAGCTCGATATCGGCCGATTTCGAGCACAGCGTGTTGGCTTCGCGGTTCAGCTCCTGGCACAGGAAATCGAGCTGCCGGCCGACCGCCTCGCCGCGCCGCAGCAGATCGCCGGCCTGGGCGAGATGCGCCGCGCAGCCGGTCGAGTTCCTCGCGGATGTCGGCGCGGGTGACCAGCATCGCCACTTCCTGCGCGACGCGCTCCTCCGGCATGGTCGGCGCCAGCCCGGCGAGTTCGGCGAGCGGCCTTGCGAGCCGCGCCCGGATCGCCGCGGGCTGCGCCGCGGCGCGGCGCGCGGCGGCCGCGACCAGCGCGGCGAGTTCGCGCGCGCTGCGCCGACAGTATCGTCGACAGGCGGGCGCCTTCCTCGGTGCGGGCGGTGGCCAGCCGGTCGAGCGCCAGCGGTCCAGCCGTCGAGCGACCGCGGCGCGGCGCGCCTCGACGACGTCGTCGGGCTCGTCATCGACCGTCTCGATGATGCCGCGCAGGCCGATCAGGCCGTCGAGCCGCGGCGGCGCCGCCTCGATCTCGCCGGCCAGCTCGTCGAGCAGCGCGACGATCTGCGCCAGCATCTCGCGGTTGATGCGGATCGCCGGCGGCGTCGAGGCGGGTGACCGACAGATTGGCGGAGATATTGCCGCGGCGGCAGCGGCGCGCCAGGGCGGCGCGCATTTGCGGTTCGAGCGCGTCGAAGCCCGGCGGCAGGCGCAGGCGCAGGTCGAGCGAGCGGCTGTTGACGCTCTTCAGCTCCCAGACCCAGGAGATGCCGTCGGCCTCGCCCTCGGCGCGGGCGAATCCGGTCATGCTGGACGACGCCCACGCTGCCGCTACTCCCGTTGCTGCCGTCTGGCGTTATAGCGCGCCGGCCGGGGGCGCAACAATGCGGCCGCGCCGGCTCGCCGCGCGGCTCAATGCGGGCAGGGGTGGCCGGGTTCGGCGCGGCAGCGCGCGCGCGCGGCCTGCTGCGCGGCGTGGGCCGGCGGTGCGGCGTCGGTGCGGGTGCGGCTGGCGGCGGTTGGCTTGCCGGCGACGGCCATGGCTTCGGCGCGGGATCGGCGGTCGGCGGCCGGCGGCGGCGTCCGGCGCCGCATCGGCTTCGGACTCGGCCGAGGCGGCGCGGCGGTATTGGGCGATGTTGCGGGTCTGCTCGGCCAGGGTCTTGGCGAAGACGTGGCCGCCGCTGCCGTCGGCGACGAAATAGAGCTCCTCGGTGCGCTCCGGCCGCACCGCGGCGCGCAGCGCGGCCTTGCCCGGGATTGGCGATCGGGCCCGGGCGGCAGGCCCTTGGTCTGACATAGGTGTTGTAGGGCGAATTGACCGCCAGGTCGGCATGCGTCAGCGGCCGGTCGAGCTTGCCGCCGTTGTCCCTGCGCCAGCGCGAACAGCACGGTCGGGTCGGCCTGCAGCCGCATGCCGAGGCGCAGCCGGTTGATGAAGACGCCGGCGATGTGCGGCCGCTCTTCCTCGCGCGCCGTCTCCTTCTCGACGATCGAGGCCAGGATCACCGCCTCCTGCGGCCCGGCGAGCGGCAGATCGGCGCGGCGCTCGCTCCACAGCTGCGCCAGCGCCTGCGCCATCGCGCGCCGCATGCGCTCGATCAGCTCCTGGCGGCTGTCGCCATAGCTGTAGACATAGGTGTCCGGCAGCAGCTCGCCCTCGGGCGGCGCCGGGCCGGCATCGCCGTCCAGCGCCGGCGGCGTCGCGCACCAGCGCGACGATCTCGGCGCTGGTCAGCCCCTCGGGGATCGTCAGCCGGTGCTTGACGGTCTTGCCGCCGGCCAGGATGTCGAGCGTCTGCATCGCGCTGGCGGCGGCGGGAAACTCGTACTCGCCGGCCTTCAGCGCGCCGCCGCGGCCGGACAGCCGGGCCACCAGCCTCGAAGACCAGCGGATGGCGGATGACGCCTTCCTGGCCAGCAGCTCGGCGATCGCCGGCAACGCCGGTATGGGCCGGGATGACCACGGTGCGCGCCTCGGCGAGCGGGCCCGGCGCGCTCGGCGTCGCGGTAGAGCCAGTACCCGGCGCCGCCGACCCCCGCGATGATCAGCGCGGCGGCGATAAAGCTCCAGGCCAGCAGGCGGAGAAACCTCATCGTCGTACGCTCCGGCCGCTCGCCCTCGCAAAACCATACGACACCGGACCGGCTGAGCTACCCGGTCCGGCACTCGGACCGGAAAATCAGCGAGGCGTTGGTGCCGCCGAACCCGAAGGAATTCGACAGCACGTAGGCGACCTTGCGCTCGCGCGCCTGCTTCGGCACGAGGTCGATGTCGCAGGACGGCGACGGGTTTTCGAGGTTGAGCGTCGGCGGCGACCACCTGGTCGCGCAGCGCCAGGATCGAGAAGATCGCCTCGACGCTGCCGGCGGCGCCGAGCAGATGGCCGATCGCCGATTTGGTCGACGACATCGACAGCCTGTAGGCGTGGTCGCCGAACAGCCGCTTGACGGCGCCGAGCTCGATCTCGTCGCCGAGCGGCGTCGAGGTGCCGTGCGCGTTGATGTAGTCGATCCTGTCGGGCGACAGGCGGGCGCTGTTCAGCGCGTTGCGCATCGAGCGGAAGGCGCCGTTGCCGTCCTCGGCCGGCGCGGTCAGGTGATAGGCGTCGCCCGACATGCCATAGCCGATCACCTCGGCATAGATCTTGGCGCCGCGCTTCTTGGCGTGCTCGTATTCCTCGAGCACCAGGATGCCGGCGCCCTCGCCCATGACGAAGCCGTCGCGGTCCTGGTCCCAGGGGCGCGAGGCGCGCGGCGGGTCGTCGTTGAAATCGGTCGAGAGCGCCCGCGCCGCGGCAAACCCGGCGAGGCCGAGCCGGCAGATCGCCGCCTCGGTGCCGCCGCACACCATGACGTCGGCGTCGTCGAGCATGATCAGCCGCGCCGCGTCGCCGATCGCATGCGCGCCGGTCGAGCAGGCGGTGACGACGGCGTGGTTCGGCCCCTTGAAGCCGTAGCGGATCGAGACGTTGCCCGAGGCGAGATTGATCAGGCTGGCCGGGATGAAGAACGGCGAGATGCGCCGCGGGCCGCGCTCCTGCCAGCGTGATCGCGCCCTCGGTGATGCCGGGCAGGCCGCCGATGCCGGAGCCGATCATCACGCCGGTGCGCTCGCGCTCCTCTTCGCTCGCCGGGCATGCCAGCCGGAATCCTCGACCGCCTGGGTCGCCGCCGCCATCGCAAAGATGATGAACTCGTCCATGCGCCGCTGGTCCTTGGGCGGCACCCAGTCGTCGGCGTTGAACAGGCCGGATTCGCGGTCGCCGCGCGGCACCTGCGCGGCGATGCGCGACGGCAGGTCCGACACGTCGAAGGACTGGATCGCGCTGACCCCGAATTCGCCGGCGAGCAGCCGGCCCCACACCCGCTCGAGCCCGATGCCGAGCGGCGTCACCAGCCCCATGCCGGTGACGACGACGCGCCTCATGCCAGCGGCACTCGCGGGGATCACGGTGCGAACGCATGCGAGAGCCCTGCCGGCAGGCCGGGGCCCCGGCGGTCGCGAGGCTGGTGCGATGCTGGGCACGATCAGCTATGCGCCTCGATAAAGCTGACCGCGTCCTTGACGGTGACGATCTTCTCCGCCGCATCGTCGGGGATTTCGCACCCGAATTCCTCTTCGAAAGCCATCACCAGCTCGACGGTGTCGAGGCTGTCGGCGCCCAGATCGTCGATAAAGCTGGCGTTCTCGGTCACCTTGGCGTCGTCGACGCCAAGATGCTCGACGACGATCTTCTTGACCCGCTCGGCGACGTCGCTCATTCGCTCAATTCCTCGATTACGTGCTGCTAATTGGCCCGGTTTCGCCGCGCCCCGGCCGCCCGGACGCGGGCCCGGCCGTGATATGTCCGCCATCATGCACCGTTGAAGGCGCGGCTCACATAACACGATTTCAGCCGGTGTAAAAGTTTCGGCGGCGGCGGCGCGGACCGTTACCACCGGCGCAAACCCACCTCAAACCATCGCCATGCCGCCATTGACGTGGAAGCGTCTGGCCGGTGACGTAGGCCGCCTCGGCGCTGGCCAGATACACCGCGGCGGCGGCGATATCTTCCGGCGCGCCGAATCGGCCCATCGGGATCGCCCCGGCGATGCGGCCGCGCTGATCCTCGGTCAGCTTGTCGGTCATCGCGGTCGTGATCATGCCCGGCGCGATGCAGTTGACGGTGATGCCGCGGGTCGCGGTCTCCGCCGCCAGCGATTTCGCCATGCCGATCAGCCCGGCCTTGGTGGCGGCGTAATTGGCCTGCCCGGCATTGCCGGTGACCCCGACGACCGAGGTGATGCAGATGATCCGCCCGTGGCGCCGCCGCACCATGCCGCGCAGCGCGGCACGCGTCAGGCGGAAGGCGGCGGTCAGGTTGACCTCGATGACCGCTCTGCCAGTCCTCGTCGCGCAGCCGCAGCGCCAGGCTGTCGCGGGTGATGCCGGCATTGTTGACCAGAATGTCGATCTGCCCCATCGCCGCCTCGGCGTCGTGCACCAGGCGGTCGGCCGCATTCCGGGTCGGCCAGGTCGGCGACAACGGGAAAGCGCGCGCTCGCCGAGTTCGTCGGCGAGCGCGTCAAGCGCCGCCGCCCGCGTCCCGGCCAGCGCCGACCGCGGCGCCCTGCGCGTGCAACGCCCGCGCGATCGCACCGCCGATACCGCCGGAGGCGCCGGTCACCAGCGCGGTCTGGCCGGTGAGATCGAACATTGCCTACAGCCGTCTTCATGCAGGGCTTCGACCTCGGCGGGCGCGCCGACCGAGACAGCCCCGAGCTTGCGGTCGATGCGCTTGATCGAGGCCGGCCAGCACGCGGCCGGCGCCGATCTCGACGACCTCCTCGACCTCCTCGGCGGCGAACAGCAACACGCGTTTCGCGCCAGCGCACCATCTGGGTAACCTGCTCGACCAGCAATTCCTTGATTTCGTCGGGGTCGCTGGTCGCGGCGGCGGTGACGTTGGCGACGAGCGGCACCAGCGGCGCGCGCAACGTCGCCGTCGGCCAACGCCTCGGCCATGATGTCGGCGACCGGGCGCATCAGCGGGCAATGGAAGGGGGCGCTGACCGGCAGCATGATCGAGCGCCGCGCACCGCGCTCGGCGGCCAGCGCGACGGCGCGCTCGACCGCGTCGCGATGGCCGCTGACGACGATCTGCCCGGGGCTGTTGTCGTTGGCGACGGCGCAGACCAGCCCGCCGCCGGTCGCCGCCTCGGCGACCTCGCGGGCCGCGTCGATGTCGAGGCCGAGCAAGGCCGCCATCGCGCCCTCGCCGACCGGCACCGCCTTCTGCATCGCCTGACCGCGCCGCTTGACGAGCCGCGCCGCCTCGGTCGGGCTCAACGCGCCCGCCGCCGCCAACGCCGAATACTCGCCGAGCGAATGGCCGGCGACATAGGCGGCCTGCTGCGCCATCGAAAAGCCCGCGTCGTTTTCGAGCACCCGCATCACCGCGAGGCTCACTGCCAGCAGCGCCGGCTGCGCGTTTTCGGTCAGCATCAGCTCGCGTTCCGGGCCCTCGAACATCAGCCGCGACAGATGCTGCGACAAGCGCGTCGTCGATTTCCTCGAACAGCAGGCGTGCCGCCGGAAACGCCTCCGCCAAAGCCTGTCCCATTCCCGGCGCCTGCGAGCCCTGCCCGGGAAAAACGAACGCCCGTTTCATATGCTGGTGCCGGTCATATGCTGGCTTCCCCCTCGAACCGCCCCTCTTAATCCGGTTCGCGCCGGTGTCAAGCGGCACGCCCGCGATCCACCCGCGATCTCCCGCGGTGCCTTGCCTTGGCGGCCTGGTGGGGCGGCCTAATGACAGAAGCGCAGATCGTCACGCTCGTTTTCGTAATCCTCCATCAGTTGCAGCAGAATGCTGTCCTTCGGCAATTGCTCGCGCGCCTTTTCGATCTTCTTCAGCGTCGCATCGTCGTAGACGACTGGCCGCGGGCATCTGCTGGGGCTGCTGCACCCCCCCGCCAGCAGCGCCAGCGCCAGTAACCCATTCCCCCACCTCAATCGCCCCCACCTCAATCGCCCCCACCTCAATTGCATCGGCTTCTCCCCTCGGCGGGGCGCACGATGCCGGGCAGACCGGCGCTCGATCAAGCGGGATCGATGTGTTGCGGGTCCAGGGTCAGGGCGACAGCGACGGCAGTAGCGCTGCCGCCAGCAGGATCGCGCCAAGCAGGCCGCGCTCCTTCAGCAGCAGCGCCACCAGCCCGCACCCCGCCGCCAGCAGCTGGGCGATTTGCCCGAGCGCCGGATCGGGCAGGTTCAACCCGAGCAATGCCAGGACGGCACCGAGCCCGGCATAGCTCGACGGTTCGCTGAAGCGGGCGAGAAGATAGGCGACGATCTGCATGTCGGTTCCTTTCGGGCATGAAAAAAGCCGCCTCGCGGCGGCCCGGACAGACGGGACGAAAGGGATGGGTCAGGCGGTTGCGCCGGGGATGGCGCCGGTGGCGAACCAGGCGCGCAGTTCCGCCGCCGTGCCGACCCAGATCGAGCGGTCGACCGGGGTTGCGATGCCCGGGATATGGCCGGACGGGGTGTACTGGTGGAAATCGTAGGGCCGCGGCGCGCCGCCCCATCCGGCGGGCCGGCCGGGCGGCAATCGCGGGGCACGGCTGACCAGAGTCTCGTAGTCGGCCGGCGAGGTTGCCGCGCGGATAGGCCGGCAGCATCAGCGGCCAGCGCGACAATTCCGGCAGCGCCTCGGCCAGTTGCGCAAATCCGTAATACGCAACGGGATCACGCTGCGTCGGTCGGCGGTCGCGGCGCCGAACGCCGCCGCCTCGGTGGCCGGCGCGGCGGTCTCCCAGTCGAGCATGCCCGGCTGCCCGGCGCCGATACCCGCCACGTCGAGAAAATGCGATGCCTGTTCCTCGCCGATCGCCGCGGATCGAGAAAGTGATACGGCACGATCGCGATCCCGGCCGCTGCCGGCGCCGCGGCGGTTGGCGGCGAACATCCGGTCGACAAAGCCGCCGCCCTGGTCGCCTTGATAAAGGCTCAGCGCAATGCCGGCGGCGGCAACCGCCGGCCAATCGATCGCCCCGTTATGATGCGACACATCGATGACACCGTCGAACACGGTGCCGGGCAAGGCACACACCGTCATGGCTATTTCCGATCCTGTTTCTGGACGAGTTCGGTGCGCAGATCGCTCGACCGCCTGCATCAGGCGGTCGAGCGCGCCGCGCATTTCGGCCTGGAACGCCGGTCTTCGGTGCGGCGCTCGTCGAGGACGCGCTCGGCGACGGTCAGACGCGCCTCGTGCCCGGCCACCGCGTCGCGGAATTCGGCGCGCTGCAGTCTCAAGGTCGGCGCGCAGGCTGAGATAGCCGCCGAGAATGCCGCCGCCGACCGTCGTCACGACGACGATCGCCTGCATCAGGTGGCCGAGGTTGATGTCGGGCGTGAAATGCGGATGGAGCATGCGCCGCCCAGCCGCGCGCCATCGCGGACCGGAGGGGGCCGGCCGGGGATTTTCGATCAGGGGTGTCATAGCGTGCCGCTCAGGGTCCAGGCGAGGTTCGCCAGGGTGGCGTCCGGCGTTGCCGGCGCGACGATGGTCAGCACGTCGCCGGCGATGAAGGCGTGCCGGCGCCGTCGCGAAGGCCGCGGTAGTCGCCGCGGCGGCGAAGCTCATCGTGCCGATGTTAGGTGCCGTTTTTGGCGATGGCGAAGGTGGCTATCGCGGCGGTCGCCGCGGTGCCGGCGGTGGCATAGCTGCCGCCGAGCTCGGCCGGGAAATTCACCGGGTCGCCAAAGATGTAGCGCTCGATGACCTGGCTCGCGGTGGGGCTTGCCGGCGTACGCGCCGGAGACGTAGGCCGGCGCCGTCACCGGCGACCGCGCCGGCGCCGGTCAGGCTGTAGGTGTGAGGCGGTCAGCCCCGACAAATCCTGCAACGCCTGCCCGAAAATGTTGAAGGCCGGCAGTTTCACATAGATCGTCTTGCCGACAAAGCTGGCTGGGTAGCGGTAGCGGAACAGCGACGGGTCGTTCGGGCCGAAGCCGCGCGAAATTGCTGCCGGCCGAATGCGCGTTGACCGGCGTGCCGTAGACGCCGCGCCGCAGATAGGTCAGGTCGTAGTGCGTAGGAGCGCGGTCAGCGTCGCGGTCTGGTAGCTCAGCAACTCGCCATCGCAATAGCTCAGCGTCACGAAATTGTCGGCATCGGCCATCGTGCCGGACAGCAATTGACCGTGGCTCTCGACTCAGATCAACCGACAATGCGTCGGTCGTGTCCGGGTCGGCGTGGCTGGGGAGCGGCGCCGTCAGCAAGCCCTGGCGGCCGCCGCGATAAACGGTGCCGGCCATCGCATAGGTGTTGCCGTCGCTCGACACCCAAACCTGGCAACCGCCCCAATCCGTCCCGCCCGTCGCGATCATCCACAATTCGAGATCGCCCCCGGACAGCCCGGATGGCGGCTCGAAGATGATCGGCGGATTGGTGTCGCCAGGCGTCGCCAGCGTATCGACGCCACTGCCGGCGGTGCTCTGTCGCGCGTAAATGGTTGCGACAGTGCCGACGCCGATGGGGCTGATCAAACCGGGCATGGGCAAGCCTCGCTGTTGATGCGCTAATTAGAGCAGCGTCCGATCAAGTTCGATCACTACCCGTTGTCGGCCCGGCTCAAGCCGGGACCCACTTTTCAGCAACTCCTGGAGCGGAACCCGAACAGACGTGAACACACTCTTTTTCGTCATCCCCGCAAAATCCCCTCTCTGTCATTCCGGGGCCGAGCGCAGCGAGGAACCCGGAACCCATGAACACGGACAGCCCCAAGAGGGCGAAGGCGGTGTTCCTGGGTTCCGGGTTCAGCCCTGCGGGCTGCCCCGGAATGACAGAAGTATGAGCGATTTCACCCAAAGGCAGCGCGCCCTTGTCCTATTACGGGACCAACGGGGAAACCGAGGGTGGTGATGCAGTGCCGTTACGGGGTGATGCCGGGAATTTCCTCGGCAGTGACGGTCAGTTCGCCGTTGTCGTCTTCGTCGATCTGCACGATGCGCGCTGCCGCTCCGTCGAGCCCAAGTGCCGCGGTCGGTCAGCAGCACGATGTCCATCGGCTCCAGCAGCGAATAGCGCCAGCCGAGCTTGAATTTGTAGCTGTTGCGGATGTAGGCCTTGCGCTGCAACTGCAGTTGCGCCGAGACCACTGCGCTGACCGGATTGGTAAATTCGTGCGCCTGGACCGGCGGGTCGGCGCGCATCCCGTAGCGGTCGATCAGCCCCTGGTCGAAGACCGGGATGATCTGCGGGTTGTAGCTGTTCGTCGCGTCCATGTATTCGATGCTGAGCCAGTTCGTGGCCTGGGCCGGGTCGGCGCGGCTCAGGACCACCGGGTCGCTGCCACCGCCGAAATCGATGAAATCGCCGTCGTCGAGGCTGTATTGCCAGGTCAGGTCGGGGGTCCATGCCGCGCCGTTGGCGCCGAGCGTCATGTCGCCGTAGGGCACGATTTTCAACGTACTGCCCGACCACACCACCGCCGACACCGTCAGCTGCGCGATTTCCTCGAGCCAGCGCGCGCAGGGCTGTTGCCGGTCGAGCAGCAGCGACATCGCGAATTGCGCCGCCTGGCAATAGGTGCCCCAGTCGGTGAGGCTGTCGAGATTGGCCGCCGGGAAGCCGGCGCCGTAGCGCGGGTTGGTCAGCAGGTCGATGACGATCGCATCGGGTCGGGCATCGTTCGGGAAGCCGGGCCCGGCGGTGCCGGCCGCGAAACCGGTGATTTCGAACGAGATGTTGGGCAAGGCCGGCGAGGCGCCGAGCTGCATCGGCGTCCCGGTCACATAGCATGTCCCCGAATAGCCCAGAACCGGGGTATTCGGGTCGGCGCTGGCAAAGACCGGGTCGGGCGCCTGTCCGTCACTGCCGGCATAGCCGTTGAGGCCAACAGTCGCGAGTCCTGCGGCAATGCCGCTGTTCGACCAGATCAGGTTGTCGCCGCCAATGCCGTGTGATGACCCGGTAAACCCGGCCGGCCCCTGGCACAGGCCGAACGCGACATCGACCGCGTAATTCTGGTTCGAGCCTTTCTTGCCACCCGAACTGCCGAGGCCCTTGCCGCCTTTGCCGCCGCTCGACCCGGTAAACCCCCAGAACTCGATCAGATTGACCGAAATCCGCTGCGTCCCGTAGCAGAGCGCGATCGGACTGCCGGCCTGGCTTGTGTTGTAGCGCAGCGACCCGATGCTCGGGTTGGCAAAGGCATTGACGAACGGGCTCGGCCCGCCGCCCTTACCGATCGAAAACTGGGGCATGGTGCCTCATTGGTCAACAAAAGGACTGAAGAACCGCACCGGCCGCCCGGCCAGCGGATATAAATCAGCGTCGCCCCAGACGACACCGATGCTCCAATAGGCGTGAACGAGCCGCGGCCACTGCACGACAATCGCCCCGTGGCTGAAGGTGCGGCCGAATCTGAACAACGCGATGTCGCCCGGTCCCGGCGGCCCTGCAAACGGCCGTGCGTAATGCAGCAGGCCATCGGCATACCGCTCCGCGTCGCGGTGCATGTGCCAGTCTGGCACATAAAACGGCGGCTCGACGCGCGCCGCGACGCCGGCGCGCTCGTACACCTCGGCGAGCAGCATCAGGCAGTCCACGCCGGCGCCCTTGACGCGTCCCGCATGGTGAAACGGCGTGCCGATCCAATTCATGGCCTCGGCAACAACGCGCTCGCGCGCGCCGGTCATGCCGCGGTCTCCGGCGGCGGAATGTAGGGGAATCCGCCATAGCGCAGCAGATTGTCGAAGGTGCCGTTGCAGGTCGCGACCGTGTGGTCGCATCCCGGCAGCAGCTTGAACGTATCACCGACCGCGACCGGCGACAGCAACGGCTGCAACAGATACGCAATCCCGCCGGTGAGGCGCGCGATCGTGCGCGACGCGCCGAGATTGGCGCCGGCGGTCGCCATGATCGTCCCCTGGTCGTAGGCCGTCGCGACGCCGGGTGTGAACCCGGTCGCGATCCGCGCCTGCGTCGAACCGGCCAGCGCCGCCACCGCCACGGCGCCAAAACCGGTCGCGCCGCCCGCCGCGTTGCGACCGCCATTGCGGCCATAGCCGCACATCGCGTCGCCGAAAGCATGCGTGCAGCTGGCGCCGTACAAACGGCGCGGCATCTGCTGGATCGCCAGCAGGTTCATCAGCGACTTGACCTTGATTGCGATGGCGCTGCGGCCGATCTCGCACTCGGCAACCCGGCCGTAAAACCACACGATCGCGCCGAGGCTGGTGTTGAGCGAGCCGGAACCTGCGGGCGGGGCAAAGAACCGGTCGAGTTCGACCGTCGCACCGTCGAACAGCCCGACCCGCACCGCCTCGGCAAACGGTGTCGCGCCGATCAGGTCGCCGGCACCGGCGAACACCATGATGTCGAGTTCGGTCGCCTCGACACCGATCTTGGTCGTGACTTTCGAACGGCCAAACCGCGGCCCCAGCGCAAACTCGGCACGGCCTCCTGCGTTCAGGCTGCCGGCAGGGAAGGAAGCGGCGGGTAGTGTCAGCGCGGTGGTCCCGCCGGAATAGCGCAGCACCTCGCCGGTCACCAGAGCCAGCGTGTAGAGATCACAGCTCACCACGGCGTCGTTGACCGCAAGATAGGCCGCCAGTGCGGCCGAACAGGGCCTCATAGCAGCACCGATTGCAATTTGACCTGCTTCAACTGCCACAGCTGGTACATGAAGTTCTCGAACTCGGCGGTGTCGTCCGCAAAGCGGACGCGGAAGCGGTAGGTGAAATCGGCGGTGATGACCTGCCCGGCGGGCGGCGGCGTCGCGAATGTCACCAAGCCGGTGCCGGCATCGACCGAATAGGCGGCGGGGTCTTGCAGGATGCCGTTGAAGTACACTGCGCCGACCGCATTGGGCGCGGTGACCGGCTCGGCGAACCCGCCCATCGTGCGCACCAGCTGAAACGCGCTGGCGCTCGCATCGCCGGTGCCGATCACCTGCCCGGTGATGCTGTTGTCGGTCGGGTCATCGAACAGGAACGGGGTCGAAGGCGCCCTGCTGCTGCAGGAAAAATCCGGCGAGCGTGCGCAGTTCGTCATAGCCGATACCGGGCCCGGTCGGTCCGCGTGTTTCCCACTGGTCGCGCAGCAGCGTGTAGGTCAGCGTCCAGGTCCAGACCGGATAGGGCTGGTCGAGCACCCGCAATTCGCGGCCCGACACGGCGCGCTGAATGCGCGTCGCAAAGCGCGGCGCCTTTGTCACCGACCAGCCGAGGCCGGGGAGCACCGGGAAAACAGCGATCATGGCCGCCTCAGATCGAACGCGGAGTCAGCGCGTTGGAGCGCAGCATGTTGCGCACGACGCCGGGGTTGCGGGCCATCAACCCGGTAAACCAGCGCTCGACCGCCGGCCCGTCCGACGGCCCGTGGAAATGCAGGTGCATGTCACCATTTCCTCCGCCGCTGTCGCGATCATGCTCTGCAACCCCTCGCTGATCGGCGCCGGCAAGACCATCTCGCGGGCATGCAGCAATGCCGGCGTCGAGCCAGCGAAATTAGGCAAGGCCCAGCCGCCCGCCGCTGATGGCACGATGCCGCCACCGGCAAACGCGAACAGGCCGCCGAGCCAGCCCAGCAGCCCGCCGCCACCCGCCGCGGCCCCGCCAACCGCCGCGCCCGCCGATCCCGCCCAGCGCTCCGGCGGCGCCGAATGACGCCGCAAACGTCCCGAGCACCGCGGTATTGGCGGTCAGCGCGGCGGTGTTTGCGGTCGTCGCCGCGGCCTCGCCAAGCTGCCCCGGCCCGCCCGAAATCAGCCGGCTGACCGCGTCGCCGAGCACATCGCCGACACCCTGACCGGCGCGCGGCGCCGCCTGCCCGAGCAGTGCGGCCAACGGCCCGGCAGCGGCGCGCGACAGGGTCGTCTGCGCCATGCCGATCAGCCCGCCTTCGACCGACCGCGCCACCTGCAACGCCGCGCCGCGGAAATTGACCGTGCCGGCGACCAGCCCGGTCACCGCCGCCCGCCACGCCGCGCCGATATCGTCGAACGCCTGGCGATACGGTTCGGCGAGCCGCTCCGCCTCCTGGCGCGCCGTGTCGGCAATGCGCTTCTGGTCCTGCGCCACCTGCACCTGGTACCTGGCGCTGAGGTCGATCAGCGCGCTGTAGGTCGCCGCCTTGTCGGCCAGCGTCGCGGCGTCGCCGGCCAGCAATTCGGCCAGCCGGGCGCGCTCCTCGGCGCTCTGCCGCGCGGTGTATTCGATGTCGAAGCCGAGCGCCTGCTGTCGCGACAGCGCCTGCGCCGCGACCATCGCCTGCATGTTCGCCTTGAAGGTCGCGAGCGCGGCGGCACCGTTGCGCTGCACGGTCGCGCCGAGATCGGCAAAACTGCTCTTCAGCTGCGCCACCGGCTGGGCCGCGCCGGCGGCCGCCTGCTTTAGCGCATTCAGTGCCGCGGCGGCATCGCGCAAGCCGCTGCCGCCGATCGGGGTTTCATCGGGCAAAATGTCACCTCAAATGAAAACGGGGCGCCGTGCGCCCCGAGCGAAAGCTGCCGGCCCAGCGGCCGGGCCAGGCCGGTTATTGCAGCTTGCCGGTCACTGCAACTTGCCGGCTATTGCAACTTGATCGACGAAAAATCCTTCTGGTTGCGTCCGGCCCGCACATCGGCCGAGCCGCGCCATTCGACCAGATTGGTGTAGCTGAAGGTGACGCCGCCGCAATACGGCACCGCCTCGGCATGCGACAGAACGCGGTGCAACCCAAACAGCCCGCTCGCGACATCCTCGCGCTGCTGCCGGATGCGTGGCTTCACGATGTTTTCGAAAAAACGGTAGAGGTCGAGCTTGACGATGGCGCCGCAGCGCCGGCCAAGGAGCCGGGTCACCACCTCGTACAACGCGCTCTGGTCGTATAATTCCTCGGTATGCGCCGGCATCACGTTCTGCAGCAGGTTGGACTCGACGCTCCGCACGATGTCGCCCGGCCCAAGATGCAGCAGAAAGGCGAATGGTTCGATACGGCCGGGCAGGTTGCCGTTGACCGTGATCATGCCGGCGCCGCCGATCGGCCTGCCGTTGACATCGACCCGACGGCGCTGCGCCAGTGCGCTGGCGAGAAAGCCCTCGTCGAGCGTCATTGTCGTGCGCAGCCAGCGGACGCATTCATCCGCCGTGACACCCAGGCATCCCGGCCCCTCCGCCGGGCCCGCGGCGAGCGCCGGACAGGCCCAGGCAAAGGTGAGAAAAAGCAGAAACAGCCGCCGCATCATGCGCCTCCCGGTTGCACCGGAAAGCTATCCGCGACGGCCCTGTCGCGACAATGGGATCGCGTAATCGCAGCCGTTCAGCGACGCCCCCGGATCGCGATTGCGACGGCGCGCGCGCGGTTGCGGGCCAGCAAGGCAGCCGCATCGAGCGGCGGCGGCATACTGAGATCGCCGCCGTGCACCACCGCCATTCCCGGCGGCGGCGCTGCCGGGTCGGGCGGCTGCGGCGATAGCCGCGGTGCCCAGCCGAGTAGACGCGCGATCGTCTGCACCATCAGATGCGCCGGCGGGTTTTCCTCCCAATAGGCGAAAATCTCGCCGGCCTCGGTCAGGGTCATGCCGTCGATGATGCGGTAGGAATAGCCGCAGCCGGTGGCGAGGGCGCCGTAGAGGGCGCCGAGTTGTCGGGTTGGCTCGCCACCGGCCGCGCTTCCCCCGCCGGGCGCAACCCCGCGATCCGCAAGATGGCGGCAACGGCGATGTTCAACTCGTCGAGCGTCGCTTCGAGGTCGAGCAGCGCGTCGGCGCTGATGTCGGGATGTGCCGGCGCGATCCCGGCCGCGACCACCCCGGCGGCGGCCTCGATCAAGGCTCCACCGGCCTTGCCGGTCATCTGCTCCAGCGCATCGAGCACGCCGCGCAAATGCCCGAGCTTCAAGGGCCGGGCCTCGAATTGCCGGCCGCCCAGCGTTATTGTTTCCGGCATCGCCGCTCCTCGTTCACCCTTCACTGCTACTCGTTCACCCATCACTGCTACTCATTCACACTGAGCGTGCCGATCGCGCCGGTGGCGTCGGCGAACGCGCTGAAGTCGAATTCCTGGATTTCGTAGTCGTCGATCTTGGTCGGCAGAGACAGCTTTGTCGCAGTGCAGGCGTTCAGTAGCAGGGCCAGACCAGCCGGTACGCCCTGCGTCGTCTTGGTGGTGTAGAACGTCGCCTTGAAGGTCGGGGTGAAGCCCATAAGCTGGTTGGTCAGCACCAGCTTCCTGCCCGACGCGCTGGTATAGACATAGCTGATCAACAACGCCGCCCCGGCATCCGCCGCGGCAAAGGTATAGACCCCGGTCGCCGGATTGACCGAGTATTGGCCGGCGGACGAGGGCGATGCCGTCTGCGTGAAGCGGTTTCCCGCGTTGCCGCCAGTCGCGTAGAACACGCCGAGATCGTCGACAAAACTGGCCGCGTTGGCGACTGTCACCGTATACGGCGTCGAGGCCGGCACGGCGGCGGCTTCGTTTTCCGCGACGGTCAGTTGCCCGGTCGCCGGCGTCTGTCCGAAGAACAGGTCGCCATAGATCGCCCCAAAGATGCGGGCGAATTTCGCCTTGCCGGTGATCTTGCCCTGGCCGCGCGCGATATCGACCGGAAACTGGTACTGGCCCCACAATTCCCTGGTCTGCCAGTCCCAGTCGATCTGCACATCCTGCAAAATGCCGAACTGGTCCGGGCCGATGCCCGAGCCGGTCACGTCCGTGCGGTTGCCCCACAAGGCCCCGGCACCAAATGCCAGCTGCATGTCACAGCCCTCCCGGCAACAGGGAGATGAGGCGGCGTTTCAGCTCGTTCTTGGCGGCCAGCGCATGGTTCCAGGCTTGTGTCACCTGCGCGACCGGCGATCCGGGGAAATGATCGTCCCACCAGCGTTCGACGAGTTCGTCGAGCACGGCAGGCGGCGGCGCTGCCGCGGCGCCGGCGGCGGCGGTTTCTTCCATGTCCAGGCTCCTGATTAAAGACAGAGAATTTCGACCGGGATGATCGCGACCGCCTGGTCGCGCAATGTCCCTTCATCAATCTCAATTTTGCCGGCGATGCAGGCGTGCTGAACCATTGCCGGCAGCCCGAGATCCTGCACCCCGGTCGCCGCGACCGGCGCCAGCGCAGTCTCGACCGCATCGATCAGCGGGTTCAGCACCATCGCGGGGGCCGCATACGGGTCGCTCGAATGCGCGTAAACGTAGAGATCGACACCAAGCGTCCATACGGTCGGCGCACCGAGCGTCGGCACGGTGGCGGTCTCGGCTTTCTGCCGCATGAACAAGGCCGGCTGTTCCGCGGGCGTCAGCTCGTTCCAGTGCCGCAGCCGCCGTGCCGTCGTGGCGAAAGCCGCCGCTCCGGACAGGCGGGCGAACAGCGCGGCGTAGATTGTCTCGCGGTCGATCACAGCGCTGCTCCGAAAAGCGCGGTGTCGGTGCCGGTTGGTGCCGGCTGTCGGGCAAACCCAGAGACCGGCGCTGCAGCCCGGTATTGCGACAGGACGAGGCGGATGGCATCGCTCATGTCCGCTGGCGAAAAGGTGACGGTTTCGCCGCCGCTCACCGCGCGCGACACCTCGCCGATGCGGGTGCGCTCGCGATACCGCCGGCAGACCAGCTCGATACACGCCTGCGCGATGTCCGGCGGTGTTACCGCATACCCCGCGGTGTAGGTGACGGCGATGTTCTGCGCCCGCCGCGTGAACACATAGCCGCGCAGCGCCAGTTCGGTCGCGGTGAACACGTACCCCGCGCCAAACCCGCCATCGGCCGGTGCCGGCGGTATCCGCAGCCCGTCGATCGCCAGCGACAGCACCGCCGTCACCGGAAAATTGGCGAACACCAGACGCTGCCCGCCAGTACCGTCGCGCACCTCCTGCCAGTCGCCCGAGGCGATCTGCCGGTTGAGCCAGCTCTGGATGAACTGGCTCGCCGCGGTAATCAGCCGCGCCAGCAGCGCATCGTCACTATCGGGAAACGCATTCTGCCCGGTCTGCAGCCACGCCTTCACATCCGCCAGAGCCGCCAAATCCCCAAATACCATCCGCTTTTCTCCTGTTCCCAATTTCGTTCGTGGCCGGGCTTGGCCCTTCCCCTATTTTTGTCATTCCGGGGCAGCCCGCAGGGCTGAACCCGGAACCCATGACCACCGTCGATGCGCGCTTAGGCCCCGTCTGTGTTCATGGGTTCCGGGTTCGCCGCGTTGCGGCGCCCCGGAATGACACCTTTGTGAGTGCCCGGGCACTAACGCGGGGGCCCTGGGGGTTACCCGTTGGCGATGTTGGTGATGACGCCCATCGCGAAGGGCGCGTACACCGCCAGCACCTCCTCGGCGTAGACGCCGACCTGGCGCTGGCGGGTCACCACCGGCCAGTCGATCTGGTAGTAGTCCTGCCGCGTCTTGACCTCAGCGACGTTCGGCACCTCGTTCGACTGGTACTGGATCGGCAGGTTCTCGGCCCAGCCGATGATCGTGCCCGGCGGCACGCGCGGATGGATTTTCACCGGGATGCGCAACCCGCCATCCAGCGCGAACGGGTTGAAGTAGAACGACACCGCTCCCGCCGCCGCCAGATCGTAGGCATTCCCATCGCCACTGACCTCATAGCGCAGCAATGGCCCGGAGGCGTTCGACAGCACCTTGCTGGTGATGTTCTTCAGCTCCTGCACGTTGACGTACAGCACCGTCGGCGACAGCTGAAAATTGTTCCACATCGTCTGGAACATCGTGTCGATCTCGACCACCGAACCGCGGCCCGACGAGGTCAGCGCCGTGCCGCTGCCGGCGGTGCCGGTCGCCAGCGTCGCGACATAGGCGTTCGACCCGTTCTTCAATGCCGACGTCAGCAGCCCGTCATAGGCGTAATCCGGGTTCGTCGAGTTGTCGGCGGTGACCGCGCTCTGCGCCTGTCCCGCCCGGCGAGCGGCGCCGAAAACGCGGCGCTGTTGATCGTCGTGATCGCCTCCAGCTTTTCGCCGCTGCTGGCGCTGCCGACATACCAGGCATAAGCGACCGCGCCCTGCACTGCGGTGACGCTGGCGAACAGCGTCTGCCCGAGCGTCACCGCCTGGCTGGCTTCGGCGCTGATGTTCGACGAGCCGCCGGCCAGCGTATAGCTCTTCCCGTCGGCGCCGGTGATATCCTTGGTGGTCGCGACACCGCCGGCGAGGCTCGAGTTCTGGTAGCCCTCGAGGGTCAGCGCGACGACCTTCACGTAATAGGTCGCCGCCGGCAACGTCGCGCCGGAGCCGGTCGCCGATAGCGAGGGCGTCGCCGGCGTCCCCAGCGCCAGCGAGGCGTTGCCGGCGAGGATCGCCATCTCCTCCTTCAGCATCATCTTTTGCAGCAGGCGAAAGGTCATCCGCGCCTGGATGTCCTCGAAATTGCGGCCGGCATTGATCGCCTCGTAGGTCGCCGCGTCCTCCTCGCCGATCGTCACGAACGACGCGGATTTGCTGGCGGTGGTGTACGACATCTGGCCGGAGCGCTGCCCCTCCGGCACCCACCCCATCGCATCGAAGCCGGAGCCGACCAGCGCCGTCACCTGGCGCCAGTTGGTCGCCGTGCCGGTGCCGCCGCCGACCCGCGGCACCGCGTTGCGCAGCGGCGTCACGACTGGATAGAGATTCTTTGCCGGCGCCTGCAGATCGTAGGCGACGAGGCCGGTGCCGGTGGAAATCGTCTTGCCGAGGCTGTCATCCGGCGATGCGCAGCGCGCCCTTGACCAGATCGAGCGTGTCGTGGGTCGGGTTCATCAATTGTCCTTCCGTTCGGGCATGAAAAAACCCGGCGGAGCCGGGTTGGTGTTGGAAATCTCTGTTTTGTCATTCCGGGGCCGGCGGAGCCGGAACCCGGAACCCATGAACACGGACGGTGCCGAAGAGGGCAGTGATGGTGTTCATGGGTTCCGGGTTCAGCCCTGCGGGCTGCCCCGGAATGACAGGAATGGGAGCCCTACGCGGCCTACCGCTGAAATAGCCGCAGCGGCGTGGCGTGTGCCGCCTTGATCAGGGTCAGCGTGCGTTCCTCGTCGGTCATGCGGGCGAGTGCGGTGACGACGTCATCAGCCGCGGCCGCATTGTCCTCGCGCTTCGACAGCCCGGCGAAGCCGCGCGCCATCGTTTGCGGCGGCAGGGGCGTGCGGGCGATGTCGTCAACCCGTTTCTGCAATGCGTCGAGACGCGGCAGGATGTCGTCGGCGAGCTTCGCCAACCCGGCCGCCACCGGCTCGACCCCCGCCGACAAGGCCTTGCACAGGCTGTTGCGCAGCCCCGAGAAATCGGCCACCAGCGGCTCACCCGCCGCCAGCTTCCAGCAATCGAACACGGCTTCGGGATTGGCCGGCCGGTCCACCACCGAAATCTCGGTCAGGGACAGGCCGGTGATCGTGTGTCGGTCGGCCGGGTCGCGCGCCGTCACCCGGCCGCCGATCGAGAACCCCTTGTAGACGCCCGCGACGACCTTCCGCCACGCATCGTCATCGACGATCTTGGCGCCGACATACAATCCGCGGTCGTCGATCGTCGCCTCGGTCGCCACCCCGACGGCCGAGGGCTGGTGCATCTCGCGGATATTGGCGAACCGCATGTAATCGTCGAACGCTGCCGAGAGCGCGGCCCGCGTCACGGTCTCGCCCTGGTCGTCAACGCCATCGGTCGAGGCATAGCCCCAGACCATCCGCTGCTCGGCATCGACCTTGGCAATCGGCCAGTAAAGTCGCATTCGGAACCTCCTCAGTGCGTCCAGTTGAGCAGCGGATCGACCCAGCCGATGGTGGCGGCCTGAAAGGTGGTCGAGCTGTTGTTGGAAACGGCGCGGATTTGCTGTGACGCATTGGTCATCAGGCGGTCCACGCCATACATGCCGACACCGCTCGTACACTGGCAGAACGTGCCGTTGCCGGTCGGCGTGTTGACCGCGGCGCTGGCTTCGTCAGGCGAGGTCAGCAGCACGTTGCGGGTGCCGCTGGAAAAGATGTCGTAGCGGAAATGCGCCTGCACCTTGTAGCCCGAGGGCAGGTTCGCCATCGTGAAGAGGGTCGCGGTCGTGCTCAGGGTCGCGGTGTTGATGTCCTCAACCGGCGTTGACCAAACGAATTCGTTGCCGGTTTGCGCGAACGCCAGGATGTGGGCGCTGCCATCGGTTTTGAACGCGCCGATATACCGCTTGCGGTCATAGCCCGTCGGCTTGGTCGGCGAGCCGAACGTGACGGTGCACACGTAATCGACAACACCGGTGTCGCTGCGCTGGATTTGATAGAGGTAGTACCACGTCGAGTTGGCGACCGTGCCGGTGTCGAGACACCCGTTGCCGCTGCCGACCGTCCACGCTCCCGTGGTCTTGGTGACGGCGCTGGTCTTGGTCATCACCGCATAAGTCGTGTCGTCGGCGGTCGAGCACGCCGCGATATCGATCACCGTGTTCGGGCTGGTGCCGTCATTCGCCAGGGTGCAGCCACTGCCAAAGCCGGGCAGGCGCAGCTGCGCGATCGTCGCGTCAAAGATGTGGTTGACGAGAAACCCGAGGTTGTTCTGCCAGAACAGCGTCGCCGCGCCGTTGATGACCGGGTTTGGCGCACCGCTTTCCTGGTCGAGATACAGCGAGTTTTTGAGGCTCGGGTAGGTGTCGCTCTCGGCCGTGACGGCGCTGCCCGAATGCCCCGACACGCCAAACATGCCGCTGAACCGGTTGGAGCGGCAGGCATGGTTTGCCGCCGCCGAACTCGCCATCAAATCGAGGCTCTTGCCGGTGCCGCTGCCGACCGGCTCGATTTGCGCATGGACGATTTCGTTGCCGTCCATCGCGCCGCACTGAAACCCGGTGCCGTTCTGGTAGGTAACGACCGGCTCCAGCCAGTAATTGCGGTTGGTGTCGGCGCCGTTGCTGCCGCCCGCCCCGATCAGCCAGCCATTGGCGCTTACCGACGACGCATCGGTCAAATCGGCATAGGTGCGGATGAACATGTTGAACGCGGTCTGGATCAGCGCGGTGCTGCCGACATCGATGTCCCACGCATTCGCGGTGACGCGGGAAATGTAGAGGTCCTGATACCAGCCCCACACCGCGCTGCGCAGCTTGACACCGGTGCCGGCCAGGGTCGCGCCGTCGAGACACATCTGCGACACGCCCATGCCGGCCGTCTGATGCACCGCCGCGTCGCTGCCGCCGGTCACCATGACGCCGGAGGACGCGCCGATCCACGTCAGCGTCGTGCCGCACTGCCCGTAATTGGCGCCGCCAGCCCCGACCACCCGCACGCCATTGGGCAGGTTGACCGTGGTGGACAGCCCGAAATTGCCGTTGGGCACGATCACCGTGCCGCCGCCCGCCGCGTTCGCCGCCGTCGCCGCGCTGTTGATGCAGGCCCCGACATCGTGCCCGCTATCCCAGGTGCACCCGGCAAAGTTCTTCGCGTAGAAGACCGCGCTGGTGGCGCTGCCGATGCCGAGATTGTCGCGTGCGGTTGGCAGCGCTGCATTCGCCGCATCCGGCGTCATGCCGGGCGGCAGGATCGGGTCGGCGGCGGCTGGCACCAGCGGCAGAACCAGGCCGGCCATCAGCAGGGCTGCTGCATGTTTCTGCATCACCAGCTCCTCGCCGCCATCTGGCAGCCGGCCGAACTCGAATAGATGCGGATGCGTCCGGTATGCGGCATGCCCGTCATGCTCAGCGACCCGCCCTGGCCGCCATTACTCGCGGCGCCGGCCAGCACCACGATGGTTGGCGTCAGGCTGCCGTCGGCATCGTCGAACACGACCGTCAGGCCGGCTGTGCACTGCGCCTCGATGAAATACCCAAGCCGCGGCACGGCCGGCGCCGGCACCGTCGCCAGCAGGGTCAACCCGCTCAGCGACGGCGCATTGGCGCTGTAATCGACACCGTTCCTGCCCGGCTCCGCCATCGCCTCACTGGCGCCAAGCTGCCGATACGCCGGCACCTCGACCGTCTGCGCCTTCGCGCTGCCCGGTACGGCGAGCACCGCCAACAAAAAAGCCGCCCGAAGGCGGCTCTGACCCATCATCATATTCATCACTCCAACTTCGTTTGTGCCCGGCCTTGGGCCGGGCATCCACGAGAAACCGCACCAGCGTTCGCGCATCTCGTGGACCCCCGGGCCAAGCCCGGGGGAGGCGAGGGATTATGGCGTGCTCTCCGAGATGGGCGTCTGCGCGCACCCGACATCACCGCCGGCGATCGGCCCGAAGCCCAGGATGCCGCGTGCCTCGTTGATCGTGTACACCCCATTGCGCACATAGATGTCGAGCATCCGCGCCTGCTCGGCCGGATCGGCCGGGCGCAGGTCGATCCACGCGAATTCGAGGTCGGAATGCCCCATCCGGTCCTGGATGACGTGATCGACCAGCCGCTTGACCCAGCCCATCAGCGGCGCCATGCCCTCGGCGAGCGCCGCGTCCTGCGCGGTCTCGGCGGTGGCCCGGTTCACCATGCGGGTAAACGCCGTCGCCGGCAGCGAGAACGCATAGCAGACGATGCGCGCCAGCCACTCGTCGAACTCGTCCTTGTACGGCGCCTCCTTGAAGGGCTGATACCGCGCGCCGCTCGGCGCCCACACCAGCCGCGAGCGCGCCGCGGTGTTGCCCGCCAGCACGCTGTCAAACCATTCCTGAAACTGCCGGAGCTGCTCGACGCTCCACCCGTCCGGCGCGTTGAGTAGTCCGGCCGGCACATTGCCGTCGGTGAAGTGCTGCAATTGCATCGCCTGGCGCCGCAGCGCGATGTTGACCGTCATCACGATCTGCTCGATCGGCCCAAAGCCATAGGCCTTGTGCGGCCGGGTATTGCGCGGCAGGTACAACAGCTCGTCGCCGGTCAGCAGTTTCCACGGCCGGCCGTGGATCACCTGCTCAAAGGCCGGCGCTGGTGGTTTCGGCCGCCGACCGGTCTCGTCGAACAGAACCTTGATCGTCGCGCCGTCCACGACATCGAGCGCGATGATGTCGCCGCCGCGATTGCGCCGCAGCTCCAGAGCCGGGGCGTCGAGCACCAGCAGGTCTTCCAGCACCTCGCGCAGCCAGCCGGCAAACGGCCGCTCGCCATCGGGCCGGCGCCAGAACTCCGCCAGCCGCGCGGCCCGGGTCGCCGCGTCGCCAGCACTGCGGCCGGCCCGCGGCTTGATCGTCCAGTCGAGTTTTTCGAGCTGGTCCTTGCGCGTCTCGATCGCGAGCCGGGTGATGTCGTGCGCATCGGCCAATGCCCGCAACTCGGCGAACGAGATCGGTTCATAGGCCCGCGGCGTGTAGATCGTGTTGACGCCGACCGGGAAATCCCATAGCCGCAGCCGCTCCGGCTCGACCGGCGCCAGCGGATAGCCCGGCGAGAAAATCCCCTGGCCGGGCTGAAACACCGTCGCGAATTGCGCCTCCAGCCCCTGCTGCCCCCAGCTATAGGAGGCCGCCAGCGGCGTGCGCGTTCCACCAGCTTGCGGCATCAGAAGGTACTCCACGCGGCGCGCTTCCAGGTATTCGGCGCGGTGCAGGCATAGAGGTAGCTGGCGTCAAGCTGCACCTGGCCGGTCTGGCACGCGGCCGAACTCGATGCGGGCGTGCCGGTTGCCGGGAACATGCCGTTGCCAGAGGCAGTCGCCGGCGTTGCCGCCGCGACCCGGAAGTTCGATCCGTCAAACTCGAGCCGCACCAGTTCGTAATTCCCGCCATAGAGCGTCATCGCCGACTGTGCGCCGCGCGTCCCCGGCACCAGGATCGTGCCGCCGCCGGTGCCGTTGACCTGCAGCGACAGCGTCTTGTTGTTGTCGGAGGCAAAGCTCATCGACCACCCGGCCGTGATCGCCGTCGTCGAAGGCAGCGTCACCGCAAGGCTCGATGTCGGCGAATTGAAGTTTGATAAAGCCGTGCCGCAATCGGTCGCGCCCGCCGCATAGGTGCTGACTGACGGAAAACTCCATTTCTCGACACAGGTGCCGCCCCGCATCCCGACGGCAGCAGCGCTCGCCGGCGTCAGCTGCATGACCCGGAAATTCGACCCGTCGAATTGCAGTACCGCATTCTCGTAATCCCCCGCTGCAAGCGACAGTGAAGTCACGCTGGCGCCGCTCCCCGGATAAAGGATTTTGCCGCCAGCGGTGCCGTTGACCTGGACCGAGGTGAGCTTGCTGTTGTTATTGGCGATGCCCAGCGTCCAACCGGTATTGATCGCCGTCGTCGGCGGCAAGGTCACAGCGAGATAGCCGAGCGGGCTGTTCGAGGCATCGATCGCGCTGCCATTGTCGGCGACCGCGGCGCTGTATGCGCTGACCGCCGGAAAACGCCAGCGCGACACCCCGCCGATCCCGGCCATCCCCAATTGCTGCGCGGTAGCGGGCGTCGCCTGCTCGACCCGGAAATTGCCGCCGCCATCGTATTGCAATGTCACGTATTCAAACGAATTGCCGGCCAGCGCCAGCGAGGTCTGTGTCGCGCCACTGGTCAGCGGATAAAGGATGTGCCCGCCGCTGGTGCCGTTGACCTGCACGGTCAGCGCCTTGCCGTTATCGGTGGCAAACCCCATCGACCATCCCGACGGCAAGCCGGTCGTCGAGGGCAACGTCACGGTCAACCCGCCGCTCGTGTTGAAACTCGACACGACATTGCCGTTGTCGCCGAGCGCCGCCGCATACCCGCCGCTCGACGGGTAGAGCCAGCTGCCGGGCCAGTCGCGGCTCTGCATGCCGTTTGTGACCAGCGCCCCGCGGGTCGCGCTGACGATCCGGTAATTGTTGCCGTCGGATTCGAGCTGCACGTACTCGTAATTTCCCGGACCCAGCGCCAGCGACGACACCGTCTTGCCACCCGACAGGATCGACCCGGAGGCCGGGGCGACGGTCAGCCCCTTGCCGTTATCGGTCGCGAACCCCATCGACCACCCCGCGCCGACAGCCGCCGCCGCCGGCAATGTCACGGCCAGCGCCGCCCCTGGCGCGTTAAACGATGACAGCACCGTGCGGTCATCGATCGGCGCCGCGGTGTAGGTCGCCGCCGCCGGGAATTGCCAGCGTCCCCAATTGCCATTGCCGATCACCTGGATACCGGTCGATTGCGGCCCGCGATTGACGACATTGCCGCCATAGGTCGGGTTGATCAGCACGTTGTGGCTGCTCGCCGTCGCATTCACCGCGGTCGTGCAGGCGAAATACGGCGACACAAACGTGTTCATGCCGTCATGGTTGGCGGTGATCCCGAGGCAGGTCGGCGCGTTTTCGAGGTCCATCGCAAAGATCGTGTTGGCGTAGTTGAACCCCTGTTCGAGCAGTAGCGCGGTGCCGCCCGTTCCGGCGGCCGAGCCCGCCCCGGAAATCCGCGAGAACTCGGTCTGCTCCAGCGCCAGCCCGGCAGCACCACCGGCCGAGTCGGCAATCGCGAAAATGTCGGAGTCGAGCACGTAGTTGAGCTGCAACCCGCCCGCCGCGGCCGCTGTCGAGGCGTTGTTCACCACCAGGTGGTCGATCTTCAGCGAGTTGTGCGCGTCGGAAAAATCGACCTTGCCGACCACCACCGCATAAGCCGGTGTGCTGGCGTTGACGAACAGCGCCCCTTCTTCCTTGAAATAAAAGCAATCGGTCGGGCTGCCGGTCGTGCCGCCGGAGCACTGCACCTGCAATACCGGCCCGCTGGAAATGCTGCGCCCGTCGATCGTTGCGCCTTCCGACACCAGCCGGAACCCGCCGCTCGCGCGGCCGGCATAATCGACGGTCAGCTTCGACGTGACCTTGTAGGTGCCGGCCGAAAGGTGCACCGGCCAGTTGTTGGTGATGGCGCTATTGATCGTGTTCTGGATCGCGGTGGTGTCGTCATGCGTGCCGTCGCCGACCGCGCCGTTGCATTTGACGTCGATCCACGGCTTGCCCGAGCACATCAGCACATCGCCGTTGAGCGTCGCGGTGCCGGTTGTGCTGAGCGTCGAGAAATTCCCGGACGACTGCGCCCAGGCCCCCGACACCGCCACCAGCCCGCTCAGCATCGCCACGCCCGACAGCGCGGCATCGATCGCGTTGAGTTTTCGCATGGCGATCACCACCGCCGCGCTGCAAAGGCCTGGCCGGTCGTCCCGCCATAGAGACTGATCGCTCCGGCCGGCTTGTACCCCGAAGGGGTCGCGAACAAGCCGCCATTCGCCGCCAGCTGGATGCTGGCCCCGCCGGCGGCGGCGGCGCCGACATCGGAAATCCACAGCGCGTTGGACGAATTGTTCTGCACCAGAAACCCGTTCACCGGCACAACGCCGCCGAACAGCGTCTGTGCGCTGCCGCCGGTTGCCAGCGTGCCGCTGCCATCGCTGGCTGCGCTACCGGCGGTGTTGATGACCGGCAGCGGGTTCTGCGCCCCGACCGGCGACGACACGCCTTGCGCGCTGGTCGTTGCCGGGGCGTGCAGCGGCACCAGATTGCCGTTGCCGTCCACCTCCGTGGCCAGCGACTGCACGCTGGTATTGGCGTCTTTGACAAGCAATGTCATGGAGCCTCGCTCTCCCTTGCGGCAAGCCGTCGATACGCTTCGAAAATCCCATCGCCGGCGCGCGGCTCGACCAGAAGCTCGGTCAGCCCCCACACCAGCGCATCCACCCGGTCCGGCGAATACCCGGCCGTCGCGCGATCGAAATCCGCGGTAAACGAGCACATCTGGTCTTCCAGCATCGGGAACGCGCCCAGATGGTGCACCCGGCCCTGCTCGTAGAGCGCCGCCACCGGCTCGGCCCGCGCGACCTTGCCGCGCGACGCCCGAACCGCGCCGAAGGGCACATTCGGATCGACCATCCGCAACGTCGCCTCGACCATCTCGCCGCCATTGTTCACTTCGGCGACGACCCGGTCCGCGCCGTGCGTCCGATAGGCGGTGATTGCCGCCCGCGCCCATTCCGCTGGCGCATAGCGCCCCGAAATATCAGCCAGCACATAAGCGTGCCCGCCTGCGTCGCGGCCGGCGACGACAATGCCGGTCTCGTCGGCGGCCTCGCCGGACGACACGGCCGGATCGATCGCCACCACCACCCGCGTCAGGTCCGGCAGTGCCCCAATCCGCGCCGCCTCGATCATGCCGCGCTGCCACAGGGCGCCCGGCATGTCGTCGAGGATTTCGCCGTCGAGTTCCTGCCGCCCGAGCCGCGTTCCTTCGTAGCGCCGCACGATCTGGTCGAGAAACGCCTGCGCCAGATAGGCCCGGTTCGCTGCGGTGCGGCCGCGCGTCACGACCACCTTCGGGTCCGCCAGCAAGGCTCGGATCAGCCCGGTCGGCCGCGGCGTCGTGGTCACGACCGCGCGCGGGTCGTCGCCGAGCCGCAGCCCGAACATCAGCATGTCCCAGGCTTGCGGATAGCGCCACGCCGCCAGCTCGTCGCACCACGCGCAATCGTGCTGCGGCCCGCGCAGCCGTTCCGGCTCGTCGGCGCTGAACAGCGTCGCGACCGCATCGTTTTTCCAGGTCAGCCGCCGCTTTGACGGCTCGAAGAGAGGCCGGTCCCACGGCGGCGCGATCGTCAGCAGGCCGCTTTCGCCTTCGACCATCACGTCGCGCACATCGGCCGCGGTCGGGCCGACCAGCGCGATCCGCCGTGCCGTGCGCGCCTCTACGCGCGCCCTGACATATTCTGCCCCGGTGCGCGTCTTGCCAAAGCCGCGCCCGGCCAGCAGCAGCCATACCCGCCAGTCGCCCGGCGGCGGAAGCTGTTCGTCGCGCGCCCGAAAATTCCAGTCATGGATCAGCTGCTTTGCCTGCTTCCGGCTCAGCATCCGGATCAGCAGGTTCCTCTCCCGCGGCGGCAGCGAGGCGAGCGATCTCGCGGATAAGGAATTCACGAGGATCGTCCCCCTCTTCCTCTTGCCGCGGCGCTTCCGCTTCGGGCCGGCGTGGCGCGGTCGGGAACATGCCGAGATGCCGCGCGATCGCGTCGAGGGCCGCCTTTCTGTCGTAGAGCTTCACCCGCGAGTGTTCCGGGTCGCTGCCGGGCATGATCTCGCGGATGGCCGCGGCATCCTCGGGCTGCATGTCGCCCGATGCCTTGATCCTGACCCCGTCCGGGCCCCATTCGAGAATGTGACGCAAATCGGCGAAGGCGATGTCGCGGTATTCGGCCAGCACCCGTTCGACCGTGATGCCGAGCCGGGCGGCGCGCGCGACAATCTCTTCCATCTCGCCGGCCGCGGTTTTCTGCGGAGCCGGGCGCGGCCCGGTCGCGCGGCCGGTCTTCCCCGGCGCCGCCCTGGATGCGCTGCGCCGCGAAGACCGAGTTGCCACGAAACAATCCGCTGAGATGTTGGAGCGGGCCGCCGCCGCGCCCAGTTCCGTCAGTGTGGTGATCTTGTACCTGATCGATCCGGATTTGTCAAGATGTAAATGCTATTTTGGCAATGATCGTTGTCCACCGAAATGCGCCGCGAGCGCACCGAGCGCGGCGATCAGGATGCCGGCGGCGGCCTCCTGGCTGACGCGGCGGCCGTTCCAGCCCTGGCCGAGCGCCCATTGCTTGACCGAGCATTCCCAGCCGACCACGTGCCACAAACACGACCCGGCCGGCGAGGCGATGCCCCCTACGGCCTGGATCGTCCGCCATACCGCATCCCGCGCCGCCTCGATGCGCAGCCCCGGCCCGTCTCTGTCGGGCCGCACGCCGCGCTCCCCGAGCCGCAGCTGCGACAGGTCGACCGCGCGCAGCGGGTCGAGCTGCGCCACCGCGAAACGCGCCCGGAAATCCTCGCCGGCCTGGCGCATCGCGGCGGTGATCGAGCCGCGCCGTTCCATGATCGTCAGCGTGTCGACCGCGCGATAGGGCCGCGACGGCCGCCCCGCCGCATCGGCGATCGTCCCCGCCACCCGCGCCACCGGGCCTTGCCGCAGGCGCTCCGGCGAAGGACTTGCCGCATCGACCAACGGCACCACTCGGCGACCCTGCTGTCTCGGCATGTGCACTCTCCGGTACAAATCGGTATAAATCAAGAACGAACTGGGGATGAAAAAGCCCGCTCGACCCGCCCCAGGCGGCGCAGCAGCTTTGGTGGTGGCTGCCGCAGCAGTTTCCCCTGCCTGCCGCCGACGACCGCGGCCAGCGCTTCCATTTCATCGAGGCGACGCGCCTCGCCTGGGCTTCCGGGCGGGATGTGACAGGAAGCGTGATGCGCTGCGCAATAAGGCGATCCCGGCAGGCGCGGCGCGCCGCAAAACCCGCTCGTTGCGCCAATTTCGACGATAAACCCGCAACCCTTCGCCTCCGGTTCGCCCCGCATCGTCCGCACCCCTCTTGCCAAAGGAGCACGCCGGATATATTATCCCTATAGCAATGTCAATATAGCAATTATCTGCGCGGCAATCATGGACGCTACCTGGTTTCAGCAGGCACTCGATCGCGCCGGGGTATCGCAGGCCGATCTGGCGCGTCACCTGCGCCTCGCGCCGTCGGCGATCTCGCGCATGCTCAAAGGCGAACGGCAGATGAAATTGCTCGAGGCGGTGCAGGTCGCCGCGTTTCTCGGCGTCACGCAGGAGGAGGTGCTGGCGCATGCCGGTGCCGAGATCGAGCCGCCGCCTCGCGCCGGCCCGCCGCGCCGCGGCCGCCCGCCGCGCTCGCCGGACGCCGCGCCTGTCACGTCGCCAATGCCACCACCGCCCGGCCGCTCCGACCCGATCCCGATCCGCAGCGCGGCGCGCGGCGGCAACGATCAGGAAATGTTCCTGCAGGACGGCCCGATCGGCTACACCCCGCGCCCCGCCAACCTCAACGGTGTGCGCAGCGCCTATGCAATCTACATGATCGGCGACAGCATGGAGCCGCGCTACGAGCAGGGCTGGCTGCTCCACGTCAACCCGTTCAAGCCGCCAACCCGCGGCCGCGACGTCGTCGTCTACAAGAAAGGCGACACGGTCCTCATCAAGCAGTTCCTCCGCTGGGAAGGCGACACCCTGGTGTTGCGCCAGCTCAACCCGGAGACCGAACTGCGCATCCCGCGCGACGAAATCCGCGAATGCCACCTCGTCGTCGGCGTCGATCAGGAAGGTTAAGCGATTAACTTGTGACCCGCGGCGGGCGCGCGCTACGATCCGGCGAGCCACCAGATTTCCGGGGAGCCGCCGCTATGCGCACTACCTTTGCCGTCAACGACATGACCATCCACCGGGTCGTCGAGCAGGAGCACGGGTTCACCCCGATGCTCGAATTCCTCCCGAGCCTGTCAAAGGAACTGCTCGAGGAAAACCTGTCCTGGCTCGCGCCCGGCGGTTACGACGCCGCGACCGGCAACGTTGTGCTGTGCTTCCAGTCCTATGTCGTCAAGACGCCGCACCACAACATCCTGGTCGATTCCTGCATCGGCAACGACAAGAACTTCCCGCTGCGCCCGGCCTGGAACAAAAAGAACGACAATAGCTGGATGGGTGCGCTGAAGGCTGCCGGCCTCGGCCCCGACGACATCGATTTTGTGATGTGCACGCATTTGCACGGCGACCATGTCGGCTGGAACACCAAGATGGAAAACGGCCGCTGGGTCCCGACCTTTCCAAAGGCGCGCTATCTGTTCTCGAAAAAGGAATACACCTACTGGTCCGAAATCCATGAAAAGACCCCGCTCGACCAGATGACCGACAGCGTGCTGCCGATCATCGCCGCCAACAAGGCCGAGCTGGTCACCAGTGACCATGCCCTCAACGACCATATCCGCCTGACCCCGACCCCTGGCCACACGCCCGACCATTTCGCGGTCTGCGCCGGCAAGGGCGGCGACGCGGCGGTCTTCACCGGCGACCTGATCCATTCGCCGCTGCAGGCCCGCTATCCCGATCTTGTCATGCGCGTCGATACCGATCGCGACCAGGGCTGCGCCACCCGCCGCAGCTTTTTCGAGCGCTACTGTGACACCGACACGCTGTGCTGCACGATGCACTTCCCGTCGCCCTCGGTCGGCCACATCAAGCGCTGGGACAACGGCTTCCGCCTCGAATACGTCAAGGACTAATCCTGCCTAACGGGCGCGTCGCCGCCCGATGGTGAACGCGTTGATCGCCAGCAGGCCCTCTTCCCCCGTCCGGGGAAGAGGGCCTTGCGCGTTTTAACCAAACCGAGACCGGTGCTAAAATCTTCGGCCGAAGCGTACTCACGATTCGCTCCGATGGGTGCCGCAGGGCCCCGGCACGCATCCGGCGAACCAATCGCCTAAAATTCTCTGAAATTATTCGCGCTGTGTGAGCAGGCTCACACGCTGCCTCGCCTCCTCGCGTCAATAATCCAGACGTCACGACGGGCAAACCTGTCCGTTCGCAGCGCCAAGTCCGGCGCAATCTGGAAGTAGGAGCAGGCCGTGGATCGTCACTCGTTCGCTCTCTCCACCACCCTTCGGGACGCCGTCCCCAGGCGCGACGCCGGCAATACCAGCGTGTGCTCTTCATTCCCGCTCGGCGCGAGGTCCCGGATCGTCTGAGAAAGCCGCGAGAGACGTGGAGGGGAGACATGACCCACAAAGCCCCGCTGATCAGCGACCTGAAATCGCGCCGCCAGTCGCTCGGCTGGTCGACGACGCAGGTAAGCGAACGCTGCGGCATCGATGAGCAACACCTCGCCGATTGGGAATGCGGCATCGCCATGCCGCCGCTCGATGCGGTCGAACATTGGGCCGGCGCGCTCGGCCTCAAGATCGTCGTGGCGCCGGAGCAAAGCGAGGCCGGCCAGGGCCTGAAGGTTGACTGGCAGAACCGCCGGGTCTGCGTCGATGGTGCCCCGGTCCGTCTGACGCCGATGGAATGGAAGGCGCTGGAGCGCCTCGCCCGAGTGCCGGGCGAACTGGTGACCCACCAGGACCTGTTCCGTCACCTCTATGGTGACGAACGGCACTACCGGTCGCAATCGACCGCGGTGCGGGTGCTGATCACCAAACTGCGCCGGCTGCTGCCCCTGCGCATCGAGGCACAATGGCGCCGTGGCTACGTCGTCAAGGGTCTGCCGCCGTCACACGGCGCCGCGGATGGAGATGATGTCGGCCCGCGCAGGGTCGAGCCCGAACCGGCAAAACCGGTCATTGAGGTGCGGCGCGACTGCAAACCGATGACAATCAAGGCGCCGGTGCGCGAGCAGCCGATCCGCCACGATGTGGTCAAGCTCGGCAATGCTGCCATCTCGCGCTTCCCGGCGCCGGCCGCAAACCGCGCCGCACCCTGTCGAGCCGAGGAACTCGGGGTCATCGAGCAATTCCTCGCCGAGCGCGGCGTCACCCGCTGCCCGGATCTGGCGACGATCCAGCAATCGCCGCTGCCCACCCTGGTGTGGGACAAGGTCAAGCGCAAATGGGTGCGCCCGGCCCTCGCCGAGCGCGCAGCCAGCTGATCCGAACGGCCTATGTAGCCAAAGGGCCGCCGCCCGCCATGCCTGGCGGGATGCGGCCCTCTTCGACTCCGTGGCACGCCACCAGCGTGCCCTCGATATCCCGCAGTTCCGGTCGCTCGCTGCGGCACCGCGCCTCGGCAAAAGGGCAGCGCGGATGAAACGTGCAGCCCGGCGGTGGAGCGATCGGGTTTGGCACCTCGCCAGCCACCGGCTCGCGGTCGCTGCCGGCACCATCCGCCGCATCAAGCCGCGGGATCGTCTCCAGCAGCAGGCGCGTATAGGGATGACGGGGCTGGGCGAACAGCCGGTCGGTCGCCGCGACCTCGACCAACCGCCCGAGATACATGACGCCGATCCGGTCGGATACCTGATAGATCACCGCCAGATTGTGCGAGATGAACAGATAGGTCAGCCCGAACTCGCGTTGCAAATCCTTCATCAGGTTGAGGATTTGCGCCTGTACCGAGACGTCGAGCGCCGAGGTCGGCTCATCGCACACCAGAAATTCCGACTTGGCGGCCAGGGCGCGGGCGATCGAGATGCGCTGCCGCTGACCGCCGGAAAATTCGTGCGGATATTTGTCGCCGTCAGCCGGTGACAGGCGGACCTGGCGGAGCAATTCGCCGACCCGCTCGCGCAGTTCGGTCTTGCCGGCGACCAGCCCGTGGGCGACCAGCGGCTCGGCAATGATGCGGCGTACCCGCCAGCGCGGATCGAGGCTGGCATAGGGGTCCTGAAAGATCATCTGCATGCGCCGACGCACCGGCGCCATCGCCTGCCGGGTGGTCAGCGCCGCGAGGTTGATGCCGTCAAACGCGATGCTGCCGGCGCTCGGTCGATAGAGGCCGACGACGCAACGCGCCACTGTCGACTTGCCGCAACCGGATTTACCGACCAGCGCAAACGTCTCGCCGCGCCGGATCGTAAAGCTGACCCCGTCGAGCGCCTTGACCCAGGCCCGCTCCTTGCGTAGCAGCACCCGCTCGATGACCGATGGTGACACATCGAAATAGCGCTTGAGGTCATCGACCTCGAGTAGCGTTGCGGCGGTGGCTGTTGCCTGGCTCGGCATGCGCCGGGTGCCGGTCGGCGCTATTCTTCCAGCGGGACAACCAGCGCGGTGGCGCGTTCACGGATGTCATCGGGCCATTTGGTCGGGCGGCGGGCATCGAGGTCGAGATTGACGCCATATTGGCTGAGGCGGGCGACCTCGACGCCGCTGTGCTGGTCGAGCAGGCGATGGATCAGCCGCAACGATGAGTTGCCGAGATGGGCGATACCGGTTTCAACCAGGTAGGGTTCATCCACGCCCAACGAGCCGGAGACGCGCAGCGCCAGCTCGAAGGTCGAAAAACCGCGACGGCTGGTTTCGAGAAAATTTGAATCGTAGCCGATCGCCGCGCCGGCCTGGATGCAGCCGTCGGTAAAGCGGTTGACCATCGCGGCGAGGCCGAAGCGTCCATCGGAGCTGAGATCGCCAGGCTTCACCCGGCCGCGCGCGGTCGAGATGAAGCGGTCGAAACTGTGCGGCTCCGGCCGGACCTCGCTCTGGGGGCCTTCCCAGGCGGTAAACCATTCGCTGATGGCGTTGCGCCGGTCGAGCGGGATGGTTCCCGGCGGCAGTTCCCAGCTTTCGACGACCCAGGTCACGGTCTCGCCATTGGCGGAATTGACGAAGCGGTGCCCAAGCCGCAAGACCCCATCGGTCGCCAGCGACAGCGGCGCGCTTTCGACCTGAAAGCTGCTGCCGGCGCGCAACTCGCGCGCAAACCGCACATCGAACCGGCGCGGAAACCCGCCACTGCGCAGAAACTCGCGCAATCCCAGGCCTTCTGTCAGGGTGCGTTCCGCCTCGCCGAGACGATCGAAATAATAGGCGATCGTGAAATGCTCGGTGATGTCGCATTCCCAGGGCGGCACCGTGCCGCGATATGTTTCCGTCCACGCCGCCATGTCAGCTCCCGACATGCGGCGTGCGCTCAGGTTTTGATGTTGAGCAGCCGCGCCGCGTTTCCGCCGAGCAATGCGACCCGATCGGTGTCGCTGAGGCCCGGCGTGTTAAGGATATGGTCAACCGCGGTGGTCGTCCACGGGAACGGGTAATCGGTTCCCATGACGATCTGGCTCACCCCGACCTCGGCAATCAGGTGTCGCAGACCTTCGGACGTGAAGACCATCGAATTGTAATAGAGTTCCTTGAGGTACTCGCTCGGCTTCTTCTTCAGCGTCTGGGTGCAGCGTGCCGGAAAGGTGACGCAACCCTGGTCCGAACGCGCCGCATAGGACGGCAGATAGCCGCCGCCATGCGCGCCGCAAATCTTGAGCCCGGGAAACGCGTCGAGCGTCCCCTCGAAGATCAGGTGCGACAGCGCGATCGTGGTTTCGAGCGGGTTGCCGATCACGTTGTCGAGTACACCATTGCCCTTGAGGCGCCCGGTCGCGTTGATCTCAGGCGTGCCCTGCGGGTGGATGAAGACCAGCACGCCAAGCTGCTCGGCCTTGGCCCAGAACGGATGGAATTTCGGGTTGGCCAGTTCTTCACCATTGACGCTCCCGCCGATCAGCGTGCCGCGCAGCCCGAGGCGCTTGACGGCGTCTTCCAGCTGTTCGGCGGCGAGATCGGGGTGCTGCAACGCGACCGAGGCGAGCGCGACAAACCGATCGGGCTGTTTCGCGACGATCTCGGCGAGCTTTTCGTTCTGTATCTTGCAGACCTGCGCCGCGAGGTCACGTTCGGCCTTGTACCAGAACACCGGGTTGACGCTCAGCGCCTCCATGTCTATGCCCTGCGCATCCATCGCAGCGATGCGGTCGGCCGAAACGACAAGCGCCGGGGTCGTCTCCTTGTAGTTCATCAGCGCCGTGGCTTCGGGAATGTGGCAATGCGCGTGCACGTCGATCGTGCGCACCCGCTTGCCGCCGACCACGACCTCGCGCCGGCGCGGCGGCGTCTGCGCGTGGGCGCCGTGGTGCACCCCGCATTCCATAAAGGCGACTGCGGCCAAGGCCGCTGCCAGACCGCCGAGCATGTCCCGTCGATTGGTCATTTCACTCCCCGATTTGGTGGTTTGTTTTCTTAGAGCGGTACTCGACCAAGTGGAGTTGCATTTTAATGCCCTTTGGCCAAGCTTGACCTTGGGCATCTACGTCCTGCCGTCAAGACGTTGTCGTCCCGGCGCAAGCCATGCGCAAGCCGAGACCCACGTTTCAGCACTCCCAAGCTGCCCAGTGGGTCCCCGACTTACGCATGGCTTACGCCGGGACGACAATTTTTTGACGGGACGTGACTCCACTTGGTCGAATGCCGCGCCGGCTGCCGGAGGTCGATCCTTGCCGTCGCGATCTCGGCCGCGCCGGTATGGTCGAGGAGATTTGATTGAAGGAGAGTTTATATGGAAGACCGAGAGATTCGAGCAGCTCTGGATCGCCACTGGGCCGCCTCCGATGCGAACGATTTCGAAGAGGAGCACCAGATTTACCGAGAGGACGCTGTACTAGAATACCCGCAATCGGGCGAGCGCATCCGCGGGCGGCGGCAGATTTAGTTGTCTCGCGCCGCGCAACCGAACCGGAAACGCTTCACGGTGCGGCGGATCACCGGCGCGGGCGACCTCTGGGTCACTGAATTTGTCCTGACCTATGACGGGCAGCCATCTTACACTGTGAGCATCATGGAGTTCCTTGATGGGCAGGTGGCCCGCGAGACCCAGTATTTCGCCGATCCGTTTGTGCCGGGGCCATCGCGCGCGCAATGGGTCGAGCGAATGCCCTGAACCCTGACCAAGGTAGTGGCGCCTCACCCGGAATACCCTCCGGGTGAGGCGTCGTCGCCGGCAGGACCGCTCAGGCGCCGGGTGGGAAGAACACCAGGGTGCGCACCTCGATGCTTTCGCGCGGCGGAGCCTCTGGGGTCAGCGGGTTCTCGAACGAGGTGTGGAACGACAGCCGGGCGCGGCCGTCATTGGCGCTGTCGTGCACCCGGATGAACAGCACTTCGTCGGTCTGCTGCTCCGAGAAATAGTACCAGCGATGCGCCGGATTATACGCCACCCGCGAAGTCTCACCCCGCACATGCGCGTAGACGAGGTCGCTGGCGATCAGATCAGCGTCGGTGAAGCTTTGCGCGTCGCACAGCGCCAGCGGCGACTCCCGCACCGGCCCGCGGACCGGACGCCAGACATTGACGATGCCGAACCGGTGCTTCAGCAGTTCATCGGCATCCGCCCCGAGATGGTCGCGCACGCGTCGCGGCGCCGAGTTGACCGTATGGTCGTTGTGTACCTGCCGCGATGGCGTCGGCATGCCCGGCCGCGTGGCGTTGCGCACGTTGTGGTCAAAGGCGACGACACGGCTGGCGCCCAGCGTCTCGCGCACCAGGCGCTCGACCTCCGGGTAGTAGACGCGCTTGATCTCCTCCGGCGAATAGAAATCGCGGACCGCGGTCGGCGCCTTGACCAGAGCGAAGCCGTTGCGGTCGAGCGTGAACTCGGATTTACGGCCGCGCGCGTCTTCGATCCTGACGTCCTGCGGGTCCTCGATGCCATTCCAGCGCGGCACCCCGGGCGGCGGATCGATGCGGTAATAGGCAGGCTTTTCCGCGCCGCGCTTGAGGTAATGCAATGTTGAGGTGAGGGTTTGCGGGGCTATCGCGACATCGAGCGGCATGCTGAACCTCCTCCGATTGGGGCGCGTTGTTGCGGCGGCCTTTGCCGCCGCAACATGACGATCCGGGCCGAGGGTCGGCGGCCGCACCCGATGCCGTAGCTGACCGTCGGCAGGTTCCGATCGCGTCGAGACATTTACGATCACGAACTACGCCACGTTCTTCAACATGATGTCAATCATCATTACACATTTCAAGAGTGGAACGGACATGTTTAACGATAACTTACTGGTATATTGCCGAACTGCCTAACCCGTCTTGGCCGGGCTTGGCGGTGCCGGCCCCTCACCCAGATGTTGTCGTCCCTGCGGAAAGCAGGGACGACAACCTTGTCGTATTAAACAATAGAGATTTATTTCCGGTCAGGTTTGCGCGACAACGAGGCGCGGATACGGCACCGACGGTCCGCCGCGCCGCCTCACAAACGTCCGTCATCCTGAGGTGTTTCGCGTAGAGACACCTCGAAGAACGCACCCAACCTCCAACAGGCGGCTTGACAGCAGCGGTAGGGGGCGGAGGCTACGGCCAGTATCGGTAGGGGAAGGGCCTCGCTTATGCCTGTGGAGATGATCGGCTGGATCGCGCCGCGGGTGCAGTCGGAGATAAACCCGCCGGCCGGCCCGCCGTTTTCCGCCGAGATACTGGCCGAGACCGCGCGCATTCACGAACGGGCCGATTTCGACCGCGTGCTGATCGGCTATTACTCCGACCAGCCGGACGGGTTCATCGTCGGCGCGCATGCCGCGTCCGTCACCGGGCGGCTAGGGTTTCTGCTGGCGCATCGGCCGGGGTTCGTGGCGCCGCCGGTCGCGGCGCGCAAGCTGGCGACGCTCGACCAGCTCAGCCAGGGCCGCCTCGCGGTGCACATCATTTCCGGCGGCAGCGACGCCGATCAGGCCAAGGACGGTGACTGGACCGACCACGCCGCCCGCTATCGCCGCTCGGCCGAATACATCGACGTGCTGCGCCGCACCTGGACCGAACCAAAACCGTTCGACCATGACGGTGAATTCTACAAGACGCGCGGCACCTACGCCGAAATCCGCTGCGCGCAGCAGCCGCACATCCCGATCTATGGCGGCGGCGGCTCGGACGCGGCGATCCGCTCGCTGGCGCCGCATCTCGATGTGTTCATGTTGTGGGGCGAGCCGCTGCAGAACACCGCAGCCTTCATGGACCGGGTGCGGCGCGAGGCGGCATTGTCCGGGCGCACGCCCAGCTTCAGCCTGTCGACCCGCCCGATCCTCGCGAAAACCGAAGGCGAGGCGTGGGACCGCGCGCGCTGGATCCTCGCCCGCATCCAAGCGGTCCGCGGCGGCGCACCGGCACCTCAGCGGCAGAACATCGGCTCGCAGCGCCTGTTGCAGGCCGCCGCCGAAGCCGAGGTGCACGATACCTGCCTCTACACCGCGCTGGCGGTCGCGACCGGCGCATCGGGCAACTCGACAGCCCTGGTCGGCACGCCGGAGACCGTCGCGAAAGCGATGGTCGAATACTACAAGCTCGGCGCCACGGCCCTGTTGATCCGTGGCTACGACCCGCGCCCCGATGCGGTGCAATACGGCGAGGAACTGATCCCGCGCGTCCGCGAACTGGTCGCCGAGTACGACGCCGCGAAGGTGAACGACCGCCCTAACGCAAGGCGGCTTCGAGAACCTGCCGGATAAACCGCTGATAAGGCACGCCGGCCTTTGTTGCCGCCGCCTTCACCGCATCGAGCAGCGGTTTCGGGAGACGCATATTCACGCGCTCGCTCTTCGGCTGAAATTCGAACCTGACCGGCCGCATCCCCGACAGGTCAAACTCGGTCAGATCCGCCTCGGCGACAAAGTTTTCGGCCTCTTCATCGCTCGGAAAACTCGGCAAGGGTTTGTTCATCGTATCAGCTGCTGTGTGACTTTATTTGGGCGTCTGTACACCCATTTGTCAATACGTCACAGGCGCCACGGCGGGCGCCGGGCGCGGCCGCAGCAACAGCAGCGAGGCGAAAGCGGCGAGGCTGAGCCCGGCGGACACCAGCATGGCCGCCACGCCCATCCGGTCGAGCAGGACACCGAACACAAAGGGCGCCGCCGACAACGCCATGCGCGCCGGCACCGACAGCAGGCCATTGCGCCGGCCATAGCCGACCGGGCCGAAGATCGCCAGCGGCAGGGTGCCCTTGGCGATTGTGATCATGCCGTTGCCGGCGCCGTGCAACAGCGCGAACGGGGCGATGCCGGCCGGCCCGAGCAACCCCAGCGCGGCGGCGCCAAGCGGGTGCATGACCGCCGCGATCCGCGCTGACCATACCGGATGAATTGCGCGCAACAGCCCAAACTCGATCAGCCGCGCCGCCACCTGCGCCGGCCCGACCAGCGCGCCGGCCGCGATCGCCGCCGCCTCGCTGGCGCCGCCGGTGACCAGCAGGCGCGGCAGCTGCGAGGCCATCGCGCCGGTCACAAACGCGGTCGCGGCAAAATAGAAGGCGAGGATCGGCATCGCGCCGCGTGGCGGCTCGGCGTCGCGCACATCGCGGGCCTGCTGCCCACCCGGCGGCAGGGGCGGCGCGGTGGGGATCACCAGCCAGTTGAGCGGCATCGCGACGAACAGGTTGACCCCGGCCCAGATCAGGCAGGCCTCGCGCCAGCCAAAGGCGTGCTCGAACCACGCCGAGGCCGGCCACCCGACCGTGCTGGCAAACCCGGCGATCAGCGTGATGCCGGTGATCGCCGGGCGCGCCTCGCGACCATAGAGGCGGGTCAGCGTCGCGAAAGCCGGGTCGTAGAGTCCGAACGCCATGCCGACGCCGAGCAGCGCCCACGCCACGGTCAGGCTCACCACCCCCTGCGACAGGCCGAGCGTCGCCAGTCCGGCGGCGATCACCGCGCTCGACGCGGTCAGCACGGCCCGGCCGCCATGCCTGTCGATCACCTGGCCGACCCACGGGCTGATCGCCGCGCCGAGTAACAACGACGCCGAAAACATCCCGAAAAACACGCTGGTTGGGAGGCCGAGCGCGGCGGCGATCGGTGCGCCGAGAATCGCCGGCAGGTAATAGCTCGATGCCCAGGCCAGCGTCTGGCTGCTGCCAAGCGCGGCGACGACGATAACCCGGCTGCTTTTCATCTTCCTGGTCGTGATGTTTCTGGTTGTGGTGCTGGCGGCGGCATGTGGTCGCCCGGCCCGAGCGCGCGTTGCATCAGCACGGTATCGACCCAACGTCCGGCCTTGTAGCCGGATGAGCGGATCGTGCCGATCATCGAGAACCCGGCACGGCGGTGCAGTTCGATCGAGGCGAGGTTGGCGGAATCGCCGATCACCGCCACCATCTGCCGCAACCCGCGTTGCTCACAGGCCGGGATCAGTGCGTCGAGCAGCCGCCGGCCGATGCCCTGGCGCGCGCAATCGTGCCGGATATAGACGCTGTTCTCGCAGGTGAAGCGATAGGCCGGGCGCGACCGGTATGGGCCGGCATAGGCATAGCCGACCACCTTGCCGCCGCACTCGGCGACAAAGTACGGATACCCCGCCTGGACGATCCCGAGCCGCCGCAATGCCATTTCCTCCGCGCCCGGCGGCTCCAATTCGAATGACGCAAGCCCGTGCCGCACATGGTGCTCGTAAATCCGCTGGATCGCCGGGACGTCGTCGGTGCGGCTCGGGCGGATTGTGACAGGGGCGGGGGCGGCGAACTGGCTCATCGGCGGGAACAGCGTGACGTTTTCAGACGGATCAAGCGAACTTATCTATTTTGTGCGGGTCATAAATTTAGTTTGCCTGTTGGGATATGTGCAATTTCAGCCTCGACCAGTAGCTCCCTCTCCGCCCCCGCTTGCCTACGGCATTCACACATCTGCGCTTGCGTGAGCGGGGTTGCATTGATTTTCTCGGCTGGTTCGGCCAGGAGATGAGGGATGTGGTATGGGCTGGGCGGTTTGGCGACCGCCGCCTGGAAAAAGGGGGGCCTTCTTATAAGGGGCGCGGCGGTCTGCAGGGACGCGGCCAGGCTCACCCACATCGCCGATCGGGAGGCGGATATCTTCGCGCTGTTCGCCCGTTGTCCGCAGGGGAGCGACCTGTTGGTGCGGGCGGCCCATGATCGTGCGCTGGAAGACGGCGGACGGCTGTTCGCCAGGATCGACGCCCTGGCAGTGGCGAAGGCTGGATCTACTTCCAGGCCGCAAAGCATGGCGCCGCCCTCCGGGCCGAATACCACGATGTGTGAATCCGGTAGGGCCACGGGGAGAGGGAGGGACTTGCGGCGCCAGGCGTGGGAGGGTGAGGGGTCGGCACTGGCGGTTCGGTGACGCAAGCTCAGCGCCAGCGGAGAGCTTGCGGGCGCCGCCGTGTCGGCCGACACTCGACCATCCGGTATGAAGGGAGTGCGGTATGCCCGCGAAACGCGCCTATGGCATGGACCAGGATTTCTACCCCTGGTCGCCGATCGTCACGCGTCCGGTGCTCACCTGGCCCGACAAGGCCCGTGTCGCGCTCGCCGTGGTCGTCAACCTCGAACACTGGGATTGGGAGATGCCGGAGGGGACGCCGCTGGCGGTCAGCCCGCTGGGCGGCCCCGAGGGCATGTGGACCGGCAACCAGCCGGATTTCCCCGATATCGGCGGCTACGGCAATCACGAATACGGCAACCGCGTCGGGATTTTCCGAATCCTTTCCGTGCTCGACAAATACGGCATCAAGCCGACCCTGGCGCTCGACAAGGCCATCGCCGACCACTACCCGACCCTGATCGAGGAGGGCCGCAAGCGCGATGCCGAGTTCATCGCGCACGGCCTGTCGCGCCGCCGCATCATCCATACCGGCATGTCGGAAGAGGAGGAGCGGCAATACATCCGCGACTCGATCGCGGCCGTCGAAAAAGCCACCGGCACGCGCCCGATCGGCTGGTCCGGCCCCGATTTCCAGGAAACCCAGAACACCCCGAACCTGCTCGCCGCCGAGGGCATCCGCTATGTCTGCGATTGGGGCAATGACGAACAGCCCTACAAGATGACCCCGAAAACCGGCGAACTGTATTCGCTCGGCGTACTCGCCTATCTCGACGACAACTACATCCACCTGCACGGTAGGCGGACGATCAACGAGGTCAACCTATTGTGGCGCGAGTGGTTCGACGGGCTCTACGTCGATGGCGCGACGACCGGTCGTATGATGGTGCTGCACCTGCACCCGTGGATCATGGGGCAGCCGTGGCGCATCCGGCACCTCGACGAAGTGCTCGGCCATATCTGCGCCCACCAGGGCGTGTGGAAGGCGACCGGCGGCGAAATCATCGACTGGTTCAAGGCGCAAAGTTAGGCGCAAAAGGGCTGTGTCTGCTACTCGCGCGAATGTTCCATGGCCCTGAGTAGGCCCTTTGTTTGCGGTTTCCATGGGTTTGCTGCGGGTGCGGCAGTCGCGGGAAGTGCCATGATCCTGCTTGCGATGGGAGTAACCGCAGGGGCGACTTCTGTTGCCGTGGCTGTCGCCGCATTGACAAATCCGACCTGGTGGCTCGGGGCTGTATTCGGCGGTGTCATTGGCGCCGGCGCTTGTGTGATGACCGCTCTTCAAGATGCAGGGAGAAAGAACTTATGATCCTCGCACCCGGCCGTTTCGACTATGCGCCGATCAATGATCGGCCGATCATCAAATGGCCCGGCAACGCCCGCGTCGCGTTCTGGGTCGCGCCGAACATGGAGTTTTTCGAGTATTTGCCGGCAAACCGGCCGACCCGGCCCGACATTCCGCATTACACCCGGATGGATTACGGCAACCGCGTCGGGTTCTGGCGGATGCTCGATGTGCTGAACAAGCACAAGGTGCGCGCCTGCTGTTGTCTCAATCTCGAAATCCTCGACCATTTCCCCGAGATCAAGGACGCGATGGTCGCTGCCGACTGGGACTACATGGCGCACGGCCTTTACAACAGCCGGCCGATCTATGGATACACCGAAGAGCAGGAGCGGGCGTACTGGCAGGACTTCATCACGCATGTAAAGGAGATGACGGGGAAGCGCCTGAAAGGCAGGCTTGGCGGCGGTGCCGGCTATACCGTCAGGACCGATGATCTGATGGCTGAGGCCGGCTGCCTCTACCACACGTCCTGGATCATCGACGACCAGCCCTGGCCGATCAAAGTGCGCGGCGGCCAGAAATTCATCTATGTGCCGTATAGCGGCCAAACCAACGACGCCGGCATGCTCGCCTGGAACCGTGAGGCCGATTACTTCCAGCAGATGATCCGAGACCAGTTCGACACGCTCTATCGCGAGGGCGCGGAAAACGGCCGGGTGATGTGCCTGTCGCTGCACCCGCACAATATCGGCCGCCCCAACGCCGCCAAACACCTCGACGAGGCGCTCAAATACATCCTCGGCCATGACGGCGTGTGGAACACCACCGCCGACGATATCGCCGAATATTACATGGCCAATTACTATGATCAGGTCTCCGCCTGGATCGCCGACCGCAACGCTCCCTGATCCCGTAGGATGGGCTGAGCGCAGCGAAGCCCATCAACCATTCTTGCCCCAAGACGATGGGCTTCGCTGCGCTCAGCCCATCCTACAGCGCCGGGGCGCTTTCGAGGCCCACCGACACGATTGGCGCTGGGAAATTTATGCTGTAGGACGAACGTCAAGCTGGCGCCGCGGCTCGGTTGACGAGGGTCGGCGCCAACTCCCACGCATCCTGCCTACTCGGGGAATGGTTAGCGATATGAGCACAGAGGACATGCCCGGCGGCGATATGACCGATGGCTTTCACCTGGTGGTGGAGGCGCTGAAGCTGAATGGGGTCGATACGATCTACGGGGTGGCCGGCATCCCGATCACCGATCTGCTGCGTCTCGCGCAGAACGAGGGCATCAGATACATCGGCTTTCGCCACGAGCAATCGGCCGCGAATGCGGCGGCGATCGCCGGGTATCTGACCGGCAGGCCCGGTATCTGCATGACCGTGTCCGCCCCCGGCTTCCTCAATGGCGTTGTTGGGTTGGCCAACGCCACGACCAACTGCTTTCCGATGATCCTGATCAGCGGGTCGAGCGACCGCGCGATCGTCGATCTCGAACAGGGCGATTACGAGGAGATGGACCAGCTTTCGGTCGCCCGGCCGCATTGCAAGGCGGCCTACCGCGTCAACCGCCCGCAGGATATCGGCATCGGCATCGCCCGCGCGATCCGCGCCGCGCTGTCGGGGCGTCCCGGCGGCGTCTATCTCGACCTGACCGCCGAGGTGCTGGCCTCGGGCATCGAGGTCGGAGCGGCGAAGAAATCGCTGGTCAAGGTGGTCGATCCGGCCCCGGCCTCTCCGCCGGCAGCGGCATCGGTCGCGCGTGCGCTTGATCTCCTGGCAGGCGCGCAGCGTCCACTGCTGATTATCGGCAAGGGCGCCGCCTATGCCCGGGCCGAGGCCGAGATCAAATCGTTTGTCGAAAGCACCGGCATTCCGTTCCTGCCGATGTCGATGGCCAAGGGCCTCCTGCCCGACGACCACGAGCAGTCGGCCGCCGCCGCGCGTTCCTACGCGATCGGCAACGCCGATGTCGTGGTGCTCGCCGGGGCGCGGCTCAACTGGCTGCTGTCGCATGGCCGCGCGCCGCTGTGGTCGGACAAGACGCAGTTTGTCCAGATCGACATCGCGGCGACCGAGATGGACAGCAACCGCGCCATCGCCGCGCCTGTTGTCGGCGACATCAAATCGGTGTTCGCCGCGTTCAACTCCGCCCTCAAACCGGGGCAGGTCAAGGCGCAAACCGCCTGGACCGGCGAGATCAGCAAGCGCAAGCAGCAGAACATCGAGCGCATGGCGGCGCGCCTCAACGCCGACCCGAGCCCGATGAATTTCTCGTCGGCATTGCGGGCGGTGCGCAACGCGCTGGCGACCCAGCCGGATGTCTACATCGTCAACGAAGGCGCCAACACGCTCGATTTCGGGCGCAACATCATCGACATGGACAAACCGCGTCACCGCCTCGACAGCGGCACCTGGGGCGTCATGGGCATTGGCATGGGGTATGCTGTCGGCGCCGCGGTGGAGACCGGCAAGCCGGTCGTCGCGATCGAGGGCGACAGCGCTTTTGGCTTTAGCGGCATGGAGATCGAGACGATCTGCCGCTACGAGCTGCCGGTGACGACGATCATCTTCAACAATAACGGCGTCTATCGCGGCGACCCGGCCGACCGGCCGTACTCGCCGACCGGCCTCCTGCGCGACGCGCGCTATGAAAAGATCATCGAGGCGTTCGGCGGCGCCGGCTATCACTGCACCGACACGCCGAGCCTGACCGCGGCGCTGACCGAGGCGCTCGCCTCCGGCAGGCCGGCGCTGATCAACGCCGTGATCGACCCGACCGCCGGCACCGAAAGCGGCCACATCCAAAGCCTCAACCCGAAAAGCGCGGTCGCACCGAAGAAATGAGCGGTATTATGAACCCGGTCGGGCGCGTCCACGATGGTTTGCGTGCCAACATCGCTGGCGCAGGAGGTCGGTGCGGGTTCAGCGGCCTGTAGGGCGGACGGAGCAAATAGCGAAGTCCGCCAGTGGCCGCGCCGGCATAGGCGGACTTCGCTGCACTCCGTCCGCCCTACCCGGTTGCGCTAAATCGGGGTTCAGTCGTACAGCGTCGCCAGGCGTTTCTTGATGCTGTCGGCGATGTAGAGCGCCAGGGCCTGGATGGTGGAGGTCGGGTTGACGCCGCCGGAGGTCACCCAGGTGCTGCCGTCGACGATAAAGAGGTTCTTTACGTCGTGGCTGCGGCCCCACTCGTTGACCACGGAACGTTCGGGGTCGAGGCCCATGCGGGCGGTGCCGAGGAGGTGGCCGGGGCTGTTCAGCACGGTGCGCGACGCCGATATGTCTTTCGCACCGGCTGCCGCGAGAATCTCCGAGGCGCGGGCGATGCCGTGCTCCATCATGCGCCGCGTGTTCTCGCTGAGCGTGTAGTCGATCTTCGGTGCCGGAATGCCGTGGCTATCCCGAAGGACCGGGTCCAGCGTGACCCGGTTGTGCTCCCCCGGCAAATCCTCGCAGGCGACGCCGATCAGCATGCGGTGATAGTGCTGCGCGCGATAGACCCGGTGGTGGTCCTTGCCCCACGGCAGGCGGCCGGCGGCCCCAGAGAGCGCATCACGCGGTCGTCGCGGTAATAGCATTGCAGCACGGCACGCCCGAGCGCGGTCACCACCGGGCTTTCGCGGCTGAGCAGCGTCATCGCCGCCGCCTCCGCCTGCGTCTCATCCAGGTCGGCGAAGTCACCGCCGGCGATCTCGCACAGCATGGCGAGCGCCTGGCGGACAGCGTTCCTGTCACGGCCAAGGGAACGGACGATATCCGCGAAAATTGCCGAATCATCCGCGCCCGGCACGCCGTATTCAGCGCTGGCGGGCACCACGAAGGCGGCGAGCCGGCGCAGTTCCCGACATTCCGCGGAGGTTAGTTCGGCCTGGGGGTTTTGGGGACACGTTCATGGCATCGCCGGTCATCGTGGGATCATCGTAACCGGAAATCACCATTGACGCGACGCGCGCGGGCTTTAGCTTGGCCCTGCGGCTATCGGGCGAGGCGGTGGCAAAGCCAGCGCCCCGCAACCGGGTTCGCATGTTTGGAAGGAGACAGGCACCGTGAACGACGCTTCGCCCATCGCCGAGGGCAAGGCCCTGGCCCAAGGTCCCGGCGCCCTCGACGGGCTCAAGGTGATCGATCTGACACGAGTGTTGGGTGGTCCCTACTGCACGATGGTGCTGTCCGACCACGGTGCCGAGGTGGTCAAGCTGGAACCGCCGCAAGGCGACGAGACGCGGGAATGGGGCCCGCCGTTCGATGATGCGGGCGACGCCAGCTACTACATTGGCATCAACCGCAACAAGGAAAGCGTCGGCCTCGACCTCTCCAAGCCGGCGGGAAGGGAGGTGCTGCTGCGTTTGCTGGAGGACGCCGACATTCTCGTCGAGAACTTCAAGCCGGGCAGCATGGAGAAATGGGGCCTCGGCTATGAGGATGTGCTTTCGCAAAAGTTTCCCCGCCTGATCCATTGCCGGGTGTCGGGGTTCGGGGCGGACGGGCCGCTCGGCGGCTTTCCGGGCTATGACGCGGTGCTGCAGGCGATGGTCGGGCTGATGTCGATCAACGGCACCGAGACCAGCGGCCCGACGCGGCTTGGCACCCCGATTGTCGATATCGCGACCGGCCTCTTCTCGGCGATCGCCATCCTGATGGCGCTGCATGAGCGGGCGAAATCGGGCAGGGGGCAATACTGCGACATGACGCTGCATGATTGCGGCATGGCGCTGCTGCACCCGCATGCCGCAAATTTCTTCCTCAGCGGCAAGCGGCCGAAGGCGACCGGCAACCCGCATCCGAACCTCGTGCCCTATTCCAAGTTCCAGACCAGGACCTGCGAAATTTTTGTCGCCGCCGGCAATGACCCGGCTTTCCGGAAATTCTGCGAGTTTCTCGGCATGACGGAGCTGGCAAGCGACTCGCGCTTTGCGACCAATGCCGGACGCCTCGTCAATCGCGAGGCGTTGACCGAGATGTTGAACGCGCGCTTTGCGAGTGAAGACGGGCACGAACTGACCCGCCGCATGCTGGCCGCCGGCCTGCCAGCCGGGCCGGTGCTCAATGTCGATGAAGCGATGGCCGCCGACCACACGGCGCACCGCAATATGGTGACCGAACTTGGCGGCTATCGCGGCCTCGGCACCCCCATCAAGCTGTCGCGCACGCCGGGCGGCACGCGAAGCGCGCCGCCGCGCTTCAACGAGCATGGCGAGGCGGCACTGCGGGCGCGCGGCTTTACCAGCGCCGAGATCGCCGACCTGGAGCGAGACGGCGTCATCGTGCAGAAGCGCAGAAGATAGCGCCGGCCCGAAGACAGGTGGGTGGGTTGGGCGAATGCCGGTGATTCCCCCACCTCACCGCAGCCCTTTGCGTGGCGGCGAGACCGGGTTCAGGTGATTCCGGGCGGTGGGGTGAAGGCGCGGATGGGGGGCGGCTTGCCCTCGAACCGCTCGATCTCGACACAGGTGAGCTGGCCGATCGAGCCCTGCGCCAGCGATGACGTGCCGATGTCGCGGGTCAGTACGTTCGGGTTGCCGTGCACGCAAAGCGGGTTGTCGGCGGTAGGGTCGTCCGGGTCGTACCAGGCGCCGGTCGCCAGCTGCACGACACCAGGCCGCAACGCGTCGCTCAGCACCGCGCCGGCGAGGCAGGCGCCGCGCTCGTTGTAGACGCGCACGACATCGCCGTCGCAAATGCCGCGCGCCGCGGCATCCTGCGGGTTGAGGCGGACCGGCTCACGGTCCTGCACCTTCGAGGCGACGCTGGTCGCGCCGAAATCGAGCTGGCTGTGCAGCCGCGTCGCCGGCTGGTTGGCGACGAGGTAGAGCGGGTAGGCCGCATCGGGCGTTTCGCCTTGCGGCAGCCATGCCGGGTGGCTGGGGCAGTCGCGATAGCCGAAAGCGGCGATGGTTTGCGAGACGATTTCGATCCTGCCGCTCGGGGTCGGCAACGGTTCGCCCTCGGGGTTGTGACGGAAGGCGCGCACGATGCCGCCATCCCACGGCCGCATCGGCAAGGCCAGTTCGCCCATCCGCCAGAATTCGGCGAAATCGGGCGCCGGCAGGCCGAGTTCGCACAGGCCGCGGCGGGTCGGCTCGTAGAGATGTTCGAGCCATTGCCGCGCCGTCCGCCCCTCGGTAAAGCGCTCGCCGAACCCGAGGCGCGCCGAGAGACCGCCGAAGATGTCGTAGTCGTCGCGCGCTTCGGCATAGGGCGCCGCGGCTTGCTGCATCGCGATCAGCAATGTGTCGTTGGTCGAGGCACCGATATCGTCGCGTTCGAGCGTCACCGTCGCCGGAAACACGATGTCGGCGTGGCGCGTGGTCGCGGTCCAGGCGGAATCATGGACGATCACGGTATCCGGCCGGGTGAACGCATCGCGCAGCCGGTTGATGTCCTGGTGGTGGTGAAACGGGTTGCCGCCGACCCAGTACACCAGCCGGATATCGGGATAGACCAGCCGCTGACCGTCATAATCGCAGATGTCGCCGGGCCGCAGCAGCAGGTCGGAAATCCGCGCGACCGGGATGAAATCGGCGACTGGATTGCGGCCCTGCGGGTAGGTCGGGAGCGGCACCGCCGGGCCGGGTCGGCCGGTATTGGCGATCGACCCCAGCGCATAGCAATACCCGGCGCCCGGCACGCCGATACGGCCGAGCATCGCCGCCAGCACGATTGCCATCCACACCGGCTGCTCGCCGTGTTGCGCCCGTTGCAGCGATTGCGCGCAGGTGACAAGCGTGCGCCGTCCCGACCGCCCGCCGCGCCAGCCCGACAATGTCATCGGCCGGCAATCCACAGATTTCCGACGCCCAGTCCGCGTCTTTCGGCCGGTTGTCGCTGCGGCCGAGCAGGTAGTCCTCGAAGACCTCGTAGCCGACGCAATGGCGCGCGAGAAATTCGCGGTCGTGCAGGCCCTCGCTGGCCAGTGTGTGTGCGATCCCGAGCATCAGCGCGACATCGGTGCCGGGGCGGATCGGGTGCCATACCGCGCCGATTTCCGGCGGCAGGTCGTCGCGCAGCGGGCTGATCAGGTGGAACTCGGCGCCGCGCGCCGCCGCCGCCCGCAGCCGGTCGCGCACGACATGCCGGCTCACCCCGCCGACGCCGATATCATTGTTTTTGAGCGCCATGCCGCCGAACGCCAGCAGCATTTCGGTGTCGCGCGCCACCTCGTCCCAGCCGACGCTGTTGCGGGAAATCGCCTCTTGCGGCGCCATCACATGCGGCAGGATCACGCTCGCCGCGCCGGAGCTGTAGCTGTTGACCGAGCGGACATAGCCGCCGGCCATGTTCAGAAAGCGGTGGACCTGGCCCTGCGCGTGGTGAAAGCGGCCGGCGCTGGCCCAGCCATAGGAGCCGCCGAACACCACGCGCGGGCCATGCTCGCCATAGACCCGGCGCAATTCCGTGGCGGCGATGTCGAGCGCCTCGTCCCACGGCACCGCGACGAATTCGCCGTCGCGGCCGCGCCGGCGGTCAGGCCCGGGACCGCGCTCCAGCCAGCCGCGGCGGATCGCCGGCCGTGCGATGCGCGCCTTGTGCGACAGCGCCGCCGGCAGGTTGCCGAGCAATTGCGACGGCGCCGGGTCGCCCGGATGCGGCACGATCTCGACCTCGTCGCCACGGCGGCGCACCGAAAACGCCCCCCAATGTGCACTGTGCGATACGGCGGGAACGTCGTTCGGCAGAAAGGTATCCATTTTCTCGGGCTGGCTCTGTCGTCGGCAGATCAGGTGGTGGCGATGCGGTAGGCACGCACGGCGGTATCGTGGAACATCGCGGCGCGTTCGGACGCGCTGTACCCCTGCGAGAAGCGCTTGAAGGCGTTGTACAGGATGTGGTGCGAGAACGAGACCTTATCGACCGGGAAGTTGCTTTCAAACATGCAGCGGTCGGGGCCGAACTGCTCGATGCAGTAGGACATTATCGGCGCCATGTCGGTGGCGAGTTCCGCGGAGCCGACCGGCTTGTCGCGCAGATGCCAGTCAAACCCGAAACGCGGCATGCCGTGGCCGCCGAGCTTCAGCACGACGTTGGGGCAGGTCGCCAGTTCGGCCATGCCCTTCTTCCACGCCGGCATGACTTCGCCGTCGCGGCCAGCGAAGGGACCGGTGCGGTTGAGCCCGCCGAGGTGGTTGATGATAATCGTCACCTCGGGAACCGCCCGGGCGAACGCCACCATTTCCGGCAATTGCGGGAAACAGCAGATCGTGTCGAGCGACAGCCCCATGCGGCCGAGCACCTTGGCGCCGGCGCGGAACGCCGGTGTCGACAGCACGCCTTCGGTTTCGCGGCTCTCGACGCGCGGATCGGCGTCCCAGGTGACGATGTGGCGGATGCCCTTGAAGCGGTTGGGGCTGGCCGCCTGCAAAGCCTGCAATACCGGTTCCACGCGGTCGCCGAGCTTGAGGTCGGCGTGGCCGACGATCGTCGCGGCGGCGCGGCACTTGCCATAGAGGCCGCTGGCGCTGGCGGCGGCGAGACCCTGGACGAACTCGATTTCGCCGACCGGACGCATTTCCGTTGGGCCATCAGCGCGGTACATCGCCCGCGCTTCGATAAACACGGTCGAGCGGACATTGTGGCCGCAATCGACATCGGCGATGAGTTCGTGCAGCAGATAGCGCTGATAGGGGATGCGGCCGAGCCGGAAATCCCAGAAATGATGATGCGGGTCGCAGATCGGGAGATCTGGTTCGAGGGTAGGTTCCTGCGTCAGCGCGAGCCAGTCGTTGCCGCCGTAAGGCATGCATGGTCCTCCCGAGATGAATTTTCTCTACCGCTTGTCATTCCGGGGCCGAGCGAAGCGAGGAACCCGGAACCCAAGAACACGGCCGTATCCTTCTTTGGTGAGGCCGGTGTTCATGGGTTCCGGGTTCAGCCCTGCGGGCTGCCCCGGAATGACAATTTTGGGGTTACTTGAGCTACTCTGCGGCGGCGGCGACTTCGGTGGTGCGGAAGGCGGGCATCACTTCGCGCGAGAAGCGGTCGAGGTCTTCCAGCTGGACGTCGAGCGGGGTGCCGAGCGGCGTCGCGCAGACGACGCGATCGACGCCGGGGTAGCGCTTTTCGATCGCCTTCAGCGCCTCGATGATGTCGGCGGCCGTGCCGGCGAGGAAACCGCCCATGTTCACCGCGTCCTCGATGGTCGGCAGCTTGGTCGCAGCGGCCAGCCGCGGGTCCCGCATTGCCGCGATCTGCTCGTCGGTCAGCGCCCGAACCAGGCGCAACTCACCGAACATCTTCATGTTCTCTTCGTAGTTTTTCGCCGCCTCGCGGATCGCCTGCTCACGGTTCGCCGCGATGTGGAACTGGAAGCCGAGGGCGATGCGTTCGCCCGGCTCGAGCTTGACGCCGCGGCGGGCATAGGCCTCGCGAAAGCCGGTCATGTGGCGATCTACCGCGCCGCCCTCGGCCGAGCCGCCGCCGATGATGCCGCTGATGCCGTGCCTGGCCATGAAGTCGAAGGCGCGCTCCGAGCCGCTCTGGATCGGCTGCCAGCATTCGACCGGCAGCCGCTCCGGCGCCGGCACCAGGGTGATCTCCTTCAGCGTGTAGCCGCGATACGGTACTTCCGGGGGGATCGTGTAGAACCTGCCCTTGTGCGAAAAGGGCTTGCCCTCGAACGCCTTGAACAGGACATCGACGCCTTCCTCGAACATCTCGCGGTTGGCGTCCTGGTCGATCAGCGGCGCGCCAAAGGTTTCGACCTCGCGGGTATGGTAGCCGCGCGCCACGCCGAAAATCACCCGGCCGCCGGTCAGGATGTCGGCCATCGCATAATCTTCCGCCAGCCGCAGCGGGTGCCACATCGGGACGACGTTAAAACCGCAGCCGATCTTGAGGTTCTTCGTCACCCCGCAAAGGTGCATCGCCATCATTAGCAGGTTCGGGATCAGTTCCGTGCCTTCCGGCTGGAAATGATGCTCGGCCATCCAGAAGGTGTTGAAGCCGCGCTCGTCCATGCACTTGGCGAAGGCCACCGTCTTGTGCATCGCCTTGGCGAGCTGCTCCTTCGTGAAGCGGCGCTCGTTGATCGGCGTGCCGGTGTAGCCGAGGTTCTCCATGTCGGCGGTGCCGTAATAGGAGCTGTCGAATTTGGTAATCATCGTTCCCGTCCCTCGCTGGTGTTGTCGGCGGATAGCACGTCCGCGTCGCCCGATCCCGCGCAAATGTAGCAGGTTCGGCATTCCGGGTGCCGTAAATCCGCGCAGCACCGGCATTCAGCTTGCCCTGATTGCGGGGGGGCGCCTACCCTTCGCCGGTATCGGTACAACCCCGGGGATCGGCGCCATGCAGCGGCAAATGCATCTCAACCTGTTCATCGCCAGCCGGGGTCATCACGAGGCTTCATGGCGGCATCCGGCGGCCTCGCCCCTGGCGCTGACCGATATCCGCTATTTCCAGGACCTGGCGCAGCGCGCCGAGGCGGCAAAGTTCGACTCGATCTTTCTGGCCGACCAGCTGGCGCTCGGCGAGGACGCGGCGCAGGCGGCGCGCACCTGGCTCGAACCGATCACCGTGCTGGCGGCGATCGCGGTCGTGACCAGCCGCATCGGGCTGATCGCGACGGCTTCGACCACCTATACCGAACCGTTCAACCTGGCGCGCCAGTTCGGCTCGATCGACCACATCAGCAACGGCCGCGCGGCGTGGAACATCGTCACCTCGTGGCTCGCCACCGCGGCGCGCAATTTCGGCGGCGACGGCCAGGTCAGCCACGCCGACCGCTATTCCCGCGGCGAAGAGTTCATGGAGGTGGTGAAGGCGCTGTGGGACAGCTGGGGCAAGGATGCCGTGCTCGACGACCGCGCCGGCGGGGTCTATGCGCGGGCCGACCAAATCCGGCCGATCAATCATAAGGGCGAGTTCTATCAGGTGGCCGGGCCGCTCAACATGCCGCGCTGCCCGCAGGGCCGGCCGGTGCTGGTCCAGGCCGGGTCGTCCGATACCGGCCGCCGGTTTGCCGCGCGGCACGCCGATGCGGTGTTCACCGCGCACCTCGAAAAGGCGACGGCGCAGGAATTCTACGCCGACCTCAAGGCATTGGCGAAAGCCGAGGGGCGACGGCCCGAGCATGTGCTGATCCTGCCCGGCCTCAGCCCGATGATCGCCTCGACCGAAACCGAGGCGCGCCGGCTGTCGCAGGAGATCAACGAATTGTGCGACCCCGAGGTCGGGAGGAAGCGGCTGTCGGGGCGGTTTGGCGGGCATGATTTCTCGCATCTGCCGCTCGACCGGCCGCTGACCGTCGAGGATTTCCCCGACCCCGATACGGTGCAGGCGGCGCGCAGCCGCACCGTCGTGATCCTCAACCTCGTCAGGCGCGACAAGCCGACCTTGCGGCAGTTGCTGGCCTATCTCGCCGGGGCACGCGGCCATTTCACGACCGCCGGTACGCCGGAGCAGATCGCCGATCTGATGGAAGACTGGTTCCATGACAGCGCCGCCGACGGGTTCAACATCATGCCGCCGGTCCTGCCGGCGATGCTCGACGTGTTCAGCGACGAGGTGATCCCGATCCTGCAGCGCCGCGGGCTGTTCCGCACCGAGTACGAGGGCACGATGCTGCGCGAGCATTACGGGCTGCCCTGGCCGCAGGATGCCTTTGCCGGGAAGGCGCTGGCGGAGGCGTGAGGGCCGGCCTCGCTACCTCTTTTCGTCACCTCCACGAAAGCGCATAGGCGCTAACATAGCTTGTCATTCCGGGGCCGGCGCAGCCGGAACCCGGAACCCAAGAACTCGGACGGTTGAAATAAGGCGCCGACCGTGTTCCTGGGTTCCGGGTTCAGCCCTGCGGGCTGCCCCGGAATGACAGAAACAGGGTAATCTCAGTTATGTCAGCGCCTATGCTTTCGCGGGAATGACCAACAGTAAGATGACTGAAGAAAACCCGCAAACGCCGCTCGACGTCTTGCGGCGGGTGTTCGGCTATTCTAGCTTTCGTGGCGAGCAGCAGGAGATCGTCGAGCACGTCGTCGCGGGCAATGACGCGATCGTGCTGATGCCGACCGGTGGCGGCAAGTCGCTGTGCTATCAGCTGCCGGCGCTGTTGCGGCCGGGGATCGGTGTTGTCGTGTCGCCGCTGATCGCCCTGATGAAGGATCAGGTCGATGCGCTGCGGCAGGCCGGGGTGCGGGCGGCGGCGCTGAATTCCGGCCTGCCGCCGGGAGAGGCCGGCACCATCGAACGCGACATCCGTAACGGCGAACTCGACCTGCTCTACGTGTCGCCCGAGCGGCTGATGATGCCGCATTGCCTCGACATGCTGCGGCGGCACCGGATCGCGCTGTTCGCCATTGACGAGGCGCATTGCATTTCGCAATGGGGCCACGATTTTCGCCGCGACTACCAGTCGCTCGGCGTGTTGAAGCAGAATTTCCCCGACATTCCGCTGATGGCGCTGACCGCGACGGCCGACGAGCCGACCCGCCGCGACATCGCCGAGCGCCTGCACCTCGAAGAGGCGCGCCTGTTCGCCGCCGGGTATGACCGGCCCAATCTGTTCTACCGCGTGATCGACAAGCGCAACGCGCGCGAAGATTTGCTGCGCTTTCTGAACGACGAGCACCCGGGCGACGCCGGCATCGTCTATTGCCTGACGCGGCGATCGGTCGAGGAAACCGCGACCTGGCTCAGCGGTTATGGCCGCGAGGCCCTGCCCTACCATGCCGGGCTGACTTCCGAGGCGCGGGCGCGCAACCAGGAGCGGTTTCTGCGCGAGGAAGGCATCATCGTCGTCGCGACGGTGGCATTCGGCATGGGCATCGACAAGCCCAACGTCCGCTTCGTGGCGCATCTCGACGCGCCGAAAAACCTCGAAGCCTATTACCAGGAAACCGGCCGCGCCGGCCGTGACGGCCTCCCCGCCGATGCCTGGATGACCTACGGCATCGCCGATGTGATGAACCTCCGACGGCTGACCGAGGCGGCCGATATCGACGAGCGGCAACGTCGCATCGAGCGCCAGAAATCCGAGGCGCTGATCGGGTTTTGCGAAACCGTGTCGTGCCGCCGCCAGATTCTGCTGGGTTATTTCGGCGAGCGCGAGCATCCGCCGTGCGGCAATTGCGACAATTGCCGCGAGCCGGTCGCCGCCTGGGACGGGACGGTCGCGGCGCAAAAGGCGCTGTCGGCGGTCTACCGCACCGGCCAGCGCTTCGGGGCGCATCATCTGGTCGATGTGCTGCTCGGGAATGCCACGGAGCGGGTGCGCCGGTTCGGCCACGACCAGCTCAAGACGTTCGGCGTCGGCACCGAACTCGACAGCAGCGGCTGGCAGTCGGTGATCCGCCAACTGGTGGCGCAGGGCTATCTCCAGCCCGATCCCGAGGGGCATGGCGGTCTCGCGCTGGCACCGAGCGCCACCGAGGTGCTGCGCGGTGGTCGCGAGCTGCATTTCCGCCGCGAGCCGCCGCGCACCCGCGGCCGCCAGCGCAAGGCCCGCGCCGCCAATATGGCACTCGACCCGGCGGCGCAAACCCGGTTCGACGCGCTGCGCGCCTGGCGTCTCGAAGAAGCCCGCCGTCAGGAACTGCCGCCCTATGTGATCTTCCACGATGCGACATTGATGGAAATCGCGCACCGCCAGCCGGCGTCGCTCGACGCGCTCGCCGACATTCCCGGCATCGGCCGCAGCAAACTCGACCGCTACGGCCCTGCCGTCCTCGCCGTCACCGGCAGAGAGCCTTAAATCCCTCTCCCGCGATGCATTGCGGGGAAGGGATGATTGTTACGCCCCGCCGTATACCGGGATGATCGCGCCGCGGGTCACCCGGTTTTCCGGCGACGCCAGAAAGGCGATGACTTCGGCGACCGCGCTTGGCGCGACCCAGGTGCTGAAATCGGCGTCGGGCATGCCGGCACGATTGGCCGGCGTGTCGAGGATCGAGGGCGCGACCGCGTTGATCCAGATTTCCTCACCCGAGGTTTCCTGTGCGAGCGCCTCGGTCATCGCCGCGACCGCGGCTTTGGCGGCGGTATAGGCGACCATGCCCGAGCCGAGCCGCGGCTCCAGCGCCGGCCGGGCCGCGACGTTGACGATACGCCCGCCCTTGCTGCCGCCCGGCCCAAGCTCGCCGCGGGCGCGGATCGCGCGGATCGCCGCCGCCGAGCATAGGAACGACGACAGTGCGTTCATCTGAAACTGGTCGGCGAACGCCACCGCCGAGGTCTCGGCCACCGGCGACATTGCAAACCCGCCGGCCAGATGAACCGACGCCCATAGCGGCGGCAGCCCCTCATAAAACCGCCGCACCGCCGCCTCGTCGGCGAGGTCGACGCCGGTCGTGACCCGCACGTCGGGGTCCCCGGCATGCGGGTAATGCTCCAGTTCCGCCGCGACCATGTTGGTTACATGGCAGACCGCGCCGGCCGCGCGCAGCGCCGTGACCACTGCTGTTCCCAGGGCGCCGGTGCCACCGGTCACGACGACATGCGAGCCGTGATACGCAACCATGGCCAGACCTCCGCTCAAAACCTGCTGCAAATCCGTGATAACACGCGGCGGCGGGCCGCTCCACTCAGCTGATCGCGCCTTCCGCCGAACGGCTCGAAACGGTGACCAGAGCTTTGATGGGCTCGCTCCTTTGCCGGAGCGGGACAGATTGCGCCGGCCTCGCCCGGCGGGCAACAGGGTGTGGGGCTATTCTCCATCCCCGGCGCTGGCCTGCGGCCCTACCGTGTCACCGGTCGGCGGGTTCACTCCGGTAGCGGAATGTTGTTCCAGCTGGGTCAGTTCGCTCGCCACCACCTTGCATGAGGCGATCGGCTGCTTGTCGGCCGGATCTGGGAAGGCGCTGACGACAAAAAACTCCGCGAAGCGCATCGTCGCGTCTTCCTGGGCCTTGCTGTCCTGCGCGGCGGCGACGATCAGATCATGCACGACCTGGCCGGCGCGCACGACCCGCGCCTCCGCAATGCCGCAACGATGGGCGTTGCCAACCAGAAATCCGCCATTGGCGGCGATGCGGTCGACATCGCTGGCGCTGGGGTTGGCGATCAACAGGGCGGCGACCGTGGTGGTGGCTGCGAGCATTGACATCGCATCGCTCCATAGGCTTCCCGTCCCTGGAGAACACCAGATGTCGTGGTTTTGTTGCCGCCGGCCGCATTTCCGTGCGGCGGTCGAAAACCCCGATGTCAATCCGCGTAGTAATGCACCTCGAGCAAAAGGCATCCGCTGTTCGATTTGAACGGCCCATGCACCGCACCCGGCGGGCGGCAGGCATAGGTGCCCGCGGCAAAACCCTCGCCGCCGCGACCCTCGGCATCATTGCCGACTGTCAGGTCACCCTCGACCAGATAAACCTCTTCCCAATACTCGTGGACGAACGGCGCGGTGGTGTAAACGCCGGGCTGAAACCGCAGCAGCCGGGTGCGGCTGCCGGTCCTGCCGGCTTCGTCGAGCGCGCCGGCCAGAATCTTCTGCTCGATGCCGGCGGGATAGCCCGGCGGCACATTCCACCCCGCTCCCATATCGACGGCATGAAATTCGCGGTGCAGCTTGTTGACAGGCATCGGCCGGCTCCTTTCGACAAGCCTCTAAACCGCACTGCGGAGCGGAGCAAGAGGGGCGGACAGGCGCAGCAGTACGAGAATGAGGTGGGCATCTGCGCCCCCTCAGCCGGCGGCGGCGGAATCCCCACCTCACCGCAGCCCTCTCCGCCCCCCAATGGACAAATGGGCGGGCGGAGAGGGAGTCAGACGATGACCCCGCGACCTACGCCTGATGCTACTCCGGTCAGAGCGCGGCGGTGATCGCCTTGGTCTCGGTGTAGTTGTGGAGCACCTCCTCGCCCATCTCGCGGCCCCAGCCGGACTGCTTGTAGCCGCCGAACGGCAATGAGGCGTCGAACACGTTGTGGCAGTTGATCCACACCGTGCCGGAGCGGATGCGGGCGGCGAGTTTGTGCGCGGTGCCGCCGTTGCGGGTCCATACGCTGGCGGCGAGGCCGTAGATCGTGTCGTTGGCGTGCTTGGCGATGCGGTCGAGATCGTCGTCGTCGAACGGCTGCGCGCACACCACCGGGCCGAAGATTTCCTCGGTGATGATCTTCATGTCCGGGCGCGTGTTCTCGAATACCGTCGGCGCGACAAAATAGCCGAGATTGCCGACCCGCTCGCCGCCAACCGCGACCTTGGCGCCGGCATCGCGTCCGTCCTTGATGTAGCTCGTGACGCGCGAGAACTGTTCGTCCGATACCAGCGGCCCCATCTCGGTCGCGGGGTCGAGGCCCGGCCCGACCTTGATCTTGCTTGCGATGTCGGCGACCCCGGCGACCACCTTGTCGTAAACGCTCTTATGTACGAACAGCCGCGACCCGGCGCAGCAGCACTGGCCGTGGTTGAAAAATATCGCGTTGGCCGCGCCGGCGATCGCCGCGTCAAGATCGGCGTCCGGCAGGATGATCGCCGGCGATTTGCCGCCGAGTTCCAACGATACTTTCTTCAGATTGTCGGCGGCTGCCTTGACGATCAGCTTGCCGACCTCGGTCGAGCCGGTAAACGCCACCTTGTCGACATCGGGATGCGCCGCCAATGCCGCGCCGGCGGTCTCGCCAAAGCCGGTCAGGATATTGACGACACCGGCCGGGAACCCGGCTTCGACGATCAATTCGGCGAGGCGCAGCGCTGTCATCGGGGTCTGCTCGGCGGCCTTCAGCACCACCGTGCAGCCCGCCGCCAGGGCCGGGGCGATCTTCCACGCCGCCATCAGCAGCGGGAAATTCCACGGGATGATCTGGCCGACGACGCCGACCGGCTCCCTGACCGTGTAGGACAGGAACTGCCCCGGCAGTGACCAGGGGATCGTGCGGCCGCTGATCTTGGTCGCCCAGCCGCCCATATAACGGAACATGTCAACCACCAGCGGCAGATCGGCGACGCGCGCCACCGCATACGGCTTGCCGTTGTCGATCGATTCCAGTTCGGCGAGTTCCTCGAGGTCGCGCTCGACCAGATCGGCCAGCTTCCACAGCAGCCGGCCTTTTTCGGAGGGGCTGATTTTGGCCCAGACACCATCGTCGAACGCGCGGCGCGCCGCCGCGACCGCGAGATCGATATCGTGCTTGTCGCCTTCCGGCACCTGCGCGATGACCCCACCGGTCGCCGGATTGACAACCTCGAACGTCTTGCCGGACAGCGCCGACCATCCTGCCGTCGATCAGCATTTTCGGGGCGCGCCCGAGGAAACCGGCGGAATGCCGCAATCGCGGATCGAGTTCGATCGTGTCCATTGCCGTCCTCCCGATGAGAGCCTGGCGCCAGTGCTTGTCAGGGGGCGACAGCCGCGCCAGTATCGCTATATCCAAACACATACAGCGTAGTTACGCCATATCCCGCGAACTACATCGCCGAGCGAAAGGCCTGCCATGTCCGTCACCGAAGATATCCGCCCGCAAGCCAAGACCGACCTGCTCCAGGCCCGCATGCTGATCGACGGCTCCTGGGTCGACAGCATGTCGGGCGCGACCCTGACGGTCGAAAACCCGGCCAAGCGCCGTGCGATCGCCGAAATCCCGCGCGGCGATGCGGCCGACGTCAACGGCGCGGTCGAGGCCGCGGCTTGTGCCTTTCCGGGCTGGAGCAAGGTTGCGCCGCGCGACCGCGGCCGCCTGCTGCTGCGCATCGCCGAGGCGATGGAGGCGCGGGTCGAGGAGATGGCGAAGACCATCGCGCTCGAAACCGGCAATGCGATCCGCACCCAGGCGCGCGGCGAGGCGCGGCTGTCGGCCGACATTTTCCGCTATTTCGGCGGCCTCGCCGGCGAGTTGAAAGGCGAGACGATCCCGCTCGGCGAACATGTGCTGAGCTACACCAGGCGCGAGCCGCTGGGTGTCGTCGGTGCGATCATTCCGTGGAACGCGCCGGTCTTGCTCGGCGCGTTGAAGATTGCGCCGGCCCTGTGCGCCGGCAACACCCTGGTGTTGAAAACCGCCGAGGATGCGCCGCTCGGCGTCCTGCTGATGGCCGAGATGTGTCAGGAATTTCTGCCGCCCGGCGTGCTCAACGTGCTGACCGGTACCGGCGAGGAATGCGGCGGCCCGCTGGCGCGGCACCCTCTGGTGATGAAGCTGTCATTCACCGGCTCGACCGAAGTGGGAAAAATCATCATGCGCGCGGCGGCCGAGCGCATCGTGCCGGTGTCGCTCGAACTCGGCGGCAAAAGCCCGTCAGTGGTCTATCCAGACGCCGACGAGGACTGGGTGGTCGATGGCGTCATCGCCGGCATGCGTTTCACCCGGCAAAGCCAGTCCTGCACCGCCGGCTCGCGCCTGTTCCTGCACGCTGACATCTTCGACAGCTTTCTCGACAAGCTGAAGGTGAAGACGCAGGCCTTGAAGCTCGGCGACCCGCTCGACGAGGCAACCGATATCGGCGCGATCATCAACAACAAGCAGTTCACCAAAGTGTGCGGCTATGTCGAGGACGGGCTGAAGCGTGCGGACGCGCGCCTCGTGTTCGGCGGCCTGCCGCCCAAGGACGGACCGCTCAGCGAAGGCTATTTCGCGGTGCCGACGGTGTTTGCCGATACGTCAAATGATTGGCGGCTGGCGCGCGAGGAAATTTTCGGGCCGGTATTGGTCGCGATCCCGTGGCGCGACGAAGCCGAGGCGATCCGCATGGCCAATGACAGCCATTACGGTCTCGCCGCCTATGTCTGGACCCATGATATCGGCAGCGGCCTGCGCACCGCGCATGCCATCGAAAGCGGCTGGGTGCAGGTCAACCAGGGCCTCGGGCAGGCGCCTGGTCACTCCTATGGTGGCTACAAGCAGAGTGGCATCGGTCGGGAGTTTTCGCTTGAGGGGATGCTCGACAGCTTTACCCAGCGCAAGAACGTCACGGTGAATCTGAACACGCCGCGGCGGCAATAAGTTGCCCTGCTGCACGGCCGGGAATCAAACAGCAAGGAGCGGATATCGGCGGCTCAGGCCGGCGAGCTAGAGATGGCTCGTCAGAAGGTGGTCACGCCTTCGTTCACAGAACTGAGAGAGTCGAAGATGTCGCGCGAACAAGACAACAAGGCCATTGTGGGCCGCTGGTTCGAAGGGTTCTGGGGCAACCCGTGGAACCCCGGGATTATTGAGGAACTCGCCGCGCCCGACATGCTGCTGCAATATTCGCTGCATGCGCCGCGTCGTGGTCACGAGGATGTGCGGAATTTCATGATGGATTTCCGCGCGGCCTTCCCGGACCTCAAATTCTGGGGTGCGGCCGATCTTATCGCTGAAGGCGATTTTGTGGTCGGCCGCTGGGAAGGCGGCGGCACGCATACCGGCCCTGCCTTCGGCGATTTCCTCGCGGGATCGCTGCCCGCGGCTTCGGGCCGCAAGATGTACTTCACGGGCACGACGGTGCTGCGTGTCGAGAATGGCAGGATCGCCGAGGAAATAGGCCTTGACGATGGTGTCACCGCGCTTCAGCAACTTGGCATTTTGAAAGCTGCTGCCTGACCTGAACGGATTGAGCCGGGATTATCTCGGCTCAATTTCCGCCCTGCGATGCCGCGAAAAGAGGAACTGAGCATGCAATACACAAAGCTCGGCCGCACCGGCCTCGACGTGTCGCGCATCTGTCTCGGCTGCATGAGCTATGGCGGCGGCAATCAGGGCAACCATGCGTGGTCGCTCAGCGAAGAGGAAAGCCGGCCGTTTATCAAGCGGGCGCTTGAAGGCGGGATCAATTTCTTCGACACCGCGAACCGCTATTCGCTCGGCAGCAGCGAGGAAATCCTTGGCCGCGCGATCCACGATTTCGCGCGGCGCGATGAGGTGGTGATCGCCACCAAGGTCTATGGCCGCATGCGGCCCGGCCCCAATGGCGCGGGATTATCGCGCAAGGCGATCCATGCCGAAATCGACGCGAGCCTCGGCCGTCTCGGCATGGATTACGTTGATCTCTACCAAATCCACCGCTGGGACCACGAGACGCCGATCGAGGAGACGCTGGAGGCACTGCACGATGTCGTCAAGGCCGGCAAGGCCCGCTATATCGGCGCGTCGTCGATGTATGCGTGGCAGTTCGGCAAGGCGCTGGCGGTCTCCGAGCGCAACGGCTGGACCCGCTTTGTCAGCATGCAGAACCTGGTCAACCTGCTCTACCGCGAGGAGGAGCGCGAGATGCTGCCGCTCTGCGCCGCCGAGGGGATCGGGGTCATCCCGTGGAGCCCGCAGGCGCGCGGCAGGCTGACCCGCGACTGGGACTACACCAGCATGCGCACCGAAACCGACGAAGCCTTCGGCCGGCTGTTTGCGCACACGGAGGTTGCCGACCGCAAGGTCGTCGATCGGGTGGCCGAGGTCGCGGCACGACGCGGCATCCCGCGCGCCCGGATCGCGCTGGCCTGGCTGCTCGCCAAGGCGGTGATCACCGCCCCGATCGTCGGCGCCACCAAACTGCGGCACCTCGACGACGCGCTCGCCGCGGTCGACGTCCGCTTGTCGGCCGAGGAAATCGCCGCGCTCGAAGAACCGTACGTGCCCCACGCAGTCGTCGGGTTTGTGTGATCTCTATCGCGAGCAGCTAGTCCAACACATCGCGCAACCTGCCGGCCAACTCCCCCATGCGGTAGGGTTTGCTGAGCAGTGGTGCCCCGGAGCCGAGGGCGCTGAGGCGGTCGTCGACCCTGGCGCCGGGGAAGCCGGACGTCAGAAGCACCCTGATTCCAGGCCAGCGCTCGAATACCAGCTGGGCGAGGCCCACGCCGTCGATCAGCCCCGGCATGACAACGTCGGTGAATAGCAGGTCGACAGGTTCGCGTTCCAGGATGGCAATCGCGGCCTGCGCGCCATCGGCTTCGAGCGCGTCATAGCCGAGTTCACGAACCTGGCGCATTGCCACTCGCCGCAGCGCCGGATTGTCCTCAACGACCAGAACGCGCTGCCCGGCGCCGCGGGCGATCGGTGCGGGGTCTTTCTCGACCGCTGCGACAGCTTCCCCCGCGGAGGGCAGGTACAGCCGGAATGTCGTGCCCATCCCAGGTTCGCTGTAAGCGCTGATGTGCCCGTTCGACTGCTTGATAAAGCCGAACACCATGCTGAGCCCGAGACCGGTGCCCTTGCCGGGGTTTTTGGTGGTGAAGAACGGGTCGAAGACGCGCTCCAGCACGGCCCGCGGCATTCCGGCGCCGGTATCTGTCACTTCGATGACGGCATAATCGCCGGCGGTGACTTCGGCGTGGCTCGCGGCATACTCGGCGTCGAGGTGCCGGTTGGCGGTGGTGATCGACAGACGGCCGCCGGTCGGCATCGCGTCGCGGGCGTTGGCGGCCAGATTGGTCAGGCTCGAACTCAAGCTGGGCCGCGTCGACGACGACCGGGCAAAGGTCGTCTGCGAGATCGAGCGCGATAGGCACGTCCTCGCCGAGGATGCGCCGCAACAACCGCACGAGGCTCGTGATCAGCCGGTTGACGCTGATGCGCTCGGGGCGGAGCGGCTGCTGGCGGGCAAACGCGAGCAGGCCCTTTGTCAGATCGGCAGCGCTGAGCGCGGCATCGAGAGCGATCTGCAGCAATTCCCGCGCTTCGTCATTATCCCCCACCATCGGCAGCGAGAAGTCGAGACCACCGATAATGACGCCCAGCATGTTATTGAAATCATGTGCGATGCCCCCGGTCAGATTGCCGAGCGCCTCCATTTTTTGGGCCTGGCGGAGCTGTTCCTCGATTTGTCGCCGCTCGGTAACATCCTGCAAGGTGCCGGTGAGATAACGCGGTTCGCCGCGCGCGTCGCGGACGACCTGGTTCTCGCGGTGGATGTAGCGCACCGTGCCGTCGGGACGCCTGATGCGGTATTCGGACGGACCGGGCGATCGGCCCTGCCGGACCGCTTCCCGGCTCTGAATAAACTGGTCGCGATCCTCCGGGTGCACCAACGCGAAGAGATTGGTCATCGTCGGCTGATACGCGCCACGCGTGACCCCGAAAATCCGATAGGTCTGGTCCGACCATTCGATGTCGCCTGACTGCAGATCGACCCGGGTGCTGCCCATATTAGCCAGCTGCTGCGCCTGATTGAGCTGGTCGGCGCTTTTGTGCAGCGCCTCGATCGCCTTTTTCTGCTCGGTGATGTCGAGGTGGACGCTGAGCGACCGGCCATAGCGGCCGGCCGCATTGGTTACCGTGCGCAACAAGGCGCGAGCCCAGCGCTCCTCGCCGGTATCGGCCCGGTGGAACCGGAATTCACCGGCATAGGGCTCGCCACCCTTGATTGCGCGCAGGATCGTGACGGCGATCTTGTTGCGGTCGTCCGGATGGAGAAGGCGGAACCAGTCGCTGACCCCAATGGCCGTCTGGTCCGGTCGCAGGCCATAGATGTTGCGGAATTGCAGATCGGTCTGCGCGAGGTCGTCATAGGTCTCCGCGGTCGCCATCCCGAGCCCGACAATCTGCATCGCCAGGGACAGCAGAGCCTCGCGATCAATCAGCGTGTCGATCGCGCTTTTGATGTCGGTGATGTCGGTGTGGACGCCGAGAAACTGGCCGGGACGCCCGTCAGCATCCACCGCGACGCGCGTGACCGTGCGGACCCAGCGCTCCTGGCCGGTATCGGCCCGGCGGATGTGAAAATCGCCGCGGAACAGGCCACCTTGTCGAACCACAGCCAATAAATCGGCCGCGGCCTGATCGCGATCATCCGGGTGCAGCAGACGCAGCCACTCGCCGGCGCTCATTGTCGGGGTCGTCTCGGGCCGCCCGTAAATGCGATTGAACGCGGCGTCGGTTTTGGTTGGGGCGGCGGCGGCTTCGGCGCTCGCCACGCCGATTTGGGCAATATCCGCCGCCAGCGCGAGCCGCGCTTCGCTGATGCGCAGGGCGCTCTCGGTCGCCTTCAGCGCCGTCACGTCGCGGCCGATGAAGATGTGCTGCTGCTCCGGGTCGGCCCAGACTCCGGTCCAGTCGAAGGCGACAATGCCACCATCCTTGCGGACATAGCGGCATTCGAAATGGCGCGTGACGCGGCCGCGTCGGCCGGCCCGCATCTCGTCGCGGGTGTTTTCCAAATCATCGGGATAGATGAACTCATCGGCGCCGTGCCCGACCATCTCATCGGGGCGGTAGCCGAGCAGTTCCAGCGAAATCGGGTTGACCCGGACAAACGTGCCGCGGCGGTCGGTGACCAGGATCAGGTCGAGAGATGTTTCGAACAGGCGCTGGTTGAATTGTTTGGCAGATTGGTCCTGTCGCCGCGCCGTCGCGTTGTCCAGTTCGCGCTTCACCGCTCCGGCGAGGCGGGCTTTGAGGTTCGCCTTCAGGATGAAATCAGCCGCGCCACGGCGCATCAGGTCGGCGACCATCTCCTCACCGACACTGTCCGACATGATGATCAGCGGCACCTCGAGGCGCGCCGCCGCTTTCAGCGTCTCCTTGACGCTTTCGACATCAAATCCGGGAATGTTGAAATCGCACAGGACCAGATCACAGGTCCATTCGCGCAGCGCCTGCTGCAGGGAGGCGGCCGAGCAAGCCAGCCGCCATTCGAAGCTCATACCGTGATTTCTTAGAATTTGGACGACCCGTTCCGCATCGTCGGCGGCGCGGCCGATAATCAGTAAATTCCAATCGCCGATCATGATATCGGCGGCGCCGTGGGGAAAGACAGCCCCACCCTGTTCCGCTGCTCGACGCGGCGGGTCGGCTCCCGCCTGTCATGGTGGCCGGGCTGTTGCACGATAACCGAACGCCCCCGCACGACGCAGAACGTCACAAATAAAGGTGCGTGCCGCAGAGTTTGACGGCAGCACACCATCATAGCCAGACGGAGAAGCTCTATGAAAGACCCCGCACGGTCAGGCCCAGGTCGGGCCTTGGGCCGGGTGGCCTCAGCCTCCTGTGGGTCTCACATCCCATCCATCGACAGGATGACCGCCACCGCGTGACGCCCGACTTCCTTTCCGATGTGGGGATAATTCCGCAGGTAGGCATCGAGCGCTTCGGCGAACTTCGCCTGGGGATTTGCCGGTGACGGTTTGGCGTTTCGGTAAGTCCGGCAGACCAGGTCGCGTGCCTCCTGGTCTACATCAACCCGGCTAAGCTCTGGCGTCGGCGTGGCCATACTGACGAGCAGCATTCTGACTTCCGATAATCATTTCAACGACGAATGCCAACGCCGGGAGCATCGAGTGGTTCCCCGATGAAGGAGCGCCGGCGAGCGCGTCGATCCCGGCAAGCCCGCCCGGAACGGACTTCTCCGTATCCATCTAAGCGGGGCGGTCGATCGGCTGGATTTGCGCCTCGCAAGTTCAGGCTAGAGCAATATCCAAGCAGGCTCGATCGGGTAGGGCGGACGGAGTGCAACGAAGTCCGCCTAGGCGCGGCCTCTGGCGGACGTCGCTAATCGCTCCGTCCGCCCTACGCGAGTTCGTACTACCGCAGGAGGTTTGCTGCGGCGGTCATCGTTGCGGCCGCCTGCGCGACGATGCGCTCGATGATCTCGGCGGCGCTTGGAATGTCGCGGACCAGATCGACGCCCTCGCCGGTCCACACGACGCGGGTGGCGAAATCATCCTCGGGGGTCGCCAGATAAACCTTTTCCTGTGAGGTCTGAGCGGCGGCAAGCTCGTCCTCGCTGCCGTGCCAACGCGCCGAGAAGTCGTTGTGCAGGGCGCGGCCGGGATAGATTGCCGGCCACGGCGCACCACGGACGATGTCGAAGACGCGGGTCTGCGCCGTATCGTCTCCGCCCGCAGCGCAAGCCGCCTCTTTCATTGCGGGGGTCCACAGCGACTCGCGCGAGGCGGTGAAGCGGGTGCCCATCGACACCCCGGCCGCGCCCAGCGCCAGAGCCGCCGCCAATCCGCGCCCGTCGGTGATTCCGCCGGCCGCGACGACCGGGATCGGCGCTACGGCATCGACCGCCGCCGGCACGAACCCCATCGTGCCGCGCGTCACTCCAGAATGGCCTCCGGCATCGCGGCCTTGGGCAATGATGACGTCGGCGCCCGCCGCGGCGGCCTGTTTTGCCTGCGCCAGAGTCTGCACCTGGCAGATAATCTTGCAGCCAGCCGCCTTGATACGGCCGGCAAATGGCGAGGGATCGCCAAACGACAGCATCACCGCGACCGGGTCGGCATCGAGCGCAACATCGAGCGCCGCCGGATTGCGTTCGAGCGCCCAGGTGATGAAGCCGATCCCGACGCGGGCATTGCCAGCCTCGGCCCGCTCCCGGCGGATCGTTTCGGCATTGGCATAACCCGAGCCGACGATGCCGAGACCGCCGGCATGGGTAACCGCGGCGGCGAGCCGGCCACCCGCGGCGGAGCCCATCGGCGCCAACAGGATTGGGTGCTCGATGCCGAGCAGCCGCGTCAACGCAGTTTCGATGGTGGGCATGGCGGCTCCTTCGGGATCAGGAAACGGGTTTTGTGGCGGCCTCTTGTTGGGCAGCGAGCGCCTGCCGCAATTGGCGGACCTCCTGGAACCGCGCGGTGGCTCCGTCACGCTGGCGGGAATGGATGTCGCCCGCCGATGCGATGCCCAACAGAACCGCCAGGCCCTCCCGAGGGACCCGGCCCTCCTCCCGGGGGACAATGAGATCAGCCAGCCTATAGTCGGTAAAGGTCGTCAACCGCATGCCGTCTACGCTACCAGCTGATTTGGCATAAAAGAAACATATAGCATCTTCTTTTGAATGGCTGGTATCGCAGGTCGGTGATGGCATCGGTTGCGCCGGTCCCGCATCTTCGTGGATTGCACGACGGAGTTCTTGATGCCCGATGACGCCGGCCGCCCCCTGGCGAGCTTTCAAGTGCACTCGGTCGAGAGCCGCGCTTCGTGGGTTGCTGCGGGTGTAACCCTCGCGATCCTGTCAGTGGTCTATGGCTCGACCCTGGTGATCGTCGTCGGATTGCGGGCAATGGAACTCGATCTCGGCCTGCCGCGCTCGGTGCTTGCGCTGGCCGGTGCAGTGACCTGGATCGGCACCGGGTTGGGCGGCATTGCGATGGGCTGGCTTGCCGACCGGATCGGCATCCGCAACAGCGTGCTGATCGGCATCGTCATGGTGGCCGCCGGCATGGCGTTGTGCTCCACCGGTCATATCTGGGCGCTCTATGTCGGTCAGGGCCTGTTGATCGGTTTCCTCGGGATGGGGGCGATCTACCCGCCGCTGCTGATCTATGTCAGCCGGTGGTTCGATCGCCGGCGCGGCACCGCAATCGCGCTGATTTCGTCCGGTCAGTACGTTGCCGGTGTCGTCTGGCCCGCCCTGTTCGAACGGATGATCGCCGGCCCTGGCTGGCGGGTTACCTATCTGTCATTCGCCGCTGTTGTGCTGCTGGGTGCAATACCGCTGGCGCTCCTGTTCCTGCGGCCGGTGCCCGTTCCATCACTTGGCAGCGGCACCCACGATCGGGCTCGAGTTCACCGCCGGCAGGTGCTCGGACTGCCCCCCAATGTTGTTCAGGCGATCCTGTGTGTGGCCGGGGTCTGTTGCTGCATCCCGATGGCGATCCCGCAAGCGCATCTGGTTGCGTTTTGCGGCGATATAGGCATCGGTGCGGCGACTGGCGCGATGATGCTGTCGACGCTGCTCGCCTGTGCGTTTTTCTCACGGCAGTTCTGGGGCGCATTTGCCGATCGCTACGGCGGGCTAAAAACCGTGCTGGCCGGGTCGGCGTGCCAGGCCGTGTCGATCGGCGCATTTCTGCTGACCCAGAACGAAGCCGGACTGTTCTTTGTTGCCGCCGTGTACGGGTTTGGCTTTTCGGGGATCATTCCGGCCTACGTCGTGGCGATCCGGGACCTGTTCCCATCGTCCGAGGCGTCGTGGCGTGTGCCGCTTGTCCTCTTCACCGCGATGAGCGGCATGGCCTTGGGCAGCTGGTTCGCCGGCGCGCTCTACGACCATTTCGGCTACTACGCACCGGCCTTTGGCTCGGGGGTGCTGTTCAACATTCTCAATCTGGCGCTGATTGGGTTCCTGGTGATGCGGCAGTCCCGCTGGGGATACCGTCTCGGCGAGGCCATCGCCTGACCCCGCATGCTTCGGCGTGTGCGGTCGATAAGACAGTGCAGAGCCGGATCGATTGCAGGTGCAACCCCAATGCGCTTTAGCCGGGCGCACCGCCGTAGCCAGTGCTATTGAGGTTCCCGACAGCTGATTTTCCCCTTGTGTCGTCCCTGCGGAAGCAGGGACCCACGGAGCAGCCGTCTGTACGACGGCAGGGTGGGTCCCTACTTCCGCAGGGACGACACCGTTATGTTGTTGTATAGATTTGATTTATTTCAAGAAAATCTTTGAGGGATGCGTTGACGACTGACGACACCCCGAAGCCGAAGCGCACCGCGAAGCCGTCGGCTTGGACGCCACTGGCGATTCCGACATTCCGCGCGGTCTGGCTCGCAGCCCTTGCTTCCAATATCGGCATCTGGCTCGGCAATGTCGCCACCGCCTGGCTGATGACCGAACTTCGGCCGACGCCGATCATGGTCACCCTGGTGCAGGCGGCGACGAGCCTTCCCGTGTTTCTGTTTGCCCTGCCGGCAGGCGCGATCGGTGACGTCGTCGATCGCCGGCGGCTCCTGGTTGTCCTTCAGGTCGCCTCGGTCGTCTTGTCCCTGCTGTTCGGCTTATCGACCGCTTTTGGCCTTACAACTCCCGGCGTGATCCTGGTTACCTCGTTCTTGTTCGGAACCCTGCTGGCCTTCGGCATGCCGGCATTCCAGGCCATCGTGCCGGATCTCGTGCCGCGTGAGGAACTGGCGCCTGCCGTCTCACTCAACAGTATCGGCATCAACGTCGCACGGGTCATCGGACCGGCGCTCGGTGGCGCTTTGATCCTGACATGGGGCACGGCCGCGCCGTTTTTTCTCAACGGCGTCTTCTACGTTGCCGCCGTTGTTTTGTTGCTCCGCTGGCTCCCGGCGCTGCCGCAGGCGCAGCACCGTGAATGGATGGTCGGCGCCGTCATCAGCGGTCTGCGCCATACGCTGGGTGGCCCGGATACGCGTGCGACGCTGATCCGATCCGCCGGTTACGCCTTCTGTGCCAGCATGTATTTCTCACTCCTCCCGCTGGTTGCCCGTGACCAGATCGGCGGCGGTGCCGGCGTATACAGTCTGTTGCTGGGCTGTCTGGGGATTGGCGGCATCGTCGCGGTGGTGTGGCTGCCGCGGTGGCGGGCCCGCTATAGCCCGGACCGGATCGCCCGGATCGGCAGCCTTGCCTCGGCGGCGCTGCTGGCCGCGGTGGCGGCCTGTCAGACGCTGTGGAGCATCATCCCGGTCCTGCTGGCCGCCGGCCTGGCATGGGTCGCCGTGGTCGCGACCGTCAATGTCGCGGCGCAGATCGCCCTGCCCATCTGGGTGCGGGCGCGCGGCCTGTCGATCTTTATGATCGTGTTCAACGGCATGATGGCGCTGGGCAGTGCGACCTGGGGTCTTGTGGCGAGCGTGGCCGGCGTGCCGGGAGCGTTTATCGTGTCGGCGATCTGTCTCCTCGCGTTTGATCTCGCGACAATGCGTTGGCGCATTCCGAGCGGCGAGACCGCGGCACCTCTCGCCGTGGGCAATCCGGTGCGGCAATCCGGTGCGGCAGGCTGAGGCGGGATGACGCTGAACCCGCCGCCCGCGCCGGATAACGGCGAACCCCGCGCGCTCGTCTCGGTCAGCATGCTGTATGGCGGCTTCGCGTTTGTGATGGCGACCGGCATCGTGTCGATCGCGACCCGCCTCGCGGGGCTCGGTTTGGTTTCGTCGGCCCTGTTTGCCATCAATCTGATAGCGTTTCCGGGGCTGGCGATCCTGTTCGGGGTGCGGCTTTTTTGCCATCCGTCCTTTGTGCTCGCCGATCTGCGGGACCAGATGCGGGCGCCCCGCACGCTGACGACGATCGCGGCAACCTGCGTGTTCGGCAATGAGATAGCACTGACGAGCGGGAGCCCGACCATCGTCGCCGGGTTATGGGTTGTGGCAGCCGTCCTGTGGGTCGCATTTATTTACGGCATTTTCGCGCTGATGACGATCGCACGGGACAAGCCCTCGTTCGAAAGCGGGATCGACGGCGCATGGCTCCTTGTGGTCGTTGCGACAGAAGCGCTGGCAATCCTGACGACCCGCGCCGCCGGCACGATCGCGCCGCCGCAGCTGATGTTCTTCGCCAGCCTCTGCCTGTTTCTGTTGGGCGGCGCGTTCTATGCCGTATTGCTGATCCTGATCGTCTATCGCTGGCTCTTCCTGCCGATGCCCGCGGAAAAGCTGACGCCGGCCTATTGGATCAACATGGGTGCGGCCGCGATCGCGACGTTAGCCGGCACACGCCTTTTATCGACCCCCGATGTCGCACAGCTGCGGGGTGTTGTGTTTGCGGCAACGGTCTTGTTTTGGTCGATCGCGACCTGGTGGGTCCCGCTCCTTGCGTCGCTGACGTTGTGGCGTCACCGGCCCGGCAGCGTCCGTCTGCGTTACCACATCGACAACTGGGCAATCGTTTTCCCGCTTGGCATGTACACCACCGCGACTTGGCGATTGTCGCATGTCGTCGACCTGCCGTTTCTTCGAGTGGTTCCCGGCGTCTTCGTGTGGGTTGCCTTGGCGGCCTGGGCATTGACCGTTTTCGGGATGATGCGCGTCGCGATCCGCTCCTGCCCGGGCGCTCGGTTGACGCGCTGACCCCCACCAGCCGACGATCGTTTGCTGCGTTCGCGGTTCGCGTTCATCATCGCGCCCGGTGATCTGTGACTGTGCATCCGGCGCATGACAGTCGCATCGGTGAAAGAGGAGCGGACGATGAAAGCTGGCGTGGTTTATCCGCAAATCGAACTTGGCGGCGATACAGGGGCGGTCAAGGCGTTTGCCCAGGCGGCGGAAGATTTGGGTTACGACCATATCGTGATCTACGATCACGTCCTCGGCGCCGTGCATGCCGGCAGGGAACCGAAGCTGACCGGCCCGTACAAGGAAACCGATCCCTTCCACGAACCGCTGGTCACCTACGCCTATCTCTCCGGTGTCACCAAGAACTCTCGGATTGGCAACCGGCGTGATCATCCTGCCGCAGCGACAGACTGCCCTGTTCGCCAAACAGGCCGCGGATGTGGATTTGTTCTCGGATGGCCGGCTTCGCCTGGGCGTCGGCATCGGCTGGAACTGGGTGGAATATGACGGTCTCGAAATGTCCCGACATTTCCGCCGCCGCGGCAAGCGGCAGGAGCAGCAGATTGCCTTGATCCGCAAGCTGTGGGAAGAACCTGTGGTCGAATACGAGGACTCCGATCACCGGATCGACAGAGCCGGGATATTGCCGCGTCCGAACCGGAAGATTCCGATCTGGCTGGGAGGTTTCAGCGAGGCCGCCTATGACCGCGCGGCCAGGATCGGGGACGGATTTCTGTTCTCGGGCCGGACCCAAACCGAGGCGATTCAAATCAAGGCGAGGATCGAAGCGAGGCTTGCCGCGCTCGGTCGGAGGGATGATGCCTTCGGCTTCGAGTCCATCCAGCAATACAGCCGCGGCGACAACCAATGGCCTGGCGACATTGCGGCGTGGCGCGAAGCCGGGGGGAGCCACATATCTGTCGTGACAATGGGCGCGAACCTCACCACGGTGGACGGCCACATCGACGCCATCAAGCGTTGGCGCGACGTCTACACCTCGGTCTAGAAGCGTGATCCGATGGGCTCGAGCCGTCCTCTCTTTTTCGTCAAATCCCGCGCATAGGCGCGAGCTTTGACCGGTAGCACACCCCCGCTTTGTCACTCCGGGGCAGCCCGCAGGGCTGAACCCGGAACCCAGGAACACCGTCTTCGCCCTTTTGGCACCGTCCGTGTTCATGGGTTCCGGGTTCACCGCTGCGCGGCGCCCCGGAATGACAGAGCAACGAAACAGAGCGTGCTCGCATCTGCGGGGACAATGCCGCTGCTAGCGGACAAATGCGGCGGGCCGACCTGATCCTCGAGCAACGGCGGCTTTCCTATCAACTACGAGACCGTTTGCCCGGACCACGCCGGCAGCTATCAGCCGGCAGAGGTGCGGCGGGTCGCGGCGGCGAGCGTCGGAGTGAAGATTCCGTCGGCTAGCGCGGTCATCTCGACGTGCTGTTGATGCAGCGCTATCAGGGTCGAGCGGTGGCCGATCGACGTCACGGTTGTCCTCGGTAAGACTTCCGCGAGCATGCGGTAGATTTCTCCCTCGAGCTTTTCGTCCAGCGCGGCCGTCGCCTCGTCAAGAAACAGCCAGTCGGGCTGCGCGAGCAGCGCTCGTGCGATCGCCAGCCGCTGCTGCTCGCCGCCGGAGAGGCGCTGTGCCCAATTGTCGTCCCGGCCAATCTCAGGCGCCAGCGCGCCAAGCTGTACCAGCTTTAAGGCGTCGCGAACCCTGTCGTCATCATAAGCATCCGCGGGAGACGGGTAGGAAGCCGCGGTTTTCAGTGTCCCCGACGGCACATACGGCCGTTGCGGCAGCAGCATGATCCTGGCGCCGTCCGGCGCCGCAATCTTCCCTCGACCGTAAGGCCAGATGCCCGAAATCGCGCGGAACAGCGTCGATTTGCCGGAACCGGACGGCCCGGAGATCAGGGTCGTGGTGCCCGCCTTCAGCACCAGGTGCGCCACGCGGACGATGTCCCGCCCGTCTGGCAGGGACAGGGTCAGGTCGTGCAGCTCCACATCCGCGGCGGATGTTTCGTGGGCTATCCGCGGCGGCGTCGAATTGAGCATGCGCGCGTCATCAAGGGACGCGCCAAAGCTCGTCAGCCGCTCGACCTCGGCCTTGAAGGAGGCCAATGACTGATAGCGCAAAATGAAGAATGTCAGCGCGGCCTCGACACGGCCGAACGCGCTGGCGGTTTGCGTCATCTGCCCGAGAGTGATCTTTCCCAGGAAAAAGTACGGCGCAACGATGATGTAGGGGATCACCGCATTGGCCTGATTGAAACTTGTCGTGAAGGTCAGGATTTTGAGCGTGCGGCTTACGATCGCGTAGAAATTTGCGATCACGGCACCAAAGCGATCGCCGAGTATTCTCCTCTCGGCATAGCCTCCGCGCAGCAGCGCGACCTGCTCGCAATACTCGCGCAGCCGCGCGAGCGCAAAGCGGAAATCCGCCTCGTAACGCTCCTGCTGGAAATTAAGTTGTACGAGCCGCTTACCGATCAGATGGGTCAGCCAGGTGCCCACGATCGAGTAAACCAGTGCCACCCAGAACGGCAGCCCGGGAACTGCAATTTCCGTTCCCGGTATCGTGAAATCGGCGGGGATCGTCCACAGGATGATCGAGAACGAAACCAGCGACGACACCGTGGACAACAGACTGATCGAATAGATGTATGTGGAGTTGATGAAGTTTTTGACGTCTTCGGCAATTCGCTGGTCGGGGTTGTCGGCGGCGTGCCCGGCCAGCGTGACGCGGTAAAGATTGCCGTTGTCGAGCCACCGGCCGTAGTACCGCTCGGTCAACCAGCGCCGCCAGCGTATCCTGAGCACCGATTCGAGACAGAACTCGACCAACTGGGACAGTACCCAGATCGCCGCCCAGAAACAGAAGACCTGGTACAGCAGCGACCAGAAACTTGCCGCGTCCTTGTTCTGGATGGCGTTGAACCAGTCACGGTTGAAGAAACTAAGGCGCACGTTGATCGCGACCTGCAGCTGGTTGATCACCACGACCGTCATCACCAGAACGCTGGCAAGGCGATTTTCGCTCACCCGCCGGGAGCCAAGCCAGCCGAGGTTCAGGACCCGCTCCTCGGCCGTCGCAAAGTAGGGATCGGCCAGTTGCATGATCTGGCGAATGACCGGAATGTGGCCGATCAGATGCACGAGCAATCCGAAAACCGCGATCGTGACGCAAAGGCTGGCGGGCGGGGCCGCCTCGGCAAGGGCTGAGGGCCACCAGCCGCCGCGCGCCGCCAGATAGGCGATCCCGGTCAGGACGTACTCCGCCGCGAAGACAATCGAGAAAACGCCGAGAAACTGAGACCTGGCGGCGGAACGCGCGGTAACAAAGGCCATCATGGCGCCAACGCCGCCAATGCTCAGGAGAGCCGGATCGACCTTGAGAAATCCGAGATCTTCGGTGCCGGCCACCAGCCCGGCACAAGCGGCCATCACCGCGACGACAGCGACGGCAATGGTCAGCGCTTTCATGCCCACGGCCTCGCCAAGTCGCTCGCTCGCATGCTCCTACGCCGCGACGGTGTGAAGATGGCAGGCGACCAGATGGCCGGGCGTGATTTCGCGCAGCGCCGGCTCCAGGCGCGAACACTGTGCCATCACAAAGGGACAGCGCGTGTGAAAGCGGCAACCGCTCGGCGGATTGAGTGGCGACGGCACCTCGCCCGCCAGCTCGATCTCGTCCTGCTGCCCGTTCGGTTGCGGCGGCAACACGGCGGAGAACAGTGCCTTGGTGTAGGGATGCAGCACGTCTTCGAACAGGGCGGCGCGTCGGCCCCTGCTCGACGATCTTGCCGAGATACATGACGACGGTCTGGTCGGCCATGTGGCGCACGGTCGCGAGATCGTGCGCGACCAGCAGGTAGGCGACGTTGTCCTGCGGCCTGGATGTCCTTCAGCAGGTTCATCATCTGCGCGCGGATCGAGACATCGAGCGCCGAGACCGGCTCGTCGAGCACGATCAGCTTGGGCCGCGAGGCGAGCGCGCCCGCCAGCGCGATGCGCTGGCGCTGGCCGCCGCTGAACTCGTGCGGGTATTGCGTCGCCTGCTCCGGCCGCAGCCCGACCTGATCAAGCAGTTCCGCGCACCCGCTCGGCGATCGCTGCGCGGCTGCCCCAGCCGGTCGACGATCAGCGATTCGGCGATGGTGCGCCCGACCGTCATGCGCGGGTTGAGCGACGACCAGGGATCCTGGAACACCGCCTGCACCTTGGCGCGGTAGGCGCCGCAGCGCCTCGCCCCGCAAGCCGTGGATCGGCTTGCCCTCGAGCAGCACCTGCCCGTCGGTGGGCGCTTCGAGATTGAGGATCAGCCGCGAGGTTGTGGTCTTGCCGCAGCCGGATTCGCCGACCAGGCCCAGCGTCTCGCCGGCGGCGATCGTGAAGGAGATGTCGTCCACCGCCTTTACGTAGCCCGAGCGTCGTGCGCGAGCAACACGCCCTTGGTGAACGGAAAATGCTTGCGCAGCCGTTCGACGCGCAGCAGCGGCTCGCCGCTCACTGCGGGCGCGCCTTCCAGCAATCGGCGGTGTGCTCCGGCACCGACCGCGATCGATGGCGGGATAGGCCTCATGGCAGCGCTGGTCGGCCAGCGGGCAGCGCGCCGCGAAGCGGCAGCCGGCCGGCAAATCCATCAGCGACGGCGGCTGGCCCTCGATCGTGTAGAGCCGTCCCGACCGGCTCCGGTCATCTTCGGCACCGAGGCGATCAGCGCCTGGGTGTAGGGATGCGACGGCTGCTCGAAGATCTGCGCGCACCGGGCCGCATTCGACGATGCGGCCGGCATACATGACCGCGACCCGATCGCACATGCGCGCGACGACGCCGAAATCGTGCGTGATGAACAGGATCGCCATCCCGGTTTCGCGCTGCAGCCGCTTCAGCAGCTTCAGGTATTGCAGCTGGATCGTGACATCGAGCGCGGTGGTCGGTTCGTCGGCGATCAGCACCTCCGGCTGGCCGCTGATCGCGATCGCGCCGACGACGCGCTGCTTCATGCCGCCGCTCATCTGGTGCGGGTACTGCCCGATGCGCTGCTCCGGCGCGGCGATCTCGACCCGGCGCAACGCCGCCACCGCCTCCTTCGCATCACCTCGGCCTGCTGCGCGCCGGTGCGGCGCACGATCGCCTCGCGCAACTGGTCGCCGATCGGTGAACACCGGATTGAGCGAGGTCTGCGGGTCCTGCAGGATCATCGAGATCGTGCGGCCGCGGATGTCGCGCATTTCGCGCGGCGAGCGCGTCAGGATGTCCTCGCCGTTCAAGCAGCACCTCGCCCTTGACCGTGCGGGCGCCGCCCTTCGGCAGCAGCCGCATCACGCGACAGCGCGGTCAGGCTCTTGCCGCAGCCCGAACTCGCCGACCAGTCCCAGCACCTCGCCGCGGCGCAGCGCAAAGCTCACGCCGTCGACCGCCTTCACGACGCCGCGGCGCAGGAAGAAATGCGTGTGCAGGTCGCGCACATCCAGGACGAGTCTCGTCTCGAGGTCATCAGCTGCCGCAGCCGCGGGTCGAGCCGGTCGCGCAGCCAATCGCCGAACAGGTTGACCGACAGCACCAGCAGCGTGATCGCGATGCCCGGGATCAGCGACACCCACCAGGCATCGGCGATCCGGCCCCGTCCTTCGGAGATCATCAGACCCCAGGTCGGCGTCGGCGGCGGGATGCCGGCGCCGAGAAAGCTCAGCGACGCCTCGGCGATGATGACGACGCCGATATTGAGCGTGACCAGCACCATGAACGTGTTCAGCACGTTCGGCAGGATGTGGGTCAGCATGATGCGCACCGAAGAGCAGCCGCGCACCCTGGCGAGCGCCACGAAATCGCGCTGCTTCAGCGACAGCACCTCGCCGCGGATGACCCGCGCGAAGCTCGCCCACAACAGCAGGCTGATCGCGATGATCAGGGTGCCGAGCCCCTGCCCCATCGTCACCGCCAGCAACAGCGCGAACAGGATCGCGGGAAAGGTGAAGGCCGCATCCACCAGCCGCATCAGCAGCATTGTCCACCGCGCCGCCGAGATAGCCGGCGACGATGCCGATCGACAAGGCCGACGCCGCCGCCGGCGGTCAACGCCAGCACCGCGACGATCAGGCTGACCCGCGCGCCGTAGATCAGGCGGCTCAGGATATCGCGGCCGAACGCGTCGGTGCCGAGGATGTATTTCGCTGCTGCCGCCATCGACCCAGAACGGCGGCAGCAGCTTGTCGCGCAAGGTCTGATCGATCGGCGAGTACGGCGCCAGCAGCGGCGCGAACAGCGCCATGCAGACCATCACGCCGATGATGCAAATCGGAATCCACGGCGCCCGGCGCATCGATCGACCTTTCCTAGGCCAACCGGATGCGCGGATCGACGTAGGCGTAGAGGATGTCGACCATCAGGTTGATGCTGAGGATCAGCATCGCTTTCAGGATGATGACCGCCTGCAACAGCGGAAAATCGCGATAGATCACCGCCTCGTAGGTCAGGCGGCCGATGCCGGGCCAGGCGAACACGGTCTCGGTGACGATCGCGCCGGTGATCAGATTGCCGATGAACACGCCCCACAGCGTCAGCACCGGGATCAGCGCGTTGCGCAGGCAATGCTTCCAGATCACCACGCCTTCGCTCAGCCCTTTGATGCGGGCGAGCTTGACGAATTCGCTTTCCATCACCTCCAGCATGCTCGAGCGCATCAGCCGCATGAAGCCGGCGATCAGGAAGGCGCCCAGCGTGATGACCGGCAGGACGTAGTGCGTCCGGTCCGCCCATGCGGCCCGACGGCAGCCAGCCGAGTTCGACGCTGAAGACGAAGATCAGCAGGATGCCCAGCCAGAAGCTCGGCATGGCGATGCCCAGCACCGCGACGCGTGCCGGCGGCGCGGTCGAGGATGTTGCCGCGGTTGAGCGCCGCCACCACGCCGAGCGGGATGCCGACACACATCGCCAGCAGGATCGCCCAGGGAATGAGCGCCAGCGTGTTCGGCAGCCGCGACGAAGAACGCCTCGACCGCCGGCTGCCGCATGCGGATCGAGTTGCCGAGATCGCCTTGCAGCGCGTTGCCGACGAAGATCAAGAATTGCTGATAGAGCGGACCGTCGAGGCCCGAGCGCCTTGATCATCGCCATCGCGATCCTCGGCGGTCGCGTCCTCGGGCAGCATCAGGTCGACCGGATTGCCGGTGAGCCGGCCGAGGAAGAACACGATCGTCGCGACCATGCAGAGCAGCGACGACGCCCTGCAGCAGTCGATGCACGATGTAGCGCTTCATCGAGCGGCCCGCCGGCTCAGTGCGGTGCGAGCGCTATTTCTTCCAGGGCTTCTCTCGGGACGCGGGATGCGCTCGAACACGTCGCCGAGTTCGTGCCGGCCGGGGATCGCGGCGAACTGGCCGACCTGCTTGGCGTTGATCGCGTAGTAGCCCATGCCCTCGATGATCGGCACCGCGATCCAGGTGTTCGGCCACCAGCTCCACCATGCGGTCGGTCAGCGCCGTGCGCTTCGCCGGGTCGCGTTCGGCCAGCAGCTCCCGGTAGACTGTCGTCGAACGCCTGGCAGGTCCCTGGCAGATTGTCCTTGTCGCCGAGCAGATGCTGGTCGCTGTCCGGCGCGAAGGAGCCCTCGTAGCGCCAGGGCATGTCCGGCCGGCCGACGGTGCGGTACATCGAGGCGCCGCCGGCGAGATGCGCCTGATCACCTCGGACCATCGGCGCGAACGAGCCCCATTCGTAGTGTCTTGAGCTTCACCTTGACGCCGATCTTGGTCCACATGTCGGCGACGGCGGTGCCGATATCGACCATGAACTGCGTGCCCGGCAGCGCCGTGTTGGCGAAGTTCAGCTCGAACCCGTTCGGATAGCCTTCCTCCGCCAGGATCTTGCTTCGCTAGCGCGGGATCGTAGCGATAGGCCTCGTCCGCCCATGTCTTCCAGCTTGTCGGCGTTGAAATACTCGGTGTAGCCGAAGGCCGCGAACGGATAGGGCATGCTGCGCCTTGCCGTTCATCACATGCTCGATGATCTGCTGGCGGTCGATCGCCAGCGACAGCGCCTGCCGCACGCGCGGCTTGGCGATCGGGCTGTCCTTGAACTCGGGCCGGTAGGCGCCCCAGAACTGGATACAGCGCCTGCATCGTGCCCGGCACCGCCAGCACCTCCAGCCCGCCGCGCGAGGCGCTCGAGCATGCGTCTCCGGTCCGATCGAGGCGATCGCCGCCTCGCCGGTGCGCACCATCGCCACGCGCGTGCTTTCCTCCGGCACCAGCAGGATCGTGCAGGTCCTTGAAATGCGGCGTGCCGCGCCAATGCGGCTAGTCCACCGCGCTCGAACTCGATCCGGTCGCCCGGGCACGCTGCGCACGAATTTCCACGGGCCGCTGCCGATCGGCTTCCTGCGGAACTCCTCCTCGCCGACCTTCTCGATGTAGGCCTTCGGCATGATCGCGCCCTTCGGTCGCCACCGCGCGGCTGAGCGAGGCCGGCAGGCCGATCTGCGGGCTGACCGTGTTGCACGCTTCACCGTCAGGTCATCGACGACGTCGATGCTCTTGATCGTGCGCCGCAGCGTCGCCGCGGCGGAGGCGATGGAGTTCGGCGCCATCTGCCGCTTGCAGGCTGAACTTCACGTCCTCCGCGGTCAACGTGTCGCCGTTGTGGAATTTCTGGCCGGGCCGCAGATGGAACGTCCAGGTCAGGCCGTCCTCCGACAGCTCCCATCTTTCGGCGACGCCTGGGCCCGACCCGCCCTTGTCGAGATCGAAACCGACCAGCGAATCGTACATTGGCGCCTGATAGATCGCGTTGCCCGGCCGCGCCTCGAGGATCGGATCCATCGTCTGGCCGCTGAGCGATTCGACCGCGAAAACCAGCGTGCCCTTCTGCGTCTCCGCCGCAAACGGGCGACAGATAAGCCCGAACAGGGTGACCGCGAAGACGATGCTCCCCAACACCCGGTGATTCTTCAATGACGCCCCCTGACCCAGCATCTCCGGTCGCCATCCCCCGTCGCTTTCCCCTTACCACAGGAGGAAAGCTCTAAGGTCGCGGCCAGCTACTGGTGTTTTTGGAGGAGACGGTCGAGGCGTGCAACCCGCAATAACGGAGAGGGTCCACTGGTGATCCGCAGCCTACAGGTTCTGAGAACTTGGCTTGAAATGAACTCAAAGACTTCAGTGACGTAAATTACGTTCCCCACGGCGGATTTTCCCCGTGTGTCGTCCCTGCGCAAGCAGGGACCCATGGAGCAACCGTCTGTACGCCGGCAGGGTGGGTCCCTGCTTTCGCAGGGACGACAACGTTATGGTATTGTAAATATTGGATTCATTTCAAGCCAGGTTCTGAGGAGCCAACCGGTGCGGCGCTCAGGGGCGCTTCAATTTGAAATCCTCGAGCGGTGCCGCCCAGGGGAAGGCGTCAATCTTCCCGAGCGATGCCTCCTCGACACGCGGCCCGACGCCGCTCGGCCAGAAATAGTCGTAGATCGGTGCAAAGCGCGTCCGCTCGTGCAGCAGTTTTTGTATCTGGTGCAGCATGGCTTCGCGTTTCGCTGCGTCCGTTTCGGTCAGCTGCTTTTGATAGAGTTCATCGATATCGGGCCAGCCGCCATAGGCATAGGTGCCGCTGCTCGGCACGTTCTCGGACATGCGGGTCGAGGCATTGCCGAATATCGCTATCGTGCAAAAACACACCCCCTTTAGCTTCTTCCCCTGGAACGCGCCGAGAAACGCTGCCCGCTCCATGGTGCGCAGCCTCATCCTGATCCCGACCGCTCCCAGGTAATTGACCACCGCCTCGCCCGGAGCGAAGTAGGGCGGTATCGGTGTGAGATCGCCGCCATCGAACCCATTTGGATACCCGGCCGCGGCGAGCAGCTTCTTTGCCTCCTCCGGATCGTATGGGTCGGGCTCGATCGGCAGCGCGAAGTCCATGCTTTTATAGGTGATATTGCCGTTCGGTTTCGCCGCGCCGAGCGTCTCGGCGTCGCTGAGCGCCTGGCGATCGATCGCCAGGCTGGCGGCCTTGCGGACGCGCTGGTCGGCCCAGGGCGATTTCGGATCCCACATGTCGAAGAAGTCGAGATGGTGCGTGCCGATACCGCCGGAGAAGGCGAGCTTCAGCTCCTTGTCGTCCTTTATCGACTCGGCGAGCTGTCCTTCCAGCAGATAAGCGACATCCGCCTCGCCCCGTTTCAGCATCGCGAGACGGGTCGTCGCTTCCGGTACGCTCTGGAATATGATACGTTTAACCGACGGCATCTTGCGCCAATAGTCCTCGTTTGCCTCCATAACCAGCTCGATGCCCGGCTTCATGCTGACGAACTTGTAGGGACCGAGACCAATGGGGTGCTTCTTGAAGCCGTCGGCACCAACTTTCTCGAAATAGTTCTTCGGGGTGATCCAACCGGCAGCACTCCACAGTGTGCCGTATGCCGTCATGAAGTCCGGCCACGGCTCATGCAGAATGAAACGCACGGTGTACGGATCAACAACGACGACCTCCTTGACCTTCTGCTTGAGTTGCGACCCCTTGGCGCGCTCAAAGCTGAACTTCACGTCATCCGCGGTGAAGGCATCGCCGTTGTGGAATTTGAGGCCCTGCGCGCAATTTGAATTCGTAAGTCGAGCTTGTCCGGGCTCTCGGTCCAGGTTTCGGCGAGGCTCGGAGCCATGTGGTTTCCGGGCATCGGTTTCACGAGCGCGTCGTGCAGCGCGTACAACATCCAGAATGGCGTGAGATTGCCGGGTCCGGTCTCCCCGGGATCGAGCCATGCCGGCGCAATGGTCACGTACAGCGCAAATCTCGCCTCGCCCTCGGGTTTGGTTTGCGCGGCGGCCGGTTCTTGGGCGGCCAGGGTTGTGGCCCAGCCGAGGATCGCCACCATGATCGCGGCCGAGGCAAGCTTTCGGAATCGTTTCATTGTTGCCCTTCGCTCCCTTTGGCTCTTAAGAGCCTGATCTTGCTTCGCGGCTCGTCGGACGCGCCCCCGGCTGCACGGTCGCTACTATCGGAAATGCGGCATGATCTGTTCGGTGAACACTTTCATGTAGTGGATCTGGCGGTCGAGGTCGCCGGATTCCGTGCTGATCCAGAGCCGTGAGGCGCCCAATTCCGCGAGTTCGCCAATGCGCTCGATCCAGTCCTTGACGTCGCCGGCGAGGGCGAACCGTCCAGTCCGTATTCGGTCAGCCCAAGCTCGGCCATCCGCTTCGGGTTGCGCCCGGCCTGGAGCACGTGGTCGTACAGTTCGTAGCCCTCGACATACTCGGCGATCTTGGCCCGGAACTGGCCGGGCACATTCTTGCCTTCGAGACTGAACCGCATCGAATGGTTGAGGATCGAGGACACCGACGCGTGGATGCGTTCGATGGCCTTGTCCCGGTCGGCATCGAGCGACGAGCGGGTCGTGAACCAGCACTTCCGCCTCGGACGGATCGCGACCCGCCGCCCTGGCACCCGCCGCGACCCGCTCGATGGTGTCGGAGATCACCTCCGGCAACAGGCCGGTGCCGGCAATCACCCCGTCAAAGATTCGGCCGCCGAGATGCAGGGTCTTGGGTCCTTCGGCGCAGAGCGTGATCGGGATGCGCTTGCGCTCCGCCTGACCATGCCAGCGGACACGCTGCGGCCGGCCGTCATAACTGCCCTCGCCGGTAGCGATCAGGTCCCGGACACAGGTGATGTAGTCGGCCATTTTGGCGCGGCTCGCCGGCGCCAGACCGATGTTGTAGACCGCGCTGTCGCCGCTGCCGATATCCAGAAAGGCACGGCCTTCGGTCATGGCGTCGATCGAGGCGATGAAAGCCGCCATGATCTGCGGCTCGCGGGTCAGCGGATTGGTCGGATGAATACCGACCTGGGCGTTTGTCGCGGTCTGCGCAATCAGCGTCGCGCGGACATAGGCGTCGCCACCGATAAAGCTGGTGTCGTTGGTGCCGATCAGTTCGACCCCGGATCCGTCGATGATCCGGACCAGTTCGGCAAACTTGTCGAGGTCCCGCCGGTGGGGAAACGCCGTCCCGCTCAACACCGACACCCCAAAGCGAACCTTCATCATCTCTCCTTCCCGCCGACAGCTTCATGACCAGCCGGGACCGACCATCTGGACTGCGTCATGGAATTGGAATGGCGTCGGTGTTGTTGCGCGGCGCGTTGCAGCATGGACATGGCACGACGAGTGCGCTGACCTATACCACCCGATGGCTGTTTACCGCGATGCCGAAGGGACCATCTTCGTCACCGACCGGGCGCCACGGATTATCGCCGCTGCAACGCGGTTGCAACCTATGCCCACGGCATCCGAGGCGGTGCCGCGGGCGATTTGTTCCCGTCCAAATCCGCCGGCCGGCTCACGAAGCTGGCGCAGCCGTAGCGGCGCCAGCGCTGCGAGAGGTCAGGCGCGGGCTTCGGCGGGGACTTCGACCGGGTCGCGCAGCACATAGCCGCGGCCCCACACCGTCTCGATGTAGTGTTCGCCGCCGGTCGCGGTCGACAGCTTCTTGCGCAGCTTGCAGACGAACACGTCGATGATTTTCAGCTCGGGTTCGTCCATGCCGCCATAGAGATGGTTGAGGAACATCTCCTTGGTCAGCGTCGTGCCCTTGCGCAGGCTCAGCAATTCGATGATGCCGTATTCCTTGGCCGTCAGATGCAGCGGCTTGTCGGCGACCGCGACGGTATGGGCGTCGAGATTGACGCTCAGCTTGCCGGTCTGGATCGTCGAATTCCGAATGGCCCTTCGAGCGGCGCACGATCGCCTGGAGGCGGGCGATCAGTTCGCGGCGGTCGAACGGCTTGGTCAGGAAGTCGTCGGCGCCGAAACCGAGGCCCTTGATCTTGTGATCAAGCTCGACGAGGCCCGACAGGATCAGGATCGGGGTGCGCACGCGCGCGGCGCGCAGCCGGCGCAACACCTCGTACCCGTCCATATCCGGGAGGAGCAGATCGAGGATGATGATGTCGTAATCGTAGAGCTTGCCGATCTCGAGCCCGTCCTCGCCCAGATCGGTGGTGTCGCAGATAAAGCCTTCGCGCTTCAGCATCAACTCGATGCTTGCCGCTGTCGCGGCATCGTCCTCAACCAGCAGAACACGCATTACAAGATCTCCCGGGCCGCTTGACGAAGCTGCTGCCGGCGTGGTTTCGCAGGGGCGGGCAGACCGGCCCATTGCCACGACCAACGCCGGCTTGGCCGCGTCGGCGGCATCTTAACTGATTTTTAACCATCTATCCAACCCTTCGCGATTTCGGGGTGATGTCTCATTGCGACGCCAAACCAAATCCGCGCATTGCGGGAACCGCAGGGCGCGGCCGGGTATCGGCGGATTGCCTTCGGATTATATAGGTGGATCGGCGGCGATACGTGTATCTGCCGCCGAAAGGAAAGGCGCGGGAGCCTGGAGAAAAATGATTTTAGGGGTGACACCCTTTCCCGTCATCCCCGAGAGCGTAGGCGCGAAATAGCTGTCATTTCCGGGGCCGGAGCGAAGCGGTTCAGCCCTGCGGGCTGTCCCGGAATGACAGAATTAGGGCGATTTCCCTAAAATTAGCGCCTATCCGCTTTAGGGGCGAGACGAAAAAGAGTTGTAACTCAACTTCTGCCGATCACGCCTGGTAGGCCGCGATCCTCCGAACCCGTGAAACCCGATCTGGCTAGAACAGATGGACGAACAGGAAATAGAGCGAGCCGGAAATTACGACCGCCGCCGGCAGGGTCATCACCCAGGCGAGGATCAGGCTTCTGATGGTTGATGCCTGCAGCCCGGAACCGTTGGCCGCCATCGTGCCGGCGACGCCGGACGACAGCACGTGCGTCGTACTGACCGGCAGGCCGTACATGTCGGCGGCGCCGATCGTCACCATCGCCACCAATTCAGCGGAGGCGCCCTGGCCGTAGGTCAGGTGCTCCTTGCCGATCTTTTCGCCGACGGTGATGACGATGCGCTTCCACCCGACCATCGTGCCCAGGCCGAGCGCGATCGCGACCGCGACTTTGACCCAGCCGGGGATGAACTTGGTCGAGTTGTCGAGCGACTTCTTGTAGGTGTTCAGCGTGGCGGCCTCTTCCGCCGAAAGCTCGTTTTCCTTGTCCTTGGCCAGGAGCCGCAGCGCCTCGGAGGTCAGGTACATGTCGTTGCGGGTGTTGCCGATCTGGTCCTGCGGCACCTTGTCGAACGTGCCGTACTTGGCGACCTGCCGGTCGATATCGGTGATCAGCGCGGCGAGCGACGGGTAGGTGCCCTCGCTGATCTTGTGCTGCGCCACGTAGAGCGTCACCGCCGGGCGCGGGTTGCCCAGCACGTTGTAGCCGGCGGCCTTGGCTTCGACGATTTTTGCCGCGGCGGCCGAGCTATTGGAAAAATCGCCCATTGCGCCGGCCGGCATCGCGCGGTTGAGGGCGTAGGTCGTCGGCACCGTGCCGATCAGGATCAGCATGATCAGGCCCATGCCCTTCTGGCCGTCGTTCGAGCCATGCGCGAAGCTGACCCCGGTGCAGGTCAGGATCAGCAGACCGCGGATCCACCACGGCGGCGGCTGGCTGCCTTCCGGCGCCTTGTAGAGCGCCGGGATGCGGATCAGCGCCTTGCCCAGCAGCAACAAACCCGCCGCGAGGACAAACCCGACCAGCGGCGAAAACAGCAGCGACTTGCCGACGCCGACCGCCTGCTGCCAATCGACGCCGCTGGTGCCGCTGCCGGCGGTCGCCATCAACTGGTTCATCAGGCCGACGCCGATGATCGAGCCGATCAGCGCGTGCGACGACGAATTGGGGATGCCGAACCACCAGGTCCCGAGGTTCCAGATGATCGCCGCGATCAACAGCGCGAAGACCATCGCAAACCCGGCCTCGCTGCCGACCTGCAGGATCAATTCGACCGGCAGCAGCGAAATGATGCCGAATGCCACCGCGCCGCACGAGGTCAGCACCCCGAGGAAATTGAACAAGCCCGACCACACCACCGCGATATTGGGTTCGAGCGAATGCGTGTAGATGACCGTCGCGACCGCGTTGGCGGTATCGTGGAAGCCGTTGACGAATTCGAAGCCGAGCGCAATCGGCAACGCGACGCCGAGCAGGATGTAGGGCAGCGCCGTCTTGAGCGGCGACGTCATCAAATCCTGGTACAGCTCGATGCCGACATAGACGACGCCGATGGCGAGGATCAGCGCCACCCCCACCGCCATCACCGACGCGGTGCCGCGGCGTGTCCCTATCTGGCTGTCAAAGACCGTCGCCGTCGTCATTCGCTGCTCCATCGCGGTGAGAGCCGAAAGCTAGCCAGCGCAAATGACAGCCATATGACGGTTGTCGGCATCAGGCTGGCGTCTATGTCAGGTTGAACAGGCGCCGCTACGCTGACCGGAAATCCGTACCGGTCGCCGTTCCGCTTTAACCGCGCGGCCTGCCGTCGCATATTGGCCCTATGGCTCTACTGAAGATCGCCCGTATGGGGCATCCGGTGCTGCGTGTTCCCGCCGCGACGGTCGACGACCCGACCGCGCCGTGGGTGCGCCGGCTGGTCGAGGACATGATCGAGACGATGGACGATGCCGGCGGCACCGGCATCGCCGCGCCGCAGGTGCACATGCCGCACCGCATCGTCGTGTTTCAGGTCGGTGGCGAGCGGCTGACCGATCTGCCGGGTGACACAAGGGAAGACCTGACGGTGCTGGTCAACCCGGTCATCGAGCTGATCGGCGACGAGCGGGCGCTCGCCTGGGAGGGCTGTTTGTCGGTGCCGGGGCTGCGCGGTGTCGTGCCGCGCCACCTGCACATTCGTTATCGCGCGCAGCGGCTCGACGGATCGGTGATCGAGCGCGAGGCGGCCGGTTTCCACGCCCGCGTCGTGCAGCACGAATGCGATCACCTCGACGGCATTCTCTATCCGCAGCGCATGACCGACCACCGCCTGCTGGTCTACACCGAGGAATTGCAGCGCCATCCGATCGACCTGGCGGCGTTCCTCGCCGCTGAGCCCTCCGCATGAGAAGCCCGCTGGCCGAGGCCGACCGCGAGCGGCTGATCGCGGCGATCCTGCCGGATATCGCGTTCGACGGCTGGACCCGGCGCACCTTGCGCAGCGCGGCGCGGCGCATTGGGATGAACCCGGCCGAGGCCGCCGCGCTGTTCCCGCGCGGCGCGCCGGATTTGATCGCCGCGTTCAGCCATTGGGCCGACCGCCAGATGCTGGAGCGGCTCGCCGCGGCGGCGCCGGAGCCGGCGAGCCTGTCGCGCCGGGTGGCGCTCGCCTTGCGGCTGCGTTTCGAGGTGCTGCTGCCGTGGCGCGAGGGCGTGCGGCGCGGGCTGTCGGTGCTGGCGATGCCGCACAACGCGCCGCTCGCCATGCGTCTCGTTTACGACACCGTCGATGCTGTGTGGCGCGCCGCGGGCGACAGTGCCACCGATTTCAGCTTCTATACAAAGCGCGCCACGCTGGCCGGTCTCCATGCCGCCGCCATGCTCTACTGGCTCGATGACCGCTCCCCCGACTTCGCCGAGACGCAGGCCTTTGTCGAGCGCCGCCTTGCCGGTCTGCACCGTTTGACCGGCCTTCGCCAGCGCGCATCAGCCGCGTCGGCCTCACTCCCCAACCCGTTCCGGCTGCTGCGCTCGCGACGCTGAACGCCGGGCACTGATCCCAGTGAATTCGCGGGCGGCATTTGGCGAATTCAATTCCACGGCTGTGACGCGCTTCACACGGTGCCGCCGACAGCGACGCTATAGTGCGTTCACTGCCATTGCGGCAGTCGAGCCACTGGAGAACGAACATGGAAAAGAGCAGCAAATCGAAAGAGCAGAACAAGCCGGCGGCTTCAACCGACAAGATGCCGAAGACCGGCGCGAAGACCAGCGCCGAGATGACCGATCAGGACCTCGACAAGGTCTCCGGCGGCCCGACCGCGGTCGAACGGACGTTCAAGCCGCTCTGAGGTCATTGCTCCATTTCCGTTGATCTGCCGGCATGACGGCCCGTCGCCAGTGGCAACGAGCAGTCGGCCGGCAGACGACAGCGTAACCGCCTACAGCAGCTGCCGTTTTGCCAGAGCCGCGAAGGCGCCGTCGCCGGCCAGCAGGGCGGCGTAACTGCCGCTTTCGATGATGTGGCCGCGGTCGAGGACGATGATGCGGTCGGCCGATTGGATCGTCGACAGGCGGTGGGCGATCACAAAGCGGGTCACGTTGAGCTGCATCAGGCTCGCTGTCACCGTTGCCTGAGTGCGGTTGTCGAGCGCGCTGGTCGCTTCGTCGAGCAGCAGGATGCGCGGCCGGCGCACCAGGGCGCGGGCGATCATCAGGCGCTGGCGCTGGCCGCCCGACAGGGTCTGCGCCCCTTCCATCACCACCGTGTGCATGCCCATCGGCATCGCCCGGATATCGGTGTCGAGGCCGACCAGCCGGGCCGTCTCCCAGGCGTCCTCGATCGGCAGGCCGGTGTGGCCGACGATGTTTTCATAGATGCTGCCGGGGCTGAGCTTGCCGTTCTGCAACACGACGCCCATGTCGCGGCGCAGCGCCGCGAGGTCGAGGTTTTCGATCGGCCTGCCGTCGAACAGGATCGTGCCGCTTTCCGGCTTTTCGAAACCAAGGATCAACCGCAGCAGGGTTGACTTGCCGCTGCCGCTGCGCCCGACGACGGCGACGAATTCGCCAGGGGCTATCGCAAACGACACGTCTTCGAGGACCGACGGCTCGTTCCTTCCATAGCGGAAGGTGACGCGTTCGATGGCGATGCCGCCATTGAGGCGCAGCGGCGGGCCGCCGCGCTCGCGTTCCTCGGGCATGGCGGCAAGGATCGGGCGGGCCCGCTCGTAAAGCGGTATGGCGAGCAGGCTTTGGGTCAGGGTCAGTGCCAGCGTCGACAACGCGGCCAGCAATTGACCGAAGGCGGCGATGAACGCGAGCACCTGGCCGATGCTGAGGTTGCTGGTCGCCGGCCCGGTATGTGGCAGCAGTTCGACGATGCAGAAGAAGACGATCGCCGACGCGACGACCGGGAATGCCTCGGTCGAAACCTGCAACAAGGCTTCGTAGCGTCGCGCCTTGATGACATCGGCGGTCAGGCGTGCCGCCTCGCGCGCCCATACCCCGGCGGCGCGCTGTTCGCGGGCCGCGATGCGCAGCTTGCTGATGCCGATGATCAGCTGGTTCACAAAGCCGCCGAGCCTGCCGCGCCGCTCGACCCGCGCGCGCTGATAGCGCAGTTGCGCGACGCTGAGGATCACGGTGATGCCGGCCGAGACGGCGATCAGGCCGACCGCGACAACCGCCAGCTTCATATCGATCACAAACAGCAGAACGAAATTCAGCAGCGAAAAGATGATCGCGACCAGCGAGGTCACCGCCGTTCCGGTCAGCGCCTGACGGATCGCGTCGAATCCCAACAGCCGGTCGGCCAGATCGCCGGAGCTGTAGGCCTTGAAGAACGAGGCCGGCAATGCCAGCAGCCGGTCGGTCATTCCCGATTGCAGCATCCATTCGATGCGCCCCTCAATGCGGGTCAGCGCGATCGCCCGCGCCGCCTCGAACATCAGGCCGCCAAAGGCGACGACAACGAGCCCGCCGACCAGTTCGAGCAGCAGCGGCCGTTCGGCGTTGGGCACGATCGTGTCAAAGATCAGCCCGGTCGCGAGCGGCCCGACCAAGGCCAGCAACCCAATGGCGAGGCTGGTGAGCGCGACGGTCAAGCCGTCCCGACCCAGACCAAACCGCGAAAACCCGATCAGCTGCCGCCATGCCAGCGGCCCCGATGGCAGCGGCCGGTAGAGCGCCACAGCTTCGCCCGACAATTCCTGCTGCACAGCGGCGTCGACGATCCGGTCGTCGCCGCGCGCGGGATCGGCGAGGCGATATCCGCTGCCATGTGTCGGCAGTAGCGCGACCGGCCTGTGTTCGTCGCCGCGGAACCCGACCATCGGCCCATGATCGCTGCGCCACCAACGGCCCCGCAGCACGACCCGCCGGTAGCGGATATTCACCGAATCGGCGACCTGCGCCACGCCTTCAAGCGGCGTCGCATTGGCGTCGGGCGCCCGCGGCATTCCCGCCAGCACGACCCCCAACGCCTCGGCGACCAGCCGCACCGCCGCCGGCGCCGGCGCGTCGCCACTCGTCGCGGCGGCATAGGGCGCCGCCTGGCGTGACCCCGCGGCGACCGCGAGCTGCGAGAAATCCGCGAGAAATTCCTGCTCGGCGATGCGCGCCCCGGCCTGCCGGTGCTCGACGGTCGCCCGGTCGGCCTCGGTGAAGCGGACCGCAAGCTGCGCCAACGCCCGCTGATTGAAGCAATCGAGCGCCTCGGCAAGCTGCGCGCCGGCCCGCATCAGCGCCGTCTGGGTATCGCAGCATTCGACGACCGATGCGACGCTGGCGGTGGCCCCGGCCTCCTCGGTGATCGGCAGCACGCCTGTTGGGTCGCCAGGGTCCAGCGCCCCGCTCGCGAGACTGAGCCAGGCGACACAGCGCGGCGCGGCGCGCACGACGCCCCCCGGCGGTAACTCGATGTCCTTGCCGGGGATCGCGAGGCTGTGGCGGTCACCCATCGGCCGCGGCCAGGCGGCGTGCGACAGACCGATGATCCAGGCATCGATGATCGCCGCCGCCTCGGTCACGTAGCCGGACACGATATCGGCCCATGCCTGGGACACGATCTCGCTGTCGAGCCCGCCCACGCCCAACAATGCGCCTTCCGCCATTCCCGACCGCGTCAGGATCGGTGTCCCGAAAACGCACCCTCCGGCGTCGATGCGAACGACATGGCGACGGGCGCCGTGCACCGCGCCGTCGCGCAGCTCGACCCAGAACAGGTCGACAAAGCCCTTATGAACCGCGATCAATTCGCCGGGCGCGACAAACCGGGGGCGCCCAAACGGCTCCGGACTGCGCGACGGCGCCCGTGCCCGCTGGATCAGCGCGGCGACCGTCTCGTCCTGGCGCATGGCGGTCTGCACGGCCCTACTCGGCCTGCATCAGTTCGAGGTAGAAGCCACCCTGGCGCATCAGCTCCTCGTGGCGGCCGCGGGCGACCACCTTGCCCTGGTCGAGCACGATGATCTCGTCGCAGTCGCGGATCGTGCTCAGGCGGTGCGCGATGATGATCGAGGTACAGCCGCGCCGGCGGATATTGTCGTCGATCAGCTTTTCGGTGATCGGGTCGAGCGCGGCGGTGGCCTCGTCGAGGATCAGGATGGTCGGCTCGCCAACCAGCGCCCGCGCAATCTCCAGGCGCTGCCGCTGGCCGCCGCTGAAATTGGTGCCGCCTTCGAGCACCGCGCAATCATAGCGGCCGGAACGGGTAGCAACCTCCTCATGCACCGCGGCATCCTTCAGCGAGCTGACCAGATTTTCCTCGGGGATGGTGCCGTCCCACAAGGTCAGGTTGTTGCGTACCGTGCCCTCGAACAGAAAGATGTCCTGGTCGATATAGGCGAGCGAACTGGCGACGAGTTCGCGCGGGATGGCGGCCACCGGCTCGCCATCGAAACACACCTCGCCCGACCAGGGCCGATAAAGCCCTGAGATCAGGCGGCCGAGGGTGGTCTTGCCGCAGCCGCTGGGCCCGACGATCGCGATCCGCATGCCCGGCGTCGCGGCTAACGAAAAATCCTCGATCAGGGGCGGGTCGAACGGGCTGAAGCCAAAGGTGATGTCGTGCAACTCGACGGCGCCGCTGAGCCGTGCCCGGTCCGGGGCTGCGGCGACATGCGCGTCCTCGTAGCGCGGGTCGAGCGGGTAGCGCATGACATCGTCGGTGCGTTCGAGATCGGCCCTGATCTCCTGCAGATTGCCGGCGAGATCGACGAGACGCCCGATCGGCGCGGTAAAGCTCGCCATCAGGCTCTGAAACGCGACCAGCGTGCCGACGGTCATCGCCCCGCCCATGATCCGCAACCCGCCGACCCAGAGAATGGCCGCCGTGGTCAGGGCGCCGAGCAGGACTGGCAGGATGTTCGACAGGCCGGTCAGAATCGCAAGGCTCTGCTGGCCGCCAAGAACTTTCGCGTGGAAGCCGGCCCAGCGGCCGAAGGCGCTCTGCTCGAGCCCGGACGCCTTGATGCTCTCGACCGAGCGGATCACATCGACGGCGGTGCCGAGCAGCTTGCCGCGATCGACGACGAGCGCGCGATTGAGGTCCGTCCGGCGGCGCGCGACGACCTTCAGTGCGATGAAGTTGAGCATCGCGATGCCGATCCCGATCGCCGTCAGGAGCGGATCGTAAGCGGCCATCACGATCGCATAGAAGACCAGCGACGTGATGCTCAGGAGGCTGGTGGCCAGTTGCCCCGACAGCAGCCGGGCAACGCGCTCGCTGGCGGCGATGCGGTCGGCGACATCGGCGGCGTAGCGCTGATCGAAGAATTTTGTCGGCAGCCGCATGATGTGCCACAGCAGCCGCGAACCCATCCCGACCGTGAGACGCTGTTCGATGCGGATCAGACAGCGCTGCTGCAGCCAGACGAGGCAGGCGCGGGTAATCGCCGTGATCGCCATCCCGATCAGCACGGGGGCCAGCCAGTCGCTGAACTGGCCGACCAGGATGTCATCGACAAAAATCCGGGTGAAGGCCGGCACCGCGATGCCTGGCACGAACAGCGCGAGGCTGGCGATCAGCAGATAGACGATGCCGGCCGGGATCTGGCCGAGATAGTCGCCGAGGATCCGCACCATCGACTTCGCCTTGCCGCCGCGGACAAATTCCGGCCCCGGCTCAAACGCGAGCACGACGCCGGTAAAGCTGTCGCCGAATTCGGCAAGCGGAATGAGGCGCCGCCCCTCCGCCGGGTCGTTGAGCAGCGCGTGGCCTTTTCGATATCCCTCGAAGACAACGTAGTGGTTGAAGTTCCAGTGGATGATCGCCGGCAATGGCAGTTGATCGAGCGTCTCGACTTCGCGGCGAAACCCTCTTGCAGTCAGACCATAGCGGCGCGCGGCCTTGATGACGTTGCTCGCCTTGCTGCCGTCGCGCGACACGCCGCAGGTCTCGCGCAATTCTTCGAGCGGCACCCGCCGGCCGTGATAGGCGAGGATCATCGCGAGCGAGGCCGCACCGCATTCGAGCGCTTCCATCTGGAGGATGGTCGGCGCCCGCCGATGCCGGCGAAACCGGACATGCCCCGCCAGCCACGCCAGCGCGGCGGCGAATTTCGCCGTCGCTGCCTCGGGTTCGGCTTCCGCTGTCATCGGCGGCTACTCATCCGATCCCTACTGGGCAAGACCGGTGATCTTGCGGAACAGCGGGATCACGTAGGCGATCGGCCGCTGCTCGCTGATCGTCACGCTCGCCGCCGCCAACGTGCCCGCGGTGATCAGGATCGGCGGCCCGTCGCCGGACGACCAGCGGTAATGGCTCGGCGAGGTGTCCGACGGCATGAGGCGCACCCGCGCCGCATAGGGGGGCCCGCCCACGGTAAATTCGTGGACCAGTTCGGGGTTTTGCAGAATCGCCCGCATGCCTTCGGCGGTCGCCGGGAAATCCGAAATCGACGCGACCTCGCCGAGCATCGTGCCCCATTCCTCCTTGCGCACGGTGGCGGGTTCGATGCGCACCGGCATGCCGGGTTTGATCTTCTTGCCGTGCTCCGGTGGCACGTAGAGCACCATTTCGAGACCGCGCTCGCCGCTTTGGATGCTGGCGATCGACATGCCGGCGGTGACGACCGCGCCTTGCGACACCTTGGTTTCGATAACGCGCCCGGCCACCGGCGCCAGCACGACCGAGGTCACGGCGAACTGCGCGGTCAATTCGGTCAGCTTGCGCTCGCCCTCGCTGAGCCGCATCTGCGCCTTTGTCAGCTCGTCACGCCGCCGATCGGCGGAATCGAGCGCCTCGCCGTCGAGCCGGACGAGGTCGCTCTCGGCCTTTTTGATTTCCTGCTCGGCCTGCTGCCCGCCCTGGACGTTTTCCTGCACCTTCTGCTTTGAAATGAAGCCGGACTGGGTCAGCGGCGCATAGTTCGACAGGGTAGTCTGGTAGTAGACGACGCGTTGCTTCGCGGCATCGATCAAATTGTGCAGCGCGATGCGCTGGCGGTCGAGATTGGCCGCGTGGGCGGCTTCTTCGGCGGCGAACTGGCGGGTCAGCCGTGCCTGTTCGTCCTTGAGGTCGGCAACGACGGCACGCGCCGCGTTGACCTGTTGCACGGCAGCGGGCTGGCTCAGCTCGGCAATCACGTCGCCGCGCTCGACCGTTGCGCCGGGCGCCACCTTGAGAGCGGCGACATTGCCGATCGCCGGGGCCATCGCGTCGAACACGCTGCCGCCCAGCGAAACGAGGATGCCGCGCCCGGTGACCCGCGTCGGCACCGCGCCAACAACGCTCCACACCGCGACGCAGCCGATCAGCAGACAAAACGCCAGCAGGGCCAGCCAGCTTTGCGGCGTCGTGATCGTGATCAGCCGGTCGAGCCGGTCGGGCGACGACAGCCGCTCCAGCGCGATGGTGCGGAAGGTGCCGGGCTGGTCACTCATGGCTTTACTCCGCCACGCTCAACGCGCGTCGGCGCCGAGCAGCGTGCGCATCAGCCGGTCAAAGCGCGCGCCGGCCTGGCTCACCCCATCGAGCACGTTGTCGTCGAGTTCGCCATGCAGCGCCATCTCGGCGTCGAGCGCCAGTGGCGCAGGTTCGCCATCCGGTGCATTGAGGTGATGCGTCGAGGCGCGCAGGCGATCCGACAGAAAGATCGCCAGGGCGCGGTAAAATCTGCAGCCGAACCCCTGATCCTCGTCGATGTGCCGGCCGAGCTGCGCCTTGTCGACCGCCAGGACGATCGACGGGATGTCGGCGCGGACGGTCGCCGAGGGCGGCATCGCATCGACGAACGACATTTCGCCGAACACGTCGCCGACCTCCATCGTCGCGACCTTGCCGACGCCGGACGCGGTGACCTCGGCCCGGCCGGAGAGCAGGATATAGAGCAGCGGCACGTGCCGCCCTTCGTGGATCAGCACATCGCCCGATGCCACGCGCACCCGCTGCCCGACCCGCCCGATCCACTGGACATCCTCGTCGGTCAACTGCCCAAGAAGGAACAGCACCTTGCGCATCGAACCGTTAGCCTCAACATTCTGCCCCGGCCGGCGATTTTGGGCGCAATACCCGCCGCGAAACAGGGAAAAGAACCCGCCGAAGCGTCAGAAAACGCGAATTAAATGACGATACAAGATCATCAGAGCGAGCCGGGCAGCGCGCTGTTTCTTTTGACCCTGGAGCGCGCGTGCCTTTGAGCAGAGTCCGATCAAGTTCGATCGCTGATCGAAATCCCCGTCCCGCGTCTTTGATTGGCAAGCGACACGAACCGAAGACGCAGGTGCCGGCGGGTCAAGCCCGGCCAAAGCGAAATGGGGCGACTCCACTTGGTCGAATACCGCATTAGCGCCGCCGCAAGAGCATATCCCGGGCGCGGTTGATTTTGGCGGCGAGATAATCCGAACCTCCGTGGTCCGGGTGCATCTGCATCATCAGGCGGTGATAGGCGGCCTTGATCGCCGCCTCGTCGGCGCCGGGAGCGAGCCCAAGGATTTCATGAGCTTCCTCTGGGCTCATCTCAGCCGCGCCCTGTCGGGCCGCTCCGGTTTGGCTTCCGGCGAATTCATCGCGCCACCCCGGATGGATGCGTTCGAGATACGCTTCGAGGAGTCGTGCTCCCTCCTGATCAGCGGCGCGGCACTCGCGCAACAGACTGAGAAGATCACGAACGGTCAGCTCCTCCAGCCGCATCCCGACGAGGCTTCCGGCAAGCACCGTGCCGGTCATCGCGCCGGTCTCGTGATCGAGGCTCACGCGCAGATAGGGGGTCACGACCTCGGAGGCAGGGGTGGCTCCCGCCATCTGACGCCGCGCGAGAAACGAGCGCACATAGCCTCGCAGGTGGGGAAACGCAAAAATCAGCGGTGTCCAGATAAACGCGAACCGCTCGGACAACAGCACAAACAGCAGCAGCAGCCCGGCCACGCCAAGCCCGGTCCATCTCAAAGCGCGGGCGAGCTTCGCCGGGTCGGTGTTGACAAAGACATAGAGCAGCAACAGGAACCCGATGACGATCGCCACGCCACCGAAGAGCACAAGCTCCGGCATCGCTCACCCGCGCAGTTGTGCGGTCAATAGCGGGACGTCGCCGCCTTTCTTTTCACTGTAATCAGCGAGTGCGCGATAGCCGCCGGTGGCGTAGACCGCGACGGCGGCGAGCAATTCCTTCAAGCGGCCCGCGCTGGTCGCGTCGAGGCACAGATAGGCGCCACGTGACAGCCTTGCGATCTGCCGGAACGCGGCCCCAGCGACCGGGTCGCCACCCTCATGGAAAATGAACACCGGCGTCCCCAACAGCCCCAATTCCCCGGCGAGCCGGCAGAGACGGTCGGCCGTTTCCTCCATCGCGTCACCAACAAAGACCAACGCGTGAACCCGCTCCTTTTTGGTCTCCGCGATCGCGTGCGTGAGCACCCGCTCAATCTGGGTTTCGCCGCCGATGCAGGAAACCGCGCGCATTGCCCGGTGCAACTCGGGCGCGCTGCGCATCCAGCGGCTCGCCTTGCACTCGGCAAACCCGCGATAGAACATGAGCCGCACGTCGAGCCCGCCCAATCCGGCGGTCGCCTCGAACATCTCGCCCTGGATGCGGCAGGCATGGTCCCAGCTTGGCTCGCGGCTCGCGGTGGCATCGAGCGCAAAAATCAGCCGGCCGCGCGCCCCGCCCGGTCGAACCGCCGGTAGGCTGTGGAGGTCACGCAAAAAAGCATCAACGTCGGCCGAGGTCGATGTCGATGTCGCGGGCAATTGTTCCTCATTGCCGCTCATGCCGGACATCCTGCGCCTAAATCCTGATCCGCGTCCCGATGAGTTTAGACTGGAATCCGAACAAGTTCGATCGCTGATCAAAATTCCGGGACCCGCGGCGCCAGTCGTGGGAGGGTGAGGGGTCGGCACTGGCGGCAGTGGCGAACGACTGGCGGCAGCCGGGCGCTGCTGGCGGCGCCCATGACAAAGGCCCTACTGGTCGAGCCAGGCGTCTTCGAAGCGCCAGCCGTTGAAGATGCTGTTGACCATGGTCGTGAGGCCGTGCACCCGCGGATACCAGCAGGTGCCGGCATTGTAGCGGAAGATGGTCGGGCGCGCGGCGTCCTCGGTCAGCCCCTTGTCGATCTCCCACACCAGTTTCCTGCGCTTTTCCTGGTCCGGCTCCATCGATTGCCGGTCGAACATCTTCTGTAATTCGGGGTTGCAGTAGTTCGTGTAGTTGCGGTCCGAACCGCAAGAATAATGCTCGTAGAGCCACGCGTCGGGGTCGTCGACTCCGCTGCCCGTGATGTTGCCGGCGATCGTGTATTCCTTGCGGGAGATTTTCGGAAACCAGTTGGCGGTTTCGATGACATCGAGTGTGCCGTCGATATAAATCTGCTTGAGCTGGTCGATCAGGATCACCGACGGGTCGCGGTATTGCGGGATGTTGCGCGTCTGAACCTGCACCGCAAGCCGCTTGTCTGGTCCATAGCCGTGCTTTTCCATCAGCTTGCGGGCTTCGGCGCGGTTCGCCGCGACATCGGGGCCATAGCCGGGCATGGTTTTCAGGATGTCCGCGGGCAGCCCCCAAAGCCCGGCCGGAGGCGATTGCAGCGCGCCGTTGATCTGGCCCTGGCCCTCGGCGAGGATGTCGAGAAACGACTTGCGGTCGAGCGTCAGCATCAGGGCGCGGCGGATTTCAGGATCGTCGAAAGGCGGCTTCTCGCGGTTGATCAGGAGACTCATCGCCATCATCGTCGGGTCCATCTCGCAGATCGCACTCGGCGCCTGCGCCTTGATGTCCTTGACGGCCTCGACTGTCTCCTCATACGGGAAGGTCATGTCGAACTTGCCGGCGACAAACGCCAGCGTCTGGGTCGCCCGGTTGGGGATGATGGTCCACTCGATGCCATCGAGATAGGGCCGGCCCGGCTTCCAATAATCCGGGTTCTTGGCCAGCTTGATGTACTCGTTGCGCTTGTATTCGACAAACTTGAACGGCCCGGTGCCGATCGGGTGTTGCCGCATCTCGGCCGCGGAAACATGGCAGGGATAGACCGGGCTCTCCGTCGTGGCGAGCAGCATCAGCAAGGCCGGCTGCGGCCGTTTAAGGACGAAGGTGGCGGTGTCGTCGCCGTCGGTGACCACGTCGTCGAGATTGCCGTACCAGGTCTTGCGCGGGTTGAGCCGCAGTTTGTCCTGCGACTTGCCGAGGATCAGGTCCCAGGTACATTTAACGTCCCTGGCGGTGAACGGCTTGCCGTCATGCCATTTGACGCCCTGGTGCAGCTTGAACGTAAGGCGGGTGTAATCGCTGTTCCACGACCAGCTGTCGGCCAGTTCCGGGCGGATGAATTCCGGCCGGTTCTGCTTTTCGTGCTGATCGAAGATCACGAGGTTGTTGTAGACGGCCGAGAATGGCGCCACCGCCGATACCGTCGCCTCCTCATGGATTGAGGCGCTGGCCGGGCTGTCGCGGTGGAAGAGCCGCAGGATGCCGCCGGATTTTTGCGCCGATGCCGGCGCCGCGGCGAATCCGGCGCCAAGCATCGCCAGAACACACCACGCAAGCGCCCGTACCCCACGCGTCAGACCTGCTCTCGCCCCTGCTTTCGCCATGATCTCCCCCGGATTTTGCGGCGGACCTTTGTCTGCTGCGCGGGCCTGGTCAAGCTGCCCGAAAGCGCTTTCTCGCGGCGGCCTTTCCTCTCGAGACAATCGCGAAGACTCTTGCGGGCCGCGCCGCTACAGTAACGGCAAGACCTGTGACAAAGGGTCGCCGGGAGGAGGCGTCGTGGGCGTACTTCACACCTCATTCGAGGCGAATACCGCCATTATCGGACGCCGCGAGCTTCTCGCGCTGGCGGCGCTGGGCCTGGTGGGTGGGGCACCGCGTCTGGGCGCCGCGGCCGAGCCGCAAGGTCATTTGACCTGGGGTGTGCACGTATCGCTGGCGCCGTCATGGTTCGACCCGGCCGAAGCAACCGGCATCATCACCCCATTCATGGTGCTGTATGCGCTGCACGACGCGATGGTGAAGCCGATGCCCGGCAAAGGGCTGGCGCCGAGCCTCGCCGAGACGGTCAACGCCTCCGAAGACGGCAAGACCTACGAGTTCGTGCTGCGCGAGGGCGCCAAATTCCACAATGGCGACCCGATCACCGCCGACGATGTCAAATTCTCGTTTGACCGGTATCGCGGCACGTCGCACGAACTGATGAAGGACCGGGTGGCGGCGGTCGAAACTCCGGACGCCCGCCATGTTCGGTTTGTCCTGAAAGACCCGTGGCCTGATTTCCTGACCTTCTACGCGACCAATTCGGGGGCGGGCTGGATCGTCCCGAAAAAGCACATCGAGAAGGTCGGTGAGGACGCGTTCAAGAAGGCGCCGGTCGGGGCCGGCCCCTACAAATTCGTCTCGTTCAAGCCCGGCCTCGAACTCGAACTCGAAGCGTTCCCATCGTATTGGCGCAAGTCGCCGAGCGTGAAGCGGCTGACCTTGCGGGTCATTCCCGACGAGGCGACGCGGCTCGCGGCCCTGGTGAACGGCGAAATCGACATCGCCTATTCGATCCGCGGCGAACTCGCCGAAGAGTTGCGCCGCACCCCGGGCCTGACGCTGAAACCGGCGGTTGTGCAAGGCACGTTCTGCCTCTATTTCGCCGACCAGTGGGACGCGAAATCACCGTGGTCAAAGCTGCAGGTGCGGCAGGCTGCCAGCCTCGCGATCGACCGCAAATCCAGCAACGAGGCGCTGACCCTCGGCTACTCCAATATCACCGGCAACTCGATCGTGCCGGAAGGCTATGATTATTTCTGGAAGCCGCCGCCGCCGGTGTTCGATCCGGAGCAGGCGAAAAAGCTGCTCGCCGAAGCCGGTTTCCCCACCGGCTTCGATGCCGGCGACTATTACTGCGACTCGTCCTATTCGAACATCGCCGAGACGGTGGTCGATAACCTGCTCGCGGTCGGTATCCGCACCAAATTGCGGCCGATCGAGCGCGCCGGGTTCATCAAGGGCTACAACGAAAAGAAGTTCAAAAACCTGATCCAGGCCGGGCCGGGCGCGTTCGGCAACGCGGCGACACGGATCGAGTCGCTGCTGGTGACCGGCGGCGTGTTCGCCTACGGCAGCTACTCCGACATCGATGAACTGTACAAACAGCAGGCTGTCGAACTCGACCGCGCCAAGCGCGGCGCGCTGCTCGACAAAATCCAGCAGATCATGGTCGAGCGGACAATCTACGCGCCGATCTGGCAGCTTGCGTTCATCAACGGCACGGGGCCAAAGGTCGGTAAGTCCGGGTTCGGGCTGATCCCGCTGTTTCCCTACACCGCGCCTTATGAGGACATCACGTTAAAGGCCTGACGCGCGGCGCCGCATGACATTTCGCCGGCGATGTCCTATCCCTTGGTTGAGGAGGTTCATCCGAAGATTAGCCGAGACTCGAGCGCATGGCTGATCTACAGTTGGCGCAAGGCCCGAGGTAAAAGGGCCAATTGCACGGGAGGAAAGATGGGTCCGTATGTGCAGTGGCGCGACAATGTCGTCGCGCCGACGGCCGGGTCAGGGTTGACCCGCCGCGACGTGCTTGCTGCCACAGCCGTGGGGCTGATCGCTGGAGCGCCGCGCCTTGCGGCCGCCGCCGCCCCACAAGGCCAATTGACTTACGGCGTGCATGTGTCGCTCGCCCCGACTTGGTTCGACCCGGCCGAAACGCAGGGCATCATCACGCCGTTCATGGTGCTCTACGCGTTGCACGATGCCATGGTAAAGCCGATGCCGGGCAAGGCCCTGGCGCCGTGCCTCGCGGAATCATGGTCGCTATCGGAAGACGGCCTCACCTATGAATTCGTCATCCGCAAGGACGCCAAATTTCACAACGGCGACCCGGTAACCGCCGAAGACGTCAAGTTCTCCTTCGAGCGCTACCGCGGCACCGCGCACGACATTATGAAGGCGCAGATAGCGTCGATCGACGCAGTCGACGCGACGCATGTCCACTTCAAGCTGAAGAAGCCGTGGCCCGACTTTCTGACGTTTTATTCGAGCGCCAGCGGCGCCGGCTGGATCGTCCCAAAGAAATATGTCGAGAAGGTCGGCGACGACGGCTTCAAGAAGGCGCCGATCGGTGCCGGCCCCTACAAATTCGTCTCGTTCAACCCCGGCCTCGAACTGGTGCTGGAAGCCTTCGACGGGTATTGGCGCAAGACGCCCGCCGTCAAGCGGCTGGTGATGAAGGTCATCCCCGAGGAGACTAGCCGCGCCGCGGCGCTGAAAGGGGGCGAAGTCGACATCGCCTACTCGATCCGCGGTGAACTCGCCGAGGAATTGCAGCGGGTGCCCGGCGTCTCGCTAAAGCCGGTCGTATTGCAGGGGCCGAACTGGCTCTACTTCCCCGAGCAGTGGGACCCGAAATCGCCGTGGCACGATTTGCGGGTGCGGCAGGCCGCCAATCTGGCGATCGATCGCGTGGGCATGAGCAAGGCACTGTTCCTCGGCTTCTGCAAGGTCACCAACAACGCGGTCGTGCCGGAGAATTTCGAGTTTTACTGGAAGCCGCCGGCTGCGGTGTACGATCCGACGCAAGCCAAAAAGCTGATGGCCGAGGCAGGCTTCGCCGGCGGTTTCGATGCCGGCCTGTTCTATTGCGACAGCTCCTACGCCAACATGGCGGAGGTGTCGGTCAATAACCTGTCGGAAATCGGCATCCACGCACGGCTCCAGCCGATCGAACGGGCCGGGTTCTTTGCCGGTTATTCCGGTCAGAAATACCGCCGCGGCATCATCCAGGCCGCCAGCGCCGCCTTTGGCAACGCCGCGACACGGATGGAGGCTTTTGTCGTCAAGGGCGGTGCCTTTGCCTATGGCAGTTATCCCGATATCGACGCGCTTTACCCGCAGCAGGCCGACGAACTCGACCAGGCAAAGCGCGATACGATCCTGCAGAAGATGCAGCAGCTGGTTTACGAAAAGGCGATGTATGTCCCGATCTGGCAGCTTGCCTTCATCAGCGCGATCGGACCACGGGTCGGCGAGTCGTCGTTCGGCTCGATCCCCGGTTTCGCCTACACCGCGCCCTTCGAAGACCTGACGATCAAGGCATAAGCAATATCGCCGCCAGCCGGCGCATGGATTTGGAAACGCAATGGGACAATACATCCTTCGGCGCGCGAGTTATTGTCTGCTTTCGCTGTTCTTGCTGTCTCTGACGATCTTCTTTTTTGTTCGGGTGACCGGTGACCCGGCGCTTTTGCTGGTCGAACCCGGCGCCAGCCCCGCTGACATCGCCGCGATCCACCATCAGTTCGGTCTCGACCGGCCGATCTGGGTGCAATACGGCCTGTTTGTCTGGTCCCTGCTGCATGGCGATCTCGGGCAGTCGTTCTACTATCAGACGCCGGTCATGGAGCTTTATCTCGACCGGCTGCCCAACTCGCTGCTGCTGGCGTTTGTCGCGATGAGCCTGTCGCTGGTCATCGGCATTCCGAGTGGCATTCTCGCGTCGGTGCAGGTCGGGCGGTTCTGGGACAGCTTTGGCAAGATGTTCGCCCTGCTCGGCCTGTCATTGCCGTCGTTCTGGGTCGGCCTCGTGTTGATTCTGGTGTTTTCGGTCTATCTCGGCTGGCTACCCTCGTCGGGGTCGGGCGGGCCGCTCCACCTGATCATGCCGGCCTTCGCGCTCGGCTGGTATTTCGCCGCCTCGCATATGCGGCTGACCCGCTCGTCGATGCTCGAAGTGCTGGGTTCGGAATACATCAAGCTGGCGCGGCTGAAGGGGCTGCCGCAATCGCTGGTCATCGCAAAGCACGCCTTCAAGAACGCGCTGATCCCGGTTTTGACGCTGGCCGGCATCAACCTCGTCATCATGGTCAACGTCGCGGTGGTGGTGGAGACCGTGTTCGCCTGGCCGGGCATCGGGCGCCTCCTCTACGAAGGCATCACCTTTCGCGATTTCCCGATTGTCCAGGGCGTCGTGATCCTCGGCGGCGCGATGATCGTCATCGTGAACCTGATTATCGACATTCTTTATGCGGTGATCGACCCCCGTATTCGGCTCGGGAGCTGAGAGCATGGCCATACCTGCTGAAATCATCCGGCTTCCCGAGCGGAATTTCCGCTTCGCGGCAATCCGGCGCTTTACGGTGGGGGATTTCCCGCTGATCCCGGCGCTGATCCTCATCAGCGTCGCGCTCGTCGCGGTGTTCGCCAACCAGTTGGCGCCGCATAATCCCGAAGTCGGCGCCCTGACAGCGCGCTTCAAGCCACCCTTCTGGCTGAAGGGCGGCAGCACCGAATATCTGCTCGGCACCGACCAGCTTGGGCGCGATGTGCTGTCGCGCCTGCTCTTTGGCGCCCGGGTGTCGATGATCGTCGGCTTTACCGCGGTGATCTTTGCCGGCTTCATCGGCACTGCACTGGGCATCATTGCGGGCTATCTCGGCGGTTGGGTCGATCAGGTCATCATGCGGCTGACCGACACATGGCTGGCATTGCCGGCGCTGATGTTCGCGATCTTCCTCGCCGCCATCGTCTCTCCGAGCATGTGGAACATCGTGATAATCCTCGGCCTGACGTACTGGACGCGGTACGCACGGGTGATCCGCGGCGAGGTGCTGTCGCTGAAGGAACGCGAGTTCGTCCGCCTCGCGATCGTCGCCGGCTGCTCGAAATGGACGATCATGCGGCGCCACATCCTGCCCAACATCCTCAACTCGGCGATCGTGCTCGGCACCTTGATGCTGGGTGTGGTCATCATCACCGAGGCGACGCTGTCGTTCCTCGGCGTCGGTGTGCCGCCGCCACAGCCGGCCTGGGGGCTGATGCTGTCGGACGGCAAGCAGGGGCTGATGGTCGGCTATTGGTGGCTGACCGTGTTCCCGGGCCTGTGCATCATGCTGATGGTGCTGTCGGCCAACCTTCTCGGCGACTGGCTGCGGGTCAAGCTCGACCCGCAATTGCGGCAGCTGTAATGAGCGGACCACTACTCGAGATCGACCGGCTGTCGACGCATTACGTGTCGTCGCAGGGCACCCGAATCGTCCGCGCCGTCGACGAAGTGTCGCTGCGGGTCGAGGCCGGCGAGACGCTCGGCATCGTCGGCGAGTCCGGATCCGGCAAAAGCACGCTGGCGCTGAGCCTATTGCGAGTGCTGCCGCCGGCGGCGCGCATCGTCAGCGGCCGGGTCATGTTCGAGGGCGAGGACCTCGTGCAGAAAACCGACGCCGAGATGCGCCAGGTGCGCGGCAAGCGGATGGCGATGATCCTGCAGGACCCGATGGCCTCGCTGAACCCGCTGTTCACGATCGGCAACCAGGTGGCTGAGGCGATCAAGGTGCATGAGGGCGCCAGCCGCGCCAGCGCCTGGGACAGGGCGCGCGCCCTGCTGAAATCGGTACGGATTCCGTCGCCTGAAACCCGCGTCAAACAGTACCCGCATGAAATGTCGGGCGGCATGCGGCAGCGGATTGTCGGCGCGATCGGCATCTCCTGCGAGCCGCGCCTCTTGATCGCCGACGAACCGACCACCAGCCTCGACCTGACGATCCAGGCGCAATACCTCAACCTGCTGCGCGACCTGCAGCGCCAGTACGGTCTGGCGCTGATCTTCATCACCCACAATCTCGGGATCGTCGCCAAGATGTGCGACCAACTCGCCGTCATGTATGCCGGCCGCGTCATCGAGACCGGGCCCGTGTCGCGGGTCTTCAACGCGCCGTCACACCCCTATACCCGCGCCCTGCTGAACTCGATCCCGCGGATGGGCGATGCCGACCACCGGCTGACTGCGATCGACGGGCAGCCACCCGATATGTCGACCTTGCCGCCAGGTTGCTCGTTCGCGCCGCGCTGCCTCGACGCGGTGGCGCGCTGTCGCGAAATGGCACCGCCGGAATTCACCGTGGAGGAAAATCATATCGCACGCTGCTGGCGGGTCGAGCCGTCCACCGCGCGACAGCCGCTTCGCGTTGCGGAGGGAGCGGTCTGATGCCGGTTCTCGAAGCTGTCGGTCTCAGTAAGCATTTCCAGGCCCGCCGCGGTCTCTTCGGCGGCGAGCGCGGTGCCGTGCGCGCCGTCGATGGGGTTTCCTTTGCGATCGAGCGCGGCCAGACGCTCGGTATCGTCGGCGAGTCCGGTTGCGGCAAGACGACGACCGCCAAGCTGGTGCTCGGCCTCGAAGACCCGAGCAGCGGTTCCATCCGCTTTGACGGCCGCGACCTGAAAAGCCTCGACAAGGCCGGGCGGCGCCATTACCGCAAATCGGTCCAGGCCGTTTTCCAGGACCCCTATGCCTCGCTGAACCCGCGGATGCGGATCAGCGGGATTATCAGCGAGCCGCTGACTACCAACGAAAAGATATCGGCCGACGAATTGCGCGAGCGGGTGCTGAAACTGCTCGACCTCGTCGGGTTGCCGGCCCGCGCCGCCGATTTGTTCCCGCACGAGTTTTCCGGTGGGCAGCGCCAGCGCATCGCGATCGCCCGCGCGCTGTCGCTGTCGCCGGCGCTGATCGTACTCGACGAACCGGTGTCGGCGCTCGATGTGTCGATCAGGGCCCAGATCCTGAACCTGCTGCGCGATCTGCAGGCGCAGCTTGGCCTGTCCTACCTGTTCATCGCGCATGATCTGGCAGCGGTGGCGCATATGAGCCACACGATCGCGGTCATGTATCTCGGCCAGATCGTCGAAACCGGCGAGGCGCGTGCGCTCGCGCTCGCGCCAAAGCATCCCTATACCGCCGCGCTGTTCTCCGCCGCCCTGCCGAGCCACCCCGACGAGCGGCGCGAGGAGATCATCCTGGCCGGTGAGGTGCCGAGCCCGCTTGAACCCGCCCTCCGGCTGCCGCTTTCACCCGCGCTGCCCGATGGCAATGGCGCGCTGCAGCGAGGACCCGCCGCCGCTGCGCGATGTCGGCAACCGCATCGTCGCCTGCCACCTGTTCGACGCGCCCGCGATGATTGCCCCCGCCCCGATGCCGGCGATGGAGTCCGTTTCCTAGAGCGAAGTCCGCTCAAGTTCGCTCGCCGATCAAAATAAGCTCCGGCCAGCGACGGTCGGGGCTTTCTGCATGCCTCCGTGTGACACGCTTCACAGATGTGGCGACCGACGTGGATGTAAATTCCTCGCGTCGAAATCGATCCGATGGATCACGGCAAGAGGAAGACGAACATGAGCAAGGCGACGAACCCGAACAACGTCAAACCCGCGACCGAGGCGGCGGCGAAGGTCACACAAAAGACCGACGGCGAATTGTCGGAAACGGAACTGCAAGAGGTGTCCGGCGGACCGACCGCGGTCGAGATGCCAGTGCGGCTCACTCTGACGACCAGTATCACAAATTTGGGTCAGATGGGGACGCACGGCGCGGGCGGCGGTGGCGGCGCCGGCTGAAATCATCCAGCCGTGACTGGTTCCCTCGACGCCGCCGCCCTGACGGCAGAGACGGGGTGGTGTAAAGGTCCCGCCCGGCTCCGGCTGGGCGGGACCTTTACGTCCCGCTATACTGGAGGGCTCTGAAAGCCCGTTCTGGGGACCTCCCCGCCCGGTAAACTGTATTTCCGCAGTTTGTTGTAGATCGTGCGCGGCGTCAGCCCGAGCAGGCGGGCAGCCTGCGACTGGTTGTAGCGCGCCTCATGCAGCGCCGCCTCGACGATTTCACGCTCGCAATGAGCAAGACAGGCGCTGAGCTTCCAGGCGTGCTGCTGCACGATCCGCAGGGGAAAAGCGGCATCCGGCAGGTTCGCCGCCGGCATGAACGGCTCCGCCGGCAGCACTTGCGATACCGCCACGGCATCACGCGACAGCTCGCGCCACAAATCGGGCGGCAGGTCACTGAGCCCGAGCGGCGCATTTCCAGGCTTTGTTGCAGAGGCCAGCAGCATAAGGCTGCGCAACTCACGGGCGTTGCCGGCGAGCGGCAACAGGGCGAGGGCGTCGATCAGTTCGGGCTCGATCTCCCGCGGCACGGTCTCGCGTGCCGCGGCCGCAACTTCGAGGAAATGCTCGGCCATCGGGCGCAGATCCTCGTGGCGCTCACGCAGTGGCGGGATTTTGACCGCGAGAATGTTGAGGCGATAGAACAAATCCTCGCGGAACCGGCCGGCCTTGACCATTTCGGGGATGTCACGGTTGGTCGCGGCGACCACCCGGACATCCACGGGTAGCGGGCGATCCGCCCCGACCTGCCAGACCTGCCGTTCTTCAATGACCCGCAACAGCTTTGCCTGCAGGTCAAGATTGAGTTCACCGATCTCGTCGAGAAACAGTGTGCCCCGGTTCGCCGCCAGGAAATAGCCTTTGCGCGGGCTGACGGCGCCGGTAAACGCTCCCCGCAGATTCCCGAACAATTCGCTCTCGGCGAGGGTCGCGGTGATTGCCGCACAATTGACCGGGACGAACGGACGCTCACGCCTCGCCGGATCGAGCGCCCTGATGGCGTTCGCCACCAGTTCCTTACCGGTGCCCGATTCCCCGGTGACCAACACCGGCAGATCGCTGAACTGGCTGAAGCGCGCGATCTGGCGGACGACACCCAGCATGGCGCTGCTGTCGCCGACGATGCCGTGTTCGCGCGCGATCTGGCGCAGCTGCCTCGCTTCCTCGTGGCTCTGCCGCGCTTCGGCCGCCTCTACGATCAGCGCCGCCGACAGCAGTTCGTCGAACGCCGCAGCGGCGGGGTCCAACAGGTGCCTGGCGCCGGCGAGGAGCAGGCGGCAGCGTATCCCGATCGGCCAGGAAGCGATCCCGTCGGCGTAAGCGATGACAACAATCTGGCTGCTGTGGAACCGCGCGATCGCCGACAGACACGCCGGCGTCGGCTGACCATTTTCCCCAGTCACGATCGCTACCACTGCGATCGAAAAGAGGGATGCGGTGCTCGTTTCACCGCCTTCCGACACAATGCCTGGCTGCAAGCCCGCCGCGGCGACGATGGCTGCGACAACCTGGGCGCGCGCCTGATCCGCATCACAGATCGCCGCCCGCCGCAGCCGCTCACTGCCGTTGTGGGCACTGCCGTTGTGGGCGCTGGCGTCGCGGGGACTGCCGTGCTGCGTTCGACCTAAGCCCGCCTTCCGCCCGGCACCATCATCAGCCATTCGTCCCTCCTGTCTGGCATCACCACTCCCCGGATGGGCACTGGCTTCAGTCCGTGAGGAAACGCGCATTGGTCATCGTCATGTGCGCCGGGCATGCCGCACAGCATTCTGGCGTGCGCCATCACGTAGCGAAGGTGCGACTGGAAGCGCCAGCGGTCGCAGCGCTCCAGATATTGTTAATCGCAGTCCGACAAGTGTAGCAGACCCGCGGTTCGGATCGCCGAATTGTCTGGTGCCGCAGGCGATCCAGCGGCTGGACCAGCGTGGATCTGGTCCTGGCGCAGGCGGCAGGGATTTTCCGGAAAGCTCTTTCCGATGTGGAAGAACGGAGTGTCTCGGCGCCTCGGTCTCGCATCTGTTTTCCCGCAGAATTGCTTGCGTTCCGGTATGGCACAGGCCTTGCCCTTTAGTGCCGGTGCGACAGGGAGACATCGTTGGACAACAGACCCGAGCCGTCCGAACTCCGCAGTCGGCGCGCCATGTTCAAGGCGATCGACATCTTTTATCCCGATCCCGGCGCGTTCCTCTGCGGGCTGCACGGCGACGATATCCTGCAAGGGAAAGTGCTCGATCTGACGGAGTGCGGCGAGGGTGGCGCGCAGTGCGCTGTGGTCGAGGTGGAGCGCGGCGGCTGTGCCATCGTGCCCCTCGATCGCATCATCGCGGTGCTTTAGGCGGCGGTGATGCCAGTCACTTACGTCGATCAGGTCATGGCCTATCTGGCATCGACCGCGAACCGCACGACGTTTGTCGATGCGATCGGGCTTGCCGCGTTTGCCGGCACTTCCTTCACCCGGCGGTACGGCAGCAACGGCTTCCTGGTCGACAGTGTCAGCCTCACCGCGCCAACCGACTTTCAAATCCAGGAACTCGTCCAGGACGAGCTGCGGCTGACCGGGTTCAGCGACAAACGCTGCGAGCGCCCCGAACGCAAGTGGATCGATTATCGCTTTCACAAGCAGCAGGTGATCGGGTGGATCGATGCCTCCTTCACGACGCAGGCAAGCCTGGCGCTTCACATGGTGCCCGGCAGTGCCCCCCTGGGCCCGAGCGCGCAGATCGGCGACGCCGGGATCGCCTTTCCGGGGCAGCCGGCGAGTTGGCGTTCCAGTTTCCGGCTCGGTCTGACGACCGACCAGTTCAGCCTCGATTACCCGCTTCGGGTGCAGGTGTTCGTCGCCGCCGCAATCTCGCCGACGGATGACCTGCGACGCATCCTCGCAATCCGCGCCTTCCTTGAAGCGGACCCGGCGTTTCTCGTCACGCTCGACGGGTCCCCGGACCAGCGGCCTTTGCTGTTCGTCCAGGTCTACCCGCCCGAGACGGCGGCGGCCGAGCCGCTCAGTCAGGCGGCGATCACCCAGTTGTTCGACCAGACCGATGTGCTTGCCGCCTTTTTTACGCTTCCGGCCTAGCGCGGAACCGGCACCCAGGGAGTAAGCGAGATGGGTATCCAATACGTCACGGTGCGCGTCGATACGACCGGTCTCTACCAGCCCGTCTCGGCAGCCGTCGGCGTCGTCGGCATCATCGGTACGGCGCCCAGCGCGGGTCCCGGTTTTGACAATCCGGTGCTGTTTACCCGCGCGCTGACCGGCGCCGACGGCGAGCCCTATGCCCGGGTCGTCCCGGTGCTGCGGGTCGGCACGGCGACACCCTTTGCGCCGCTTGATCCGACGGGAGCCGCGATCGCGAATACCGGCTGGCAGCAGCCGAAGGACAGCAAAGGCAACATCATCGGCCCCTTCCAGCTGGTCGACACCTCCGCATCGGAGTTTTCGCCGCTGAGCGTCGATACCTCGACCCGCACGCTGCGCCGCGCCAGCGGCGCGATCTTCCAGGTGGGCGGCACCAACGCAACAATCGTTCCCGACGCCTTTTCGATTGTCGCCGCGACCATGACTGGTCCGGCGACCTTCTGGGGGGCGCCGCTCGATACCTCGGGCCAGCCGGTCGCCAATCTGCTGATGAAGCCGGACGCCAGTCCGGCGACGGCCTTTGTTGACCTGACCAACACCGCGCTGACGATCGACGGCACGCTCGGCAGGACGACGACGGGGACCGGCAAACCCAAGGCCGCCGACGGCACGATTTACTACCGCCTGCGGTTCGACATCTGCGGACTGGCGAAATCGATCAATCTCGCGCTGACGAACGGCGCGCTTCAGGTATGGGCCTACGCCTTGAGCCCCAGCGCCGGGTTTGACGATACCTCGCCGGCTCTCGCCGACTTCGCCAGCCGCCAGATCAACATCGTCTGCCTCTCGGACGACACCGATCCACACCACATCACGACGCTGCGCGATCACGTCGAGGGCGCCTCGCCCAACGATGCCGGCGGTGGCGGCACGCGACCGCGCATCGGCGTCGCGATGCTGCCGGAAGGCGGCATCGCCGATAGCACCGGGCATGTGTCAAACAAGTTCTCGGATTGGAAAAACCCCGGCGACGCGACGTCGCCGATGAACTGGGCGAGCAACCGGATGGTGTTTGTCGCCCACAATTCGCCCGACGATGTCGCGGCGGCGGCAGCGGGGGTGATCGGTGGCGTCGATCCCTGGGTCAGCCTCGTGCTGAAGCCGGTGCAGGGGATCACCCAGGTCGGCGACTTCACCGATCAGCAACTGCTGACTCTGATGCACCCGGACCAGGCCGGCATTGTGCAGCCCAAGGTCAATCCGGTCGTACACCCGGAATTCCTCGCCGGCTCCGGTCCGGTGATGGGCGAAGGCTTCACCGCCGATGGCACCGGCGAGCGGCAATACATCGACATCGTCCGCACGATCGACGACATCGCCTTTCGCGTCAAAGCGGTGCTGACCAGTCCGCAGGTTATCGGCACGCTGCGGATCAACCGTCCCGGGTTGCGGGTACTGACCTCGATCATGCGGGCGATGCTGAACGCCCGCGTTGCCGAAGGCGAGATCGACGGCTACGCCATCAACATCCCGATCCAGGCGATTGTCGAAAAGGACGAGGCGGACCGCACGCCCGACGAACAGCAGCAGCTGCAGCAGGTGCAAAACGGCCGTCAGCTGCCGCTCGATGTCTCGATCGACTATGCCGGCGCGATCCATCAGCTCGTCGTCACCCTGAAGTTCGTCTAGGAGCCCCCGGATGGCACTCAACTGGAATACCAAGCTGGCGGTGTCGGTCAATGGCGCCATCGTCAGCCCGATCGAGAGTTTCAGCCCGACGCTGAGCACCGGCCACCGCGTGCAGCACTCGCTGGAAGTGGACAATGTCGGGATTGTCACACAAGCCCAGACATTCACCTTCAGCCTTACGGTGCGCGCTGTCGGCGCGGCGGTCGCGACGCTGACATTGCTGGCGCTCAACGGCACCGAATTTCAGATCGTCATCACCGAGCAGACCGGCAGCGACTGGTCGTTCAAGCAGATCGCGTTCAACCACTGCTATTTCACCTCGGTGGCGCCGAGCAACGTGGTGCTCGACGACTCGCCGAGCGCGACGCTCAGCGGCGTCTGCCTCGACGTGGAGCCGGGCTGATGGCCGCCGACGAGCGCCCGCAAATCGAGTTGCAGTTCGTCGAACGCACCGGCCTCGCGCTGGTCCATGAAGGCGAACGGATCGTTGCCGCTCCCGACGCGGTGGCGGCCCTGGCCGCCGCGCCGGCACAGATCGTCAACTACTACTTTCCGGTGGAGATCGAAGTGGTCGGCGCCGGCGGCGCCGAGGCACTGGCCGAGCAGATCTACGACGCGCTGCAACGCGAGCTGGGCGCGCTGAGCTAGGCCATGAACGCGAGCCGCGCCCTCCACTTCCCGATCCGGCTGCGCTGCTCGGACACCTCCGACCTGCTGAGCAGCGCCGCTTTCGAGGAGGCGCTCGCCAGGGCGCTGGGCCGCGGCTTCGCCAGGGCGCGTTCGGCATTGCCGGCGGCGCTGACGGTGGGTGACGGTGTGGTCCTGCAACCGCCATCCCTGGCCACATCCCTGGCCACAGGCGGTCTCGCTGCCGGGGCAGTCTCGGACCTGCTGGCGCGCATTCGCCGCGCCATCGCGGCCGCCGCCCGCGACGCGGTGCTGCCGATCGCCGCCGCGGCCGAACCCGGCCGCCGGGGCGAAAGCGCGCCGCGGACATTGGCCGCGGCCGATGTCTCGGAGCCGTTTGACGTCGAGCGCCTCGACCTCGATACCGGACGCTACGTGGTGCCGGCCTATGACGACGGCACAGGGTATCCCGGCGGCCCGGGTCAACAGCCGATCGTCATCAGATGGACCCAGCCGGCTCATACGGATTCATTTTTCACAACGTCGTCCGGGAATATCGACGACCCCGACGACAAGGTGTTGCAGCGGGAACTTGAGCCCATTGTTGAATCCGCTGACACCACTCAGAAACAGCAGGCAGTCACAGATGTTCGCCGCGGGGCCGAGCTGTGGGGCCGCCTGACCGGGACGCATTGGACATCGGATCGTCTGCGCCGGCTCTATACAAGGGATTACCTGGTCGCTGCCGAGATCGCCGCAGGCAACGGTGAGCCGTCAGCCTCTATACTTTCATTTGCACTCCTCGACTGGGAGAAACGCTACCGGAAGTACGTGCAGCAAGAGCAGGAGCAGCGGGACAAGGACACGGCGATTGCCACGGTACGGGCGCAATCCGCGCAAAACCCGATGAACCCACTGGTCGATTTCGAGTCCGGACAGAACACGGGATCGCTCGATTGGGCGAAGACCGACGCGCGGTGGGTCGAGTACGACATCATCGACGGCAAGGCCAATATCAGTGACCGGTGGAAAACACAGGCGCTGACGCTGATCTACAAAGACGGGTCGACCCTGGACATTCCGCTGGTGCCAGTCCCGCTGATGTTCCGCAACGCGCTGCCGGACGGGACTGCGATCCAACCGTTCTTCCGCCGGCACAAGAAATCCGGCCGTCTGGTCCCGTTTCAAATCACCTTCGACCAGTTCGCGCAATTTCCCGTCAACGTGCCTAATGAGGTGGCTTTGGGTGCGGTGTCGCCGCGCTTTGACCCCGCCCTGACGCCGCAGCTCCTGACCTGGTTCGACCTGGTCAACAGTCGTCAGCTCGCGAATCAGCTTCAAGTCCTGACGATGGGGTTTGCCGCCCTCGCTACCGCGACGAGCCTTGCGTCGATCAGTCCGGCCGGTCTCGCGCGCACCACCGAGACGACGGCAGCAACCGGCGCCAAGGTCGTTACCCAGGCCGGTACGCTGGCTCGCGGCGCCCTCACCGAAATCCGTTTCGCCGTGGCGAATTACGGGCTGCGGCAAGGCGCTTCCTATCTCGGCCGCGCTGCCTACACGTTTTATCTGCGCAACGCGGTGGCGATAAACCTTGGCGCGCTCACCGTCGGCGACATCGGGTTGTCGCTCGCCGGTATCGACATGGGGCCGGTCAACCCCGGCGATACGCTCTACCTTGCCGTACAGGAAGGAAAGACCGAGTGGCGGGTCTTGGAGGCCGAGATCACCGAGTTCGATGAAGCCACGCATGTCGCGAAGGCCAGAGTTGTCAGCATAAAACCGGTTGCCGCCGACGAGGCACAGAGCGAGTTCGACGCCGGCAAGGCGGTCTATCACCAAAAAGCCGCCGCCCGGCCAAACCCGCCGGTGATTTCGAGGGAAGCGCAGGCGGCGCACGACGAAAAAATCGCCGCGGCGGAGGCCAAGAAGGCGGCAGCTGCCGTCAAAAAGACCCCGCCGCCGAAGGTGCGCCCGCTCGGCGGCCTCCACCACAAGGAACTCCTGACCGACGCGGATGTCGCGAAGCTCAAGGATCTGGGTGTGAAGCCCGAGGCGCTGGAGAAGCTGCGGTCAATCGAGATCGCAGAACTCGAGCGCATGGGCTTGAAACCCGACGACATTACCAATCTCGCCCGGCGCATTTCGGCGAGCGACGCTCGCGGCGGCGCAGTCGTCGATTTCATCAATCAGTTCCACGAAACACCGGGCTTCCAGTTCGTCGTGCTGAACTGGGCCAAAGGCGGCGCCGCGCGGCCCGGCACCAATTTCGCGATGAAATACGCGCTGGCCAATTTCAAGGGGAAGGCCATCCGCTTCGAATGGCCGGTCGCCGCGGCGATCAACCGCGCCGGCGAAGAGGGTTCGATGGCGGCCCGCTATGTCGACATCGTCGTCGATGGCGGCACTAAAATCCGCCCGGGAGAGGCTTTGCGCGTCGAACTCAAGGCGTGGAGTGGTCGCTTTCTCCCGACGCGGCGGGCCGGCCAGACCATCACGCGGCAACTGGCGCGCGACGCCTCGTATTTCGGCAAAGACAACATTCTGTGGGTCTTCGACGGCAGCAAGGCGACGAAGGAGAACGTCATCCAAGCCTTTATGGAAGCGATCAAGGACGACGATCTGCTGTGGCAGCAGTGGGGAGGCACCGACGACGAGATCAAGGCGGCCCTTGAGAAACTCATCCAGATTTATTCGCCATGACCGCGACGATGCAGCCCTGCCAGAACCGGGGTGACCGCTGATGTCGACGATGGTCATCCATCAGCCGTCGGTGTTGATCGGCGCGGTGCCGCTGTTCGCGGTCAACCGCATCACGCTGACCGAAAATTACGAGCTGCCGCCGGTCGGCGGCAAAGGGCGCAGCCAGGCGACCGGCAAGATCACCCGCACGGTGCAGATCGACGCCTCGCTGATCGGCGAGGAACGGCATCTGATCCGCCTCTCGCTCGAAGCAATGGCAGATTTGTCGAAGACGTTGCCGGCGCTGAGTTCAATCGTATCGGGAATACCGCTGGTGGCTGGGCTGACGGTCCTGCTCGATTGCCAGATCAGCAGCCTCACCTTTGGCCAGTCCGCCGACGAAAAGGACGTGTTCACCGTCAGCATCTCGCTGAAACACTGTCCGCGCCCCGGTTTGATGGCGCTGTTGAGCGAGGCGACCAATGCCGCCGCGGCAATTGCCGGCACCGTCGGGCTGACCAACGCCCGGCCGCGCACGGTGGGCTGAACATGCCGACCCCGGTGCAATCCCTCCCCTGGCCGGACGAGGCGCTGAGCTATTCGGCGCTTCCGGTCAGCGGCGATGACGGCTTCCCGCAGGTTTTCCTGCTCGACCTCGGCGGCACGGTCTACCGACTGACCTTCGGCGTCAGCTTCACCGACCCCGCTCTGGTGCTCGGCAGCCAATACGCCGGCATTTTTTTCGACCTGCCCGACCCGGCAAACGGCCTTTTCTTAACCTTGCGCGTCGATCGCGAGGATTTGCCGCCGGGAACCGGCCTCCTCGGTGTGAGCCGCATTTTGCTGACGATCCCGATCCGCCTTGGCCCGCTCCGTTTTCGCTTCTCGCGGATCAAGATCGCGCAGGCAAACCTGTCCGGGCCGGGCCAGTTCGGCTCCGAACTGGTCGGAGAAGTGGCGGTGGCTGATGTTTAACCTGCTCGTCGGCTCGTTCGGCTTCCGCACCACCTTCACGATCACGTTCGAGAAGATTCTGCCGCCGCGGTTCGACGGCGCGCCGCCGGTGACGATCCCGCTGCCGACGATCGTGCCGATCAAGCGCTCGTTCTTCGACGCCGACATCACCGTCGAGATGACGCGGGACACCGGAACGAAGTTCACCGCGGTGATCCACGGCCTCGGCGACGATGTCTACCGCCTGCTCGAACCGCAGAAGACGCTGGTCCACATCTCGCTCGGTTACGCCGACGGCACCGAGGCCGAAGTGGTCGCCGGCGTGTTGCAGAAGAAATCGCAAAAGGCCGGTGACGGGTTCTATGACGTGACGCTGAGCGGGATCGACTACGTTTTCGACCGTCTGCAATGCCCGCAAAAGCCGATCAGCTATCAGTCGCAGACCAACAAGACGATCGGCGACATCGCCCGCGAGGTGTGCCAGGTCGCCAATGTCCCGGCGAAGGTCAAGATCACCGGGCCGGAGCTGAAGCCGATCAGCTTTGTCGGTGTGAGCCCGCTATTGCTGCTGCGGGAGCTGACAAACCGGGCGCAGGACCCGACCGCGCCGGTCAACATTCAGCTGCAGATCAAGGACGGCACCGTATGGATCGGCACGCCGGCCGATATCGGCAGCGACCATCCGGCGCCGGTCGATGATGTCGGCGACGATGCGCCGCTGACGACCAGCGGCGACTGCATGGCGCAAAGCCCGCCGGACGGCAAGGATTTCAAGATCGCCGGCGACCCGTCGCTGCGCCCCAACGACACCATCACGTTCAACGGCACCCAATACCGCCTTGAAAAGGTGACCCACACCCTTTCGGGTAATGGCGGGTATGTCGTGCAGCGGCCGGGCGCTGAGCCCGGCGGCGACGGCGGCCGACCAGAAGAAAGGCGGCCGGCCCGACGCCGCGATGGTCGCCAAGATGCTCCGCGATAATCTGGCCGCACGCGAACAACAGCGGCCGGCCGTAAGCGCCGGCGAAGTTGGCGCCTACACGCCGGAACAGCACACGACGACCGTGAAGGTCGGCACGGCGCCGCAGCCGCAGATGACCAACCGGACCGTCGAGGCGCCGCTGGTGCCGGCGCCGGTGGCCCTGCCGGACAAGCCGATGGCCTCGCCATTCGCCTTTGATAAATGCGGCCTGGTGGTGCCGGTCTACGCAAAGATGCGGGCATTGCTGGTGCACGGCTGGAACGATCCGAACGATGCCGTCGTCGACGGCTTTCTGTGGACCTCGGACATGACGCCGCCGCCGAACCAGGCAGGCGACTGGTGGCTGTGCCTGCCGACGCAGTTTACCGGCGACGGGCTGCCGACCGGCCCGACCACCGATGACCTGATCACCAAGGACGGCCAGCGCCTGATCTCGGTCAAGGGGTTGCGGCTGACGGTTGGCGCGGGACTGCAAAACACCGCCGGCTCGCGACCGACGCCGGGCAGCGACGAGGCCCTGACGATCGAAGCCGCCAGCGGCGCACAGATCACGCTGAAGACCGCCGAGGGCGCCGAGGTGACGCTCGACGGCGGGCAAATCGAACTGAAGGCCGGCGGGGTCACGATGACCATCGGCGACGGCAAGGTCAGCATCGGATGAGAGGCTCGCGATGCCACTGGTGATTGTCCAAGGCGGGACCATTCAGTGCAGCCACAAGGGTCAGGCGCGGCTGCCGTCCGGCGACAACCGGCTGGCGGTACAGGGCAACGGTGCGGTCACCGCCGGCATGGAGGCCGGCATCTCCTTCGCGCCGGGCAGCCCGACGGTCATCGTGCCCTGCCCCTTCCCCGATCCGAAGAGCGGCTCCCCCTCCCCTTGCACCACGACGATCGCCGCTATAGCCGGCGCCGCCACGCTGCTGGCGGTGGGCGGCCTGCCGGTCCTGCTGGCAACCGCCACGGGATTGGCCATCAACGCCGGCGATCCCTCCGCGACGTGGAGCGTCAGCGAGGCCGGCCAGACATTGTTGCTCAGCGACTGACGGGAGCGCGCCTTGCCCGACGCTACAACCACCGCACGCCAGGATGCCGCCGATCAGTACGCCGCGGCGCTCGCGGCGCTCGATCAGCCCGCCTGGCCGGCAGACCACGCGCCCGCGGACCCCTATGGCCGCACCCTGCTGGTCACCGATGGCGACCTGATGCTGCAACAGGATGCGGCGGGGCAGCAGGATTTCGCGGTCATCGCCGGCAAGCTCGAACTCGCGCAGGGCATTCAGATCCTGATCGGAACGCCGCTCGGCAGCGACATTTTCAACCAGATATTCGGTCTCGACCTTGTCCAGACGCTGGCGCAGCCGGTCGCGACCCGGCAGATGCGCGAGCTGGTCCGCATGTGCGTGGTCAAGGCGCTCGGCCAGGAACAGCGGATCAGACAGATCCGTGCCATCGCCTTTGTCGACGAACCGGCCTTCCTGGTCATCCATCCCGAGATCACGCCGGAACAGCAGGCCGGGCTCGCGCAGCAGCAGAAAACCACGCGCCAGTGGCGGCTCGACGCCCTGCTCGACACCGAACTCGGCGATCAGGTCGCTGCCGGCATCCAAGGGATAGGGCCATAGCGATGGCAAACGGCATCTCAACCGGCGACACGACAACCTACGGCGTCACCGACCAGGGATTTATCGTCAAGCCGTTCCAGGCGATCCTCGACGACGCCTTTGCGCGGGCGCAATTGCTGTTCGGCCCGGATGTCGATCTGCGCTCCTCCAGCGCCATCCGCAAACTGCTGGAGCTGACATCGCTCGAAGACGCACTGTCGTGGATGCAGCTCGACGACGTGTACCAAAGCGGCTTTGTCGCGACCGCGAGCGGAACCGCGCTCGATCTGCTCGGCAGTGATCTCGGACGCAGCCGCGACAACCTCTACGCCGCCGGCGTGGCCAAATTTTCCCTGGCCCCGTCCGTGCCGGCGAACGTCACGTTTGTGTTGCCGCCGGGGACACTGGTCGAGACGCTCCCACCCGAACCGGGCGCGGACCCGGTGCGCTTCAGTCTCGCACGCCAAGCTGAGCCTCGTGAAGCACAACCCGGCCGACGGCTCCGAACAGGCCCTGGCCACGGTCACCGCATTGCTGCCGGGTGTTGCGGGAAACATCGCCGCCCAGACCCTGGCACGGATCAATCCGACCTATGCCGCGCGCTACCTCAACCTCGATCCGAGCCTGATCACCGTCAGCAACCCGGCGCCGTTCGCAGGTGGCGACCAGTTCGAGGACGACACTTCCTACCGCCGCAAGCTCTACGCCCTGCCGCGCAGCCTGTGGACCGTCGATGCCGTGCGGCAGATCGTGCTGGGTCTCGATGGCGTGCGCGACGCGCTGGTCTACGACCCTTATGGCGGCCTCGACAAGGCGGCGCCGCCCTTCGGCGGGTTCTGCTTTTCGGATGCCGGGTTCCAGTCGCCGCGGGCATTGTGCAACCCGTATTTCTTCACGATCACCGTGGCGCCGAAACCGGGCGTGCTGTGGGAAAGCAGCGGCGACATCGTCGGGTTGCAAGACCAGGTGCTGGCGGCCATCGAGCCGATCCGTCCGGTCTCGATTTTTCCGACGCTTGCCTTCGCCAATGCCGTCGGGATCGCGCTGCGGGCGACTCTCACCCTGGCGGATGCGGCCGATCCGAGCAGTGTGCTCGCCGCCGCCACTTCCAGCATCGCCGCCTATATCGGCTCGCTGCGCCTCGGCGATGGCGGTGCTCTTCGCCCAGATCATGCGGCTGCTGACCGAGACGCCCGGCGTGCGCAATGTTCAGGAACTGCGGCTGCGGCGATGCTCGCCGCGCTTCGGCGAGATCGTCTGCGGACCCCCGAGCGTGTTCGGCGACGATGCGAACATCGCCGCGCTGGAGGCGCCCTGCGGCGGCGACATTACCCTGGCGCAAAGCGAAGTCGCGGTCTTCGACGCGGCGTCGCCGCTGATGGACATCACCTGGACATGACCCTTCCCGGCGCAACACTCGACCCGTTCGCCTCGGCGCTGAGCCATGTGACCGACCCGTTTGCCCGCGGTGCCGCGGTCCAGCCGCTGGTGCTCGGCGATGCGGTCGGCAGGGCTTTCCGCGGTCGCGGGCTACAGCTTTGCGATGTTCCAGGCAAAGTACGGTGTGCAGGCGAGCGATCTCAGCGTTTCCTACGTCCTGACGCTCCTCGCCGACGTCGATGACGAGCCGGCGACGCTCGATCTCGGTTACGCCAACGATAATGGCGCCGGCACGGCCCGCATCGTGGTTCCCGGCGGGACGCTGGCCGGCGTCTCCTTTGTCGTGCCGCTGCCGCGCGACGGCGGCCCCGTCACCGTGCAAAGCCTGCAGGAGCATCCGGCCGCGGCTCCCGGCGCGCCGTCCGGGGCGGATAAATGGGCCCTCGCGGCGCTGCTCGGAAACACCGCCCGCCTGATCGCGACAATGCTGGGCGAGCGGCGGCTTCTTGCCGCCACCGGTCGCGACGTCGCGGCCCAGCGCCATCTGCTGACGGCGCGCGGTGGAGCCCTCGACCTGATCGGCGACGCGCTGGCGGTGCCCCGTCTGCTGCCGGCACCCTATCGCCTCGATTTCGACACCGACACCGTGGCGCTCTATCACTTCGACGACACGGTAGCGCCGGTGCTGGATGCGACGCACGAGCATCCCGGCGTCAATCACGGCGCCGTTCGCGGCGCGCCCGGCCGGCTCGGTGCCGCGGCGCAAATCGGACCGGGCGGCGGCATCACCATCCCTGATGCGCCGGATTTCACGATCGCGGCCGGCGGCAGCTTTACCGTCGAGATGTTCGCCAACCTGGCCGCACTCGGCGCCGAGGCGGTCGCGGTTCTGGCCGCGAAACGCGCCTATATCGGCCGCAGCGACGGAGCCGGATGGGCATTGACCGCGACAGGCGCGCGGCGAGGGCGGAGCCGTGCTGCGCTTCAGCGTCACCGACCGCACCGGCAGCCTCGTCGAAGCGGCAACGCCCGCGGCGGTCGACTCTCAACGGCTGGTTCCACATTGCCGGCGTGCTCGACGCCGGCAAGACGATCAGCCTGTTTCTGAACGGCACGTCAGTCGCGTCGACGACGATCGGGGCGGTCGCGGCAATCGAAAATTGCGCCGATATCGGGCTCGGCGCCGATCGCACCGGAGCCGCGATGATGTCCGGCGCGCTCGACGAGGTCCGCCTCTCGAATGTCGCGCGCAGCGACTTCTCGGCGGTGATCGCCGGCACCCCCTACGAACCCGACGCAGCAACGATCGCCCTTTATCATTTCGACGAGACCAACGATTGGGTCGATGAGGATCGCGGTCTTCATTTCGGCATCAATCATGGGGCGACGCGCGGGGTTCCGGCGCGGTTCGCGGCAGGGGTGCGGTTTACCGGCGATCCGCTGCCCAGGGCGCACTGCCCCGCCGAGCAGCAGTTCCAGGGGCAACTGGCGAGCGGTCTTTGGGACCGCAGCGGCGGCGGGACCCGGTCACGGTCGGCCCTTATGCGCGCTATGGCTATCGGCAGGGCGCCATCGCGGTGCCGGGCCTCGACGGCAAAACGCCGGCGCCGGTCAGCATCAACGACGACCCGGCGATCGACCCGCGCAGCCGCGGCCTCGTCACCACCGCCTGCTACGGTTTTGTTCCGACCGACCTTGCCACGACGATCGCGACGCTGACCGCGGCCGGACGCACGGCACAGGAGGCGATCGACTATTTCGGCGATTGGCACGGCGAACCCGAGAGTTTCTTTACCGCGCAATACCAGGCAAACGGCATTACCGCGCCGCATGTGTCCTGTCTGGCGACCGGCCCGGCTGCCGACCTGGATCCAGTTGCCGGGTTCGCCGGAGTTCGCGTTCGACCGGCAGACCAGCTTCACGATCGAGGCCATCATCAAGCCTGATCCGCTGGCCGACGCCTACCCGCGCGCGATCGCCGCGGCGCGTTCCTCCGGTCTGCGCGACGGCGAGGCAAACCCCGGCGAAGCCGGCTGGGCGCTGACGCTCGGCAGCTACGGCGGCATCCCGAACAGTCTGCGCTGGGCGGTTGGCGACGCCGCCGGCAATCTGGTGACGGTGCTGGCCGCGAATAACCTGGCCGACAGTTCATTCCATCATGTCGCGGGAGTTGTCGACCGCGATGCCGGGACGGCCCTGCTGTTCGTTGACGGCATCGAGGCCGGCAAGGCGGCCATCGACACGCTCGGTGTCGTCGCCACCGCCGGCGACATCGTCATCGGCAACGGCCCGGCGCAGGATGCTCCCTATAGCGGACTGATCGACGAGGTGCGGCTGTCACGCACGGCGCGGCGCCGCTTCAATCCCGTCCTCGGGGAAGGCGACGACCGTTATCGCCAGCGCCTTGCCCTGTTTGCGCCCTACCGGCTGCCGACGGCCGCCGCGCTGCGCCGTGGCGTCGCCGCGCTGTCATTGCCGCCGGAACTCGGCGCCGATGCCATTGTGGCGCAGGCGACGCAGCAATTGCTTGGCGACGCTCCCGCCGCGGTGCCCGGTCAAATCGATATTCTCGAACTCGACAGCACCCGGTTTTGCGCGAACCTCAGCCTGCGGGCCATGCCGCTGCGCCTGACCCCGGGTCAAAGCATCGACGCGGCAGGCGCAATGCCGGCGGACGAAGCCGCCGCCACCGGCAGCCTATACATTCCATGCCGAGGCGCTGATCCGGGTCGGCGACACTGCCGGGCTGGCATTCGCGAACGAAACCGCCCGCTGGATGCTGCTGCGGCCGGCACGCGCGCTCGCGGCGCTGGCCGCACGGCTACAGACGATCGCCGTGACGGCGCAGCTTACGGTCGTCGCCGCCCTCGACAGTTCGCTGGGTCCGCTGCACGCGCAGGGACGTTCGCTCGACCTGACGCTAACAAATGCCACGACCGGCATCGATCTCGGCCTCGTCGCCGCCCTCGCGCATGAGATCGGCGTCGATTATGTCCGCTATGATCTGTCCGGCGCAGGTTCGTCAGGCTCAGTTTCGTCGGCGCCGCCGAACTCGACCTTCAGGCACCCGATGTCGTCGCGCCCGGTGTCGTATCGCAGGTCTCGGTCGTCCGTCCGGCGCTCGCCACGCCCGCGTCAGCGAGCTTCCGCGTCATTCGCTGCGGGCCCGGCAACGGCACGCTCTCGGCCGACCCGAAGGACGGGCCGGGCAGCCGCCTTTTCACCGCCACCGCGCTCGGCCAGGTCACGATCCTTGTCGAGTACCCGCTGGCCGACGGAACCTCCCTGAGCGGCGCCAAGACCATCACGATCGCGCCGGACACGCTCGACCCCTGCACCGTGATCGCCCGCGACGGCAGCGAGGCGACAAGCGAGAGCCAGGCTTCCGGCGCGCCGGACAGCGACTTTCAGGAGGCCTATCTGGTGCGGTCGAGCGACCCGCGCCTCGGCTATGCGACAGACAATGCACGGCGCATGCAATTGCCGCTGGAGCGGGCGCTGCTGCAGCTCGCGACGCTGGCGGCCGGCGAGCCCGGGGCACCGCGGATCAACGTCCTCGCGGCCTACGACCCTGCCGCGGTGACGCTGCAAGCGGTCGGGCGAGGCCTTGTGGTGGCGCCCGCCAACCCGACGCAGCTGACCGCCGGTCGGCTCGGGGCGCTCGCCTACCGCGCCGGCTTCGATTTTGTCGAGATGCGGCGCTACCCGCCCTCGGTCTATGCCTCGGTCGCGGCGGGGGACCGTTTCGAGATCGTCACGTCGCCGATCGATCGCCTGTGGCCTAACGCGCGCATCAGCGGGCAAGGCGAACTGATGGCGACCGAATTTGCCGCCGCCGGTCCGCCCGATCCCGGCTTCACCGTCGCGATGCTGCAGGTCTATACCGCGCCCGGCGTCAGCTTTGCGACCGGTGTCAGCAACCAGGTGCAGGCCAGCCTGGCGACCGCCTTGACCGGCTTGACGGCGGCCCTCGGCGCGGACGGCATCGTCGGCGCGGTGCAGATCGCCGCCGGCTTCACGCCGGCTGCCACCGACCTGACAAGCGTTGGCCGTGCCGTCCTGATGCGGCACCCGACGGTCGCCGCCGATCGGCTGTCGGGATACGCCTTGCAGGCTGGTTTCGGCTTTGTCCAGCATCGGCCGAATGCGGTCGGCGGTGCTGCGGTGTACGCCGCCGCCTATCCGTCGAACGGCGCACCGCCCGATATTCTCGGCGACGGGGAGATCGCGCTCGGCGTTCTGACCGAACTCAGCGTTCGTCCCGAACTGCCGCTGACCGGCGCTTTCGACTGGTGTCTGACACCGTGCTGCGGGGCTGCCGCCTCGCTGAGCACCGCCCTACCCGACCCCGGATCATCGACGACCTATGTGCGCAAGGTGCTGCGCGCCACGGCCCCCGGCACGCTCACGGTCGATGCCAGCTTTTCGCTGAACAACGCCGCCGAGCCCTACCAATTCATGCTGGTGCCGCGCTCCGGCGACGACACCGAGCCGCGGTTGACCAAGGACCAGTACGACGACCTGCTGAATTTCGTCGATACCTACCATCCGGTCGGCATTGAGGTCGTCACGCGCGGCATCAGGCGCTTTGTCCATGGCTTTGCGCGCCCCGCCAACTGGGACCAGTTGCCGACAGCCGCGACCTTCCCGCGCTACCGGGCGAACCGCTGATCCGCCCCGCTTCCCGTAGGAGATAAGACCATGCTCGCCACAGCCGCGACCCGGATCATCAACAAGGACAATCTGGCGCAATTCGCCGCGCTGGTGGCCGCCGGGCAAACCCTCGCCGTCGTGCCGGTGACGCCGACCGGTTACACAAGGCAATTCCAGCACACCGATTGGATCGATTTTGTCGATCCGGTGCAGGCCGGCGGCGGCAACGGCTTCAACGAGCGCTTTCACGCACTGGAGAGCGAGTTCGACTTGATCTCGGCCGCCATCGCCTCTGCTGATGCCAGCATTGCCGGCGTCGAAACCGCGCCGCCGGCCGTCGGCATGGCAGTCGCGGTCTCGATATCGGATGGCGCCCAGATCCCGGTGCCCGCCGGCTTTCTGGCGTCGGAAACAAAATTCTTCGCCTTTATCAAGACCTACTCGTTCACCGCACCACAGGCCGGCACAAGTCTCGGTTTCCAGGTCTTCGCCTCGGACACCGGACAGGTAACCGCCCATGCGTTGCCCGTGGGCGGCACAACCAGCCAATCGGTGATCGCGACCGGTGTCGCGATCGCGAAGAAGGGAGGATGGTGACATGATCGTCGTCTACAATCGCAGCACCGGCACCATTGTCGGTCATTGCTCGCGCATTTTCAACTCGGGCAAGTGGCGGGAAGCCTCGCTCGACGAACTCTACCCCGATTACGAGAAGTCGAACCTCGCCTCGGTGCATTTCCCGGATGACGCCCGGTACATGGCTTATGGAGCGGATGCCTGGCGGCTGCGTAAGGATGAAAGCGGTGTCGTGACCGGCATCGAGCGGCTCCCCTCGCTGTCGCTATCCTGCGATGCTGTCGACAACGACGGCGACGGCATTCCCGATATCCCGGCCGATGGTTCGTCGGTGGCGAATTTTACCGCAAAGACCAGCGACGGCGCCGATGTCGATGTCACGTTCCGGACAACGCGCGGCTCGCTTGGCGAGCGCACGGTGCACACCGCGAAGGGCCTCGCCGCAGTGTCGCTCCGTGCCGCGGTCGAAACGGTCGCCGCAATCGTCACCGCGACCGCTCCGGGATATCGGCCGGCTACGCTCAGCCTCGAATTCCTGCCGGTTCCGGCCCCGCCGCCAAAAGCTCGGACCACCAGCGCGAGCCGCTAGGCTGGTCGGAAAAGTCTCCGTCGGAAGCGGCATCTGCCATGATCGGCCTCAGCCCTTCGCACCCGACCGCTTTCGTCCGGTGGATTGTCCCGTATATCGGGGATGGTGCTTTCTGCCGATGTCAGTCTGCCAGACGATCGCTACCGGATGACGCTTGATGTTGTTGGTGCCAACAGACGCCTCGTAAAAGACTTTCGGAGTGAATCCAATATCCTTCAAGGCACGCAATAGCTCTTCATATTCCAATACATGGAGCTGAGACATGCGTTGTTCTCCCGGCCGATCCCGACTTGGCGTGCTATCGAAGTAACCCGAAGAGCCAAAGCCCGCAGAGGAGTGCCGTCAACATAGCGACCGCTTTCAGCAGCACCGCCACGGTCTCAACATTTGTGCGGCTCACCGCAGAGGCCGTTGTCGACTTTGCTCCACGATACGTTGCGACAGCGCGTGTCGTGGCATGCGTGGATGGCGAGGCTTCATCGGTATACCCATATTTCCTATCGTCTGAATAGGATTATAGGCAACGCAAACTCGCGACGCAACCTGGCATTTTACGAGAGGCGTTCGCTTCCCGGCGGACCGAGTGCGATCCGGCCTCGGCTATGTCCGGATGGGGCGGCGCTATTCGGCGCCAGCCGGGGGCATGCCGGCCGGATGGGGTATCATCTTGTCCAACACCAGTCGCCGCGCCGCGGGCAGCTTGCCGAGGGCATCGGCCAAGGTGCAGCCGTCGAGAACCGCCGCTGTCGCGTCGCGCACCTGCTGCATCAGCCAGCGGATCGAGCAGCGGTGGGGATCGGGACAGTCATCACAAAGCTGAAACGCGGTGATGCTGGCACACGGCAGCGGTGCCAGGGGTCCATCGATGATGCGGATGACCTCGCCGAACGAAATCTCGGCGGCCGGTCGCGCCAGGCGATACCCGCCGCCCGGGCCGCGCCGGCTCGCGAGTAACCCATGTTTGCGCAATTCCAGGAGTGTCGCCTCGAGGAACTTGCGTGAAATATTTTCCGCTTCGGCAATCGCGGCAATATGTATTGGCTCGTCATCGGCGCGCTTCGCCATGAAGAGAAGCGCGCGAAGCGCATATTTGGCCTTTTGCGAAAGCATCTACTCTACGCCCTGCCGACAACTGACCCGAATATGAGGGAGCGTTGTTTCGGCCACAATAGGCCAGCGGGGAGGCCAATGAACGGAAGCTGTCGCCACATCCCAAGCAGGGCGCACCCAGGCTTGATCGCAGAGACCGGCCGGGAGCGATCCCACGCCGGCTGCTCTGGACAATTATTTCAGAGTGCCGTGGCGACACTATTGAAGATGGTGCTCAGGTTGGTGCCAACGAGCTGAAACGCTGCGATCGCGGCGACCGCGATCAGCGCTGCGATCAGGCCGTATTCGATCGCGGTAGCACCGTCGTCATTGCGAATGAGCTTGATGAAGGTATTCAGCATCAGAAGGTTCCTCTTGCTAGGCGGCACCATTTAGCAGGAGAAAGGTTAATAATTCCTTCAGTTTGCGGCGAGGCGATCTACCGCTGGTAGCGGCGGTGGAAAACGCTGATCGCCTCCGCTGCCGCGCCAATCCGGCGAGCTGGCCGCCCGGTGCCGCGGTGGCTCATTCGAGCACTTCAAACTGCGCCGTAGCATAGCAGAGAAAGCAACTCCGGCCGCTTCGCCGTTGGGAGAATCGATTCTCTCCGATTCTCTGCTATAGTCTGTCGTGGTCGTTGGCAGAGAGGCGCCAATGCTGGTTGGGAATTGCGCGGCAGTCGCCGCTGTCTTCTTGATCGGGACAAGTGTCGGGTGGGCGGACTGTCTTCCCGGCCAGTCGCGCAATTGCGCCAACCTCACCTTCGCCCCGTCACCCGTGTTGCAAAGCACCGAAAAGAACGACGAGACGCCGTGGAAGCCTGACAATCAGCCAAAAGCCTATACCGGGCCGATCGTCGGGTTAAGTCCGACAGTAAAGCCGACACCAACGATAGGTTATCGCTGGTCGATTTAGTGAACTGATATTTCCAATTTGAGCGATTTGGTTGAATGGGTATTCAGGGCAATCCTGGTAGCCCTGATGGTGGCGGCGCTCGCGTACCTTGCGGTCATCGCATTGCTTGGCTAGTCATAAGCCGCCATCACCTTGGGCGAAACCCCATCGTGGAAGAATACTTACGGAGAGGGGCGTCTGGCGGGAGGATAGCGGTCGGCGTAGTCGCGCAGCAGCCGCGTCAGGGTATGATCGGCGGTGTCCGGGACCGTCGTAATCGGAAAGTCGTCCCAGCTTTCCACAGTAACTCCGTCGACCGCCGTGACGGCCTGCATGCGGGCGGCAAACAGCAGCGTCGCCGCGTATTCCGTGGCATCGTCGTTGACCCGGCGCGGGTTCAGCGCGTTGGAATTCCACATGATGAGCCGAAACGCGAGCCCCTTGGACCGCGCGTAATCAGCGATCTCCTTGAGCTGGGCAAACGGTACATGGCGGGTCTGGACCAGCGCGTTGTCGACATCGAGTGTGAGAAAGGCCAGGCCGGACGGGGATGCGCTGACGAGCAGGTCGATCCATTGCTTGATCGCCGCGGTGCCGATGCCGGGCCACGGTTCGATGTCGCCGATCTGAACCCCCGGAAATTCGTGCTTTATCATCGTGATATAGGCGCCGACCTGGCGTGCGATCTCGGGCGGCGACATCGCGCAGCCCCCCGGTTTCGGGCTGGTTGAGGCGAGCGGCTCGTCCATCGCGAGATAGCCGACATGCCCGCCAAGTTTGGCAACGCGGCGCATTGCTGCCAGCGTCACATTGCTCGTAATGGCTGCGGTGCAACCCCACGGTTTGACCGAGCCCGCCTCAAAGGCCAGCCCCATTTTCCAGGCATTCAGCTGTCGCACCAGCGCGGCAAGCTCGGCATCGGACAGCACCGGCTTCGGACCGGTCAGCAAATGGTCGGCAACCTGAAAGACGCTGACCGACCGCCGCGCCCTGGCCCAGGATGACGGGTCGAGAAACAGCTGCTTCCAATCGGCCGAGCGCAGGTTCGGGCCAAACCACAAATCGCCGCGGTTGTTGCCTTGCGCGATGGCGGGCGCGGCCGCCAGCAACAACATGGCGACGGTAACGGCGTGCAGCCAGCGCTGCGGGATCGACCTGAGCATGCCCCTCAATACGCCCGTATGACCGGGCGTCGCAACGGCGTCGCCAGGACCGGCCCTTGATGATGTAGCTTGCGGCGTCGGGTAGGTGCAAGGGTGCGGTCATTCCGCATCCGACAGCAGATCGCGCTCCACTGGCGAAGCATTCATCGGCCGCTCGGCTAGGAAGTCCTCGGGCACGTCGATCGCGCGCATCAGGGCGAAGAATTCATCCCAATTTACAGCGTGACGGGAAGATTGATCGGATCGGCAAGGGTGAGACGCTGCGGTGGCGACTGGCTCAATTTTAGCTTGACAAGGTTTAACTAGATATAGCGCTGCCGATTTGCTCCTACCCATCATATGGGGTTGGACAGCAGAGCACCCAAAGCATAGGTTGTTACAAAGAGTGGGCCGGCACGGACGCCTCCCTGCCGGCCCGTTACCCTTAGAACAGACAGCAGCCTCCTGGGTCCCTGGGGGATATGCGGCTAGCAACCGCAGTGATCGTTTCCCAAGGCTCACGAGCGGAAGATATGTCCGCCATGAGCGACGTGCAAGCGCTTTTTACGCCGCTACCGGATACCGTCCGCGCAATACAAACGACATTGAGCCCCGCAAGGTTCAATCGCTATCTCGTCGCGGCCGATTATGACCTAATAAAAGCGCTCGCACTATACCGATGGAACAGCCATCTGGGCCAGAATCTTTACTGGCCAATCCAGACTCTGGAAATCGCCTTGCGAAATTCTATTTCAAATCTCTTAAAAATTCGCTTCGGAGAGAACTGGCACACCCTCACTCAGAGGCCACCCGGAAATGAGTTGAGTGATATCAGTGACTTGTGATTCGGTTTTGGTGCGAAACAGAACCGGGGTCGCAAGATGTGGACTGACATCACTCGCAAGCAGTATCGGCGACCCGGGGGGCGGTATTCAAGCAGTATGACGGATGCGGAATGGGCGCTGATCGAGGGCTTCATGCCATCCCGCCGCCGGCTGGGACGGCCTCGCAAGGTCGAATTGCGCCACGTCGTCGATGCCATTCTCTATATTTTGTCGGCGGGATGCGCCTGGACCTTGCTGCCGAAGGAGTTTGCGCCGGTCTCGACGGTACAGGGCTATTTCTATCGCTGGCGCGACGACGGCACCTGGGAGCGGATCAACCATGCGCTGGTGATGGCAGCGCGCGAGGCGATGGGGCGCCAGGCCAGCCCCAGCGCCGGGGTGCTCGACAGCCAGTCGGTCAAGACCACCGAGGCCGGCGGACCGCGCGGCTTCGATGCAGGCAAGAAGGTGAAGGGCCGCAAGCGCCACATCCTCACCGACACCAATGGCTTTCTCGTCAAAGCCGTGGTGCATCCGGCCGATGTTCAAGACCGCGACGGTGCCCCGCTCGTGCTGAAGGCCGCGCGCCGGCTCTATCCCTGGCTGCGCCACGTCTTCGCCGACGGCGGATATGCCGGCGAAAAACTCGCCAGTGCCCTGCTTGCACACGGCACCTGGACCCTCGAAATCGTCAAGCGGTCCGATGCCGCCCGGGGCTTCGTGCTGCTCCCCAGGCGCTGGGTGGTCGAACGTACCCTGGCCTGGCTCGGTCGCAACCGCCGCCTCGCCAAGGACTTCGAAGCCACCGTCAAAACCGCCACAGCCTGGCTCTATATCGCCAGCGTCAAACTACTCTCGCGACGTCTCGCCCGTGGCTAACTCAACTATCCCGATTCTCGGGCGGACTCTCAGGTCGGAAGGCCATTCAGCCGCGAAGATCGAGTAAAGTTAGACGCCGCTATAGCGCGGCAACAATACGAGCGGAAAACGCGCTATGTTTCTGCCGATGTCGTGATTGCCGATCTGACATTTGGGTTCTGGTCTTCGATGCTGACAAGCCATTATGCCGTTCCGTTGGGCTGGGGCGGTAAAAATCTGCGGCTCGCCTTCCCTTATTTGCCGAAGGGGCTCGTTCTTCAATCAGTGCGCCGGCCGCTTGACGACATCCGTATCTTGCGGAACCGGATCGCTCATCATGAGCCCATTTTCGAGCGTCGGCTCGACGTGGATTACCGCGAAGTTCTAAAATTGCTGGCCTGGGTCTGCCCGAGTACGTGCTGGTATATTGAGCAAACTAGCGGATTCCCCGATGCGTGGGCTGCTTGTCCGCTACGGAATTCTTGAATTGCTAATTGGTCCCATCGGCGCCCGAATACCGTACAATGGCCATTCATGTAAGCATCGCTGCCTCGGGACTATGCCCAACCCATTAGATCGTTGACATTTTCCATCTATTGCGATAAACGCAATCGTCGCTTCGGTCAGAAACAGAAGCTGGCTGCAGATTTGCTGCTGAAACAGCCAACGGCCGTTCACCGGGTGCCCGCATCGGGCTGGCGCCGGCCGGTTTTTCTGCTGTTATGATCAGGTCGAACAGGCAGGGTCCTGGCGGTTAAGGGAGTGCGGTGATGGCCTTGAAACGCATGGTGTTGCAGATCGGCATGGGCACCGATATTCGCGGCGTCGATTATACGAAGGCGGCGGTGCGGGCGTTGCGCGATGCGCTGTGGCACAACGCGCTAAGCGTCGCGAATGCGCTCGGCCAGGATGTCGATGCGATGCGGGTCGAGGTCACGATCGGCGTGCCCCGGCCCGATCTGGTCGACAAGGCGGCGGTGCTGGCGGTGCTGCCGCACGGCACCGGCACGGTCAACGTCGTCGAGGGCGGCCTCGAAATCGTCAACGAGACCAACACCACGGTGGTCGCTAACGCCGCCGCGGTGGTGCGCCTCGACCTGCCGGAGGCCCGGGCATGACCCTCAAGCGCGTCATCACCGAATTCGGCACCGGTAATGATCTGCATGGCGGCGACTACACCAAGGCGGCGGTGCGCGCCGTGCAGGATGCGATCCACCACAGTTCACTGAGCCTCATTCGCAGCCTCGGCGTCGACTCCCGCACGATGCAGGTCGAGGTCACGGTCGGCGTGCAACAGCCCGACCGGGTCAATGCCGAGACCGTCAAGGCGGCCCTGCCGCATGGCCAGGTAACCGTCAAGCTGGTCAAAGGCGGGCTCGATATCCCCGACGAGGCGGCCGGCGATGTCGCCATCATCGCCAGCGCGGCGGTGACGGTTCGTCTCGACCTGCCCTGAAGTTGCTTAATCCGCGCATTTGCGCTGCTCGGGACCCGCCCAGCCATGCTCAGGACCATCGGCCTCATCCTCGGTGTGATTCTGATTATTGTGTTCCTCGTTCCGTTTGCTCGCGACCTCTACCACCGCTACCAGCTTGGCCAGCAGCTCAATTCGGTCATGGATTTGCGCGAACGCGTCGAATTCCAGCAATGGGGCGGCAGTTCGCAGGATTTTGCAAAGCGCCTGTTGGACCGCTGTGAGCTGTCCCAGGGCAAGGGTGCGGTGCAGTGCGAGCGCTATCGTTCGGCGATCGAGTAGGCCGCCAGCGCCGCATTCACCGCCAGCCCGTCGCGCAGTGCGGCGGCATCGTGCGTGCGGATGAAATCGGCACCCTGCGCCGCCGCGTAGAGTTCGGCCGCCAGCGTCGCGGCGGCCCGCTCGCCGGCTGCGGCGCGGCCGGTAATCGCGGCGAGAAACGATTTGCGCGACACCGACACCATGACCGGCAACCCGAACCCCCGTTTGAGTTCGGCGATGCCGGCGAGCGCGCGTAACGACGCCTCGGGCCGGCTGCTGAGGAAAAACCCCATGCCGGGGTCGAGCACCAACCGGTTGCGCGCGATGCCGGCCTGTTCGAGCGCCGCGACCCGCCCGGCGAAAAACACCCCGATCCGCCGCCACACCTCGTCGGCGTCGAGGTCGAGCCGAAGCGCCCGGTCCTCGTTCTGCACCGCATGCATCACGATCAGCCGGCACGACCCGGCCGCCAGTTCCGGGTACATCACGGGGTCAGGAAAGCCCCTGATATCGTTCAGATAGGGGACGCCGTGGGCGAGCGCAAAACGCTGTGTCTCGGGCTGGCAGGTATCGATCGCGAGCGGCGTGCCGCTATCGGCGAGCGCCGCCAGGACCGGTTGGAGCCGCCGTATTTCCTCGGCGGGCGGCACCGTCCCGGCCGCGACATTGCTGGCCGCCGCGCCAAGTTCGACGATATCGGCCCCGTCCGCGATCAGCCGGCGGGCCTGGGCAATGGCCGCCGCGGGATCGAGAAACCGTCCGCCATCGGAAAACGAGTTGGCGGTGATGTTGACGATGCCGGCGATCTGCGGCGGTGGCATGGTTCAGCCGGGTCTGTTGCGTTCAAGGATCGCGCCGGCCGCCTCGGCATCGGGAAAGATGTCGAGTTTTTCGACCTCAGCCCGAATATGCGCCACCCGCGGATCGGCGGCAAAGCACGCCTCACACACCCGTGCGGCAAAGCCCTCGCATAAATCGATATGACCGGACGCGGCGATCTGGCGGATCGCAACGACCACCTTTTCGTAATTGATCACCCGGCGGCGGTCTTCGCCGGGGAAAATGGCCTCTGGCACCGCCGTCAACTCGACCGACACCCGTACCCGCTGCGGCCGGTCGCGCTCGGCGCGGCGAATTCCGATGCTGCACATCAGCACCAGCCCGCGCACCACCACCGTATAGCCCGCGCCTGGCGCGGCTCCGCCTTGCGAATTCCCGGCTTTCACATTCAATCCTTTGGCATCCAATTCGCGGATTTACCTTGTACGATTGTGCTACCCTCGCGTTACGATAGCCCCGGCCGTAGCGGAGGAGGCAAGGATGTGGCGTGAATTTCGCGACTTTGCAATGCGCGGCAATGTCATCGACCTCGCGGTCGGTATCATTCTCGGCGCCGCCTTCACGACAATCGTCAACTCGCTGGTCAATGACATCATCATGCCGCCGATCGGGCTGTTGCTCGGCGGCATCGATTTTTCGGATTTCTTTGTAACGATCAAAGGCGGTGCCTTCCCGACCGTCGCCGCGGCCAAGGCGGGCGGGGCGGTCACGCTCAATTACGGGCTGTTCGTCAATGCGGTGATCCGCTTTATCATCGTCGCCTTCGCGGTCTTCTTGCTGATCAAGCAGATCAACCGGCTGGCAAAGCAGCCACCGAAGCCGGAGGCTCCGCCGGAACCGCCGCGCGAGGAGGTGCTGTTGACCGAAATCCGCGATCTGCTGAGGGCACGGTCCTGAGCCTGCCGGTGTCCTCGACATGCTGCGCCTGTTTGTCGGGATCGATTTTCCGCCGGAGCTGAAGCTGCGGCTGTCGCTGCTGTGCACCGATCTGCCCGGAGCAAAATGGGTCGATCCCGGCAATCTCCACCTGACGCTTCGCTTTATCGGCGAGATCAGCGAAGACATCGCCGCCGATGTTGACGAGGCCCTGGCGCAGCTGCGCGGCCCGCGGTTCAGGCTGCAGCTGGCCGGCACTGGCGTGTTTGGGGGTCACAAACCGCATGCCTTGTGGATTGGTGTCGAGCGCGACCCCGGGCTGGTGCGATTGCGCGATAAGATCGAGCGGGCGCTGATGTGCGCCGGTCTGCCGCCCGAGCAGCGCAAATTCGCACCGCATGTAACCTTGGCGCGATTGCGCAACCCGGACCTCGCCAGGCTCGGCCATTTCCTCGCGGCCTATGCGCAATTCCGCCCCGATCCGCTGCCGGTCGAGCATTTCAGCCTGATCGCCAGCTTCCCGACCAGGGCCGGCTCGGTATACGAAGACCAGGCGGATTACCCGCTATCCGGCTGAGATTTTCCGCGAAAGGAATATTCGCATGGCCCATTGGCTGCTGAAATCCGAGCCGATCAAATATTCCTGGGACCAGATGGTCGCCGACGGCCGCACCCATTGGGACGGGGTGCGCAACTTCCAGGCCGCCAACAACATGAAGGCGATGCAGCAAGGCGACCGCGCCTTTTTCTACCACTCGAACGAAGGCAAGGAGATTGTCGGCATCGTCGAGATCGTCCGCACCTTCTATCCCGACCCCGCCGACCCCGGCGGCAAGTTCGGCATGGTCGATGTCTCGCCAGTGATGCCGGTCAAGCAGGCGGTCAGCCTTGCCGAGATGAAAACCATCCCCGACCTCGCCGGCTTCTCGCTGATCCGCCAATCCCGCCTCTCGGTGTGCCCGGTGATGGATGCCGAATGGGCCTTGATCTGCAAGATGGCGGGGATAGAGGCGTAGAATCCCCTCTCCCGCACCGCACCGCGGGAGAGGGTGCCGGAGCGCGCAGCGCGGAGGCGGGTGAGGGTATCGCAGCTTCACGACCCTCACCCGTCTCGTCGCTACGCGCCGATCCACCCTCTCCCGCGGTGCGGGCGAGGGAAGCGTCCGACAAAAATTTGCGCTGACGGAGCGAAAGCGCGATATGTCAGACAACGGCTTAGGTGGTTTCGGGAGGAAAAGGCGATGTCGGATCGCAGTGTGATCCCGCTTTCGGCGCTGCCCCGGATGGGGAAGATCGACGAGGCGGAGTATTTCCGGCGGTACAGGGAATCGATCGACGACCCCAGCGGGTTCTGGGGCCGCGAGGGCAGGCGGGTCGACTGGATCAAGCCTTATACGAAGGTGATGAACGCCTCGTTTGCGGGCGATGTTTCGATCAAATGGTACGAGGACGGGACGCTCAACGCCTCGTACAACTGCATCGACCGGCATCTCGCGACGCGCGGCGACCAGATCGCGATCCTGTGGGAGGGCGATGACCCGGCCGACGATCGCAAGGTCACCTACCGCGAACTGCACGAGGCTGTCTGCCGCCTCGCCAATGTGCTGAAAGACCGCGGCGTCAAGAAGGGCGACCGCGTCACGATCTATATGCCGATGATCCCCGAGGCGACGGTGGCGATGCTCGCCTGCGCCCGGATCGGCGCGGTGCATTCGGTGGTGTTCGGCGGGTTTTCGCCGGACAGCCTCGCCGGCCGCATCGACGATTGCCGCTCGACGGTGCTGATCACCGCCGATGAGGGGCTGCGCGGCGGCCGCAAGGTGCCGCTGAAGCGCAACGCCGACGCTGCCTGCGATCAGTGCCCCGATGTCTCGACCGTCATCGTCGTCAAGCGCACCGGCGGCGATATCGCCTGGGTGCCCGGCCGCGATGTCTGGTACCACGAGGCTTGCGCCGCCGCCTCGCCCGATTGTCCGCCGGCGGAAATGTCGGCCGAGGACCCGCTGTTCATCCTCTACACGTCGGGCTCGACCGGCAAGCCGAAGGGCGTGCTGCACACCACCGGCGGCTATCTCGTCTATACGTCGATGACGCATGAATACGTCTTCGACTATCGGCCGGGCGAGATCTACTGGTGCACCGCCGATGTCGGCTGGGTCACCGGGCACAGCTATATCGTGTACGGGCCGCTGTCGAACGGCGCGACGACGCTGATGTTCGAGGGCGTGCCGAACTACCCCGACCCGTCGCGCTTCTGGCAGGTCTGCGACAAGCACAAGGTCAACATCTTCTACACCGCGCCGACCGCGATCCGCGCCCTGATGCGCGAGGGCGAGGACTACGTGCGCAAGACCAGCCGCAAATCGGTGCGTCTGCTTGGCTCGGTCGGCGAGCCGATCAACCCCGAGGCGTGGCTGTGGTATTTCGACAATGTCGGCGACCAGCGCTGCCCGATTGTCGACACGTGGTGGCAGACCGAGACCGGCGGCATCCTGATCACCCCGCTGCCCGGCGCGACGCCGTTGAAGCCGGGTTCGGCGACGCGGCCGTTTTTTGGTATCGAACCCATCATCGTCGATGGCGAGGGCAACCGGCTCGAGGGCGCGGTCGAGGGTAATCTCTGCCTGGGGCGGTCATGGCCGGGGCAGATGCGCACCGTGTACGGTGACCACGCGCGCTTTATCGAGACGTATTTTTCGACCTTCAAGGGCCTCTATTTCACCGGCGATGGCGCCCGCCGCGATGACGACGGGTATTACTGGATCACCGGCCGGGTCGATGACGTGATCAACGTCGCCGGCCATCGCCTCGGCACCGCCGAGATCGAGAGCGCGCTGGTCGCGCACCCGAAGGTCGCGGAGGCGGCAGTTGTCGGCTACCCGCACGATATCAAGGGCCAGGGCATCTATGCCTACGTCACCCTGCGCAGCGATCAGGAGCCGAACGACCAGCTCCGCACCGAACTGGTGCAGTGGGTGCGCAAGGAAATCAGCGCGATCGCCACTCCCGACCTGCTGCAATGGGCGCCGAGCCTGCCAAAGACCCGTTCCGGCAAGATCATGCGCCGCATCTTGAGAAAGATCGCGGCCGACGAGCACCACCAGCTCGGTGATGTCTCGACCCTTGCCGACCCGACCGTCGTTGACGATCTGGTCGATAACCGGATGAATTGAGGCCAGCCTTGACGGCCTGGCACGGCTGCGCGACAGGGGCGATGGTAAAAAGGCATTAGATGTTTCGGTTGGTTTCGACTGCGTTGATCGTTGCCTTGCTGGGCGCACCGACACCGGGATTGGCGCAGGCGGTGCCACCATCGCCGGCCGCGACGCCCCCGTCGGCCGCGCCCCAGTCAACTGTACCGTCGCCGGCCCAGCCGCCCGCCGACCGGGTTCACGTCGATGGGTTTCGCGCGGCGCAATGGGGAATGACGGTCGCGCAGGTCAAGGCCGCGGTCCAAAAGGAATTCAACATTCCGCTGGACAAGGCCAAGACGGAAGAAAACCTCGCCGAGCGCACCGAGGTGCTGACCGTCACGGTGCCCGACCTGCTCGAGGGTGCCGGACCGGCGCGGGTTTCCTACATCTTTGGCTACGCGTCGAAAAAGCTGATCCAGGTCAATGTCCTGTGGGGGACCGCGGTCGATCCGCAGGCCGTGCCGGAAAAGATCGTCGCCGCCGCCAACCAGCTGCGCCAGTTGTTCACCGACTCCGGCTACGATCCGGAAACCGTCGCCACCAACGTCAAGATGAATGACGGGTCGATCCTGGTGTTCGAAGGAGCCGACGCCGACCGGCACACGACGATCCTGCGCCTCGCCAGTGCCGCCGCCGCGGCGGGCCGCGGTGCCAAGGCGCAAAAGATCTCCGAAACCGTGCTGTCGCTCTCGTATGTGCTCGATCCGCGCAACCCGGACATATATCGATTGAAGAAGGGCCAGTTCTGAGCAACCGCCCCGTGTGCCGTAACCGTCCGGAGTACCGCCAGATAACCGCTTGCGCGCCCCGGCCCCGCCGACCATAGTCCGCGACACTCCGTCGGTCAGAGGGGCCGCCGGTCAGAGGGGCCACGCTTTTGGATATTGCCGAAACGCAGCTTGGCAACATTCGCATCCTCAGGCCGTCAGGGCGCATCGACAGCGCGACGAGCACCGAATTCCAGGCAACCTTGCTGAAGGCCGTGGCCGACGCGGCGGACGGGGTAATCGTCGATTTTGCCAAGGTCGAGTACATTTCAAGCGCCGGGTTTCGTGCGCTGATGACCGCTCGCCGGCAGAGCAAGGACCGCTTTCTGGCGGTTGCCGGACTGCAGCCGGTCATCGAAGAGATTTTCAACATCGCCCGTTTCCAGCACGTCGTGCCGATCTTCGCGTCGGTCGATGCCGCGGCGAATGCCAAGGGCGCGCAGGCGAAGGCATAGCGGCCCGAGAGGCCGGCTCCATTTTGCTGTAACCGCCCGAGGCGAAATTGCGGGCTTTCCTGTCGTGGTGGCGGGCGCCGGGGCGCGATATCGCGCTGTTTGTGCTTGCCATCGCCCTCATTCCCCAGGCGGCCGGCGTGGCGCCGCTCGAAACGCTGCGCGACCGCGGGTTCGACATCGCGCAGCGACTATGGCCGCTGCCGCCCGGCGGTACGCTGGTGCAGGTTGTCACGGTCAATGACAAGAGCCTGAAGCGCTATGGCCAGTGGCCGTGGCCGCGCACCCTGATCGCCAATCTGGTGCAGCGCATCGCCGCCGGAAAGCCGCTGGTGCTGGGTGTCGACATCCTGTTTGCCGAGCCCGACGGGTATTCACCGCGACGGCTGGCGCACACCCTGCCCGGGCTGCCGGCCTCGATCGCCGAGGGGTTGGCCGCCATGGCGTCCAGCGACGAGCAGCTGGCGGCCGCCTTTGCGAAGGTGCCGACCGTGCTCGGCGCCGGGCCGGTCGCCATCCCGGTGGCGGGCGGCGCTGACGCGCACGCGGTTACGCTGATCCGGCAACTGGGCGGCAATCCGCGTCCGTACGTGCCCGCCTACCCTTCGGTCTTGCGGACGTTGACGGAAATCAGTCAGACGGCACGCGCCGAAGGAGCGATTACGATCCAGCCGGACGATGACGGCGTCGTGCGCGCGGTGCCGCTGCTGTCCCGCGTCGATGACGAGCTGATTCCTGGCCTGGCGCTACAGCTGATCCGGGTCGCCGTCGGCCTCAATTCGCTCGATGTTCAGGTCGGGTCGGGAGGTATCGCAAGCATCGGGCTCGGGCCGTTGACGCTTCCGACCGATGCGCATGGCCGTGTTTTTCTGCATTTCGGCCTGCCACGCGCTCGCAATGTCTCGGCCGCCACTGTCCTCGAACCCGGGTTCGACCCGCGCCAGTTCGAGGGGCAGATCGTGCTGCTCGGCGTCACCGGCCTGGGTCTGGGCGATCAGCGATACACGCCGCTCGGGCTCAGCGACGGGATCGATGTGCACGCCCAGCTGATCGAGGGAATTCTCGGCAGCACGCTGCTGCACCGGCCGGCCTACACGTTCTGGCTCGAACTGGCGCTGATCATGGCTGCCGGGCTCACGGCGATCGCGCTGGTGCGCTATGAAAACCCGCCGGTCGCGGCCGCGGCGGTTTTCGGTATCGTCGCCGGCCTGATTGTCGGCGAGTTCCTGCTGTTCCGCTTCGCCAGCTGGCTGATCGACGGGATCTACCCGGCGATTGTCGTGCTGCTCGTCTCGGCGGGCATGCTGGTCGGCCATTTGCGGGCGGCGCAGGCGGCGCGGCGGCGGCTGGCCGCGGAACTGGAACGCGAGCGCGAATTGAAGGCGCGCACCGAAGGCGAACTCGCGGTCGCGCGTGACCTGCAACTCGGCCTGCTGCCGCACCGGTTTCCGCCGTTTCCTGAGCGGCTCGACATCGATCTCTACGCGCGAATAGAGCCGGCGCGCGCGGTCGGCGGTGATTTCTTTGATTATCAGCTGATCGACGACAACCACCTGTTCTTCATCATCGCGGACGTGTCCGGCAAAGGCGTGCCGGCGGCGCTGTTCATGGAACTTACACTTCAAATCGTGCGGGCTGCGGTGCAGCGGCATGCCTGCGACCTCGCATCGATCATCACCGAGGCCAACGCAAAGACCGCCGAAGCCAGCATCGACCTCGGCGAGCGTGGCGAAGGCATGTTCGTGACCGCCTTTATCGGTATCTTCGACACGGTGACCGGCGACATCGACTATGCCAGCGCTGGTCACGACTCGCCGTTCGTGCTGCGCGAGCCGGACGGGCTGCGGCAGTTGGCGACCGATGGCGGCCCGCCGCTCGGCGTGCTCGACTACTACCCCTATCCGATCGACCACGGCCGGGTGGCGCGCGACGCGATCCTGGTGCTGTTTACCGATGGGGTCACCGAAGCGCAGGATGCCGGTGGCCGGCTTTATTCGCTCGGGCGGATTTCCGACACGCTGAAAGAGACCGAGGCGAGCGACGCCCGATCGACCGTCGATGCCTGTTTCGCCGCGGTCGCGCGGTTTGTCGGCGATGCCGAACAGGCCGACGACATTACGATGCTAGCAATCCGGGTCGCGCCTATCTGACCCAGATTTCGACGCGGCGGTTGCGCGGCTCAGGCACCTGATCGGCGGTCGGCACCAGCGGTGCCAGCTTGCCGCGGCCGGCGACCGAAATCTTGCGCGGGTCGATGTGGTCCTGCGTCAGCAGCTTGCGCACGATCGCGGCCTGGGCCAGCGACGCCTTTTGCTGCGCCGGCTGTGCGCCCACGCTGTCGGTGTAGCCGATGACCTCGATCTGATAGGCTCGTCGCTTCGCCGCATCGGCCAGGGCGTCGCGGTAATCAGCCGCCGATGCCGGCGACAGCTGCTCGCTGTTCGGCTTGAGATACAGCACGAAATGACGCGGCAGAACGGGGCGGGCGGCGATCGCCTGCTTGAATGTGCCCTCGACCGCGGTGCGCGTCACCTGGCAGGCCGACAGGGCGCCGCCGCGGAGTTCGGCCGCCGCGAACGATTGGTTGAGCAGTGCCTCGTTGGCGCCGTCGCTGACGACGATGCCGCCGATCGACTTGCCGGTGACGCTTGGCAGCACCACAAACAATGCCGGTGGCGGCGCGCTGGCCGAACCGCACGGGGCTGCGCGGAACGCGGAGATCGCCGCCAGCGCCAGCGATGTCGGCGAATTGGGGCTGCTCTGCCCGGTGCCGGCTGCCTCGGCGGCCTGACTTGTCGCGACCGCCTGCGCCACCTGGCCGGGCGTTGCCGCGGCAATGTTGGTGGCGATCGTCGCGATGGCCGCGCCGTTCACGGCGTTGGTCGCGACGATATTGACGATGTTTGACGACAGGTCGAGGGGTGTCGTGGGAACAATCACCGCCTGCGGCAGCACGGTCAGGACGCCGTTGATATAGGCGAGGTTGTAGTTGGCCGACGCCGCCAGCGTGCCCTGGGTGATCGAGTAGGCGCCGGCCACGCTGGCGGTGCTCGCTTGTGTCGCCAGCGCGCCCGACAGCGTGTTGCCGTTGAACAGTACCCCGCCTGTCACGGTAAAGGTCAGCGGCGGGTTGGCCGTGCCAAAATTGCGCGACAGGCTGTCACCGGTGACGGTCAGTGCCGCTGGGCTGATCGTGCCGATATTGCCGGTCGCGGTGCTCCCCGCCAGCACGTAATTGCCCGCACCCGGGCCGCCAAGGCCGAGACCGGCGACGCTGACCGTCAGGCCGGCGCCGGTATTCAGCGACCCGTAGGCGCCGGTGGCGGGATCGTTCAGCACAACAGCGTCGCCGTTCACCACACCGGAGAGGGTGAAATTTACCGGCGTCAGCGTCGCCGTGGTCGTGCCGTCATAGGTCTTGCCGATGGTGCCGGTCAGCCCGGCTGTCAGCACTGCCGGGTTCACGGTCAGCTGGCCGTTGACAAAGCTGATCGTGTAGTTGGCGAGGCCGCTGCCGACGGGATTGCTCGGCATGATCGCATAGGGCGAGCCGGCGACGCCGGCCGTTGCAGGCGCGCCAGCGCTCGCCAGGGCCACCCCGCTGACCGCGTCGCTGTTGACAAGGCCCTGCATCGTGAACGCCGTCGTACCGAGCGCGGCAGCCTCGCCGTAGGTCTTGCTTTGGTTCGACGCGGTGATCGTCAGCGGTGCCGGGTTTACGGTGAGCCGCCCGTCGACAAAGCTGACCGTATAGTTGCCAAGGCCGCTGCCCACCGGGGTGCTCGGTGCGATCGCATAGGGCGAACCCGCCACCCCGGCAGTTGCCGCGGTGCCGCTGCTCGCCAGGGCTACACCGCTGACCGCGTCGCCATTGACCAGTCCTTGCGCCGTGAATGCGGTCGTTCCAAGGTTCAGGGTCTGGCCATACACCTTGCTCTGATTCGACGCGGTGATCGTCAGCGCGGCCGGGTTCACCGTCAGCTGGCCATCGCCGAAGCTGACCGTGTAGTTCGCCAGCCCATTACCGACCGGCGCGGTCGGCGTGATCGGGTAAGGCAATCCGGCCAGGCCGGTTCCCGCCGCTGCGCCGACGCTGCTCAACGTGACACCGGAGACACTGTCGCCGTTGACCAGGCCTAGCGCGGTGAACGCGCTCGTCCCGAGCGCCAGCGTCTGGCCGTAGGTTTTGCTTTGGTTCGACGCGATGATCGTCAGCGATGCCGGGGTGACGGTCAGGCTGCCATTGGCGAGGGTAATGGCGTAGTTGCCGAGACCGCTGCCGGTCGGGTTGGTCGGGACGATCGCGTAGGGCGACCCGGCGACCTGCGCTGCGCTCAGCAGCCCGGCGCTGTTCAGCGTGACACCGGTGACGGCGTCGGCGTTGACGAGACCCTTGGTTGTGAACGCGGTTGGGCTGAGGCTTAGCGTCTGGCCGTACAGCTTGCTGTGGTCGCTCGCGGTGATCGTCAACGGCGCCGGCGTGATCGTCAGGCTGCCATCGGAGAGGGTGATCGCGTAGTTGGCAAGGCCGCTGCCGGTCGGGGCGGTCGGGACGATCGCATAGGGGGAGCCGGCAACCTGCGCGGCGCCCGGCGTTCCGGCGCTGCTCAGCGTCGCACCGCTGACGGTGTCAGCGTTGACGAGGCCCTGCGTCGTAAAGGCGGTGGTGCCGAGGTTCAGGGTCTGGCCGTAGACCTTGCCCTGATCGCTTGCGGTGATGGTCAGCGCCGCCGGGGTGACCGTCAGGCTGCCATTGGCGAAGGTGATCGTGTAGTTGGCGAGGCCGCTGCCGGTCGGAGTGGCCGGGGCGATCGCATAGGGCGACCCGGCGACCTGCGCCGCACTCGCCGCTCCGGCGCTGCTCAGCATGACGCCGCTGACGGTGTCGCCGTTGACAAGCCCCAGCGTCGTGAACGCGGTAGTGCCGAGGTTCAGGGTCTGTCCATAGACCTTGCCCTGATCGCTTGCGGTGATGGTCAGCGCTGCCGGGGTGACCGTCAGGCTGCCATTGGCGAAGGTGATCGTGTAGTTGCCGAGGCCGCTGCCGGTCGGAGTGGCCGGGGCGATCGCATAGGGCGACCCGGCGACCTGCGCCGCACTCGCCGCCCCGGTGCTGTTCAGCGTGACGCCGCTGACGGTGTCGCCGTTAATCAGCCCCAGCGTCGTGAAGGCGCTGGTGCCGAGGTCGAGTGTTTGGCCGTATGTCTTGGTCTGGGTGGAGGCGGTGATCACCAAATCCTTGGGATCGATCGTCAGTTTCCCGTCAACGTAGGTGATGTTGTAATTCTTAAGACCGGCGCCGGCCGCATTGCTCGGGGTGATCGTATAGGGGCTGCCGGCGACCGTGGCGTTTGCCGCCGCCCCGAGGGTGGTCATCGTGATGCCGGTCACGCTGTCGCCGTTGAACAGGCCCTGCGTCCCGATATCCGAGGTGCCCAGCGTCAGGCTCTGGCCGTAGGTCTTGCTGCGGTCGAGCGCGGTGATGGTCAGCGGTACCACGGTGATCGTGCCGATCGGGTCGCTGACGACCGGCGCGACCTGATAACCGAACACCGGCACGCCGCCACGCGTCACGCTGAGGTCGAGATTATTGATCGTGACGGCGATATTCGTGCCGACATCCTTGCTGGCAAACGATCCGGTCAGCGTCGCGAGATCGAACGCTGGCGCATCGCCGGGCACAGAACCACTCGTTGACAGGCTTCCGGCTGTGGTCAGGAGGTTGGTGGTGCCGTCATAGGGCCGCTGGACGCCGGTGATCTTCACAACCGGGGCAAGGCTGTAGAGAAAGCCGTTCCCCGGTGCGGCAGGGGCCGTGCCGCTCAGCGTGCTGATCGAATAGGTCGCATTATACTGGATGAAATTGGGGACGAGCCCGCCATCCTGGTCCTGGTTCGGATTGGTCGAATAGACCAGCCATTGCGTCCCACTACCCGGCGTTATCGGGGTCGGGCCGCCATTATTAGTGAATTTGCCGAGCGTCGCCAGGGTAACCGGGGCACCCCCTACCGAGCCGCCGGGGCCGATCGTCAGGTCGCCGCTGGCCGCGACGGTGACCGCGCCGGTGCCGGCCTTTACCGGCTGGTTCACGATGATGTCGGCGGCACCGGTTGCCGTCACGGTGACCGCGCCATTGTTCGTGCTGATCCCGGCAACACCATCGACGGTGCCGATCGTCAGGTCCGTCGCATTGTTATAGACTAGGCTGGCGCCGTTCCCGGTGATCAATGCGGCGAACGTGTCGATCGTGTTGGCGCCGGTCAACGACACCGAGCCGGCCGATTGGATCAGCAGCGCGGTCGGGTCGATCAGGCCGCTCGTCTGGGTTACGCCGCCGGCGGAGTTCAGGCTGATCGCGTTGCCGGCCGCGATCAGATCGCCGGCCAGGATCAGGTTCCCCGCGAGCGTGGTCAGCCTCAGCGGACCACTTCCAGAACCGATCGTCCCGGCAGTCGTCAGCGTCTGGTTGTCGGTAAAGCTGATGCCGGCGGACCCGGCGCCGGTATCCAGCCACGATCCGAACTGGTTGACCTGGTTGGCTGAATTCACCGTCGCCCCGCCCATCGAACGGCCGGTCAGCACCTTGGCGGTAACCAGCCCGCCGGCCACCTCGGTTACCGTGCCGCCCGAATTCACCGTGACGGTGCCATTCGGCCGCACCAGCGGCGCGTCGAGTGTCAGCGCCCCGGTCGAGTTTATGGTCAGGTTGGCGGTATTGCCGATCACCGAGATCGCCGCCGCGTCACCGCCGGCGGCTGCCTGCAGGCGCGACAGCGCGGCCGAATAACTGCCGCCCGGCATGACGACGTGCGTTGTGTCCGCAAAGATCGACGTGTTGACGGCGTTGCCGGTGCCGACCTGATCGACGAGCGCGGCGCCCTTGATCGTGTCATTAACGTAGAGCAGCACATCGCCGCCGGCCGCGATCGAGCCCGGCGACACGGCGTAGTAATAGTAGCCGTTGGCACCGGTCGCGACGCCCGTCCTCCTGAGCGGCGAGCCGCCGGCCAGTGCCACGACCGGTATCCCTGGCCCTGCTGCCGGCGACGCCATGGTCGGGCCGTTGAACACCGTACCGGAAATGACCTGCGGCGCGTTTCCGCCAAACTGGGAGCCGAGATAGGGGTAGCTGATCCCCGGAACGATGCCCCAGACGGCGCCGGAAAAACCCGAGGCAGCATTGCCTGCAGCTGGGCCGTCGTCAGCGGCGTACCGCCGACGCTCGAAAACGGCAGGCCCGTCGTCTGACTGTCCCAGTACCCGTTGGTCGGGGCATTGCCGCTGTTGTTGGCGATCAGCCCGCCGATCAGGGCGCCGCTGATTGCGCCCGTCGCATAGACATTCGCGACGCTGCCGCCATTGTCGCCGATCAGGCCGCCGACCGTCGCAGTGGAGCCGCCGCTGACCGCGCCGGTCGCATAGGCATCGGCGATGTGCAGGTTGTTGACCCCGACGAGGCCGCCGATCTGTGCCCCGACGCCGCCCGTCACCGCGCCGGCGGCAAAGGATTGCAGGATGGCGCCGTCGTTCCAGCCAGCCAACCCGCCGAGATAACCGCTGCCGATGGCGATGTCGCTCACCGCGCCGGTCGCGTAGGACGAGCTGATCACACCGGCGTTGAAACCTGCCAGACCGCCCAGATACGAACCCGGCCCGCTGTCCCTGATGGTCGCGCCGGCGTAGGCGCCGGTGATCGTGCCGCCATTGTTGCCGACCAGCCCGCCAAGTTGGGCACCGCCCAGGGAAGAGGCTACTGAGCCGCCAACCATTCCGACATTCTCGATGACCGCCGCGTTGCCGGTTGTGCCGAACAGGCCGGCGAATTTCTGCGCCGTGTTGATCGTCAGGTTGGCGATCGTGTAGTCGACGCCGTCGAAAATGCCGGTATAGGGAGTGGTCTGGGCGACCGGCACAAAGCCGGTCGATCGCCAGACGTTGGTGCCGGAAGCAGTCGCCGACGCGTCGATGTCGCGACCGAGCGTGTAGTTCCGGCTGACATCCATCGCCATCAGCTGCAGCTGATGGTCGGTCTGGATGACCGACGACGCTTCGCTCGTCAGCAGCGGCATCGTGCCGCCGGCCGCGTTGCCGGTATTGTTCAGCGAACCATCGACATCGACGATGACCCGAGACATCCGGAAAGGCGAACCCCCCATAAGAGGTGGCGGTAAATGCGCTGGAATTGTTGACCGCGCCGGTCCCCGGGGGATTGCCGCCGGCAACCGCCGATCCGACGCCGGTCCGATCGGTATTCCAAAAGACCGAATTGAAGCTGCCGGCATTGGTTCCGGCGACCCCGCCGATCGCGGTGCCGTTGCCTGCCGTGATCATCCCGGCCGCATAGGCCATGCTGATCATGCTGGAATTGGCGCCGACAAGACCGCCAACACGGCTTCCAGGGCCCCCGCTGACGTTCAGCGGGCCAAGCGCGTAGGCATTCGCGATGACACCGCTGTTGATCCCAACGAGACCGCCGACAATGCTGTTGCCGCCTTGAACGGTAATGGCGGTTGATGCGTAGGAATTGGCGATGGTTGCGCTGTTGACGCCGATCAATCCGCCGGCAAGATCGGGGCCGCCGGCGAGGATCGTTCCCGTCGCATAGGAATTGACCACCGTGCCTGCATTGATCCCCGCCAGTGCACCGACCACGGCCGGCCCATTGCTGGTGATCGAGGCGTCGATCACCCCGAGGTTTTCGACCGTACCGCCCTGGCCGATCTGACCGAACAGGCCGACTTCTACCGCGTTGGTGTTGATCGCCAGACCGCTGACGGCATTTCCCAGGCCGTTGAACGTGCCAACATAGGCTGCGCCGGAACCGATCGGGACAAAGCTCGCCACGGCGTGCATGTCGAGGCTGGCGGCGAGTGCGAAATTGCCGGTGAGATTATTGCCAACCTGCTGCAGTTGCGCCGGCGTGAAGATCAGGTTGTAGAGGATCGGGTCGGCGTCGGCAGCCGCGTAGACCTGGCCGGGCAGATCGATGAGGTAGGGTGTCGTCCGGTTGTTGACATTGTCCCAGTTCACGTCCGGCGTGTTGAGCGCGGCCAGCGTCGCGGCCGAGGCCAGCCCCGCTGTCGTTACGCCCTTGATCGATGAACTGCCGACATCGACCCCGATCCCGGTGTCCTGGCCGGTCGTGCCGGTATCCCAGAACCCGTTGCTGACTGATCCGGTGCTGAACCCGACAAGGCCGCCAATCCTGCCGGTAATGGCGCCGCTGACGCTGCCGGTTGCGTAGACGTTGGTGATCGAGCCGTCATTGTGCCCGACCAGCCCGCCGATATCGGCGTTGAAATCGCCGATCACCGTGCCGATCGCGTAGGAGTTCAGGATGCTGCCGCCAGCATTGTTCCGGCCCACCAGCCCGCCGACATTGCCGTTGCCGCTTTCCACCGTGCCGGTGGCAAAGGCTTCCTCGATCAACCCCTCGTTAGTGCCAGCGAGCCCGCCGGCATTGGTGCTGCCGATCGTGCTGATATTGCCGGTCGCGTAGACGCCGCTCAGCGTACCTTGGTTGTCACCAACGAGTCCGCCATCGGCCGAGCCGGGCGCGCCGTTCACATCCGTGGTCGCGAACGTATTGCTGACCACGCCCAGATTTTGCCCGATCAGTGCGCCGGTCGTCGCCGTGCCGCCAACGACCACGCCGCCGACCAGTCCGAAATTGCTGATCCTGCCTGTCGCGGTCAGCTGCCCGAACAACCCGACCTGGCCATCGAGGGCATCCGTCAGGGTCAGGTTCGAGATCGTGTTGCCGAGCCCGTTGAAGGTGCCCGAGAAGGTTTTGACGGGCGGAGAATTGAAGGAGCCGGCGGGGTCGATCGGCGCCGCCAGCGCAAAGGCGCCGGACGACCCGTTCATGCTTTGCAGGCCGCTGGCGCTGTTGCTCATGTCGTAGAGCAGCGTGTAGGCGGTGTTGTTGATCGTCAGGCTGGCGCTGGGGTTGGGGCCGCCGAGATACTGGGCGTTGCCCTGTCCCAGCACAAAGACCGGGCCGTCGCTGTTGCCGGTCGTCATAAACGACAGGTGGCCGGCACCGGTGACCGTAATCGGCGCGCTGACAAAAATCGATGAATCCGGGTCGATGTTGGCGTTGTTGCTGACCAGCGCCAGCGTACCGGTGCCGCCGACCTTGATCGGCGCGTCGATGTTGATGTCGTCATAAGCCGACAGCGTCAGCGTCGCGCCGCTGTTCCAGACGATCGGCGCTTCGACATTGATGTCGCCGGGTCCGGTCAAGACCCGGCCGGCGCCGCCGGTCCCGCTCGCGGTGGTCTGCTCAAAGACGTTGGTGCCGGTGTTCAGCGTGGCGCTGATGGTGGTCGCGGCGACATCATCGATCGTCAGGTCGAGCGGGTCGATCAGCCAGGTGCCCGCCTTGCCGAGCGGCGCGGCGGCGTTGACCGTCGCGAAACGGTTGATCGTCAGCTGTCCGGCGCTCGATGTTTCGATGATGCCGCCATTGCCGCCAAGCGGTCCGCCTGTGGCACGCAGTGTGCCGGCAAAGGTCGTCGCCGTATCCGACCAGATCGTGATGCCGCCGCCATTGCCGCTGCGCGTCGCGCTGGCATCGATCACGGCATCGGCCGAGACATTGGTGGTCAGCGCGTTCTGGATCAGCGGGTCCTGGCCGTGCGGACCGCCGCCGATCGCGACGTTGCCGCCGCCGGCCGGGCCGCGCGCGTCGATGCGGGCGGTACTCCGCAGGTTGACCTGCGCGCCGCTAATCCTGACCGAGCCGCCGGTGCCGGCTCCGGAGGCCGGGGCCGAGACATCAATCCTGCCGCCGACCTCGACATTGCCGCCGGAGCCACCGCCGAGCACCACGGCCCCGTTGCGACCCGACACCGAATTGGCCGAAATGACCCCGGACATGTTCACCGCATCGCGGATTGCGCCGGCGACCGTCGCGGCCTTCAGTTCGACCGTACCGCCCGGCGCGATGATCTGCCCGGAATTGCTGACCAGCGGCTGGCCTTCCGCGGTTTTGGCGCCGGTCGGCGCGGCGACCTGCATGAACCCGTCGCCGTTCAGGTCGAGCGTCGCCCGCTCGCCGGAACCGAGCCCGACCTTGCCGAGCGGCACCTTGATCACGCCGGAATTTTCCGCGGTGCCGCCGATCAGGCCGACAAACCCGTTTTTGCCGGCGCTGATGATGCCGGCATTGCTGACCCCGGCGGACGCGCCGTTGCCGGTGAATGCCAGGTTCCCGGCCATGAAGTCTTTGTTGGTAACATTGAGCGTCGAGGCGACAAAACCGCCGCCGACATTGACCGTGCCGCTCTTGGTGATCGCGATGCCGTTTGGGTTGACCAGATAGACCTGGCCGTTGCCGGTCAATTGCCCGGCGATCGTCGACGTCGTGGCGCCGGTCACCCGGTTGAGGATCGCCGCAGAACTGCCGGGCTGCGCAAAATTGACCGCGTTCGGCTGACCGATCGAAAACGAATTCCAGTTGATGATCGCGCGGTTAGAGGTCTGCGTGATCGACTGGGTGGTGCCGACCGGGGCGTGGATCGCCGCGCTCCCCGAGACGACCTGACCGCCGCTCGGCAGCACGCTTTGCGCCAGCGCCGGGACACAGCCGCCCCCCAGGGCGGCGGCTGCTAAAAACACTCGCTCGAAGACGCAACCCGCGCCAAACGACCCGGCGGCGAATCAGCACCACAAACCTCGCGCCGCCATCAAAACCTCAGATTCAGCGAGAGGTTGGCACGATACCCAGCAGGGACCGCGGGCGCATCGGAAAACTTGCGAGCGAATTCGAAAGCCAAAGACATGCCGGCGATCCCGGCGATGCTGCTGTCGGTGCGCACCCCGAACCCGGCCGAGCCGGCCAGCACGTCGCGGTGCTCGAGCACGGTCGGCACGACCAGCTCGCCCCAGCCGCCGGCACCGAACACATAGGGCGAAAGGCCGATCGTGGTGCCGGCGATCGGCAATCCGAACGGGCGGCTGATCTCGATCCGCAAGGTCGCGCCCTGATCGACGCTGAACGTGCCGTCGGCGAAGGCCGACAGGGCGCTCAGCCCGTCGAGCGCGAACTGCTCGGCCAGCATCAATGGGTTGTTGAAACTGGTCTGCGCCCGTGCCGCCACATAGAGGAGCATTTCAGCCGGCAGCGGGTGCTGCACCGTCGCCATGACATTGGCGGTGGTAAAATTCGGGCTGGCACCGATCCGCGACAGCGGGTCGGTCAGCGTGCCGGTGCGCCCTCCCAGGCCATGCGACAGCGTGCCGGTCAATTGCACGGGCGTGTCGCGGTCCAGCGAAAACGTATAGACCGCCCGCAACCGGCCTGCCGCGTAATCATCGTCGTAGAACTGAGCATTGAAGCCGATCGGAACCAGCGTTTCCCTGTCCCACTCGACGCTGCCCTGCACCGACAGGTTTTGCGTGCGGCTGCGGATCACCGGATAGTTCGCACGCACCGCCAACCGCTCGAAATCGCCCTGCGTCGCCGGCGCGCCCTCGACCGGCGCCGGCCGCGCCAGTGACTTCGTGTATTCCGGGTTGATCGTCACGCCGTCATTGCCGAGCGGCGCCACCAGACCGCCGCCATAAACCCTCAGCCGCGCCGGTGCGGTATCAGGGCTCGTGACGAACGAGAGGTAGCTCTGCTCGCCGAACCCGAGAGCGCTGTTCAGCGCGCCGGAGGCGTTGATCGACCAGGTGCCGAGCGAACCCGGCAAACGGTCGTCGAAACCGAGCGTGCCGGTCGCATAGGTCTGCTGGCCTTGCAGGACGACCAGCGTGCTGCCGGGAGTGTCGCCGGCCGACAAGGTGCTGCGCACCTGCAGCCCCGGCAGGTCGGAGACCAGCAGCAGCCGGCGCTCCATGTCGTCGAGCGTCAGATGGTGCACGCCGACGATCGGCTGGAGGCGCGCCAGCACGAGGTCGCGCTGCCGCTCGGGCACATCCTTCGCGTCGATGCGCCCGATGACGCCATCGATGACGGTCAGGCGCAGGACGCCGCCATCCGCCACCTGCTGCGGCGGGACGATGATGCGGGCGAGAAAAAACCCGGCCGCGGCGTAGGCCTGCTCGAGGTCATTCGCGACATCGTAAAGATGCGCGACGGTGACCCGGGTGCCGCTGAGCGGCCCGAACAGCTCCGCCGTCCTGCCTTCAAGCTCGGGAAATGTACCGGCCACCTCGACGCGGCCAACCGTGACATAAAGCTGGTCGGCGTTGGGCGGCGCGGTGAGCCCGGCGGCGGACGGCAACGTCACCGGCTGGCTCGGCGCTGCCTCCGGGCGCAGGGTTTCCGGGGTCACGCGGCTTGGGGCGACCTGCTGTGCCTCGGCACGCGGCGGCACTGTCGCGCCCAACATGAGGCCGGCAGCCGCAAGCGCCAATCTGATGCCCGCGAGGCGAATCCCGAAATCCCCCAATTTCCGGCTTCACGGGGCTCGCCATTCCCCCAAGGTAGTCTAGGCGCAACGGTGGCCTGCCGTACCGGCGAACCTAGCGTCTAAGACCTTGATTGTAAACAAGACGAAGGCAAACCCACCGGTCCCGATCAGGCCAAGCAACGCGGCATGACATACCTGGATATTTGTGGCCAATGACTTGGCCGATAGCGGCCGGGTCGGCAAACGCTAACGTTTTGGGAGCGCATATTCTTTTGGGCCGGGAAAGGCAAGCCGCGCAACTGCCTGTGCATTTGGCAGCCACGGGGTATCCACTCGCGGAGCCGGCAGCTCCAGCCGGCCGGTGAGGCCGGCTGCGACGAATCTCCGGTGTGCCGGGTTAACGCGCCTCGACCGCAAAGGTGGTGCCGCGGACACCGAGGATCGCGGTCGGCGTCTCGATCTTCATGTTCCCCGGCGAACTGCGCGCGATGTCGCCGGACACCGCCGTCAACGTCCCCTTCTGCAATTTGGCGAGCATGTCGCCGCGAAAATTGTTCGAATCGAAGTGAAACTGTTCGAGCACCAACCGGCTGTCGGGGCCCGCCGAGATCAGGCTGTTATCAACAAACGTCACCCCGACGCTGCTGTCCTTGCCGGTCTCGATCACGTCCTTCTGGTAGATCAAGTCGCCGATCTTCAACGCGGTGCGCTGACCGCCGCGCTCCACCGTCACCGTCCCGGACGCCGTGTTGACCTGCGCAATCTGCGCATCCTGCGCCACCGCCGGCCCGGCCGCCACGATCCCCAACAGCAACGCCGCAGACCACCATCTCATGGCCGATCTCCTACATTAGTAACGCCCGGCAATGAGCAATCTTAGCGCGATACGCCGCGCCATGCGAGCCGCGCCCCCGCTCACCCGGAAGTTACCGCGGTTCGTTCACGGTTCATTTAATCATCCGATCAAGAATGATGGAGGCGGTGCGCGGTGCCTTTGGACGGTGCCGCGCGCCGGACCGGTGACAATTCGGAGCGATTTTGGTGGTGTTCCGCTTGTATTTTCTCGATCGCTTCAACCGCATCGCAGCAGCCGAAAACCTTGAGGCCGGCTCACTCGACGAAGCCATCGCTCAGGCGCAGCGGCTGGTCGCAGAGCGACGATTGCAGGGCGAGATCGAAATCTGGCAGGGCGCCGCCCGGGTTTATCCGCCACCAACGCCGGATCGCCGATAGCGCGGCGGCAATGCCGGGGCGACGCGACGCGATGGCCCCGGTCTGCGCAAGGAACCGGCGTTTTCCTCGCGCCCGACGCGTGCTAGAAGTTGCGCCGCTTTGGCGGACCGCGGATAATGAGCGCTGTGTCCTGGTATGGGCGCTCCCCGGGCGTGGACATGTCCGGCCGAAACTTGATCAATGTCGTGCAGCATGCAGCACATTGGGCGCCGCGGCAGCCGGCTCCACCGGCCAGATCAACAGCCCCCGGCGGCGGCGGTTGTGCAGCAGTCGGGCGACCGGATGCTGCTGCATTATGCGGCGCTCGTCCAATCCTCGCTCGATGCCATCATTTCAAGCGATCTGAATGGGTTCGTCACCAGCTGGAACCCGGCCGCCGCGGAGATTTTCGGATATTCCGTCGAAGAGATGATCGGCAAACCGCTCCGGACACTGTTCCCGCCGGAACAGGTTCCCGACGACGAAGGGATTCTAACCCAGTATCCTCAGCGGTGAACGGGTCGCACAATTCGAGACGACACGGCGCCGCAAGGACGGCACGCTGTTGCCGGTGTCGCTGACCGTGTCGCCGATCCAGGATGTGACCGGACATATCGTCGGTGCCTCGACGATCGCGTCGAGCATCGCCAAACGCAAAGAGGCCGAGGCGAGGCTGGTCGAAACCCAGCGCAAGACCGCCGAACTGCTCGCCATTCTTGAAACCGTGCTGGCCTCGGCGCCGGTAGGCTTTGCGTTTGTCGATTTGTCCTACCGCTATGTCCTGGTCAATGAGACGATGGCGGCGATGCACAACCTGCCGGTGTCGGCGCATCTTGGCCGCACCGTTCAGCAGGTCGCGCCACATCTCTGGTGCCGTGTGGAACAGATCTACCGCACGGTTCTGGACACCGGGCAGCCCTCGCTTGACCGCGAATGGCGCGGCCCCGCGGGCGGCCCCGTGGGGTCGGAGCGGATCATCGTGAGCAGCCATTACCCGGTGCGCAGCGACGGCAAGCTCCTCGGCATTGGTGTCGTCGTGTTCGACATCACTGAAAAGCGGCACGCCGAAGAGCAGCTGTGGCACGCGCAGCGGATCGAGGCTATCGGCAATCTGACCGGCGGCATGGCGCACGATTTCAACAACCTGATCGGCATCGTCGTGCTCAATCTCGATCTCGCCCGCGAAAGCGTCGCGGCGGACGACCCGATCGCCACCTTGCTGCAGGATGCAAGCGAAGCCGCCTGGCACGGCGCCGACCTGACGCGCCGCCTGCTGGCGTTTGCCCGCCGCCAGCCCTTGCAGCCGGTGCGGGTCGATGCCAGCCATCTGGTGGCGGCGACGATGCACCTGCTGCGCCGCATGCTTGGCGGCGACATCGAGGTGGCCCTCAGCCTCGGGGACGATGTCTGGCCGATCGTCGTCGATCCGGCGCAGCTCGAAACCAGCATCACCAATCTGGTCAACAACGCCCGCGATGCGATGCCGCGCGGCGGGCGGTTGAGCATCGCGACCGGTAACCGGCCGATCGACGCCGATTACGTTGCACATCACTCCTATGCCACGCCCGGCGATTACGTGCTGATCGAGATCAGTGACAACGGGATGGGCATGGCGCCGGAGACCGTCGGCCGCATTTTCGAGCCCTTCTTCACGACCAAAGAGCCGGGCAAGGGCACCGGGCTCGGGCTCAGCATGGTCTTCGGGTTTCTGAAGCAGTCGGGCGGTCATGTCGGCGTTTACAGCGAACTCGGGATCGGCACGACATTCCGGCTCTATCTGCCGCGCGCCGCCGGCGCCGCACCCACACCGACGCGGCCGGTTCCGGCGCCGACCGAAACGCGGCTGGGCGGCGGCGAGCGCATCCTGGTGGTCGACGACAATGCCGCGGTGCGGCGCGCCGTCCTGCGCCAGTTGCGCGATCTCGGCTACCGCGCCGTCGAAGCCCACAGCGCCAGCATGGCGCTCGACATCCTGGCAACCGAGACCTTCGACCTGGTGTTGACCGATGTCGTGATGCCCGGCGACCTGAACGGGGTGGAGCTCGCCCGCGTCATCGAGGAGGAGTCTCCGGCGATCCGCGTCGTCCTGACCTCGGGCTTTCCCGAAGTGCGGGTCAAAAACGGCAACATCCCGGCCAATCTGCTGATGCTGACCAAGCCCTATTCCAAGGACACCCTGGCGCGGACGCTGCGCGAAGCGCTCGACGGCCAGCCGCGCTGAAGATCAGCGCTGCCCGAGATAGGCAAGCTGATTGAAGTACATGTCGGCCCAGGCCGCCGGTATCCAGCGGACATAAAAGGTCGCGGCCGGCATGCAATCGGCGGGGGCGTTGCTGCGCAGCACCTGTATTTCCAGCGGGGTCTGGGTGCCGGGGGCGATCGTGACGACCTGGTTCTGATAGACATCCGTGCCGCAACTCGCGACCGTGAAATTGTAGGTGCCGGGCTGCAGATCGCGGTAATAGGCGGTCCCGGCCACCGCCGGGGCAAGCGGCGTGTCGTTGGCAAAAACCATCGGGTCGCCGACCATGTTGATCGGGTCCCACTGCCGCAAAACCCATACCCGCGCCAGCCCGGCGGCCGGCGGGGCAATCTGCGCCGTCGATTGCATCACGGTGGCCGCCGTCGCGGCATCGGTGCCGACGGTAAGCGGCAGAGATGCTGCGAGAAGAGCCCGTGCGATTAAAGATGATGTGACCCGCATTGGCGTGACTCCGTGCGAGACAGGCATTGTGCGCGATGTGCCGCCCGGTGGCAATGCGATCCAAGTGGTTTGGACAACCGATGCGGCGAGGATTAGAATACGACCATGCCTGCCGTTGCCGAAAACCTGATGACTCTCGCGGAGTTCCTCGCGTGGGAGCGCGAGCAGCCCGAGCGCTATGAGTTCGCTCATGGGGTCGTCACGATGATGACCGGCGGATCGGCCGCTCATGCGATGATTTCCATCAACCTCGTGGTTGCCTTGAGCAGCGCGCTACGAGGCCGCGAATGCAGACCGTTCGGCAGTGATATGAAGGTCATTGCCAACGGATCCGTTCGATACCCCGATGTTTCGGTGATGTGCCGGCGGGTTGACGACAGCGACGAATGGCTGACTGAGCCCGTCGTGATCATCGAGGTGCTGTCGCCGAGCACTGAACGTACGGATCGCGGGCGCAAGAAATTCGATTACTTCGCGACCCCGTCGATCCGGCAATACGCGATCGTCGAGCAGGATGAGCGCCGCATCGACCTCTATACGCGGGCCGGCACCGGTTGGACCAACGAGGTCATCACCGGCGATGCGCTGCTCAACCTGTCGAGCATCGGTGCAACTCTGACCCTCGATGCGATCTACGAGGACACTGAACTCGACATTACTCGGCGGCGAGCGGGCGGGGAGCCAGCGCCGGCGGTGTGAAGGCGCGGTCGTGCTGGAGTGACGGCACGGTGCGGCGAGCCTCGGCGATCTTGGCGGTGTCGATCCGGGCGGTGACAATGCCGACTTGCTCGCCGCCATCCGCAAGAACCTCGCCCCACGGATTGACGACCAGCGAGTGGCCATAGCTTTTGCGACCTCCCGCGTGTTCGCCCCATTGCGCCGGCGCCAGTACAAAGCAGCCGTTCTCGATGGCCCGCGCGCGCAGCAGCACATGCCAGTGTGCCCGCCCGGTCGGCACCGTGAACACCGACGGCACCGCCAGGAAATCGGCACCGGCCTGCGCCAGCGCGCGGTACAGCTGCGGGAAGCGCACGTCGTAGCACACGCTCATGCCGAGCCGGCCCCACGGCGTCTCGGCGACGACAGTGCGGTCGCCGGGACGGTAGGCGTTGCTTTCGCGATAGCTTTCGCCGCCCGGCAGGTCGATGTCGAACATGTGGATTTTGTCGTAGCGGGCGACGATGCCGCCCTGCGCGTCGATCAGGAACGAGCGGTTGGCGAGGCGGCTTTCGCCGGGGTCGGCGCCGGGTTCACCGGCCGGGTCGATCACCAGCGATCCCAGGAGCAGCCAAGCGCCCAACTCGCGCGCCAGATCGCGCATACCGGCCAGGAACGGGTCGTCGGCCTCGCGGCGTGCCTTGTCGCGGCGGCGCTTGCCGCTTTCGATGAAGTTGCCGGCTTCCGGCGTCGTGATGAACTCGGCGCCGGCGTCGCGCGCCCGCCGCACCATGTCGCTGACGAGGCGCAGGTTCGGCTCCGGGTCGGGGCCGGCGGTGTATTGCAGGCAGGCGGCGGTGAATTCGGTCATGCCGCCGCGCTCAGCTTTGGGTCGAGCTTGCCGGCGCGGTCGAGCGCCACCATGTCGTCGCAGCCGCCGATATGCTCGCCGTTGATGAAAATCTGCGGCACCGAGGTGCGGCCGCCGGCGCGCTTCAATCATTTCGGCGCGGCGTCCCGGTTCCTCCATGATGTCGACTTCGTGGTAGGCGACGCCCTTGCGTTCGAGCAGCGCCTTGGCGCGCGAGCAATAGGGACAGAACATCGTCGTATAGATTTCGACCTGGGCCATCGAAGTTGCGCTCCGATCTATTTGCTGGTTTGCGGTGGGCCACATATGGCGCTTTCCGCGCAATCTCGCAAACCAGCTCATGGGCACCTCAGCTTCGCGTTTTTCAGCTGCCGGCGCGCAGCGCGCGCGCCAGGGTCAGCACACCGATAAACTCGGCCCCGCCACGCCGCAGCACGCGGGCGCATTCCTCGGCGGTGGCGCCGGTCGTCAGCACGTCGTCGATAATGACGACGCGCCTGCCCTTAACGCTGCGGCCCGCCCGCAACGCGAAGGCGCCGCGCACATTGCGCACCCGCCCGAGCGGCCCGAGCCTTCCCTGCGATGGCGTGCGCCGCCGCCGCACCAGCCAGTCAGGTGCCACCGCCGGGCCGCCGGCGGCGTGGATCGCATGCGCCAGGAGGCCGGCCTGATTGTAGCGGCGGGCAAACAGCCGGGTCCAATGCAATGGCACCGGCACCAGCAGATCGACGCCGTGGAGGACATCGCCGCCGGCCCGGTGCATCCAGCGCCCGAGCGCCGTTGCAAGATGCGTCCGGTCACCATGCTTCAGCGACAGGACGAGACCGCGGCTATGCTTGTTGTAGCGCAGCACGGCGCGCGCCCGGTCCCAGCTCATCCGCTCGCGGGCGCAATCGGCGCAGACCGCGCCGTCGCCCATCGGATGCGGGAAGGGCAGGCCGCAGACCGCGCACCACGGCGGCGCGAAGAAGGTCATCGTCGCCCAGCAACCGGGACACAGCGCATCCGGCTCGTCGACAATCATGCCGCAGGCGAGGCAGCGCGGCGGCAGCACCGCATCGACGACCAGCCGGCCGGCATGGCGGGCGACCTGGCGAAACCGTGCGGGCAGGGTTGCCGTGAGCTGCATCGCCGCCCATCATCGGGAGAGCCGCGCCCTCGTCAACTATCGTCTGGTATCCGTGTCGAACTCATCACCCCTGCTGTTCGACCGCCGTGCGTGGCGGGCGCATCGCGACCGCGCGGCGCGCTCCGGGCCGGTCGATTTTCTGCACGTGGAGGTCGGCGAGCGGCTGCTCGACCGGCTCGATATCGTGCAGCGCCGGTTCACGGCGGCGCTCGACCTCGGCGCCCGTGACGGCGGGGTGGCGCGGGCGTTGGCGGAGCGGTTCGGCATCGAATTTGTCGTCGCCGCCGAACCCGCCGCCGGTTTCGTTGCGCGGGCACCGCGCCCGAGCGTCGTCGCCGACCCCGAGCTGGTGCCGTTTCGCGACGCGAGCTTTGATGTGATCGCGAGCAATCTCGCGTTGCATTGGACCGGCGATCTGCCGGGGGCACTGGTGCAATTGCGTCGGGTGTTAAAGCCGGACGGGCTGCTGCTCGCGGCGATGCTTGGCGGCAACACGCTGGTGGAACTGCGCACCGTATTGCTCGAAGCAGAACTGGCGCAGGAAGGCGGTGTCAGCCCGCGCGTGTCGCCGGCGATCGACCTCAGCGACGCCGCCGCGCTGTTGCAGCGCGCCGGGTTCGCCTTGCCGGTCGCCGACAGCGAGACGATCACCGTGACCTATGCGAACCTGCCGGCCCTGTTGCGCGATCTGCGCGGCATGGGAGAGACCAACGCGCTCAGCGCCCGCCGCCGCTTCCTGCGCCGCGCGACCCTGGCGCATGCCGCGCTGCTTTACGCCGAGCGTTTTGGCGATTCCGACGGCCGCATTCCGGCGACGTTCGACATCCTGTTCCTGTGCGGCTGGGCGCCGCATCCAAGCCAGCCGCGGCCCCGGCCGCGCGGCAGCGCCACGGCACGTCTCGCGGACGCCTTGAAAGCGAATACACTATAGCGATCGAGATAGCGATCGAGCGCCGCCGGTTCGGATCATGGCGGGTGCGGCAGAAAACGGACGCAACATGGCCGAAACCAGGGTACGCAGCGAAATTGCCGGATCGGTGTGGAAGATCGAAGTGACGATCGGCGACAGCGTCGCTGAGGAGGACACGCTGCTGATCCTCGAATCGATGAAAATGGAAATACCTCTGCTCGCGCCAAAGGCCGGCACCGTCAAGGAGATCCGTGTCACCGAAGGCGAGCCGATCGCCGAAGGCGACATCGCCGTGATCCTCGAATAACGAAGCGCCATTGGCAGTGACATTCACGCGAACTGCCACACCTGCGTATTAAAGGCGCCGCTGAGGATCAGGTCGGAACGGCCGGTGCCGGCGACATCGCCGAGCGTGCGGATTGTTTGCGGGTCGGTGCCGCTCCAGGCTTCGTTATAGCCGAAATCGTTGATCGTCTGGCTCTGGTCGAGAGCGAAGTGCAGGTTGTCGCTGGCATCGCGTGATCCCAGCGCGGCGAACGTGCTGTTGGCGCCGAAGCCAACGATGTCGGGGATGCCGTCGCCGTTGACGTCGCCGACGATGCGCGGCGTCTGCGACACCGACCAGCCCTGGTCCGACCCGAAATCGGGCATCGCCAGATAAAGCTGGCCGAACGCCTGGCCGCCATGCGTGTCGGGTCCTGTCCCATCGCGACGTACACGCCGGCCGCGCCGAACGCCAGGATGTCGTCGAACCCGGTCTTCGGGTCCCTCACGATATCACGCAGCGTCGTCGCGTCGTTCCAGCCCTGCGCCTCACCCAAATCCGGGCCGCCGCCATTGGCGCCGATATTGGCTGTCGTCAGTGGACCGAGCCCGTAGGTGCCGCCGGTCTCGCTGCCGAACGCATAAACCAGCCCCTGTGGCCCCATGCCGACAAAATCGGTGATGCCGTCATGGTTCAGGTCGAGGGCGTTGCCATTGGCGTCGGTGAAGGTCCTGACATCGACCTGCTGGTTCCAGCCGGCATTGTTGCCGACCGCCAGCGGGATCGTGTAGCTGTCAACCGCCGTCGCATTCGGGGCAAAGGCCTGCGGTCCGACCACGATGCCGTCATTGCCGAATCCGAGGATCGAGGCAAAGCTGTCTGCCGTGCTGGCTTTCACCACCTGGAAGCCGTTTGCCGGCGTCCAGCCTTCCTGGCTGCCGAAATTGCCATAGAGGTTCGGCGTGCTCTGATATTGCAGCACATCGTAGGTCTTGCCGGTGGCGTCGGTCTGCGGTGTCGCGCCGGTCGCGCCGTACCAGTAGATGCCGCTGAAACCCTGGCCGTAAATCGACGCGCCGACCCCGGAACCGGTCATCGCCGCGCCGCGCTGTACGGCGGAGGTATAGCCCTCGTTGGTGCCGAAATCGTTGACCGCCGCGACCGCTGGGGTAAACCCCGGCCCGGTATGGCCCTGCCCATCAGAGAACGTGCCGCCATAGGCGATAAAGGTCGTTGAGGCGCCAAACCCAAGATAATCAGTAGTGCCGTTGCCATCGACATCGGCGGTGAGGCGCGGGTTGTCCGGGCTGCCCCAGCCCTGCGCCCAGCCGAAATTGTCGAGGATCGCCTGCGATTGCTGAGGCGGCTGCTGTAGCGATACGAGCGTACCGCCACTGGAATCCGCGCTTAGCGTAAAGGTCTTGCCGGCAAAATTCTGGCCGGGGTCGAAATCGAGGGCGAAGCTGCCGCCGTTTTCGCTGATTTGCAGGACATTGTTCGCGCCCAGCGTTGCCGTACCGCTGCTGCTGAACGCCAGGAACCGAAGGTCTACCGTGTTGCCGCCGGTGAAGTTGACGATCGTGCCCAGCGGAGACGCACTCTGCTCGATCACCAGACCGCCGCTGCTGCTGCCGAAGGTGATGCTGCCGCTGACGCCGCCGCCGGCGAGGTCGAGCGTGCCGCCGGAGATGATCGGCGCGATCGCGGTGCCGCCGCTCTGCACCGTCTCGCGACCGGCGCTGCCGGCGACAATGCCGGACACGCTGGCGCCGCTGCCGACGAGCAGCGAGCCGCCATTGGCAATGAAGAGGCTCGCCGCACTGAGCGCCGCGTTGCCGTTCACACTGATCGTGCCGCTGTCGCTGCCGTTGCCGTTTATCTGCAGGACCGCCTGATTTTTGCCGCCGCCTTGCACCGACAGGGTGCCGCTGTTGACTAGCCCGGTCGCCGTGACCGTCGTCGGGGCGGTCATGGCGGCATTGCCGATCGTGACGGTGCCGGTGTTGGTCAGCGTCCCGCCGATCGTCATGCTGCTGCCGCCATCGGCATTGCCGGTGATGACATCGACATCGAGCGTTCCGCTGTTGGCGAAATCGGTCGTCGTGGTGATGCTGGCGCCGCCGCTGTCCTGGCTGAGATTGCCGCGCAGTTGCAGGAGACCGGCATTGCCCGAGAGCCCCAGCAAGGCGGTACTTGTGGTATCGGCCCCCAGCGAAATGCGCGCGCCGGAGCCGACCATCACAAGCGAGCCGGCCGCCCCGATCTGGCTGATGCCGCTGCCGAATTCGAGATCGGCATCGCCGCCGACAAACCACGAGGCGTTCAGCGTTGTCGGTGCCGCGCCAGCGATCGCCAGGGTTGCCTGGTTTGTCGTATTGGCCGAGCCGTTTCCTTGCAGCGTCAACGGCCCGGTATCGTTCAATGCTGCCGCCATGACCGTCGTCGCGGCGGTCATGGCGGCATTGCCGATCGTGACGGTGCCGGTGTTGGTCAGCGTCCCACCGATCGTCAGGTTGCTGCCGCCATCGGCATTGCCGGTGACGACATCGACATCGAGCGTTCCGCTGTTGGCGAAATCGGTCGTCGTGGTGACACTGGCGCCGCCGCGGCCGGGGCCGATATTGCCCCGCAGTTGAAAGAAACCGGCATTGCCCGAGAGCCCCAGCAAGGCGGTGCTTGTGGTATCGGCTCCCAGCGAAATGCGCGCGCCGGAACCGACCATCACGAGCGAGCCGGCCGCCCCGATCTGGCTGATGCCGCCGCCGAATTCGAGATCGGCATCGCCGCCGACAAACCACGAGGCGTTCAGCGTCGCCGGCGCCGCGCCGGCGATCGCCAGCGTTGCCTGTTTCGCCGTTGCCGGATCGCCGCCGCCTTGCAGCGCGAGCGAACCGGTGCCGTCGTAAGCGGCCGCCCTCACCGTCGTCGGCGCCACCATGCTGGAATTGCCGATCGACACCGTGCCTGTGTTGGTCAGCGTCCCGCCGATCGTCAGGCTGCTGCCGCCATCGGCATTGCCGGTGACGACATCGACATCGAGCGTTCCGCTGTTGGCGAAATCGGTCGTCGTGGTGACGCTGGCGCCGCCACTTTCCTGGCTGAGATTGCCGCGCAGTTGCAGGAAACCGGCATTGCCCGAGAGGCCCAGCAAGGCGGTACTTGTGGTATCGGCCCCCAGCGAAATGCGCGCGCCGGAGCCGACCATCACGAGTGAGCCGGCAGCCCCGATCTGGCTGATGCCGGTGCCGAATTCGAGATCGGCATCGCCGCCGACAAACCACGAGGCGTTCAGCGTTGTCGGCGCCGCGCCAGCAATCGCCAGCGTCGCCTGATTTGTCGTATTGGCCGAGCCGTTCCCTTGCAGGATCAGCGGCCCGCTATCGTTCAGCGCCGCCGCCGTGACCGTCGTCGGGGCGGTCATGGCGGCATTGCCGATCGTGACGGTGCCGGTGTTGGTCAGCGTCCCGCCGATCGTCAGGCTGCTGCCGCCATCGGCATTGCCGGTGATGACATCGACGTAGAGGGTTCCGCTGTTGGCGAAATCGGTCGTCGTGGTGACGCTGGCGCCGCCACTGTCCTGGCTGAGATTGCCGCGCAGTTGGAGGAGACCGGCATTGCCCGAGAGCCCCAGCAAGGCGGTACTTGTGGTATCGGCTCCCAGCGAAATGCGCGCGCCGGAGCCGACCATCACGAGTGAGCCGGCAGCCCCGATCTGGCTGATGCCGCTGCCGAATTCGAGATCGGCATCGCCGCCGACAAACCACGAGGCGTTCAGCGTCGCCGGTGCCGCGCCAGCGATCGCCAGCGTCGCCTGATTTGTCGTATTGGCCGAGCCGTTTCCTTGCAGCGTCAACGGCCCGGTATCGTTCAATGCTGCCGCCGTGACCGTCGTCGGCGCGGTCATGTTGGCATTGCCGATCGTGACGGTGCCGGAGTTGATCAACGTGCCGCCGATCGCCAGGCTGCTGCCGCCGTCGGCATTGCCGGTGATGGCATCGACATTCAGTGTGCCGGTATTGTTGAAATCGGTCGTCGTGGTGACGACAGCACCGCCCTCGCCGCCCCCGGAACCCACGGGATTGACGTTGCCGCGCAGCGAGAATGTCCCGGCGTTGCTCGACAGGCCGCTCAGCGCGGTGCTGGTCAGCCCGGCCCCAATCGAAATCCGCGATTGCGCGCCGATCAACTGGAGAAAACCGGTGCTGCCGATCGTCTGGATGCCGCCGCTGCCGAACACCAGATCGGCATCGCCATCGACCGAAATGTAGTTGGTCACGACGCTGGGTGCCGCACCAGTGACGTTGAAGGTTGTCTGATTGGTCGCGTTGAGCAACCCGTTACCAAAGACGTTCAGCGTGCCGGTGTTAACGAGACCCGCCGCGTTGATCGTCGTCTGACCGCTCAGACTGATGTTGCCGAAATTGGCGGTGCCGGCGTTGGTCAGCGTCCCGCCGATCGTCAGCGTGCTGCTGCCATCGGCATTACCGGCGATCGCATCGACATTCAGCGTGCCGGTATTGTTGAAATCGGTTGTCGTGGTGACAACCGCGCCGCCCTCGCCGCCCTGGAAGCCCACGGGATTGATGTTGCCACGCAGCGAGAATGTCCCGGCATTGCTCGACAGGCCGGTCAGCGCCGTGCTGGTCAGTCCAGCCCCGATCGAGATCCGCGATTGCGCGCCGATCAGCTGGAGAAAACCGGTGCTGGTGATCGTCTGGATGCCGCCGCTGCCGAACACCAGATCGGCATCACCCTCGACGGAAATCGAGGCGGAGACGACGGTGGGCGCCGCCGCCGCGACGGTGAAAATCGTCTGATGGGTGGTATTGAGGGTGCCATCACCAAAGACATTCAGCGTGCCGGTGTTGACGAGGGCGGCGGCACTGGCGGTTGTGGACTTGCTTAGGCTGGGATTGCCGAGGTTGACGAGACCGGCGTTGATCAGCGTGCCGCCGATCGTCAAGCTGCTGCCGCCATCGGCATTACCGGCAATGTTATCGAGGATCAGCGCGCCGTCATTGTCGACATTTCCACTGATCGCGAGACTGCTTGGAGCGGTATTGTTGGGAGCCCGGACCGACAGGATCGCGTTCGGATTGTCGATGGTCAATGACGCCGCCTGCCCGCTGGCGTTCATCAACGTGACGGTATAAAATCCGCCAACACCGATCGTCGCGTCGCTCGACCCGTTCGGCACGCCGGCCGACCAGTTGCCGCCGACCGTCCAATCACCGCCTTGAGTGTTGTTCCACTGGGTGGCCACCGTCCCCTCCTGCATGTGTTATTCGTACATTCGTAGGTTGTGGGCTTAAGTCCGCGAAGGCGCGCCTTGGCTCGAATGTTCTACGATCGCGGTCGTGACATTTTCCTGGACAAGCGGCATCCGGCTGGTGTCGCGATATTGACTTCCGGCCCCCTTCGCGGTTGCCGAAACTTTGTTTCTCAATATTTGCCGGTTATTTTCCGAGACGGCCTGCCGGAGCGCAAGCCTTGAGAGGGGGAGATGCCTGCGTCAAGTTCGACGATTTCGATCCCGATTTTGAGTAGACTGACATGACGATCGCGCGCGGCGAGGATGCCGCCCGCGCTATGCGCCTTATCTCCGCAACTGTGGAACAGAATTGACTTTCGTGGATGCAATCGCACCAACCGCCGTTCCGGCCGACCCCACTGCAAACGGGTATCCGAATTCACCGTGCAACGGATCGGGTCACCTTCCGAGCCGCGGGAATTCGCAGCACCGGATTTTCTGGGCGGAGTATGGATCGGTCGATGGCGAACCGGTCATGTTCATGCATGGCGGGCCGGGCGCCGGGTGTCACAGCTCGTTCGCCCGCTTTTTTGATCCCGCGCGCTACCGGGTCGTGCTGTTCGACCAGCGCGGCTGCGGCAAGAGCACGCCCAGCGCCGGCGACGACGATGCGACCGCAGCGCTCACCGACAATACGACCGCGCACCTGATTGATGACGTGCTGGCGCTGCGCCACGAGCTGAACATCAGCGGCAAGATGCATGTATTCGGAGGCAGCTGGGGCAGCACCCTGGCCCTGGCTTATGCGATCGCCCGCCCCGAAACCGTGCAGACGCTGGTTCTGCGAGGCGTCTTTCTGTGCCGCAAAGCTGATGTTGACTACTTCTTCCAGGGCAATGCCGCCGAATTCGCGGCGAACCCGCTGTCAATGCCGGTGCCCGGGACATATCTGGATTTCCCGACAGCGTGGCAGCACTTCGTCGGTGAAATTCCGCCGGAAGACCGGGGCGATGTCGTCAAGGCACTGGCGAAGGCATTTGCCGCTCCGCCTCGCGATGACGCCGAGCGCGAACGGCTGTTGAAGGCCGCGTGCGCCTGCGTGGCCTGGGAAAGCAGCGCCAGCCGGCTTAACCGCGATGAAAACAGCCAGCCGCAGGCAAACCAGAAATATTCCCTGAGCGCGGCCCGGATCATGATCCATTACATGATGAATGGCGGGTTTCTCGGCGCCGGCGGCGAGGCGAACCGCGACAACAACTACATTCTCGACCATGCCGAGAGGCTCAGGGACATCCCCGTGCATGTGGTGCATGGGCGCTACGACAGGGTGTGTCATCTCTATCAGGCGGAAGCGCTGGTGAGGGCTTTGCGGGATGCCGGCAACAACGCGGTGAACTACGTCATCACCACGGCCGGGCATAGCAGCCTGGAACCCGAAACCAATACCAGACTGTGCACGATCATGAACCAGCTGCCGCCGATGAGCCCGGCCGAGCGGGCAGCGTAGCCCAATCGGTAACTCCTGGCCAACCGGTAACCCCTGACAGCCCTGGAACAGCCAACATGCAGATACCTCCGATGCCCTTCACCGTCACGGACTGGTCCGGGGTAGCTCCGACGGTGCATCCGGGCGAGACCGGCAACGCGATCTGGCGCACCTTCACCATCGGCGATCTACGCGTGCGCCAAGTCGAATATACTGCCGGCTACCTGGCGGATCACTGGTGCGATCTCGGACACGTCCTTTATGTTCTCGAAGGAGAACTCGACACCGAACTTCGTGACGGGCGCAAATTCAAGCTGCTGCCGGGAATGAGCTATCAGGTCTCCAACGATGGCGATGCGCCCCACCGCTCATCGACGCAAACCGGCGCAAAGCTCTTCATCGTTGATTAAATTCCGGTCGGGCTGAAATACCGTGCCGGCCCCTCACCCCGGCCCTCTCCCCGCAGGCGGGGAGGCCTTCAGGGGGAGAGGGTGGATCGCCGCGTCAGCGGCGAGACGGGTGAGGGTCGTTAAGCTGACACACCCTCCTCGCTGCGCTCAGCACCCTCTCCCGCGGGGCAATGCGGGAGAGGGATTAGGCTAACTGCCCGGCACGCCTTTCGTTGTTGAATACTCGAAATGCAGCGCTTCGCCGGGGTGGACCAGCGGGTGGATCGCGTGGGCGGCCATCGCGGCCTCGGCAAAGCCTGACAGAATGAGCTTCAGCTTGCCGGGGTAGGTCGCGATGTCGCCGATCGCAAAAATGCCCGGGCGCGAGGTGGCGCAGGTCGCGGGATCGACGGTGATGTGATTGCGGTCGAGCGCGAGACCCCAGGCGGCGAGGGGGCCGAGATCAGTCGCCAGACCGAAAAACGGCAGCAGGCAGTCGGCCTCGATCCGGCGGGTGCCACCCGCCAGATCATCGACAATGACCGCCGTCAGTTGCCCGCGCTCCCCCTCCAGCGCGTTCAGCTGATACGGGATGACGAGGTCGATACGGCCGGCCTCGGCGAGAGCCTGCAAAGCGGCGGCGGATTGCGGCGCCGCCCGGAAGCGGCCGCGGCGGTGCACGACCGAGACCCGTTCGGCGACATCGACAAGTGACAGCGCCCAGTCCACCGCGGAATCGCCGCCGCCGGCGATCACCACGCGACGGCCGCGGAAATCGTCGCGCCGCCGCACGAGGTAGAAGACGCTGCGCTCCTCGAAGCTTTCGATGTCGGCGAGCGGCGGCCGGTTCGGGCCGAACGCACCAGCGCCGGCGGCGATGATGATCGCGCGCGCGGCGACGCGCCGGCCGGCGAGGCTTTCCAGCAGAAAACCGTCGGCCGTCTCTTCCAGCCGTGCGACGGCATGCCCCAGATGGTAGACCGGCGCAAAGGGCGCCGCCTGCTCTGTCAACCGCTCGACCAGATCGGCGGCATCAATTCTCGGATAGCCCGGAATGTCGTAGATCGGTTTTTCCGGGTATAGCGCGGCGCACTGGCCGCCGGCGGCCGGCAGCGCATCGAAAACATGGCAGCCCATGTCGAGCATGCCGCATTCGAACACCGCGAACAGACCGACCGGGCCGGCCCCGATAATCGCCACGTCGCAGCTATCCGCTGTGTTTTTCATGGCCGCATGATTAGCAGCGCGGCACGCCCGTGCAAGCGTGTCGGACTTCCAGTGTTAGCGCGCTGCGCAAGCAGATATTGCGGTCGCTCGCGTCAGAGATATACAAGTCGTAGATAATGATCGTCATCGAGCTGCAGGACGAAGCTGCCACGGCGGCGTTTGCTGCACGTCTGGCCGGCCTCGCGCGGGCCGGCGACGTGATCGCGCTAACGGGCGAACTCGGCGCTGGCAAGACCAGCTTCGCGCGTGCCTTCATCCACGCCCTCGGCCATCACGAGGACGTGCCGAGCCCGACCTTCACCCTCGTGCAGACCTATGACATCGGCGCGACACCGGTGTGGCATTTTGATGCGTACCGGCTGCGCGACCCGGACGAAGCCTGGGAACTCGGGATCGAAGACGCCTTCCGCGACGGTGTCTCGCTGATCGAATGGCCGGAGCGGCTCGGGATGCTGATCCCGCCCCGCCGGCTCGAAATCGCATTGATGCCGGGCGCGTCGCCGGATTCCCGCCGCGCCGTGCTCGACCCTGGCGGCGATTGGGCTGCGCGGTTCGCCATGCTGACGGCGGAGGGCTGAGATGGCGGCGGACCGCGCCACAGCACTCGCAGCCTTCCTCGCGGCCAACGGCTGGGCCGGCGCAGAACCGGCGGCGCTCGCCGCCGATGCCTCGTTTCGCCGCTATTTCCGGCTGGCCGACGGCAGCCGGCGCGCCGTGCTGATGGATGCGCCACCGCCGCAGGAGGATGTCCGGCCCTACCGCCATGTCACCGGCATCCTGCACCGCCTGGGCCTTAGCGCGCCGGAAATCCATGCCGCCGACGAAGCCAACGGGTTTTTGCTGCTCGAGGATTTCGGCGACGATCTTTACACCCGCCGGCTCGCACGTGGTGCCGACGAAACCGCGCTCTACGGGCTGGCAATCGATACGCTGATCGCGCTGCACCGCGCCGCGGCACAGCACGGCGTGCCGGATTTGCCTGTCTATGATGGGGAGCGGCTGCTTGGAGAGGCGGCGCTGCTGGTCGATTGGTATGCGCCGAGCGTGCTTGGCGGGCCGTTGCCGGAAACCGCGCGCGCCGAATACCTCGCGCGGTGGCGGGCGCTGTTGCGGGAGGTCGTGCAGGCTGAACCGACCCTCGTGCTGCGCGACTACCATGTCGACAATCTGATGGTGTTGCCGGGGCGGCCGGGCGTGCGGGGCTGCGGGCTGCTCGATTTTCAGGACGCCGTTGCCGGTCCGGCCGCCTACGATCTGGTGTCGCTGTTGCAGGATGCGCGGCGCGACGTGCCGCCGCCGTTGCGCGCCGCGATGACCGAGCGCTACCTCGCCGGCTTCCCCGGTCTCGACCCGGCCGTGTTCCGGCGCGACGGAGCGATTCTCGCGGTGCAGCGCAACTGCAAGATCCTCGGCATCTTCACCCGGCTGTGGCGGCGCGACGGCAAGCCCGGCTATCTGCCGCACATTCCGCGCGTCTGGCGGCTGATCGAGGAGGATGTGGCGCGCGAACCGGTGCTCGCGCCGATCGCCGACTGGCTCGACCGGCACCTGCCCTCGGGCATCCGCCGCGCGCCCCCGGCCCGGAGCGCGGCATGATCGACACCCCGAAGACCGCGATGGTGCTCGCCGCCGGTCTCGGCACGCGAATGCGCCCGATCACCGACACGACGCCGAAGCCGCTGGTCGAGATCGGCGGCCGCACCCTGCTCGACCATGCGATCGACCGGCTGGAACTGGTCGGGGTCGAGCGGGTCGTCGTCAATGTCCACTACAAGGCCGATATGGTCGCGGCGCAGCTCGCCGCCCGGCCGAAGCCCCACATCGAGATATCGCGCGAGAGCGAATTGCTGGAAACCGGCGGCGGCGTCGCCCAAGCCCTGCCGTTGCTCGGCGACTGGTTTTTCGTCGTCAATTCCGATGTGTTCTGGCTCGACAGCAGGGAACACGCGCTGGCCCGGCTTGCCGCGATCTGCGACCGCGACCGCATGGACGTCGTGATGCTGATGCAGCGCACCGCGACGGCGGTCGGCTATGACGGCATCGGCGACTATTTCCTCGACCCGATGGGCACGCCGCGCCGCCGCGGCGAGCGCGAGATCGCGCCCTATGTGTTCGCCGGCGTGCAACTGCTGCACCGGCGCGCTTTCGCCGGCATCGACGAGCGGCATTTCTCGCTCAACCGCCTCTACCGCCGCGCCGAGGAGGACGGCAGGCTGCACGGCATCGTGCATGACGGCGAGTGGTATCATGTCGGGACGCCCGAGGGCCTCGCCGCCACCCGCGCCCGCCTCTCCTCGCACCGCATCGAGCGGTAGCGGCCCCGCACCATGCCGCCGCATCTCTACACGATCGCACCCGACCGGCCATTTCTGGCGACGCTGGCGCGCGGGCTGTACGAGCAGGCGGGCGGCGATCCGCTGCTGCTGTCGCGGATGACGGTCTTGCTGCCGACGCGGCGCGCGGTGCGGTCGCTGCGCGAGGCGTTTCTGCGCCTGACGGCCGAGGGCGGCGATCCCGGCGCGCCATTGCTGCTGCCGCGGTTGCGGCCGATCGGCGATCTCGACGATGATGAAATCGCGCTCGGCCTCGGCACCGACGATTCGACGCTTGCCGTGCCTCCGGCGATTACCGATCTGCGCCGCCGGCTCCTCCTGACACAGCTGGTGCTGCGGTGGAGCGCGGTCAGCGGCCGGGAAACATTGCTGCCGGGGCAGGCCGCGGCTCTGGCGGGCGCGTTGGCACGGCTGCTCGACGCGACCGAAAGCGAGGAGGCGGATTTCGCCAACCTCGCCGGGCTGGCGCCGGACGATTTTGCCGAGCACTGGCAGACGGTGTTGGACTTTCTCAAGATCCTGCCGACCCATTGGCCCGGCATTCTGGCGGCGGCCGGCGCGCTCGACCCGGCCGAGCGGCGCAACCTGCTGCTGCGCCGGCAGGCTGCGGCGTGGCGGCAGACACCGCCGCCGGGTGGGCCGGTCATCGCGGCCGGGTTGACCGGCGGCATCCCGGCCCTGACCGAGTTGCTGTCAGTCGTCGCCTGGCTCGACCGGGGGATGGTGATCCTCGCCGGCTTCGACCGTTCGTGCACGGCCGGGGAATGGGAGCTGATCGCCAACGAGCCGTCGCACCCGCAGCATCTGCTGGCGTCGCTGCTCGCCGGCCTCGACCTCGCGCCGGACGATGTGCGCGAGTGGCCGGCCGTCGCGGCCCCCGACGATTTTTCGCGCGAATGCCGCCGGCATCTCGTTACCGAGGCCTTGCGGCCGGCGGCGCTGACCGATGCGTGGCGCGACCTGCCGCCCGCAGCGCCGGATGCGCTCGCCGGTCTCAGCCGTTACGACTGCGCCAGCCCGCAGGACGAGGCGGTGACGGTCGCGCTGTTGCTGCGGCGGGCATTGGAAGCGCCGGAGGCGACCGCTTCCCTGGTCACGCCGGATCGCGAACTGGCCCGCCGGGTCGCCGCCGAATTGCGCCGCTGGAACATCGACATCGACGATTCCGCAGGCGTCCCGCTCAACCGCACGCCGCCGGGGACGTTCCTCCGCCTGGTGCTCGACCTCGCCGATAGCGCGCTGGCGCCGGTGGCGCTGCTGGCGGCGCTGAAACATCCGCTGGCCGCTGGCGGCGTCGCGCCGGAGCATTTCCGCGACAGCGCGCGGCGGCTTGAAGCGGCGATCCGCGGTCCGCGCCCGGCGCCCGGTTTCGCCGGGCTGCGCGCGGCGCTTGGCGAGCGCAAGGATGCCGCGGCCCTGCTCGGCTTCGTCAGGCGGCTCGAACATTGTCTCGGCGGTCTCGCGGCGCTGATGGACCGCGATGCGGTGCCGCTCGGCGAGATGATCGCGACGCATATCGCCGCCGCCGAAGCGCTGGCGGAAACCGATGACGAGACCGGCGTCGCCCGGCTCTGGCGCGAGGCGGCGGGCGAGGCGGCGGCGCGGTTCTGCAACGACCTGCTCGACGCCGCTGGCGATTTTCCGCCGCTGCCGGGGCGGCATTACCCGGCCCTGTTCGAGGCACTGGCGGCCAACGCCGTGGTACGGCCGCCTTACGGCAGCCATCCGCGCCTCGCGATCTGGGGGCTTGTCGAGGCGCGGCTGCAACAGGCTGACCTGCTGGTGCTCGGCGGGCTTAACGAGGGCACCTGGCCAGGGCCGGCGGCGTTCGACCCGTGGATGTCGCGACCGATGCGGCAGGAATTCGGCATCGCGGTGCCGGAACGTGCGATCGGTATCGCGGCACACGATTTTGCCCAGGCACTCGGTGCCCCGACCGTGGCGCTGACCCGCGCGATCCGCCGAGAAGGCGCCCCGACGGTGCCGTCGCGCTGGCTGTTGCGGCTCGATACGGTGCTGCGCGCGGTCGGGCTCGAGGGAGCGCTCGGGCCGGAGCCGGAGATCGCCGCAGCGGCCGTGCGCCACGACCAGCCCGCCCGCCGCCGGCCGCAGCCGGCCGCCGCGCCCTGCCCGCCGCTCAAGGCCCGGCCACGCCAGTTGTCGGTGACGCAGATCGAAACCTGGATTCGCGACCCCTACGCGATCTATGCCCGGCATATCCTGAAGCTGCGCGCGCTCGATGATCTCGATGCCGATCCCGGCCGCGCCGAACTCGGCATCACGATGCATCAGGCGTTCGCGGAGTTTGTCGCGCGCCATCCGCAGACGCTGCCGTCGAACGCGGCCGACGATCTGATCGAGATCGGCCGCAAATGTTTCGCGCCGATCCTGTCGCGGCCGGGTGTGTGGGCTTTCTGGTGGCCGCGTTTCGAGCGCATCGCCCGCTGGTTTGTCGCCGAGGAAGCCATGCGGCGCGGCGCCATCGTCGAAAGTCTCAGCGAGTGCAAGGGTACGCTGGTCATCGCGTCGCGCGGCGGCGCGTTTACCGTCGTCGGGGTCGCCGACCGGATCGACCGGCTGGCGACCGGCGAGTTGACGCTGATCGACTACAAGACCGGTTCGATACCGCAGACCCGCGAGATCGAAAACGCCGTCGCCGTGCAATTGCCGCTCGAAGGCGCCATAGCGCGCGCCGGCGGCTTCGAGGGCGCCTGCGGCCATATCGCGGCGCTCGAATACTGGCGGCTGCCGGGCAGCGACCCGCCGGGCCTGTGTTGCCCGATCGCGGCGGCCAACCCGGAGGCGCTGATCGACAAGGTGCTGGCAGCGGTCACCGCCCTGATCGACCGCTTCGACGACCCGCGCATGCCGTACCGACCGGTGCCGCATTTGCAATGGGCGCCGCGCTATTCCGATTACACGCATCTTGAACGCCCCGACGAGGAGACGGCGGAATGATGGCGACCGAATGATGGACGGCGCTACCGAAGCCGGCATTGCCCAGCGCCGCGCGCTGCACCCCGGGACGTCGGTGTGGGTCGCGGCGTCGGCCGGCACCGGCAAGACCAAGGTGCTGACCGACCGGCTGCTGGCGCTGATGCTCGATGGCACCGACCCGGCCCGCATCCTGTGCCTGACCTTCACCCGTGCCGCCGCCGCCGAGATGGCCAACCGCATCAACCAGCGGCTCGCGGCGTGGACGACCTTGCCGGGCGGCCGACTCGCCGAGGAACTGGTGGCGCTGACCGGCCATTACCCGCCGGACGAGCAGATCGCCCGCGCCCGCCAGCTGTTTGCGCGGGTACTCGACATTCCCGGCGGCGCCAAGATCGCGACGATCCACGCGTTCTGCCAGTCGCTGCTGCGCCGCTTTCCGCTGGAGGCGGGGGTTGCGCCGGAATTCGCGGTGATGGAGGAGCGCAGCGCCCAGGAGGCACTGACCGAGGCCTGCGAGGCGGTCATTCTCGATGCCCGCGCGGGTACCGAACCCGGCCTCGCCGACGCGCTGGCGATCGTCGCCCGCTATGTCGCCGACGAGCGCTTCACCGCGCTGATGAGCAGCCTCGCTGCCGAGCGAGCCAAATTGCGTCAGGCGCTGGCCGATGGCGAAGTGGCGTTCGACCGTCGCCTGTGCGCCCGGCTCGGCATTCCGGCGGATATAACGATCGACGGTGTCATTGCGGCGTTTTGCGCCGGCGGCGACATCGAGGGCCTGCGCGCCGCTGCGGAAGCGCTGGCCCGGGGGTCTTCGCCCGACCAGACTCGCGGCACCATTATCGCGCGTTGGTGCGCCAGCCCGGCCGACCGGCCGGTTCTGCTGGAAACCTACATCCCGGCCTTCCTGACCGATAAAGGCGACATCCGCGAAACCCTGATCACCAAAGGCGCGGCAAACAAGGCCCGGCCTGCCGATCCCGGCGCCGTCTTGCAGGCCGAAGCCGGGCGCCTCCTGCGCTCTGCAGGCAGACCGCGCCAGCGCCGGGCTGCGTCGAAGCCACGGTGGCGCTGGTGCGGCTCGGCGACGCGCTGCTGCGACGCCTACGAGCGGCGCAAGCGGCTGCACGGGCTGCTCGATTACGACGATCTGATCACCAAGTCGCTGGAATTGCTGCGCCGGCCGGGCGTCGCGCCATGGGTCCTGTTCAAGCTCGATGGCGGGCTCGACCACATCCTGATCGACGAGGCGCAGGACACCAATCCCGAGCAATGGGACATCGTCGCCGCGCTCGCCGCCGAGTTTTTTGCCGGCGAGGGCAGCGCTGGCGATCGGGTCCGCACGGTGTTCGCGGTCGGCGACGCCAAGCAGTCGATCTACAGCTTCCAGCGCGCCGACCCGCGCCGCCTTCACCGCGATGCGGCAGCATTTCCAGGACCGCGTCACCGCCGCGCAGCAGGCCTGGACCGTCGTGCCCGCTGGAAATCTCGTTCCGCGCCACCGCGCCGCTGTTGCAGGCGGTCGATGCGGTGTTTCAGCAGGCCGACGCCGCCGACGGCGTCGCGCTCGACGGCAGCGCCGATCCGCCATGTCGCGGCCCGCGCCGGCCATGCCGGCCTCGTCGAGTTGTGGCCGCCGGTCGTTCCCGCGCCGGAAGACCCGCCCGATCCCGCCGAGCCGACGGCCTCGCGCCATCGCACCGCCCGAGCCGCACACCCGCGCTCGCCCGCGCCATCGCCGCGACGATCGCCGGCTGGCTGGCGAACGGCGAGCGGCTGGAAACCGCGCGGCCGGCCGATCCGGCCGAGCGACATCATGGTGCTGGTGCGGCGGCGCAACGCCTTTGTCGACGATCTGCTGCGCGCGCTGAAGCAGCGCGACGTGCCGGTCGCCGGCGCCGACCGGCTGGTGCTGACCGAACAGCTGGCGGTGCGCGACCTGATCGCGCTCGGGCAGTTCCTGCTGCTGCCGGAAGACGATCTGACGCTGGCGACGGTGCTGAAGGGACCGCTCTTCGGTCTCGGCGAAGACGAGCTGTACCGCCTCGCCTATGACCGCGGCGGCGAAACCCTGTGGAGCCGGCTGCGCCGCTTCGCATCGGAATCGCTGACGCCTGTATGCCGCCTTCGAGCGGCTGCGCGGCCTGCTGGCGCGGGCTGATTTCGTACCGCCGTTCGAGCTTTACGCCGAAATCCTCGGCGCCGGCGGCGGCCGGCGGGCCCTCCTCGAACGGCTCGGCCCGGAAGCCGCCGACCCGATCGACGAATTCCTCGCCCAGGCGCTGGCCTATGAGCGCGAGCATCCACCGTCATTGCAGGGCTTTCTGCGCTGGCTGGTAGCCGGCGAGATCGAGGTCAAGCGCGATTTCGGCGAGCGCCAGCGCGACGAAGTCCGCATCATGACCGTGCATGGCGCCAAGGGGCTGGAAGCGCCGGTCGTGTTCCTGCCCGACACGATTGCAATTGCCGGATCGTCAGGCGCCGCTGCTGTGGGCGCGCGACGACAGCATGCCGCTCTGGGCGCCACGCAAGGAGCTATACGCCGCTGCCTATCTCGCCGAACGCGACGCGCTGCGCCTGCGCCAGTTGCAGGAATACCGCCGGCTGCTCTATGTCGCGCTGACCCGGGCGCAGGACCGGCTTTATGTCTGCGGCTGGGAAACCCAGCGGCCGGCGCGCGAGGCGCCATCCTGGCACGCGCTGTGCGAAACCGGCTGGACCGGTATCGCGACCTCGATGCCGTTCGACACGCGGCCCCTGATCGGGCCGCTTCATGGCTGGCACGGCAACGCGCTGCGCCTGACCGGGCCGCAGACCGAGCCGCCGGCCCGCGACCGCTCCCTGGCCGATGCCCGCCATGCCGGGCCGCTGCCGGCCTGGGTCACGGCCCCGCCACCGCCCGAGCCGAACCCGCCAAAACCGCTCTTGCCGTCGCGCCCGAGCGGTCCTGAACCGGCGACCCTGTCACCGCTGGCGCAGGCCGGACGCGACCGCTTCAAACGCGGGCTGATCGTTCATCGGCTGTTGCAGAGCCTGCCGGAACTCCCGGCGGCCGATCGCGAGGCGGCGGCGCGCCGCTTTCTGGCCTTGCCGGTGCACGGGCTGGATGGCGAGGCGCAGGACGAAATTTGCCGCGAGACGCTGGCGGTGCTGAACGAGCCGGGTTTCGCCGAGCTGTGGGGGCCGAACGCGCAGGCCGAGGTGCCGGTCGTCGGGCTGATCGGCGACCACGCGCTGTCGGGGCAGATCGACCGGCTGGTGGTGACGCCGGACCGCGTGATCATCGTCGATTACAAGACGATCCGCCCGTCTCCGGCGGTGGAAGACGATGTTTCCGCCCTCTATCTGCAACAGCTGGCGACCTATCGCGCCGCCCTGGGTCGCATCTATCCCGGCCGCCTCATTGAATGCGCGATGCTGTGGACCGACGGGCCGCGCCTGATGCCGATCAGCGCTGCCCTGCTCGACCGCCACCTGCCGGGCCATCTGCTGGTTTGATCAGCCCCGGCGGGAACCCTTCGCGGCCGGCGCTCGTCAATCCTCCGACAGGCATGCGTTTTCATGCCCGCGGAAAGGACGCGCGATGCGAGCAATCATCGGGCTTTACCTGAGCATCGGCCTTGTCTTGCTGCTGATCGGTTTTTTCGCGACCGGGCCGTGCCCGGACAAAAACGGCGATGTGGTCAGCAACGTCGTGTTCGTGCTCGGCTGGCCCGTCTACCTGTACGATGACGTCGCGCATGGCAAGGCGAGCGCGCCGCAATGGCTACATCGCCAGGCCTGCGAAGGCGGTGTTGTCGCCGATCGCGCCCCGATCGCCGCGCCCCCGAAATAATCACTCGAAGCCGAATTCCGGTCCCGCGCCACGCCGCAGCCGCCCGCCCAGTTCAGCGCCGAGCGGCACCGCCTCGTCGATCGGTCCGGTGACCCGGCCGCGGCGCTCGGCCGCGCCATCGGGTGACAGCAACAGCGCCTCGAGGCTGAGTTGCCCGGCCTCGATGCCGGCTTCGATGCCGGCGTCGATGATGGTCGCGAGGCCGGCGATCGGGGTGCGGCAGGAACCGTCGAGCGCCGCCAGCATGGCGCGCTCCGCGGCGACGCAGACCGCGCTGTCCGCGTCGTTGATCGGCGCGAGGAGCTGAAGCACCGCCGCGTCGTCGGCCCGGCACTCGACAGCCAGTGCCCCTTGCCCGACCGCCGGCAGTATGACCGACGCCTCGAAGATTTCGCTGGCGACATCCGCCTGCCCCAGCCGTTCGAGGCCGCACAACGCCAGCGGCAGCGCATCGAACTCGCCGGCCGCGAGCTTTGCCAGGCGGGTGCCGACATTGCCGCGGATCGGCAACAGGGTGAGGTCGGGCCGCAATCGCAATAACTGCGCCCGGCGCCGCAGCGACGCCGTGCCGATCCGCGCGCCGGCGGGCAACGCCTTGAGGCTTGCCCCGTTGCGGGAGACCAGGACGTCGCGAGGATCGTCGCGCGGCAGCACGCAGCCGATCGTCAGCCCGTCCGGCAGCAGCGTCTCCATGTCTTTCAGCGAATGCACCGCGAGGTCGATGCGGCCGTCGAGCAGCGCCTCTTCGATCTCCTTGGTGAAGAGGCCCTTGCCACCGATCTCGGCAAGTTGACGGTTTTGCACCCGGTCGCCGGTCGTGCGGATCGGCACCAGCTCCATCTCCAGCCCGGGATGGGCGGCGTGCAGACGGTCGCGCACCAGCCCGGCCTGGAAAAGCGCCATCGCACTGCCGCGAGTACCGATACGGAAGGACGCAAGCGACACAAGCGCTCCTGGACACCCCGGAAAAACGATGGGCTGTTTCTAGAGTACCACCGGACCAGATGAAATTACTTCCTGGCCGCACCGCGGCCGGGACACCGGGGAGCGGAGGTTATGGGGCCGGCGGCGCGGGCAGCGGCGTCAGCGGCAGGGTCTGGGTCAACACGAGCGAAAATGCCGCAAATGCCAGTGAGATCACGGCAATCGGCACACCCGCCCGGGAAAATTCGCGGAAGCCGAGCGGCGCGCCCATCCGTTCGGCGTGCTCGGCGATCAGCAGGTTGGTCAGGCTGCCGTTCAGCATGAAATTGCCGGCCAGCGTCGATAGCATCGCCAGCGAATACAAGACGCCGGCCGGCGGGTTCGGCCAGATCTGCAGCAGCAGGATCGCCGCCGGGATGCTGCCGATGCCGTTGCTGGTCAGAACCGCGAACGGCATCAGCACCAGCAGATTGTCGGGCAGCAGCCGGTTGTCGTCGAGAAAGGCGAGGGCCCTTGACGCGATCCCGGCGCCGTTCAGCTGCGCGGTCACCGCGAACAGGCACCCGACCAGCAGCAGCAGCGGCCAGTCGACCGCGTTTATCATCGTGCGGCTGGTGATCTTGCGGTTGGCGAGCAGCAGGGCGGCGATGATCAGCGCGCCGGTTTCGCGCGGCAGGGGGGTCGCGAACAACGCCAGCAGCACGCCAACCGCGACAAACCCCTTGATCGTCTGGTTGCGGTCGAGCGGATGCACCCTGACCGGCACCGCCGGGACCTCGGCGAGCGGCTCGGGCTCGCGCATGCGGCGGTGCCACTGCAGCCATACCACCACGAACACGACGACCAGCGTGAACAGCGCCGGCACCGCGCAGGTGCCAAGAAACGTCCAGAAATTTAGGTGACCGACCGCGCCGAGCAAAATGTTCTGCGGGTTGCCGATCAGCGTCGCGGCCGACCCGGCATTGGTTGACGCGGCCAGCGCGATCGCGAACGGTCGCGGGTCGAGCCCGCGCGCCTGGGCGCTGGCGATCAAGACCGGCGCGATCGTGATGATCACGATGTCGTTGGCCAGCACCGCCGACAACCCGCCGCCGATCGCCACCGTCAGGGCCAGCAGCATCGCGGTGCCGCCGCGCGCCTCGACCATCGTGTGGGCGCACAGATCGATAAAGCCGAACTCGGCGAATTGCGCCGAGATGATCATCATCGCGAACAGCAGAGCGATCGTCGGCATGTCGACCGCGCTGCCGAAATCGTCGAGTGTCATCTCGCTGGTGGCCAGCAACGCGATGACTGCGAGCAGCGCAATGCCGGTGCGATCGACACGCAGCCACGCGACGCGCCCGGCTATCATGCCGAGATACGTGAGTATCAGGACCAGGAGGACGATGGCGGCGTGCATCAGGACGTGTTTACGGCTGGACCTCAATCATAGGCGCCCCCGCCGCGCTGCGGGAAAATCGGTCGCAATTGCAACAGATTTACGCCGCAGCGTTGCTTTCACGCCACGTCAGGCGGCGTGCTGTCCGGGGTCAGCCGTAGACCCGGCGATACAGGTCGATGATCTCGTCCGAGTTCGGCACGCGGGGGTTGTTTGCCGGGGAGCCGGAGGCTATGGCCTGGCCGGCCATGATCGGCAGGAGTTCGTCGTAGCGCTCGCGGGCGATGCCGTAGGCCTTGGGGCTGGGGACCTTCAGGTCATCGTTGAGGCTGCGCAGTTCGTCGAGCAGGCGGGCAACGGCGGCCTGGCTGCCTTCGCTTTCTTCGGCGACACCCATCGCGCGGGCGCAATCGGCGTAGCGGTCGAGCGCGGCGGGCGCCGAAAACGCAGTGATCTCGGGCAGCAGCATCGCGTTCGACAGGCCGTGCGGCACATGAAAAAACGCACCGATCGGCCGGCTCATGCCATGCACCAGCGCGACACTGGAATTGGAAAACGCCATCCCCGCGGTCATCGCGCCGAGCATCATCGCTTCGCGCGCGTCGCGGTTGTCGGGCGCGGCACAGGCGGTGCGGATGTTGCGGGCGATCAGCCCCATCGCGTTTTTCGCGAGGCCGTCGGTATAGGGGTTGGCGCGCCGGCTGACATAGGCCTCGATCGCGTGCGTCAGGCTGTCGATCCCGGTATCGGCGGTCAGCCGCAGCGGCATCGTCAGGGTCAATTCGAAATCGACGATCGCGGCGGTCGGGCAGCAGGCGAGCCCGGCGACCAGCATCTTCTCGTCGGTCTCGGTATCCGTAATGACCGTAAAGCGGGTGACCTCCGAGCCGGTGCCGGCGGTGGTCGGGATCGCGATGACCGGCGGACCGATCACCGGAATGTCGTTCGGCACCTTGTAGTCGCGCATCTGGCCGCCATTGGCGTAGAGCACCGACATGCCCTTGGCGGTGTCGATCGGGCTGCCGCCGCCGATCGCGATCAGCGCCGTCATAATCGCCGGCACGCAGACGCTCGACGCCGAGGGCGATAACCTCCGTCGTCGGGTCGGGGACGGTTTCGGAAAATACCGCCCACGGCAGCTTCGCGCCGTCGAGCAGACCGGTGGCGCGGTCGAGGATGCCGCTTTTCGCGATAAACGGATCGGTCACGATCAGAGGCCGGGTCACGCCGAGCCGCGCCAGCAAGGAAGGCAATTCGGCCAGCGCCCCACCGCCGATCGACATCAGTCGCGGTGCCGTGATCAACGCCGCCATCCCTTGCCTCCCTTTATTCACCTTCGGGCAGAGCATAGGCGTTGCAGCCCAGCCGCTCCAGATAGTCCAAATCGGGTTTCAGATCGGCAAAGCCGCAGCGCCGGTAGAGGCTGGCGGCGTCGCGCGTCACCAATAGCCAGCGGCGCAACCCGTGCAGCGGCGGGTGGTCGAGGATCGTCTCGATCAGCCATTGGCCGAACCCGGCCTTGCGTTCGCCGGCCAGCACAAAGACATCGGCGAGATAGGCGAAGGTGGCCTGATCGGTAACCACCCGGGCAAACCCGATCTGCGCCGTGTCGTGATAGAGGCCAAAGGCCAGTGAATGGTCGATCGCCCGCGCCACCACGTCGCGCGGGATGCCGCGTGCCCAATGCGAGCAATTCGCCAGGAAATCATGGATCAACGGCAGATCGAGCCGGTTTTTGTCGGTGTCGATCTGATAGCGCCGGCCGCCAGCCACACGGCTGGCGATGATGGTGTCGGTCATCGGTAGAAAACCCTGCTGGGATCACGCGGCGAGCCGGCGGCCCACAAACAGGCATGCCGGAGAGCGACCCCGTTGGCGCAGGGGCCGCTAGCGCATTCGTCGTCGGTTGATCACGAAAAGGGCGGGCATGACGGGTCTAGATACTCTTGCGGCGCGCCGGGTCAACCGGCCAGTGCTCAAAATACAGGGCAATTGCAGCTGCTCAACCGGCAGCCGCACGCTCAAGAGCGGCAATGTCGAGCTTAATCATCGCCACCATGGCAGTGAAGACGCGACCCGCGACGGTCGGGTCAGGGTCGGCCAGCAGACGGGGCAGGGTCTCGGGCACGATTTGCCAAGGCACGCCCCATTTGTCTCGCAGCCAGCCGCACATCATTTCCGAGCCTCCATCCGCGGTGAGCGCCGTCCACAGCCGATCGACCTCCGCCTGGTCGGCGCACTCTACGGAGATCGAAGCAGCAGTGCCGTAACTCGCGGGCGTCCCACCGTTCAGCGCCTGAAAGCTCTGACCGCCGAGGGTGAAGGTCACCATGATCACGTCGCCCGCGACGCCGCCAGGCCAATTTCCGGGCGAGCGCATGATGTGCGTGAGGCTCGACCCGGGCACGAGAGAAACATAGAAGCGGACGGCCGCCTCCGCATCTTTCCCAAACCACAGGCAGGTGCTGATTTTCGACATCGAGACGGCTCCTCGCTAATTGAGGTTCGATTTCACTTCGTACAGGCGTTAACAGCCGCCTACCCGGTTTTTTCAGCCGGAAGCGCAAAATACCGCCGGGCTGCTCGCTCAATTCGAGCATTTCGCACCCGGTGGTCTGGCAGAAATGTGCGAAATCCTTGGTCGCGCCGGGGTCGGTCGCCAGGACTTCGAGAACGCCGCCGGCCGGCACCGCTTTCAGCGCCCGCCGCGCCTTCAGCACCGGCAGCGGGCACAACAGCCCGGTAGCATCGAGCGTGCTGTCGGGCGTCGCGGTATCGGCCATGTCGCTTCCTCGGGCACCGTTGCGGGCGGTTTCTAGCGCAATATCGGGATTGGCTGAAGCATCCTCAATTCCGCCGCCGCGGGCTATGATGGGCAATGCTGTCAACCGAACCTGCCATCGACCGCGACCGGATCGCCGCCACCGAGCGGCTGATCCGCCCGTATATCCGCCATACGCCGGTCATCCGCATCGACGCCGGCGATCTCGGCCTCACCGGCCATCCGGTGGCGTTGAAGCTGGAATTCCTGCAGCACACCGGCTCGTTCAAGCCGCGCGGCGCCTTCGCCAACCTGCTGACCCGCAAGGCCCCGGCGGCTGGGGTGGTTGCCGCGTCCGGTGGCAATCACGGCGTTGCCGTCGCCTATGCGGCGCATCGCCTGGGTCTGCGCGCGACGATTTTCGTGCCGGGCATCGCCTCGCCGGCGAAGCTCGAGCGCATCCGCGGCTATGGCGCCGACCTGCGGGTCGGCGGCGACGTGTACGCCGACGCGCTGCGGGCCAGCGAGGATTTTATCGCCGAGACCGGCGCGCTCGCGGTGCATGCCTATGACCAGCCGGAAACGTTGCTCGGCCAGGGCACCGTCGGCAGCGAGTTCGAGGCCGACGCGCCGGAGATCGACACGCTGCTGGTGGCGGTCGGTGGCGGCGGGCTGATCGGCGGCATCGCCGCGTGGTATGACGGGCATATCCGCATCATCGGGGTCGAACCGGAAACCGCGCCGACTCTGCATGCCGCGCTCGCCGCCGGGCATCCGGTCGATGCTCCGGCCGGCGGCATCGCCGCCGACTCGCTGGCGCCGCGGCAGGTCGGCGCGCTGATGTTTCCGATCGCCCAGCGTCATATCGAGCGCGTCGTCCTGGTGCCGGACGCGGCGATCCACGATGCGCAGCTGACGCTGTGGGCGACATTGCGGATTGTCGCCGAACCCGGCGGCGCGGCAGCCCTCGCCGCGCTGCTCAGCGGCAGCTACCGCCCGGCCGCCGGACGAACGGGTCGGCGTGCTGCTGTGCGGCGCCAACACGACCGCCGTTGCCTTCGCTCGCACCGGCGTTTGAGTCGCCCTTAGCGATAGTGATAAGGCCGAGGTTCCGTGGACTTTAGCGCTTTGGACAACTCGCGCCCGCTCGTGGATGGCCGGGCAAAGCCCGGCCACAAACGGATGGGAGGGTGTGGCAATGCAAGCCGACGGTTCATGCGATGCCTGTTTCCGCACCGCACCACTCTCATGCAAATCTCCCTTTCGTTTGTGGCCGGGCTTGGCCCGGCCATCCACGAGCGGCCACGCACAGACGGAGGGGAGCTGGCTCAAAATCACTGGTCGGCTAGCTCCTTGGTTCGAAGTCAGCCACTAATCGATGGGCTTGGTGGCGCCGGTTGCACGCTGGTGCATATCCAGCCACCGCCCCTCGACATCGCGGCTCATCATGTAAATCCTGCGGTTCTCGATATCGCCATAACGAGAGCAAAGCTCATCGAGCGCGGGAATTTGTTGATAGCTCTCCTGGTATTGCCGCTCGCGCTCGGCGAAAATATCCTCGCAAGACGCAGTTTCCAGCCAGTCGATATTCGTCTCGTCAACATCGATCTTCAGGACCAGCCGTCGCGGCTGATCCGCTGTTTCCAGCACGATCGGTATCCATTCGCGCTCTGACAGCCAGGTGTTGAATTTCCCCGATCGGAGCCGGTTGATCCGGTCTGGCAGGGTGTCTCGCTGATCCTCGGTCAGGCGTTCGTCTTCGTATCGCGACGCCAGCCCGGCGTAGAAGAAGGGGCTTGCTGTGCGGCTGCGGACCTCGCCCGGCAGGCGGTCGAGGATGTCGAGCAGGCGATCAAAGATCGGCAGGGTGTTTTGCGTCAGAAACAGCTTTTCGCTGCGGACCATCCCGCGCTCGCCGCCGAGCCGCAGGATCGCGGTCTGGTAGTCGAAATCTCCCGCTCGCCCGTTCCATCGGTCATGCGTTTCGCCGCAGCCCGCAAGCGAGGCGTGCAAGCCGGAAATCCCCGCGGCGCGGCGCTCCTCCAGCCATTCGACCAGTTCATCCCCCGAGCGGATACGCAGCCCGCCGAGATTGAGGCTGTGAAATCTGGAACCGCGCAGAGCGTGCAGCCGGGCGACGCCCTTCAGCGTCTCAAGGTCGTAATCAAACGACGGGCCGACAAAAATCCCGATCGAGAAATCCGCCCGCTGCGTCGATTGTTTCCAATCCCAAAACCGCTGAACCAGCTGCTCAAAGCGGGAAAACGGCAGCGAACTGCGCTTTCTCGATTCCGAAATCAGGCAATAGCGGCAGATATGGGCACAGGGCGCATGCCGCAGCGAAAACCTCAACCCTTTTCCAACCACCGTTCTTGGCATCTCCAACCTCGCTGGGCGAAACGGATCCTCGCCGCTAATAGTAGCGCGGGATCGGGCCGTTATGCGGCGTCGCGCGTTCGGTCAGATCAAGCGTCACCTCGTCGATATAGCACCAGCCCCAGCCTTCGGGCGGGTCGTAGCCTTCGATGACCGGATGGCCCGTCGCATGAAAATGCCGCGTCGCGTGCCGGTTCGGCGAGTCGTCGCAACAACCGACATGCCCGCAGGTGCGGCACAGCCGCAGATGCAGCCAGGGCGAGCCGATCTTGAGGCATTCCTCGCAGCCGAGCGCGCTGGGCGTCACGTCGCGAATGGTGTCGTCGTGGGAGCAATCCATCGCCATCAAGGACCTCCTATGCGGGCCGGCAATACCGCGTCGGCACCGGATTCTGCCAGAAATGCGTGCAGCGCCGCCACGACCTCCACCACGTCTCCTTTGTCGGCAGGCCGCGCCGCGGCGGTGCAGCCCCGGGAAGGAACCTTATCACAGGCGGATTGGGCGTGCCGCGTCACGGTCCGGTCGGTTTACCGTAGCGCGATGGGGGCGTAGCGTTAGATCAATGCCCTTCTGGGGCGGCCGGATGAGAGGGTGGTCGGAATGGATCGGGCGCGGATCAGCGGCATCGCGGACCAGTGGATGATCCCCACCTCAAAGACGGCGTATATGGCCGGGCTCGAAAAGAAGCCGGTTATCGCCGCGGCCCGCGGTGTCTGGGTGATCGATACCGAGGGGAAGAAATATCTCGATTTCGGCTCCGGCCAGATGGCCGCCGCGCTCGGCCACAATCATCCGCGCTATGTCGCGGCGGTGCAGCGCAACCTTCAGACCATCAGCCATTCGACCAAGACATTCCTCAATGTCGATCGCCTCGAATTGCACGAGCGCCTCGGCCGGATTCTGACGCCGCCGTTGCAGAAATCGCTGTTCCTGGTCAGCGGCAGCGATGCGATCGAAGCGGCGATCGACCTCGCCCGCAAGGCGACCGGAGGGGTCGATGTGCTGGGCCTGCACATGGCCTTGCACGGTTCGACCTCGTTCATCACGCGCTCGCTGACCTTTGGCTGGAACCGTAGCCGGCACGGCCTCGCGGCGCCGTCCACCGCCGCGATCCTGTCGCCGTTCTGCTATCGCTGCCCGGTCGGCAAGGAATATCCGTCGTGCGGCGTGCAGTGCCTCGCGTCGAGCATCGAACTGGCCGACGCGAACCTGACCGGCAAGCCGGCGGCGATGATCATCGAGCCGGTGATGAGCGCCGGCGGCATCGTCGTCCCGCCGCCCGGCTATGTGAAGCTGCTCAAGGAATACTGCACCGCGCGCGGTATGCTGCTGATCATGGACGAGTCGCAAACCGGGCTCGGCAAGACCGGAAGGATGTGGGGCCATCTGCACGAGGATGTGGTGCCCGACATCATGACGGTGTCGAAGCATTTCGGTGCCGGGCTGCCGATCAGCGCCGTCTGCACCACCGCCGAGATCGCCGAGCGCGCCGTCGAGAACGGTTATTTCGCGACCCGCTCGCATGCCTGCGACCCGATTACCTGCGCCGCCGGCATCGCCAGCATCGACATCGTGCAGGAGGAAAATTTGTGCGAGCGCGCCGCCGTGATCGAGGCGCGGGTAAAGGCGGCGGTGACCGCGATGGCCGGGCGCTATGACTTTATCGGCGATGTGCGCGGCCGCGGCGTCCTGCTCGGCATCGAACTGGTGGAAGACCGCGAGACCCGCACGCCCGCCAACGATTTGTGCCGCGAGGCGGTACGGCAATGCGAAGCCCAGGGCCTCCTGGTGCAGGCGCGCGGCAGCCACGCCCGTACCAACGTCGTCCGTCTCGTGCCGCCGATGGTTTGTACCGACGCCGAGATCGACCAGGGCCTCGCCATCCTCGACGACGTCTTCACCGTTCTCGCCCGCGCCCGCACCGGAAGACGGGGGCTGGCCGCGGAATAGTCGCAACCACTGCCTGCTAGGCGGCGGTGCTTTCGGTGCGGTCGGTCAGCAGGGCGTAGAGGGCGTCCGGGTTGTCTGTGCCGCGCAGCTTCTGGCAGATCGTGGCGTCGCGCAGCAGGCGGGAGACCAGAGCCAGGGCGCGCAGGTGCTCGGCGCCGGCCTCGACCGGCGCCAGCAGCACGAACAGCAGATCGACCGGCTGGTCGTCGATCGCGTCAAACGGGATCGGCCGCTCGATCCGTGCGAACAGGCCGAACAGCCGGGACAACTCGCTGAGCTTGCCGTGCGGGATCGCGATGCCGCGGCCGATACCGGTGCTGCCGAGCCGTTCACGCTCCGCCAGCACCTCGTAGATGCGGCGTTCGGCGACCCCGGTCATCGTCGCGGCGCGGCGTGCCACTTCCTGCAACGCCTGCTTCTTGTTGCCGACCCGCAGATGCGCCACGACGCCGCGCGGCAGCAGCAGTTCGCCTACGTTCATCATGGGTATCCCGGCATCATGGAGACCCCGGCATCATGGAGACCCTGGCATCAAGACGACCTCGGTATCAAGATGACCTCATAGCGATGGGTGCTCCGGCCAGCAGCGCCAGCGTCGCAAGTAAGCCTATGATTGTCGATCGTATCAAATGGAACCACTCGAGCGTGACGGGGGAGGCTCGCGACGTGGCGTTTGCGCGAAATTGGCCGCGAGAGGCCAACGGGTCAAGCGCGTCGGTTTCGCCGCGGCGTCACAGCACCAACATTTTCTCGCGGCGGCGCTGCACCGAGGAGGGGATGCGCATCGCTTCGCGGTATTTGGCGACGGTGCGGCGGGCGATGTCGACGCCGTCCTCCTGCAGCAGCTCGACGATGCGCTCGTCGGACAGCGTCTCGTCCGCCGGCTCGGCGTCGATCAGCCCGCGGATGCGGAAGCGCACCGCCTCGGCCGAATGCGCCTTCGCCGCCGCGCGACGCGGCGATCGACGAGGTGAAGAAATACTTCAGCTCGAACAGGCCGCGCGGCGTGGCGATGTACTTGTTGGTGGTGACCCGGCTGACCGTGCTTTCGTGCATGCCGATCGCGTCGGCGATGTCGCGCAGGATCAGCGGCCGCAGCGGCTGCACGCCGTGGCGGAAGAAGCCGTCCTGCTGGCGCACGATCTCGCTCGCGACCTTGAGGATGGTCGTGGCGCGCTGGTGCAGCGACTTGACCAGCCAGTTGGCCGCCTGCAGCCGGTCGGCCAGGTATTCGCGCTCGGCCTTGTTGCGCGCCGCGCGGCTGACCCGGGCGTAATAGCGGTTGTTGACCAGCACGCGCGGCAGGGTGTCGGTGTTCAGCTCGACGATCCAGCCGCCGTCGGGCTGCGCGCGCGCATCATGATGTCGGGGACGACCGGCTGCGCCAGCGGCGGGTCGAAGGCGTGGCCGGGCCGCGGGTCGAGCGACTTGATCTCGGCGATCATCTCGGCGAGGTCTTCGGCGTCGACGCCGCAGATCCGCAGCAGCGCCGGCGGCGTTGCGCGCCGCCAGCAGCGGCAGGTTGTCGAGCAGACGCTGCATCGCCGGATCGAGCCGGTTGCGGTCGCGCAACTGCAGCGCCAGGCATTCGGCCAGGTCGCGGGCGAAGACGCCGGGCGGGTCGAACCCCTGCAGCCGGGCCAGCACCCGCTCGACCTGCTCGCGGCGTGCAGCCGAGCCGCTCGGCCGCCTCGTCGAGATCGGCGCGCAGATAGCCGGCCTCGTCGAGCTGGTCGAGCAGATAGACGGCGATGACGCGGTCGGCCGACGTCGGCGATGTCGGCGCCGATCTGCTCGATCAGATGCTCGCGCAGCGTGCGTCGGCCTGCGCCGCCGCCTGATCGATGCCGGGCAGCTCGTCGCCGTCGCCGATGCCGCCGTTGCGGGTCCGCCAGGCTGGCATCGCCGCCGCGATCGACCGGTGCCGTCACCGTCGTCGCCGGCCGCGGCCTGCCATGGTCGGCGGCGTCGCCGGCGAGGTCGCCGGCCAGCACCGCCGGCAGCGTCGTCGGGCAGCGCCGCCGGCGCTGCCGTTCGTCTCGGCGCGGATTCGGCGCTCGGTCGCGCGATCGGCGCGTCGTCCGGTCGCGCTCGCCGTGTTCGAGCAGCGGGTTCTGCTCGATCTCGGCCTCGACGAAATCGGCCAGCTCGAGATTCGACAGCTGCAGCATCTTGATCGCCTGCTGCAGCTGCGGCGTCATCACCAGCGCCTGGCTCTGGCGCAGCTCGAGCCGTTGCGAGAAACCGATTCTGTTCACATAAATGCTCCGTTCGGAGCGGCTTATAGGCTGAATCTCTCGCCGAGGTAAACGCGGCTGACTTCGGCGTCGGCGACGATCTCGTCGGGCGCGCCCTCCATCAGCACCCGGCCTTCATGCAAGATGTATGCGCGATCGACGATCTCGAGCGTCTCGCGCACGTTATGGTCGGTGATCAGGACCCCGATGCCGCGATCCTTGAGGTGCGCCACCAGGTCGCGGATGTCGTTGACCGCGATCGGGTCGATGCCGGCGAGCGGCTCGTCGAGCAGGATGAAATTGCGGCTGCGGTCGCCAGCGCGCGGGCGATCTCGCAGCGCCGCCGCTCGCCGCCCGACAGCGCCATCGCCGAGGCGCGCCGCAGATGGCTGATCGAGAACTCGGCGAGCAGGGCATCGAGCATCGCCTCGCGCGCCTCCGGCTCGGGCTCGGCGACTTCGAGGATGGCGCGGATGTTCTGCTCGACCGTCAGGCCGCGGAAGATCGAGGCTTCCTGCGGCAGATAGCCGATGCCGAGGCGGGCGCGGCGGTACATCGGCAGGTCGGTGATGTCCTGCGCCGTCGAGCTGACGGTGCCGGTATCGGCCGCGATCAGGCCGGTGATGATGTAGAAGCAGGTCGTCTTGCCGGCGCCGTTCGGGCCGAGCAGCCCGACCACCTCGCCGCGCTGCACCGAGACGTTGACGTCGCGCAGCACCGGCCGGCGCTTGAAGCTCTTGCCGAGGCCGCGGCCGACGAGGCCGTTATTGTCGGCGACGAGGCGCGGCCCGAAGCCGAGCCAGGCCGGCTCGCCATCTGGCGGCCAGGGTGGCGGCGCTCCACGGCCGATCATGGCTTTCGCCCACTTCGCTGCGGCCGAGGGTTGTGCCGGCGGCGCGGTCTGGGTTTGCCCGGCGGCGGGTTGTCCGGCCGCCGGAGTTTGACCCGCACTGTCGGGCGCCGGATGCTCCTGGCGCACGAACATGCCCTGGACGCGTTGCGTGCGGCAGATCGGGGGCGCCAGCCGGGCATCATTCGGCTGACATTCTTGTTCAGGTCCATGACGCCGCGCTGACCGCGGATCACGTCCTTGCCGCGCTCGATGACGACGTTGCCGGATCAAGGTGGCGATGCCGGTCTCGGCATTGTAGACCCCGAAATCGCCGCGGCCGATATCGGTGCCGTTGGTGACGACGACATGCCCCTGGGCATCAACCCGGCTGATCTTCGATTCGTCGCCCGGAGCGGCCGCCCCCGGTGTCCGCTCCCGGGAGCAGGCGACTTGCTTGCCGCGGCCGGCAGCACCAGCGAATTGGCCGGTGGTGGCGGCGGCGGGGCGGGCGCCGGGGCGCCCTTCCCCGAGGGCTTTGCGGCGGCGGCAACACCCGGTTCGCGGGTGCCGCGGCGGCCGGTTTCGCGCCGGGCGGCGGTTGAGGCGGCGCGGTCTTGACCATGTAGGCGGTCAGCATGTCGCCCTTGATCGTCCTTGCCGTTGCGGATCGCGACGGCATCGCCGCGCGCCACCGCGACCTGTTTCTGGTCGTACCATTCGAGGCTGTCGCGCGCCGTGACGGTGTCGGTGGCGGTGGTCAGCTTGAGGCCTTGCCGGTGACGACGGCGATCGCCTGATCGACGTCGTAATCCGCGCGGTCGCCGACGACGGTCTGGGTGTCGCGCTTCAGCGTGACGTGGCCCTCGGCCTCGACGCGGTAGATCTCGGTGTTGCCGCCGGTATTCGCCGCCGCCTTTGACGCTTCGCGGTAATGGGCGATCAGCGTGTCGGCATGCATTTCGCTCGGGCCGCGGATCGCGACCGCGTTGCCGCGGGCGATGTACATCTTGCGCGTTCTGCTGCCACTCGATGCCGGAATTCGCCTGGATCTGGATCGGCGGGTTGGCATCAGCCGGCGCGCCGGGGTCGGCGCCCCGGCGGCGGCGACCGGGGCGGCGGCAGGTGCCCGCGCGGTTTGCGCCTCTGCCTGTCCGGCGAAGGCCCCGAGAGCAGCGACAGCGCCCGCCATGCCCACCAGATTGCGCGTCCCGAGGCGGCGCACCGGCATGCCTAGCCCTTCTTGGCCGCCGCCGACCTGGCATGGCTGGCGGGCTTGTCCGGGTCGTGCGTCGCCGCCTTATGCTCAGCCGCCTTGTGCTCGGCCGTCTGTGCTCGGCCGCCTTATGCTCGGTGCCTTTGGCCGCGTGCTCGGGCCTGGCGCCGGCGAGCGCCGGTTTCGCCTGGGCCGCCATTTCGGCTGCCACGGCCGCGACCGGCCCCGGCAGAGCGGCCGGTGCCGCGGTCTTGGCGGCAGTGGCGGTGGTGTGCGATCCGCGCAGCAGCATGTCGGACTTGCCGGTGAAGATGATCGTGTCGCCCTTGTCGAGGATTTTGAACCCGGCCGCCTTGATGTCGCCCGACGGGCCGTGGCCCTCGACCGCGTCGCTGCCTTCGGCCGAGCTGTTCTGGACGTTGATCCGCGCCGTGTCGGTGACAAAACGGGTGCCGTTCTGATGCATCATGTTCACGTCGCCGAACAGGTCGAGCAGTTGCGCCTGCGACTGGTAGACGCCGGTCGCGGCGGTCAACGACGACATCGGCGCCGCTATGCGTCTTCATGTCGGCGCGCGGCTGTTCGAGCGACATCAGATCCTGCCGGTCGGGCACCTGCTGCCCGACCGCGGCGGTCACGACATAGGGCCGGCCCTGGTGGTCGAGCCCGGCATAGCGCGGGTTCAGCATGCGCAGTTCGCGCGCCTCGCGCAGGTCGATCGCCGGCATCGTCAGCCGCATGCGGTCCCACAGCGGCGCGAGGCGCGGCCACAGCGTGATCAGCAGCAGCAGGAACAGCCCGGTCGCCGGCAACAGCCGCTTCAGCAGCGCGACGCGCCGGCTGTGCTTGTCGTCGCTGCCGCTGACCGCCCACGCCGCCGACAGCCACGCCAGCGCGCTTTCCAACACCGCCGCGCCTCGCAGCGGGGTCGGGCGGCGCAGATCGCGCGGCGGGCTGGGCAGGCTGAGCGCCATCGGGAGCCTCAGGCCACTCCGGCGCGCAGGCAATCGTGCATATGCAGGAACCCGGCCGGGCGCAGATCGTCGTCGACGACGAACAGCGCGGTGATCGCAAAGCGGTTCATCACCGCGATCGCCTCGGCGGCGAGATGCGCCGGCGGTGATCGTCTTCGGGTCGCGGTGCATGACCTCGTCGACGGCGCGGCCGAGGAGGCTGTCGCCCATGTGGCGTCGCAGATCGCCGTCGGTGATGACCCCGATGAGGCGCCCGTCGCGGCCGCGCACCCCGACGCAGCCGAACGCCTTGGCGGTCATCACCAGGATCGCCTCGGACATCGGCGTGCCCCGCGCAACCAAGCGGCACCGCCTCGCCGGCATGCATGATGTCGCTGACCCGCAGCAGGTTGCGGCCGAGCTTGCCGCCCGGATGGAAGGTCTGGAAATCGGCGGACGAAAAGCCCTTGCGTTCGAGGAGCGCAATCGCCAGCGCGTCGCCGAGCGCCATCATCATCGTCGTCGTGGTGGTCGGCGCCAGGCCCATCGGGCACGCCTCGGCGGCGCGCGGCAGAGACAGCACGACATCCGCGGATTCGGCGAGGCTCGACCCGGAGCCGCCGGTGATCGCGATCAGCGGGATCTCGAACCGGCGGGAATAGGCGATGATATCGGCGAGTTCGCCGCTTTCGCCGGAATAGGACAGCGCCAGGATCGCGTCGTCGACGCCGATCATGCCGAGATCGCCGTGGCTTGCCTCCGCCGCGTGGACGAACTGAGCCGGCGTGCCGGTCGAGGCGAGCGTCGAGGCGATCTTGCGCGCGACATGCCCGCTTTTGCCGATGCCGGTGACGATCAGCCGGCCGCGCGACCGCGGCGCACAGATCGAGCGCGACACCGAGATTCGCGTCGAGCGTCCGCGACAGCTGCTCAAGCCCCTCGATTTCGGCGCAGATGACGCGCCTCGCGACGACCAGATCACGCGGCAGGCCGTTCCCCTCTCGGCTGCCGGCGAGGCCGGTCACGGGCCGTTCAAGCGACCCGGCAGTGATCTTTTCCCCCAAAACCTTTCCCCCGATAACGACGCTCCCAACAGCGACGGATCAAAATGCGCGCCGGACAAACGGCTTAATGCGCAAAGATGTCTTGCTCCGCCCAGCCTTCAAGATCAAGCAAAGCGCGCGCCGGCAGAAACTCGAAGCAGCGCCGCGCCAGTTCGGTGCGCCCTTCGCGGGCCAGCATGTCGTCGAGCCTGGCGCGCAGCGCGTGCAGGTGCAGCACGTCGGAGGCGGCATAGCGCTGCTGCTCCTCGGTCAGCGTCGCGGCGCCCCAATCCGAGCTTTGCTGCTCCTTTTTCAGATCGACGTTGAGCAGGTCCTTGCACAGGTCGCGCAGCCCATGCCGGTCGGTAAAGGTCCGTACGAGGCGCGAGGCGATCTTGGTGCAGTAGAGCGGCTGCGGCATGACCCGCAGATAATGCTGAATTATGGCAATATCGAAGCGGGCAAAGTGAAACAGCTTCAAGACGTTGCGGTCGGCCATCAGGCGCCGCAGGTTGGGCGCCTCGTAGCAGCCGGCGGCGAGTTGCACGAGATGCGCGTTGCCGTCGCCGCCCGACAACTGCACGACGCACAGCCGGTCGCGGTGCGGGTTGCAGCCCCATCGCCTCGGTGTCGATCGCGACCGATGACCCGAACCCGATCCCCTCTGGGCAGATCGCCGCGATGCAAGGTGTAAGTCATGGTGCCGTCCTCGGAAGCGGCGCGATCCGGCCTCCGATTATCGTCGGCAACCTGGGAATCGCTGTTTGTTAAAGGCGCTGAAATATCTACCGCGCCGGCCACTGCGTCAAATTCGGCCCGGCCGCTCCGTTGCCGGGCCGCTCTGCCGAACGGGCTGCTATCGTGACGCGCGCAGGCGATCCAGGCTCCACGGGCCGGCTCCCGCAGCGAACAGATAGAGGAAGACGAAGCAGTAGAGGACCGCGGCGTCGCCACCGTTGGTCAGCGGGAAAAAGCCGCGCGGCGCGTGCGACATGAAATAGGCGGCGGCCATCTCGCCTGACACGATAAACGCAACCGGCCGGGTAAACAGGCCGAGCGCGATCAGCATACCGCCGCCGGTTTCGATAATGCCCGCGAGGCCCGGAACCAGCGTCAGAAGCTGGTAGGCCGCATGGCTGCCGTTGGCCGTCGGCGGAAACCCGAAAAATTTGTTCAGGCCGTGTTGCAGAAACAGCAGCCCGGCCATGATGCGCAGAACGCTTAAAAGCCGCGGCTCCCAGTTTCGCCGCAGATTGCTCCAATCCATCATGCCCCCCGACGTGCCAGCGGCGGCTTCGCTGGCCGCCTGCTGCAAATCATAAGGGAAGTGTGATGATCGGAACAGGAGCCGATCGAATGGTGCGCCCGAGTGGAGTTCGAACCACCACTCCTTTCGGAACACGGACCTGAACCGTGCGCGTCTGCCAATTCCGCCACGGGCGCCCGTGGAGTCGATAAATCGGCGACGAGGCCGCCGATTCGGCCGGCGGGAGATAAGCCTACCCCTTGGTCTTGTCAACGATAACCCGTCAGGGGCGCCGGGCAATTGTCCGGTCTGGCGCAATGCCTCGTACAATGCGATGGCGCCGGCCATCGCGACATTCAGCGACCGCGCGCCCGGCTGCAGCGGGATCACGACCCGCGCCGCCGCCGCCTCGTGCACGAAATCGGGCACTCCGGCGCTCTCGCGGCCGAGCAGCAAGGTATCGCCGGCGGCGAAGGCGAAATCGTGCAGCGGCACGTCGCCGCCGGTGGTCAGCAGCACCAGCCGCGACGCCGGGTCGCGCGCCGCGGCGAAGGCGGTCCACGACTCGTGCCGGCGCATCGCAACCTGTGCGACATAATCGAGCGCCGCGCGCCGCACCCGGCGGTCGTCGAACAGAAAGCCGAACGGCTCGATCAGGTCGACCGCGACGCCAAAACACGCCGCCAGCCGCAACAGAGCCCCGGTATTCTGCGGAATATCCGGTTCAAACAGGGCGAGTCGCAACTTGCCGGCTCCGCATAAACAGGCGCGCCGCAGGCTTGCGCCGCGTGCCGACGACAGTATAGGAACGCGTATTCGGCTGGCGTTTCTGACGTTTTATGCGGCAGTCTGTCGCATAGTTCGGGTTCTTCAAGTGTATAGCTTGCCCCGGCGGTCGCTTCGGGGCGGCCCGCCTGGTGGCGGATTGACGAGGTTCTGAATGGCCAATGCGGCGCAATCGCAGGTTCTGCCGGGCCACGGCGGCGACGGTACGCGGCGCGATTTCCTGCTGTTGACGGCCGGCGCGCTCGGCGCGGTCGGTGCCGCGGTCACGGTCTGGCCGTTCGTCGACAGCCTGAACCCGGCGCGCGACACGCTGGCGCTGTCGACCACCGAAGTCGATCTGGCGCCGGTGCAGGTCGGGCAGCGGCTGACCATCGCGTGGCGCGGCAAGCCGGTGTTCATCGACCACCGCACCCCGGAAGAGATCAAGGCGGCGCAGGATGTCGATGTGGCGTCGCTGCGCGATCCGCAGACCGATGCGCAGCGGGTCAAGAAGACCGAATGGCTCATCGTCGTCGGCGTCTGCACGCATCTCGGCTGCATTCCGCTCGGGCAAAAGCAGGGTGACGACCGCGGCCCGTTCGGCGGCTGGTTCTGCCCGTGCCACGGCTCGGTCTACGACACGTCGGCGCGCATCCGGCAGGGACCGGCGCCGGCCAATCTGGAGGTGCCGCCTTACGAATTCACCTCCGCACACCGCCATCAAGATCGGTTAGGAAGCGCCATGGCCGCATCGCATCCGGGTCTGCCGGCAGCTCGTCCCTGTTGAACTCCAATACCCGCACCGGGCGGATCATCCGCTGGGTCGATTACCGGCTGCCGTTCGTCGCGCAGCTGGAGCACGAACTCAACGAGTATCCGACCCCGCGCAACCTGAACTACTGGTGGAATTTCGGCTCGCTGGCCGGGATCATGCTGGTGATCATGATCGTCAGCGGCGTCGTGCTGGCGATGCACTACACGCCGAATTCGGGCCTCGCCTTCAACTCGGTCGAGCGCATCATGCGCGACGTGAATTATGGGTGGCTGTTGCGCTACATCCATATGAACGGCGCGTCGATGTTCTTCCTGATCGTCTACATCCACATTTTCCGCGGGCTCTATTACGGCTCCTACAAGTATCCGCGCGAGTTGCTGTGGATGCTCGGCGTCGTCATCCTGCTGCTGATGATGGCGACGGCGTTCATGGGCTATGTGCTGCCCTGGGGCCAGATGAGCTATTGGGGCGCCACCGTCATCACCAACCTGTTCTCGGCGATCCCGGTGGTCGGCAGCAAGATCGTGACGCTGCTGTGGGGCGGGTTTACGGTCGGCAACCCGACGCTCAACCGCTTCTTCTCGCTGCATTACCTGCTGCCGTTCGTGATCGTCGCGGTGGTCGGGCTGCACCTGGTCGCGCTGCACACGCACGGCTCGAACAACCCGCTCGGCATCGACCATCGCGGACCGCAGGATTCGATCCCGTTCCACCCGTACTACACGATCAAGGACATGTTCGGGTTGTCGGTGTTCCTGATCTTCTATGCGATCTTCGTGTTCTACATGCCGAACGCGCTGGGCGACCCGCAGAACTACATCCCGGCCAACCCGCTGCAGACGCCGCCCGACATCGTGCCGGAATGGTACTTCCTGCCGTTCTACGCGATCCTGCGCTCGATCACGTTCAACTTCCTCGGCATCCCCGGCAAGCTGCTCGGCGTGCTGCTGATGTTCGCCTCGATCCTGGTGCTGTTCGTGCTGCCCTGGCTCGATACGTCGCGGGTGCGCAGCGCGAGGTTCCGGCCGATCTATAAATGGCTCGTTCTGGCTGCTGCTGATCGACGTGCTGACGCTCGGCTATGTCGGGGCGCACACGCCGGAGGGGAACATGCGTCGCGATCGGGCAGCTCGCCACCTTCTAGTATTTCTTCCACTTCCTGATCCTGGTGCCGCTGATCGGCAAACTCGAGCGGCCGCGGCCCTTGCCGCTCAGCATCGGCACGCCGGTGCTCGGCTCCTGGCGCGACGGAAGGCCACTGACATGCCGAAACTTGTCCTCGCCGCGTTCGCGGCGCTGGCGTTGCTTGCCGGAACCGCGCCGGTGCGGGCCGAAGACGAGACGCCGTCCGCCGCCACAGCAGCAATGGTCGTTCGACGGCGTGTTCGGCACCTATGACCGGGCCGCGCTGCAGCGCGGCTTCCAGGTCTACAAGGAGGTCTGCTCGGCCTGCCACCCGGTCAAGCACCTGTTCTTCCGCAACCTCGAGGATCTCGGCTATACCGAGGATCAGGTCAAAGGCATCGCCGCGCAGTACCAGGTCACCGATGGCCCGAACGATGCCAGGGCGAAATGTTCCAGCGGCCGGCTCGGCCGTCCGACCCGATCCCCGGCCCGTTCGCCAACGACAATGCGGCGCGGGCGGCGAATAACGGCGCCCTGCCGCCCGATTTGTCGCTGATCACCAAGGCGCGCGAGGGCGGTGCGCGACTATGTCTGACGCCATCCTGACCGGGTTCAAGGACGCGCCGGCCGGCGTCAAGATGAACGCCGAACATGTACTACAACGAGTATTTCCCGGGGCATCAGATCGCGATGCCGCCGCCGCTGACCGCCGACGGGCAGGTCAAGTATGCCGACGGCACGCAAGGCGACGGTGGCGCAGATGTGCGCACGACGTCGTCACCTTCCTCGCCTGGGCGGCCGAGCCGAACCTCGACGACCGGCACCGCATGGGCTTCAAGGTGATCCTGTTCCTCCTGGTGCTGACCGGCTGGTGCTCTACGCCGCCAAGCGCAAGATCTGGGCGCGCATTCACTAAGCCGCGATTCGAATCTCCGCAACCGGACAAGTCTGGTAATGTCGCCTGATTCTAGCCGGCTGGAATGCGCACGGGAGCACGATCGGGATGACCAGCCCCGTCATCGGCATCATCGGCGGCAGCGGGCTCTACCAGATCGACGGCCTCGCCGATGTCGCGTGGCGCCGGGTCGAGAGCCCGTTCGGCCAGACCTCCGACGAATTCTGCTTTGGCACGCTCGACGGGCAGCAGGTCGTGTTTCTGCCGCGGCACGGGCGCGGCCACCGCATCCGCCGTCGGCGATCAATTTCCGCGCCAATATCGACGCGCTGAAGCGCTGCGGCGTCACCGACATCGTGTCGCTGTCGGCGGTCGGCAGCCTGCGCGAGGATTTCGCGCCCGGCGATTTCGTCGTCGATCGACCAGTTCATCGACCGCACCTTCGCCCGCGAGAAGAGCTTTTTCGGCGCCGGCTGCGTCGCGCATGTGTCGATGGCGCACCCGGTCTGCGGCCGGGTCGGCGACGCGCTCGCCGCCGCCGGCGCCGCGCGCCGGGCTTATCGCGTCGAAGCGCGGCGGCACCTACCTGGTCATGGAGGGGCCGCAATTCTCGACCCTGGCCGAAAGCGAGCTGTACCGCTCGTGGGGCTGCGACGTGATCGGCATGACCAACATGCCGGAGGCCAAGCTCGCCCGCGAAGCCGAGATCTGCTACGCGACCGTCGCGATGGTGACCGATTACGATTGCTGGCATCCGGGGCACGACGAGGTGACGGTCGAGATGATCCTGTCGGTGCTGCAGGCCAACGCCGATCAACGCCCGCGCCCTGGTCAAGAGCGTCGTGCCGCTGCTCGCCAGCCATGCCGGACCGTGCCGCCAACGGCTGCCAGCACGCGCTCGACCACGCGCTGATCACCGCGCCCGACAGCCGCGACCCGGCGATGCTGGCCCGGCTCGACGCGGTCGCCGGCCGGGTGCTCGGCCGCCGGTGAAGGCGCTGCGATGAACGTCAATGGCCGGCCGATGCGGACGATCTGGCCCGCCGAGGACGGCGCCAGCGTCGAGATCATCGACCAGACGCTGCTGCCGCACGAGCTGGTCATCGTGCCGCCTGCGAAGCCTCGACGACGCGGCGCGGGCGATCCGCGACATGCAGGTGCGCGGCGCGCCGCTGATCGGCGCGGCCGCCGCCTATGGCATGGCGCTGGCGGTCGCCGCCGACCCGTCGGACGCCGGCGCTCGACGCAGGCCGTCGACCATCCTCGCCGCGACCCGGCCGACCGCGGTCAATCTCGCCTGGGCGCTCGGCGACATGCGCGCGCGCTGGCCGCGGTGCCGCCGGCGCGGCGTCGCGCCGCGGCGCTCGAGCGCGCCGCCGCGATCGCCGACGAGGATGTCGCGATCAACCGCGCGATCGGCGAGCACGGCGCTGCCGCTGATCGAGCGCGCCGCCAGAAGGCAAGGATCGGCGCGGTCGAAATCCTGACGCATTGCAATGCCGGCTGGCTCGCGACGGTCGATTGGGGCACCGCGCTGGCGCCGATCTATCGCGCCCACGATGGCGGCATCCCGCTGCATGTCTGGGTCGACGAGACCCGGCCGCGCAACCAGGGCGCCAGCCTGACCGCCTGGGAACTCGGGCAGCACGGCGTGCCGCACACGGTCATCGCCGACAATGCCGGCGGCCATCTGATGCGGCACGGCAGGGTCGATCTGTGCATCGTCGGCACCGACCGCACGACCGCCGGCGGCGATGTCGCCAACAAGATCGGCACCTATCTGAAGGCGCTGGCGGCGCACGATAACGGCGTGCCGTTCTATGTCGCGCTGCCGTCGCCGACGATCGACTGGGACGTCGACGACGGCGCCGCAATCCCGATCGAAGCAGCGCGACGCGCGCGAGGTCACCCACATCGCCGGCTGGACCGCAGCCGGCGAGCGCGTCGAGGTGCGCCTGACGCCGGAGGACAGCCCGGCCGCGAATTTCGCCTTCGACGTGACCCCGGCGCGGCTCGTCACCGCGCTGATCACCGAGCGCGGCGTCTGCCCCGCCTCGCGCGACGGGCTGCTCGGCCTCTACCCGGAACGAAGCCGCGCCGCGATGCGGTAGGGGCCGGCAGGTCGGGAACGGCGGTTAACACCTGCCGGAGATGCTTAATCCTTCACCGAGAGCATGTAGTTGTCGAATTGCTGCTCTTCGACGCGGAACCATTGGTGTTCGTCGCTGAGGAATTTCTTCCAGGGTTCGTAGATCGTCTTGAACTTTTCGTTCTTGAGAGCGGTCTCGGTGTAGAATTCCTGGGTTGCCTTATAGCAGGCGTCGAGGATTTCCTTTGAGAACGGCCGCAATACCGCACCGTTTGCCACCAGACGGCGCAAGGCCGCGACGTTGTCGGTGTCATATTTCGCCAGCATCCACCATTCCGCCTCGGCACAGGCCGAGGTCAGGATCGCCTTGTAGCTCTTCGGCAGACCTTCCCATTGTGCGAGGTTGATATAGGCGCTGAGTTGCGCCTGCCCCTCCCACCAGCCGGGGTAGTAGTAATATTTCGCGACCTTGTAGAAGCCGAGCTTTTCATCGTCATAGGGGCCGACCCATTCGGCCGCGTCGATCGTGCCTTTTTCGAGCGCCGGGTAGATATCGCCGCCGGGAATCTGCTGGGCCACAACACCGAGCTTGCCGAGGATCGCGCCGGCGAGACCGGCGATGCGGAATTTGAGGCCGTTGAGGTCGGCGACGGTCTTGATCTCCTTGCGATACCAGCCGCCCATCTGCGCGCCGGTATTGCCCGCCGGGATGTTGTAGACCTTGTAGTCCTTGAAGAAGTTGCGCAGCAGATCCATGCCGCCGCCGCGCAATCATCCAGGCATTCATCTGCCGCGCATTCATGCCGAACGGCATCGTGCAGTCAAAGCTGAAGGTCGGGTCCTTGCCGACATAGTAATAGCTGGCGGAATGACCGATCTCGACGGTGTTGTTGCCGACCGCGTCGAGCACCTGGAACGCCGGCACGATCTCGCCGGCGGCGAACACGCGAATCTGGAACTTGCCGTCGGTCGCCTCGCTGACCCGGTTGGCGATGAATTCGGCGCCGCCATAGAGGGTATCGAGGCTTTTCGGAAAACTCGACGCCATCCGCCATTTGATCTCGGGTTGGGTCTGCGCGACGGCGGGAGCCGCCAAAGCCGCTCCGGCCAGTCCCAGCCCTCCGGTCGCGATGAAAGCACGGCGCCGCAACATCAATGTCCTCCCGTATCGCAAGCTGGCGAAGTTGGCGCGCATGATACACCGGGCGCTGCCTACAGATAGCGCAACCATAGATAAAGATTGCTGATCGCGACGCTGACCAGCATCAGCCCGAAAGCGTGCCTTAGGTAGGTGGTGAAGCGAAAATCGACGCCGTTGCGTTCGGCAATGCCGGCCACCGCCAGATTGGCCGAGGCGCCGATCAGCGTGCCGTTGCCGCCAAGGCAGGCACCGAGCGACAAGGCCCACCAGAGCGGCGTCACCTGCTCGATACCCCCCAGATGCGGTGCCAGTTCCCGGATCAGCGGGATCATCGCGGCGACAAACGGGATGTTGTCGACGATTGCCGACAGCAATGCGGAGCCCCACAGGATCGCGACCGCGGTGGTCGCCGGGTCGCCGCCGGTCAACCCGATCAGACGTTGAGCGGCAAGGTCAAGGACCCCCGCGACATCGATCGCGTGAACGATGATGAACAGCCCGATAAAAAAGAAGATCGTGATCCAGTCGATCTCGTTGAAGGTCTCGGTCACCCGCACCGTCTGCTTCGCGGGTTCGCGGTGATGCTCGATATTGTGCAGCAGCATCAACACCGCGGCGCCGAACAGCGCGATCGTCCCCGGCTGCAGGTTCAACGGTCTGGCGAACACAAAGGCGACGATGACACCACCGATGACGATCAGGGCGTTGCGCAACAACGGCCGGTCGGTGATCAGGTCGTGCGTATCGAGCGCCATGACCCGGTCGCGCGCCTCGGCGCCGGCGCGCAGGCGCCGCCCCCAGATCAGGTGCGTGGCGACGATCTGCACCGCCAGCGCGACGATGATGACCGGCGCCAGATTGACGACGAAATCGTTGAAGCTGAGCCCCGCCGCCGAGCCGATGATGATGTTGGGCGGGTCGCCGATCAGGGTCGCCGTACCGCCGATATTCGAGGCGAATACTTCGGCGAACAGAAACGGGTAGGGCGGTACTTCGAGGTAGCGCGCGATCTCCAGCGTCACCGGCGCGATCAGCAGGACTGTCGTCACATTGTCGAGAAACGCAGATACGATCGCGGTGACCAGCGACAGCATGGCCAGGATGGCCCACGGCTCGGCTCGGCCCGTCTGTGCCGTCCATACCGCGATGTATTCGAAGATGCCGCAGCGCCGCGCGATCGACACCAGCACCATCATTCCGGTCAGCAGCGCGATGGTGTTGAAATCGATCCCTTTTATTGCCTCGTCCTGGCTCAGCACACCGGTCAGGATCATCGCTCCGGCACCGAGTAGCGCGATGATCGAGCGGTTGATGCGGTCGGCAATGACCAGCAGGTAGGTTAACGAAAAAACAGCAATCGCCATCCAGAATGGCGCAATCCCGAAGACGCCCGGAGCGACGGCGCTGACTAGGTGCATCAACTGTCCTCTATAGTGTGGCAGCAGTAGTACCGGATAGGGGAAGACTGGTGGATCAGCGCAATCTCGGGCGTTCGGGCCTGATCGTTTCGGCGGTCGGGCTCGGGTGCAACAATTTCGGCGGGCGAAACGACATGGCGACGACGCGTGCCGTCGTCCACAAGGCACTCGATCTCGGCATCACGTTTTTCGACACATCGGACACTTACGGCGAGCGCGGCCTGTCCGAGGAATATCTCGGCAAGGCATTGGGCGCACGCCGCGCCGACATCGTGCTGGCGAGCAAATTCGCCCGCCCGATGGACAGCGAGGGCCGCCTGCAGGGCGCATCGCGGCGCTATATCATGAGTGCGGTCGAAGCCAGCCTGAAACGCCTCAACACCGATTACCTCGACCTCTACCAGCAGCACATCGAAGACCCCCGCACCCCGATCGAGGAGACATTGCGGGCGCTCGACGACCTGATGCGGCAGGGCAAGGTGCGCTATATCGGCTGCTCGACCTTGTCGGCGTGGCAGGTGGTCGAGGCGCAGTGGACCTCGACGCATCTGGGGCTTGACCGGTTCATTTCGTGCCAGGAACGCTACAGCCTGCTCGAACGCGAACTCGACGACGCGCTGATGCCGGTCCTGCAATCCTACAATCTTGGGTTGATCCCGTTTTCGCCGCTCGCCAACGGCCTCTTGACCGGAAAGTATCGGCGCAACATGCCGTTGCCCTCGGGTGCGCGGCTCGCGACGACAGCCCGCCTCGCCGACCGCTATCTGACCGAGCGCAACTGGGAAACGGTCGAACACCTCGCCGATTTCTGCGAGGCGCGCGGCCATACAATGCTGGAATTGGCGTTCAGCTGGCTGCTGCACCGCCCGGCGGTCGCCAGCGTCATCGCCGGCGCGACCAGCCCCGAACAGATCGAGGCCAACGTCAAGGCGGCAAACTGGCGGCTGTCGCGGGAAGACATGGACGAAATCGATCGCATCACGGCAAAGTAGCTGTGACGCCGGCACCACGCCGGCACGCCATTCCTGGGAGGAGATTTGACATGGAAATCCGGTTGGACGGCAGGAGCGCGATCATCACCGGCGGCAGCAAGGGCCTCGGTCTTGCGATCGCCGAGGAATACGCCGCGTCGGGCGCGGATGTCGCGATTCTGGCGCGCGATGTGGCGGCGCTCGAAGCGGCGAAAAAGCAGATCGTCGCCAAGGGCGGCAAGGGCAAGGTCTCGGCGATCAGCTGCGACGTGTCGAAGGCCGAACCGATCCGCAAGGCCTATGACCAGGTCATGTCGGAATTCGGCAAGGTCGACATTTTCGTCAACAATGCCGGGCAATCGACCCGCGGCCCGTCGGAAACCCTTACCGACGAGATGTGGCAGGCCGATTTCGACCTGAAACTGTTTGCCCAGGTGCGCTTCTGCCGGCTCATCTTCCCGCAGATGAAAGAGCGCAAATGGGGCCGCATCATCAGCGTCCTCAATATCGGCGCCAAGGCACCGGGCCCCGACAGCGCGCCGACCTCGATCAGCCGCGCCGCCCAGCTTGCCTTCACCAAGGTGCTGTCGCAGGAAGGCGCGCCCCACAACGTGCTGGCGAATTCGCTGCATGTCGGCGTCATCGTCAGCGACCAGATCGTGCGCCGCCACCAGCGCGAAGGCGCCAACGTGTCGCTGGAGGATTTCATCGCGCAGGCCGGCCGCAGCGTGCCGCTCGGCCGCATGGGCCGCGCCGAGGAATTCGCCAGCGTCGCCTGTTTCATGGCTTCCGAGGCTGCCTCCTATGTGACCGGCACCTCGATCAATGTCGATGGCGGTCGCTCGCCCATTTGGTAGGCAGGCCGGACGGCATACGTTGCTATCGGGGGCGCCGCGGCCTGCACATCGAAGCGCGCGGCGCCCCCGGTTCCTGGGAGGAGAGCATGTCCGCACATTTGCTTGAAGAGGACCGGGAACTCGGGTACCGGCGGCTTATCGAGCTTGGTATCGCGCTGTCGGCGGAGCGCAACCACAATCGCCTGCTCGAAGTGATCCTGCTCGGCGCCAAAGAACTGACCAATGCCGATGGCGGGACGCTCTACCTCGTCAGTGACGATCGGCGCGAACTGCGCTTTATGATCATGCGCAACGACACGATGAACATCGCGCTCGGCGGCACGACCGGCGCCCCGATCCCGTTCCCGCCGGTGCAGATGCACGCCGCCGATGGCACCTTCAATTCCGCCAGCGTCGTCGCCACCGCGGCCGGCACCGGCCAAACGATCAATCTGGCCGACGCGTACAACGCTCCCGGCTTTGATTTCAGTGGACCGCGCGCCTTCGACGCGCGCACCGGGTATCACTCGCAATCCTTCCTGACCGTGCCGCTGAAAAACCACGACACCGAGGTCGTCGGCGTGCTGCAACTGATCAACGCGCGCGGTGGCAACGGCGAGACCATCCCTTTTTCGGCCGACATCGTGCCTTTGGTCGAGGCGCTGGCCAGTCAGGCGGCGGTGGCGCTCGACAACCAGATGCTGATCGACGCGCAAAAAAACCTGTTCCGCTCGGTGCTCAAGGTGTTTGCCAGCGCGATCGACGCCAAATCGCCCTATACCGGCGGCCATTGCCACCGCGTGCCGGAATTGACCAACATGCTGGCCCGCGCCGCCTCCGACATTGAGGCCGGACCATTTGCCGATTTTCATCTCAACGAAGAGGAATGGTACGAGCTTGAAGTCGCCGGCGGCCTGCACGATTGCGGCAAGGTCACGACCCGCGAATTCGTCGTCGACAAGGCGACCAAGCTCGAAACCATCTACAACCGCATCCACGAAATCCGCACCCGCTTCGAGGTCGTCAAGCGCGACGCCGAGATCGAGTACCTGAAAGGCGTCATGGCCGGCGGCGACGAACCGGCGCTGCGCACCGCCCGCGACGAGCGGCTGGCCCAGCTCGACGACGATTTCGCCTTTATCGCCGAATGCAATATCGGCGGCGAATTCATGGCGCCGGAAAAGATCGCGCGGGTCGAGCGGATTGCCGGCGTCACATGGCAGCGCACGCTCGACGACCGGCTCGGCCTGTCATGGGAGGAAAGCGCCCGCCAGCCGCAGACGCGCGAGCCGTTGCCGGCGACCGAACACCTGCTGGTCGACAAGCCCGCTCACATCATCGAGCACGACTCGGCGCCGCTCGCCGCCGATAACCCCTGGGGGTTCGTGATCGAGCCGCCGAAATACAAAGCCAATCTCGGCGAAATCTACAACCTCGCGATCCGCCGCGGCACGCTGACCGACGAAGAGCGCTACCACATCAACGACCACATCGTGCAGACGATCATCATGCTGGATTCGCTGCCGTTTCCGAAGAACCTGCGGCGTGTCACGGAATGGGCCGGCGGTCACCACGAAAAGATGAATGGCACCGGCTATCCGCGCGGCCTGACAAGCGGACCAGATGAGCGTGCCGGCCAAGATCATGATGATCGCCGACATCTTCGAGGCGCTGACCGCGCGCGACCGACCCTATAAAGCGCGCAAGAAACTGTCGGAGTGCATCGAGATCATGGCCCATATGAGCCGTGACCATCATCTCGACCCCGATCTGTTCGAGCTGTTCCTGACCTCGGGCGTCTACCGCGCCTATGCCGACATCTTCCTGCTGCCCGAGCAGATCGACGAGATCGACGTCACCCGCTACATCGGTGCGCTGCACCCGCATGAAACTGCCGTAGCGGTGCCGTAGGATGGGCTGAGCGCAGCGAAGCCCATCATCTGCCGATCCGGGGCCGGGAAGCGCGATGGGCTTCGCTGCGCTCAGCCCATCCTACCAGGGCTACGAGGGTTGCGAACTCCACTTGGTCGAATTATTAACCCAGCGCTTCCAGCTCGTCGATGAACCCGGCGATAACGCCGAGGCCCTTGGACCAGAAGGCAGGGTCGGCCGCGTCGAGGCCGAACGGGGCCAGCAATTCGCGGTGGCGCAGCGTGCCGCCGGCGCGCAGCAGGGTCAGGTAGCGGTCGGCGAAGCCCTCGTGGGCGTCCTGGTAGACCGCGTAGAGCGAATTCACCAGGCAGTCGCCGAAGGCATAGGCGTAGACATAGAACGGCGAGTGGATGAAATGCGGGATGTAGCTCCAGTAATAGCGGTACTCGTCGTCGAGCCGTAAGGCGGGCCCGAGGCTTTCGCGCTGCACCTCCATCCAGATGTCGCAGAGGCGTTCGGCGGTCAGTTCGGCCTCGCGCCGTTCGTCGTGCACCCGCGTCTCGAAGGTCACGAAGGCGATCTGGCGGACCACCGTGTTCAGCATGTCCTCGACCTTGCCGGCGATCATGATCTTGCGCCGGGCCGGGTCGGTCTCGCGCGCCAGCACGGCGCGGAAGGTCAGCATCTCGCCGAACACCGAGGCGGTTTCGGCGAGGGTCAGCGGCGTGTCGGCCATCAGCTGCCCCTGCCCGCCGCCAGCACCTGATGCACGCCGTGGCCGAGTTCGTGCGCCAGGGTCATCACATCGCGCTGTTTGCCCTGGTAGTTCAGCAGCAGATAGGGGTGCGCGCCGGGCACGGTCGGATGGGCGAAGGCGCCGGGCGACTTGCCGGGCCGCGTCGGCGCGTCGATCCAGCGCGAGGCGAAAAACCGCTCGCCGATCGCCGCCATTTCCGGCGAAAACGCGCGATAGGCGCCGAGCACCGTCGCCTCGCCTCCGGCCACGGGATGGCGCGGTCGTCGTCGCCGGGGAGCGGCGCGTTGCGGTCCCAGAACGGCAATTGCCCGACCCCAAACCATCTCGCCTTCAGCCGGTAATAGCGGTGCGCCAGTGCCGGATAGCTCGCCCGCACCGCCGCGATCAGCGCGTCGACGACATCGTCCTCGACGAGGTTCGACAGGTTGCGGGCCGAGATCGGCTTCGGGAAATGGCGCCAGCGGTCCTCGACCTCCTTGTCCTTGGCGAGGGTGTTGGTGATCAGCGCGAAAGTGCGGCCGTTTTTGCCGAGCACCTCGCCGATCGACAAGGCCGCGTCGCGCCGAACCGCGCCGTCGCGGTCCGACAGCAGGTGCATCGACCTCGGGCTCGGTCAGGTCGCGGCCGCGAAACGGGAAGCGCAGATCGGCGATGGTTTCGTCGAACAGGCGCGTCCACGCCGCGGCGCCCGCCACCGATTTTTCATGCAGCAGCTTTTCGAGATCGTCGCTCAGCTGATGCGGCCGCTGCGCTCGCACGTCGCGCAGCCACGGCCGGTAATGCGCCAGTGCCGGGTCGGCCAGCTTTGCGTCGAGCACCGCATCGTCGATGCGGTTGAGTTCGAGCGTGAAAAACAGCAATTCGGTCGAGATCGCGTTGATGCGCTCGTGCATCGTCTGGGCGAACCGGCGCGATCTCCGGGTCGGCGACATTGCCGGCGCGGGTCAGTTCGGCATAGCTCATGATGCGGCCGGCGATTTCCTGCAGCCGCTCGTATTGCGCCACCGCCGCCGCCGAGTTCGGCGCCGGCCAGTGTCGGCGAGCTTGCCCTGATACTGCTCGCGGAAGGCGGTCGCCGCCGCCGCCAGTTCGGCGAGGTCGCGCGACGAGTTCCGGGCTGTCGCGGCCGGGATACAGGTCGGCGAGGTTCCATTCCGGCAACGGGCCGAGGTCTTTTTGTGGGCCGCAGCAGCAGTGCTCATTGTCTATCGATCTCCCATTTGATGTCATTCCGGGGCCGAGCGCGGCTCGGAACCCGGAAGCCAAGCACACGGGCTTCTCGGAGCCTGGCACCGTCCGTGTTCCTGGGTTCCGGGTTCGCCCCTTCGGGTCGCCCCGGGATGACAAGAAGGGGGCCGGTGCCGGGCATCGCGGCTTTCGCCTTTGGGGGCAACGCAGGCATCATGGCTGGGGATATGGGGCGGCGGCGGCAACGAACCAACCGCGCCGCACCGGCTACGGGAATGCGGAGCAGTAATGGATTACGCAAGCTGGCGCAGTCTGCCGGCGATGTTCTTTGCGGTCGCGGGGGAGCGCGGCGCGCGGCCGTTTTTGTGGGCCAAGCGCGACGGCGCCTACCGGCCGCTGAACTGGGCCGATGCGGCGGATCAGGTGCGGCGGCTGGCGGCCGGGCTGGTCGCGCTCGGGATCGAGCCGGGCGACCGGGTGGTGCTGGTGTCGGAAAACCGGCCGGAATGGGTCGATCGCCGACCTCGCGATCATGAGCGCCGGCGGGGTGACGGTGCCGGCCTATGTCACCAACACGGTCGAGGACCACCGCCACATTCTCGGCAACAGCAGCGCGCGGCTGGCGATCGTGTCGACCGCGGCGCTGGCGGCCCGCCTGCTCCCCGCCGCGCGCGCAGGTGCCGAGCGTGCAGGCTGTCGTCACGATGGAGGCGATGCCGGCAGCGCCGGGGCGGCCGCCGGTCCATTCCTGGGATGCCGTGCTGACGCAGCGCTGGCTGCCACACCCGAGCGTATCGACGGGCTACAGCCCGACGACATGGCCTGCATCATCTACACCTCGGGCACTGGCGGCGTGCCGAAGGGCGTGATGCTGAGCCACCGCAACATCATCGGCAATTGCCGCGGCGCCTATCGCCTGCTGGAGATGCTCGGCCTCGGCGACGAGGTTTTCCTTCAGCTTCCTGCCGATGTCGCATTCCTACGAGCACACCGCCGGGATGATGTTCCCGATCTCGATCGGCGCGCAGATCTATTTCGCCGAGGGCGCCGAGACGCTCGCCGGCAACCTCGTCGAAGTGAAGCCGACGATCATGACCGCGGTGCCGCGCCTCTACGAGACGATGCACCAGCGCATCCGGCTCGGCATCGAGCGCGAGCGCGGCCTGAAGCGCAAACTGTTCGAGCGCGCCGTCGCGATCGGCCGCAAGCGGCTCGACGGGCATGCGCTGAGCACCAGCGAACGGATGCTCGACCCGCTGCTCGAAAAACTGGTGCGCGGCAAGGTCAAGGCGCGGTTCGGCGGGCGGCTCAAGGCGATGGTGTCGGGCGGCGCGCCGCTCAACCCGGAGATCGGCAGCTTCTTTCTGGCGCTCGGGGTTCGCCTGTTGCAGGGCTATGGCCAGACCGAGGCGGCGCCGGTGATCTGCTGCAACCGGCCTGACCATATCCGCATCGACACGGTCGGCCCCCCGATTGACGGCGTGCAGGTCAGCATCGCCGAGGACGGCGAAATCCTGGTGGCCGGCGACAATGTGATGAAAGGCTATTGGAACGACCCGGAATCGACGGCGCGCACTCTGGTCGATGGCTGGCTGCACACCGGCGATATCGGCCTGCTCGACAGCGACGGGTATCTGCGCATCACCGACCGCAAGCGCGATTTCATCAAGAATTCGGGCGGCGACATGATTGCGCCGGCGCGCATCGAGGGCGCATTGACCCTCGCGCCGGAGATCGCGCAGGCGATGGTGTTCGGCGACCGGCGTCCGTTTCTGGTCGCGGTCATCGTGCCCGATCCGGATTTCGCAGCAAAATATACCGGCACGCGCGGCACGCCCGACCTTGCGGTGCTGGCGCGGGATGCCGGGTTCCACAAGGCGCTGGGCGAGGTGGTCGGCCGGGTGAACCAGGGCCTGCCGGCGGTCGAGCGGGTGCGGCGGTTCATCATCGCGACGGAACCCTTTACCCAAGCCAACGCGCAGCTGACCCCGACCCTGAAAATCCGCCGCCACACGATCCGCGCGGTCTATGCCGCGGCCTTCGATGAACTGTACGACGGCAAGGGCATGGCGGCGTGACGGCTGGTTCAGCTAGCGGGTCAAGGCGGCGGGAGTGTCCGCCGTGCATTCCGCCCGTGGGGACTGTGGGTTATCGCCTCGATCGGGTTCCTCCAAGCCGACCACATCATCCTTTCCCGGGAGATCATTCCCATCTCTACGAACGGCATCAAAATCCATTCACCTGTGACTGTTTCTGGAGCAAGGTTGGGATTGTTGCCGGGCCGCCGCCGCCCGAGGCGGTTCCGATGTGAGGCACGAGGCAATAGCGATGCAATATTCTGATGGTCGCGTCGTCGCAGTGGGTGACCGCGTAAAATTGTGGTCCGGAAGACACGGCACTGTCGTGTGCTCGCTCGATACGAACGAGTACGCACCGCAATTCTCCTGCACCGAATGGAAATATTTGAAGAAGGGTATAATCATTAAATCAGAGGATGGAGATATCTTCCATTATACTGAGCCGGATGAAGATTTGGAGCTGATTGCGCCTAACGAGATACGTCAGACGTTAACTTGATTCATCGCGTTTAATAAAAGGTCGTAGCGAAACATGCGCCTGCAAAACAAGATCGGCCTCGTCACGGCAGCAGCTTCCGGCATGGGGCGGGCCGGTGCGTTGCGCTTTGCACGGGAAGGCGCGGCGGTCGGGGTGGTGGATATCGATCAGGCCGGGGTCGATGCCGTTGTGGCCGAGATCACCGCCGCCGGTGGCCGGGCGCTCGGGCTGGTCGGCGATCTGCGGACCGACGAGTTCGCCCGCGACATCGTACGGCGCACCGCCAACGCCTATGGCGGGCTCGATTTCGTGTGGAACCATGTCGGCCATCCCGGCCCGGCCGCGATCGAAGGCATCGACATGGCCGATTTCGAACTGGCCCTCGACCTCAATCTGCGCACGATCCTGGTCACGACCGAGGCGGCGATCCCCGAAATGCGGGTGCGCGGCGGCGGCGCGCTGCTTTACACGGCCTCGACATCGGGGCTGGTGGGCTCGCAGTTCAGCCCGGTCTATTCAATGGCCAAGTTTGGCGTTATCGGATTTACGCGCGCGCTGGCCAAGCGGCTCGCCCCCGACCGTATCCGCGCCAACGCGATTTGCCCGGGACCGATAGACACGCCAATGCTGCGGGTCTTCGTGTCCCGCCCCGACCAGCAGCAGGCGCCGGGGGAGGAAGACAAGGAGGCGTTGATCGTCCGGCGTAGCCAGCAAATCCCGATGCGCCGTACCGGCAAACCCGAGGAAATCGCCAACGCCGCGCTGTTTCTGCTGTCCGACGAAGCCTCGTTCGTCTCGGGCGCCGCCCTGCCGGTAGACGGCGCCGCGACCGCGTAATCTCCCCTCTCCCGGAGACGGACGCGCCGTTACTCGCGTAAGTCTTCGAAGAACTCCTTGACGCGGGCGAAAAAGCCTTCGCTTTCCGGATGCGTCTTATTGTTTTCGCCGGCTTTCTCGAATTCGCGCAGCAGTTCCTGCTGGCGCTTCGTCAGGTTGACCGGGGTTTCGACGACCGACTGGATGTACATATCGCCGCGCACCGACGAGCGGAGCACGGTCATCCCCTTGCCGCGCAGGCGGAACTGATGGCCGGATTGGGTGCCGGGGGGCACGGTAACCTTGGTGCGGGTGCCCTCGACGGTCGGCACCTCGATCGCGCCGCCAAGCGCGGCGGTCGTGAACGCGATCGGCACGCGGCAGAAAATGTTGGCGCCGTCGCGCTGGAAGATCGAGTGCGCCGTGATGCTGACGAAAATATAGAGATCACCCGGCGAGGCGCCGTGCGGCCCGACCTCGCCCTCGCCGGCGAGGCGAATGCGGGTGCCGTCCTCGACGCCGGAGGGAATATTGACCGACAGCGTCTTCTCGCGCCGCACCCGGCCCTGTCCCGCGCACGGCTTGCACGGCTTCTCGATCGTCTTGCCTGCGCCCTGGCAGGTCGGACAGGTGCGCTCGACGGTGAAAAAGCCCTGCTGGGTGCGCACGCGGCCGTGGCCCTGGCAGGTGCGGCAGTTGACCGGGCGTGACCCGGTCTCGGCGCCGGTGCCCTTGCAGGTGTCGCAATGGACAAAGGTTGCGACGCGGATCGTCGTCTGCTTGCCGCGAAACGCGTCTTCGAGCGACACCTCGATGTTGTAGCGCAGATCGCTGCCGCGAGCCGGGCCAGCCTGGCCGCCGCGCCGGCCACCCATCGCACCGAACATCTCCTCGAAAATATCGGCGAACCCGCCCTGGAACCCGGAATCTTGCGGGCCGCGGCTGCCGTTTTCAAAGGCAGCGTGACCAAACCGATCATAGGCGGCGCGCTTCTGATCGTCTTTCAGGACCTCGTAGGCTTCGCTGATGTCTTTGAATTTCTGTTCGGCGGTTTTGTCGCCGGCATTGCGGTCGGGATGAAACTGCATCGCGAGTTTGCGATAGGCCCGCTTCAATTCATCGGCATCGGCCGATTTCGACACGCCAAGAGTTTCGTAAAAATCCTGCTTCGCCATTGTCGACGGACGCCTGAGGTCAGAAGGAGAGGGCCGTCCCGGGCGACGGCCCGAGACGGCGTGGTCTCAAATCGCTGCAGGCTTTATGCCGAGCCGCGCTTCTTGTGATCGTCGACTTCCTCGAAATCGGCGTCAACGACCTTGTCATTACCCGAACCGCCGCCGGGACCTGCGCCGGGGCCAGGCCCAGCACCGGGGCCGCCCTGCGGACCACCGGGCTCGCCGGCGGCCTGCTGCGCCTTGTACAGCGCCTCGCCGATCTTCATCGCGGCCTGCGCCAGGGCTTCGGTCTTGGCCTTGATCTGCTCGGAATCGTCACTGTCCAGCACATCCTTCAGGGCCTGGATCGCCGCCCGCGTCGCCTCGATATCGCCAGCCGGCACCTTGTCGCCGGCCTCGGTGATGCTGCGCTCGGTCGAGTGGATCAGACCGTCGGCCTGGTTGCGCGCCTCGACCAGATCGCGCCGCTTTTTGTCTTCGGCGGCGTGCGCCTCGGCGTCCTTGACCATCTGGTCGATGTCGGCCTCGTTGAGCCCGCCCGACGCCTGGATGCGGATCTGCTGTTCCTTGCCGGTCGCCTTGTCCTTTGCCGAAACCTGCACGATGCCGTTGGCGTCGATGTCGAAGGTGACCTCGATCTGCGGCATGCCGCGCGGCGCCGACGGGATGCCGACGAGGTCGAACTGCCCGAGGATCTTGTTGTCGGCCGCCATCTCGCGCTCGCCCTGGAAGACACGGATCGTGACGGCCGTCTGGCTGTCTTCGGCGGTTGAGAAGGTCTGACTCTTCTTGGTCGGGATCGTCGTGTTGCGGTCGATCAGGCGGGTGAACACGCCGCCCAGCGTCTCGATACCCAGCGACAGCGGGGTCACGTCGAGCAGCAGAACGTCCTTGACCTCGCCTTGCAATACACCGGCCTGGATCGCCGCGCCGATCGCGACAACCTCATCCGGGTTGACGCCGCGGTTCGGCTCCCTGCCGAAAAACTGCTTCACAGCCTCGATGACCTTGGGCATGCGGGTCATGCCGCCGACCAGGATCACTTCCTCGACCTCAGACGCCTTCAGCCCGGCATCGCGCAATGCGGCGCGGCACGGCTCGATCGTCCGCTGGATCAGATCGTCGACCAATTGTTCGAGCTTGGCGCGGCTGAGCTTGATCGTCAGATGCTTCGGGCCGGTCTGGTCGGCCGTGATGAACGGCAGGTTGACTTCGGTCTGCACCGAGGACGACAGCTCGATCTTGGCCTTTTCGGCGGCTTCCTTCAGGCGCTGCAAGGCGAGCTTGTCGCCGCGCAGGTCGATGCCCTGGTCCTTTTTGAACTCGTCGGCGAGGTAGTCGATGATCTTTTTGTCGAAATCCTCGCCGCCGAGGAACGTGTCGCCGTTGGTCGATTTGACCTCGAACACGCCGTCGCCGATTTCCAGCACCGAGACGTCGAACGTGCCGCCGCCAAGGTCGTAGACGGCGATCGTGCCGTTGCCCTTGCGCTCCATGCCATAGGCGAGCGCCGCCGCGGTCGGCTCGTTGATGATGCGCAGCACCTCAAGCCCCGCGATGCGGCCGGCGTCCTTGGTCGCCTGGCGCTGCGAGTCGTTGAAGTAGGCCGGCACCGTGATGACCGCCTGCGATGACCGTCTCGCCGAGATAGGCCTCGGCGGTTTCCTTCATCTTTTGCAGGATGAAGGCGCTGATCTGCGATGGCGCGTATTTCTTGCCGCGGCTCTCGACCCAGGCGTCGCCGTTGTCGCCGGAGATGATCTTGTAGGGGACGAGATCGACGTCCTTGTTGACCATCGGGTCGTTGAAGCGGCGTCCGATCAGTCGCTTGATCGCAAAAAACGTGTTTTCAGGATTGGTCACCGCCTGCCGCTTGGCGGCCTGACCGACGAGGCGTTCGCCGGATTCGGTGAACGCGACCATCGAAGGCGTGGTGCGCGCGCCCTCGGAATTTTCGATGACCTTGGCCGCCCTGCCTTCCATGACGGCAACGCAGGAATTGGTCGTGCCGAGATCGATGCCAATAACCTTGCTCATGCAAACCTCTTATCTAAAGCAGGACCGGCCGGCCCGGGAAAGCACCGTCCCGATCCCCCGGGAATGCGGCTGCCGTGAGCAGGCGCCGCGAGGCTTATATATGTGGCGGATTCGCCACCTGCAACCGGCGCGGGCACCAGGAGCGGCGAACGATCGGCAGGATTTGGAGGCTGTCCCGGGTGATCGTTTCGGCGAGCTATCGCACCGATATTCCAGCATTTTACAGTGATTGGCTGCGGTGCCGGCTGCGCGCCGGGTACTGCGATGTTGCCAACCCCTATGGCGGCGGCATCCACCGGGTGTCGCTGCTGCCGGAGGCGGTCGAGGGGTTTGTGTTGTGGACCCGCAATCTGCGGCCCCTGCTGCCTTATCTTGGCGAGGTGGGGCGGGTGGCGCCGTTCGTCGTGCAGTTCACGATCACCGGCTACCCGCGCAGCCTGGAAAGCTCGGTCGTCGCCCCGGCGGATGCGGTCGGGCAACTGCGCGAGGTGCGGCGGCGCTTTGGGCCGCGCGCCGCGGTGTGGCGCTATGACCCGATCGTGTTCACCGCCGAGCGGGATGCAGCGGCGCATGCCGAGGGCTTTGCGGTGCTGGCGCGGGACCTCGCCGGCACGGTGGACGAGGTCGTTCTGTCGGTCATGCATCCCTACCGCAAGACCCGGCGCAACCTCGACCGGGCGGCGGCACGGTTCGACTTTGCCTGGCACGATCCGCCGGCGGAGGAGAAACGCGCGCTGCTAGTGCGGCTCGCGGCCATCGCGCAGGACCACGGCATTACGCCGACGCTGTGCAGCCAGCCCGGATCTGCTGGTGCCGGGGATCGGCGAGGCACGCTGCATCGACGCCGACCGCCTTTCCGATGCCGGCCAGTGCCGGATCGCCGCGCCAGCCGGCGGCAATCGCCCCGGCTGCCGCTGCGCCGCTTCACGCGATATCGGCGCCTACGACACCTGCCCGCATGGCTGCGTCTATTGCTACGCCGTCGCCGACCGCGACCGGGCTGTTACCAACTTTCGCAACCATGACCCTGCGGCGGCACTGTTACGGCCGTGACGCTGTTTAGCGATGACCATGCCAGCCGCCGCCATGCCCCCCGTGCCACCCGCCACCATGCCAGCCGCCATGCCAGCCGGCCCCACGCCAGCCGCCGTGCCAGCCCCCGCGGCCGCCCCAGCCCCAGCCGGCGCGCCAGGGCGCGCCATAGTAATAGGGGTACACGGCGGCGCCGCAGCCATAGGGGTAGTAATACGGGTTGCAATACCGGGCGTAGGGGTAGGGATAATAGGGGTAATATTGGGCCTGCGCGGATGTGATGGTGCCGGGCGCGATCAGGATACCGGCGGCGAGCAACATTCCAGTCAAAATCGGACGGCGCAGCCAACAGGACAGGGTTGGGGGGATCATCATGCACTCCACTCGGACAGCGGGGAACGAGGTGATTTTTGATACGCACCGGGCGACCAATTCATCCCGCATCGTTGTGCTGTGGGAACGGCGATGACGGGTGGGTTATTTCCTGATCGCGCGACCTGCTGTGTCGCGGGCGGCGGGCCGGCCGGGATCATGGTCGGGTTTCTGCTGGCGCGCGCCGGCATCGATGTCGTCGTGCTCGAGAAACACCGCGATTTCCTGCGTGATTTCCGCGGCGACACGATCCACCCGTCGACGCTGGAGCTGATGTACGAACTGGGGCTGCTCGACAGCTTCCTGCAGCGGCCGCATTCCGAAGTGCGCGAGTTGCGCGGCTATATCGGCGACACCGAGGTCAAGCTCGGCGATTTCACCGGCCTGCCGACCCACTGCAAATTCATCGCCCTGATGCCGCAATGGGAGTTTCTCGATTTCCTCGCCGAAGCCGGGCGCAAATATCCGCATTTCCATCTCGGCCTGGAGGCCGAGGTCACCGATCTGATCCAGGAAGGCGGCCGCATCGTCGGGGTGCGCGGCCAGACGCCGGGCGGGCCGTTCGAGGTGCGCGCGGGGCTGACGATCGGCGCCGATGGCCGGCATTCGCTGGTCCGCGACCGGGGCGGCCTCAAGGTTATCGATATCGGCGCGCCGATCGACGTGTTGTGGCTGCGCCTGTCAAAAAATCCGAGCGATCCGGGCCAGGTGGTCGGGCGGATCAATTACGGCCGCATGTTCGTCATGCTCGACCGCAACGACTACTGGCAATGCGCCTTTGTGATCCGCAAGGGCGGTTACGACGCGATTGTGCAGCCGCGGTCTCGATTCGTTCCGCGAGGATATCGTGAAGCTCGCGCCGTTTCTGCGCGACCGCGTCGGCGAATTGCAGGATTGGGATGACATCAAATTGTTGACCGTCGCGGTTGACCGGCTGGAGCGCTGGTGGCGGCCGGGGCTGTTGTGCATTGGCGATAGCGCACATGCGATGTCCCCGGTCGGCGGGGTCGGGATCAATCTCGCGATCCAGGATGCGGTCGCCGCCGCCAACTCGGCTGGCCGAGCCGTTGCGCAATGGCACGCTCGGTGATGCCGACCTCGAAGCGGTGCAGCGGCGCCGCACCTTCCCGATGCGGGTGATCCAGGCGATGCAGGTTACGGTGCAGCAGCGCGTCATTGACCGGGTGCTCGGCTCCGACCAGCCGGTCAAGGCGCCGTGGTTCGTCAAGCTGTTCAACTACCTGCCGTTTCTCTCGCGGATGCCGGCGCGGCTGATCGGCATGGGTGTCCGTCCCGAGCACATCCGAACGCCGGAGGCGCCTCGCGCGAGATCGTGAAGCACAAGGCGGGGAGGCGGCGCCCTATAATCCGACATCAGCCCATCTCACAGGAGCCGAGCATGCCGAGAATATCCGCCGCCCCCGGATTGACCCGCCGCGACGTGTTGCAGTTCGCCGGTGCCGCCGCGGCGTTTGCCGTGCTGGCGACCAGCCCGCTAGCCGCCTGGGCGCAGGCCGCCGGAAGCGCGCCGCTGAAGATCGCCACGGTCGGCGCCGGCCGCGAAGGCAAGGCGCTGGGTGCGCTGTTCGTCAAGGCGGGGCATCAGGTGATGTTCTCGTCGCGCCACCCTGAGGAGTTGAAGGAGTTTGTCGCGGGGCTCGGCCCGAAGGCCAGCGCCGGCAGCGTTGCCGACGCGGTGGCGTTTGGCGATGTCGTGTTCCTGATCGTGCCCTTCACCGCGGTCGAGCAGATCGCCAAGGAGCACGCCGCCGCGCTCGCCAAGAAGCAGTTGGTGATGGATGTCAGCAACCCGATCGCGCGGCGCGACGGCGAGGATTTCGTCAAGGCGATCAACGAAGGCGGCGGCGCCGGGCATGGCGACCGCCAAGGCACTGCCCGGCGCGCATCTCGTGCGCGGCTTCAACGCCATCGGGGCCGGACAACTCGACACCCTCGCCAATCGCAAACCCGACCCGGTCGGCGTGCCGATCGCCGGCGACGACAAAGCCGCGGTCGACCTTGCCTCAAAGCTGATCAAGGAAATCGGGTTCGAACCGGTGGTGGTCGGCGGCCTCGCGATGGGCAAGTATCTGGTGCCCGGCACCCCGCTCGGCGGCGTCCACACCCCTGCGGAAATTCAGCAGGCAATGACAACGCTGAAATAACCTTCCCTCTCCCGCGGTGCGAGGGCTTTGCATAACGTGTGGATATGCGATTTTCCTGCGGGGGTTGGGGGGACGCATGTCGCATCGTGATTTGGGGCAGTTGAGCCTGGCGGACCATTTGGTTGCCGGGCATAGCCGGCGTAATGGGCTGCTGGAGCGGCTGAACGAGCTGGTCGACTGGGCCGCGCTGAAGCATTTGCTGCGCGGGCTGCATGCCTCGCCCGAAGGGGCGCCGGCCTACCCGCCCTTGACCATGCTGAAAGCGATGCTGCTGCAGCAATGGTACGGGCTGTCCGACCCCGGGTTGGAGGAGGCCTTGTCGGATCGTCTGTCGTTCCGGCGCTTCTGCGGCCTGCCGCTCGATGCCAGCGTCCCCGATCATTCGACGATCAGCCGGTTTCGCAACGCGTTGGGACAGGACGGTCTCGACCGTCGGATTTTCGACGAGGTCAACCGCCAGATCGACCGGCGCGGCCTGATCCTGCGCCAGAGCCTGCCCCGAGCGAAAGCCGGGGGGACGCTGATCGATGCCAGCCTGATCCCCGCGGCGGTAAACCCACCCAAAAAGCCCAAGGAGCCGCTGCCCCCCGACCCGGACGGCAAGCCGGCCAGCCAGCTTGTCAAAAGCGAGCGCGACCCCGAGGCCGAATGGGCCAAGAAGGGCGGGCGGCGCTATTTTGGCTACAAGGTGCATGTCGGAGTGGACAAGACATCGGCGATCATCCGGCGCGTCAAGGTGACCGGCGCCTCGGTCAACGATACGGTGCCGGCCGACGAACTGGTCTGCGGCGACGAGGCCGCGGTCTACGCCGACGCCGCCTATCACACGCACCGCCGCGAGGCAGACCTGCGCCAGCGCGGGATCGAGCCGCACCTGATGCGGCGCGGCAACAAGCACCACGCGCTCGGGCAGGCCGACAGGGACCGCAACACGGCGATCGGCAAGGAACGCGGCCCGGTCGAGCAGGTGTTTGGCCGCACCAAGACGACCTACCGCTGGGCGCGGGCGCGATGTCTGGGCCTCGCCCGCAACACGACGCACTTTGTGCTGCTTTGCACGGCGATGAACCTGAAACGGATGACCGTGCAATGCCCGGCGTGAGCCCGCCGGACGTGCAAGAGCCGGGCAAGCAAGAGCTGGGCAGGCAAGGCATTTGCGCCTCGGGACAGCTTGCCGGCGCCTCACCTCGTGCCCTCCAGCGACAAAACGTGATGCTGCGAATGTGAAAAAATTGCCTTCACCGACCAATCCGCCAAACCCTCCCGTACTGCAAAGCCCTCGCATCGCGGGAGAGGGTGCCGAGCAACGCGAGACGGGTGAGGGTTTCGCAGCTTCACGACCCTCACCCGACCGCCGCTATCGCGGCGGCCACCCTCGCCCGCGGTGCGGGAGAGGGGATTAGACGGTTTGCAGAATCTTTTCCGCGGTGATGTCGGGCGCCATGATTTCGTGCCAGTCGGCATCGCGCGCGAGCACTTCCTCGCCCGCCTTGATCGTGTAGTAGCTGGTGCCGGTGCCGTGCGGCCGGCCGCCGGCTTCGACGGTTTTCACCGCCTGCCGCAACAGCCGGCGGGCCTGGATGATTGCCTTGTCGGCAGGGCCCAGATGCTCCTTCGAGCGGTCGACGATGCGGCCCATGCTTTCCTGCAGCGCCCGGTCCTGCTGGTTGATGCCGTCGATGCCGGTATAGCTTTCGGTGCGTTGCACCTCGCGGTCGAGTCCGTAATTGTTCGACCGGTTGAGCTTTGACCGGAACGTCGCCTGATCGACGTGCAGCGGCCCGTTGCCGAGGCCTTTTTCGAGCCGGTCGTCGTCGCTCAGCGGCGCATCGGTCGTGCTGTAGGCCCAGTTGTAGACCATGCAGGTCTCGTCATCGACCGGGACCCAGCAATGCCCGGCGTCGAGCGGCACGCCGCTATCCGAGCGCGACGGGCGGATCTGATGGAACGGCAGGATGAAGTGATAGGTCCGGACATGAACGTCCGAATCGCCGAGCGGCCGCACGCCGGCATAGAGATAGCCGTAATCGGTGATGTCGACGACAAGGTTCGGCGCCTTGCCGCGGACGAACGGGTGCGACGGCTTGAACCCGCCGCGCGTCGAATTGTCGGTCAAGAGGCGATGCAGGATCGGCGCATGCGAGGTGTCGATACCGCCTTCCAGCGCCTGCAGCCAGTTGCACTCCTCGACGACCTTGGTGACGTGGCGGCGCGCCTCCGACACCTGGGTCCAGGCGAATTTCGGCGGCGGCGGCATCATTTCCGGCGGGCCCATATAAGCCCACACGACGCCGCCCATCTCGACCGTCGGATAGGCGGTGATCCGCACCTTATGCTTGAACTGCTGTTCTTCCGGCTCGTTCAACTGATCGACGCAGTTGCCATCGACGTCGAATTTCCAGCCGTGATAGACGCAGCGCAGACCGCATTCCTCGTTGCGCCCGAAATAGAGCGACACCCGGCGGTGCGGGCAGAGTTCTTCGAAGAGGCCGATGCGGCCCTCGGTGTCGCGGAACGCGACGAGGTCTTCACCCAAGAGCCGCACGCGCGCCGGCGGGCCGTCAGGCTCGGCCAGTTCGCTCGAAAGCAGCGCGGGTATCCAGTACATCCGCATCGTCCTGCCCATCGGGGTGCCGGGGCCAACGCGGGTGATCAGTTCGTTTTCTTCCGGTGACAGCATCGGCGACATCCTCTGGATCGAGACAGGCCTGCAAGACTGTACCCGGAACGCGAGTTCGGCGAAACCGTCTGGGCAAGAATCATACCGGTATTTTCACATTGGTGGCGCCGGGGTGCGGGAGTACGCTGATCGTCGCAATCATGCGAGCCGTGCGGCGCCGCAGAAACAGCGCGGCGGCGCGCGATACCGGGAGGATGTGCGATGCCTCAATTCACCGTCGAAAACGTCTGCTATCTGAAGCATGGCGACCGCGAAATCATGGCGCGGGTGTTCAAGCCGGAAGGCGCCGGGCCGTTTCCATGCTTTATCGACCTGCATGGCGGCGCCTGGAACAATAGCGATCTCGAAGACCGCACCGGGCTCGGCGAATACCTGGCGCAGCGCGGCATCACGATGGTGACGCTGAATTTCCGGCACGGCCCGGACGGCTATCCGACCACCCTGCAGGATATCCATTACGGCATTCGCTGGGCCAAGGGGAAAGCCAAAGACCTCAAGATCGACCCGAACAAGGTCGCCATCGGCGGCGCGTCGAGCGGCGGCCATCTCGCGATGCTGGTGGCAATGCGGCCGACCGACCCGCGCTATTCGTCGCTGCCCGGTCCCTCGGGCGTCGATGCCAGCGTCAAGGGCGTCGTGATGCTGTGGCCGGTGATCAATCCGCTGTCGCGCTATCGCCATGCCAAGCGCCTCGTCGCGGCCGGCAACGCCCCGGGCTGGGCTGTCGGCATGGACAAGAAGCACGAGACCTACTGGCATGACGAAGCCACGATGGCCGAAGGCAACCCGATGCTGATCCTCGAAAAGGGCGAGAAGGTTACGATGCCGCCGGCGATCTGGGTGCAGGGCCGCCCCGACCTGACGCACGACTATCACGACGAGGGTTCGAGCTTCCCGGGTAACGAGCCGGAGCGGTTTGTCAGCAATTACCGCAAGGCCGGCGGCGAGATCGAAATCACCTATTTCGACAACGAAAAGCGCGGCACCGACGTGTCTCACGCTCCGGTCGTCGACTTCTTCAAAAAGCACGTGCAGTAACTGTCACCTCTCCTGCACGGAGGGTGAGGGTATCGCGGCTTAACCACCCTCACCCGTCTCGCCGCTAACGCGGCGATCCACCCTCTCCCGCGGTGCGGGAGAGGGAATGCTTTCGAACACTGTGTGCTGAACTTCCCTCTCCTGCATTGCGGGAGAGGGTGACTGGCGCGTCAGCGCCGGTCGGGTGAGGGTCTGTTAGCTCGCCAATACCCGCAGAAGACCTGCCATCCTTCTTGGCTTCGATCAGCCGGTGCCGCGTACAGGCGAAGTCGCCGATCGGAGCACCTGATCGAATACCGCTCCGGCGGCTCCCGGCCTCAGCAGTTCGACGAGTAGTAGCAGGTGATCAGGCCGGTTTCGACCGGGCCGACGATTTGTGACAGGGCCAGGAAGAAGCGGTAGACCGGCCGGCTCGCGGCATCGGCAACGAACAGGATGTCCTTGTCGTGCATCGGGAAGTTTTTTGCCAGCAGATAGGATTTGGCCTCCTTCATGTCGAACCGGTAGACCACCGGCGACAGACCGGCCGGGGCATTTGACGCGACCGGCTGTCCGAGCGCCTGCACAATTTCAACCGGCTCGTACCGGAACAGAAAGACCGCCTGCGGGTCGGCCCGGTCGTCGTTAAGCCCACCCGCCTTGGCCAGGGCCTCCGACAGGGAGAGCCGGTCGCCGTTAAAGTTGATCGCGGTATTTTTGCCCGTCGCGCCAAACACGCTGAAGCTCCGCGGCTGCCGCACCACGGTCAATACGTCGCCTGGTTCGGCAAAAATATCCTGTGACGGGTCAGCGACCAAAGTGGCGAGAGGCAGGCTCGCCGTCACCCCGCCGCGCGATAGCCGCACATAGGTGTCGTGCGGCGGGGTTCGCGGGCCGCCGGCCGCGGCAATGACCTGGAGCAGCCGATCGCCGCCCGGCGACAGGGGCACCCGCTTGCCGCCGAACGCCTCACCAGCCACCGTCACCGAGTTGGCGGTGCTGCGGCTCACCGCGACGAGCGCCTGCGGCTCGATGGCTTTGGTGCCGAGCATTTTTTCGATGGCGCGCTCGACTTCGACCGGGGTCCGCCCCGCCACCGCGATGCGCCCGACATACGGAACGCTGATCGCGCCATCCGGCCCGACCTGCTGGTCGGGGATACGGGTGCCGGGACGGCCGCTCTGACTCGCCTGATCGATCAGTTCGCCGACGCGACGGTTGCGCAGGGTATCAGCGGCGGCGCCCGAGCGCCCCAAACCGGCACCGGCGGTGGCGGATGCCGAATCATATCCGCCAAACGAGCGCCGACCGCTGCCGCCATCCTGCGAGCCGGCGCCGCCGGCCGATACACCCAGGCCCCCGGCACCCAGGCTACCACCGCCCAGGCTACCAGCACCCAGGCCACTGCCGCCCTGGTCACCAGCACCCTGACCACCCCTGAGCGCGCCCGCCGCCGCCGCCAGCCCGACAGTGCCGGCGAGGGTCTGCGCCGCCGCCCCCGGCCCGGCGCTGTCGCCACCACCAAACAGCGCCGCGACGAGGTCGGGCGACACCGCAAGGCCGGATGGCACGTTCGGCACACCCGCCAGCGTCCCCTTCTGCCCGGTCAAGGCACTAGCCGCAGCACCCGCCGGAAACACCAGCTCAGTCAGCGAATTTCCGAACAGACCCTCGGCCGATGCTTCCCAGATCACGACGGAAACCGTGTCGCCGACCCCGATCTTCAGTTCGGGTGGCGGCACATATTTCTTGAAACGCTGTTCGAAGGCCGGCTTTGGGGCGGCGGCCAGGGTTGCCACCACCGAATCGTCAACCTTGACGACATCGAACGCGATCTTGCCACCCGGCGCCGCCTGCTCAAGCACATCCGAGGTCGTCAGACTGTTGCATCCGACCAGCGGCATTGCGACCACGCAGGCGTAGAGAACGGCACGAAACAATGACAAGCAAGGCCCCCAACCCAGCGCCGGCGCAGCCTAGTTGATCCGTTCCGCGGGAGGCAACCCTGCGGCAAGTGTCACCCCCGGCAGGTGTGCGCATCCGTTACCGGCGCATCCCTTGCCGATGACGGGGCGCATGTTATCTTGCGGTGATGCGACATCGATTCGAGATAACGCCGCGGGCGGCGGCTTTGGTGCTCTGCACGCTGACGCTTGGCTGCCTGGTCTTTGCCGAAGGCTGGATCTGGCCGCTCAAGGCGGCGGCGATCATGATCCCGGTGTCACTGCTGATGGGAGTGGCGTAGCGGCTTGGCGTAGCGCCGCCGGGGGCTCAGCCGGCGCTGTCGAGGGCGTAGCCGACCGAGCGGACGGTGCGCAGCAAATCAGGGCCGCCGCGCTCGTTGAGCGCCTTGCGCAGCCGCCGGATGTGGACATCGACGGTGCGCATCTCGATGTCGGAATCGTGGCCCCACACCCGGTCGAGCAATTGCTCGCGGGAGAACACCCGGCCGGGGTGTTGCAGGAAGTGATAGAGCAGCCGGTATTCGGTCGGGCCGAGATGCACCGGGTGGCCGTCGCGGGTGACGCGGTGCGCCGGCAAATCCATCGCGACATCGGCATAGCGCAGCAGGTTTTCGGCGGCGCTCGGCTGGGCCCGGCGGATCACCGCGCGCAGCCGGGCGACCAGTTCGCTCGGGCTGAACGGCTTGATGACGTAATCGTCGGCGCCGCTGTCGAGACCGCGGATGCGATCGCCTTCCTCGCCGCGCGCGGTCAGCATGATAACCGGCAGCGAGCGGGTGTTCGGCGCCCGGCGCAGTTGCCGGCATACCTCCAGGCCCGAGACCAGCGGCAGCATCCAGTCGAGCAGCACCGCGTCGGGCCGATGCTCGGCGATGCGCAACAGCGCTTCCTCGCCATCGGCGGCCTCCTCGACCGCAAACCCTTCGCGCTCGAGGTTGTAGCGCAGCATCGTGACGAGCGGCGCCTCGTCCTCGACGATCAGGACCAGCGGCTTCATCGCGCCATCGGCGACCGGTCGCCCGCCGGATCGCCCCCGATGAATTCAAGGCTTGATTTGTCGCCTTTCGGCCGCGCCTCGGTCAGCGGCGTGCCATGCACCAGTAAAGTACAGGTTTTCGGCGATGTTGGTCGCGTGGTCGCCGATCCGCTCGATGTTCTTTGCCATGAACAGCAGGTGCGTGTAGGTCGCCGATGTTGCGCGGCGTCTTCCATCATGTAGGTCAGGAATTCGCGGAACAGGCTCGAATACATTTCGTCGAGTTCTTCGTCGCGGTTCCACACCTCGATCGCCTTGTCGGCGTCGCTTTGCGACATAGGCGTCGATCACGTCCTTGATCAGCATCAGCGCCAGATGCGCCATGCGCGGCAGCGCATGGACCGGGGCGATCGGCGGCGATTGCGACAGCGCGATCGAGCGCTTGGCGACATTCGCGGCGTAGTCGCAGATGCGTTCGAGATCGCTGGCGATTTTCAGCGCGGAAACGATCTCGCGCAGATCGCGTGCCATCGGCTGGCGCAAGGCCAGCAGCCGGATCGCCAGATTGTCGAGGTCGCGTTCGAGCTGGTCGACCGTCTTGTCGCCCTCGATGACGCTGCGCCGCGAGTTCGCTGTCGCGCTTGGTGACGGCCTCGATCGCCGACGGCCAGCTGGCTTTCCGCCATGCCGCCCATCTCGACGATCATCTTGTTGAGGCGGGCGAGTTCGTCGTCATAGCTCTTGATGATGTGTTCGGCGGCCATGTCCGTCTCCCGCCTCAGCCAAACCGGCCGGTGATGTAATCTTCGGTCTGCCGGACCGACGGGTGAGTAAAGATTCTCTCGGTCTCGTCGAATTCGATCAACTTGCCGAGGTAAAAGAACGCCGTGTAATCCGAGCTGCGCGCCGCCTGCTGCATGTTGTGGGTGACGATCGCGATGCAATAATCGGTCTTCAGTTCGGCGATCAATTCCTCGATGCGCTGGGTCGAGATCGGGTCGAGGGCGGAGGCCGGCTCGTCGAGCAGCAGGATTTCCGGCTCGATCGCGATGGCGCGGGCGATGCACAGCCGCTGCTGCTGGCCGCCCGACAGGCTGAGGCCGTTCTGCCGCAGCTTGTCCTTGACCTCGCCCCACAGCGCGGCGCGGCGCAGCGCCGATTCGATGCGTTCGTCGAGTTCGGCTTTCGGCAGGCGCTCGTACAGCCGGATGCCGAAGGCGATGTTGTCGTAGATCGACATCGGAAACGGCGTCGGCTTCTGGAACACCATGCCGATCCGGCCGCGCAGCCGGTTGAGGTCGAGGCCAGGAGCCGAGGATGTTGACGCCGTCGACCAGCACCTGCCCGGTCGCGGTCTGGTTCGGGTACAGCTGGTAGATGCGGTTGAGGATGCGCAGCAGGGTGGACTTGCCGCAGCCCGACGGGCCGATAAAGGCCGTCACCTTGCGGTCGCGCAACGGCAGGCTGATGTCGTGCAGCGCCTGGAACTTGCCGTAGTAGAAATTGATGTTGCGGATATCGACCTTGGCCGCTTCGGCGGCTGACGGTGGCCGGGACGCCGCCCGGCGCCGGCCGGACGATCGTTGGCGCCGCAATCGGCGGGCGTGTCCGGGCGGGCGCACCGCCATCGGCGCAGACAGCGCCGCCGGCGAGAGGTCGGAGGCGCGGGGCTGCGCGAGAGGGGTCATCATTGCTTGAAGCTGCTCCATGCGGCGAGCATGCGGGCACCGATGTTGAGAAGAAGGATCGCGGTGGTGATCAGCAAGGCGCCGCCCCAGGCGAGCGTCTGCCAATCCGCGTAGGGGCTCATCGCGAACTGGAAGATCACGACCGGCAGATTGGCCATCGGCGCGTTGAGGTTGGCGCTCCAGAACTGGTTGTTGAGCGCGGTGAACAGCAGCGGCGCGGTCTCGCCGGAAATGCGCGCCACCGCCAGCAGGACGCCGGTCAGCATGCCCTGTATCGCGGCGCGGTAGGTGACCATGACGATCACCTTCCATTTCGGCGCGCCGAGCGCCGCAGCGGCTTCGCGCAGGGCGCTCGGCACCAGCCGCAGCATGTCCTCGGTGGTGCGCACGACCACCGGGATCATGATGACCGCCAGCGCCATCGCCCCGGCCCAGGCCGAGAAATGGCCCATCCGCACCACGATCACCTCGTAGATGAACAGGCCGATGATGATCGATGGGGCGCTCAGCAGGATGTCGTTGAAAAAGCGCACGACCTCGCCGAACCAGCGGCCGCGCGCGTATTCCGCGAGAAACGTGCCGGCGAGGATGCCGGTCGGGGTGCCGATCAGCGTCGCGATGATGGTCATCATCAGGCTGCCGGCGATCGCGTTGAGCAGCCCGCCGGCGCTGCCCGGCGGCGGCGTCATCTCGGCAAACAGCGCTCGGGCGGATCGCGCTGATCCCGTTGATCAGCAGCGTCGACAGCACCAGGATCAGAAACAGCAGACCGAACGCCGGTCGCCAGGATCGACAGCCCGGTGACCACCCAATGGGTCAGGCGACGGCGCGCGTAAAGATCCATCGCCTACCTCCCGCCCTGCCGTTCGAGCCGGATCAGCAGCAGTTTCGCGAGGGCCAGCACGATAAAGGTGATCACGAACAGGATCAGCCCGAGCGCGATCAGCGACGATACGTAGAGATCGCCGACCGCCTCGGTGAATTCGTTGGCGAGCGCTGCCGAAATCGTCGTGCCGGGCTGCAGGATCGAGGCGTTGATGTGGTGCGAGTTGCCGATCACGAAGGTGACCGCCATCGTCTCGCCGAGCGCACGGCCGAGCCCCAGCAGGATGCCGCCGACGACGCCGATCCGCGTATAGGGCAGCACGACCTGCCAGACGACTTCGGTGGTCGTCGCGCCGAGCGCGTAGGCGCTTTCCTTCAGCACTGGCGGCACCGTCTCGAACACGTCGCGCATGATCGAGGAGATGAACGGCAGCACCATGATCGCGAGGATGAACCCGGCGGTCAGCACGCCGATGCCGAGCGGCGGCCCGGCGAACAGCAGGCCAAGGCCGGGGACCTCGCCGAGCGTCGTCGATCAACAGCGGCTCGATATGCTCCTGCACGAACGGCGCCAGCACGAACAGGCCCCAGATGCCGTAGATGATGCTGGGGATCGCGGCGAGCAGTTCGATCATCGTCGCCAGCGACCGCTTGAGCCAGAGCGGACACAATTCGGTGATGAACAGCGCCACGCCGAACGCCACCGGAATCCCGATCAGCATCGCGATCGCCGAGGTGACCAGCGTGCCGTAGATCGGCGCTCCGGCGCCGAACTGCTCCGTGACCGGGTTCCACACATCGGTGAACAGGAAGCCGAGGCCGAATTGCTGCAACGCCGGCCATGCCCCGGACACCAGAGACGCCAGCACACCGCCGAGGATCACCAGCACCAGCCCGGCGAACAGCAGCGTCAGGCCGTGAAACACGGTATCGCCAAGCGAGCCGCGCTGCGCGGCTCGATCAGCCGCCGCTCTTTCGATCGCGAGATCTGCGGGCACTACAAACCGCTCCTGGTGGCCACCACACAAACGGGAGGCGCGACCGCCTCCCGTTGTTTCACGTCACCAATCGTCAGGAGGCGGGGCCGGTCCACACCGGCTTGCCGTCGGGGCCAACGATCTGTTTCCAGCTCTGCTCGACCGCGGTCACCACGGCTTTCGGCATCGGCACGTAATCGAGCTGTTCGGCCAGGGCGCCGCCGTTGTTGTAGGCCCAGTCGAAGAAATCGAGCACCGCCTTGCCCTTCTCCGGTGCGGTCTGCTGCTTGTGCATCAGGATGAAGGTGGCGCCGGTGATCGGCCAACTGTCCTTGCCCGGCTGGTCGGTCAGCAGCAGGTAGAACCCCGGAGCCTTCGACCAGTCGGCATTCGCCGCGGCGGCCTGGAAGCTCTTGCTGTCGGGCGACACAAAAGCGCCGTCGCGGTTCTTCAGCTGGGTGAAAATCATCTTGTTTTGCAGGGCGTAGGCGTATTCGACATAGCCGATCGCGCCGTCGGTACGGCTGGCGATCGCCGCGACGCCTTCATTGCCCTTGCCGCCGAGGCCGCCCGGAAACTCGACCGACGTGTTCTCGCCGATCTTGTCCTTGAACTCGGGATCGACGCTCGACAGGTAGTGCGTGAAGATGAAGTTGGTGCCCGACCCGTCGGAGCGGTGCACCGTCGCGATCGCCTTGTCCGGCAGGGTCGTGCCGGCATTCAGCGCGGCGATCGCCGGGTCGTTCCATTTCTTGATATTGCCGAGATAGATGCCCGCCAGCGTCTTGCCGTCGAGCTTCAGCGCGACCCGGCTTGACGCCCTTCAGGTTGACGACGAGCACGACGCCGCCCATCACCATCGGCCATTGCTGCAGGCCGCCTTTGTCGAGTTCTTCCGGCTTGAGCGGCATGTCGGAAGCGCCGAAATCGACGGTCTTGGCGGTGATCTGCTTGATCCCGCCGCCCGAGCCGATCGACTGATAGTTCATCTTCGTTCCGCTCTTCGCCTTGTAGGCCTCGGCCCATTTGGCATAGATCGGGTAGGGGAAGGTCGCCCCGGCGCCGGAAATCTCGGCGGCGCGCACGGGCGCAAAGCTGAGCGCGGCAACGGCCGCCGCCATCAGCGTGGTTCGGTAAAAAGTCACAGGGTACTCCGTGAGGGGATTGCGCGACCGATCGTGGTTCGCCACTGCCGTCTTCTACGCTCCCGCCCCTACGCTTCTATTTCAGTTTTGTTGCATTTTGATGACGCGGTGCTCCCCGAGCGGCGCCCTGCGAGATCGCCGCGCTGCTACTCGGCCGCCGTGCGGGGCGAGTGGTCGGGGAGAGCTTGCGGGAGGCCGGTATCGGCCACGCGCAGGGAAACGGTAAATGTCGAGCCTTCGCCGACCGTGCTGGCGATGTCGAGCCGGCCGCGATGGCGATTGAGGATATGCTTGACGATCGCGAGGCCGAGGCCGGTGCCGCCGAGTTCGCGCGAACGCGCCGTGTCGACCCGGTAGAAGCGCTCGGTCAGCCGCAACAAGTGCTCGCCGGGAATCCCGTCACCGCTAGTCGGCGACCGCGACACTGATAACGGGCGGCAACATCCGGTCATTGACCCGGCCGGTCACCATGATCCTCGCTGTTCTGACGGCCGTATTTGACGGCGTTGTCGAACAGATTCTGGAAAATCTGTGCGAGTTCGTCGCGGTCGCCCTGCACGTCGGGCAAGTCCGGCGGCAATTCGCAGACGAGCTGCATGCCGGCGCTCGGCGGCGCGCAATTCAAAGCCGCGCGCGACCTCGTCGATGATCTCGGCGAGGCTGACCCGCCCGGTCGGCGCGACGTGTTCGTTGAGTTCGATGCGCGACAGGGACAACAGATCATTGACCAGCCGCGCCATACGCTGCGCCTGCTCGCTGCATGATGCCGAGAAACCGCTCGCGGGCCACAGCGTCGTCGCGGGCCGGGCCGCGCAGGGTCTCGATAAAGCCGATCAGCGTCGCCAGCGGCGTCTTCAGTTCGTGCCCGGCATTGGCGATGAAATCGGCGCGCATCTGCTCGCCGCGCCTCAGCGTCGTCACGTCGTGCAGCGTCAGGATCGCGGCGGCGCCATGCAGCGCCGGTCCGTCAATCCGCGCGATATGGGCGCGCAACACCCGCTCGACCCCCGCCGTCAGCGTGAACTCGACGCTGCGCGGCGGAGCGCCGCCAAGCACCGCGTCGGCGCCGGCGAGCAGCAGGGGATTGCGCAGCGCCGTCGCCAGGTCGCGCGACTCGGCGCCGCCGCCGATCAGGTCGGCCGCGGCAAAATTGGTGCGCACGATGCGGCGCTGGCGGTCGATCAGGATCAGCGGGTCGGGCACCGCCGCGATGACCGCCTCGGCCGCGGCAAGCTCTGCATCGGCTCGCGCGGCGTGCCGTCGCCAGGTGCGATCCAGCCGCAACGCCGCCAACCGCAGCCCGCGCACCGCCGGGTTGAGCCGGTGCGGCAGCGAACGCTCATCGGCCGTATCCGGTCCGAGGCCCGCGGTCGCGTCCCCGGCGATCGATTGCAGCCAGCGGTCGGTAATCAGCGTGATCGCGGCGGTGAAGGCGAACAGCGCTGCCGCGGCGACCACCGCCTCGCGCCCGTCAAGCATGCCGACGGCGTAGAGATAGGCGAAAACCGCATCCCCGATGAGGCTGGGAAGCAGTATCCGCGCCGCGGTCCATCCGAGCTGTTCTCGCCACATTCTGCCGGACCGCCTTGCTCAGCCCTGCCGGACACCGGCGCCGCGATGCGCCCGTTGACAGCCGAGGGCTCGCCACTATAGTGCGCGGCTCCCGGACGGAGCTATCCGTCCGCCATGCATTTGCGCCCCGGCGGGTTGCCGTCGTGGGTGCGCCAACCGATATCGGCTTTCATCATGTTCGCAGTGATCCGCACCGGCGGCAAGCAGTACAAGGTCGCCAAAGACGACGTGATCGCCGTCGAGAAGCTCGCCGGCGAACCCGGCGCGACAATCGAACTCGGCGATGTCCTGATGGTCGGCGAAGGCGCCGAGCGTGTCGACCGGCACGCCGCTTCTGGCTGGCGCCACGGTCAGCGCGACGCTGGTTGAACAGCGCCGTGCCGACAAGATCATCGTCTTCAAGAAAAAGCGCCGGCAGAACTACCGCCGCAAAAACGGGCACCGCCAATACGAGACGGTGCTGCGGATCGACGAAATCCGCGCCAGCTAGCAGTCACTCGCGGCGCAGGAGGGTTTGAGAGATGGCACACAAAAAAGCAGGCGGCTCCTCGCGCAACGGCCGCGATTCACCGGGTCAGCGGCTCGGCGTCAAGAAGTTCGGCGGCGAGATCGTCGTGCCGGGGAATATTCTCGTGCGCCAGCGCGGCACCAAATTCCATCCCGGCGACCGGGTCGGCATGGGCCGCGACCACACGCTGTTCGCCCTTGAAGACGGCGCCGTGCAGTTCCGCAAGGGCATCGGCGGACGCACCTTCATCTCGATCGTGCCGCGAGAAGCGACATCCCGCTGGCGGAAGCCGCCGAATAGCCGTTCCCTCGATAGCATCGGAAGAAGGGGAGCGGCCCGCCGCTCCCCTTTTTCGTTTGGAGGCCTCAAGCGCACCCACTTCGCTGTCATTCCCGCGATAGGCGGAGCCTCGCAGAACACCGCCCTTGCACAACCCTGGGGCCAGCCACGTCCGTGTCCTGATTCCGGGTTCTTCGCTTCGCTCGGCCCCGGAATGACACTGCTGTTAGTGTCGCTCGCGGGCTCAAGATATCGCTGAGACCATGAAATTTCTCGACCAGTGCAAAATCTACCTGAAGAGCGGCGACGGCGGGCGCGGCTCGATGAGCTTTCGCCGCGAGAAATTCATCGAGTTCGGCGGCCCGGACGGCGGTGACGGCGGCAAGGGCGGCAACATCGTGTTCGTTGCCGCCGACAATCTGAACACGCTGATCGACTATCGCTATCAGCAGCATTTTCGGGCGCAGAACGGGCGCGGCGGCTCCGGCGCCAACAAGACCGGCGCACAGGGCCGCGACATCGAGTTGCGCGTACCGCTCGGGACGCAGGTGCTCGACGACGACAAGGAAACCGTGCTCGCCGACCTGACCCGGCCGGGGCAGCGCGTCGTGATGCTGCGCGGCGGCGACGGCGGCTTTGGCAACTCGCATTTCAAAAACTCGACCAACCAGGCGCCGCGCCGTGCCGACCCCGGCTGGCCGGGGCAGGAATTGTGGGTGTGGCTGCGGCTCAAGCTGATCGCCGATGCCGGGCTGGTCGGGCTGCCGAATGCCGGCAAATCGACGCTGCTGGCGCGGCTGTCGCACGCAAAGCCGAAAATCGCCGACTACCCGTTCACGACGCTGCATCCGCAGCTTGGCGTCGTGCGGCTCGACGACGAGACCGAATTCGTCCTGGCCGATCTGCCGGGGCTGATCGAGGGCGCCAGCGACGGCGCCGGGCTCGGCACGCGCTTTCTCGGCCATGTCGAGCGCTGCGCCGTGATCCTGCACCTGATCGACGGCACCGCCGACGATGTTGTCGACTCCTACCGCACGATCCGCGCCGAACTCGCCGGCTACGGCGCCGGCCTCGCCGACAAGCCGGAAATCGTCGGCCTCAACAAGATCGACGCGATCGACCCGGCCGAGGTGAAAAAGAAATGCCGTGCGCTGGCGCGCGCCGCCGGCCGCGGCGCCACCGTGCTGCCGATGTCCGGCGTCAGCGGCGCCGGCCTGCAACCGGTGCTGGGCGCACTGGTCGCGGCCATCACCGATGCCCGCGCCGACGCGGCAGTTGCGGTGAATGGCTTTTGGACGCACGACGATGCGTCCTTCGAGCCGCCGGCCACGCCCGTCCTCAGGACGAGGTTGGCGTGTGATGCCGGATACAAATGCGCTTGATCCCGAGGGGGTGCGTCCGAAGGACGACATGGCGGCTTGTGCCACGACGCTCGCCCCATCACCCGCGACCGCGCTCTCCGCCGCCCGCCGCCTCGTCCTCAAGATCGGCTCGGCGCTGCTCGTCGGCGATGACGGCGAAATCCGCCGGGCCTGGCTCGACGCGCTGGTCGACGATGTCGCGCGCTGCCGGGAGCGCGGGCAGGAGGTGATCCTCGTGTCGTCCGGCGCGATCGCGGTCGGGCGGCGGCATCTCGGCCTGCGCGGGACAGCGCTGCGGCTCGAAGAAAAGCAGGCGGCGGCGGCGACCGGCCAGATCCGGCTCGCGCATGCCTATCAGGAAGCGCTGGCGAGGCACCGCATCACCGTCGCGCAAATCCTGCTGACCCCCGACGACACCGAGGAACGGCGCCGCCACCTCAATGCCCGCGCCACCTTCGCGCAGCTGCTGGCGCTGGGCGCGGTGCCGGTGGTCAACGAGAACGACACGATCGCCACCGCCGAAATCCGCTTTGGCGACAACGACCGGCTCGCCGCCCGGGTCGCGCAGATGACCAGCGCCGACATGCTGGTGCTGCTGTCGGACATCGACGGGCTCTACACCGCCGACCCGCGCACCGACCCCGCCGCCGCGCACATCCCGCTGGTCCGCGAGCTCGGCCCCGAGATCGAGGCGATGGCCGGCGCGGCGCCGCCGGGCTACAGCTCGGGCGGCATGGTCACCAAGCTGGCGGCGGCGCGGATCGCGATGCATGCCGGCTGCGCGCATGCTGATCGCCAAGGGCAACCCCGAGTGCAGCGGCGGTGAAGGCCCGCTGGAGGCGATCGAAGTCCGGCGCCCGCACGACCCTGTTCCTGCCGAGCGGCGAGCCGCGGTCGGCGCGCAAGGCGTGGATCGTCGGCGCGGTCAACCCGGCCGGGGCGCTGATCGTCGATGACGGCGCGGCGCGCGCGCTGCGCAGCGGCAAGAGCCTGCTGCCGGCCGGCGTGGTCGCGGTCGATGGCGAGTTCGAGCGCGGCGATTGCGTCATTATCCGCACCCGCGCCGGCGCCGAGGCCGGGCGGGGGCTTTCGGCCTATGCGAGCGGCGACATCAGGCAGATCGCCGGGCACAAGAGCGGTGAAATCGCGGCCATTCTCGGCTACCGTGGCCGCGACGAGATCATTCACCGCGACGATCTGGCGGTGACCGAGCTGGTGGTGCCCAAGCTGGTGGTAACCGACCGATGACGATCGACACGTTAACGCGGGCCGCAACCGCGCCCGATCTCGCGGCGACGATGGCCGATGATCGGCCGCCGCGCCCGCGCGGCGGCAGCCGCACTGGCGCTGGCCTCACCGGATGCCAAGGTGGCGGCGTTGCGCGCCGCCGCCGCCGCGGTGCGGGCCGCAGGCGAACGAAATCCTCGCCGCCAATGCCGATGACCTCGACGCCGCGAAACAGGCCGGCATCGGCGCGGCGCTGCTCGACCGGCTGGCGCTCGACCCGAAGCGGCTCGACGGCGGTGGCGCGCGGCCTCGAAGACATCGCCGCCTTGCCCGACCCGATCGGGCATGTGCTCGACGAGCGGGCGCGGCCCAACGGGCTGCGCATCTCGCGGGTCGCGGTGCCGCTCGGCGTCATCGGCATCATCTATGAGAGCCGCCCGAACGTGACCGCCGATGCCGGCGGGCTCGCGGTCAAATCCGGCAATGCCGCGATCTTGCGCGGCGGCTCGGAGAGCTTTCATTCGTCGCGCGCGCTGGTCGCGGCGCTGCGCGCAGGGGCTGCGCGAGGCCGGGTTGCCGGAAGATGCGATCCAGCTGGTGCCGACCCGCGACCGCGCCGCGGTCGGCATGATGCTGACGATGAGCGGCGCCATCGACATCATCGTCCCACGCGGGGGGCGCCTCGCTGATCGAGCGGGTGCAGCGCGAGAGCCGCATCCCGGTCATCGCCCATCTCGAAGGGCTGTGCCACACCTACATCCACGCTGCCGCCGACCCGGCAAAGGCGCGCGCGATCGCGCTCAACGCCAAGATGCGGCGGGTGTCGATCTGCGGCGCGACCGAGACGCTGCTGGTCGATCGCGACGTTGCGCCGCACCGTGTTGCCGCCGATCCTCGCCGATCTGCATGCCGCCGGCTGCGAGTTGCGTGGCGACCCGGAGGTGCTGGCGGCTCGATGCCGCGCGCGGCTGCCGGCGACCGAGGAGGATTGGCGTACCGAATATCTCGACGCGATCCTCGCGGTGCGGGTGGTCGACGGCCCGACGCAGGCCATCGAGCACATCGAGCGTTACGGCTCGCACCACACCGATGCGATCGTCACCGAGGACGAGACGGTCGCCGAGCGCTTCCTGCGCGAAGTCGACAGCGCGATCGTGCTGGTCAACGCCTCGACCCAGTTCGCCGATGGCGGCGAATTCGGCATGGGCGCCGAGATCGGCATCTCGACCCAGCGCCTGCCGCCGCGCGGCCCGGTCGGCGCCGCCGAACTGACGACCTACAAATACCTGGTGCGCGGCACCGGCCAGGTGCGCCCCTGAACGCGCCGAGCCCTCGCCGCAGGGGCGGGAGGAGGGTTTGGGGCGATGGCGGGGCGGCGGATCGGGCTGCTTGGCGGCTCGTTCAACCCGGCGCATGGCGGGCATCTGCACATCAGCCGGCTGGCGCTCAGCCGGCTCGATCTCGACGAGGTGTGGTGGCTGGTGTCGCCGCAAAACCCGCTGAAGCCGGCCGCCGGCATGGCGCCCTTTGCCGAGCGGCTGGCGCAGGCGGCGGACATCGCCGCCGCCGACCGGCGCATCAAGGTCAGCGATATCGAGGCGCGGCTCGGCACGCGCTACACCGCCGATACGCTGAAGGCGCTCACCCGGCGCTTCCCGCGCGCGCGTTTCGTCTGGCTGATGGGTGGCGACAACCTCGCGCAGCTCCCATATTGGAAGCGCTGGCAGGACATCGTCGGCACCGTTCCAATCGCCGTATTCGACCGGCCGGGTTCATCGCTGCGGGCGCTTGCCGGATCAGCCGGCGCAGCGCTTCGCGACAGCGCGCGTGCCGGATACGCGCGGCGCGCGGCTCGCGGAGCATGACCGCCGCCGGCCTGGGTGTTCTTCCACACCCGGCTTGACCCGCGTTCGGCGACGGATATCCGCGCCGACCGTCTACCCCTGCCCGCCTATACCCTGATGGAAAAGACCATAGACGTGATGCCCGAAGACGCCATTGCCGTCGCCGAATTCCCGTTACCAAGCTGCCGCGCCGCCGGCGCCAGCCGCCGATGCTCCGCCGAGGAATTGCTGCGCCGCATCATCGAGAGCCTCGAAGACGGCAAGGCCGAGGACATCGTGACGATCGACCTCGCCGGCAAAACCACGATCGCCGATTACATGGTGGTCGCGTCGCGGCCGCTCGTCGCGGCAGGTCGCGGCGCTGACCGACCATCTCGAACAGATGCTGCCCGGCCGCCCGCTCGGTCGAGGGCAAGGCGCAGGGCGACTGGGTGCTGATCGATGCCGGCGATGTGATCGTCCACATCTTCCGCCCGGAAATCCGCGCCTACTACAACCTCGAAAAAATGTGGGGCTCCGCGCTGCCCGAGGCCGAGGCAGAGGCCGAGGCGGCAGCGGTTCTGCAATAGGCACCGTTCCAGGATGGGCCGCATTCCAGAATAGGCGCCGGCGATCCGCCTCTCGATCGTCGCTGTCGGCCGCTTGCGCCGCGGCCCGCTTTACGACACTGCAGACAGCTCTACGCCGGCCGCATCGTCGCCGCCGGTCTCGATCGTCGAGGTCGAAGAAAAGCGCCGTCTGCCGGCGCCACAGCTGAAAGAGCGCGAGGCCGAACTGATCCTCGCCGCGGTGCCGCCCGAAGCGCGGCTGGTCGCGCTCGACGAGCATGGCGCGGTCGTGGACGAGCCGTGTTTTCGCCGACCGTCTCGCGGCATGGCGCGACGCCGGCACCGGGGTCCTGGCCTTCGCGATCGGCGGTGCCGACGGGCTCGGCACGGCGGTCATCGAACGTGCCGAAACCGTGCTGTCGCTAGGCGCGATGACCTGGCCGCATTTCCTGGCGCGCGGCATGCTGCTGGAACAGCTTTACCGCGCCCAGCAGATCCTTGCCGGCCACCCCTATCACCGCGACTGATCTCTCCCGGGAGAGAGAGGATCAGGGGCGCAGAACCAGACCTTCGTGGGCGACGATGGTGCCCGGGCGGACGCTGGCGGCGTCGGCGGCGACACGGTCCATGAACGCGTCATCGTGGTCCGGGTCGTGGTGGAACAGCACCAGCGTCTTGACCCGGGCGGCGTTGGCAAGCCGGACGCCCTCCTGCCAGGTCGAGTGGCCCCAGTTGCGGTGCGCCGGGTATTCCTCGTCGGTATAGGTGCAGTCGTAGATCATCAAATCGGCCTGATCGATCAGCGTCAGGACGCTGCGGTCGAGCGTGCCGGGCGTATGTTCGGTATCGGTGATATAGGCGACTGCCTTACCATCATACTCCAGGCGATAGCCGGTGGCTCGGTTCGGATGGTTCAGCGGCCCGGTCACCAGCCGCATGCCGGTATGCGGCGTCAGCAGCTCGCCGGCGGTGAAATCGTTGAATTCGAGCTTGGCGTTGAAGATGTCGATCGGGATTGGGAACAGCGGCGCCGACATCATCTTGCCGAGCACCGCGGCGATCCCGGCATCGGGTTTCAGGTGTCCAGCCCATATCCGGATGCGGTTGCGCGGGTCATAGCACGGCGCGAAGAACGGCAGGCCGTGGCAGTGGTCGAGATGGGTGTGGGTGTAGAACAGATCAAATTCGTGCGGGTGGCCGTTTTTTATCAACGCGTCACCGAGCAGGCGTAACCCGGAACCACCGTCGAAGATGAACAGTTCCCCGCCGCAGCGTATCTCGATGCACGACGTGTTGCCGCCATAGCGCATGGTTTGCGGGCCCGGGCACGCGATGCTGCCGCGTACGCCCCAGAACCGAACCATGAAATCCGGGTTCGCCACAGCAACTCCTCGTACTTCCTTCATGTTCATTAATTAAAATAACTACGAAGAACAATCGGCAAATTCGAACCTATCGGGTCGGATATCTGAAAATCCCTCAAACACGGCACGTTTACCATAACCCGTTGTTAACCATCATAGCGTTATCAAAGGCTCCAGACGTTCCACATACAGGAGAACTCAGATGACCGAGACCGAATACGCCGAGGCGGTTGCCAAATTCCTCGCCAGGAAAAATGTCACTCGCTGCCCGACCGTGTGTGTCGCCGCGACCCGCGCGAGTGTCGCTGAAAATGACCGGATGGCGCTGCGCAACTACGCCGAGGCGCGCGAAGCCGCCCGGATGGCCAGGCTGCAAAGCCATCAGCACCTGCTGGCGTCTTAGTGCCCGCGTCTTAGCGAACGGCCTCAGCTGCCGCGATAGTTCGGCTTGCGGCGCTCCCTGAACGCGCGGATACCCTCGGCGGCATCCGCGGAGTTGCGCACCGCCGCCAGTTCGCTGCCATAGCGGGCGGCCAATTCGGCCGGACTTTTCGGCAACACCCCGTCATTGACAAAGCGTTTCATCGTCGCCAGCGCCAACGGCGCCAGCTCGACGATCTTTCCGGCGAGTTCCAGCGCCGCCTCGATTTCCGTTCCGTTAGCAACAACTCGGTTCGCCAGCCCGACCTGATAGGCGCGTTCCGCGCTCATCGGCTCGCCCAGCAGCATCATTTCCATCGCAACCTTGTGCGGAATGCGCGCCGCCAGCCCGGCGATCATGCCGCCGGTGATCCCGACCTTGCCTTCGGGATAGGAGAACCGCGCGTTATCCGCCGCGACCAGCAGGTCGCACATCATCGCCATCACAAGACCGCCACCGATACACCAGCCGGCGGCCACGGCGATTATCGGCTTTTCCGTCTTGATCCCGACCGTCGGCACGCAGCGCCATAATTCCGGCAGGTCGGTGATATCGGCGCCAGCCGAGAAGGCACGGCCGCCATTCCCGGTCAGGATCGCGACGCGCTGATCGGACTTGTCGAACGCGTCGAAGGCCTGCTGCAAGTCGATCGCGACCGCCTTGTTGATTGCATTGAGTTTTTCAGGGCGGTTGATCGCAATGATCGAAACCGGCCCGCGCTCCTCGACGGTGACGACGCTCATCTGGCTTCCTTGTGGTGGGGCTCACTGCTGCCTGCCCCATCCTACGACCGTTAGCGGCGCACCGTGAAGGCGATCGGGACGCTGAGGTCGAAGCGTTGGCCAGGCATCTCGGCCGGGGGCGCGGGAAACGGCTGGGCGCGTTGCAGCATCGCCAGCGCCTCTTCGTCGAGCAGGTTGTTACCTGAGCTGCGCGCCAGCCGCGACGACAGCAGGTGGCCGCTGCGGTCGAGCGAGAACTGCACCATTGGGGTTCCCTCCTGGCGGGCCTCTTCGGCCGCGTGCGGATAACGCTTGTAGCGCGCCAGCCACGCGACCAGCTGGCCCTGCCAGTTGGTCCGCGCGGCGGCAGCGGCAGCCGCGGCGGCGGGAGAGGGTTGCGCCGGTGCCGCCGCGACCGGCGGTGGCGCGGGCGCCGGCATCGGTGGCGCCGGTACGGGTGGCGGCGGCCGTTCGACGACCGGGCGCGGCTTTGGCGGCGGCTTGGGATGCGGCGGCGGCGGTTTCGGCAGGATCACCGCTTTCGGCGGCGGGGGCGGCTCGGGTGGCGGCGGCGGGGTTTCCGGGATCGGCTCGGGCGGCGGCGGTTCCGGCTGCACCACCTGCGGCTCCGGCGGTGGCGGCGGCGTCGGTTGCACCGGCTCCGGGATCGGCGGCGGTGGGGCGGGAGTGATGGGCGCGAGGTCGATCATCACCGCATCCGGCGGCGCGGCGGAAGGCTCGATCGGGATGCGGTGCGACGCGACATACAGTGCCAGCCCCGCATGCAGCGCCAGGATCACAGCGAGGCTGACGCCCCACCGGGTGAACCGGTGGCGGTCATGATGCCGGGCATGATGCCGGGCATGATGCCGGTCACGGTCCTGGCCGGGCGGCGGGAAGGGAGCGGCCGCGACGGTCATTTCGCCTCGCGCGCCTCCAGCCCGACCAAGCCGACCTTCAGATAGTTGGCGCCGCGCAGGATGTTCATCACATCCATCAGCTCACCGTAATCGACCTGCTTGTCGGCGCGCAGGAAGACGCGCTGATCCTTGTCGTGGTTCGAGGCGGCGTCGAGCGCGCCGGCAATGTCGGCCCTGGAAATGATCGCTTCACCGAGCGCCAGCGTGTGGTCGGCCTTGATCGTCAGAAAGATCGGCTTGGGCGGCTGCGGCTCGGGCGTCGCGGTCGACACCGGGAGGTCGACCGCGACATCCACCGTCGCCAGCGGCGCCGCCACCATGAAGATGATCAACAACACCAGCATCACGTCGATAAACGGCGTGACGTTGATCTCGTGCGCTTCCTCGAAATCGTCGTCGCTGTGCCGGATGGTAAACGCCATGCGCGGCTACTCCGCGGCGACGCGCAGCCGCGGCGCCGCGGCGCGGGCGCGGTCGAGGTCACGCGACACCAGCCGCAGCACGGCCGCCGAGGCATCGGCGACGAGGGCCCGGCAGCCGGCCGTCTTGCGTGCGAACACGTTATAGAGCACCACCGCCGGGATCGCCGCGACGAGGCCGATCGCGGTCGCCAGCAGCGCCTCGGCGATACCGGGCGCAACAACCGCGAGGTTGGTGGTTTGCGCCTTCGATATCCCGATAAAGCTGTTCATGATGCCCCAGACGGTGCCAAACAGCCCGACAAACGGCGCCGTCGCGCCGATTGTCGCCAGCAGGCTGGTGCCGTGCGACATCGAGCGCGAAAATTTCGCCTCGATGCGCTCCAGACGCGACGCAACCCGTTCCTTGATGCCTTCGGGCGTGCCCTCGGGGGAGGCGGCGATCTCGGTCAGCGCGGCGCGCGCCAGATCAGCGTCGGGGCCGGTATCGGCGAGCTGGCCTTGCGCCTCCATCAGCGAGGCAGCGGCGTCCATCACGGCGAGCCCGCGGCGCAGTTTGCGCTGCAGGTTCCACAGCTCGATCGTCTTGGCGAGCCCGATGGTCCAGGTCACGATCGAGGCGATCGCGAGGCCGATGATCACGGCCTTTACGATGCTGTCGGCCGTCATAAACATGTTCCACGGCGACAGATCGCGCGGCAGCGCGGCGCGCAGCAGATTGGCCGCTTCGGCCGGCGACGCCCCGGCGGCCGGGATGGTGGTGGAAGGTGCTGCGGCGTCTTGCGCCAGCGCCGGATTCATCACGGCGAACAGAGCCGGCGTCATCAAGGCGAATAGCGTGGCCCTCGCCTGTACACGCATGTCATGCAGCTTCATTCGCCGGCCCTCCGAGCCGAATAAGCGGGATCGATTGTTGTCTCAGGCGCCGCGGGTCTGGCCGCGGCGCGACGTTTCCGGAGCCACCACATCGAAATGCCGGTGATCGCAAAAAGCAGCGGCAGAAAGCCGCTCAGGAATACCAGAATTTTCCACACCCAGCCGAGCCCCTGGCCGGCATGCAGCGGGTGCTGCCACGCCAGCACCGTCTCGCCGAGGCTGTATTGGCGCGGATCGAGCGTCTCGACGATGCGCCGCGTCCAGGGATCGACAAATACCGCGACATTGGGCTCGCGCCGCTCCTGTCCGGGGCGCAGCAGCGCGACGCGGATCGGTTGGTCCGGCCGGGTCGGCAGAAACACGAACCGCAATTCTCCGCCGGGCACCTGCGCACGGGCCAGCGCGATCGCATCGTCGACCGGCATCGGGTCGCCGCCGCGCTGCGGCTCGACCTTGACCCCGCTGGCGACAGCACGCAGGTCACGCGCCGGCATCACCAGATCGACAATCGCCCGCACGCTCTCGGGAAAGGCCAGCGTGACGCCGCCAAAGCTGACAACGATAAACACGACGAGGCCCCAGATGCCGGCCATGCCGTGCGCCTCGCGGTTCAGCGCATAGCCGCGCGCGCCCTTGCGGATGCCGAAGGCACGCTTCCACTGGCTTCCTTTCCACTGGTAGGCGCGGGGCCACCAGTTGACGAGGCCGCTGACGCCCATAACGAGCATCACGACGCCGAGCCAGCCGACCAGCTGCCGGCCCTCGCGGTTTTTCATCAGGAGCGTCGTGTGCAGATTGACGACCTGGCGCAAAAACCCTTCCGGCGGATCGGGGTAGGTCGCCAGTGATACCGGATCGACGACGACCCGCTTCATGTCGCCGCCGGCACCGGGCGCGCCGCCTGCGTTGCCGCGCCGCTCCGGCGCGAAGCGCACGACGGCGCGCCCATCCCCCGCTCCTGGCGCGGCATAGCTTTGCGGCAAATAGCCGGCGGGCGCCGCGGCCTTGGCCGCCGCGATGATATCGCCGACCGGCTTTGCCTCGCCCGCTGCCAGCGTCACCGGCGGTGCGAACGCCACCGCCAGCTGGTCCTCGAATACCAGCACGCTGCCGGTCAGCCCGAGCATGACGAGCGGCAGGCAGAGCGCGATACCGGCCCATAAATGAATCTGGCGGACGATGCGACTGATCATGTATCGGCCCAGTGCCGCAATAAGTTGTGGTAAACGTTCAGGAATTGCAGCACGACCGGGTTGTCGGGCTGCTGCGCGGTCAATTCCTGGATCGAGCTGTCGAGTTCGAACAGCAGGCTGCGCTGCATGTCACTGCGCACCATGCTTTCGATCCAGAAGAACGACGCCAGACGCACACCGCTTGTCACCGGCTCGACCCGGTGCAGGCTGGTGCCCGGATAGAGGATCGCGTCGCCCGCATTCATCTTGATGCGGTGCGCGCCATAGGTGTCGGCGATCATCAACTCGCCGCCGTCATAGGTGTCGGGCGGGCTGAGGAACACGGTCACCGACAGGTCGGTACGCACCCGGTAGGGGGTGCCGCCGATCGGCCGGATCGCGCCGTCGACATGGTTGCCGTAATTCTCGCCGCCTTCGTAGCGGTTGAACAGCGGCGGCACGATCTTGGCCGGCAGCGCCGCCGACACGAAAAGCGGGTTGCGTTCGAGCGCGGTCAGGATCATGTCGCCAAGGTGGCGCGCCGTCGGGTGCCGCTCGGGGATCTGGCGGTTGTTCTTGACCCGTTCCGACTGGTGTCCGGCGGTGATGCGCCCATCGACCCACTCGGCGGCCATCAGCGCCGCCTGGCACTCGGCCACCTGCACGGCATCCAGCACCCCGGTGATCGGCACCAGCATGGCCGCTACCCTTGTGCGGCGCGGCGGACACCACACCCCTCATTGTCATTCCGGGGCAGCCCGCAGGGCTGAACCCGGAACCCAAGAACACGGTCATTGCCATCTTCCTGCCGGCCCGTGTTCATGGGTTCCGGGTTCCTCGCTGCGCTCGGCCCCGGAATGACAGGCGGTTGAGAGCTGGTAGGCGGTGCTGCATCGGCGCCGTCAATACTTGTACGCCAGCGTCAGCATCGCGGTGCGGCCGGGGCCGGGCACGACGTGGGCCGGATGCAGCTGGTCATTAAACTGGTTGTCGGTCAGGTTGGTCAGGTTGAGCTGCAGCGAAACATGGTCGCTGAGCGGGGCCTTGGCCATCAGGCCCATCGTCCAGTAGCCCGGCACCTCCTTGAAAAAGGCAACGCCGCCGGCGGTTGTCGGGGTCGAGGCGGCATAGCGGCTCGACACCACGTTGATGCCGCCGCCGACCTCCAGTTTCCACCACGGCAGATGGTAGGTGGTCCATAGATTGGCGGTGTGCATCGGCGTGTTGGCCAGCCGGTGGCCCAGATCGCTGGTCGGCCCGGTGACCGGCGATTTTTCGATCTCGCTATAGGTGTAGGCATACCCGGCGATGATTTCCCAATCGTCGGTGATATGCCCGCTGACACCCCATTCGCCGCCCTTGGCGACGGCGTTGCCGGCCAGGATATTGAACAATGGGTTGTTCGGGTCGGGTTCGCGCACGTTGATCTGTTCGGTGCGGAACAACGCCGCGGTGAAGGTCAGCCGGCCGCCGTTCAAATCCCACTTGGTGCCGAACTCGTAGCTGGTGTTTTGCACCGGCGGCAGCGCCTGGGTCGCCAATGACAGCGACAGCGCTTCTGCCGACGGGTTGAACGAGGTGCCGGCGTCGAAATAGATGCTGCCGATCGGCAGCGGCTTGTAGACGAGAGCGCCGCGCCAGGTGATCGCCGAAGCGAGCTGATTGAACTCGGTGAACGCGGAACCGGCACCGGTGACCGGGTTCGGATACGCCGTCTGGCGATAGTTCGCGTCGAACCGGTCCCAGCGCACGCCGCCCATCAACTCCCACTGATCGCCGAACTTGAGGGTGTCGAGCGCGTAAAGCGCCGTCGATACCGCGGTGGTCGTCGTCTGGGTTGACAGATAGGTCGTGGAATTGAACGGATCGGTCGGGAACGGCGCGATCAGCGGTGTCAGGCTATAGGGCCCGATCGTCGTATAGCGCGTCGGATCGGAGGTCTCCCGGGTGATCTCGAACCCGGTCTTCAAGGTGTGGCCGACCCAGCCGGTGTTGAACCGAGCCGTCATGTCGAGCTGGTCGTCGAGATCGGTTTCGAGCGAGCGGCCATACAGCTGGTTGCGCGCGACGTTGAGGCTGCTGATCGGTGTGGTCGGCGAGACCAGCAGTGCCGTGCCGGTGCCGCCCGGCACCGAGGTGCTGGCCGGGGTATATATCTGCGGCTCGGTAATATCGAAGGCGCGGATGTAATGCCCGTAGCGCAGCTGGTTGCTGACCGTGACCGCGTCGTTGAAATCGTGCTCGATCTTGAGCGTCGGCACGTCGACATTGGTGCGGATGTAGTTGCCGTTGGAGAACCCGTAGTAATTGCTTTGGGTCTGCGACAGGGGCAGCGGGTGCGCGATCTGCGGCGTAAGGCCGGCCGGACCCTGGTAGATCCACGGCAGACCGTAATCCGGGATATCGTATTCCTGCTGGTGCAGGTAGCTCAGCGTCACCCGGGTCGGCGTGCCGATCCCCAGCGCCAGGGTCGGGGCGATGCCAAAGCGGCTGTTTCGCGCAAAGTCGCGGTCGGCGACGTTGCCGTCCTGCACCATCAGGTTGAGGCGAAACGCGGCACCGTCACCGAAACTCGGCACCGGCGAGTTGACGTCGGCAGTGGCGCGCTTGGTCAGGTCAGAGCCGAATACCAGCGTGCCCTCGGCGAACGGGTCGAGCCTGGGGAATTTGCTGTCCTGCTCGACGACGCCGCCGGTCGAACCCCGGCCAAAGATGATGCCGGCCGGCCCTTTCAGCACCTGGATATCTTCGAGATAGAACGGGTCGCGGTATAGCTGCCGAAATCGCGCATGCCGTCGAGGTAGATGTCGTTGCGCGCGGTAAAGCCACGGATCGTTATATTGTCGCCCTGGGCGCCGGCCTCGCCGGCCGCGATGCTGATGCCGGGAACGTTGCGCAGCGCATCGCGCAGGTTGGTGTCTGCCTGGTCGCTGATCAGCTTGTTGGTGATCACGGATATCGTCTGCGGCGTATCGAGCAGCGGCTCGGTCAGCTTTTGGATGCCCGGCTTGTCTGTCTTGTAGCCGTCCGCGCCCTGCGTCGCGCCCTGTACCGAAACCGTCGGCAATTCTTCGGGTGCCCCGGCCGGCGCCTCTTGTGACAGAGCCGGGCTGGTCAACGCCAGGCCAGCCGCCGAACCCAGCAGGGTTCGGCGCAGCGCCGCGCTGCCGAAACCGCGGCGGGAGCGTGGACGCGCAATCTCGGGGGTATGCATCTTGACCGGTCGTCTGGGAAACATATGCCAAATCCAGGGTGTGTGCGCATTGCGATAAGTCCTGGCTGGCGTTGCTCCTCTGCGGGTACGCTGGCTCGGCGGTGTTTCAGGAAGAGTGGCGACCCGTTACTTGATCAGGATCAGCTTGTTGTTCTTGGTCAGCATCAGGCGATAGCGGTCCTCACCATGCTCGATGATCAGCTGGCGGGTGCCCCGCATCAGATCCCGGCTCGACACCGCCGGCGCGCTTCCTTCGACGTGTCGCGGCGGCAGTTCCGGATTTGCCCGCTGCTGCTCCATGACCACCTCATCAATTGCAAACCATTCGCATTTTCACGAGGCGCGTGCAGATGTGCAACTGATAATCGCTCGCGACATAGTGTCCAGATTTGCATAGCTCCCGGGATATGGAGCGGCGATCGTGGGCTGTCGCGGCGGTTGCCGCAGGGGTTAAGCTGGCACCAACAGCGATTGGGAGGTACCGATGGCGGCCCTGCACCCGCAGATCGAGCGCGTTCTGAAGATCATCGCCGAAAGCGGCCAGCAGCCGATCGAGTCGATGACTCCCGCCGAGGCGCGCGCCCAGATGGAAGAGACGGCGCGCAGCCGCAAGGCCGAGCCATTGCCGACCGCGCGCGTCGAAGACCGCACGATCCCGGGTCCGGCCGGCCCGATCCCGGTACGGCTCTACTGGCCCAACGCCGCCGGCACCCTGCCGGCGATCGCCTACTACCACGGCGGCGGGCATGTCATCGGCAGCCTCGACACCCACGACCTGATCGCGCGCAATTTGTGCGCCGGGGCCGAGGCGGTGGTGCTGTCGGTCGATTACCGGATGGGGCCGGAACACAAATTCCCGGCGGCCGTGGACGATTCATTCGCCGCCCTGCAATGGCTGCACGCCAACGCCGCGAGCCTCGGTGCCGACCCCAATCGGCTCGGCGTCCACGGCGACAGCGCGGGCGCCAATCTGGCGGCGGTGATGGCGTTGATGGCGCGCGACGGCAGTGGCCCGAAACTGCGCCTGCAATCGCTGGTCTATCCGATCAGCGACTACGCGCTGGTCGGCGACAGCTTCACCAAATACGCCGAGGGCTATGGGTTGCTGACCCGCACGGCGATGGTGTGGTTTCAGCAGCATTACCTGCGCAGCCCGGCCGATACCGAGGATTGGCGCGCCTCGCCGATCAAGGCCAGGCTCGACGGCGTCGCCCCGGCGATCGTCGTCACCGCCGAGTGCGACGTGCTGCACGATGACGGCGAGCGCTATGCCGCCGCGCTGCGCGCCCGCGGGGTCGCAGTTGAGTACCGCGAATACAAAGGCATGGTGCATGCCTTTTTCGGCATGGTGCCGGCGGTGGACGACGCGATGAACGCGCAGCGCGCCGTCGCCGCCGCCTTCCGGCAGGCCTTCGCCTAGCCCGCCGCCATCGCTCCGTGACCGATGTGGTTCGGCCGGCGGCGGCAATGCGGGCCGTCGGCCTGTACGATCTGTTCGTCGGGTTTCTCCAGGTGTCGCTGTGCGCCTTTGGCGGCGGGCTTCCCTGGGCGCGACATCAGGTCGTCGTGCGCAAGCGCTGGCTCGACGAGCAGGAATTCGCCGACATCCTGAGCCTCTGCCAGTTCATGCCCGGCCCCAACATCGCCAGCGTGACGGTATGCGTCGGCGCCCGGCTGCGCGGCATTCCGGGCGCGTTTGCCAGCCTCGCCGGCTTTATCGTGATCCCCTGGGTGATCGGCTTTGCGCTCGGCGCCTGGTATCTGCATTACGCCCATATCGCGGTCTTGCAGAACATTCTGCACGGCGTCTCGGCCGCCGCCGCTGGGATGATCATGGCAGTCGGGGTCAGGCTGTTCTCGCCGCACCGACGGCGCCCGGCGGCGTTGTTGTTCGCTGTCCTGAGCTTCGCGGCACTGGCGTTTGGCCGTCTACCGTTGCTGGTCGTCGTGGCGGTGCTGGCACCGCTCAGCATCGGCGCCGCCTATCTTGAGCGCCGGCACGCGCGATGAGCCTCGGCAACGCCTCGACGGCGCTGGTGCTGCACCTCGTGGTGTTGTCGCTGGTCAGTTTTGGCGGCATCCCGGCGGCATTGCCGGATTTGCAGGATTACGTCGTCGCCAACCATTGGATGACCGAGCAGAATTTCGCCAACTGCTTTGCTGTCGTCCAGGCGATCCCCGGTCCCAATATGATCCTCCTGACCAGCTTTGTCGGGTGGCAGGTCGGTGGACTGCCCGCCGCAATCCTCGGTGGCCTCGCGACCTTCGTGCCCTCCTGCGTGCTGTGCCTCGCCTGCTTCCAGGTGTGGGACCGGTTTCGCGACACGTCGTGGCAAACAATCGTGCGCCGCGGCCTCGCGCCGGTGACGATCGGGCTGATCATCGCAGGCGGCTTTGTCGTGGCCCGCGCAGGCGGCACCGGGTGGGCCGGCATCGCCCTGACCGTCGCCGCCGGCGCTGCGATGCTGACGACTCGTGTCAACCCATTGTGGATCATCGCCGCCGCAGCAGTAATCGGGGGGTGCGGGCTGCTCTGACGGTTCGCGCACTTATCCATATCGGCAAACACCGCTCCGCAAAAAATCGCCCAATGATTTTTTGCATAGCTGCGATAAAGTAGCGGCATGCCTGCCATTGGACAGGCTTCGAGGCCGGGATTACCGGCCCGCATCGAACCGGGAGGAAACATGCGCATCTCATTGACGCGGCGCACGGTCTTGCAAACCGCGGTCGCGACGACCGCCGCCGGCGCGCTTACCGCGCCGTTTGTTCATGGCGCCTTTGCGGCCGGTCGGCTAAGCGTCGGGTTCTGGGATCACTGGGTTCCGGGTGCCAACGACACCCTGACCAAGCTGTGCAAGGAATGGGCAGCGAAGGAAAAGGTGGATATCTCGATCGACTACATAACCTCGCAGGCCGACAAGCTGAACCTGACCCAGGCTGCCGAATCGCAGGCCAAGTCGGGACATGACATGCTGACCTTCCTGGCATGGGCTGCGGCGGCGCAGATGGACAATCTGGAGCCGGTCGATGACATCATGGGCCCGTTGATCGAGGCCAACGGCAAGATCAGCGAGGGCATCGAATACGTCGCAAAACAGGAGGGCCACTGGATCGCGGTCCCCGCCTGCGTCGGCAGCCCAACGTTGCCGGCCTGTGCCCGGATCGATTATTTCAAGGACATCGTAGGGCTGGACATCACCAAGATGTACCCCGCCGGGGGAGCGCCCGATAAAGAACTCGCAGACAAATGGACTTGGGATTTCTTCCTGTCCGCCGGCGAAAAGCTCGCAAAGGCGGGGCATCGGCTGGGTCTCGGGCTGGGGACCACCAACGACTCGGTTTCCTGGGTTGACCCCGTCATGCGCAGCCACGGCGCAACGATGGTCGACAAGAACGGCGAGATCACCGTCAAATCCGACGCGATGCGGCAAGTCCTGGAGTGGTACAAAAAGCTCGTGCCGCTGATGCCGAAGGATGCTTTTGCCTGGGATGATGCCTCGAACAATAAGTATCTGATCTCCGGCGAAGGCTCGCTGATCTTCAACCCGCCGTCGGCCTGGGCGGTGGCGGTGCGGGATGCGCCAAAGGTGGGCGAGCAGTTATGGACCTTCCCGACCCCCAAGGGGCCAAAGGGCCGCTTCGATGCCGCGGTGCCATTTTTCTGGGGCATCTGGAAATTCTCGCCGAACAAGTCGGCTGCCAAGAGCCTCTTGACCTATCTGTGTCAGCGATCTTCGGTCGAGCAGACCGTCGCAGCGAGCAAGGGCTATGACATCCCGCCGTTCAGCGGTCTGCACGACTTCAAAACGTGGGCCGACGAGGGGCCACCAAAAGGGACGGTCTACAACTATCCGCCACGCGACGATGTCCAGATGGTCATCCCCTACAGTCCGGCGCCGGCACGCATTGCCAATCAGATTTATGCGCAGGCAACCGTGCCGAAGATGATTGCCAAATGCACGACACAAGGTCAGACAATCGAGCAAGCGATCGACTGGGCTGCCTCCGAACTCGAGGGGTTCAGTCGAAGTTAACGTTTCCAGTGCGACGACCGGGCCGGTACTCCGCCGGCTCCGGCGCCGCGCGTTACAACGAGAGGGATGAAATGGCCGGTTCGACACTAACAAGACGGCGCGTGCTGCAGACGGGAGCGGTCGCGACAACCGCAATGACACTGCCATTCATCCACGGCGCGCATGCCGCGGGCAAGGTCAGCGTCGCCTTCTGGGACCATTGGGTGCCGGGCGCCAACGATGCGATGACCAAGTTGTGCCAGGAATGGGCCGACAAGGAAAAGGTCGAGATCAAGATCGATTTCGTCACCTCGCAGGGCGACAAGCTGATGCTGACCGCCGCGGCGGAAGCGCAGGCCAAGTCGGGCCACGACATGATCACCCTGCCGGTGTGGTACGCCGCGGCGCAGACCGCCATGCTGGAAAATTCCGATGATATCTGGGCAACGCTGATCAAGCAGTACGGCAACCCCAGCGACGCAATGATCTATGTCGGCAAGCAGGACGGCCACTGGATCGCGCCGCCGGCCCTCCCTAACACGCTGACATTGCCCTCGGTCGGCCGCATCGACCTGTTCAAGCAGTTTGTCGGCGTCGACCTGACCCAGATGTACCCGGCCGAAAAGCCGCCGAACGCGGAGCTGGCCGACAAGTGGACGATGGATTTCTTCCTCGATGCCGCCGAGAAATGCTTCAAGGGCGGGCATCCGTTTGGCCTGCCGCTCGGTCAGACCGGTGACTCGGCCAACACCGTCGGTGCGGTATTCCGCTCCTTCGGGGCCCAGCTTGTCGACAAGGACGGCAACATCACCGTCAATTCCGACCCTGTGAAGCAGGTGCTCGCCTTTTACAAAAAGCTGGTGCCGTTCCTGCCGCCGGATGTGTTCGCCTGGGATGATGCCGGGAACAATAAATGGCTGATCTCCGGCAAGGGCGCGCTACATCCAGAACCCGCCATCGGCCTGGGCCGTCGCGGTGCGCGACGCGCCGAAGGTGGCGGAACAGTGCTGGCATTTCCCGTCTCCGAAGGGGCTGAAGGGCCGCTTTGATCCGGCGCAGCCCTCGTTCTGGGGGATCTGGAGCTTCTCACCGAACAAGTCGGCGGCAAAGAGCCTCGCCTTGCACCTGTGGGAGAAAAGCTCGGTCGAAAAGCTGGTCGCGGCCAGCCACGGCTACGACCTTCCGTGCTTTAGCACGCTGCGCGACTTCAAGACCTGGGCCGACGAAGGCCCGCCAAAGGGCGGCCTGTGGCACTATCCGCCGCGCGGCGAGGTCGTCGAGTCGGTGTCCGGCTGGCCGGCCCCGGCGCGCATCGCCAACCAGATCTTCTCGCAGGCGACGATGCCGAAGATGGTCGCGCAGTGCACCCAGGCCGGCAAGACCATCGACGCCGCCATCGCCTGGGCCTCCAACGAACTGGAAGGCTTCATGCGCTCCTGATAACGGCACAGGGCGGAAAGATGCAGCCTTTCCGCCCTGTGTTTCGAGGCTGGAGCCTTATTTGCGCAGAGGAGCGCACTCGTTTTCGTCACCCCCGCTAGCTGAAGCGCATAGACGTTAACACAACATAGCTGTCATTCTGGGGCAGCCCGCAGGGCTGAACCCGGAACCTAAGACCACGGACGGTGGGAAATAGGGTGACGACCGTGTTCATGGATTCCGGGTTCAGCCCTGCGGGCTGCCCCGGAACGACAGAAACAGGAGTGATTCCGAGCGTGGCTCTAACCGCCGCGTTCCGCCCAGCGGAGCAGGCGGTCGAGGAAATCCTGGCCGGCGGCGAGTTCGGCGCGGGTGATGAATTCGTCGGGCTTGTGGGCGACGTCGATCGAGCCCGGGCCGCAGACGATCGCCGGGATGCCGGCGCGCTGATAGAGGCCGGCCTCGCTGGCGAACGATACGGTGGTCGTGGTGTTGGCGCCGGTCAGGCGGCGCGCCAGGGTTTCAGCCGGCGAGCCTGGTACCGGCACCAGCGGCGGCACCGCGACGATGGTTTCGGTTTCGACCGACGGCCTGCGGAAACACCGCCCGCATCCGCGGCAGCAAATCGGCCGCGATAAACAGGTCGATGCGCGCCTTCAGCGCCGCCGCATCGTCGTCCGGCAGGCTGCGCAGATCCCAGTCGAAGGCGCATTCGCGCGCGATGATGTTGACCGCGGTGCCGCCGGCGATCGTGCCGACGCTCAACGTCGTGTGCGGCGGGTCGAAGCCGGGCTGTCGGGCCGCGCGCCGCTCGCGCGTCTCCGCGGCGAGACGGCCGATCTCGGTGATGATCTCGGTCGGCGGCGAGGATCGCGTTGACGCCGCGCTCCGGCGCGCTCGAATGGCCTTCGCGGCCGGTGACCCGCGTGCGGAAAAACGAGCAGCCTTTCTGCGCGTTGGCGACCTGCATCGAGGTCGGCTCGCCGATGATCGCCAGCAGCGGCCGCGTGCCGATCGGCCGGCAGGCGTGCGGATCAGCGCCGGCGCGCCGAAGCAGCCGGTCTCCTCGTCATGGGTAAAAGCGAGGTGCAGCGGCACCGTCAGCCGGCGCTGCGACCGCCTCCGGCACCAGCGCCAGCGACCAGCGCGATAAACCCCTTCATGTCGGCGGCTGCCGCGGCCGTGGAGGCGGCCGGCGCGTTCGGTCAGGCGGAACGGGTCGCTGTGCCATTCCTGCCCCGCGACCGGCACGACATCGGTATGGCCCGACAGGATGACGCCGCCGCGGTCCGCCGGCCCGATCGTCGCGAACAGATTGGCCTTGCCGTCGAAGGCGCCGCTGCGCTGCGCGTGATGCCGTAGCCGTCGAGATAATCGGCGACCCAGTCGATCAGCGTCGAGGTTCGAGCGCGACGAAGTCGTGTCGAACGCAACAAGCCGGTCGAGGATCTCGATCGCGGCGCCGAGCCGATCGGGCGCGGCCATCGGCTTGGTGTCAGACGTAGTCGCCGCTCCCGCCGCGCCGGCGTGCCGAACATCGACAGCACCTCGCGGCGGCTCGTCGGGTCGGTGCGGAACACGCCGAGCATGCGGCTCGTCACCATGCTGACCCCCGGCTTGTGGACGCCGCGCGTCGTCATGCACTGGTGCGCCGCCTCGATGACCACCGCGACGCCCTTGGGCTGCAACACCTCGTCGAGCGTGTTGGCGATCTGCGCCGTCATCTTTTCCTGGATCTGCAGCCGCTTGGCGTAGACCTCGACGAGCCGCGCCAGTTTCGAGATGCCGACGACGCGGTTGTTCGGCAGATAGGCGATGTGCGACCTTGCCGATGATCGGCGCGATGTGGTGCTCGCAATGCGATTCGAAGCGGATGTCCTTGAGCATGACGATCTCGTCATACCCGTCGGTCTCCTCGAAAGTCCGCTGCAACAGCGCGACCGGGTCTTCGTCGTAGCCGCTGAAAAATTCCTGCGTACGAGCGCACGACCCGGTCAGGCGTGCCGAGCAGGCCCTTCGCGCTCGGGGTCGTCGCCGGCCCAGCGGATCAGCGTGCGCACCGCTTCGAGCGCCTCTTCGCGCGACGGACGGCGCGCGCGGCCGGCGTTTGCGCGCCGATATTGTCGCTGGATCGTGGCCTCGGGCGCTGACGGGCGGTTGGCGATGATTGCCATGGCATTCTCTTCTTGATCTGGATGCCACGCCGATCGGCGCGGCCAGGCCGCCGGGTTCTTGTGGCGGCGGGTCGTCGTGCGAGGATCAGTTGAGGCGGGCCGCCACCGTTGCGGTGTGTCGAGCGAGAAGGCGGGGACTCGGACCAGGAAACTCTCGCCGCCGCGGGTCTCCATCTCGTAATCGCCGACCATGAAGCCGGACGGCGTCGGCAGCGGGCAGCTGCTGGTGTATTCGAAGCTTTCGCCCGGGGCGAGAACCGGCTGCTCGCCGACGACACCGGGGCCGCGCACCTCCTGCAGACGGCCGTTGCCGTCGGTGATCTGCCAGTGGCGGTGGCGCAACTGCACGGTCTCGCCGCCGCCATTCTCGATCTTCACGTGATAGGCCCAGACATAGCTGGCTGTCGGCCGGCGAGGAGTGCTGTTCCAGGTAGAACGGGCGTACTGTGACCTTGATCGAGCGGGTGGTTTCCGAATACATCGCGCAACGCCTTGCCTTTATTATTTCGATAACGTCCCACGGACCGCCAGCGGGCTGATGATCGGGCGGAGCACGGCAAACCCGGCCCGCACAATGTCGGTCGCGCGACCCAAGCGCGTCAAGGCAACGCTACCGCTTAGGCATTTGCTCGCGGGCGCCAGCAGGGCCAGCACCTTCTCGTCGGGGCGGCGGGAGCCATCGGGGCTGATCGACTGGATGCAGACATGGTCGGCGCCGGCATCCCAATGCTCCTGGATGCGCTTGCGGATCGCGCCTTCGTCGCCCCAGGCGACATTGGCATCGATAAACCGGTCCGAGCCGCCGCCCGCGAAATCGTCGTCGGTGAAGCCGAGGCGCCGCCAGTTGTTCACGTAATTGTCGAGCCGCATGTAGTTGGCGAGCGCGCCGCCGCCCGAGCGCGCGCGCCTTGGACGGGGTCGGTTTCCAGCAGGACCCAGACTTCCGGGCACAGCAGTTTGCCGGGGCCGAGATGCCGCGCGCCTCGGCGGTATGCTCCGGCGTGCACGTTGTAGGGATGCGCTCCGTCGGCATCGGCTGCCCGACAGCGCCAGCATGCGCGGGCCCAGCGCGGCGAGGATGGTCAGCGGCTGCTTCCGCCGGCTCCGGCGCGCCGTAAGGCGCCGCCTTCATCCCGTCGAGATAGGCGCGCATCGTCGCGACCGGCTTGCCGTAGGTATGGCCGCGGATGCCCTCGACCGACGGCACATGCGACACGCCGAGCGCCGAGCAGAAAGCGCCCGCCGGATTGCTCGGCAAGCGCGCGCTGCCCGTTCGCCATCGCCATCGGGTCGCGCGCATAGATATTGGCGATGCCGGGCGCGACAATCAGCTTTTTCGTGTTGGCGAGCAGCCACGACGAATGCACCATGTACATCGCGTCCGCGGCTCTCCGGCATCCATAGCGCGGTATAGCCCCAGGCCTCGACGCGTTGCGCGAAGGCGGCGCCGTCTGCCGCACGTCATCACATCCATCGCCGCCCAAACGCCGAGCCTGCCCAGCTGCATCGCTTCGCTCCCGTCGCGCCGATCTTGCATCGGGTGACAGTCTAGCGCAGCGGTGCAGGTTGCGGCGGACTTATCTCCGGCGAGCCCCGCGAGAGCGGCGGGGTGGCCCGGTAATTACAGCGCGGTGGCGACGCTGTTGAAGATCGTGCTCAAATTGGTGCCGACCATCGGAAGGCGGCGATCGCCGCGACAGCAATCAGCGCGGCAATCAACCCGTACTCGATGGCGGTTGCGCCCCGCTCGTCCCGCAACAGCCCGCTACGCCGTAAAGCCTCAAGTGCATACATCAGAGTGCTCCTCGACCCGTTAGCACCTCTAATATACAGAAAGTTAGCGCAGACTGCCGCAACTATCAGGCGAAACAACCTCACAAATCCGTCAAAATCCCACTAATCACGGTGTCCCCCGCTTCCGGCATGCGCCCGGCGCCATAATCAGGTGCGGCAACCGACGCAACGATCAGGCCTTGTTCGATAGCGGGCCGGCGGATATCAACGGCGGCCGATGCCAATCCTCTTCCTCATCGTCTTTGTCGACTTGGTCGGGTTCGGGCTGGTCATCCCGCTGCTGCCGTTTTACGCCGAGCGCTTCGCCGCGTCCCCGCCGGAAATGACGATGCTGTTCGCGACCTATTCGCTGATGTCGATGCTGACGTCGCCGCTGTGGGGCCGCCTCAGCGACCGGATCGGCCGGCGCCCGGTGCTGATGATCAGCATGGTGGCCGCCGCCCTTGCGTATCTGCTGGCTCGCCTTCGCGACCGAGTTATGGATGCTGTTTGCGGCGCGCGCCCTGGCCGGGGCCTGCGCCGGCAACATCGCGGCGGCGCAGGCCTATATCGCCGATGTGACGACGCCGGAAAAGCGCGCCAGGGGCATGGGCATGATCGGCGCCGCCTTCGGCCTCGGCTTTATCATCGGGCCGGTGCTGGGCGGCGTCATCGCCGGCAACGATCTGGCGCACCGCCGATCTCGAGACGCCGGGGCTGATCGCCGCGGGGCTGTCGTTCGCCGCGTTTCTCGGCGTCATCTTTCTGCTGCGCGAGAGCCTGCCGGCGGGCGGCGCGCGGCCGACGCGCAGCCGGCTGTCGGCGGCGCGTGACGCGCTGACCCGGCCGGTACTGTCCCGGCTGCTGGTGGTCTTCTTTCTGGCGATCCTGGCCTTTTCCGGAATGGAGACCACGTTCGCCTGGTGGGCGATCGCGCAATTCGGCTGGGGGCCGCGCCCGATCGGGTATGTCTTTATCTATGTCGGGCGTGCTGTCGGCGGTGATGCAGGGCGGGCTGATCGGGCCGCTGACCCGTCGTTTCGGCGAAGAACGGTTGCTGCTCGGCGGGCTTGGGCTGATCGCCCTGGGGCTTGTGCTGTTGGCGGTGCGCGCAACGTCCCGGTCCTGCTGCTCGCGGTGACCGGCTGCTGGCGCTCGGCATGGGGGCGATGCAGCCGTCGCTGAACAGCCTGATCTCGCGCCGCGCCGGCCCGAGGAGCAGGGCGAGATCATGGGCGTCGGCGCAATCGGTCGCCAGCCTGTCACGCGTGCTCGGGCCGCTGACCGCGGGCTGCGCTGTTTGCCGCGCTCGGCCGCAGCAGCCCGTTTGTCTGGGGCGCGGTGCTGGTGGTCGCGGCGCTCTGCTGATCGGCTGGCGGCTGCCGCGCCGCCTCGTGCCGGCGCAGCCTTCCGCGTGAGACGCTCGATGAGCCCGCACAGCCCGCGCATGGTCGGGCAGTCCTCGGTGCCGGCCTGCCCGAACCCGACGAGCGGCTGCGCGACGGGCTGCGCGCGCTGATCGGGCTCGGCCCCTATCTGTGGCCGCGCAACGCGGTCGAGTTGCGGGCGCGCGTCGTGCTCGCGGTGGCGCTGCCTGATCGCCGGCAAGCTCGTGCACATCGCGATCCCGTTCCTCTACAAGCACGCGGTCGATGCGCTGCTCGGCGCCGGGCGCCGCGCGGCATTGTCGCTCGGCATCCCGGTGGCGGCGATCCTCGCCTATGGCGGCGCCCGGGTCGTGTCGCAGGCGCTTCAACGAGTTGCGCAACGCGGTCTTCGCCAAGGTCGGGCAGCGCGCGGTGCGGCAGGTCGCGCTCGTCGACGTTCCGCCATATCCATGCGCTGTCGCTGCGCTTTCACCTCGAGCGGCGCACCGGCGGCCTCGCGCGCGCGGTCGAGCGCGGCACCGCCGGCATCGAGTTCCTGCTGTCGTTCCTGCTGTTCAACGTCATCCCGACGCTGTTCGAGATCCTCGTCGTCTGCGCGATCCTGTGGCGGCTTTACGATTGGCGCTTTGCCGCGGTCACCTTTGCGACGATCGCCGCGCTACATCGCCTTCACCTTTCTCGTCACCGACTGGCGCATGCGCTTCCGCCGCGAGATGAACGCGCGCAACAGCGAAGCCAACACCAAAGCGGTCGACAGCCTGCTCAATTACGAGACCGTCAAATACTTCGCCAACGAGGCGCACGAGGCCGCGCGCTACGACCGCGGCCTTGCAGGCCTACGAGCGCGCCGCGGTCAAAAGCGAGACGACGCTGGCGATGCTCAATGTCGGCCAGGGCGCGATCATCGCCAGCGGGCTGATCGTGATGATGGTGCTGGCGGCGCGCGGCGTCGCGGCCGGAACCGATGACGGTCGGCGATTTCGTGCTGGTCAACGCCTATCTGCTCCAGCTTTACATGCCGCTCAACTTCCTCGGCATGGTCTATCGCAACATCAAGCAGTCGCTGACCGACCTCGAGCAGATGATGGCGCTGCTCAAGATCGAGCCCGAGATCGAGGACCGGCCGGACGCGCGCCGACGCTCGCGGTGCCCGCGCGGCGAGGTCGCCTTCCGCCATGTCGATTTCCGCTACGACGCGCGGCGGCCGATCCTGCAGGATGTCGATTTCCGCGTATCGCCGGGCGCGAACGGTCGCGATCGTCGGGCCCAGCGGCGCCGGCAAGTCGACGATCGCGCGGCTGCTGTTCCGCTTTTACGATGTCGATGGCGGCGCGATCGAGATCGACGGCCAGGACCTGCGCGACGTCACGCAGGACAGCCTGCGCCGCGCGATCGGCGTCGTGCCGCAGGACACCGTGCTGTTCAACGACACGATCTTCTACAACATCGCCTATGGCCGCCCCGGCGCCAGCCGCGCCGAGATCGAGGCGGCGGCGCAGCCTCGCCCGCATCCACGATTTCGTCGCCGGCCTGCCCGACGGCTACGACACGATGGTCGGCGAGCGCGGCCTCAAACTGTCGGGCGGCGAAAAGCAGCGCGTCGCGATCGCGCGGGTCATCCTGAAGGCGCCGCGACATCCTGATCTTCGACGAGGCGACCTCGGCGCTCGACACCAAGACCGAGCGCGAGATCCAGGCCAGCCTTGCCGAGGTCGCCGACCGACCGCACGACCCTGGTCATCGCCCACCGGCTGTCGACGGTCGTCGATGCCGACGAGATCCTGGTGCTCGACGGCGGCCGCATCGTCGAGCGCGGCCATCACCGCGAGTTGCTGGCCCGCGGCGGCGTCTACGCCGCGATGTGGGCCCGCCAGCAGGAGGCGGCAGCGCCGCGAAGCGGCGCTGGCGGCGAAAGCTGATCGCAAGCATTCGCCGTGCGATCGAGCGCGACCCCGCGGTCCGGTGCACGCCGCCTTCGCCGCCCTCGCCAAGGCGACCGGCGGGCGCTCGCGCGCGCCGTGACGCTGGTCGAATCGACCCGCGCCGATCATCGCGAGGACGCCGAGCGTCTGATCGAGGCGATATTGCCGGCGACCGGCAAGGCCACCCGCATCGGCATTTCGGGACCGCCCGGCGCCGGCAAATCGACGTTTATCGAGCGTTTCGGGCTCGATGGCATCGCGCCGCGGCCGCCGCCTCGCGGTGCTGGCGGTCGATCCCGGGTCGAAGCGCGGCGGCGGCGCGATCCTCGGCGACAAGACGCGGATGGGCGAGCTGGCCGCGCGCCGCCGCCTTTATCCGGCCGTCTTCGGCCGGGCGCGCAGACCGGCGGCGTCGCGCGCCGCACGCGCGAGGCGATCCTGGTCTGCGAGGCGGCCGGGTTCGACACGGTCATCGTCGAGACGGTCGGCGCCGGCCAGTCGGAAACCACCGTCGCCGATATGGTCGACATGTTCGTGCTGATCCTGCCGCCGGCCGCCGGCGACGAATTGCAGGGCATCAAGCGCGGCATCATCGAATTCGCCGACCTGATCCTGGTCAACAAGGCCGATGGCGACCTCGCTCGACGCACGCCCGCGCCCCGCCGCCGACTACGCCAACGCGATGCGCCTGATCCGCCCCGCGCTTCGCCGAATGGCAGGTGGCGGTGCGCGCGGTCTCGGCCCTGACCGGCGACGGACGACGCGGTGTGGGACGATGTTGCGCGCTTCCGGGCGCGCTCGAAGCGAGCGGCGCCTGGCTGCGCCGGCGCGGCCGAGCAGGCGCGCGCGGCGTTGTGGGCCGAGATCGGCGACGGTCTGATCGAGCGCTTCCGCGCCGCCCCCGCCGTCGCCGACCGGCTCGCCGCGCATCGAGCGCGAGGTCGCGGCCGGGACGCGCACGCCCGCCGCCGCGGCGCGGCTGCTGCTGGCCGCCTTCTCGGCACAGAGGCCCGAGGGCGCGTCCGTGCTGAGAGTGTAGGGCGGACGGAGCGGTGAGCGAAGTCCGCCGGAAACCGCGCCCGCATCGGCGGACTTCGTTGCACTTCGTCCGCCCTACACGACTCAATCCGACAGCCTGCTAGTCTAACGCAGCAGGATCATCGCTGTAACGGCCGGCGCCCACAGGATCAGGGTCCCGAGGCCGCGCCGGTCGCGGCCTTGCAGCACCAGCCCGGCGACCAGCGCCGCCAGGCAGAAAGCCATTGCAAAAAACCAAGTCCGCACACTGGAATCGCCCACCTGGACATTCCGCGGGCCACCGAACACGAACCCGGAACGGCCACCAGAAACGACACGAGCAGAATGTTCGCGAGCGCGCCGAGCCCGATCAGAAAGCGCATCACCGGCTTCCCCTCTATGCCGCCGGCGGATAGAGGCCCATCCGCCGCGCCTTTTCCATGACCAGCGCGGTCACCGTGTCGACATGCGGCGTCGGCACGCCGGCGGCGCGGGCGAAATGCCTGCACCGCGGTCAGCATGCCGTCGATCTCTGGCGGCCGGCCGCGTTCCAGATCCTGCAGCATCGAGGATTTGTGCGGCGATTTCGGCCGCGGCCCATAGGCGCGCTCGAAATCGACATCGAGTGTGATGCCGTGCGCCTTTGCGGTCGCCAGCCCTTCGCTCATCAGGCCTTGCGCCACGACCAGCAATTCCTCGTGCCGGCCGATGACGCCGATCGGCTCGCCGGTCATCGCGCAGATCGGGCTGGTGCTGAGGTTGCGCACCAGCTTGTCCCAGATGTCGTCGCGGATCGCGGGTCACCGGCGACGGCAGCCCGGCGCGCTCGAAAGCGGCGGAGATCGTCTCGATACCGGCGCGAGATCGTGCCGTCGGGCTCGCCGAGCGTGAATCGGTTCTTGCGTGCCCGGCGAATTGCGGATCACTCCCGGCTCGATGACCTCGTTGGCCGACATTGATGACGCAGCCGATCGACCCGTTCGAGGCCGATCGACCCGGGTCAGCGCGCCGCCGGGGTCGAGCCGCGACAGATCGGGGCGCGGCACGCCGTTGTCTCCGGGCCGGTACAGATACCACCAGGGATGCCGTTCATCGCGACGATGACGGTGGTATCGGGCCCGATCAGCGGCGCGATCGCCGACGCCGCCTCGGGCAGGACCGAGGATTTCAGCGTCACGAACACGACGTCCTGCGGCCCCAGTCTCCGCCCGGTCGGTGGCGCGGATCGGGCGCTGATAGCGCTCGTCGCCGATATGCAGGGTCAGGCCGCGCGCGACGGATCGCCTCGAGCTGGGCGCCGCGGGCCACCGCTGCGACCTCGATCCCGGCGGCGGCCGCGCCGGCGCCGAGCCGCGCTGCGACATGGCCGCCGACCGCACCGGCGCCAAAGACTCGCTATCTTCATCCTGATTCCTTTCCCGGGTCGTTCGCCGATGCGCAGGGCAGTGTCATGCAGGTAAGGGGCCGCGCCAAGCCTCTCTGGGCGGTGCGTGCTGCTTCGTGCTGGCATCCTAGCGCCGCTGCCCGGCGCGGCATTCGATCTGTTTCATGCGCATCGGTCACGGTCCAGTTCGCCACCGCCGGACGGGAAACCGATGGCCGATGCCGAGGTGAACGTCTTCGCGCCGGGACAGCCCAACGAAGCCGCGGTTACCGGCCGCACCGACAAGGACGGCAAGTTCGAGTTTCGCGACCGACCGTCGATGGCTTCTGGACCGCCGAGGCCCGCGATGCAACAACGAGATCGCGCGCGCCTCGGTGCGGGTCGGCGGTGGCGCCGACAAGGCGAGCCGGTGTCGCCGTACTGGTTGATCGGCGGGCTGTTCGTGCTGCTGGTGCTGGCGTTCGGCTACCGCATCGCGCGGGCCCGCATGCGGCGGCGGCGGTAGGAGCGGCGCGGTGATCGACAGCGCGCGTCTGGGCCTGCCGGAGTTCCGGCCCGGCAGCGTGTGGCTGGTCGGGGCCGGGCCAGGCGACCCCGGGCTGTTGTCGGCGCTGGCGCTGCACGCGCTCGACCATGCCGACACGGTGGTCTACGACGCGCTGGTCGACCCCCGCATCCTCGCCTTGGCGCGACCCGGCGCCGCGATGGAATACGCCGGCAAGCGCGGCGGCCGGCCGTCGCCGAGCCAGCCCGACATTTCGGCCCGGCTGGTGCGGCTGGCGCAGGACAATCTGCGGGTATTGCGGCTCAAAGGCGGCGACCCTTGCGTTTTCGGCCGCGGCGGCGAGGAGGCCCTGGCGCTGGCCGAGGCGCGGATCCCGTTCCGCATCGTGCCCGGGATCAGCGCCGGGATCGGCGGTCTCGCCTATGCCGGCATTCCGGTGACCCATCGCGACCTCGCCTCGGCCGTGACCTTTGTCACCGGGCACGACCGTGCCGGTGCGGTGCCCGAGGGCATCGACTGGGCCGCGATTGCCAAGGGCTCGCCGGCCATCGTGCTGTACATGGGCCTCAACCATCTTGCCGGGATCGCGGCCCGCCTGATCGCCGCCGGCCGGCCACCGGACGAACCGGTCGCGATCGTCAGCAAGGCCACCACCCCGGACCAGCGTGTCGTGATCGCGCCCCTCGCCACCGCCGCCGAACAGGCCGCCGCCGCAAACCTCGAAGGCCCGACGATCATCGCCATCGGCAACATCGTCCGCCTGCACGACAAGCTCGACTGGCTCGTGCTTTAGCGATTATCGCAAGGCGTCGGGGAAGCTCAGCTTCAGGTCAAGCTCGGCGTCGCGGCCTTGCAGGGATGGCGGTAGCGGCGGAAAGCGGCCCACGGCCACGACCATCTGCTGGATGCGGGCGTCGATGTCGGGGTAGCTCGAACTGCCGGCGATCCGGGTTTCGGCGATCGTGCCGTCATCGAGCACGCGCACCGCGATGACGGTCTTGCCGCGGCGCCCGGCGAGCACGCTCATCGGCAGCAGGTCGAGATGTTTGCGGGTCAGCGTCACCAGGTACGAGAAATAGGCTTCGCTGGATTCCTCGGGACCTGATGCACGGGGGCCGCCGGTCTCCTGGTGCGAGACCGCCGCTGCCGATCGCGGTGCCGGCGGCTGTCGCGGCGCGGCCGGGGCGGCGACCGGCGTGGCGACCGGCGCCTGGCGCGGCGCCGGCTCGGGCGGCTTTGGTGGCGTCACCGGCTTTGGCCGCACCGTCGCGGCGGCCCGGCGGACGATCGGGGTCTTTGGCGGCGGCGGGGGTGGCTGGGCTGGTGCAGAGTTAGGCGGCGGCGGGGCGACGGCTTGCGGAGGCGGCGGGGTCTCGCTCGACTGCTCCGCTCCGGCCTCGGTCGAGGGCGGCGGCTGGTCGCCGACGGTTAGCGGCTCCGGCTCCGGCTTCGGCTGCTCGAACACCAGTTGCACCGGCACCGCCGAGGCTGCCAGCGGCACCGTCGTCCACCACGCGACCAGCAGCACCAGCGGCAGCAGATGCACCGCCAGCGACCCGGCCATCCCGACCGACGGCAGCGCAGCCCGGGGCAGCGGCGCCGGCGGCGTTGTTTCGTCCGTCTCGTCGCCCGTCGCGCGATCCGGGTCGAGCTGGTCGGCTTCCGGGAACTCGACGATGTAGGGCTCGGACACCAGCGCCGGGTCCGGCCACTCGTCGCGCGGCAGCGTCGTCTCGAACGGATCGATTTCGAAGCGTTCGAGCAGGTCGTCCGGCGGCTTGTGCACCGTTGCCTGATGACCGGGGCGATCCATCGATCCGCTATTCCTGCCCCATGGGATCGGGGAAGACCCACTCCAGCGACAGCAGCACACTGTGCTCCTGTATCCATTGCGGCAATGGCGGAAAACGGCGCACCGCGGAGACCATCTGCCCAATCTTGGCGTCGATATCGTCGTATCCCGAGCTGCGCAGCACCGAGATACGCTCGATCGTACCGTCGTCGCGCACCCGCACCGTCAAAATCGCCAGGCCGCGCCGCCCCGCCAGGATGTTGCGCGACAAAATGCCGGAGTTGCGCCGGATCAGTGACATGCAATAGGCGAGGTATTCATCATGCGTCGCCGATGGACCGGGCACGCCGGTCGATTTTGCCGCGACGCGCGGTTTTGGCGGGGCGCGGGCCGCGACCTGCTGTTTCGGCGCCGGGGCCGGTGGCGGGGCCGGGGCGGGCAGCGGCGCTTTCAGCTCCTTCTCGACCGGGTCATCCGGTGATTGCAAGGGCGGCTGCGGATCGGGGCTCGGCAGCGGCAACGCCGACACCAGGTCGGGAGGCGGCTGGGGCGGCGGTGGTTCCGGGGGTGGCGGGGCAGGCGCCGGCTTCGCCTCGGCCGACTGTTCCTTGGTGGGCTTCTGCTCAGACGGCTTTTCCTTGGCCGGCTTTTGCTCCGCGGGCTTTTCCTCTGCCTGCTCCGGAGTTGGCTCCTTGGGGCCGGCCGGTGGGCCAGGGGTCTCGCTCGGTGACCTGGTTTCGGCCGAGGTCAGCTGACCGGGCGGCGGTTTCGGTTCGAGCGGCTTTTTCGGTTCGAGCGGCTTTTTCGGCTCCGGTGGCTTCGGCGCAGGGGGCGGGGGCGGGGGAGGAGGTGGCGGCGGCTGCTCGATCACCAGCTGGATCGGGATCGGCGCCGGCGGCTCCTCCGGCCGCCACGTCCACGGGATCAGCGCCAGCAACGGCAGCAGGTGCGCCAGCAGCGACAGGATCACCCCGATGCGCGGCAGCCGCGACTGCCGCGCCAATTGCGGCGCAGCCTCGGGTTCAGGGGTCGCCCGGCCGGTGTCGAGCGGCACCATGTCGTCGAATTCGACAAGGTAGGGGCGCGAGGCGAGGACCGGTTCGGGAGCGCTGCCCGGCGGCAATCCGCGCTTTGCCGGATCGATCTCGAACCGTTCGAGGAGATCGTCCGGCGGCACGTGCCTAGGCCCGGGTGCGGTTGGCTTGATGTCAGCCCGCCGCAGCGGGGATGCCGGCGAGTTCCAGCCAGGCGGCCTCGTCCAGCGTCGTGACGCCGAGCGCCGCGGCTTTGGTGGCCTTTGACCCGGCATCGGCGCCGATCACCACAAAATGCGTCTTTGACGACACTGAACTCGCGACATTGGCACCGAGCGCCTCGGCCCGCGCCTTGGCTTCGGAACGGCTCATCGTTTCGAGGCTGCCGGTGAAGACGATGGTCTTGCCGGCGATCGGCGATGTGGTGCGCTGCGCCGGCGCCTCGTAATCGAGCACGGTCACTTCGTTGGCGAGGTCGTCGAGGATCGTGATGTTGTGCGGCTCGGCGAAGAAGCCGACGAGGTCGGTCGCCATATCGCGCCCGATGCCGTGGACGTCGATAAGGCCGGCATAGGCGCCCTCTTCCGGCTTGCTCGCCTTCTTCGGCTTGGCGGCGCTCTCCGGATCATCCGGGGTTTCCGCTTCCGCCGCTTTGGCCGCGTCGAGTTCCGCGGCGGCCGCCTGCATTTCCTCGCGCCAATGCTTCAGCGACCGGTAATGCCGCGCCAGGAGGCGCGCCGTCGCCTGCCCGACCTGCGGGATGCCGAGCGCGTTGATGAAGCGGTCGAAGGCGATACGGCGGCGCTCGTCGATCGCCGCGATCAGCTTTTCGGCGCTGATCCTGCCCCAGCCTTCGCGGCCCATGATCGCCTCGGCCTTGAGGCGGAAAATGTCGCCGGGGGTGCGGACCAGCCCGTCTTGCCAAAACGCCGCGATGTGCTTGGTGCCCATGCCCTCGATGTCAAAGCAGTCGCGCGCCACGAAATGCTTGAGCCGCTCGACGGCCTGCGCGGCGCAGATCAGCCCGCCGGTGCAGCGCCGCGCCACCATGCCTTCCTCGCGCACCGCGAGGCTGTCGCAGATCGGGCATTTTTCGGGGAATTCGTACGGCACCGCGTCGGGCGGCCGCTTGTCGAGCACGACCGAGACGATCTGCGGGATGACATCGCCGGCGCGCTGGATGATCACCGTATCGCCGATCCGCACATCCTTGCGGGCGATTTCGTCTTCGTTGTGCAGCGTGGCGCGCTGCACAACGACGCCGCCGACCGTAATCGGCTCCAGTACCGCGACGGGAGTCAGCGCGCCCTGGCGCCCGACCGAGATCAGGATGTCGTTCAGCACGGTCTGCGCCTGCTGTGCCGGAAACTTGTTGGCGAGGGCCCAGCGCGGCGCCCGGCTGACCATGCCGAGCCGGTTCTGTAGGGCAAGGTCATTTATTTTGTAGACCACGCCGTCGATGTCGTAGGGCAGCGAGGCGCGCGCCTCGCCGATCTCGCGATAGGCCGCCAGCACCTCGTCGACGCCGTGGCACAGCCGCGAGCGCTCATTGACTGAGAACCCCCAGTCGCGGAACTTTTCCAGGGCCTCGGCATGCGTCGCGGCAAACGGCGCACTGGTCTCGCCCCAGGCATAGGCAAAAAACTTCAGAGGCCGGCGGGCGGTAATCGCCGGGTCGAGCTGGCGCAGCGACCCCGCGGCGACGTTGCGCGGGTTGGCGAAGACCGGCTCACCAGCGACTTCGCGCTCGGCATTGACCGCGAAAAACCCCTCGCGCTCCAGATAGACCTCGCCGCGCACTTCGAGTACGGCCGGCCAGTCCCTGCCTTTCAGCCGATCGGGCACGTTTTTCAGCGTGCGCAGGTTGGCGGTGACATCCTCGCCAGTGACACCGTCGCCGCGCGTCGCGCCAAGCACCAGCCGCCCGTCCTCGTAGCGGATCGAGGCGGACAACCCGTCGATTTTCGGTTCAGCCATCACCTCGATTGTATCTTCGGCGACCCGTGCAACATCCTCGGGGCGGCGGAAGAAATTGCGGATGCCGGCAAAGAAAGCGCGCACATCGGCTTCGTCGAACGCGTTTTCCAGCGACAGCATCGGCACCGAATGGGTGACCTTGGCAAAGCTCGACGCCGGCGCCACCCCAACCCGCCGCGACGGGCTGTCGGCGCGGATCAGCTCGGGAAACCTCGCCTCGATCGCGTTGTTGCGCTGGCGCAGTTCGTCGTAGTCCGCGTCGCTGATCTCGGGCGCGTCGTGGCCATGATACAGCTCGTCATGGTGCGCAATCTCGGCCGCCAGCCGCTCCAACTCGGCGGTGGCTTCGGTTTCGGTGAGCTTTTCCACGAGTGTCATGGCCGAAATTGCGTATTTTCAATAGGATAATGTCGTCCCTGCGGAAGCAGGGACCCACCCTGTCGGCGCGCGGATGGCTGCCTGATGGGTCCCTGCCTTCGCAGGGACGACAACAAAGAAAAATCCGCGCCGAGGCACTCCCGCATCGTCACGAGCGGGCTCCGGCGATCAGGCTGGCGGCGGCGGCGCGGGCCTCGGCGGTGACGGTGCTGCCCGACAGCATGCGCGCGATCTCCTCCTGTCTGGTGTCGTCGTCGAGTTCCTCGATGCGGGTCACGGTGGCGCGCGCCGCCTGGCTCTTGGCGACCCGCCAGTGATGCGCACCGCGTGCCGCGACCTGCGGCGAATGAGTCACGACCAGCACCTGCAACCCGGCGCCGAGCCGCTGCAACCGCTCACCGACCGCCGCCGCGACCGCGCCGCCAATGCCGCTATCGACCTCGTCGAAAATCAATGTCGGCACCGACGACGTGCCCGCCAATACCAGTTTCAGCGCCAGCATGAAACGCGACAGCTCACCCCCCGAGGCGATTTTCGCCAGCGCGCCGAACGGCGCGCCGGGGTTGGTCGCGACCTCGAAATGGATGCGTTCGACGCCGTGCTCGTTCCACTCCGCCTCGGCGAGTGGCGTCAGTACGGTGCGGAATTGCGCCTTGTCGAGCCGCAGCGGCTTCAACTCGATGGCCACCGCCGCGTCGATGCGTTTTGCGGCACGCTCGCGGGCGCGGCTGACGGCGTCGGCGGCGGCGATGTAGCGGGTGCGCGCCTCGGCGGTCGCGGCCTGCAACGCCGCGACCTGCGCGGTGCCGTCCTCGATCGCGGCGAGCCGGCCGGCCATCGCCTCGCGCAGGGCCGGCAGGTCGGCGACGCCGACATTGTGCTTGCGCGCCAATGCCCGCACCGCGAACAGCCGTTCCTCGACCTCTTCGAGCGCGCGCGGGTCGAGTTCGAGCGCCTGCGCGGCGCTGGTCAGCGCTTCCAGCGCTTCGCCTGTTTCGGTGGCGGCGCGTTCGGCGGCGGCGAAAGCATTGTCGAGCAGCCCCTGCGCCCGGTCGCGCGCCCGTTCGAGCCGCCGCAACGTCCGCGCCAGCGAGCGCTGTGCGCCGTTTTCGCCATCGACCTCGGCGATCGCCTCGGAAATCGCTTCGCCGAGCCGTTCGGCGTTTTGCAGCAGGGTGCGGCGGGAGCCGAGCCGGTCCTCCTCGTCGCCTTCCGGGGCCAGCGCATCGAGTTCGGCGCGGTGATGCCGCAGCAAATCCTCCTCAGCCTGGCTTTCGGCGAGGCGCCTTGCCGCCGCTTCCGCCTGGTCGCGGGTGCTGCGCCACGCCTGCCAGGCCTGCGCCAGCGCGGCCGTCGCGCCGCCACCCGTCGCACCGCCACCGCCGGCAAAGGCGTCGAGCAGGGCGCGGTGGGTGCGGGTGTCGAGCAATCCGTGCTGCTCGCCTTGCCCTTGGATTTCGACGAGGCTGTCGCCGAGTTCGCGCAAGAGGCCGATGCTGGCCGGCTCATCGTTGACAAAGGCGCGGCTGCGGCCGTCGGTGCCGACCAGCCGGCGCAACACGATTGTCCCGGCGAGATCGCCGGCAATCCCGGCCTCGCGCAGGATCGCGGTCGCCGGGTGGTTGTGCTCGACGGCGAATTCGGCGGCGACCGCGGCCTGTTCGGCGCCCGGCCGCACCAGTCCGGCATCGGCGCGCCGCCCGATCGCCAGCCCCAGTGCGTCGAGCAAAATCGACTTCCCGGCTCCGGTCTCGCCGGTCAACACGCAAAGCCCCGGGCGGAACCCCAGGGACAGGCGGTCGATCAGGACGACATCGCGGATGCTAAGGCCGAGCAGCATGCCAAGTGTCAGTCAAAAAAGGCGTCAGTCAGAAGGGCGATCAGCCAACCAGGGACACAATATATAGGCCTTGGCCGCGCCAGACCAGCAAGCGCCGGCCCGCATACGACCCCGACGGCGCACGCCTCAATCCGGCCAGCGCCGATGGACCCAGAACCATTGCTCCGGCCGCTCGCGAATCCAGCCTTCGAGCGTCCGGTTGACCTCGGCCATCAGGGCGGCGACATCGGCGGTCCGGTTGCCGCTGCGCGCCACGTCCAGCGGTGCGCCAGATCGTCAGGCGAAAATGCGCGCCGGACAGGCGTTCGACCCGCGCCGGCAATACTGCGCCAGCGAAATGCAGCGCGAGAGTCGCCAGGGAGGGCGCCGTCATCGCCGGGCGGCCGAAAAACGGCACCGGAATGCCGTCGCTGAGTTTCTGATCGACCAGCAGGGTCAGGTGCGCGCCGCGCCGCAATGCCGCCAGGGCACGGCGCGAGGCGACCGCGCCTTTCGGAATGAACTCGCTGCCATTGCCGCGAAACCGCGCCACCATGCGATCGACCAGCGGGTTGTTGGCGGCGCGGTAGATTTGCGCGACGTCGATGCCGTATTGCCCGGCGGCCAGCGCGGCGATCTCCCAGTTACCCAGATGTCCGCCGAACATGATCGCCGAGCGGCCGGCGGCGACCGCCCGGTCGAGGTGTTCGCGCCCGACTACCTCGATCCGGCCGTCGCCCGCGAACACCGAAAGGCGCCGCAGATGCGGGTATTCCGCCGCGACCCGGCCGAGATTGTCCCACATGCCGCGCAAGGTTCGCTCGATCTGCGGCGGCGTCAGTTCGGGGAGTGCGGCACACAGATTGAGCCGGGCGCGTTTCGACACGCCGAGCCGCGGCCCGATCAGCCGCGCGATGCCGCCGCCGAGCGCCGAGGCCAGATCGAGCGGCAGCAGACCCATCGCGGCAAAGAACGCCGCCGCCCCCCACGCCTCGATGCGGTAGCTCCAGGGGATCGGCGTTGTCGGGACCGGTCCAGCGGCGACCGGAGCAGGCCGGGCGTCAGGCGCGGCTTGGGCTTTGGCGGGGTTCATGTCGCCGCAGTGTATCCGACAACAGGCGGCTCACCGCATCGGCATCCTGCCACACGATCTCGACAGGCAGGATGTCGATGCCCTCTCGCTGCGCCGGCGACAGCCTGACCCAATCCTTGGCCGTCGTGACCAGCCGCGCATCGGCTTGCTCGCGCCTGCTGCCGCAACCGCGCGATTTCGCTGTCGGTGAAAGGGTGATGGTCGGGAAAGGCCTGCGTCGCCACCGTCGAGGCCCCGCATTCGGCGAGACTGGCAAAGAATTTCTCCGGCCGCCCGATGCCGGCGAACGCGACGACGCGAGCCCCTGCGAAATGCTCGCGCGCGCACCGGGCGAAGCACGGCGCGCAACACCGGACATCCCGCCTGCCGCACCGCCACGGGCGCCGCGCCGTCGCCGATCAGCACGACAGCATCGGCGCGGGCGAGGCCGTACCCGATCGGTTCGCGCAGCGGCCCGGCCGGCATCACCCGGCTGTTGCCAAAGCCATAGGCGGCATCGACCACCAGCAGCGACACATCCTTGTCGATGCCGGGGTTCTGGAACCCGTCATCGAGCAGCACCGCCTGCGCCCCCGGCCACCACCGCCTGCTGCACCCCGGCGGCGCGGTCGCGCGCGACCCAGCACGGCGCCTCGGCCGCCAGCAGCAGGGCCTCGTCGCCGACCGCGGCGGCATCGTGCTGCGCCGGATCGACCCGCACCGGCCCCGCGAGGCTGCCGCCATAGCCGCGCGTCACGACATGCACGGCAGCCTTCGGCGACAGCATTGCGGCGAGCGACAGAACGACCGGCGTCTTGCCGGCGCCGCCCGCTACCAGATTGCCGACGCAGATCACCGGGATCGGGGCGCGATAGGGTCGCGCGACGGCGCGGCGCAAGCGGCCGGCGGCATCCCAGGCGGCGCCGAGCGGCGCCAGCAGACCGGCGGCAAGTCCCGGCGGCGTGTGCCAGAATTCAGGGGCGCGCATCGACGCCGCCGGCGGCGCGCTGCCGTCGGGCCGGGACCGCGGAAACCTCTACGGCCTCGATCGGCGCCAGGGCGTCGAGCCACGGCGCAAACCGGTCGAGCACCGCATCGAGCGTGCCATTGCTGGCGGCGGCGATGCGCGCCGCGGCATCGACCTGACGACGGCGTTCGGCCGGGTCCGCCGAGCAGCCGCGATACCGCCGCTGCCAGCGTCGCGGCGTCGGTCACGGTGACCGCCGCCCCGGCGCGATCGAGTGCGTCGGCCATCGCCGCGCAATTCGTCATGTCCGGCCCGTGCAGGATCGCGCAGTCGAGCCGGGCCGCCTCGAACGGGTTATGTCCGCCCTTGCGGACCAGGGAGCCGCCGATCAGCGCGATGCCGGCAACGCGGAAGAACAGCCCGAGTTCGCCGAGCGTATCGACAAGGTAAACATCCGCCGCACCGTCGATCGGCTCCGCCGCGCCGCGCCGCGCAACCCGCAGCCCCCGCGCCGTCAGCATCTCGACAAGCAGGGGACCGCGCACCGGATGGCGCGGTGCCAGAACCGTCAGCAGGCCGGGACGTGCCGCCGCGATCCGGGCATGCGCATCCGCGACGATCTCCTCCTCGCCGGGATGGGTGCTGGCCGCCAGCCACACCGGCCGCGCCCCGATTTCCCGGCGCAGCCCGGCCAGCGCCGCCGGGTCGGCACCGAGCGGCGCTGCCGCCGCCTTCAGATCGCCGACGCTGCCGACCGGCGCGGCGCCGAGCAAGGCGAAACCGTTCCGCCTGCACCTCGTCCTGCGCCAGGCACAGCGAAAAACCCTGCAACACCGGCCGCACCAGCCACGGCATCGCCCGCCAGCGCGCCAACGAGCCGGCCGACAACCGGGCATTCGCCAGCAGCATCGGAATGCCGCGGCGATGCGTCGCCAGCACCAGATTGGGCCACAATTCGCTTTCGACCCAGATGGCGAGGCCGGGCCGCCAGTGGTCGAGAAACCGCTCGACCGCGCGCGGTGTGTCAACCGGCACGAACTGGTGCCGGGCGCCTCGCGGCAGGCGGTCCTGCAGCAACCGTGCCGCCGCGACCGTGCCGGTGGTCATCAGAACCGCGATGGCCGGGCGTTCGGCGCGCACGCGGTCGATCAGTGCCAGGACCGAATTCGCCTCGCCGACGCTCGCGGCGTGAATCCACACCAGCGGTCCCCCTGGCCGCGCCGCCGAGGCAATGCCGAACCGCTCGCCGAGGCGTTCGGGGTCCTCCTTGCCGCGTCGCGCGCGCACCTTGAGGTAATGCCCGATCAGCGGCGACACGGCGGCGGTGACGCCGCGGTAGAGGAGGGGCCAGATTGCAGGCATCGCCACGGCTCAGTTGCGCCCCGGTTTGTACGGTTCGACCGGGCCGGGCCATCCCCCCTCGGCAATCGCGGCAACCGCCGGGCCGTGCCCGACACGGCGGTCGGCCTCGGCGACCATCTCGTTCATGCGGCGCTCGACCAGCAGCCGGGCGGCCTCGGTGCCGGCCTCGTCGAGATCGTGCCCGATATCGATCGGCTCGCCCCACAGGAAGACGCCGCGGCCGAACGGCAGCGCCAGGTGAAAGCGGTCCCAGGTGCCGAGCAGGCGGCGGCGGCTGGTCGCGAAGACGATCGGCACGATCGGGACGCGGCCGATGCGCGCGGTATTGACGATGCCGGCGCTCGCGGTCATCGCCGGGCCGCGCGGCCCGTCCGGGGTGATGCCGACGCAATCGCCGGCTGCGAGCGATTTCAGCATCTGCCGCAAGGCCGCGGTGCCGCCGCGCCGGCTCGATCCGGCGACCCATTGCACCCCGAAATAGGCGACCGTCTCGGCGATGATGCGGCCGTCGCGGTGCGCCGACATCAGCATGTGCATCGGCGCGAGACGCTGCCACGCCATCGGAATCATCAGGAGGCGCCCATGCCAGAACGCCAGCACAAAGCTGCGCCCATCGGCCCGCAACCGGTGCGGGATGTCGCCGCCCTCGGTCGTCCAGTGGTTGGTCGCGAACACCAGCCGGATGTAGAGATGGATGACCCAGCAGGCGACCTGCAACAGGCGGTCGCTGCGCAGGATGCGCCGCCCCCAGCGGCTCGGCGCCTTCATGTCCCGAGCGCTCCAGCCGCGACCGGCGCCAGTTCCTCCTCGGCCGCGAATTGCGTCTCGTAGAGCCGCGCATAAAGGCCACCGCGCGCCAGCAGCTGGGCGTGCCGGCCGCTTTCGACTATGCGGCCGCGATCCATCGTGCAGATCAGATCGGCGTTGATGATCGTCGACAGGCGGTGCGCGATGACCACCGTCGTGCGCCCGCGCATCAGGCGGCGCAGCGCCCCCTGCACCAGCCGCTCGGTCTCGCTGTCGAGCGCCGAGGTGGCTTCGTCGAGCAGCAGGATCGGCGCATCCTTCAGCATCGCGCGGGCAATCGCGATCCGCTGCCGCTGCCCGCCCGACAGGCGAAGGCCGTGCTCGCCGACCAGCGTGTCGTAGCCTTGCGGCAACTCGCGGATAAAGGCGTCCGCCCCGGCCGCCGCCGCCGCCGCCTCGATCTCGGCCGACGGCGCGGTCAGCCTTCCGTAGGCGATGTTGGCGCGCACCGTGTCGTCGAACAGGCTGACCTCCTGCGACACCAGCGCAATCGAGTGGCGCAGCGAAGCGATTGTCACCGCCGCGATTTCCTGCCCGTCGATCGCGATCGTGCCGCCATCGGTATCGTAAAACCGCGGGATCAGGTTCAGTACGGTGGACTTGCCGGCGCCGGACGGGCCAACCAGCGCGACGGTGCTGCCGGCCGGCACCGTAAACGACACCCGATCGAGCGCCACCGTCCCCGGGTGATAGCCGAAGCTGACCGCGTCAAACCGCACCTCGCCGCCTTCGACGCGCAACGGCCGGGCATCGGGCAGGTCGCGGATCGCCGGCTCGATGTCGAGTACCTCGAACACCCGCTGCGCCGCTGCGAGGCCTTCCTGCAACGAGGCGTTCAGCGTCGCGAGGCTCTTGACCGGCTGGTAGGCCAAGAGCAGCGCAGTGATGAACGAAAAGAACGCGCCCGGTGTGCGCGTGCCGTCGATCACCTGATGGCCGCCATAGAAGATGACCAGCGCGATCGCCGCGCCGCCGAGCGTCTCCATCAGCGGGCCGGCGCGGGCGCGGGTGCGGTTGGCGCGGTCGATCAGCGAATAGATGCGCTCGAACAGCGTCGCGGCGCGATTGTCCTCGTAGGCCTCCATGCCATAGGCCTTGACGTGCCGGGCGCCCTGGAAGGTCTGGTTGAGCAGCGTCGTGACCTGCCCCAATTCGGCCTGGGTATTGGCCGACACCCGGCGCATGCGGCGGCCGATATTGACGATCGGCCGGATCGCCACCGGAAACGCAAAGAACGCGATCAGCGCCAATGCCCAGTCCTGGTAGAACATGACGCCGACCAGGAACACCACCGTCACCGCGTCGCGGCCGATGCCGGTCAGCACGTTGGCCGCGGCATTGCGCATCAGCCACACGTCGTTCATCAGCCGCGAGATCAGGATGCCGCTCGGGTTGGCGTTGAAATACGCCAGGTCAGCGCGGATCAGCCGGGCATAGAGCGCGGTCTGCACGTCGGTGATGACGCGTTGGCTGACCCGCGCCATCTGCACGGTCTCGGTGTAATCCGCCACTCCCTTGACCAGCGCCAGCAACAGCGCCGCGCCCGCGAGCAGCAGCAGCAGCGACGCGTCGCGGGCGATGAAGATGTGGTCGAGCACCGGCTCCATCAGCCACGCGCGCAGCGCCGTACTGCCGCCGGCGATCCCCATGCAGACAAAGGCGAGCGCGATCCGGTGCGCGTGGCGCCAGATGAAATCGCGCGCCAGCCGGCGGACGAGCACCCAGGAGGACGCTCCGTGTGGCGGATTCGGTGAGTTGTCGCGCATCAGGCCCCGGCCGCCAGTGTTACGGTCGGGAGGCGAGATTGGCAAGGCTGGCGGGCGCTCCGGATCGCACCCTTTCTCTTTCGTCATTTCCGCGAAAGCTAACTGTAGGGAAAATCGCTCCTGTTTCTGTCATTCCGGGGCAGCCCGCAGGGCTGAACCCGGAAACCAGGAACACAGTCTTCACCCTATTTCCCACCGTCCGTGGTCTTGGATTCCGGGTTCAGCCCTGCGGGCCGCCCCGGAATGACAGCTACGTTAGCGTTTATGCGGTTTCGCGGGGATGTCGAAGAGAGTCTCGACGCGGCAGTTGCGTCGAGAAGACGTCGAGAAGAAAAACATCGTCACGCCCGTCACGACCCGGCGACGGTCAGGTCGTCGATGCGCAGGGTCGGGCGAATCGGCGCCGGTGCGGAATTCGAGGTCGTTGGCGGCGACGAGACGGGCGAACATGTCGTTGAGATTGCCGGCAACCGTCATCTCGCTGACCGGGAAGGCAAGCGCGCCGTTCTCGATCCAGAAGCCGGCGGCGCCGCGGCTGTAATCGCCGGTCAGCCCGTTGACCCCCATGCCCATCAGCTCGGTCACGTAGAACCCGCTCTTGATGTCGGCCATCAGCTTCGGCCGGCGTCAGCGCGCCCGGCTCGAGCCAGATATTGGTGGCGCCCGGACCCGGCGGCGACGCGGTGCCGCGCGCCGCATGCCCGGTCGGTCGAGAGCTTCAGCTGACGCGCCGAGCGCAAATCGATCAGCCACGTCGTCAGCACGCCCTTATCGATCAGCGCGCGGCGGCGGTTGGGCATGCCCTCGGCATCGAACGGCTTCGAGCGGAAGCCGCGCTGGCGATGCGGGTCTTCGATGATCGTGATCGCCTCGGGGAAAATCCGCTGGCCGAGCTTGTCCTTCAGAAAGCTCGTGCCGCGGGCGATCGACGGGCCGGAGATCGCGCCCAGCATGTGCGACATAAAGCTGCGCGCGACACGCGGGTCGAACACCACCGGGAAGCGCCCGGTCGGCATCTTGCGGCGCACCAAGCCGCTTGACGGCGCGTTCGCCGGCGGCTCTTGCCGATCTCGGCCGGGTCGCGCAGATCGGCGGCATAGACGGCGCTGGTGAAATCGTAGTCGCGCTCCATCTGGGTGCCGGTGCCGGCGATCGCCGACACGCTGACCCCGTGGCTCGACCCGCCATAGCCGCCGGCAAACCCGTTGCGAGGCGACCAGCGCGACCCGTGAGCGGCCCCAGCCGGCCTCGGCGCCTTCGGAATTGGTGACGCCGGGCACCGCCAGCGCGGTTTCCTCGGCGGCGCGGGCGCGCTCGATCAGCGTGTCGGCGCTGGGCTCGTCGGGGTCGGAGCATATCGAGCGACGGCCAGTCATGGGTGATCTGGTCGGGATCGGCGAGCCCGCAAAACGGGTCTTCCGGCACCGCGCGCGCCATCGCCAGCGTGCGCTCGACCAGTTCGTCGAGCATTTTTGGCGAGCGGTCGCTGCTCGACACGATCGCCTGCTGCTTGCCGACCAAGCACCCGCAACCCGAGATCCTGGCCCTCCGAGCGCTCCAGCTTCTCGGTCTTGCCGAGGCGGCGGGCATGCGACAGCGAGATGCCCTCGACCAGCACCGCGTCGGCCGCATCCGCCCCGGCGCGCCGGGCGCGGCCGATCAGATCATGCAGCAGATCGATATCGTTGGCGGTGTCTGTGTCGAATTTCTGATCAGCCATCTGCTTTTCCGGAAACGTTCACAATGAGATGGTGCGGCGCTGCAGAATTACCGCCCTGCGGGCTGCTGTAGGTAACGCAAAGGACGCAAAGGATTCCGCAACGGGCGCGATGGTGCTGTGCCACGCCGCGCAGCGCCACCAAACTTCCGCGCGGAGATCAATCGGACGCTGCGCTCCCATTTTTTAACCACAGAGGCACAGAGGGCACTGAGATCTAATTTTCTCAGTGTCCTCGGTGCCTCTGTGGTGAATACACCTCATTTCCAGATCGGCCTGCCGCCGCCGGGCAGCCCGTAGTTCGGCCCATTTGCGGGTCACCTCGGCGATGATCTCGTCGGCCATGCGGATCGGGCGGCCCCATTCGCGGTGGGTCTCGGGCGGCAGCTTGTTGGTGGCGTCGAGGCCGATCTTGCCGCCGAGCCCCGATTCCGGCGAGGCGAAGTCGAGATAGTCGATCGGCGTGTGCTCGATCAGGGTCACGTCGCGCACCGGGTCCATGCGGGTCGAGATCGCCCACATCACGTCCTTCCAGTCGCGCGCGTCGATGTCGTCGTCCACGACGATGACGAATTTCGTGTACATGAACTGCCGCAGAAACGACCAGATCCCCATCATCACGCGCTTGGCGTGGCCGGGATAGGCCTTGCGGATCGACACGACCGCGATGCGGTAGGAGCAGCCCTCGGGCGGCAGCCAGAAATCGACGATCTCGGGGAATTGCTGCTGCAACAGCGGGATGAACACCTCGTTGAGCGCCTCGCCGAGCACCGAGGGCTCGTCCGGCGGCCGGCCGGTGAAGGTCGAGAGATAGATCGGGTCGCGCCGCATCGTGATCGCCGACACGCGGAACACCGGGAAACTGCTCGACCGCGTTGTAATAGCCGGTGTGGTCGCCGTAGGGGCCTTCGTCGCCGTACTCGTCGAGCGAGACATGGCCTTCGAGCACGATCTCGGCCTCGGCCGGCACCTTGAGCGGCACGGTCTTGCAATCGACGAGGTCGACCCGCCTGCCGCGCAACAGACCGGCGAACTGGTACTCCGACAAGGTGTCCGGCACCGGCGTCACCGCGGCGATGATCGTGCCGGGGTCGGCGCCGATCACCGCGGCGGCGGGCAGCGGCTCGCGCTTCGCCTGCGCCCAGCGCCGGTGATGCTGCGCGCCGCCGCGATGCCTGAGCCAGCGCATCAGCGTCGTGTCGCGGCCGGTCACCTGCATGCGGTAGATGCCGAGGTTGAACGCATCCTGCCGCGTCGTGCCCGGCCCCTTGGTCACGACCAGCGGCCAGGTGATCAGCGGCGCCGGCTCGCCCGGCCAGCAGGTCTGGATCGGCAACGCCGCGAGGTCGATCTCGCTGCCGCGCAGCACGATCTCCTGGCACGGCGCCGAGCCAACCGTGCGCGGCCGCATCGCCATCACGGTCTTCAACAGCGGCAGCATGTCGAGCGCCTCGCGCCAGCCGCCGGGCGGCTCCGGCTGTTTCAAAAACGCGAGGGTCTCGCCGATTTCGCGCAGTTGGCCGGGTTCGCGGTCCATGCCCCAGGCGACCCGCTCGACCGTGCCGAACAGATTGACCAGCACCGGCATGCTGTATTTGTGGCCGCTCGGTCGCGACGACGTTCTCGAACAATACCGCCGGCCCGCGCTCCGCCAGCAGCCGCGTCTGGATCTCGGTCATCTCGAGGTAGGGCGACACCGGCGCCGCGACCCGCACCAGCCGCCCGCTCGCTTCGAGCCGGTCGATGAAGTCGCGCAGGCTGGCATAGGGCATGGTGCCCTTATCTGGCGTAAGGCATCGTGCCCTTATAAGGTGTTCGCTGCCCTCGCCATATCGCCATTCGTTACCTTTTCGTCGTCTCTTTCCCTTGTTGTCCTTCCTTTCCCTCTTTGTCGTCCCTGCGCAAGTGTCGTGTTCCGGCAGGGACGACAAGCTGGGACAGGCTCACGGGAATTAATAAAAATTTAATCTGTATTAACGATTGTATAAAGAAGGGTGATCCACTGCATCCGATTGGTCTTTCGGATGCCGGTCTTACCGGGGGCCGGGGGCCGGGGGTTCGAGGCCGGGGATTGGGGCCGGGGAATTGGGTATGAGGGAGATCGGGGCGAACACCGGCCCGCAGAAGTGGATTTTGTGTCGCGTCGGGCCTCGGATTTGTGCGGTGCCCCTTGGCTGCGTCACCGAGACAATGCGGGTGTTGCCCATCACCTCGCTCGCAGACCCCGGCGGTCTGGTGACTGGAGCATCGATTATCCGCGGGGTGCCGGTCCCGGTCATCGACGCGGGAGCGCTGTTCGGCGAACCGCAAGCGGCCCCCCGACGGCTGGTGACGATCAGGGTTGGCGGGCGATTGGTCGCGCTCGCGGTCGATGACGTGCTGGGCGCCAGCGAAATTGCAGAACACATGCAGCAGGAACTGCCGCCCCTGCTGCGCGAGGCAACCGCCGATGCAGTTCGCACGATCGGCATCCTCGACGGCGAATTCCTCCTGTGCCTGGAAGCAAGCCGCCTCATCCCTGACGCCGCGCTCGACGCGCTCGACCTTGTAATGCCAAACGCATGATCGCCAAACCTATGACCGCCAAACGATGACCGAAAGCATCCGTCTCGACGATATCGAGCGGTTCCGGGCCGCTCTCGGCCGCCGCCTCGGGCTGCAGTTCGACGAGGCAAGGCGCGGCTTTCTCGGCGAGGTCCTGCAGCGGCGGCTGAGCCAGCTCGGGGCGGTGGCTGATGCCTATCTGAGCGGCTTCGACACAATCGCAACCGGACAGGACGAATGCGCCGCGCTGGCGCGCGAACTGACCGTCGGCGAGACCTATTTCTTTCGCAATCGCGAGCAGTTCCAGGTGCTCGCCGACATCGCCCTGCCGGAGCGGATGCGGGCGAACGCGGCGACGCGAAATTTGCGTTTGCTGTCTGCCGGATGCGCCTCGGGCGAGGAAGCCTATTCGCTCGCGATCACCGTGCGCCAGTCGGTCGCCACGGCGGCTGGGACATCTCGATCAGGGCGGTCGACATCAATCCGGCCGCGCTGGAAAAAGCGGCACGCGCCCGCTACTCGTCGTGGGCCTTGCGCGAAACCCCGGCCGAGACGCAAAGCCGCTGGTTCCAGGCCTCCGGCCGCGATCTGCTCCTCGACCCGGCGATTCGATGCGGGGTCCACTTCGACGAGCGCAACCTCGCCGTCGATGACAGCGAGCTGTGGCGACCTGGTGGCTTCGATATCGTGTTCTGCCGCAACGTCGTCATGTATTTCGCGCCGGACCAGGCACGCGCGTTGCTGGCGCGGATCGCGCGGGCCCTGCAACCCGGTGGCTATCTGTTTCTCGGCCACGCCGAAACATTGCGCGGACTGTCCGACGATTTTCACCTGCGGCACACGCACGGCACATTTTACTACCAGCGCAAGGATGAGACCCGGTCGTCCGCACCACCGCCCGCGCAGCGCGCCGACCCCGTTGCCGCGAGCGGCGACAGTGCGACGACCGGGCGCTGATGCCTGGGTTGATGTCATCCGCGAGGCCAGCGAGCGTGTCACCGCGCTGGCCAATGCGCCGGCCAGATCGCAGCACAGCGCGCCGCGCCCGCCGGCACCCGACCTTGTCGGGGTCCTTGATCTGCTGCGGCGGGAGCGCTTCGCGGAGGCGTTGGTGCTGCTTCGCACGCTGTCGCCGGGGGCCTCGCAGAATCCCGATACCCTGCTGCTCGAAGCGACGCTGCTCGCGAACAGCCGCCTGTTGCCGGAGACCGAGCAGACCTGCGCGCGGCTGCTGGCGATCGACGAGCACAATGCCGGCGCTCATTACGTTTTGGCGTTGTGTCGGGAAGGCGCCGGCGATCTTCCCGGCGCCGTCGAGCACGATCGGGTGGCGACCTATCTTGACCCGGGTTTCGCGATGCCGCGGCTGCATCTTGGCCTGCTGGCGCGGCGCGCCGGCGATCGTGCCGCCGGGCAGCGCGAGCTGACGCACGCCCTGGTCCTGCTCAAGCGCGAAGACCATCAAGGCTGCTGCTGTTCGGCGGCGGTTTCACGCGCGACGCCTTGCTCGCTCTGTGCAAGTCGGCGCTGCGCGACTGCGGCTGCGCGCCATGAGCGACGATCGCGCGCAACTCCTCGACCGCGCGGCGGCGCTGCGCGACGCATTCGACCATTCGTTTGCCGAGCCGCTTCCGCCCGATCCCCCGCCGCTCACCGACCTGCTCGCCATCCGGATCGGAACCGAGCCTTATGCCTTGCGACTCTCGGAGATCGCCGGGCTGTTCGCCGACCGCAAGATCACGCCGATTGCGAGCCGTGTCCCGGCGCTCCTCGGGATCGCCGGGTTCCGCGGAGCGATCGTGCCGGTCTACGACCTGCACGTCCTGCTCGGACATCACGCGGTCGAAGCAACGCGCTGGTTGGCGGTGGCGGCAGACGCGTCGGTGGCATTTGCGTTTGCGGCGCAGGAAGGTCAATTGCGCTGCGGACCGGATGCGATCGTCCCCTACCAATCCGGCGATGGCCAATCCGGCGACGGCCAATCCGACGACGGCCCATCGCGCCGACACGTGCGCGAATTCGTCCGGACCGGCGATTTCGTCCGCCCCATTATCGACCTTGTCGTGGTCGTCGATGCGGTAAGGCGACAGGTGCCCGCAAACCTCAATCCGGCAAATCCTAATGTAGAGGAACGCTGAGCAATGTTCGGCAGTTGGACCTTCTCCAAAAAACTGGCGACGGGATATGGGCTGGCAGCATTGACGCTGATGATCATCGCCGTGGTCTCGTACCGGACCACGGCCGGCTTGATCGAGAATGACCAGCGCATAACCGCTTCCTTCGATATACGCGCCGAGCTGCGGAAATTGCTGTCCGAACTACAGGACGCGGAAACCGGCCAACGCGGCTACCTGCTGACCGGGGACGATGCCTATCTGGAGCCATATCGGGCGGCGCTCGGCAAAATCGGCACCGGTATCGACGCGCTCCAGCAACTAACCGCCGGCAGTTCCGGACAGCAGCGCCAGGTGGTGGCGATGCAGCCACTCATCGCCGCCAAGCTGACCGAGCTTAAGCGGACAATCGATCTGCGCCGAAGCGCCGGTTTTGACGCGGCCCTCAAGGTGGTCACCTCCAATGAGGGGAAGGCCGCAATGGACCAGCTTCGGGCCAACCTGGACGATCTCGACCAGCAGGAATCCGACCGCATCAAATCTTTGGTGGCGGAAGGCAAGACGAGCGCGCAATGGACGCTCGCGATCATCCTGTGGGGCGGGCTCGCGGGGGTGGTCGTGGTCGCCGTGATCGGCTGGTTGATCACCCGCTCGCTAACAAGGCAAATCGGCACCGCGGTCCAGCATGTGTCGAGCTCGTCGGCCGAGCTGCAGGCGGCGGCAACTCAGCAGGCGACCGGCTTGCGAAGGAGCAGGCGACGGCGATGAGCGAGATCACCACGACGATCACCGAGCTGCTCGCACCTCGCGGCAGATCGCCGAGAGCGCGCAGCGCGTGGCGCAGATCGCCGAACAGACCGCTGGCGGTGCGCGCTCCGGCCAGGGCGCGGTCGACCGTGGCACAGGACGCGATCGGCGGCATTCGCCGCCAGGTCGATCAGATCGTTGCTCACATGCTCGACCTCGGCAAGAAATCGCAGCAGATCGGCGCGGTGCTCGACATCGTCTCCGAGCTGGCCGAGCAGACGAACATCCTGGCGATCAACGCGACGATCGAGGCTGCGGGCGCGGGCGAGCGTGGCAGACGCTTCGCCGTGGTCGCCGACGAGATCCGCAAGCTGGCCGATCGCGTCGGCGGCTCGACCAAGGAAATCCGCGCGCTCATCGACGACGTCCGCAGCGCCGTCAACACCACCGTCATGGCGACCGAGACCGGATCGAAGGCGGTCGATGCCGGGTCAAGGCAGTTCGACGACGTGGCCTCCGGCGTTCCGGCAGATCGCCGAACTGGTCGGCACGACCACCGATGCAGCGCGCGAGATCGAGCTGTCGACCAAGCAGCAGACCACCGCCGTCGAGCAGGTCAACGTCGCGATCGCCAATGTCGCGCAAGCCTCGCATGAGACCGAGGCAAGCGCAGGGCAGACGCTGCAGACCGCTTCCGAGCTGGCGCATCTCTCGACCGACCTTCAACGTATCATCCGGCCGCAGGCTGCCGCGGCATAGGCATGGCCGACGACCCATACCGATACTTCCGGCTCGAAGCGCGCGAGATACTCGATCAATTCGGCGCGGCGGTCCTCGATCTCGAGAAAAGCGACGGCGTCATGCAGCGTGCCGCTGCTGCTGCGCCTCGCCCACACGCTGAAGGGCGCCGCCCGGGTCGTCAAGCAGCCGGAGATCGCCGACAGCGCGCACGCGATCGAGGAGGCTCTGACACCCTATCGCGAGGTGGGCGAAGGTCCTCCACCGCGGGACCACATCGACGCCGTTTTGCATCATCTCGAAGCGATCGGGGGGCTGGTGGGCCGGCTGGATTTGCCGGCGGATGCGCAACCGGCAGCAGCTCGGGCTGGTCCCGAGGCCGCGTCGCCGAGCCGCCCCGCCGCCGAGGAAGCGGTGCGTACGGTCCGCGCCGACATCGCCGAGCTGGATGCCCTGCTCGACAATATCGCGGAGACGCAGGCACTGCTCGGCGGCCTGCGCACGACGTTGCGTTCGGTTGAGCAGGTGCAGCACCTCGCCGACCTTGTGGCCGAACAGCTGGCGCCGCGCCGGGGGGCCGAGCCACTGCGGCAAGCCGCCTCGGCGGGGCATGCCTATGCGCTCGCCGACGATCTGCGCCGCGGCGTCGGCCGTATCGAGCGCCAGCTCGACGTGGCGATCGACCAGATCGACCGCGAGTTGCGGCAGTCCCGCGAGGCCGCCGAGCGAGTTGCGGCTGGTCGGCGCCGATACGCTGCTCACCGCGCTCGAACGCACTGCCCGCGATGCCGCCCGCGCGCTGGGCAAGGAGATCGTGTTCGCGGCCAAGGGAGGCGACGTCCGGCTCGACGCCGACATCCTCGCCACGGTGCAGGCGGCGCTGGTGCAGCTGGTGCGCAACGCGGTCGCGCATGGCATCGAGAGCCCGGCCGGGCGCCGTGCCGCCGGCAAGCCGGCGTCGGGGCGGATCGAGATCGACATATCGCCGTCGCGGCGACACGGATCGTCTTGCGTGCCGCGACGACGGGCGCGGGATCGATCTCGACGCGGTCCGGCGCGCGGCGCAGCGGCGCGGGATGTCGGCGACCGCCGCCGGCCGGATGGGCGCCGAGGAACTGATGCGCCTGCTGTTGCGGGGCGGCCTCACCACCTCCGATGCGGTAACCGAGATCGCCGGCCGCGGCATCGGCCTTGATGTCGTGCGCGCCGCCGTGGAGCGGCTGCGCGGAACGGTCACGATGGAGACCGAACCGGCCAAGGGCACGCGCTTTGACCTGACGGTGCCGCTGTCGCTGGCGTCGATCGATGGCGCTGGTCGTCGAGGCCGCCGGGGTCGAGGCGGTGGTGCCGCTCGACGCCGTGCGCGGCACGCTGTTGCTCGACGCCGACGCCATATCGCATGCGGCCGGCGAGGCGACGATCAGTCTACAACGAACGAGCGATCCCGTTCCTCTGGCTGCCACGGGCGTTCGACGGCCGGCTTCGGCCGCCCGCGCGAACATGGCCGGCGGTGGTCGTTGCCTCGCCGATGGGGTTGGCGGCGGTCGGGGTTGACCGTCTGCTTGGCGTTGCCCGTACCGTTGTACGCCCGCTCCCCGAGCTTGCCCCGGCGGGACCGGTCATCGCCGGCGCTGCGCTCGACGCCGAAGGCAACCCCCGGCTTGTGCTCGACCCCGACGCGCTGGTCGCGGAGGCGCAGCGGAACGCGGCCGCCGAGCCCGAACCCGAAGCGACGCGGCACCCGGTCCTCGTCGTCGACGATTCGCTGACGACGCGCATGCTCGAGCAGAGCATCCTCGAGTCGGCGGGCTACGAGGTCGATCTGGCGACGTCGGCGGAGGAGGCGCTCGAGAAGGCCGCGACGCCACGCTACGCGCTCTTTCTCGTCGACGTCGAGATGCCGGGCATGGACGGCTTCGGCTTTGTCGAACGGACGCGCGCCGACCCGGGGCTGCACGACATTCCCGCGATCCTGGTGACCTCGCGGCGACGCCCGAGGATCGCCAGCGCGGCGCGATGTCGGCGCGCAGGGCTACATCGTCAAGGGCGAGTTCGACCAGGCGGTGCTGCTCGGCGATGATCCGGACACTGTGATAGAGCGATGAGACAAGATCCGCGTCCTCGTCGTCGAAGACTCGCTGACCGTGCGCAGGCGCCTCTGCGAGGTGCTGGCGGCCGACCCCGAGATCGAGGTCGTCGGCGAGGCCGCGGACGGCAAGCACGCGATCGAGCTCTGCCGCGACCACCGGCCCGACGTCGTCACGCTGGACATGATGCTGCCGGTGATGACCGGGCTCGCCGCGACCGAGTACATCATGGCGCACTTCCCGACGCCGATCCTGGTCGTCTCGTCGTCGTTCAACCGCGGCGAGCTGTTCAAGACCTACGACGCGCTGGCCGCCGGCGCGGTCGACGTGCTCGAGAAGCCGAGCGGGGTGCGAGCCGGACGGCGAGTGGGAGCGAACCTGCTGGCGCAGGTCAAGCTGGTCGCGCGCATCAGCGTGATCACCCATCCGCGGCGCGGCTGGCAGGTCTGGGCCAGCCCCCGGCCGCAGGGCCAGGCCCGGCGCCCTGCCCGCGGGCACCTGCCGGAGCGTCGCCGCTGCTCGTCGCCATCGGCGCGTCGACCGGCGGCCCGGCGGCGCTCGTCGAGGTTCTGCGCGGGCTGCCGGCCGCATTCCGGCTGCCGATTCTGCTGGTGCTGCACATCAACGAGCCGTTCGGCGCCGCGTTCGCCGAGTGGCTCGACGGCCAGACCGCGCAGCGGGTCAGCTATGCGCGCGACGGCGAGACCATCGCCGGCGTGCGCGGGGCGGAGTGGCGATGGCGCCGCCCGGCCGGCACCTCGTGGTCCGCGGGGGAAGCGCTGCGACCTCACCGACGATCCGCGAGCGGCACTCCTGCCGCCCGTCGGTCGATGTGCTCTTCGAGTCGGTCGCGCGGGAATACGGCGCGCGCCGCGGCGGGCGTGCTGCTGACCGGCATGGGACGCGACGGCGCGGCGGGACTGCTCGAGATCCGCCGCGCCGGCGGACTGACGATCGCGCAGGACGAGGCGACCTCGGTCGTCTACGGCATGCCGCGCGAGGCCGCGCTGCTCGGCGCGGCCGAGCGTGATCCTGCCGCTCAGGGATATCGGCCCGGCGCTCGGCGCGCTGGTCGCGGCAAAGATCCGAGGAGCGGGCGATGAGCCGCTCGGTCCTGATCGTCGACGACAGCCTCACCGTCCGCATGGATCTGGCCGAGGCGTTCGAGCGCGGCCGGTCTCGACGCCGCTGCGTGCGCCAGCGTCGCCGAGGCGCGGGCGGCGCTGGCCGCGAGCCGCTTCGCGCTCGTCGATCCTCGACGTGCTGCTGCCCGACGGCGACGGCCTCGAGCTGCTTCGAGGAAATCCGCGACGACCCGGCGACGCGCGATCTGCCGGTCATGCTGCTGTCGACCGAGGCCGAAGTGCGCGACCGCATCCGCGGCTTGCAGACCGGCGCCGACGACTACGTCGGCAAGCCCTACGACCGGCCTACGTGGTCGCCCGGGCGCGCGAGCTGCTGCGCGCGCGGCGCGACGACGGCCGCGGCCGGCGCGGGCCACCGTCCTGGTGATCGACGACAGCCCGACCTTCCGCGAGGCGCTGGCGGAAGCGCTCGCAGGCGGCCGGCTATCGGCGTCGTCACGGCCGGGAGCGGCGAGGAGGGGCTTGCGGATCGCCGCCGAGCGGCGGCCGACCGCGATCATCGTCGACGGCTCCTGCCCGGGCATCGACGGCGCCACGGTGATCCGGCGGATTCGCCTCGACGCGGCGCTGCGCGGCACGCCGTGCCTGCTGCTGACCGGCTCGGACGACGGCGGCGCCGAGCTCCGCGCGCTCGATCGCGGGCGCCGACGCCTTCGTGCGCAAGGAGGAGGACATCGGCGTCGTCCTCGCGCGCCTCGCGGCGATGCTGCGCAGCGCCGGCACCCAGATCGACCGCCGACCGCCGCCAGCCTGCTCGGCCCAAGCGGATCCTCGCGGTCGACGACAGCCCGACCTACCTGCACAGGCTGTCGCCGGCCTGGCTGCGAGGCGAGGCTACGACGTCGTGCTGGCGCGCTCGGGCGAGGAGGCGCTCGAGCTGCTGGCGGTGCAGCCGGTCGATTGCATCCTGCTGGATCTGCTGATGCCGGGCATCGGCGGCCAGGAGACCTGCCGGCGCATCAAGGCCGCGCCGGCGACGCGCGACACCCCGCTCATCATGCTGACCGCGCTCGAGGACCGCGCGGCGATGATCGGCGGGCTCGGCGCCGGCGCCGACGACTACATCGCCAAGTCGAGCGACTTCGACGTGCTGAGCGCGCGCGTGCGCGCCCAGATGCGGCGCAAGCAGTTCGAGGACGAGAACCGCCGCATCCGCGAGGAGCTGCTGCACAGGGAGCTCGAGGCCGCCGAGGCGCGCGCCGCGCGCGAGCTGGCCGAGACGCGCGCCGCGCTCGTCGAGGAGCTCGAGCGCAAGAACCGGGAGCTCGAAGCCTTCAGCTACTCGGTCTCGCACGATCTGCGCGCGCCGCTGCGCGGCATCGACGGCTTCAGCCAGGCGCTGCTCGGAGGACTACGACGACGCGCTCCCGCCGCAGGCACAGAACTATCTGCATCGGGTGTGCGGCGCGGCCGAGCGCATGGGCGAGCTGATCGACGATCTGTTGAAGCTCTCGCAGGTGGGGCGCGCGCCAATGCAGGCCGAGCCCGTCGATCTCGGCACAATCGCGCAGGCCATTGTCGGCGCCTTGCGGCGCGGTGAGGCCGATCGCACGGTTGATGTCGTGATCGCCGATGGGCTCGTCGCCGAGGGCGATCCCGGCTTGTTGCGCGCGCTGCTTCGAAAACCTGCTCGGCAATGCCTGGAAGTTTACGGCGAAGACCGACGCTGCCGACGATCGAATTCGCCGCCGAGGGCGGGACGGAGGGACGACGGTCTACTCGTCCGCGACAACGGCGCCGGCTTCGACATGGCCTACGCCGAGCGGCTGTTTGCGCCGTTTCAGCGGCTGCACACGCCGGCCGAATTTCCCGGCACCGGCATCGGCCTCGCCACCGTGCAGCGGATCGTCGACCGCCACGGCGGCCGCGTCTGGGCCCGAGGCGAAATCGGCAAGGGTGCGGCGTTCTCGTGGACCCTGGGCACCCGTTTCGGCGGGAACAAGCCATGACCGACGCTGAGCCGACCTTGCTTTTGGTCGAGGACAATCCGGATGATGTCGAGCTGACCCGGCGCGCCTTTGCCCGCTGTAACATCCCGAACCAGATCGTGGTCGCCCAGGATGGCGAAGAGGCGCTTGATTACCTGTTTGGTGTCGGCGCGCATGCCGGGCGCGATCCTCTTGACCTGCCGCGCGTCGTGCTGCTGGACCTCAAATTGCCCAAGATCAGCGGGCTCGACGTTCTGCGCCGGATCCGCGCCGAGGAAGCGACGCGGCACCTGCCGGTGATCATTCTGACCACCAGCCGCCAGGAGCGCGACATCATCAGCAGCTACGATCTCGGCGCCAACAGCTATGTCCGCAAGCCGGTCGATTTCGCACAGTTCGTCGAGGCAACACGCACGCTCGGGCTTTACTGGCTGTCGCTCAACGAAATTCCACCCGTCGCGGATCGCCGGGCATGACGACTCCGCTGCGCGTCCTGATCGTCGAAGACAGCGAAGACGACGCCGAACTGCTGCTGCTCAACCTGCGCCGCGGCGGATTTGAACCGGTCCACGAGCGCGTCGAGACGCCGGAGAGCATGAGGGCGGCTCTGAAGCAGCCTTGGGAGGTCATCATCTCGGACTGGGCGATGCCGCATTTCAGCGCTGAGGCGGCGCTGGCGGTGCTTAAGGAGGCAAATCTCGACCTGCCGTTCCTCATTGTTTCAGGCACGGTCGGCGAAGAGGCGGCGGTCACGGCGATGCTTTCCGGGGCCCATGACTTTATGGCCAAGGGCCGAACGCCGCGGCTCATTCCGGCGATTCACCGCGAAATTCGGGAGGCGGCGGGTCGCGCCGAGCGGCGCATCATCGAGCGTCAATTGCGACAAACCCAGAAGATGGAGGCGATGGGGCAGCTGACCGGCGGCATCGCGCACGATTTCAACAACCTGCTCGGGGTCATCGTCGGCAACGCCGACCTGCTGCTCGATCTGGTAAAGGGCAATGCGGAGCAGGGCGAACTGGCAAATGAAATCCTCGCCAGCGCGATGCACGGGGCTGAACTGACACACCGGCTGCTGGCGTTCGCGCGGCAGCAGCCCTTGTCGCCGCAAATCGTCGCGCTGAACGAGCACCTGCCGCGGATCGTCACGATCCTCGGACGAACGCTCGGCGAAACGATTGCGATTACGACGCTCCCGGCCGAAGAGCTGTGGGAAACGCGGGTCGATCCGTCGCAAATCGAGGATGCCTTGCTCAACCTCGCCATCAACGCGCGCGACGCGATGCCCGGTGGTGGCGTTCTGACGATTGAGACGGAGAACACCCAGCTGGACGAACACTATGCGGCGCTGCATCCGGATGTCCTGCCGGGCGATTATGTTACGCTGGCCATGACTGACACCGGGACCGGCATGGCACCCGAGATCGTCGAGCGGGTATTGGAGCCATTCTTCACGACCAAGGAGGCCGGCAAGGGGACCGGGCTTGGCCTCAGCATGGTCTATGGCTTTGCCAGGCAGTCCGGCGGGCATCTGAGCATCTACAGCGAAGTTGGCGTCGGGACGACGATCCGCCTTTATCTGCCGCGCGCTTACGGGGAAGCTCCTGCGGAGCCGGACGCGGCGGAACTTGAACGCGCGCTGCCCACCGGCGCCGAGAAAATCCTGCTCGTCGACGATAACGCGCCGCTGCGGCGCGTGACGCGGCTGCGGTTGACGGGTCTTGGTTATTGCGTCGCGGAGGCGGAGGACGGCCCGGCCGCGCTCGCGCTGCTTGATGCCGGCGACCGCTTCGATCTGCTGTTCACCGATATCGGGCTACCGGCCGGGATCAATGGCTTCGAGCTGGCGCATCAGGCCCGCCAACGCCAACCCGACCTCAAGGTCTTGTTCACCACCGGCTATGGCAACAACGGCGGGCAGAACGGCCACGAGGCAGGCGGGAGCCAACACCTCATCCGCAAGCCCTACCGCAGCGACGAACTGGCGGCCGCACTTCGCGCCGCACTCGCCGACATCGTCATCGACGAGCCGACTTAAGCGCAATTGCACCGGCCCACTCCGGGGCGGAGCGAGCCGGTGTGCCGGGCTCTCAAATTTCTCGCGGAAATGGCCGCTGGTCGCTCAAGCGGATTAAGGCCGGGCTTCCAGGACCATGCTGAAGGGCGTCGCGGTGGCCCGTTTGACCGTGCTGAAACCACCGGCGTGCACGACGTCTCGCAGCGCCGCTTCGCCTGCCTGGGCACCCAGCGCCGCACCGACTTCCTGCGACAGCGAGGTAGGGACGCAGATCGTCGTCGAGGCGGCATAATAAAGCCGGCTGATCGGGTTCAGATTGTCTTCCAGCCGATCGCCCGCCATGGGCTCGACGATCATCCACGAGCCGTCTGGCTTTAGCGATCGGCGGACATGCGCGGCCGCCCCAGCCGGGTCACCCATGTCGTGCAGGCAGTCGAAGAATGTCACGAGGTCCAGACCGGCCGCCGAAAAATCCTTCGCGGTGCCGACCTCGAAAACGACGTTGTCGGCAACGCCATGCGCCGCGGCATGAGCCTGCGCCGCCGCTATCGACTCCGCATGGAAGTCATAGCCGATGAACTGCGAGTTGGGGAACGCCTTGGCCATCAGCACGGTCGACCAGCCATGCCCGCAGCCGACATCGGCCACTTTGGCGCCGCGCTCAAGCTTCTCGACGACACCATCGAGCGCCGGAAGCCACGACGCGACGAGATGATTGTGGTAGCCGGGCCGAAAAAACCGCGCCACCGCACAAAACATACACCCGGCCTGGTGGCCCCACTCAACCCCGGCCCCGGTTCGAACCGCCGTCTCGACCTGCGATTGATTGTCGAGCATCGCCGCCATCAGGTCGAAACCGCCGAGCAGGTAGTACGGGCTCTCATCGGCGGCGAAGATCAGCGCCTGCTCTTCCGGCAAGGTAAACCTTCGCGTCGCCGGATCGTAGGTGAGATAATTGGAGGCTGCCTGGTTCGCCAGCCACTCGCGCAGATATCGCTCGCTTGCACCAACCGCCACCGCCAGTTCTTTGGAGGTCATCGGGCCTTTGGTATGGAGGGCCTTGTAGAGGCCAAGTGCATCGCCGAGGCGGACCATCGCGAGGCTCGATGCGCCACCCAGATCGCCCAGGATCGTATTCAGCACCTGACCGAGCCTTGTTTCGTCGACCATGTGTAACTCCCGTTGCTAAGTCACCGTTTCACGAGCGGGATGATGACTGAACTGACGGCATAACGCTTTGAGACGCGCTTCATTTCCCCTTAAGACGAGCTTGCTTTTTCATCACCAGCGCGGCGATTGGCGTGTACCGAGCGCAACGCAGAACATTGTGTCCCTCAAAAAATCGGTAACCATTGCTCAGGAACCTGCTGGTTGATTGTCTACAGGCGATTTTCGCTTAATGGAAAGCTGAATGGGTGACCGCATTTGGGGCACGAGCATGCCTCGACCCGATCCGGAAGACTTTAAGGCGTGCTTGATTTACCCTTGGGGTGATCTTGGTTTTTCATGACCAACGGGCCGCCCGGACGGCGGCGGGAGCATGTGGTGGTTTTCCGGTTTGGCAGTCACGAACTCGACGTCGAGCGGCGCGAATTGCGCCGGGGGACCGAGGCGGTCGCGCTCGAACCGCAGGTCTTTGATCTTCTTGTTCACCTGGTGCGCAACCGCGACCGCGTCGTCAGCAAGGATGAGCTGATCCATGTGGTCTGGGACGATCGGATCGTCTCGGATTCCGCCCTGGCGACACGTCTCAATGCGGCCCGCAGGGCGATCGACGATACCGGCAGCGCACAGCGCCTCATTCGCACCATGCAGCGCAAGGGCTTTCGCTTCATCGGTGAAGTGACGGAGCTTCGGGACCCGATGCACGACCCGGTGGCAGCGGCGGTGGCGGACCGCCCCATTGCGCCACGCCTGTCCATCGTGTTGCTGCCTTTTGCCAATCTAAGCGATGATGTGGAACAGCAATACTTTGCGGATGGCATCACCGGCGATTTGACGACCTGCGTGTCGCGGCTCCCGGATATGCTGGTCATCTCGCGTAACACGGCATTCACCTACCGAGACAGGCCGGTTGATACGAAACAAATCGGCCGCGAACTTAATGTTCGTTATGCGCTGGAAGGGGAGGTGCAGCGTTCCGGAACCCGGGTTCGCATCACCGCACAGCTGATCGACACCGAAACCGACGCACATCTATGGGCCGAGAGGTTCGAGGGCGAGGCCGGCGATCTCTTCGCCCTGCAGGACGAGATCACCAGCCAGCTCGCGGCCGCTCTCGATCTCGAACTGGTCGATGCCGACGCGGCTCGGCCCACCGAGAACCCGGATGCGCTGGACTACATCCTGCGGGGACGCGCCGCCCGCCTGAAATCGCCATCACGCGAGAGCCGTGCGGAGGCCATCGAGCATTTCGAGCAGGCATTGACTCTCGATCCGCGTTCAAGCGGAGGCCAGAGCTGGCTGGCGGTTGCGCTCACCGCCCGGGCGCTTGACTCGATGGCCCGCAGTCCGGGCGCCGATATCGCACGCGCGGAGGAACTGGCCGCGCGAGCCCTGGCCGCTTCGCCGCGCCGCGCCCTCGCACACTTCGCCAAGGCCCAGGTACTGCGCGCCCGGCACCGATACCATGAGGCCGCGCTCGAATACGAGGCGACCCTGTCGCTGAACCCGAACTGGGCCCACGCCTATTCGCATCTCGGTTGGTGCCAATTCATGACCGGGGCGATCGACCAACTCGTCCCGGCGCAGCAGCGCGCAATCCGGCTCAGTCCGCGCGACCCCCAGATCGGGCTCTACTTCAGCCGTGTGGGATGCGCACATCTGCTGCAAGGGGACCTCGACGAGGCGATTGTGTGGTGCGAAAAAGCGCGCAATGCCACGCCGGAGCACCCGCAATTCCGCGCCTTTCTCGCCTCGGTCCATGCCCTGAAAAGCGACGCGGAACGAGCCGTCGCCGAACTCGCCGAGGCGCGCCGGCTGGTCGGAGACGACCGCTACGCAAGCATTGCACAGTTGCGAGAGGTCGAGATTTGGGGAGTGCCGAAGGTTGTTGCCTTGGCGGAGCGCACATATTTCGCGGGGTTGCGCAAGGCGGGCATGCCGGAGGAATGAAGCGACCCATTGGCGGCCACACTCCGTTTCACCGCTCGCGCAGAGCCGCCTGCCGATAGCGCATCAGCGATGACAAGAGATAACTCAGGACCGTGCGGGATCCGGTTTTGATCTCGACGGTCACCGCCATGCCAGGCGCCAGACCGACCGACCGATCGTCAATTTGCAAAATGCTGTGATCGAGCGCAATGCGCGCGCTGTAGTTGAGTTCCTGGCCGGCCGGCTCGCTCGTGGCACTCTGCGCTTCCGGTCCCCGGTCGGCGGAGCGGCCCGGTTGCCGATCGCGGATGATGGCATCCTGTGAAATACTAAGGACTTCACCACGCAGAAGTCCGTAGCGGGTGAAATCAAAGGTGTCGATCTTGATTTCGGCTTGCTGGCCGGGCTGGACAAAGCCGATGTCGCGGTTCGAGATCATGGCCTCGATTTCAAGTCGGCTGTCGCTCGGCACGACGACCATAAGGCTTTGTGCCGGGGTGACGACGCCACCCAGCGTGTGCACGGCGAGCTGTTGCACCACCCCATCCACCGGAGCAGTCAGCTCTTGCAGCCGGGTTCTTTGCTCTGCCTTGATCAGATCCTGCGCCAGTCCGTTAGCCTTCTGCTCGGACTTGGCGAGTTCGTCGGACAGTGTGTGGCGGTATTCTGCGATTGCCTGGGTGCGCGTCTCCCGCACCGCGGCTGCAGCGGCCTCAGCCTCGTGCAGATGGCTCTTCTGCACGCTGAGTTCCTCTTGTTCCTCGACCAGTTGCTGAAGCGTTTCGAAATAGGTGAGCCTGGAGCCGAGGCCCCCGTCGGACAATGACTTGCGGATGTCGACGCGCGGCTGCGTCAGGGGGATCAGCGCCTCGAGTTTGTGAATGCTCGCCGCGGTCGTTGCCTGTTCGGCTTCCTTCTGTTTCAGCTGCAGGGCGAGGGCGTTGATCTTGGCCCGGTGCTCCGCCACCTGGTGGAACAAGAGCTGACGTTGGGTCCTGACCAGCGCGGCGTCGGCGTCGATGGGCGGAATGAAGGCGTCAACCGGGTCATCGCCGCCAGCGACCGCCGCCCGCAGCCGCGCGATGTTAAGCCGCTCGGCGAGAAGGTCGTTTCGCAGGTGGTCGCGTTCCGCCGCATTGACGGTGGGGTCGAGCCCGATCAGTAAATCCCCCGCCCTGACCGCCTGGCCATCCTCAACCCGGATCGAGCGGACGATTCCGGTCTCGAACGGCTGGATAATTTTGACGCGACCACTCGGAACGATCTTGCCGGTCGCCGATGCGACGATGTCGATCGCACCCCACCACGCCCAGCCCAATGCCGCGCAGAACAGCAGGATGATCGTGATGCCGATCGCACGCCCGAGCGGCGAAGGCGGGGTTTCGGTGATTTCGAGTGCGGCCGGCAGGAACGCCAGTTCTTCGCGGCGCTGCTGCGCCTGCCGAAACGGGATGACGTGCCGCGCGGTCGCTGCGACCGCGGCCGAATTAGCGGATTTCATGGATACCTGCCTGCAGCCGGTGCAACGATGCATAGCGGCCGTCGGTTTTGATCAGCGCGTCGTGGGTGCCGTCCTCGATCAGGCGACCGCGATCGAGGGTGATGATGCGATCCGCCGAACGGACCGTCGAAAGCCGGTGAGCGATGGTGAGCACGGTCCGCCCGCGGGCAATTTCCTTCATGTTCTGCTGAATGACGCGTTCGCTTTCATAGTCGAGCGCGCTGGTCGCCTCGTCGAAGATCAGAATGCGCGGGTCGGTGATCAGCGCCCTCGCTATGGCGATCCGCTGTCGCTGGCCACCCGACAGGGTGGAACCGCGCTCGCCGACGATCGTGTCGTAGCCTTCGGTCAGTTCGAGGATGAAATCGTGCGCCCCCGCCAGGGTTGCCGCCGCGATGATGCGGTCCATCGGCATCGCCGGGTCGGCGAGCGCGATATTCTCGCGCACCGAGCGGTTGAACAGGACGTTCTCCTGCAACACGACGCCAATCTGCCGCCGCAGCGAGGCGGGATCGGCCATCGCGAGGTCCATGCCATCGACCAGAACCCGCCCGCTCTCCGGAACGTAGAGGCGCTGCACGAGCCTGGCGAAGGTGCTCTTGCCCGAGCCCGAGGGACCGACGATGCCGACCATCTGTCCGGCCGGGATATCGAAGGTGACATCGTGCAGGATTTCCTGCCCGTCGATGCGATAGCGGAACGTGACATGCTCGAATTTGATGTTGCCGCGGATTTTGGGAACCTGCGTGCGGGCCGCGGCGTAGGTCCGCTCGGCGGTGGTATTGAGGATGTCACCCAGCCGCGAGATCGACAGCAGTGCCTGGTGAAAATCCTGCCAGATCTGCGCCAGCCGCAGTACCGGTGCGCTCACCCGCCCGGCCAGGATGTTGAAGGCGACGAGTTCACCGACCGACAGGTCGCCCCCGATCACCAGCTTCGCGCCGAAATACAGAATGGCGGCGGTGACGATTTTGCTGATGAGTTGCACGGCCTGGCTCGCGGTGTTGCCGAGACTCAGGACGCGGAAACTCGCACTTACATATCCGGCGAGCTGTTCTTCCCAACGGCGCTGCATTTGCGGCTCGACGGCCATCGCCTTGAGCGTCTCGATGCCGGTGACGCTCTCGACCAGAAAGGCCTGGTTCTCGGCGCCTCGCTGAAATTTCTCATCCAGCCGCCGGCGAAACAGCGGCGTCGCACCGGCCGAGACCGCCACATAGAAGGGAAACGAGCCGAGCACGATCCATGTCAGCAGCGGCGAATAAAAGAACATGACCGCCAGGAACACACCGGTGAAGAACAGGTCGATGACCAGTGTCAGTGCCGAGCTGGTGAGAAAGTTTCGGATATTCTCCAGTTCGCGCACCCGGGCCACGGAATCGCCGACGCGCCGCGCCTGGAAATAGGCCATCGGCAACGCCATCAAATGATGGAACAGCCGTGCCCCAAGTTCGACGTCGATGCGGCTGGTGGTGTGTGCGAACAGGTAGGTTCGCAAAACGCCCAGAATGGTTTCAAAGATCGAAATCGCCAGCAGGCCGATCACCAGCACGTCAAGCGTGCCGAGCGAGCGGTGAACCAGCACCTTGTCGATGACGACCTGGAAAAACAGCGGTGAAATCAGCGCGAAAAGCTGCAGGAAAAACGACGCAACCAGCACTTCGCCCAGAAGGTGCCGATATTTATAGACCGCCCCGACGAACCAGGTGATGTCGAAGCGGCGGGTTATGTCCGACAACCCGGCCCGGCGGGCCATCAGGATCAGCCCGCCATCCCATAATGCACCCAGTTCTTCCCGGGTCATGACCGCGGGCCGGGATGTCTGAGGTGACTGCACCAGAACCTTGTCGTCACTGGCCTTGGCGACCACCATAAACCCGCCATCATGCAGCGTCGCGATCGCCGGCAGGGGCGTTTTGGCAAGCCGCGACCAGTCGGTCCGGTAGGCGCGTGCCTTGAGGCCCAGATCCTTGGCACACCGGAGTATCTCCGGTGTGCCGATCTTCGCGGTCCCCAGCCGATGCCTGATCTGCCCGCGATCGGCTGCCATACCCTGGAAGTGCAGCAGCGTCACGAGGGCCTCGAGCCCCGGATCCGCTGGGCTCGCGCTGTTGGTTTCAGTGCTCACTTGCGTTCTCCGGGGCTCGCGGCGGTCAGGCGTGCGCCGTCGCCAGCAGCGGTTGCTGGCTCGACGGGTTATCGGCGATTGGCGCTGCGCCGCCCCCGTCGCCCGCGGCAACAAAGCTGGAGGCCATGAACTGGCTCAGCAGGGCGACGCCCGCTGCGTCGGCACTGCTGCCCGGGGCTGCGGCGAAACTGGCGGACTGGATCAGGATGTTATTGCCCGGTCCGCCGTCCAGAACGTCAAGACCCGGACCGCCGATCAGCACGTCATCACCGGCGCCGCCCGTCAGGGTGTCGTTCCCGGCGCCGCCGATCAGGACGTCATCGCCATCGCCGCCATTGGCCGTGAGCAGGAGGCCTGCCGCGAGCCCGGATGCTGCGATAACGTCGTCACCGCCGAGCCCGTTGATGACAAGCCGGTCGTTCGCATCGAAGTTGGAGATCGTCACATCGCTGGCGAGCCCCGTTACGGTGACCACGCCGTTGTTACTGACGACGTTGATCGTGTCGCTGGCGTTGGTCGCGTTGATGACTACCGTGTCGGCCTGACCGTCTGCTCCGAGATCGACGGCGACCTGCTTGACGGCGGTTCCGGTCATGTCGTTGACCGTGATGTTATCAGCACCGCCCAACGCCACGATGTTGACACGCTCGACGCTATTAAGGTCCATCGTGACGGCGCCGACATCGCGGGTCAGCCTCGCGCGCCCGCCATTGGCCGAGAGGTCGATGTTCTCGGCGACATTGGCGCCGTTGAACTGCAGCGTGTCGAAACCGCCCTGGCCCTCGACGACGTCGCTGCCGTCGCCGGGGTTCCACACGAACGTGTCATCCCCGCCGCTCAGACGCGCGATATCATTGCCACGGCCGCCGGTCACGAGGTCATTGCCGCCGCCGCCGGTAATGGTGTCCGCACCATCGCCGCCGTTGATCACAAGATTGGCCTGCCCGGCCCTCAGCGCCGACGCATCAATGATGTCGTCGCCCCCGAGGCCGTTCACGGCAACCGTGTCGGCGCCGCCCTCGACATGCGCGATCGTCACCTTAGCGGCAAGTCCGGTGACGGTCACCGTATCGCCACTGCCGGCGATTTTTATGACATCGCTTACGGCGGTGCCGTTGACGGTTACGCGGTCGGGCTGGCCGTCGCCGGTCGTGGTGCCGGCCGCCGCCAGGTTGACGAGAACCTGTGTCACACCGGTGCCCGTGAGATCGTTGACGACGATGTTGTCAGCGCCGCCAGCGGCGTTGACCTTGATGGTCTCAACACTGTTGAGGTCCATCGTGACCGCCCCGACGTCGCGGAACAGCCTGACCCGACCGCCATTGGCAGAGATGTCGATGTTTTCAGCGGCGTCGGACCCGTTGAACTGCAGCGTGTCGCTGCCGCCCTGACCCTCGACCGTGTCGCTGCCGTCACCCGGGTTCCAGATGAACTGATCGTTGCCGTCGCCGAGAAAGGCAGTGTCGTTGCCGGCACCGCCGGTCACGGTATCGTTGCCATCGCCGCCGATCAGCGTATCCGCGCCGCGGCTGCCGAGGATCGTGTCGTTCCCCGCGCCGCCATCGATCGTCAGCTGGATTTGACCGGCATTGAGGGCCGAAGCGTCGATGGTGTCATTGCCGCCGAGGCTGTCGATCACCAGCGAGTTGTTGGCACCCTCGGCGCCGGCAATCGTCACCTGCGTGGACAAGCCGCCGACAACCACCGACGTGCCGTTTCCGACCACGGTAATATTGTTGCGACCCGCCGTGCCGTCGACCGTCACCGTATCCGCCTGGGCGTCACCGGTGCTGCCGCCGGGAGAAGCCGCCAGGTCGATGGCGACCTGCTTTACCGCGGTTTGGCTCAGGTCGTTCACCGTGATGCTGTCGGCACCGCCCAACGCGACGATGTTGATCCGCTCGATGCTGTTGAGGTCCATCGTGACGGCGCCGACGTTGCGGGTGAGGGTCGCCCGCCTGCCGTTAGCGGAGATGTTCATCACCTCGGCGACGTTCGCGCCGTTGAACTGCAACGTGTCGAAACCATCCTGACCCTCGACCGTGTCGCTCCCATCCCCCGGGTTCCAGACAAACGTATCGTCGCCGGCGCCGAGCAACGCCGTGTCGCTGCCCCGGCCGCCGGTGACGATGTCGTTGCCATCGCCGCCGATCAGCGTGTCGTTGCCGTCGCCACCGGTGATCGTGTCGTTACCCGCACCACCATCGATTGTCAGGTGGATGAGGGAGGCGAGGCCGTTGCCGGCAGTGATCGTGTCATCGCCGCCATTCGCGTTGACGACCAGGTTTTCGGTGGTGCCGATATCGAGGCTGAACGGCGCGGGATCGACCCGGTCGAACCTGACGCGGCTGCCATTCGCGGTAATCGTAAACGTTTCGGCCCCGTTGCCGCCATTGACCTCGGCGGTATCGATGCCATCGCCGCCCTCGACGAGGTCGCTGCCGTCGCCCGGGTTCCAGATGATGCGGTCGTCGCCGGCTCCCCCGAAAAGCTCGTCGTTGCCCGCGCCACCGGTCAGCGTGTCGTTGCCGGCGCCGCCGAACAGCAGGTCGTTACCGCCCTTGCCGTTCAGCGTGTCGTTGCCGCTTCCGCCGAACAGCATGTCGTCGCCGGAGCCGCCGGTCAGCACATCATTGCCGGCACCCCCGAACAACAACGCGGCAGGCAGTGCTCCGTTGGTTTCGTCGAGCGTGATCGTGTCGTTGCCGTCATCGCCAAACACGTCGATGACAGCGGTATTGGCGACGGTCGGTTGCCCTCCGGCGATGGAGACGGCGCCGCCATTGGCCAATATCTGTCCCGCCGCGTTGCGGCTGACCGCGATATTGTTCTTGTGGTTGTCGCCGGATACCGAAAGCAATCCGGCGCCCGGAAAGAAACTGCCGTTGATAGCCATGTGTAATCCTCTCGAAAGCTGGCCGCACCGCACGACGCGGGATCGTTACGAACGGGTCGGATGAATTGGCCAGCAAGCAGCCTCATTCTTACCCGTTCGTTGTGTGACAAGCTTGGAGAGGGGCTTTAGACGACCTTGCTTTCTTCTGGAGGTGTTCTGGAGATTTCTTCAGAGCCCATCCACAATCCGCAAAAACGACGCGAACCGGAGGCGCGGACAGCCGGGTCAAGCCCGGCTAAATGCTGCTCTAGGTAACGCAAAGGTCGCAAAGGATACGCAAAGGACGCGACGAGGCTTGTTGAGGGCGAAGCGCTCATCAATCTTGAAATGCTGGGAAATTCGTTGGCGCTGCGCGCCCGGCAATGTCGCCTTCGCGTCCTTTGCGTATCCCTTGCGACCTTTGCGTTACCTACCAGACAACCGCTTCGGCTGTCTCGGCACCGGACTCCGTGGGTGGGCTGAAGGAAGATGAGTTGGTGCCCGTTATGAATATCTGAACGCCCCGCTGCCTGGCCGTCTGGAGCACCGCTAAGCCCAGGGTGCTCAGGTCACGGATGTCGGCTATGACGAGGTCCATGCCTCCGCGTTCAACCAGCCGCTGTGCAACTTTGAGTTTCTTTGCAACCGTAACATGATACCCACAGTCCGCCAGAAAATGTCCTACCTTCTCGGAAAAACCCTGCTCATCTTCGAACAGCAAAACGTGTTTCATGGCAGTTTCACCGGTCTCCACACGCTTTGCGCGGGCAACATCACAACGCACATCAGGGCGCCCTGGAGAATTTGACTTCGACATATAACAGCTTATTACCGGCTATTTGTCACCTATTTTTGAGTAACCAATGAGACTCCCTGATCTGTCGTTTGGCGAAAAATTGGGCAGTTCTTTTGCTCCAAACCGATCAGCCGGATTGCCCGACCGTCGGTTACAAGACCAAACGCAACATCAGATGTCGCGCCTACAAGGGAAGTACTCACAATGAAGCCTCGTTCACGGCTGCCTCGGGCGGCCCGGCGGCGCGGCCGGTTACGTTACCCGGGCGGCCCCCTGCCGCTGGCAAGCACGCCGATGAGCTGCTTTCCACGGCCCCCTGAAACCCGCCCAGGGAGGACTCGACCGGGCATCGCAGGATACGGTGCGGCTTCTTTGAGCCCCGTCAGCAGCTCTCAGTGATTACGCTGCCCCAGACGCGAGCGAAGGACGTGTGTCGGAGAGCAGTTTCAGCAGGGCTTGGGCACCGGCTGTCGACGACGCGGGGTTCTGCCCGGTGATCAGTCGGCCGTCCGTGATGACGAAGCTCTGCCAGTTCGGCGCCTTCTCAAACAGGCCGCCGAGCCGCTTCAGTTCATCTTCGACCAGGAACGGCACGACATGCGTGAGCTGGACCTCTTCCTCCTCACTGTTGGCAAAGCCGGTGACGCGCTTGCCCTTGACGATCGGTGCGCCCTTGTACACCACCCGATGCAGCACCCCCGGGGCGTGGCAGACCGCGGCGACAGGCTTGCCGGAATTGTAAAAGGACTCGATCAGGGAGATGGAGTCCGGGTTATCGACCAGGTCCCACATCGGGCCATGACCGCCAGAGTAAAAGATCGCATCGAAATCTGCCGCACGCATGTCCCTCAGCTTGACGGTATGCGCCAGGTCCCTCTGCGCCGCCGGATCTTGCTTGAACCGCGTCATGGCCGGTGTCTGGTTTTCAGGCAGGTCGCTTTTCGGATCGATCGGGGGCTGGCCGCCCTTCGGCGAGGCGAGCGTCAGCTGCATACCGGCATCGCGGAACACGTAATAAGGTGCGGCGAATTCCTCGAGCCAGAAACCGGTCTTGCGGCCGGTGCTGCCGAGGATGTCATGCGAGGTCAGCACCAAAAGGATTTTCATCTGTCGCCTCCTTCGTGTTCGATTACGCAACCAAATGGGCCGCGCGAATAGAATTGTAGTGGCAATCAGCGTCGGGCGGTCCCAGCGACTTGATCGTCCACGGCCTTCCCATCCGTCAAGACCAGGAGAATGAACGATGAAAGACATCTCGCGAGGTGAAGCGGTTGATCCTGACCGCCGGCGCCTTGTCGGCGCCGCCGCCCTGGCGGCAGCAGCTGCCGAGTTCGGGATCAGCCGGACAGCGAAAGCTGAACCCAGCCAGAAGCAACCGCCGACCGTTCCCGCAAATAAGCAGCCCGGAAGTTTGCCCTTTGGTCCTCTGAAACAGGTTGAAGCCGGGGTGCTGAATATCGGTTTTGTCGATGCGGGCCCGGGCGTTGTGGGTCAGGGCGATGGCCCTGCGGTTGTCCTGCTGCATGGCTGGCCATACGACATTCATAGCTATGCCGATGTCACACCGATCCTGGCGGCGGCCGGCTTTCGGGTGATCGTGCCGCATCTGCGCGGTTACGGTTCGACCCGCTTTCTCGGAAACGACACCCGCCGGAATGCCCAGCAAGCCGCCCTCGCCGCCGATGTCGTGGCGCTCTTGGACGCCCTGAAGATTGAGCGAGCGGTGGTTGCCGGTTTCGATTGGGGTGCGCGGACCGCCAATATCGTGGCGGCGCTTCACCCGGAGCGCTGCGAGGGCATGGTGTCGGTCAGTGGTTATCTTATCGGCAGCCAGGCGGCCAACCGGCAGCCTCTTCCTCCAAAGGCCGAGCAATTATGGTGGTATCAATACTATTTTGCGACCGAGCGCGGCCAGGCGGGGTATCAGGCCAATACGCGGGACTTCGCCAGGCTGATCTGGCAGACCGCCTCGCCGCAGTGGCGGTTCAATGACGCCACGTTTGAGCGCAGCGCCGCCTCCTTTGACAATCCCGATCATGTCGCGATCGTGATCCACAACTACCGCTGGCGCCTTGGCCTGGCGGAGGGCGAGGCCCAATACGACGAGATGGAGAAAAGCCTCGCTGCGGCACCGGCGATTTCTGTTGCAACCATAACGCTGGAGGGCGACGCAAATGGCGCTCCGCACCCCGACCCGAAGGCTTACGTCGGCAAATTCTCCGGTAAATACGCGCATCGGACGATCCGAGGCGGTGTCGGGCACAACCTTCCCCAGGAGGCACCGCAAGCCTTCGCGCAGGCCGTCATCGATGTAAAGCGGATGTAGTCAACGGTGGAGACGTATGTGCGAGCAACTCTGCCGCCGCCAGACCAGCTAAGCCTTCATGTCGATGGATCAGAGTTCATCTCCTTCCTCCAAGACTGATCGGCCCGGAGCTTTGGCCGGGCCTGATCCGTGGGCATCCACGTCTTCGGTCGTGTCGCTTGCTGACAAAGACGTGGACCCGGGGTCAAGCGCGTGGGAAGCGGGTTTGGATAGGTGATCGGACTCCGCTACCGGACGACCGTTGCCCGTTTTCTCGCGTCTTTGAGGTCGTCGATCGTTTGTTCCATGATGGTCGAGGGCACGAAACTAGGCGGGAACGAACGCGGTGGAAAGTCCTTGAACGACCCGATGAAGACGAAGACATCGTCCATCGCGCCGTAGACCCCTCCGATCTCGTTCAGCACCCAATCCCAATAGGTGTTGGAGGTGATGTCGGCCCGCTCGAACGGGTCCTGGAACAGATTGTAGATCTTGGCCAGGCGCAGCTTCGTAAAGGGCTCCGCCCATAGCTGCAACGTTCCCTGAGCCCGCTGCTCCGCGTAGACGTACTTGAAGTCGCCCTTGCGAAAGGCCACGAGCAGGCCGTCATCGTCGGCATAAAAGAACTTGTCGCGGGCACTTTTGACCCCGTTGTTGTTCGCCGCGGTGCCGCTCACGGTGCGCAGAAACGTCGATTGGTCGTACCCGTCCAGGTGCACCTTGTAGCTGATCCCGTTGGCCGTGTACCCGGCCTTGAGTTTGTTGATGATGTCCGGTTCGCCGGCGGCGGCAACGAGCGTCGGCAGCCAGTCGTTGTGACCCATCAATTCGTTGGTGACGGTGCCGGGCTTGATCACGCCCGGCCAGCGGACCAGGCACGGCACGCGAAAGGCACCCTCCCAATTGGTGTTCTTCTCCGAGCGGAACCAGGTCATGGCACCGTCCGGCCAGCTGTTCATGTGGGGTCCGTTATCGCTGGTATAGACGACGATCGTGTTGTTCGCGATGCCCATGTCGTCGAGCGCCTTGAGCAATGTGCCGATGGTGTCGTCGTGCTCCATCATGCCGTCGGAGTATTCGCTGTCGCCGTGCTTGTAGCGACCGCGATGCTCGGCGCGGACATGCGTGCGCAAATGCATGCGCGTCGCGTTGAACCAGACGAAAAACGGCTTGCCCGCGGTCTGTTGCCGTTTCATGTAGTCGATCGCCGCCGCCGAGGTTTCGTCGTCGATCGTCTCCATGCGCTTTTTGGTCAGCGCGCCGGTGTCCTCGATGGTCTGCTTGCCGATCTTGCCAAAGCGCGGGTCGACGGTGGGGTCGTCCACGCTCGTCGCCTTGCACTTCAGGACGCCGCGCGGCCCGAATTTGGCGCGATAGGCGGGGTCCTTGGGATAGTCCGGCAGCTCGGGCTCCTCCTCGGCGTTCAGGTGGTAGAGGTTGCCAAAGAATTCGTCGAACCCGTTAACCGTCGGCAAGGTGTCGTTGCGGTCACCCACGTGGTTCTTGCCGAACTGGCCGGTGCCATAGCCCAGATTCTTGAGGAGGCCGCCGATCGAGGGGTCCAGTTGGCTCATGCCCATCGGCGCGCCGGGGAAGCCGACTTTGGTGAGGCCGGTGCGGATGCCGTGCTGCCCGGTGAGAAACGCCGCGCGCCCCGCCGTGCACGATTGCTCGGCATAATAATGCAGGAACTTTATGCCTTCGCGGCCAATGCGATCGATATTCGGAGTCTCGTAGCCCATCAGCCCGTTGGAGTAGGCGCTGACATTCGCGACGCCGATATCGTCGCCAAAGATGACGAGGATATTGGGCTTCCCGCCGCCGCTCGCCGCCGCCGCCGGGGCCTGCTGACCTGGGCCTGAGCGACCTGGGCCTGAGCGACCTGGGCCTGAGCGACCTGGGCCTGAGCGACCTGGGCCTGAGCGACCTGGGCCTGAGCGACCTGGGCCTGAGCGACCTGGGCCTGGGCGGTGGAGCCCAGCACCGACGCGGCGGCAAGGCCGGTGCTGCCAAGCAGAATATTGCGCCGGTCGAGGACACGGTTGTTATACGGGCGGCGCCCGGTCTCGTCGCTCATTCAGTTCGCTCCTTTGGTATGACGCAGCGGAAGCCGTTGGGGCGCGGCGCCCGGCCGCGACCTTGCTCCGGGGTCGGTCTTGAGCATAACGGTCCCACCCGCCGCATACCAATCCCGGAAACGTTTTCGTCGGCACGGGGCTGAACCCGGCGGAAGAGAATTGGTGATCAAGACCTCCGGCGCGACGCTTGCAAAATAGCGTGTTGCGGGGAGCGCGTACCCAACCTCCGGATGCTCCATGACAAACTGGTTGCGCGATACGCACTATATCTGATCGAATATAGCGTATTCCGCGCATCAAGGGCATCGGTCAGTGAAGATCACCAGTATCAGAGGACGCGGGGCTCGGTCCAGTTCGCTATATCGTTTGAGCTACAGTGAGCAAACCGGTATCCGCGCGGCGCTGCTGACCGGGGTCGCGGCGGCGCCCTTGCTCCTCGGGCTGAGCAGCGGCGCGGCGGCGCAGGCGGTCACGACCACGTTTTCGGTCGGTGGCAATGTCACCGCGCCGCAGAGTTTCGACCTGACGAAACTCCAGGCATTGCCGGCGCAAACCCAGAATGTCAGCTTTCTCGCGGGCAACGGCTCGACCACCACGACCTTCACCGGCACGGCGCTGTTCCCGCTGTTGAACACGACCGTCGGCATCAAGACCGACCCGACGGTCAAGAACGACATTCTGCGCGATGTCGTGATCGCGACCGGCAGCGACGGCTATCAAGCGGTCTATTCGGTCGGCGAGATCAACCCGACCTTTGGCGGCAGCACGACAACACCCAATCTGGTCGCCTACGCGAATCAGCCGGGGCAGTTGCTGACCACCGACGGATTCGCCCGCACCACGGTGCCCGGCGACATCCGCGGTGGCCGCTATGTGTCGAACCTGCAGAGCGTGACGGTGTTGCACGACCCGCTGCTGACCGGCACGTTTGCCGGCGGGCTGTCGACGAGCTTTACGGTCACCGGCCAGGTCAAGGCACCGGCGACCTTCAACCTGCAAACCCTGACGGCAATGCCGGCGACCACCGTCAATGTCTCCGGCCCGACCGCGACCTATACCGGCGTGCCCTTGTGGACGCTGCTGAACAATGTCGGGGTCACAACCAACCCCAACGTCAAGAACAACATCCTGCGCGACTATGTGATCGCGACCGGCAGCGACGGGTTCCAGGCGACCGTGTCGCTCGGCGAGATCGACCCGGATTTCGGCCCGCCGACGACGATCACCAACCCCGACATCATCGCCTATGCGATGAATGGCGGCGCGCCCGGCACCTCGCTCGGGGCCAACGGGTTTGCCCGGCTGATCACCCCCGGCGACAGCGCGCATGGCCGCTGGGTGTCAAACCTGATCAACCTCGAAGTGTTCGACGTGTCGCAATGGCAGGCGTTTGCCGGACAGGTCATCGACCTCGGCAATTTCGCGTACCAGACGCTGGGCTTCACGCTGAATGGCGGGACGCTGACCAGCACCGGCGGCCCCGGCACGCTGACCGCGCCGACCTATACCCTCAACGGCGGCCTGATCGACACCAATGCCAGCCTCGGCCCGACCGGCGCGGTGACACAGGCGAGCGGCGTCACCTCGCTGAAAGGCACGATCGGTTCGGCCAATGTCGCGATCACCGGCGGTACGTTGCAACTCGGCGACAACAACCGCCTCGCGGCGGCGACCGCGCTGAACATGAGCGCCGGCGGTGTCTTCGACCTCAACGGCTTCGCGCAAAGCCTCGCGACCCTGAACGGCGCCGGCAATGTCTTTCTCAGCAGCAGTTCCAGCGGCGGGACGCTGACCGTCGGTTCCGGCGCGTTTTCCGGGACGATCGCCAATAACGGCGCGCAGCCGGGCGGTCTCGTCGTTACCGGACCCGGCACGCTGAGCCTGACGGGGCAGAACAGCTTTACCGGCCCGACGGTGATCAACGGCGGCACCCTGTCGGTTAACGGGGCCTTTGCCTCGGCGCTGACGGTGAATGCCGGCGGCGTGCTCGGCGGCAACGGCACGGTCGGCACGACGACGATCGCCGGCGGCACGCTGTCGCCCGGCAACTCGATCGGCACGTTGACGGTCAGCGGCAATCTGACGCTGAGCCCGGCCAGCACCTACCGCGTCGAGGTCTCGCCGACCGCCGCCGACCGCACCAACGTGACCGGCACCGCCAAACTCGCCGGCACGGTGCAGACCGTGTTCGAGCCGGGTAGCTTTCTGCCGAACACCTACACGATCCTGTCGGCCGGTTCGGTCAACGGCGCGTTTGATTCACTGGTCGCGGCAGCGCCCGCCGGCCTCGCCGCCAGCCTCAGCTTCACACCCACCGCGGTCAGTCTGAACCTCAACTCGGTTCTGGCGGCAACCCCAGGGCTCAACACAAACCAGGACGCGGTCGCGCGGGCGGTCGACAACGGGTTCAACAATGGACGCGGGGTCGGTGCGAGCTTTGCCGGGCTTTACGGCGCCGCGCCGGGCACCGTGCCGCCGGCCCTGACGCAGCTTTCCGGCGAAATTGCGACCGGCGCGGCGACCGCGTCGTTCCGCTCGATGGACCAGTTTATCGGCCAGATGCTCGATCCGTCGCTCGACGGGCGGATGAGCGATGTCGCGACTGCCGCGCCCGGCGTCCCGAATACCGGCGTTTCGAATACCAGCATTCCCAATACCGGCGTTCCGAATAACTGGGCGAGTTGGGGCACGGTCTACGGCTCGACCGGCAGCTTCAACGGCTCCGGCGGGGCCGGGGCCGGGACGCTCGACACCAGCAATGTCGGCGGCGCCGGCGGTCTCGACTTCCGGGTGTCGCCGGATACGCTGATCGGCCTCGCGGTCGGCGGCGGCGGCACGGATTGGAACATCAGCGGCCGTGGCACCGGCAGCGGCAGCGATGTCCAGGGCGGCATCTACGGGATGACCCGATTCGGCGACAGCTACGCCTCGGCCGCCTTCGCTTATGGGCACCACGACCTGACGACGAACCGCAGTGTCACGGTCGGCGCCGTTTTAGACCAGTTGACCGCCGATGTCGGCGCTGACCACGTCGCCGGCCGGGTCGAGGGCGGCCACCGGTTTGCGGTATCGCCGCAATTCGGCGTCGCGCCCTATGTCGGCCTCGAAGTGCAGAGCTTTGCCCTGCCGGCCTATCGCGAACGCGACACGACGGGCCTCAACGCCTTCGCGCTGAATTACGCGGCGCGCACAACCACCGACACCCGCAGCGAGTTCGGCGCCCGCCTCGACAGCCAGCCCCTGGCGCTTGGCGACCCGTTCGGCGATGCAACCCTGGTATTCCGCGGGCGTGCCGCGTGGGTCCACGATTTCTCGCCGGACCGTTCCGCCGTCGCCAGCTTTCAGACCCTGCCGGGGAGCGGCTTTTCGGTGATCGGCGCCTCGACCGCGACGGATGCGGCGCTGCTGTCGGCCGGCGCCGAACTGCGCCTCAGCAGCACAATGTCAATCGGCGCCAAGTTCGACGGGCTGTTCGCGGGTCAGACGCAAATCTATGCCGGAACCGCGGTGCTGCGCGTCACCTGGTGACGCCTCGTCGTTATATACGATTCGATAGCTCGATGCTAAGTTCAGGACGCTTCAGCAATTCGCCCGGGAGTACCCGATGCCCGACCCGATAATGGACAGGCCGCTCAAGATCGTTGGTACGAGGCCGATACGGCCAGATGGCGTCGACAAGGTTACCGGACGAGCCAATTTTGGTGCCGACATGAAATTGTCCGGCATGCTGCACGCCCGCATCAAGCGCAGCCCGCATGCGCATGCCCGGATCATCTCGATCAATGCCGAAAAGGCCCTGGCGCTGCCCGGCGTGCGCGCCGTCGTCACGGCCGCCGATTTTCCGCTGATTGCGCCGGAAGAAGCGTTTGTCGGCGAAGGCCCGATGAACTTCCGCGACCTGTCGCGCAATGTCATGGCGCGCGACAAGGTGCTGTACGAGGGGCATGCCGTCGCCGCGGTCGCCGCCACCTCGTCGGTCATCGCGGGCGAGGCGGTGGACCTGATCGAGGTCGAGTACGAGGTGCTGCCGTTTGTCATCGATGTCGAGGACGCGATGGCGCCCGGCGCGCCGGTGCTGCACGAAGACATGTTCACCCAGGGCGTCGAGCCAAAGCCCGAAAAACCGTCCAACATCGCCAAGCAGCTTGGCTTCAAGAAGGGCGACATCGAGGTCGGGTTCCGCGAAGCCGACGTGATCATCGAGCGCCGCTACACGACACAGCCGGTGCACCAGGCCTACCTCGAACCGCATGCCTGCGTCGTCTCGATGAGCGCCGACGGGCAGGCGACGATCTGGGCGTCGAGCCAGGGCCAGTTCATGATCCGCGCCTATTGCGCCAAATTGCTCGGCATGGATATGGCGGAAATCCGCGTCACCCCGGCCGAGATCGGCGGCGGGTTTGGCGGCAAGACCGTCGTCTACCTCGAACCGGTGGCGCTGGCCTTGTCGAAAAAGACCGGCCGCGCGGTCAAGCTGGTGATGACCCGCGAAGATGTGTTCCGCGGCACCGGCCCGACCTCGGGCGGCGTCATCGAAGTCAAGCTCGGCGCGAGGCGCGACGGCACGATCACCGCTGCCGAGCTGGTGCTGAAATACCAGGCCGGCGCCTTTGCCGGCTCGCCGGTCGCACCCGGCTGCATGTGCGCCTTTGCGATGTACGACCTGCCGCATGTCACGATCACCGGCTACGACGTCGTGTCGAACCGGCCGAAGGTCGCGGCCTACCGCGCGCCGGGGGCGCCGATCTCGTCCTTCGGGGTCGAGAGCTGCGTCGATGAACTGGCCCGCGAACTTGGCATGGACCCGATGGCGTTGCGCGAAAAGAACGCGGCGCGCGAAGGCACCAAGGCGGTGCACGGCCCGACCTGGAGCAATATCGGCTATCTCGACACGATCAACGCCGCCAAGGCGCACGCGAACTACCAGATCCCGCTTGGCCCCAACCAGGGCCGCGGCATCGCCTGCGGTTTCTGGTTCAATGTCGGTGGCGAGTTCGAGCGCGGCGGTGCATGTCAACGAAGACGGCTCGGTCAGCGTCGCGACCGGCAGCCCCGACATTGGCGGCTCGCGCGCCTCGATGGCGATGATGGCGGCGGAAACGCTCGGCATCCCGCTCGACCGGGTGAAGCCGATCGTCGCCGACACCGCCTCGATCGGGTTTACCCATGTGACCGGCGGCAGCCGCGTCACCTTCGCGACCGGCATGGCGACCGTGCAGGCCGCCGAGAAGGTCAAGGAGCAGCTGAAAGCGCGCGCCGCGATGATCTGGGACATCAGCCCCGAAGCGGTCGAATGGGAAGACGGCAAGGCCTACCCGGCCGGCCCCAACGCCGGCACGTTCGACCCGCTGCCGCTCGCCGAGATCGCAATCAAGGCGACACGCACCGGCGGCCCGATCGGCGCCGAAGTGCAGCTTAACGCGCAAGGCGCCGGCCCGGCTTTCGCGACGCATGTCTGCGATGTCGAGGTCGATCCCGAGACGGGGCATGTCAAAATCCTGCGTTACACTGCGGCGCAGGATTGCGGCCGTGCCATCCACCCGGCCTATGTCGAGGGCCAGATCCAGGGCGGTGTGACGCAGGGGATCGGCTGGGCGCTCAGCGAGGAATACATCTACGACAAGAAGGGCGGATGGATAACCCCGGCTTTCTCGACTATCGCTGCCCGGTGGCCTCGGACATGCCGATGCTCGACGCGGTCATCGTCGAAGTGCCCAACCCGCGCCATCCGTTTGGCGTGCGCGGTGTCGGCGAGGTGCCGATTGTGCCGCCGATGGCCGCCGTCGCCAACGCGATCGCCGACGCCATCGGCCGCCGCCTGCGCGACCTGCCGATGTCCCCGCCCAAGGTGCTGGCGGCCCTGCAAGAGGGCGAACCGGAGTCGCAGCGGATGGCCGCCGAATAGGGTATGCAGAACCCGGCCGTCTAACGTATAGCCGTCCCGGCGGAGGCTCGTGCGATATCGGGACGGTGGTTCAGCAACGTGGTAATCGGCACCAGACAGTGAACAGGATCGCGCGCCGGTTGTTGTGCGCTGCTCTAATACTGCTGACGGCTGTGCTGCCTGCGGCGGCGGCGAAGCCGGTGGTTGTGCTCGCGGCATTCCCTGTGAAGCCGGCGCTCGACCAGATTGTCGCGGCGTACCGGCAGGGCGGCGGCGCGGTGATGCCGGTCTATGGCGCGAGCCCCGTCCTTGCCCAGCAGATCGAGAACGGTCTTCAAGCCGATCTGTTCTTCTCGGCCGACTCGATGTGGACCGACGAACTGGCGCGGCATCAGCTGATCAAGAGCGAGACACTGACCGACTTCGTCGGCAACCATCTCGTGCTGATCGGCAAAAAGGGGGCGACACCGGCGGGTGCCGTGAGCGGCGAACTGGCACTGGTCCGCTTGATCGGCAGCGGTCCCATCGCGATGTGCGACCCCGACGGACACCCGGCCGGCCGCATGGCCAAAGCCAGCCTGACGACGCTCGGGGTATGGGACAGCGTCGCGGCCAAGGTCGCGCGCGCTGAAAACCCGCCGCAGGCGGTGACGATGGTGGCGCGTGGCGAGGCGCCCTACGCGATCGTCTTTGCCACCGATGCGCTGACCGACCCCGGCGTCGCGACATTACTGACGTTCCCCGACGACAGCCACCCGCCGATCCGCTACCCGGTGGCGGTCCTGACGCACAGCACCAACCCTGCCGCCCTCGAATTTCTGACGTTTCTCAAGGGCCCGTCTGCGTCCGCCATCTTCAATCGTCTCGGTTATGTGACACCTGCCGGAAAGTAACCGAGCTTCGAGCGCGATCCGAAGCGAATAGGCGCCGCCCTCTCTCTGTCATTCCGGGACCGCAGCGAAGCGGAGGAACCCGGAAACCAAGAACACGGACGGTGGAAAATTGGGCGAAGTCCGTGTTCGTGGGTTCCGGGTTCGCCGCGTTGCGGCGCCCCGGAATGACAAACAGGGGAACGCGGAATGGGAGAAACCTACCGCGTCGCGCGCACCAGCGGGTTGCGCAGGATGCCGATGCCGGTGATTTCGACTTCGCATACATCACCGTGCTTCAGGTTGCGCGGCGACCCCTCGGTGCCCATCCACACCACATCGCCAGGCCACAATGTCAGGTATTGCGACATGCGGCTGATAAAGGTCGCGACACCGTAAAGCATGTGGTTGGTCTGGAAATCGTCGGTTACCTCGTCGTTGACCCGCACGATCGTGCGCGCCGCTTCGAGGTCGAAATCGGTTTCGATCCACGGCCCCATCGGCTTGAACGTGTCGGTGTTCTTGGCACGCCACAGCGTGCGGTCGTTACGCTGCCAGGTCCGCTCGCTCATGTCGTTGCCGATCGTCCAGCCGAGCACGCAGGACAAGGCCTCGGCCTCCGACAGGTATTTCGCCTTGGTGCCGATCACCGCGACCAGCTCGCCTTCATACTGCACAAGCTCGCCGGCATCATGCGGGATCACGATATTTTCGTTATGCGCGATCAGCGCGTTATTGGCGCGATACCCGACATCGGCGGCTGGCGGGATGTTCGGCTTTTCGCCGCGCTTTGCCGCCATCTCGGTGATGTGTTCGACGTAATTGAGCCCGGCGGCATAGAACGTCTTCGGGATCACCGGCACGAGGTACTTGATGTCGTGCAGCTTGTGTTTTGTGCGGGTCATCTCATAGCCGGCGAACGGATCGCCGTTGACCGCGACGACCTCGTCGCCCTCGATAATGCCGTAGGATTCCTTGCCCTGAGCCTCATAACGCAGCCAACGCATCGTTTTCCTCCCTCAAGCGCGGGTCTTGCGCGACTATAGCCGACCGACAGACGGCAGCAACGGAGGATCATCGTGCCAACAATCGACCGCGACGGCGTCGCAATTCACTACGAGGTCCACGGCCAGGGCCCGACCGTGCTGCTGTCGCACGGCTATGGCGCGACCTGCCGGATGTGGGACGGGCAGATCGCCACCTTCGCCGACCGCTATCGCCTGATCGTCTGGGACATGCGCGGCCACGGTCAATCCGGCGACCCGGCCGATGCCGCGGCGTATTCGCAGGCGTTGACAGTCGGCGACATGGCGGCCCTGCTCGATACCTGCGGCGCGGATAAGGCGATTATCGGCGGGCTGTCGCTCGGTGGCGTCATGTCGCTGGCGTTTCATCTGGCGCACCCGGCGCGGGTCGAGGCGCTGATGCTGTTCGACACCGGTCCCGGCTTTCGCAATCCCGACGCCCGCGCCGCGTGGAACGAGCGGGCGCTCGCCCGCGCCCGGCAGCTTGAGGAACAGGGCCTCGACGCGTTCAAGGGCGGTGAGGAGACCCGGCTCGGCCGGCATCGCTCGGGGTATGGCCTCGCCGGCGCGGCGCGCGGCATGCTGGCTCAGTTCGACAGCAGCCTGATCGACTCGCTGCCGTCAATCGCGGTGCCGACGCTGGTGCTGGTGGGCGGCGAGGACAAGAATTTCCTCGGCGCCACCGACTACATGACCGCGAAAATCCCCGGCGCGCGCAAGGCCGTGATCCCCGGTGCCGGGCACGCCGCCAACCTTGATCAACCTGCGGCATTCAACGCGGCTGTCACGGAATTTCTACAGGCGATTGCTATTTGACATTCCCCGCCGCCGCCCGTAGGGGTGCGCCGCCTTTTTCCGACGGTTTTTTGCCAATGCCCGACACGAAATACACCGCCTTTGCCGGCCGCCTTGTGATCATCGGTTTCGGCAGTATCGGGCAGGGGGTGATGCCATTGCTGCTGCGGCATATCGATATGCCGCCGGAACAGATCGTCATCATCACCGCCGAGGAGCGCGGCCATCAGGTGGCAGCCGAATACGGCATCCGCTTTATCGAGACCGCGCTGACCCGTGAAAATTACCGCTCGGTGCTCGGCGAATGGCTCGGCGCCGGCGACTTCCTGCTCAATGTGTCGGTCGATGTGTCGAGCGTCGCGCTGATCGAGTTGTGCCGCGACAAGGGCGCGCTCTATCTCGACACCTGCATCGAGCCGTGGCCCGGCGGCTATACCGACCCGAACCTGCCGCCCTCGGCCCGCTCGAACTACGCCCTGCGGGAAAGCGCCATCGCTTTGCGCGCAGGCGACACTGACGCGCCGACCGCGGTCATTACGCACGGCGCCAACCCTGGCCTCGTCTCGCATTTCGTCAAGCAGGCGCTGCTCGACGTGGCGCGTGCCGGGGATGCGGCTGTGGTCGTGCCGACCGACCGCGCCGGCTGGGCACTCCTGGCCGAGCGGCTCGGGGTCAAGGTGATCCACATCGCCGAGCGCGACACGCAGGTGTCGAACGTCCCGAAGGAGCCAGGCGAGTTCGTCAACACCTGGTCGATCGACGGGTTTGTCAGCGAGGGGTCGCAGCCGGCCGAACTCGGCTGGGGCACGCATGAGCGGCATTTCCCGGCCGATGGCCGGCGTCACGATTTCGGCAGCCACGCCGCGATCTATCTGATGCGGCCCGGCGCCTCGACGCGGGTGCGCAGCTGGACACCGCTCGAAGGCCCGTATCACGGGTTTCTGATCACCCATGGCGAGTTGATCTCGATCGCCGACTACCTGACCGTGCATGACGGCGGCGCCGCACGCTATCGCCCGACCTGCCACTACGCCTACCACCCGTGCGACGACGCGGTGCTGAGCCTGCACGAAATCGCCGGCAAGAACTGGCAGCTGCAAAGCCGGAAGCGGCTGATGGTCGAGGAGATCACCAAGGGGATCGACGAACTCGGCGTCTGCTGATGGGGCCGCGCAAGGGCGTCTACTGGTACGGCTCGCGTGCTGACGATCGACGAGGCGCGGCGGGTCGCGCCGCACAACAACGCCACCTCGCTGCAAGTCACCGCCGCGGTGCTCGGCGGCATCATCTGGGCGATCGAAAACCCGCGCCGCGGCGTCGTCGAGCCGGACGAGATCGATTTCGCCCGCATTCTCGAAATCGCCGCGCCCTATCTCGGCGATCTCGTCGGCGTGTGGGGCGACTGGACGCCGCTCCTCGACCGCGAGACCCTCTTTCCGGAAGACCTCGACCGCGACGACCCCTGGCAGTTCAAGAACATCCGGGTCGTGTGACCCGGCCATCCGCGTCTTTGCAGCAGGGATGACGAAACTGGGAGGCGTTAATGGCGCGTCCCGCCGGTTTCCTCGGTCGTCTGCTGTACCGCGGCCATCTCGACCAGCGCGGTCAGCAGCGCTGCCCGGTCGTCGAGCGTCACTGCTTCCAGCAACGCCTGCTTTTCGTTCGGGGCAAACGGGCAGGCCATCGCAATCGAATTAACGAGGTATTCGCTCGGCGCCTTTTCGATCGCCGACCAATCGACCGACACGTTGCGCTGGTCAAAATAATGCTTCAGCCCGGCGATCAGCGCCGGCCGGTCAAAGCCGGCCGACGTGCGATCGCGGTCGCGGGCAAACGGCTCCCAATCCGGCACTACCCGGCGATAGCCGCTGAGCACCGGCAATTCCTCGTTGATGCGGAACCGGCAGATGCCGGTCAGCGTGATCAGATAGCGGCCGTCATCGGTCTCGCTAAACGCTGTCATCCGCCCGGCGCAGCCGACCGGATAGACCGGCGGGTTCATGCCGCCCACCGCAGGATCGCTGGGTTGCACCATGCCGATCAGCCGCTCGCCGGCCAGCGCGTCGCGCGTCATCGCGACGTAGCGTGGCTCGAAGATGTTGAGCGGCAGGCGGGCGCGCGGCAGCAGCAGCACCCCGGTCAGCGGGAAGATCGGCAATACCTGCGGCAGCGCTGCCGGCTCCTGCGGGGGGTCAGCGGAACTCGAAGGATCGTCCGGCCGGTCGCTCATGCCGTGCCCGCCTGTGTCATGAGAACATCAACGCGGAGAGGCGACGCCGGCCGCTGACGGTCAGCGGCTCGGTCGGCCCCATCGCTTCAAACAATTTGACCAGCTGTTTGCGGGCGGCCTGCTCATTCCATTCGCGGTCGCGCTTGAACAGGGTCAACAACTCGTCGATCGCCGCCTCGCGCTCGCCGCCACCGAACAAGGCCGTGGCGAGTTCGAGCCGCGCCTCGTGATCGTCCGGGTTCTGCTCGACCTGGCTGCGCAATTTGTCGGTCGAGCCCATCGCCTTCTGCGCCTGCTCGGCAAGATCGAGCGCCGTGCGCGCCGCCAGGATGTCAGCATGCCGCGCCGCTTCCTTTGGCACCTCGTCGAGCAGTTCCTTTGCCTCGTCGAGTTCGCCCTGCGCGATCATCGTGCGTGCCAGCCCGGCCACCGCCTCGATGTTTTCCGGGTCGTGCTGCAGAACCTGCGAGTACAGCGCCGCGGCGGTGCCGTGGTCGCTGCCCTGCACCGCCTCCTTCGCCATTTCCATCGCCTGCTCGACCGGCGACGGCCCACTTGGCCCACCGAGCTTCTGGACGAACTGTTTGACCTGGCTCTCCGGCAGGGCCCCGACAAAGCCATCGACCGGCCGCCCGTCCTTGAAGGCATAGACCGCCGGGATCGACTGAATGCGCATCTGCTGCGCAATTTCCGGGTTCTCGTCGATGTTCAGCTTGACCATGCGCACCGCGCCGTTGGTGCCGCGCACGATTTTTTCGAGGACCGGCCCAAGCTGCTTGCAGGGGCCGCACCACGGCGCCCAGAAATCGACGATGACCGGCTGCTCGAACGAGGCATCGACAACCTCGGCCATGAAATTGGCTGTGGTGACGTCACTGACGACCGCCGCCCCGGCCGCCCCGTTGCCCATGCCGCCACCAATCAAAGGTTCATTCGCCATGCGGTCTTCTCCCTCGGAACATGCTCCGAAACATGGCTGTCGGGCGCCGCGATGACAAGCGTCGGTGCGGCCCCGCCGGCTTTTTCAGCCGCCGTCCGCCCTCAATGGCGGCGCGGCTACCGCATCGAGGTCGATGGTCCGTGGTCGGTGCCCGCAAGCCGCGATAAACCGCAGGAGATCGGCCGGTGACAATGCGGTGGTGCGGTCGTTTTCGAGGGGGTGGTAGTTCAGCGGATCGTGCAGCAGCATGCCGGCGTCAAGCACGACATTGACCCGGCACCCGGTATCGTTGGCAAGCCCGAACGGCGTGACGCTGCCCGGGCGCACGCCCAGCACCTCATGGAGCAGCTCCGGGCTGCCGAACGAAAAGCGTGGCGCGCCAAGCGCCTCCGACAACCGCTTCAAATCGATTTGCCGCTCCTCGATCGCTATGACCAGCCACAATCCGCCCTTGCGGTCCTTCAGAAAGAGGCTCTTGCAATGTCCGCCGGGCAGCTGTCCGCGCAGCGCCACCGCCTCGGCGACGGTAAAGACCGGCGGATGGCGATGGGTGCGATACCCGATCCCCAGCCCATCGAGCCGCGCGAAAAGTTGGTCCGGCGTGAGCGGCGATTCCAGCATGTTCCGCCCGATTCGGCCGCCAATGACGCGCTACAGGCAGCGGCCGACGTAGAGGATGTTGCCGCCATTGGCGAAGGGGCCGACCGCATCGGGGACGAAGTGGCGGGTGTCGATGATGTAGCCGGTCCCGCACATGCCATGCGCCTGCACCGCATCGGCGATCCAGTCGCGGCGCAGCCGTTCAGCTTCGCTGTCGTCGTTCTCAACCATGACCGCACTGGTGTGCGCGGTGTAGCGGAAAGAATTGGGGCCGCTCGGGCTGAACCCCTCGATCCGGTCGGATCCGACGCAACCGGCCAGCGATAGCAGACATAGCAAGGCAAACGCACGCATCAGGCAGAGCCTCCACGCTCGGACGGGTTCTCTATTCCCGATTCCGCGCCCCGGAGCAAGCGCCGCGGTTGAACCCCGGCCATCGCTGGGGAGAATAGCGGGTGGCCCGGGGTCGTTATGCCGGAAGCCCGGATAGAGCCGGCGGAGCGTTTGCGTGGAAAGACACAATAATTTCGATGTGCTGCGGCTGATCGCGGCGGTTTCGGTGATTTTCTCGCACGCCTTTCTGCTGGCCGAGAATTCGCAGGAACACGACCCGCTGATGCTTCTGACCGGCGGCCAGACGATCCTCGGGCTGGTCGGGGTCTTCGTATTCTTTACGATCAGCGGCTATCTCGTCACCCAGAGCTTTGATACGACCCCCTCGCCGCTGGTGTTCCTGGCAAAGCGTGCGCTGCGCGTGTTTCCGGGGCTGTGGGTTTGCGTGCTGGTTTGCGCGTTCGTGATCGGACCGCTGGTGACCAGCCTGCCGCCCGGCGAGTACCTGGCGCAGCCGGAGCCCTACATTTTCGTGCTGCGCAACGCGGTGCTCGACATCCATTACAACCGCCTGCCCGGCGTCGAGTTCTGGCCGGGCAATATCGGCGGCATCGTCAACGGGCCGCTCTGGAGCCTGCCCTGCGAGGTGATGCTGTACCTGATGCTGTTCGTGCTCGGCGTGTGCCGGCTGCTGACCTTGCCGGTCGGGCTGTTGCTGCTGGCGGTCGGCCTTGGCGGGCTGTGGTTCGAGGCGACCGATCTGCTCGGCGGCGTGTTCTGGCTGCTCGGATTTTTCGCGGCCGGCATCTGCGGCTACCACCTGCGCGGCACCAGGTTTTTCGCCGGACGCTGGGCGATCGTCGCGGCGCTGGGGCTGGTGCTCAGCATCCCGGCGCACCTGTTCCTCCTGATGTTTCCGCTGTTCGGCAGCTACCTGACGCTCTACATCGCGCTGGACCGCCGGCTGCCATCGGTGCCGGCGGCGCGCTACGGTGACCTTTCCTACGGTCTCTACATCTATGGCTGGCCGATCGAGCAGTGCGTCATCTATTTCGGCCGCGGCACCGCGACGTGGTGGCAGGTATTCGTGATCTCGCTCGCGCTCGCCGTGCCGACCGCTTTGCTGTCATGGCACCTGGTCGAGAGCCGCTGTCGCTGGCGCTCGCGCTGGTCGGTCAGCCGGGCGCCATCCCCGGCCGCGGCCGACTGAGCGAGCCGGTCAGGACCGGGTGGCGGCCGCTGCGGTATCGCGCGCCGCCAGCGTCGCCTGGTGCCGTGTCCGCATCGGGCGCAGTACAAACAGCGCCGCGAGCGCCGCGATCAGGTTCATCAGCGCGGCGATGATGAACACGATCTGCCAGCTGCCATAAGCGATGGCCAGGATATTGCCCAGGGGCACCAGCAACGACGCCGTGCCCTTCGCGGTGTAGAGCAGTCCGGCATTTGTCGTCGCGTAGGTAACGCCGTAGACATCGGTGCAGGTCGACGGGAACAGGCTGTAGATCTCGCCCCAGGCAAAGAACACGACGCCGGTCAGGATCACGAACATGACCGGATCGTGGCCGAGCGCACTCAAGGCCCAGATGCCGATCGCTTCGAGCCCAAAGGCGATGAACATCGTATTCTCGCGCCCGATATGATCCGACACCCAGCCAAAGAACGGTCGGGTGAAACCGTTGAGGATGCGGTCGATCGACAACGCGAAGGTCAGCGCCGGCAAGGTGATACCGATCAATGAGACGGGTATGGTGTCGATCTTGAAGTCCCTGGCGATCGGCGCGAGCTGCGCGGTCGCCATCAAGCCGCCAGCCCCGACCAGCACAAACATCGCGTACATGACCCAGAAGATCGGGGTCTGCAGCATTTCAAACGGAGCGTAATCACGCGACGTCTGCGGCACGCGCGCGCGTCCAGCGCCGGTTTCGCCGCGTCGCGGGGCGGCCAGAAACAGAGACAGCGCGATGATCACGACACCCTGCCCGATGCCGAAATAAAGAAAGGCGTCTTGGTAGCCGGAGGTCGCGATCACCTTTTGGATCGGGATGATCGTCAACGCCGAACCGGCGCCGAAGCCGGCGGCGGTCAGGCCGGCGCACAGCCCGCGGCGATCGGGAAACCATTTCAGCGCATTGCCGACGCAGGTGCCGTAGACCGCGCCGGCGCCGACGCCGCCGATGGCGGCGGCAACGTAAAGCAGGGTCAGCGAGTCGGCATAAGCGTTCATGACCCAGGCAACACCGACAAAAACGCCGCCCAACAACACCACCAGCTTTGGCCCAAACCGGTCAACAACCCAGCCTTCAACCGGCACCAGCCAGGTTTCGGTCAGCACGAAAATACTAAAGGCTACTTGAATGGCCGCGCGGCCCCAATGGTATTTGGCATCAATCGGCAAGACAAAAAGCGTCCACCCATACTGCAGATTGGCAATCATCACCATGCAGGCGATGCCCAACGCCAATTGAAACCAGCGATAACCCGAGCCCTGCACCGGGGTGGCGCCGACCGTTTGAGCCATTTCCTCAACCTTTGCAGCTATAAATCCAGCGCCTTAAGCGCTTTTGCCTCACCTGTACGGCCTTGGATGGCCTGTGTGGCGGTTTTATCGCGAGCGCCCTGGAGCAGAGCAACAGCTATTTGGTTTTAGTCTTTCCCAAATCGCCGCAGAGCCGTGTTCCAAGAAAGGCCGGTGTTCCAAGAAGGGTATTCGCCGGAGCTGCTGGGTGTTATTCCCGAGCCCCAGATCAGTAGCGGGCATCGTGACAAAACGATTTTGGCCGTTGGCTTTGTCGCCGGGGCGATGGCGCGACGCCGCGTTGCTCGCCGGCATGCTTTATTTTGGCCTCCTGAACATTGCCGGCGCTGCCGAACCCAAATCCTCCGCCGCCCCGCCCGGACTGCCGGCACAAGCGGAAACGCGGCACACGCTAGACATCCCGGGCCATGCGCCGCTCGATTACCGCGCCATTGCCGAAACCATCGAACTGACCGACCCGAAAGGCGAAACGACCGCATCGATCTATGCCGTTTCCTATCTGGCTGATGCGCCGCCGGCCAGTGCTCTGCCGGTTGGTGTTGCGCCGGCTGATGCTCTGCCGACGACAGGACGGCCGGTCGCCTTTGTGTTCAACGGCGGCCCTGGCGCGGCGGCGGTATTCCTGCACCTCGGTGCGCTTGGTCCGCGCGTGCTCGATACACCGGCGAACGGCGCTCCGCCTGCTCCGCCGCCCGCCCTGATCGACAATCCGTCGAGCTGGCTCGGCTTTACCGATCTGGTGTTTATCGATCCGGTCGGCACGGGGTTCAGCCGCGGCAAGGGCAAGGAGGACGATCCGGACAAGCCGTTCTGGAATGTCCGCACCGACCTTAATGAACTCGGCGCGGTGGTGCGTCGCTGGCTGACCCGGCATCAGCGCTGGAGCGCGCCGGTCTACCTGGTTGGCGAGAGCTATGGCGGGCTGCGCGCCGCGGCGCTGGCGCAGAGCCTCGAACACGATGTCGGCGTCGCGGTCAGCGGTCTCGTGCTGATTTCCCCGGCACTCGACACGACGCTACTGCACCCGGACATCAGCAACCTGCTGGCGCCGGCTTTCGAGCTGCCGAGCTACGCCGCGACCGCCGCCACCCTGGCCGCGGACCCGCAGGCCGCCGCCGAGACCGAAGCTGCCGAGCGCTTCGCTCTGACCGACTATCTGACCGGCCTTGCGGCGATGAAGGGCATCCCGGCCGCCGGTGACCCGTTCATCGCCCAGGTTGCTGCGACGATCGGTCTTCCGGCCGACATCGTGCGGCGCGAGCGCGGACGGGTATCGGCCGAGACCTACAGCCACGAATTGCGCCGCGCCCAGGGAGAGGTTTTGAGCCTCTATGACGGCACGGTGACACGCGCGACGCTCGCCAATCCGTGGGACGACCGCGGCGGCGACGCCGTGCTCGACCCGCTTGTCGCATCGTTCACCACCGTTTTCGGCAGCTACGTGCAGGAGGCGCTCGGCTACCAGACCGATCAGCCCTACCGGGTGCTGTCACGGCAGGTATCGCGCCAGTGGAACTGGGACGCGGCGCGTGAGGGCGAAAACGGGCTTGGGCTGGCGCTGTCATCGCTGCAAAAGACATTGCTGGCGCACCCGACGACGCGGGTGATGATCGCCAACGGGCGCTACGATCTGGTGACGCCCTATCTCGCGTCGCGATGGCTGGTCGACCAGCTTGCCCTGCCCGCCGCGACACGCGACGGGATCATGCTGCGCGTCTACGAGGGCGGCCACATGATGTATCTGCGGCCCTCGTCGCGCGCTGCGCTCGCCTTGGATGCGGCGCCCCTCTTCGCCCCCGCCGCGCCGGCGCGCTGAGCCCGGCCGCCCGCCGGGCCCGGGGCGCGAGTTGCCCCGGCGCGAAGCGCGCGTGCCTGGAGTGCGCACACCCGAGCCGCGCGTGCATGAGCGCGACCTTGTTTGCGTCTGCGGCCTCTCCGCGGTTCTGGCATTGTGTTCCACCGATCTGCGGCGGGTCGAGCGGCTGTTTTTCGAGCCGCGCCTCGCGCCGGAGCTGAAGGAATTGCGCCGGCTTCTCGGCAAGGTGCACAAGCCCTACCGCACCGTGGAGGCCGCCGAACTGGCGAAAATCGCCGGCACCATCCGGCATGGCGGCGTGGTGGCGGTGGCCCGGCCGCGCCCGATCCTGTCGTTCGACCCGGCCTCCGCCATCGTCTGGGCGCGCGAGAACCGGCCCCTGCTGATCCTCGACGGCATCGGCAACCCACACAATCTCGGCGCCATCGCCCGCAGCGCGGCGTTTTTCGGCGTGCAGCGCATCGTCCTGGCCGACCGTCCCGACCAGGCTTTGCCGTCAGCCGCCAGCTACCGCATCGCAGAGGGTGCGCTCGACCGGGTGAGCTTATGCCGCGGCGCGCTGGCGAGCGTGCTGCCGGCGCTGAAGCCGGCGTTCCGCATCGTCGGCACCGCGCTGGCGCAGGGCACGCCGCTCGCTTCGTTTCATAGCAACCGACCTGTAGCGCTGGTGGTCGGCAACGAGGAGAGCGGCATCGACCCGGCGACGCTGGCGCTGTGCGACGCCATCGTCACGATCCCCGGCAGCGGTCAGGTGCAGTCGCTGAACGTCGCGGCCGCGGTGTCGGTGCTGCTCTACGCGCTGGGTTCGTCAGCCGGCGCCGGCTGACGCGGTCGGCGCGCGGCGGCCAGCAGACCGTCGAGCGCCTGCGTCAGGACATCGGCCGGCCCCGCCCCCGCTTCGAGATGGCGCAATGCCAGCGCGGCGGCCTCGATTGTCGAAACGGCCTCGCGGCGCGGCTCGCGGCGCAGCCGGCCGAGGCGCGATGGGCGCGGCGGGTTCAACGCCAGGCGCTGCAATTTCAACAGCCACGGGTTGCGCCACCACAGCGTCTTCGCCTGGCTCCAGGTGCCGTCGAGCAGGACGATGCCGTCGAGACGCCGCAACAACTGGCGATCGCGCAACGGCTGCCCGTCACGGCCCAGCGCGATGATCTCGCCGGCTTCGCCGAACACCGCCGCCCGCACCGACCCGAGATAGAGGACCCCCCAGCGCGACGGATCGACGGGGCGGCCCAAGGCGCGCTCCAAATTCGGCCAGGACAGCCCGACCGCCAGCCGGCCCCGGCGCAGGTTCGCCACCGTCAGCGCCGCGGTCGCCAGCGGCTCGCGGCGTTCCTGCGGATGCTGGAGGATCAGGACAAAGATGCGGTTGTCGGCGGCGGCCTCAGGGCCCGCTGTCCCGGCATCGCTCATAGCTGGCCGCGCAGCCGTAATTCGACAATCTGGCGGGTGTAGGTCGGCAGCGGCGCGTTGGACGCGCGGTAGGCGAAATTGTATTCGAGGTCGGCTGAGAAATCGCTGGTCAGCAGGTAGCGCGCGCCCAGCGAGAAGCTGTACAGATTGCTGGTCGCCGAGATGCCGGAGAACTTGGCATTGATATAGCTGAACGACCCGAGCAGCAGCACCCGGTCCATGATTTCCTGCTCGACCGCGATGCGGATTGCGGTCTGCAAAAAGCCCGGCGACCCTTGCAGGGTCGATTCCTCGATGCTGCGGCTCAGGTTGAACCGGATGGCTGTGCCATTGATCGGGCGCCACTCCAGCTTACCGCCGAAATCGACCGCGTTGATCGGCTTGACGGTCGGCGCGTCGTAGTTCTGGGTCAGATATCCGATGTAGAACTCGCCCGAGGCGATACCGGTCAGGTTCAAGCTGGTGCCGACATCCACCGAATAGCCGGTCGAGGTGCGGTCGATCCCATCCGGCTCGCGCGTGCTGTTGTACTGCCGCCGGTTTACGACGGCACCGATAAACGCGTCGTATTGCGGCTGGATCTGATAGGAGACGCGCGGCATCAGCGCATAGGTAATGTGGTCGCGCGCCGATTCCTCGACATCGCTGCCATCGAACAGCGTGATGTCGTTATAGGCGTAGGAACCGACCGTCGCATCGAGCCGCAGCCCCATCGGCGCCGGCTCGATGACAAACCCCGCCTTGCCTGATGACACGGTGTACTGCGTCGGGTTGATGCCCTGGATCGGCACCAGTGCACCGCGGTCTTCATGCAGCAGTTGATAGCCGCCGCCGGCCAGGATGTAGACATTGGGCGCGAGGTCGATCCGGCCGGTGCCGACGACGCTGGCGTTGTTGTTGTTGTTGCGGTCGTAGGTCGCGAAATGGTTGAACTCGCCCTCCGCCTTCAGGCTGAAGGCGTGGCGCGCCCAGTCGCTCTCGATATCGATCGCCGGGGTCGTCGTCAGATAAAAATCGGAATGCGTGTCGTGGCGCGAGGCGAAGACGTTGGTGTCATAGCCGCTGGTCACCGACACGGTCGGCGCGATGATCGCCGACCCGACCCGCATCCCGCTATCGCCGTTGGCGTTGATCGAGCGCTGCAGCGATCCCAGCAGGTCGCCGGGATTGGCCTCCTGGGCGTGCGCCGCGGCGGCTATGCTGACGCCCGACAGGATGACGATTCCCGCCAGAACCTGGTCCCACCGCCCGCGGCAGCCCTCCCCGCCCGCCGCCAAGCCGCCGCCCCGCCGCTGCGAACGACGGCGCCTTGTTCTCATAAGCGGAGGCGCATAGGTTTTCATAACTGCGGTGATTTTCGCCTGGACCGCGAGGCGTGTGAAGCTGTTTGGCAGGGGGGCACAACGGTTGCGCGACAGCGTTGCAAGCAAGTCGCGCCGCGCAAAATACTTTGTAAATCAACCATATCACATTTTGCCATCGCGGCACGGGTCGGATCGCGTCGTTGGTTTTTCCGATCAGGCCCTCATCTTCAAGGCCTTGCCGCAAGCGAGGCCGGGCAGGATGGTAGCGTCGAGGTTGGATGCGGCCGGTCTTTGAGGCGGTTGCGGATCGTGGGGAGGGATATGCGGGGGCTTTTTGGGATGGCGCTGCTGGTCGGCCTAAGTGCCTGCGCCAGCCTGCAAGGGTTGCCGCCGGGTTACCCCGATTCGGGATGGCGCACCTCACGTGGTACGCCGATCAGCATCGCTGAATACGATGCGCTGCGCCAATCCTGCCTGCCCCGCCGCTACACTCTGCCGATGGACAGTAACCAGCCGGTGCCGAGCACGATCCGTGACAACCCCGCCTACCACCCCGGCGGCGAGGGTTTGGCCAATGCCCCGATGACCGGCATCGTCGCCGACGGCCAGCCGGTCGAACCCGGCCTGCGCCGCAGTTCGGCCTATCGCGAAACCCCGATCGACGAGTGCCTAGCCGAAAAGGGCCTGGTCAAGGTGATGCAGTAGCAGGCGGGCTTGGTGCCGCATCGCGCGTGACGACGTTCATTTGATTATTGTCAAAATATCATTGACCCAGCCGCGACAGCGTGATAGTTTGATACTCGGTCAAATAACAAATTCTGGTTCGGTATGGAAAAGCCCGCCGCTCTCGCGGCCCTCGGCGCTCTCGGGCAGGAAACGCGGCTCGATCTGTTCCGGCTATTGGTTACGGCCGGGCCGGAGGGTCTTCCGGCCGGGGTCATTGCTGATCGCCTCGGCGTTCTGCCGGCGTCGCTGTCCTTCCACTTGCAACAGCTGGTTCATGCCGGCCTGATCACGCAGCGCCGCCTGAGCCGCCAGATCATCTACTCGGCCAAATACGTGGCGATGAACGCATTGTTGACCTACCTGACCGAGAATTGCTGCGGCCAGGGCGCGGTCTGCGCCCCGGTTTGCAACCCCGCCGACACTTTCGCGAACGGAGTGAGCGATGAAGCGCCTGCATGTGCACGTGGCAGTTGACGACCTTGCGCAGTCGGTTCGGTTTTATTCGACGCTGTTCGCAGCCGAGCCGACCATCCTGAAGGACGATTACGCGAAGTGGATGCTGGGCGACCCGCGCGTCAACTTTGCGATCAGTACCGGCTCCGGCGATGCCGGCATCTCGCATCTCGGGATCGAGACCGAGGATCAGGCCGAACTGGCCGAGGTGTATGAGCGGCTGACCCGCGCCGAACGGCCGGTCATCGAGGAGACGAACACCACCTGTTGCTACGCGCGCTCGGACAAGCAATGGGTGGCTGACCCGCAGGGCGTGCCGTGGGAAACCTTCCTGACCCACGAACAGGCTACCGTCTATGGCCGGAGCGGCGCGCTGACCCGGCTCGGCGAGGCGAGCGGTGGCCTGTCGGCCTGCGGATGCGCCCCGGTCGAAACGGCACCGCCCGCGCTGCAAGGGGACGGTAAACCGGCGTGCTGCACGGCCTGATCCTGCTGACGACACCACCACGCTGACGACATGACCACACTGACTTCCGCCGCGCGCCCGGCCGCGCTGAGCCGGCCGATCGTTCGGGTGGCGGCGGTTGAGTTTGTCGCGACCGGGTTTCTGCTGATCGCGGTGGTCGGGTCCGGGATTATGGCCGAACGGTTGGCCGGCGGGATTGCCGGGCTCGCCCTGCTCACCAACGCGATCGCCACCGGCGGGGCGCTGCTCGCGCTGATCCTGGCGTTTGGGCCGCAATCGGGCGCGCACATGAACCCGATCGTGACGCTCGCCGCCGCGGCGACCGGCGGGCTGCGGTGGCAGATGGTCCCCTCCTATGTCGCAGCGCAGATCGCCGGCGCCGTCATCGGCGTCTGGCTCGCTCATGTGATGTTCGACCTACCGATCCTGCAACTGTCGCAGCACATCCGCACCGGCCCCTCACAATGGGTTGCTGAGGCAATCGCCACGTTTGGCCTGCTTGTCGTGATCTGGGGCTGCCGGGTGCACCCGCAGCCGGTGACGGCCTTCGCGGTCGCCGCCTATATCACCGGCGCCTACTGGTTCACCGCCTCGACCTCGTTCGCCAACCCGGCCGTCACGATCGCCCGCGCCCTCTCCGACACCTTCGCCGGCATCCGCCCGGTCGATGCGCCGGGTTTCATCGTCGCTCAGTTCGCCGCCCTGGCGCTCGCCCTGCCCTTCATCCGCCACGCCCTTGCCGAGCCAGCCTGACCGCTCATCGCCCGTGGCGTTTACTGACACGATTCAATAACCGGCCTATAGATCATTCTGCGTTGCAATCGTGCAGAACGAATGGTCTCCCGCTCACGTCAACTCGCCATATCGCTGATCGTGTCGTGCGCGATGTTCATGCAGAACCTCGACTCGACGATCATCGCGACAGCGCTGCCGACGATCGGGCGGTCGATCGGCGAGAGCCCGCTGCGGCTCAATGTGGCGATCACCTGCTATCTGCTGAGCCTTGCCGTCTTCATCCCGATCAGCGGCTGGACCGCGGACCGGTTTGGCGCGCGGCGGGTGTTCAGCGCGGCGATCGTCGTGTTCACGATCGGCTCGATCGGCTGCGGATTTTCCTATTCGCTGTGGATGCTGGTCATCGCGCGCATCGTGCAGGGCATGGGCGGCGCGATGATGGTGCCGGTCGGCCGGCTCGTCCTGCTGAAGACCGTGCCGAAATCCGAGCTGGTGCGGGCGATGTCGTAGGTCAGCGTGCCGGCCTTGATCGGCCCGATAATGGGTCCGCCGCTCGGCGGGTTTATCGTCACCTACAGTTCGTGGCGCTGGATCTTCTTCATCAACATCCCGATCGGCGTGCTCGGCGTCCTGCTGGTCAATCTGTTCATCGAAAATATCCGCGAGGCGACGGTCCGGCCGTTCGACCTGCCGGGGTTTGCGCTGACCGGCGTCGGCCTCGCCAGTCTCGCCTTCGGGTTCGAGACGATCGGGCGCGGCGAGTTGCCGTTGCCGGCGGTGCTCGCGCTGCTGGCGCTCGGGGCGGTGTGCCTGACGCTCTACGTGCGGCACGCGCGGCGCGTCGACCACCCGATCATCGACCTCGCGCTGATGCGCATCCCGACCTACGCGGTGACGACGATCGGCGGGTTCATCTTCCGCATGGGCCTGGGCGCATTGCCGTTTCTGATGCCGCTGATGCTGCAGGTCGGGTTTGGCATGAGCGCGCTGTCGTCGGGCCTCCTGACCTTTGCCAGCGCCGCCGGCGCGATGACGATGAAGATGACGGTGACCCCGATCATCCGCGCTCTCGGCTTCCGCCCAGTGCTGGTCGGCAACGCGGTGATCAGCGCCGCCTTTCTGATCAGCTATTCGTTTTTCCGGCCGACGACGCCGCATGTCGTGATCTTTCTGGCGCTGCTGAGCGGCGGGTTTTTCCGGTCGTTGCAGATGACCAGCATCAACACGCTGAGCTATGCCGACGTGCCCCCGAACATGCTGAGCCGCGCCACCAGCCTGACCAGCATGGCGCAGCAATTGTCGCAAAGCATGGGTGTCGGCACCGGAGCGCTGTTGCTTTACCTGATGCTGCGGGCGAACGGCACGGGGGTGCCGACGCCGGCCGATTTCTCGTTCGCCCTTGCCGCGGTCGGCTGCCTGTCGATGCTGTCGGTGCCGTTCTTCCTGAAGATGTCGCCGGATGCCGGCGCCGAGGTCAGCGGCCGGGTGGCGCCGCGGGTATCAACGGGCGGCTGATGCCGCGCCGCTTTACCCGCCCGCTGCGGCTGCTGGCGTGGAACATCCGGGCCGGCGGCGGCGTCCGGGTGCCGCGCATCGCCGAGGCGATCGCCCGGCACGACGCCGACATTCTGGTGATTTCGGAATTCCGCGGCGGCGACGCGGCGGAGCGGCTGCGTGCCGCGCTCGATGCGCTCGGCTACCGCTTCGCGACAACGCTGACGCCGCCGCCCGGCCGCAACGGGGTGCTGATCGCGGCGCGCCGGCGGTTTCGCGAGCACGGCGCGCTGGCTGCAGCGGTGCCGGAGCCGTACCGCATGGTCGGGATCGAACTCGGCAGCGTGCGGCTGTGCGGCGTCTATATGCCGAATTTGCGGCTCAAGGTGCCCTATTGGGAGGCGCTGATCGCGGCCCTCGCCGCCGATCCGGACGGCGCCGCGCTGGCGATCGGCGATTTCAACACCTGCCGCGCCTATGTCGACGAGCCCGGCGCGATCGACGTCACCGCGCATTTCATGGACAAGATCGAAGCGATCGGGTTTTGCGATTTGTGGCGGCAGCGCAACCCGGAAGGACGCGAATTTTCCTGGTACAGCACCCGCGGCAACGGTTTCCGCATCGACCACGCGTTTCTGTCACCCGCTTTGGCGGCGCGGGCGCGGTCGGTGCATTACTCGCATGAGGAACGGCTCGCCGGCCTCTCCGACCACTCGCCGATGATCCTCGATCTGCGGATTTAACGGCGCTAGCGCTATTCCCGCATCAGCTTGTCGGCGATTTCCTTCGGGAGGTCGTCTTTCCAGTTGCGGCCGGTGTTCCAGCCCCACGGGCGGATCGCGTTGCGCTCGTCGATCAGCGCCTGGATTTCGGTCTGAATCGCAAAGCTGTCGCGGGTGCCGTTGGCCTGCTCAATATAAAGCTCGTAGAGCCGGTCCCAGATCGTCGTCAGCCTCTGACTTTCCTCGGGAGTGAACGGAGGGATCGCTGATGCCATAAACCTGCCCTCTAGCGCATCGTCATATCCAAAGTTTAACACACCCCGCCGCAGATTTGACCAGAATCAACCGAAAGGCGTTGCTTTTCAGTCCCCCACCGCGCGCATCGGCTCGCGCGCACTGCCCATCTGCCGCCGGATCAATCTTGCATACAACCCATTTCTGCCAATGAGTTCCGCATGGCTGCCGATTTCCGCCAGACGGCCGCGATCGAGCACGACCAGCAGGTCCGCGTTGCGCACGGTGGACAACCGGTGCGCGATAACGATCGTCGTGCGGTCGCGCATCAAGGCATCGAGGGCATTGCGCACCTGCGCCTCGCTGACCGCGTCAAGATGCGAGGTCGCTTCGTCGAGGATCAGGGTCGGCGCATTTTTCAGAAAGGCGCGCGCGATCGCGACCCGCTGCCGCTGCCCGCCGGAAAGCTGGACCCCGCGCTCGCCGACCTTGGTGTCGAGACCCTCCGGCAGGCTGGCGATAAAATCGGCCAGCGCCGCCTGCTCGAGCGCCCGGTGGATCGCCGCCTCGTCGGCATCGGGCCGGGCCAGCGCGACGTTGGCGCGCAGGGTGTCGTTGAACAGATAGGTGTCCTGCGACACCAGCGAAATGCGATGGCGAAGATGGTCGAGCTCGAAATCGCGCAGATCGGCACCGTCGATCAGGACATGCCCGGTCGCCGGGTCCCAGAAGCGCAATAGCAAATTGGCCAGCGTCGTCTTGCCGGCGCCTGACGGCCCGACGATCGCCACCGTCGCACCAGCCGGAATGTCCAACGACACTTCGCTCAGCGCCGGGCGGCGCGCGCCGGGATAGCTGAACCCGACATCCTCGAACCGCACCGACGAGCCGCCCTGCGGCGCCGGCGGACGCAGCGCGCCGTCGCGCACCGCCGGTTCCTCGTGATGCACCGCATAGATGCGGCGGGTCGAGGCGATCGTATCGGCCAGCTGCCGGCTGACCTGCGCGATCTCCGAGATCGGCAGGAACGACGCCAGCGACAGCAGGATCAACAGCGGCAAGGTCGTCGCGGCAAGCTCGCCCTGCGACACGAGACAGGCGCCGGTGATCGCCACGGCGAGGCCGCCGAGCCCGGTCGCGATTTCAAGCTGCGCGGTTTGCGACGACAGATCGCCAAGAAGGGTGAGGCGGGTTCGCTGATAGGCGCGCACAGCCTCCATAAAGCCGTCGCGGCGGCGGCCGACCGCCTGGAACGCGACGAGGTCGGAGAGGCCCTGGATCGTCTCGGTGACATGCGCGCCGAGCATGCCGAGCGCCTCGCGCGCCTCGGCGCCGAGCCGGTCGATCCGCGCCCGCCGCAACACCGGCCCCAACCCCGCGAACAGGATGAACGGCAGCAGGGTCAGCGCGATCGGCCACGCGACGATCGCCAAAGTGACCAGCACGGTCGTCGGTACCAGCGTCCCGACCAGCGCCGGCGCCACCGTATGCGCGAAGAAGTACTCGACGGTCTCGATGTCCTGGCTAGCCAGCGCGATCAGGTCGCCCGAGCGCCGCCGCACCAGATAAGCCGGGGCCAGCGAGTTGAGTTTCTTGTAGAGATCGACCCGCATTTCGGCGAGCAGGTGGTAGGCGATGTCGTGCGCCAGCCACGATTTCGATCCAATGCAGCAGGCCGGAAAGCGGCGCCGCCACTCCGAGCACGATCAGCAGGAAGGCGTAGGGCGACCCGGTCTTGACCGCGGCCACCGCCAGCGCGCCGACGATGCCGACCCCGATAAACGCGGCGACCCGGCCGATGCCCGAGGTCACGACGACCGCAAAGCGGCGGCGCCACGGCTTGATGATGCCGATCAGCGTGCGCAATGTCGCGGCGGCGCTGACCTGGGCCGCCGCGGCAGCCGCGGCGGCCGGCGCAGCGATGCCGTAATCCGTTGCGCCGTCCCCTTCCAACGCTGCGGGGCTTTCGATCTCGTCGAACGCGACATCGTCACCGCGCTCCTCGGCCTGGGCGCCCATCAGGCGGCGGTACGGGCCGTCGCGGCGGATCAACTCGGCATGGCGGCCGGTTTCGACGACCCGGCCGTGATCGAGCACCAGGATGCGGTCGGCGCCGATGACGCTCGACAGGCGGTGCGCCAGGATCAGCGTCGTGCGGCCCTGCGACAGCCGGTCGAGCGCCTGCTGGATGACGGCCTCGTTCTCGGCATCGACCGACGACAATGCCTCGTCGAGGATCAGCAGCGGCGAGTTGCGCAGCAGGGCACGGGCGATCGCCAAACGCTGGCGCTGCCCGCCCGACAGGTTGACACCGCGCTCGCCGACGATCGTCCGGTAGCCGAACGGCAATTGCAGGATGAAATCATGCGCGTTGGCGTCGCGCGCCGCGGTTTCGAGTTCGTCTTGCGTCGCGTCGGGCTTGCCGAGGCGCAAATTCTCCTCGACGGTGCCGTGGAACAGATAGGTGTCCTGGTGCACCACCGCGATTTCGCGGCGCAGCGCCTCGGGATCGACACCGCTCACCGCCTGGCCGCCGACCCGCACGACGCCCGATTGCGGATCGAACAGCCGCAGCAGCAGCCGTGCGACCGACGACTTGCCGGAGCCGCTCGGCCCGACAATGCCGATCTTCTCGCCGGCCGCGACCGCAAACGACAACCCGTCATGCGCCGCCCCGCGGCCGCCGGGATAGGCGAAATGCACGTCCTCGAAAGCGATCGTCGGCGCCAGCTTTGGCGTGGCGCGCGCGACGCCGCTCGGAGAAACCAGCGGCTCCGCGGCGAACAGCGCGTTGATGCCGGCAGCGGCGGATTGCCCGACCATGCCCTGGTGCAATACGCCGCGCAGATCGCGCAGCGGGCGAAACACCTCGGTGCCGCACATCAGCACGATCAGCAGGGCCTGGATGGTCATCTCGCCATGCGACACCCGCCAGACGCCGAGCGACAGCGCCGCCGCCGCGCCGATCGCGACGCCGGCATCGGTGATGCCGCGGGTCATCACGCTGGTCGACAGCACCTTCATCGTCGTTTCCGACAAATGCCGGGCGCGCTGCGCCAGGCGCTGGCCGTAGGCGGTGCTCTGGCCAAACGCCTTCAGCGTCGGCAGCCCCTGCACCGCGTCGAGAAATTCCGAGCCGAAACTCTTCATCGCCTGCTGCCGGATCGTGCCGGTGCGGCTCTCGCGATGGTGGAAGGCAGCCGGCGCGATCAGCGTCACCAGCGCGGCGACCAGCATCACGGTGGCGACAGGCGGGTCCCACCACACGATGAAGGCAAAGATCGCCAGCGGCGTCAGCGCCGCAACCGACACCTGCGGCACGTATTGCCCGAAAAAGCTCTGCAACTGCTCGACGCCGTCGACCACCGACAGCATGACGCCGCCAGTACGCTCACCGGCGAACCACGCCGGGCCAAGATCGGCGATCTTGTCGTAAAGCCGGCCACGCAGCATCTCCTGCACCCGGCTGGCATTCTGGTGCGCAATGACGGTGCGGATATGGTCCAGCAACGCGCGCATCAGCACCGCGCCGGCGACGCCGAGCCCGACGACCGCGATCGCCGCCATCCCGTCACCGGCAAACACCCGCGCGAGCAGCGTGCCGAGCAGCGCGAAACGGGCAATCCCGAACGCGGCAGCAGCCACCCCGAGCAGGATCGCCAACGCAATCCGGCCGCGCAACCCCCGGGTCAATTCCCACAAGCGGCGATCAAAATACATGTTCGGCGCTCCCGACCGCGATGATACCCGGAGAACCGGCCCGCGCGAGTTACATTCTCCGCAAGGCTGTGTCGTCCCATCCCCAGGTTAGTGATACGGAACAGTGTCGCCAATCGACAAAATCGATTTGGGGTGATACGGATATTTTATGCCTTCCGACAACAGCTCCTCAATGGATTGGGATGATGCCCGCGTGTTTCTCGCGGTGGCGCGGCATGGGTCGCTGCGCGCCGCCGGACGGGCGCTTGGCCTCAGCCAGCCGACGATCGGCCGCCGTCTCGCCGCATTCGAGGCGGCGTTCGGCGGCGGACCGGCCTTGTTCGATCGCCTGCCGGAAGGATTGCGCCTCAACGCCGCTGGCGAAGCCTTGATGGAAGCCGCCGGGCAGCTTGAGGACGCCGCGCTGGCGCTGGAGCGCCGCCACGCCGCCGCCTCGCCGGCGCTGAGCGGCACGGTGCGGGTGTCGGTCGGCGAGTGGGCCGCGGCGTTCCTCGCGCGCAATCTCGGCCGGGTGTCGGCCAGCGCGCCGGGGGTCACCGTCGAACTGGTCGAAACCCAGGCGACCGCAAACCTGGCGCGGCGCGAAGCCGATCTCGCGGTGCGCCATCACCCGCCACAAGGCGGCGACCTCTACGTCTCCAAGGCCGGTGTGTTCGCCTGCGCGGTGTATCGGCGGCGCAATTGCGAGCGCGACGCCTGGGTCACCTACACCGAGGAGCAGGGGCATTACCCGTCGGCCCGGTGGGTGCAGGAGCGACTGCGCGAATCCGGCAGCGGCGTCGCCTTGCGCGCCTCGACGATGCCGATGCAGTTGGCCGCGATCCATGCCGGCGCCGGCCGCGGCGTACTACCTTGCTTTGTCGGCGACCAGGAGCCGCTGCTGGAACGGCTGACCCCGCCGATTCCCGAGATCGCCGCCGAATACTGGGTGATCGTCCACCGCGACCTGCGCAGTGCGCTCTGCGTGCGCGCGGTGATCGACTGGGTCAAAACCTCGTTCGACGCCGAACGCACCACCCTCGCCGGCGCCGGCTAGCGCTCTCCCCCTTGAAGGGCGGAGAGGGGATTTTGTGCTAATCACCGCCCTATCGAATGAGGACGAGGAGCCAGACATGCAGCGGGTGCTGATTACCGGGGCGGGGGGCGGCATCGGCCGCTCGTTGCGCGAGACATTGCGTGGGGTTTATCCGGTGCTTCGCCTGTCCGACCGGGTGCCGCTGGCGCCGGCGCGCTCCGACAACCAGGGCGTCGAGGAAATCGACCAGACCGATATTTCCGACATGGCGCAGGTCGAGAAGATGGTCGAAGGCGTCGACGGCATCATCCATCTCGGCGGCCGCTCGGGCGAAGCCGATTGGGACACGATCCTGCAGGCCAACATCATCGGCCTCTACAATGTGTTCGAGGCATCGCGCCGCGCCGGGGTCAAACGCATCGTCATGGCGACCTCGAACCACGCGGTGGGCTTCTACCCGCGCAGCCAGGTGATCGACCATCGCGCGCCGATCCGCCCCGACAGCCGCTACGGCGTGTCAAAGGCATTTTCCGAGGCGCTCGCCAGCCTCTACGCCGACAAGCATGGCATGGGCTTTCTGTGCACCCGCATCGGCAATTTCGGGACGAAGCCGATCGACAGCCGCCGCCTGTCGATCTGGATCAGCCCGCGCGATTATGCCCAACTGGTGCGTATCGGACTCGAACATCCCGATATCCGATTCGAGGTCGTCTACGGCGTGTCGAACAACAAGCGCTCGTGGTACGACAACTCCAACGCCTATCGGCTGGGTTATCGTCCGCAGGACGATTCGGAGCCCGAGGCCGCGGGCGTTCTGGCCGCCGAAGCCGGCCAGCCGAAGGACCCGATCGCCGAGCGCTATCAAGGCGGCACCTTCCCGGCGCAGGAATTCGACGCCTCGACGCCGCCGGAATAAGCAACTTTCTCCTTCGATCCCTTCCCCTGGATGTTTGATGAAGCACCGAGGCCGTTTATCCACGGCTAAATGGCTACCGGCTTGCGCGACGGCTCTGCTGCTGCCGCTCGCGGCCTGCACCGTCGGGCCGGATTACGAGCGGCCGGCGGCCGAGGTGCCGGCGGCCTACAAGGAAGAGGGCTGGCAGCAGGCGCAGCCCTCGGACGCGATCGACCGCGGCGCCTGGTGGTCGGTCTACCACGACCCGGTGCTCGACGGCCTCGAACGCCAGATCGACATCTCGAACCAGAACCTCAAAGCCGCCGAGGCCGCCTATCGCGAGGCCGAGACGATCGTCACCCAGGCACGCGCGAGCTATTTCCCGACCGTGACCGGCAACGCTTCGGCCACCCGCAACCGCGCTCCGGTGGGAGCGCGCGGCGCCGGCGGCAACACAATCTCCAACGCCTTCACGCTCAACGGCGCGGCGAGTTGGACGCCGGATTTGTGGGACCGCATCGGCCGCACCGTCGAAAGCAATGCCGCAAGCGCCCAGGCCAGCGCCGGCGACCTCGCCAGCGCGAGGCTGTCGGCGCAGGGCCAGCTCGCCAGCGACTACATGCAGTTGCGCATGTCCGACGAGTTGAAGCGGCTGCTCGAAGCCTCGGTCGCCGCCTTTGGCGAAGTCACTGCGCATCACGCAAAACCAGTATCGCAGCGGCACCGCCGACCAGTCGGCCGTGTCCCAGGCCCAGGCGCAACTCGAAAGCACACGGGCCCAGCTCGTTGCGGTCGGCGTGGCCCGCGCCCAGCTGGAACACGCGATCGCGGTGCTGATCGGCAAGCCACCGGCCGGGTTCAGCATTCCGCCGACGCAGCAGGCGATCGCGATCCCGGCAGTGCCGGGGGAACTGCCGGCAGCCCTTCTCGAACGACGGCCCGACATCGCCGCCGCCGAGCGCCGCATGGCCGCCGCCAACGCGCAGATCGGCGCCGCCGAGGCTGCGTTCTTTCCGAACATCACCCTGTCCAGCCAGTATGGATTCGCCGCGGCGATGATCGAGAAACTGCTGACCGCGGCAAACCGGGTGTGGTCGTTTGGCGGCTCGCTGGCCGAGACCGTGTTCGATGCCGGGCTGCGCCAGGCCCTCGTCGAGCAGCAGCGCGCGGTCTACGACCAGACGATCGCCGACTATCGCCAGACCGTGCTGACCGGCTTCCAGCAGGTCGAGGACCAGCTATCGGCGTTGCGTATCCTCGCCGATCAGGCAAAGGCGCAGGAGGCTGCGCTGGCGGCGGCGCGCGAGGCCGAACGCATCATCAACAACCAGTACAAGGCCGGCACCGTCGCCTATACCAGTGTCGTCGTCGCTGAAACCACCGCGCTCGGCGACGCCGAAACCGTCGTCAATATCCGGCAGAGCCGCCTCGTCGCCAGCGTCGCCCTGATCCAGGCGCTGGGGGGCGGCTGGGACGCCAGCCAGCTCCCCGGCCGCGACCAGATCGAAGGCGACATGCCGCTGAACTTCAACCCGCTGCCGCCCGCCGACGCCGCCCCGCGCTTTTAGCGGCGGCGGCATTTCGCCCATGAGGTATCCCCCCGTTTGTCGTCCCTGCGAAAGCAGGGACCCACGGATCAGCTGCTCGCGCGGCGGCGGGATGGGTCCCTGCTTTCGCAGGGACGACAATATTATCCTATTGAAAATACAGGGTTTATTTTGGACAGATAGTGCTCTAAACGACCGGTCAGGCCTGCTTCGCCTCGATGATCGAGCGGCGGATGGCGCGGGTGCGGGTGAACCAGTCGTGCAGGACGTCGCCTTCGCCGCGGCGGATCGCGCGCTGCAAGGCGGTCAGGTCCTCGCTAAAGCGCTGCAGCATCTCGAGCACCGCCTCGCGGTTGGACAAGAAAATGTCGCGCCACATCACCGGGTCGGAAGCGGCGATGCGGGTGAAGTCGCGAAAGCCGCCGGCGGAAAAGGCGACGACCTCGGATTGCAGGTCCTGTTCGAGTTCGGTCGCGGTGCCGACGATCGTATAGGCGATCAGATGCGGCAGATGCGAGGTCACCGCCAGCACCTTGTCGTGGTGCTCGGCCGCCATCGTCACGACCCGCATGCCGGCCGCTTCCCACATCCGCGTCGACCCTGGCGACCGCCTCGGGCGCGGTCTCGGGCGGCGGCGTCAGGATGCACCAGCGGTCGCGGAACAATTCGGCAAAGCCCGATTCCGGCCCGGAATGCTCGGTGCCGGCGACCGGATGGCCGGGCACGAAATGACAACCCCGGGCGGCAGCTCCGGCGGTCAGGTCGCGGATCACCGCCCGCCTTGACCGAACCGACATCGGTGACGATCGCGCCCCGGCGCAACGCCGGCGCGATGCGGCGGCCGATCTCGGCATAGGCCGAGAGCGGCGTCGCCAGCACGACGAGGTCGGCGCCGGCAACCGCGATGGCCGGATCGTCGGTCGTCTCGTCGGCGAGCGCGAGCCGGCGCACCGCCGCCAATGTCTCGGCGCGGCGGGCACAGGCGACGATTTCGATGTCCGGGGTATTCGCGCCGCAGTACGCGCGCCAGCGACGACCCGATCAGCCCGATCCCGATAAAGCGCGACCCGGTCGAACAGGCGGTCGCTCATGCTCCGGCCACGAATTCGGTGGCCATGAATTCGGTGGCCATGAATTCGGCGAGCGTCGCGGCGACGATCTCCATTTCCTCGCCGGTGCCGATCGTGATCCGCAGGCATTGCGGCAGGCCGTAGCCGCCCATCTTGCGGGTCAGGATGCCGCGCGATTGCAGGAAGGCGAACGCGGCGTCGGCATTATGCCGGGGGTCGTCCGGGAAGCGCGCCAGCACGAAATTGCCGACGCTCGGCGTCAGCTCCAGCCCGAGCGCGGCCAGCCGTTCGGACAGCCACGGCAGCCAGCGTTCGTTATGAGCGCGAGCCCGCGCCAGCGACTGCGACGTCCTCGACCGCCGCCACCCCGGCGGCAAGCGCCGGCGCCGTGACATTGAACGGGCCGCGCACCCGGTTCAGCACGTCGGCGATCGCCGGCGGGCAATAGGCCCAGCCGAGCCGCAGCCCGGCCAGCGCATAGATCTTCGAGAAGGTGCGCAGCATCACGACGTTGTCGGCGCGGTTGACCAGCGCGATGCCGGCTTCGTAATCGTTGCGGTTGACGAACTCGGCATAGGCCGCGTCGATCGCCAGCACGACATGCCGCGGCAGCCCGGCATGCAGCCGCGCCATCTCGTCGGCCGACAGATAGGTGCCGGTCGGGTTGTTCGGGTTGGCGACAAAGACGATGCGGGTGCGCTCGGTGACCGCGCGCAAGGATCGCATCGACATCGGCGGTCAGGTGCTGTTCGGGCACCGCGACCGGGGTGGCGCCGACCGACATGCGCGCCGATCGGGTACATCAGAAACCCGTGCCGGCTGTACAGCACCTCGTCGCCCGGCCCGGCATAGCAGCGCAGCAGCAGCCCGATCAGTTCGTCCGAGCCGGAGCCGCAGACGATGCGCGCCGGGTCGAGCCCGTGATGGCGGCCGATCGCCTCGCGCAACTCGCCGGCGTTGCCGTCGGGATAGCGGTGGATGTCGCCGGCCAGCGCGCGATAGGCGGCGATCGCGCCTTGGGCTCGGCCCGAGCGCGCTTTCGTTCGAGGCGAGGCGGATCGGCCGCTCGACGCCGGCGATCTTGGACTCGCCGCCGATATAGGGCGCGATGTCGAGGATGCCCGGTCTCGGGACCGGAGCCGTTGGGCTGGTCATCGCTCAGTTCATGGCTCGCGCGGAGGCGCCGTATTCGGCGCCGCGAGTGCGCCGCCAATTCGGCGGCGGAAAGCGGCACGCGCATAGCCGCCGAACCGCAGCAGCCGGTAAAGCGCGTCGCCGAGCTGCGCGCGGAAGCGGTCGAGCCGCGGGTCGGACAGCGGGACGAAGCCCTCGATCTCGATCAGCGTGTTGACGCCGTCGGCACGCTCCGCAAGACGCCATGAAGGTGCAGGTCAGCCCGAGCGCCGGCCAGCGTCGAGAAAATGCGGCCGCGGCTGATGTCGGGCGCATTCTCGGTCGCGAGCAGGGTGCGGTCGAGGCCGGTCGGCTGCTCGCCGCCGCGCCCGATCGCCAGCGCGTCGGCGCCGTCGGAGCGCGCGTTGCCGCGGGCGCCGAACGGCAGCCGGGCGATCACATGCGGCGCGCTGTCGTCGGTCCGACAACAGATGCCGCCACCACGGATCGGGTTCGTCCTCCTGCGGCATCGGCAGCACGCCGATCGCCGCCTTGCCCTCGGTGACCGCGCGGATCACCTGCGCCGGTCGAGCGGATACGCCAGCATCGGCGTGTGGCTGCCGTAATGGTCGCGCGCGATGTCCCAGAAACCGTGCGCTTCGGGCGGCGCATAGACGGCGATCGTGAAACGGACCCTGCAGCCGATCGGTCGCGGCCAGCAATTCGCGCCACATGCGCACCAGGGTCGCCGGCGGCAGCGCGCCGTGGTTGCGCGCCACCAGCCGCCGGATGATTTCCGCCTCGCGCGCCGGTTGATGCGGCGGCGGTCATCGCTGTCGCTGCGCTTCTGCGCCGCGACCTGCGCGACAATCTCGACCCGCTCGATCAGCAGATCCTGCAGCCGGTCGTCGATCTCGTCGATGCGCCGGCGCAACTGCTTCGAGATCAGGCGGAGCTATCTGACATGTGTTTCAATCACTGCTCGAGGCGGCGTAGTAGTAAGGTTCCAAACCGGCAAAATCAAAGAAAACGTTGACATGCCTGGCTCCCGATCCCTAGCTACAGACGCTCCGCTCGGTGCCGGCGACCGCGTGGCCGTTGGCGTCGCCGGTCGTCGCGATAGCCAGATTTTTCCTTAGAGCCACTCCTTGTCGATCCTGACTGCCCCTCGCCTGCGCGCTCCCGAACGGGACTGGCCCGGACACCGCCTGCTGGTCGACGCAGCCGCTGCGGCTCGATTGCGGCGTCGATCTTCGGCCCGTTCACGATCGCCTACCAGACCTACGGCACGCTGAACGCCGGACCGCAGCAACGCGATCCTGATCTGCCACGCGCTGACCGGCGACCAGTACGTCGCCGACCCGCACCCGATCACCGGCCATGCCCGGCTGGTGGACGACGTTGGTCGGTCCCGGCGGTGTGCTCGACACCGAGCGCTATTTCCTGATCTGCGCCAACGTGCTCGGCGGCTGCATGGGCACCACCGGGCCGAAGGACATCAACCCGGCGACCGGCGAGCCCTGGGCGCTCGCTTTCCCGGTCATCACGATCCGCGACATGGTGCGGGCGCAAAAGCTGCTGATCGACCACCTCGGCATCGAGCAGCCTGTTCTGCGTGATCGGCGGCTCGATGGGCGGCATGCAGGTGTTGCAATGGGCCGCGAGCTATCCCGAGTTGGTCTTCGCCGCGGTGCCGATCGCCGGCGGCGGCGCGCCATTCGGCACAGAACATCGCGTTCCACGAGGTCGGCCGGCAGGCGATCATGGCCGACCCCGACTGGTGCGGCGGCCGCTATCTGAGCCTCGGCCGCAAGCCGGTCGCGCGGCCTCGCGGTGGCGCGCATGGCGGCGCACATCACCTATCTGTCGGAAGCCGCGCTGCACCGCAAATTCGGCCGCAACCTGCAGGACCGCAACGCGGTCACCTACGGGTTCGACGCCGATTTCCAGGTCGAAAGCTATCTGCGCCACCAGGGCAGCACGTTTGTCGACCGGTTCGACGCCAACTCCTACCTCTACATCACCCGGGCGATGGATTATTTCGACCTCGCGGCCGAGCATGGCGGGTCGCTGCCGGCCGCGTTCTCCGGCAGGCAGCCGCGCTTCTGCATCATCTCGTTCACCAGCGACTGGCTGTTCCCGACCCCGGAAAGCCGGGCGCTCGTGCATGCGCTGAACGCCGTCGCGGCCAATGTCAGCTTTGTCGAGATCGAGACCGACAAGGGCCACGACGCCTTCCTGCTGCACGAGCCCGAGTTGTTCGCGACATTGCGCGGGTTTCTCGACCGGCTGCGCCGAGCATCGCGGTCTGACCCGCTTCTGGACGGACGCGGGCGTGAACCGCGGCGCGGCGCTGAAGCTCGACCCGGCCGCCCCTGTCGCCGACGGTTCGCCGCCGCGGCAAACGGCGATCTGCGGCTTGACCTGCGGCTGATCGCCGACATGATCGAGCCGCGTTCGCGGGTGCTCGACATCGGCTGCGGCGACGGCGCGCTGCTGGCGCTATCTGGCGCGCGAGAAAGGCGTCGATGCGCGCGGCATCGAGCTCAGCCAGTCCGGCGTCAATGCCTGTGTCGCGGCATGGCCTGTCGGTGATCCAGGGCGACGCCGACAGCGACCTCGAGGCCTTTCCCGATCAGCGCCTTCGATGTCGTCGTGCTGAGCCAGACCTTGCAGGCGACGCGCCAGCCGCGCCAGGTGCTCGAGGCGCTGGTGCGCATCGGCAAGCGGGCGATCGTGTCGTTTCCCGAATTTCGGCTTCTGGCGCATCCGGCTGCGCCTGCTGTTCCGCGGCCGCATGCCGGTCTCGGAATGTTGCACAGCCCGTGGTACGACACGCCGAACATCCACCTCTGCACGATCCGCGACTTTGTCGGCTGTGCGACGAGATCGGGGCGCGCATCGAGCGCAGCCTGACCCTCGACCGCCACGGCCGTCCCTTCACCCTCGACCCGCGCGGCAGCCTCGCCAACCTGCTGGCCGAGCAGGGCATCTTCGTGTTGTCAGGGGCCGGAGCCGACCCGCCGGGCTGATTTTCCCGCAGAGGCTTTCGATGATTGTCGCGCAGTTGTCCGACCCCCACATCGTTCCCGCCCGGCAAACTCGCTGTATGACCGGGTCGATACCGCCGCCTTTCTGGCGCGGGCGGTCGGCGAGGTCAACAGGCTCGACCCGCCTGCCCGATATTGTCGTGATCACCGGCGATCTCGTCGATCAGGGCCGGCCGGCGGAATATGAGCATCTGCGGCAGCTGCTGTCGCCGCTGCGCATGCCGGTTTTCGTCATCCCCGGCAACCATGACGACCGCGAGGCCGCTGCGCGCCAGCTTTCGGCGGCGACGGCTATTTGCCCGGCCAGCGGTTTTCTGAATTACCTCGATCGAGGGCTATCCCGTGCGGATCATCGCGCTCGATACGCTGATCCCGGGCGACCATCGCGGCGGCGCCTCTGCGCCGACCGGCTGCGCTGGCTCGACGACACGCTCGCGGGCGGCGCCGCAGCAGCCGACGCTGGTGCTGATGCACCATCCGCCCTTTGTCACCGGCATCGATTGCATGGACCGCTCTGGCATGGAGGATGCCGCCGGGCTTCGCCGACGGTTATCGCACGGCACCCGCAGGTCGAGCGCATCTTGTGCGGCCATCTGCACCGCGCGATCGACCGCCGCTTTGCCGGCACGGTCGCCGGCACCGCACCGAGCACGGCGCACCAGATCAGGCTGAACCTCAGCGCCGAGGCGCCGCTGCGCTTCACGTTCGAGCCGCCCGGCTACCAGCTCCATGTCTGGCACGAGGACAGCGGCCTCGTCACCCACACCGCCAATGATCGGCGACTGGCCCGGCCCCTACCCCTTCCGCACCAGCTAGAGTCCCCTCTCCCGCATTGCATTGCGGGAGAGGGTGGCGAGCGCAGCGAGACGGGTGAGGGTATCTCAGCTTCACGACCCTCACCCGTCTCGCCGCTAACGCGACGATCCACCCTCTCCCGCGATGCGGGAGAGGGAAAAGCGCCTATACCCCGGCGTATTCCGCGGCTTCTTCCGAGATGTCCTTGTTGGTGTAGTCGGGGAGCATCGCGGTGGCGGTGATGCTGATGATCGCGCAGATCACCACGTAGATCCCGATCGGGATCGTCGAGTGATAGGTCGCGAACAGCCAGGTCGAGATGAACGGCGCCGGGCCGCCGGCGATGATCGACGCCAGCTGGTAGCCGAGCGAGGCGCCGCTGTAGCGCAGCCGCGGCGTGAACGCCTCGGCGATCAGCGCCGCTTCAGGCCCGTACATCGTCATCACCGGGATGAACGACAGCGCCACCGCGGTGAAGATCATCCACGTGTTGCGCGTGTCGAGCATCGCGAAATAGACGAAGGTGAACGCCGCCACGAAAATGCAGCCGATGATGTACATCTGCCGTCGCCCGATGCGGTCGGACAACGCGCCGGCGATCGGAACCCAGCAAAAGCCGAGCGCGGTGCTGACGATCAGCCGCGGACAGCAACAGGTTGCGCGAGGCACCGAGAACCGTCGTGCCGTAGGTAAAGATGAAGGCGTTGAAGATGTAGCCCGGCGCTTGCTCGGCCATCCGCAGCAGCGCGGTCAGAATGATCTGCTTCGGCTGCCGCTGCAGCACCTCGAGCATCGGCGCGCGCTCGACCTGTTCTCCGCGACGACCTTGCGGAACACCGGGGTTTCGAGGATGCCGAGGCGGATCCACAGCCCGACCGCGACCATCACGATGCTGAGCAGGAAGGGAATGCGCCAGCCCCAGACGAGGAACTGGTCGCCGGAGATCTCGCTGAACAGCAGCACCATCGATTTGGCGAGGCACAACCCGGCCGGGCGCGCCGAATTGCGGCCACGACGCGATAAAGCCGCGGTTCTTGTTGGTGCGCGCCCATTCCATCGCCAGCAGCACCGAGCCGCCCCATTCGCCGCCGACGCCGATGCCCTGGATCAGGCGCAGCAGGGTCAGGATGACGCGCGCCCCAGATACCGATCAATTCGTAGCCGGGGACGAGCCCGACCGCGGCGGTGGCGATGCCGGTCATCAGCAGCGTGACGATCAGCGTCGCCTTGCGGCCGATACGGTCGCCGTAATGACCGAAAATCGCGGCGCCGATCGGCCGGGCGACAAAGCCGATAAAGAACACGCCGAACGCCTGCAGCGTGCCGACCAGCGGATCGGTGCCGGGAAAGAACAGCTTGCCGAACACCAGACCGGTGACGATGCTGTACATCAGAAAATCGTACCACTCGATCGTGGTGCCGACGGTGCTGGCGATCACCGCCCGCCGCAGCTGGGCGCGGTGTTCCGCTTCAGAGAGACCCGTAGCGTGGATATCGGTTGCCGTCATGGTGTTCCCCCCGGTTCATCGACGCTCGCTTTTGCAGCGGCACGCGCTTGAAAGCGCTTTCTTATGAGGGGAGTTTACTAGCCTTGGGGTAAAAGAAAACAGCCCTTATTGCATCTAAAGCGGCACCCGCCGATCGCTCAGAGGCCGTGCGGCGCGGGGGTATAGCTGAGCCGGCGGCGCGGCTGCCGGGCGGCGGCGGGTTTTGCGTAGATCTGTTTGGTCGCCTCGACCAGCAGCACGCCGGCAAAGGTCGGGAACCAGCGGCGCCCGATGCGCTCCCAGGCTGCTGCCGAACGCCGCAGCACCCGGCTGCTCGCCGGCGGGATGAACAGCGCCGCGTCGGAACCGATCGGGGTGAACTGCTCGTCGCGCAGCAATTGCGACAGCTGCGATAGCGTGTAAGGGCGGCCGGAGCCGAACGGCGTCAGGTCAAGCCGGGCCCAGATGCCCCGCCGGTTTGGAACCACCACCAGCAGCCTCCCGCCGCCAGCCAGCACGCGCCAGATTTCCTTCAGCATCGCGCCGACCTCCTCGGTCGTTTCCAGCGCGTGCACCAGCAGCACCCGGTCGATCGAGTAATCGGCAAACGGCAACTCGCCCTCGTCCGCCAGCGTCACGACATTGCGCCCATCGGGCGGCCACGCCAGCACGCCGAGCGAGGCCGGCATCACCGCGATCGTCCGCTCGGTATTCGGCGACAGGGCCGACAGGAACGGCGTCGCATAGCCGATGCCGAGCACCCGCAGGCCGTGCAGATCGGGCCACACCCGCTGCACCGCGCGCCGGATCACCCGGCGCGCGACCTGCCCCAGCGCGGTGCGATAGAAATCCCTGAGATCGATGACATCCGACGCCATCGGGGCAGCTTACCACGCGCCGCCGAGCCGGCCGAACCCAGGACGCGCGCCGCACGATAGTGCTATCCTCGCACCGGCGGAGCTGGGCCAAAACGTATAGTTAACGCAAAGTACGCAAAGGACACGCGAAGTACGCGAAGACAGCCAAACTCCCATTGCGTTCTTCGCGTACCCTTTGCGTACTTTGCGTTAACTAATCTCCAAGGAGTAAGGGAAATGCTGTTTGGCGCTTCGATGTTTTTTACTGATTACTCGATGAGTTCGGTTGAGTTGGCGAAGGCGTTGGAGGAGCGGGGGTTCGAGTTGGTTTGGGCGCCAGAGCACTCGCACATCCCGCTGGCGCGGCAGTCGCAATTTCCGTCGGGCGGCGACCTGCCAAAGCAATACCATGATGTGATGGACCCGTTCGTGACGCTGTCGGCAGCAGCGGCGGCGACCAAGACCATCAAGCTCGGCACCGGCGTCTGCCTTGTCGTCCAGCGCGACGTGATCCAGACCGCGAAGCTGGTCGCCTCGCTCGACCAGGTGTCCGGCGGGCGGTTTCTGTTCGGGGTCGGCGGCGGCTGGAATGCCGACGAGATGGCCGATCACGGCACCGAATTCAAAACCCGCTTCAAATTGATGCGCGAACGCATCGAGGCGATGAAGGCGATCTGGACCGAGACCAAGCCGGAATATCACGGCGACATGGTCGATTTCCCGCCGATGATGACCTGGCCAAAGCCGGTGCAACAGCCATACCCGCCGGTCATCGTCGGCGGCATGTTCCCGCATGCGGCGCGGCGCGCGCTGCGCTATGGCGACGGCTGGATCCCGCATTCGCGCCGCCCGCAATACGAGGATGTGACCGATTTCCTGCCGCAATTCCGCCAAATGGCGACAGAGGCCGGCCGCGACCTCGCCGACCGTGCCGGTCACGGTGTGGGGCATCCAGCCCGATATCGACCGGCTGAAGCGCTACAGCGACCAGGGTGTGGCGCGCGGCGTCGTGCAGCTGACCGCCGACAAGGCCGACAAGATCCTGCCGCTGCTCGACCGCTGGGCCGATCTGATGCGCAAGCTGTAAGCACACGACCGCCGGCTTGACGGCGGCAAACCGGGGAGGAAACGATGGCACGTTGCAGGCTGAGTTCCTGTCGGCGATCGTCGCATTGTGCTGGGCCGGCGTCGCATTGGCGCAGGAGCCGACGCGCGGTGCCCACCCCGAGCAGCTCGGCTTTTCGTCGCGACCGGCTGCAGCAGCTGACCGATGTCTACAAGGGCTATGTCGACCAGCGGCGAACTGCCCGGCGCGGTGCTGCTGATCGCCCGCGGCGACAAGATCGCCTATTTCGAGGCGATCGGCTTGCAGGACCGCGACAAGAAAACCCCGATGAAGAAGGACTCGATCTTCCGCCTCGCCTCGATGACCAAGCCGATCGTGTCGGTGGCGGCGATGATGCTGGTCGAGGAAGGCAAACTCGACCTGCTGGCACCGGTCTCGCACTACCTGCCGGAGTTCAAGGACCTCAAGGTCGGGGTCGAGTACGACCGATCTGACCACCGGCAAAAACGCGCTGCGGCTCGATGCGCCACACCGTTCGATGACCGTGCAGGATTTGCTGCGCCACACCTCGGGCCTCGTCTACGGCAACAACGGCGAGGGGCTCGTCCACCAGGCATACCAGAAGGCGGACGTCTCGAACCGCAACGAAACGCTCGCCGAGATGATCACCAAGCTGTCGCACCTGCCGCTGGCGCACCAGCCCGGCGAGGTCTGGGAATACAGCGTGGCGGTCGATGTGCTGGGGCGCATCGTCGAGGTGGTGTCGGGCATGGACCTCGATGCCTTTGTCGCCGAGCGCATCGCCAAGCCGCTCGGCATGAAGGCGACCGATTTCTATGTCCATCGCGGCCGATCTGGCGCGTCTCGCCCAGGCCCAGCCGGCGCCGGAGGGCAGCAAGGCGCGGATGCCGCCCGATGTCACCAAAAAGCCGCGCCTGTTTTCCGGCGGCGGCGGGCTGGTCGCGACCGCGGCCGACTATCTGCGCTTTACCGAAATGCTGCTCAATCACGGCGAATACGGCAATGCGCGCCTCCTGGCGCCGGCACACGATCAAGCTGATGACGTCGAACGCGCTGCCGCCCGGCGTCGGCTATACCGATCTCGCCACGCGGTTCGGCGATATCGCGCCGACGCCCGTCGATGGGGCAGGGATTTCGGCCTCGGTTTCTGTGTGCGGGTGTCGGACGGGCACAACCCGCTGCCCGGATCGGTGGGCAGCTATTACTGGACCGGCGCCTGGGGCACGACGTTCTGGGTCGATCCGCGCGAGAAGCTGATCGCGATCCAGATGATCCAGACACCAACCTCGGTCGGCAGCCCGTTCCGTCGCGCCTTCCGCGACATGACCTATGCCGCGATGACCGGTGTCGAGGGCGAGCGCTAGTGGCGAGCAGCCGATCCCTTGATGGGGGTCCATGACGGCGGGTCGCTGGCCGGAAAGCTGTCGTCGGAAGCGGCGTGGACCGGGTCGGGGTGAGTGTCGCGGGGCTCGGTATCGCCGCCGCGGTTGTTGGGCCGGTCATTCGGCGGCGCCTTGAGTGAGGTATCGATCCCCATCGCCTTATAAAGCTGGCAGCTGCCGGTCACCCCGCGCTGCACCAGCGCGGCCCCGCCGATCGCGCCGAGGACGCGCCCGGCGGAGGGGTGCAGCAGCGCCCGAAAGATCAACGCTGCACCGGCTAGGGTTGAGCCGATTTGTTCGCCGCCGCTGATGTTGACAGCGGCAGGTTGTGCGGTCGAGGCCTTGGCAGGCATGGCGCTGTTCCCGAAATTGTTCATGTTCGTCAACGTTGCCCGGCCGGGCCGGTTCCGCCTCGTCGTTGCCGCAGCCCGGCCACGAGCGACGAGGGGAGATGCCGCCAGCGTGCGATCGCTCTGGTATGCTGTGCCGTAAGCGGCGGACGTTCTGTCGTGGGGGTTGGGGGATCAAACAATGCGCGCGGTAGGCCGCCTGGGGGCGAGCGGCGCCGATGGCTGACCGGTCGTTGCGCGTCGATCCCGACGAGCGCCATCGCGGCTCCGCGCCACACCGGCGGCCGCAGCCGGCGCCACCGCGACGTGGTCCACCGCGGCGCCGCCTGTTGGGACGGCTCGCCCGGTTCGGCCTGCTGCTGACCCTGTGGGGCGTCATCCTCGGTGGTATCTTCGTGACTTACTTCGCGATGACCCTGCCCGACACCAGCCAGTTGACCGTCGCCGAGCGCCGGCCAAGCGTCACGGTGCTGGCAGCGGATGGCAGCCTCGTTGCCAATTTCGGCGATCTGTTCGGCCAGCCGCTGACCCTGAAGGAAATCTCGCCCTATCTGCCGAAGGCGGTGATCGCGACCGAAGACCGCCGCTTCTACAGCCATTTTGGCATCGACCCGGTCGGGCTGGTGCGTGCCGCGGTGACCGATCTGCGGGTTGGGCATGTCGTGCAGGGAGGCAGCACGATCAGCCAGCAACTCGCGAAAATCCTGTTTCTGACACCGGAGCGCAACCTGACGCGCAAGGTTCGCGAGGTTCTGCTGGCCTTGTGGCTGGAGCACCGCTTCACCAAGGACCAGATTCTCGAAATCTACCTGAACCGGGTCTATCTCGGCGCCGGCACCTACGGGGTCGATGCCGCGGCGCACCGCTATTTCGGCAAATCGGCGGCCAGGCTCAACCTGTTCGAAAGCGCCGTCATTGCCGGCCTGCTGAAGGCGCCGACCCGGTTCAGCCCGGCGCGCGACCGCGACAAGGCCACCGCGCGCGCCACGCAGGTGCTCGACAACATGGTCGAGGCGGGGTTTCTGACTGCCGCCGAGGCCGCGGCGGGGGCGAAGCAGGGCAGCGCGCTCGCGATCGTCGGGCGGCCGGGTTTGCGCTACTTCGCCGATTGGATCGCCGACCAGATCAACGATTTCGCCGACAGCACCAACCGCGACCTGACGGTCAAGACAACGCTCGACACGGCGATGCAGGCAGCCGCCGAAAGCGCCGTGACCGATGTACTGGCGCGCTACGGTGTTCGGGATGTCGTTGGCCAGGGGGCGCTGGTCGCGATGGCACCTGATGGGGCGGTGCGCGCGATGGTCGGCGGCCGCGATTACGCGCAAAGCCAGTTCAACCGCGCCACCCAGGCGCAGCGCCAGCCGGGGTCCTCGTTCAAGCCATTCGTCTACCTTGCGGGGCTCGAAGCCGGGGTGCGACCGGGCGACCATTTCAACGACGCGCCGATCCGCATCGGCAACTGGCAGCCGCACAACTATCTGAACCGCTATCAGGGCGAGATGAGCGTCGCCGAAGGGCTGGCGCAATCGATCAACACGATCGCGGTGCAGGTCGCGCAGCGGGCCGGCATCCCGCGGGTCGTCGCCACCGCCAGCCGGCTCGGCATCGGCTCCAACCTCGCGGCCGACGCCAGCATCGCGCTCGGCACCAACGAGGTGAACCTGCTGGAACTGGTGTCGGCCTACGCGCCTTTCGCCAATGGCGGCACCGGCGTGTTGCCCTATGGCATCGCGGAAATCCGCGACAGTGACGGCAGGATCGTCTATCGCCGCAAAGGCTCGGGCCTTGGCCCTGTCGTGGCGCCGGAAATGGTCGCGATGATGAACGAGATGCTGGCCGGCGTGATCGGCCACGGCACCGGCAAAAGCGCGGCGATCGGACGTCCCGCCGCCGGCAAGACCGGCACGACGCAGGAATACCGCGACGCCTGGTTTATCGGCTACACCGCCGACCTCGTCGCCGGCGTATGGTTCGGCAACGACGACAACACGCCGATGAACAAGGTCACCGGCGGCACGCTGCCGGCGGCAGCATGGCGCAGCTTTATGCTGGCGGCGACGAAATCGATGCCGGTGCGCGCCTTGCCCAGCGCCCCGGCATCAGCCTCGGCCGCACCGACGCCGGGGGGTGAAACACCCCTCGATCGCCTGTTCGGCTGGCTCGGCGGCCCGTCCGGCGGCGGCCCGGCAGGGCTGCCGGTGCCAGGCCGCTATCCCGGCCCGGCACCAGGCAATTAGCGTCTAGTTGAAGCGCGGGCTGACCTTTTCGCACAGCAATTGCAGCGAGCGCATGACCTGCGGGTGCGGGATTTTGGTGCCGCAATTCATCTCGGCGAGGATGCCGTCGAGACCCAGCCTCTCCTTCAAACCCATCAGCCGGTCGGTGACCTTTTCCGGCGAGCCGACGATGATCTTTTCACGCAGCGCGTCTTCGTAGGTGATCGTCTGCAGGCGACGGCCGCGCGCGGCACGGTCCTCAGCCTGCCGCACGCCGGCGCGGGTCGCCGAATCCTCCAGCCGCTCGCCGAGATAGCGGTAGAAATACATGATGCTGTCTTCCGGCTCCTCGATCGCCTTCTGGTCGGTATCGGCGACATAGACCGGGGCGCGCAGAAACACCTTGCCCTCGCCGGGATGCCCGGCTTCCTTCCAGGCTTGGCGGTAGGCGGTGATGTTCGGCTCGAGTTCTTCGAGCGTGCCGAGGCGCACCGCGACAAACACCGCATGACCGGCCTTGGCGATCGCCGGGAAAGTGTCGGCGCTGTTGGCGGCGACGCGGATTTCCGGCCACGGCTTCTGATAGGGCCGCGGCGTCACCTTGACATTGTCAAAGCTGTGATAGGTGCCCTTGTAGGAGAACGATTCCTGCGTCCACGCCAGTTTCAGGATTTCGAGCGTTTCGGCGAAGCGGTCGCGGCTTTCGCCGTAGGGCACGCCATAGGCTTCGTAGGTCCGCGGAAAGCCGCTCCGGCCAACCCCGAAAATCAGCCGTCCGTGGCTGATCTGGTCGACCGTGGCAACCTCTTCGGCGAGGCGCAGCGGGTGGCACAAGGGCAGCACCTGCACCGCCGTGCCGATCTTCATCCGCTTGGTCCGGGCGGCAATGGCGGCGGCGAGGGTCAGCGGCGCCGAGAGCACCGAACGTTCCGGCGCAAGGTGAATTTCCGCCAGCCACATGGCGTCGAGGCCCCAGCGTTCGGCCGCATCGACCTGCTCGAATGACGTGGCAAAGGCCTGCTCGTCGGTGACCCCGCCCGATCGTTGAAACTCATGGAACATGCCGAACTCAAACGCCATCGCCGTCCTCCATCCCCGTGCGTCCAAGGCATTGCGAGAGTAGGAGCGAATTGCCCCCAAGGCGAGTCAAGAAAGGCCTTTGCTGACCTGCCGTGCACCGCACGGAAAGCTCTCGACCGAGCAGCATTCGAGGCCGCCTCTGCGGCGTAACAGCGCATCAAGTTCGGCGACCTTCCGCCGTCGCAACGCGGAATCTGGGCGCGCCGAAATTCCTCGATGTCAGGATGATGACAACTCCGGATTACAAGTACGCATAGAGATTATAAATACCACAGGACACCTTATTCGCTCAAAATTTGACCATTATTGCACCAATATTAAAGTTTATTAATGCTTAGAAGTAACTCTGGAATTCACTGATTACGTCCGACCTCGCCCAAATATTTTATCAAATCGATGATCTATTCTTGATACGAGGATAGCGAGTTGCGCCATTTTCCTGGCAGAATCTTGTTGAGGTGGGTTACCTCAGCGAATATCGTCCCACATACATTTCCCCCAACCCTCTGAAAACAACTAATAATTGAGTGAACGCGCGCACTTTATCTCAACCATTGGTTGAGGACGAGCCGTTCTGGTCTGCGCTTCGCGTGGGCGCGCTGGATCGGTGTGCCCGCTATCTGGCGCAGCAATCCGGTGCTGTCGAGGCGCATCCCGAGCTGGATTGCCGGCTGGCTGAAGCATTCATGCGGGATGGCCGGTTCGACGAGGCCGCTGAGTGCTGCCGGCGCGCCTTTCCGCGGCTCGGCGGCGATGTCGAACTGCTGCGCATCTGCGCCTGGACATTCAGCAATGGCGGCTGTCACGACGAGGCGGCGGCGACCTATCGCGCGCTGATCGAGTTGTGCCCGGAATGGGTCGAAGGCTACCGCCATCGCAGCGGCTCGCTGGCGGCCTCAGGGCGGCTTGATGAGGCGATCGCCGATGCGATGACGGCGTGCGCGCGGTCGCCCGATACCGCCGAATATGTGCTGCATCTCGGTGGGCTGCTGCTCGGCGCCGAGCGCTGGGCCGACGCCGCCCGCTGCTTTGCGCATGTGCTGGAGGCCGAGCCGGACGACCGCCTCGCGCTTTGCCGGCTCGCTTCCGCCTACGAGCGGCTCGGCCGCAGCCAGGACGCCGCGGCAATCGTCCTGCGGGTCGCACGACTGGAGCCGCGCGATCCGGCTGCCGTGGCACATGCCGCGGAATTGCTGATGCGTGACGGCCGCGCCGGCGATGCCGCTGCGCTGCTGCGCGACACCACCGATGCGCTGGCCGATGCCCGGCTGCTGCGCGTCCTGTCATCGGCCGAGATGCTGGCGGGGCGGCTGGAGCTGGCACTGGAGGCCGTCGAGCGGGCCATTGCCGCCGCGCCATCCGTCGCGGAATATCATGTGCATCGCGGCCATTTGCTGTGGCGGCTGGGGGACATGCCGGGCGCCGCCGGCGCGTTCGAGCATGCCGCCGCGCTGGAACCCGACAGCGCCGAGGTCAAGCGGGCGCAGATCAGCCTTTACCTGTCGGCCGGTCTGGTCAGCGAGGCGACTTCGGTTGGCGGCGAGTTGCTGCACCTGTTCCCCGACGACAAGCCGGCGGCCGAAGCGGTTTTGCACCTGCTGAACCATCGGCTCGACACGATTGACGGCGACTATGTCGTGCTCGCCGACGGCATCGCCCGCGAAAAGCGGCATCCGCGGCCACCACCCGGGTGGCTCGACCGGCTCCGTAGCGAACGGCGGGTGATTGGCGCGCTGATCATCCGCGAGACCCGCACCCGGTTTGGTGACAGCCGGCTGGGCTATGGCTGGGCCTTGATCGAACCGATCCTGCACATCTCGCTGTTGTCCGCGACCTTCGCGGTGCTGATGCACGGCCGGCCGCCGATTGGCACGCATTTCTTTGTGTTCTACTACACGGGGCTCATCCCCTACCTGATGTTCATCCACACCAGCAGCGGGATGAGCCACGCAATCGTCGGCAATGGCGCGCTGCTGCAATTGCCGGTCGTTACGACCTTTACGGTCATCGCCGCGCGCGGCCTGCTTGAGGTGATGACCGATATCGTAGTCGCGGTCATCCTGCTCGCCGGCTTTGGCACGGCCGGGCTGGCGGCCATGCCGGACGATCTGTGGGGCGCAGCCAGTGCGCTGCTGGTGACGGCGATGCTCGGCTGCGGCGTCGGCTACATCAATGCGGTGGCGACCGTCTTCTATCCGTCCTGGGAAAAGCTCTACGGCCAGGTCACCCGCATCCTCTACTTCGTGTCAGGCATTTTCTACGTGCCCGGCATGATGCCGGATTGGGCCCGCGACACGCTCGCCTGGAACCCGTTGCTGCACGCGATTGACTGGTTTCGTGCCGGGTTTTTTGACGGCTACCAGCCGCATTGGCTCGACCGGTCGTACCTGGTCGGCGTCGCGGTGCTGGTTTTGGCCGGCGGGTTTGCGGTCGAGCGCGGGTTGCGCCGCCGGCTGAGCATGCCGCTGTGATCGCCCTGGAACGCGTCAGCAAATCCTACCGCACCGCCGCCGGGCGGCGCGTCGTGCTCGACGACACGACAATCGAGTTTGCCGCCGGCCACAATGTCGGCATCCTCGGCGGCAACGGCGTCGGCAAATCGACCCTGATCCGGCTGATCGCCGGCTCGGAGATGCCGGATCGCGGGCGGATCACCCGCCATGCGCGCGTCTCGTTCCCGCTCGGCTTTGGCGGCACGTTTCACGGCGCCCTGTCCGGTCGTGAGAACATCGCGTTCATGGCGCGGGTCTATGGTGCCGCGGTGCGGCCGACAATCCGCTTTGTCGAGGAATTCGCCGAACTCGGCGAATACCTCGACATGCCGGTGCAGACCTACTCCGCCGGGATGCGGGCGCGGCTGGCGTTTGGCGCCTGTCTGGCAATCGAGTTCGATGTTTACCTGATCGACGAGGTCACCGAGGTCGGCGACGAGCGCTTCCGCAAGCGCTGCGCCGCGGCGTTTCGCGAGCGCCTGCGCCGCTCCGACATCATCGTCGCCAGCCACAACGCCCACACGATCCGCCAATATTGCGACCGCGCCGCGATCCTTTCGAATGGCCGGTTGCAGATGTTCGACAATGTCGCGGGCGCGTTCGAGCAGTACCGCCGGATGTTTACGGAACCTGCGGCATGCGCCTCGGCAGCCTGATGCGCGCGCCCGCCGTTGCCGCCGGGATCGCCGAGATGCCGGGCGCTGGCACAAACGCGGTGGCGCCGATCGGCGGCGGGACGGCGCTGGTACCCTCCGGTGCACGGCCGATTGTCGAACTGCGGCGGTCGCACCTGTCGCTGCATACGCTGTCGTTTCTCGTGCTGGTGGTGATCCCGACGGCCATCGCCGCCGCCTATTACTTTGCGATCGCGGCGGACCAGTACGTCGCCGAGTTCCGCTTTACGCTGAACACCGCCGACCCGCCGCGCTTCGACCCGATGTCGCTGCTGGGCGGCAATACCGGGCAGACGCCGGCCGCGTTCGAGTCGCAGGTGCTGGCGCAATACATCACCAGCCGCGCGATCATCGACGAGATCGATCCGGCGCTCGCCTTGCGCCATCTGTTTGCCCCGCCGCAGGCCGATTGGTGGGCACGGCTCGGCCCGAACGCCCCGATCGAGGAGGTCGTGCGGTACTGGAAAGGCCAGGTCGATCCGTTTTACGACCCGGCGAACGGCGGCGTCACGGTGCGGGTCCGCGCCTTCGCGCCTGAAGATGCGCTGCGTCTCGCGCAGGCGGTCGTCACGGCCTCCGAAAAGCTGGTCAACGATTTGTCGGTGCGCGCGCGGCGACGCGGTGCGTCATGCCGGGATCGAGGTGGGGCAGGCCGAAAGCCGGCTCAAATCGGTACTCGGTGAACTGCGAGCCTTCCGCGACCGCGAAGGCATGCTCGACCCGGCCAAGACGGCAGAGGCGACGGGGCTGCTGGCGACGCGGCTGCGCGACGACCTGATGCGGGCCAATGCCGAGCTGGCGACGCTGAAAAACTATATGCGCGACGATGCGCCGTCAGTGAAGGTGTTGAAGGCGCGCATCCGCTCGCTCGAAGCGCAGCGCCGCTCGCTGGCCGGCGAGATGACCGATCCGGACAAGAGCACCGGCACGTTGTCTGGCGTGCTCGGCTCGTACGAGCAGCTCGACAGCGAGCGCAAATTCGCCGAGATGGCCTACCAGCACGCGCTGCAAACCCTCGATCAGGCGCGCGCCGAAGCCGACCGGCAGCATGTTTTCGTCGCCAGCTTCGTGCCGCCGAGCCTCCCCGAGGAGGCGCTGTACCCGCGCCGCTGGCGCTCGCTCGGCACGGTGGCGCTGATGGCGTTTGCGGTGTGGGCGATCGGCAGCCTCGCCGCGCAATCGGTCCGCGACCACCTCGGATGACCATCCCTTCCCCTTCCCGGCATTTTCGCGAGGAAAGCCCGATGGCGATGCCCGCGTTTCGTTCTCCGGCCACGCTGTCGCCCGAAGGCTATGGACAGTTCGCATTGCCGCCATCCAGCAAGGAACGGCTGGCGATCGTTTCGACCAACAGCAAATTGTGCGGCATCGCGGCCTACACCACCGCGTTGCGGCGCCAACTCGCCGACGCCTTCGACATCACCGTTTTCGACCTGAACCAGTATCTCCTGCGCAGCCCGCACCGCAGCGTGCGCCGGCTCGGCGACCGCCAGGTCCGGGAGATTTGCCGCGCGATCCGGCAGTTCGATTGCGTCAACCTCCAGCTTGAACACGGCACCCTCGGCCGCTACGCACCCGACATCCTGCGCCGCTTCTGTTGGCTGACCGAGGCGGCGCCGCGGCTGTCGGTGACGTTTCATACGATGCTGCTGCCGCCCAGTTTCGACAACCTGGCCTTTGCCAGGGCGGTGCTGACCGGCCGCTTCCGGGAGGCGGGCCGCCTGCAATCCGAGTTCCGCCGCGCCCATCAGCTGTCCTACGGGGTGGCGCGGCAATTGCGCCGTATCCAGGCCCACAAGCCGCTCAGCGCCATCGTTCACAACCGGCGCGACCGCTCGGACGTCAAATACCTCTACGGCATCGACGAGGTCTTCGACCACCCGCTGTCCTACCTGTCGGGCCCGGAGATCGACGTGGTGCGCGCCACGGCCTCGCGCCAGGAATTCCCGATGCTCGACGACGTGCCGGACGATACGGTGCTGATCGGCGTGTTCGGGTTCCTCAACGAATACAAAGGCATTGGCACTGCGATCCAGGCGATGCAGTACCTGCCGGCCAACCATCATCTGCTGATCTTTGGCGGCATTCACCCGCAGGAGATCGTCGCGCGACAGCCGCGCCACCCCTACATCTCGTCGCTGTTCAATCACGCATACATGGATACGACGCTGTACGATCGGCTGAGCACCGAGACGCCGGGCAGCGCACCACAACTCGTGCTTGCCGATCAGGGGTTGCGCGAACTGCTGGGGTCGCATCCACGCGATCTGTCGGCGCGCATCCATTTCATGGGCGCGCTCGATGAGTCCGACTTTCTCGGCGGCATGGCGATTTGCGACGCGGTTGTGTTCCCCTATCTCGAAGTCGGGCAGTCGTCGTCCGGGCCGATTTCGCAGGCGCTCGAACTCGGCTGCCGCATCATCGCCTCGCGCACCCACAATTTCATGGAGTTCGGCGAGTACCATAAGAACGCGATCGAATATTTCGACATCGGCAACCATCTCGAACTCGCGGAACGCCTCGTCGCCCGCCGCCAGTACCGGCGGCGCCCTGGCATGCCGGAGTACAATGTCGAGACCAACAAGGCGACCTACCTGCTCGCCAACAGCCTGCCCCACCTGCGGCCGGTCCGCAGCGACAACCGGCACCCGGTCAAGGCATAGCGGAATGCCATTGTCTCCGGCGATTTGACCCGAATTAGAGCGGAGTCCGACCAGCTTCGACCCGCACTTGGTCGAATTCGAGGGGCAGCCGCCTTCGCGGCTCAATGCAGGAGGGCGCGGCGGGCGGCGGCGAGGGTGGCTTCGGGGCCGATGCTGGCGTCGATGCGGGCCCATGCGATCATGCCGGGGTCATGCGCCATCTGCTCGGTCAAAACCTGGAACGACGCGTCGGAGGCGTCGCCGCGACGGGCATCGAGGCGCGCCGCCATCGTAGGTTGCGGGGCGTCGAGCCACAGGCCGGTAAAGGGCACCCCCGCGACATCGGCGATGGCCGCGAAGGCGCGGCGTTCGTCCTCGCGCAGCGACACGGCATCAATCACGACGGGATAGCCGGCGCGCAACGTCGCGGCAGCGCGGTCGGCGATGTCGCGGTACACCTGCGTCGATACCTCGGCGGTGTAGGCGGCGGCGGGCAGCTTGCGCTCGGGTTCGGTGCCAAAGCGCAGCTTGCGCAGCACGTCGCTGCGCAACACGCGGGCGCCGGGGCCATCGGCGAGTTCGAGGGCGAGACCGGCGGCGAGGGTCGACTTGCCGCTGCCGCTGAACCCGCCGACCGCGACCAGCCGCGGCGTCGCGGGCTGCAACGCGGACTCGGCCTCTTCCAGATAGCGGCGGGCCTCGGCGAAGGCGGCATCGGCATCGCCGCCGCCCCAATGATGCGCCGCCATCGTCGCGGTCACATGCGCGCGGATCGCCGCCCGCAGCGACAGAAACAGCGGCATCGCGGCGAGGCCGTCGTCTTCCTCGGTCAGGTCGAGGTAGCGGTTGAGCACCAGGTTCGCCAGGCCGCGCTGGCCGCGATGCGCCAAATCCATCAACAGGAAGGCGAGGTCGTAGAGCACGTCGATGCTGGCGATGCGCTCGGAAAACTCGATGGCGTCGAACAGCAGCGGCTTGCCCTCGACGAGGCAGATATTCCCGAGATGCAAATCGCCATGGCCCCGCCGCACCTTGCCGTCGGCGCGCCGGTCGTCAAGCAGCGCGCCGACTCGCCGCAATTCGTGGAGCATCCCGGCATCGATCCGGTCGATCCGCGCAGTGTCGAACCCGGCTGTCGCGCAATCGTGCAGGCAGCCGATATTATCCCGCGCCACCTCCGTCATCGCCGTGACCCCGCCCTGGTCAGCACAGGTCTCGGCCTTGGCGTGGAATTCCGCGATGTGCGCGGTCAACGCGTAGATCAGCGGTACTGTCAGCCCGCCGGCCTTGGCGAGATTGCTCAACAGGCCCTGCTGGTCGAAGCGCCGCATGACGACGACGAAATCGACCGGCTCGCCACCGCGCCCCCAGGCGAGGCTGCCATCGGGCATTCGGCTGATCGCGCGGACTTCAAGGTAAAGCTGCGGCGCGGTGCGGCGGTTGAGTTTCAGTTCGGCGGTACAGGCCGCCTGACGCAGCGGCAGCGTCGAGAAATCGAGATACGAGTATTTGACGGCGCGCTTCAGCTTGTAGGTGCGCGGTCCGGCGAGAAACACCAGCGAGGCATGCGTCTCGATGATTTCGATCGGCTCAGCACCCGGCGGATAGGAGGCCGGGTCGCGCAGAAACGCGATCACGTCGTGTTGGGGATCGGCCATCAAACCCACCGTGGCGGTTTTGCGAGGCGGCAATCGGCCGCCGCTGCTTATACCGTCAGATAGGTCCGCACCGCCGCCTCGTCCATCTCGCTCTGGCGGCCGCTCAGCACGACCTCGCCGCGCTGCATGACGGCATAGGAGGTCGCGAGGTCGCGGGCGAATTCGAAATATTGCTCGACCAGCAGGATCGCCATGTCACCACGTGCCGCCAGTTGTTGGATGACGCGGCCGATATCCTTGATGATCGACGGCTGGATGCCCTCGGTCGGCTCGTCGAGGATCAAGAGGCGCGGGCGCATCACCAGGGCGCGGGCGATCGCCAGTTGCTGCTGCTGCCCGCCCGACAAATCGCCGCCACGGCGGTTCAGCATGTCTTTCAGCACCGGGAACAGGTTGTAGATCTCGTCGGGGACATGCCGCAGGCTGCGCGGCAGGATGGCAAACCCGGTCATCAGGTTTTCCAGCACCGAGAGGCGCGGGAAGATTTCGCGCCCCTGCGGCACCAGCGCCAGCCCGGAGCGCGCCCGCTCATGCGGTGGGGCGTGCGAGATGTCCGTGTCTTCCCAGCGAATGCGGCCCGCGCGGATCGGGTTGAGGCCGAAAATCGCGCGCAGCAGACTGGTCTTGCCGACCCCGTTGCGCCCGAGGATGCAGGTCACCTCGCCCTTGCGCGCCGTCAGGTTTACCCGCCGCAGCGTGTGGCTGGCGCCGTAATAGAGATCGATCGCTTCAACCGACAGCATGATGATCCGATCCCCAATCGTAGGATGGGCTGAGCGCAGCGAAGCCCATCAACTGTCCGAGCCAAAGCGATGGGCTTCGCTGGCGCTCAGCCCATCCTACGGAGCCATGACAAGACGCCGGCGCCATCGTCAGCGGCCGAGATAGACTTCGATGACGCGGGGGTGGTTTTGCACGTGGTCGATCGACCCTTCGGCCAGCACCGAGCCTTCGTGCAACACCGTCACCCTGGCGCCGAGGCTGCGCACAAAGGCCATGTCGTGCTCGACGACGATGATCGTGCGGTCCTTGGCGAGGCCAAGGATCAGTTCGGCGGTCTCCTCGGTTTCGCGGTCGGTCAGGCCGGCGACGGGTTCGTCGAGCAGCAGCAATTGCCGGTCGTGGATCAGCAGCATGCCGATTTCGAGCCATTGTTTCTGCCCGTGGCTCAGCGCGCCGGCCCGTTTGCCTTCCTGCTGCGACAGGCCGATGCGGTTCAGCGTCGCGTCGATCCGCTCGCGCTGCGCCGCGGACAGCCGGGCGAACAGCGTCTGCAAGGTGTTGCGGCTTTCGGCCAGCGCCAGTTCGAGGTTTTCAAACACGGTCAGGTTTTCGAACACGGTCGGCCGCTGGAATTTGCGCCCGATGCCGAGATTGGCGATCGCCGCTTCGTCGAGCCTGGTCAGATCTTCGGTGCCGCGGAAAAAGGCCTCGCCGGTATCGGGCCGGGTCTTGCCGGTGATGACATCCATCATCGTCGTCTTGCCGGCGCCGTTCGGGCCGATGATCGTGCGCAACTCGCGGTCCTCGACGATCAACGACAAATCGTTGAGCGCCTTGAACCCGTCAAAGCTGACCGTGATGCCGTTCAGGTAGAGCAGTACATCGGCCGGGGGCGTCGAATTGGCGATCATGCCCGCTTCTCCAACGCGACCGGTCCATCGACCGGCGCGATTGAGGTCAGTTCCGGCTCGGCAACCTCCGCCGGCCGCCGCCGCGGCCAGGGCAGTTCGGCGATTGTCCCGACAATGCCGCGCGGCAAAACCAGCGTCGTGAACACAAACAACCCGCCCAGCGCAAACAGCCAGGTCTCCGGCGCCGCGCTGGTCAGCCAGGTCTTCACGGCGTTGACAAAGCCCGAGCCGATGATCGCGCCAAGCAGCGTGCCGCGGCCGCCGACCGATACCCAGATCGCGATCTCGATCGAATTGGCCGGCGAAAACTCGCTCGGATTGATGATGCCGACCTGGGGCACGTAGAGCGCGCCGGCGATGCCGGCGAGCACCGCCGAGACGGTGAAGACGAAGAATTTGGCGCTGGTCACCGAATAGCCGAGAAAACGCACCCGGCTTTCGGCGTCGCGCAAGGCGAGCAGCACGCGGCCGAGCTTTGAGGTCACGATATAGCGGCACAGCAGGTAGGACAGGCCGAGCCCGACCGCCGACGCGATGTAGAGCCCGATGCGGGTTGCCGGCAGGTGTAGGTCGTAGCCGAGCAAATCCTTGAAATCGGTCAGCCCGTTATTGCCGCCGAACCCCATATCGTTGCGGAAAAAGGCGAGCCACAGCGCGTAGGTCATCGCCTGGGTGATGATCGACAAATAGACACCGGTGACCCGCGAGCGAAAGGCCAGCCAGCCGAAGATAAAGGCGAACACGCCCGGCACCAGGATCACCATCGCCATGGCATAGGCGAAATGATCAAAGCCACACCAGAACCACGGCAATTCCTTATAGTTCAGGAACACCATGAAATCCGGCAGGACCGGGTTCTGGTAGACGCCGCGGGTGCCGATCTGGCGCATCAGATACATGCCCATCGCGTACCCGCCGAGCGCGAAGAACGCGCCATGCCCGAGGCTCAGGATGCCGGCATAGCCCCACACAAGATCGAGGCTCAGCCCCAGGATCGCGTAGCACAGATACTTGCCGAGCAACGGCACGAGGTAATCCTGCACCGCAAACGGCGAACCCGGCGCCACCCGCAGATTGAGCAGCGGCACACCGATCACCAGGATCGCGCCGCAAATCGCGAAGACCAGCCAGAACCGCGTCCCCCAGGGGTTGGTGCGCGCGCCGATACCCGAGATCACGGCTCAGCCCTCCGCCATGCGGCCCTTGAGGGCGAAAAGCCCGCGCGGCCGCCGCTGGATGAACAGGATGATCGCCGCCAGCACGACGATCTTGCCGAGCACCGCGCCGGCCACGGGTTCGAGGAATTTATTGACGATGCCGAGCGACAGCGCGCCGACCAGCGTCCCCATCAGATTGCCGACGCCGCCGAACACGACGACCAGGAAGCTATCGACGATGTAGATCGTGCCGAGATTGGGGCTGACATTGCCGATCTGGCTCAACGCCACCCCGGCCATGCCGGCGATGCCGGAACCGAGCCCGAAGGTCAGCGCATCGACCCGCGCGGTGCGGATGCCCATCGCCGCGCGCCATGTCGCGGTTTTGCGTCACCGCCCGCATGTTAAGGCCAAAGCTGGTGCGGTTGAGGAGCAGCGCCAGCGCGCCGAGCACGACGAAGCAGAAGACGATGATGTAGAGCCGGTTCCAGGTGATCGTGAAGCCGCCGACGATATCGAACCCGCCGGTCATCCAGCTGGGGTTGGAGACCTCCTTGTTTGGCGCGCCGAAGATCGAGCGCACGCCTGCTGCAGGATCAGGCTGACGCCCCAGGTCGCCAGCAGCGTTTCGAGCGGCGCGGCCATAGAGAAAGCGGATCAGGCAGCGTTCGAGGATCACGCCGAGCAGCCCGGCGATCAGGAACGCGACCGGCACCGCGACGATCAGATAGGCGCCGAACCAGCCGGGCGGCAGAAAGGCGCGAAACAGCTCCTGCACGACATAGGCGGCGTAGGCGCCGAGCATGATCATCTCGCCATGCGCCATGTTGATGACGCCCATCACGCCGAAGGTGATGGCAAGGCCGATCGCGGCGAGCAGCAGCACGCTGCCGAGGCTGATCCCCTGGAACAGATTGGCGGCGAGCCCGGTCAGGCGCAGCCGGCTGTCGATCGAACGCAGCGCGTCTTCGGCGGCCTTGCGCACATCGGGGTCGAGGTCGGGCTTGTTGCGCAGTTCGTCGAGCAGGTTCTTGATCTGCGGGTCGGTTGTCGTGCCGAGGGTGCGGGCCGCCGCCAGCTGTTCCTCGTTGCTGCCGGCGAACAGCCGCACCGCAGAGAGGCCACGCTGCATCGCGCCGCGGATCTCGGTATCCTGCTCGGCCGCCGAGCGCCTTTTCGAGCGGCGCCGCGGCATCGGCCGACGGGTGTTTCAGCACGTCCTGCGCCGCGGCGAGCCGGGTCGCGCGGTCGGTGCTGAACAGGGTCAGAGCCGCCAAGCGCTGCTTCGATCGCGCCGCGCAGCCGGTTGTTGACGAAGACCCGGTCGAGGCTGTCAGGCGGCACATCCTTGAGTTCCGCGCCGGTCACCGCGTCGGTCGCCTTGGTGGTGCCGCCGGCCGTATCGATCACGACGACGCGGCCATCCGGCGCGCGGCGCAGCCGGTCGTCGGCCAGCGCCTTCAGGATCGGCACGGCGCGCGGGTCGCCGAGCCTGCCGAGCGCCACGATCGCCGCCTCCTTTTCGGCGAAGCTGTCGCCCGCCAGCCCGGGGACGACGGACGCCAGGTCTTCCGCCCGCGCGGTGCGCGCCGGCCAACAAGGCAAGCAGAAACGAAGACGCACGCCACTGTCGTCCCTGCGCAAGCAGGGACCCACCGTTGGGTGCTTCGGGCCTCGAGAAGTGACATCGGACGCGAGCTTTCCTGCGAGAACCGAGCTGTTTCAGGAATGGGTCCCTGCTTTCGCAGGGACGACGCGAGTGAGAGGGCAAAGCCCTTCCGTCCCAAGCGGGGATGGAAGGGCTTGCGGCATCAGTCCTTGTATTTGGCGGCGGTGCAGTTGCCGCAGACCCAGGGATAGCTCCAGTCGGCGACCTTGCCCTTGTCTTCCGGCAGGTGCGGGCTCCAGGCGTCGGCCTTGATCGGCTCCTTGGTCTGCCACACCACGTCGAACTGCGCCGTCCGGCCGGATTTCGCCGATCATCACCGGCTTTGACAGATGATGGTTGGTGTTCATCACCGCGGTGAAGCCGCTCGGCGCCTTGACCTTCTGGCCGTACATCGCCTGGCGCACCGCATCGACATCGGTGGTGCCGGCCTGCTCCACCGCCTGCGTCCACATCTTGAAGCCGATATAGGTCGCTTCCATCGGGTCGTTGGTGATGCGCTTCGGGTTCTTGATGAAGTCGTGCCACTGCTTGATGAAGGCCGTCGTTGGTCGGGTTCTTCACCGATTCGAAGTAGTTCCACGCGGCGAGATGGCCGACCAGGTTCTTGGTATCGATACCCGCCAGTTCCTCCTCACCGACCGAGAACGCGACGACCGGGATGTCCGATGCCTTGATGCCGGCATTAGCCAGTTCCTTGTAGAACGGTACGTTGGCGTCGCCGTTGATGGTCGAGACCACCGCCGTCTTCTTGCCGCCCGAGGCGAATTTCTTGATCGTCGGCGACTTCGGTCTGCCAGTCGGAATGACCGAATGGGGTATAGTTGATCTTGATGTCTTCCGCCGCGCACGCCCTTCGCCTTCAGGAAGGCTTCGAGGATCTTGTTGGTGGTGCGGGGATAGACGTAGTCGGTGCCTTCGAGCACCCAGCGCTTTACGCTGCCGCCTTCGGCACTCATCAGGTATTCGACCGCCGGGATCGCCTGCTGATTTGGCGCGGCGCCGGTATAGAACACGTTGTTCGAGCTTTCCTCGCCCTCGTACTGCACCGGGTAAAACAGCAGCCCGTTCAGCTCTTCGAAGACCGGCAACACCGATTTGCGCGACACCGAGGTCCAGCAGCCGAACACCACCGCGACCTTTTCCTTGGCCAGCAGATCACGCGCCTTTTCCGCGAAAAGCGGCCAGTTCGATGCCGGGTCCACCACCACCGCCTCGACCTTCCTGCCGAGCAGGCCGCCCTTTTTGTTGAGGTCGTCGACCATCATCAAAACCGTGTCCTTCAGCGTCGTTTCGCTGATCGCCATCGTGCCGGACAGCGAGTGCAACACGCCGATCTTGATCGTCCCCTGCGTCTGGGCGTCGGCGGTCGCTATCGTCCCCGCGATGGCGACCGCGGCCAGCGCCGCGCGGCATATCCCCTTTATAAAATTCATCGCTTCCCTCTTTCCTTTCGTCTGCGCGGCATTGCACGGGCCGGCGGGGCTGAGGGGGAGCAAGATCGGGGCCAAGCAATCGGGGGTATGCAGGCCGGAATACCTTGATTGGGGACGCCTAATTTTTAGGCATTAGCCTGCCTATGAAATTGTCAGAACCCCGAATACAGCAAGTTTACTGGCGGTTAGACCGCCATCGCCTTATCCTTGCAGTTGTTACAAACGGAGCCCGCCATGCACGACAGCGACGCGATTCTCGCTGCCAATCTCGAATTCTACCGCGCCTTTACGACGCGCGATGCGGCGGCGATGGATGCGCTGTGGGCGCGCGAGGCGCCGGTTGCCTGCGTGCATCCCGGATGGGCACCGCTGACCGATCGCGACGCGGTCATACAGAGCTGGCACAACATCCTGGCGAACCCGGAGGCGCCACGCGTCGCCTGCTACGACGAGCAGGTGTTTCTCTACGGCGACACCGCGCTGGTGATCTGTGAGGAAGAGATCGACGGCGGTACGTTGATCGCCAGCAACCTCTTCGTGCGCGAGGACGGCGCCTGGCGGATTGTCCACCATCAGGCCGGCCAGCTCGTCGCCCGCCGACCGCAAACCCGCCGCGAACCACCCCGCGGCCGGCTCAATTAGACCGGCATTCAACCAATCTCGCTTTGGCCTTCAACCCTCGTAGGCGGCCCACGGGAAGGGAGTTTTGATCAGCCCGGCGCCCCCGCCGGTGCCGGCGGGCTGGTGACGACCAAGCCGTCGCCGAGTTGCATCCGGCGCCATAGTGATGGGCTGGCGATCGCGGCGTCCGGCGCCTGACCCGATAGCGACATCCAGCGTTCGCGGTGCCATGAGGTCATCGTGACCTCGCCGCGCACCGTGGCGCCGGAGGGCGGTGTCGGAATGCCCAACGCCGACCAGGGGATCAGCATTTCCGCGGTGATACGCGGCTGGTCGGCGCCGAAATACACCGCTTCCGCCCCCGCAACCGGCCGGCAGCCCTGGGCAATCGCTTCCGCCGCTGCGCCGGAACACAGTCGGGCGGTCATCGACTGGTGATCGGCCCGGTCGCCGTGGCCGGGGATGAAGAACAGCGTCATGCGGTGCGGTCCGCCGCCGGCGTCGATGCCGAGTTCGAGCCGGTACGCCTCGCTAAGCGGAAACGCGCCGTCATAGGCGAGGAGGTCGAGATCGTAATAATCCTGGCCGACTGTCGCGACCGCCAGGCCCTGCTCGCTCCAAGACAGATAGACCTCGCCGAAATCGACCGCGCCCGGCGACGGCACCAGCGGCGGCAGCAGGCTGGCTGGTTTCGGCCAGTCGGTCAGGCTGTGCTCGCTTAACGAGATTTGCGCGTGCGGGACCACGATCGGGCCACCCGACCCTGCCGGCGGCACCGCGCGGGCGTGCAGCGCCGGCGCCTCGCGGTTGGCGGCAGCGAGCGCATGGGTCAGCCGCTCATAGGGCTCGTTGTCGATGTCAACGAGGCCGAAATCGTAATCCTCGCCATCGGCGCGCCCGCCTTTCGGATGGTCGTAATACTGGAACCAGTGCGACCCGATGATGTCGGGGCGGCGGGCGAAGTTGCGCGTCGCGGCGGCGGCGCCCGCGGCGCGTTCGGCCTGGGTATCGACGGTCATCAGGTGACCGTTATTGCTGTTGCCGGTGCGGTTCTCGCGGGCCGCGAAAAACCACTCGGTCACCAGCACCGGCCGTCCGCCGGACAATGTCTCCAGCCCGTCGAAATAGTACCGCGCGAGCCAGCCGTCGCTGCTATCGACGTTGTAGTTGCTGGCAATCGCATCGACATAAGGTGCCATCGCGCGCACCGCCGCCGGGTCGTAATAGATCGGCAGGCGGTCGCCGAAATAGAGCGCCTCCGGGTCGGCCGCGCGGATCGCGCGGGCCGACAATTCGTAATAACGCGCCGCGACGAGGCCGGTCCATTCGCGCACCACGGCGATGCCATTGCCGCCGGGGCGCATATGCGTCATCTCGCGGCTCGCGAGCAGCGCTTCCCACGAAGGGGTCGAGGCCGGCGGCGCGAAATCGGCGGTGAATTTCCCCCAATCGTCGCCGTAATGCTGGCGCAGCAGTGCGACCCAGCGCTGTTTGGTTATCGAGTCGGGGGGCTGCATCGAGTAGTAGACGAACAGCGCGCCGGCCCACCAGCCGACCTCGTTGTCGGAAAAATACCCGATGCGGTAGGGCGAGTTGCGATACGGCGCCACGAGTTCGCGCGCCTTTGCCATCATTGCGCGTTCGGTTTCGTCGGAAAACGGGTCGAACCAGTGGAATTTGGCGTTGCGGCCGATTTCGAGGTCGATGACCGCGGGCGTCTGCAACAATTGCGGCGGCAGGGACCAGCCACCGGCGGTGTTGAAGCCCCACTGCGCCAGCCGGGTGCGGGTCTGCCGCACCCAGGCGGGCAGACCGGGTTCAAACGCGGTCCAGCTGTACCAGACCTTGCCGTCCTTCTCGCGCTGCGGGTAGCCGCCGTCGAGGGTGTTGACGCCGAGGCTGTAAAACCGGTCGCCGCACGGCGTCTTCAGCCACGACACGCCATGTTCGGTGACGACCGACCAGCGGCTCGACGGCGCCCAATCGAAATCGCAGGCGCCCGCCGCGGCCAGCGGCAACGCGCCGAGCAGAACGCAAAAAACCAGTCGGACGAGCAGCAACGGAAAAGACTATTCCCCTCTCCCGCATCGCGGGAGAGGGTGGATCGCCGCGACAGTGGCGAGACGGGTGAGGGTCGGCGGTGCTGCGAGACCCTCACCCGTCTCGCGATGCTCGCCACCCTCTCCCGCGGTGCGGGAGAGGGAAATCAAGCGGCGGTGCCGCCGACGGTCAGGCCGTCCATCCGCAGGGTCGGCTGGCCGACCCCGACCGGAACGCCCTGGCCGTCCTTGCCGCAGGTGCCGACGCCGTCGTCGAGCCGCAGATCGTTGCCGACCATCGTGACCTTGTTCATCGCGTCGGGGCCATTCCCGATGAGGGTCGCGCCCTTGACGGCGGGTCCGACCTTGCCATCCTCGATCAGGTAGGCTTCAGAGGCTGAGAACACGAACTTGCCCGAGGTGATGTCGACGCTGCCGCCGCCGAAATTGACCGCGTAGAGGCCGCGCTTGACCGACCGCATGATCTCCTCGGGGTCGTGCGCGCCGTTCAGCATGTAGGTGTTGGTCATGCGCGGGATCGGCGCATGCGCAAAGCTCTCGCGGCGGCCGTTGCCGGTCGGCGTGGCACCGAGCAGGCGGGCGTTGAGCCGGTCGTGCATGTAGCCCTTGAGGATGCCGTCCTCGATCAGCGTCGTGTAGCTCGACGGCGTGCCCTCGTCGTCGATCGTCAGCGAACCCCTGCGGTCCGGCATCGTCCCGTCATCGACGACCGTGACGCCAGGCGCCGCGACACGCTGGCCGATCATCCCGGAAAAGGCCGAGGTCTTCTTGCGGTTGAAATCGCCTTCGAGCCCATGCCCGACCGCCTCGTGCAGCATGACGCCGGGCCAGCCGGGGCCGAGCACGACGGTCATCTCGCCGGCCGGCGCCGGCACCGAGCCGAGATTGACCAGCGCCTGACGCAGCGCCTCGTCAACCTGCGCCTTCCAGTTCACCGGGTCGAGATAGTGCTCGTAGGTGACGCGGCCACCGGCGCCGTGCGACCCCGTCTCCATGCGGCCGCCGTCACCAACCACGACCGAAACGTTGAGCCGCACCAGCGGGCGGATGTCGGCGGCCTGGCGGCCATCGGGGCGGATGATCTGCACCGCCTGCCACACGCCGGACAGCGAGGCCATGACCTGCCTGACGCGCGGATCGCGGCTGCGGGCATAAGCGTCGATTTCGGCGAGCAGCCTGGTGCGGGCGCCCAGATCGACCGTGCCGAGCGGGTTCATGTCGGTGTAGAGGGCGCGGTTGGTGCCGGCGGGCGGTTCGGCGAGTGTGCCGGCATGGCCGCTGGCGACCGCCCGCACCGCCGTCGCGGCGCGCCGCAGCGCGGCCTCGGACAGATCGGAGGCATGGGCATAGCCGGCGGCCTCGCCGGCGACAGCGCGCAGACCAAAGCCCTGCGTCGTGTCGAACGCGGCGCTCTTGATCCGCCCGTCATCGAGCGCGACGCTCTCCGACTGGTGATATTCGAGGAACAATTCGCCGTCATCCATGCCCGCGAGCGCCTCGCCGACGATCGACTCGACACGGCCGGGGTCCATCCCGGTACGGTCGAAAAACAGCTCATTGGTGATCGCGAGATTGGTCATCAGAAGCTCCCGGTCCTGGCGAACGCAGTCATCTGTCGGAAATATGGTCGCGGAAGGGCGGCAGCGAAAGGCACAAGTCGGTCTGCGCGGCAGCAGGCCTCGCGATATCGGTGTGTGCGACGGCTTGCCGCAAATTACGGCACTCCGGCCGGCTTGGCCTCGGTTGTCGCTCCGACGGCCTTTGGTGTAGGGTCGAAATCGCCGGTTGCCGCCAGTGGAACTTGCCCCTTGGGGAACTTGCCCCTCGGGGAACTTGCCACCTGGGCAACCTGCCGCCCGGAAACGGGGTGGGTCCTCGCCGGAAAGGGGCAGCCGGGACATGGTGCGGTTGATGCGATTGATTTCGTGGAAGCAGATAGCGCGAGCCTGCCTCGTTCTGGTCGTGGCGGGCGCCGGCATCGCGCTGCTGTCGGCGGCCGGATGGGCGGCGGAACCGCGCAACTGGGAACTGGGCATGCAGCCGCCGGCCACGCCGGTCAAGGATCGGATCAGCCAGTTCCACGACGAACTGCTGGTCATCACCACGCTGATCACGCTGTTCGTGATGGGGCTGCTCGGCTACGTGATGTACCGCTTCAGTGCCAAGCGCAATCCGGTGCCGACCCGGACCTCGCACAACACGGTGATCGAGGTCCTGTGGACGGTCGTCCCGGTCGTCATCCTGGTGCTGATCGCGATCCCGTCCTTCAAGCTGATGTATTTCATGGACCGGGTGCCGAACGCCGACATGACCATCAAGGTCACCGGCAACCAGTGGTACTGGACTTATGAGTATCCCGACCAGGGGCTTAAATTCGACAGCAACCTGATCGCCGAAAAGGATTTGCAGCCGGGTCAGAAGCGGCTGCTCGATGTCGACAACCCGCTCGTCGTGCCGGCCGGCGCAACGGTACGGGTGCAGATCGCCGGAGTGCCGGACGGGGTCATCCACAGCTGGTTCGTGCCGTCCTTCGGTGTCCAGGAATACGCGATGCCCGGCCGGCTCAACGAGAGCTGGTTCAGGGTTGACGAGCCCGGCACCTATTACGGCGAATGCAACCAGATTTGCGGCATCAACCACGCCTTCATGCCGATCGCGGTGAAAGTCATCGCCAAGGCCGATTTCGACAAATGGCTGGGCGACGCGAAAAAGAAGTTCGCCGTAGCCACGCCACCGATGCTGCCGAGTATGGCTGCGGTGGGGGCAGGTAAACCGGCAGCCGGCGGAACGACGACGGTGGTCGCGGCAGCCGGCGTGGTGCAGCCGGCGCGGGCCGACGCCCAATGGGCTGGCGCCAAGTCGGCCGGCAATTGACAGCGCAAGAGGGTCTCTGATGGCATACCATGATGCTCATACCGGCGCCGATCATGCGGCGCATGATCATCGGCCGGGCTTCTTTACCCGCTGGCTCCTGTCGACCAACCACAAGGATATCGGCACGCTCTATCTGTGCCTGGCGATTTTCGCCGGCCTCCTGGGCGGTGCGCTGTCGGTGCTGATGCGGGCGCAGTTGATGCACCCCGGCAATCACCTGATCGAAGATCACCAGTTCTACAACGTGTTGATCACCGCGCACGGCCTGATCATGGTGTTTTTCGTGGTCATGCCGGCGACGTTCGGCGGGTTCGGCAACTGGATGGTGCCGCTGATGATCGGCGCGCCGGACATGGCCTTCCCGCGCATGAACAATGTCAGCTTCTGGCTGCTGATCCCGTCCTTCCTGCTGCTGCTGGGCTCGACGCTGGTGGGCGCCGGGCAGGGGGTGAACGGCGCCGGCGCCGGGGTCGGGTGGACGATCTACCCGCCGCTCTCCTCGGCCTTGCCCGCGGGGCATCCGGGGCCGTCGATCGACATGGCGATCTTCTCGCTGCATCTCGCCGGCGCGTCGTCGATCATGAGTTCGATCAACTTCATCACGACGATCTTCAACATGCGCGCGCCGGGCATGACGCTGCACCGCATGCCGCTTGTTCGTGTGGTCGATCCTGGTGACCGCGTTCCTGCTGCTGCTGGCGCTGCCGGTGCTGGCGGGTGCGATCACGATGCTGCTGACCGACCGGAATTTCGGCACCACCTTCTTCGACCCGGCGGGCGGCGGCGACCCGATGCTGTTCCTGCACCTGTTCTGGTTTTTCGGGCACCCGGAAGTCTACATCATGATCCTGCCGGCGTTCGGGATCGTGTCGCAGATCGTCTCGACCTTCTCGCGCAAGCCGGTGTTCGGCTATCTCGGCATGGCCTATGCGATGGTCGCGATCGGCGGCATCGGCTTTGTCGTGTGGGCGCACCACATGTTCACGACCGGCATCAACGTCGATACCCGCGCCTATTTCACCGCGGCGACGATGGTTATCGCGGTGCCGACCGGGGTGAAGATCTTCTCGTGGATCGCCACGATGTGGGGCGGCTCGATCGAGTTCAAGACGCCGATGCTGTGGGCGATCGGGTTCATCTTCCTGTTCACGCTCGGCGGCGTGACCGGCGTCGTGCTGTCCAATGCCGGCGTCGATTTCGCGCTGCACAACACCTATTACGTCGTGGCGCACTTCCATTACGTGCTGTCGCTCGGCGCGGTGTTCGGGCTGTTTGCCGGGTTCTACTACTGGATCGGCAAGATGTCGGGCCACCAGTACAACGAGACCTTTGGCAAGATCCATTTCTGGACCACCTTCATCGGCGTCAACCTGACCTTCTTCCCGCAGCATTTCCTCGGGCTGGCCGGCATGCCGCGGCGCATCGCCGACTACCCCGACGCGTTTGCCGGGTGGAACATGGTGTCGTCGATCGGCGCGTTCATCTCCTATGGGTCGACGCTGTTCTTCATCTTCATCGTGTTCCACACCTTCACGGCCGGCCGGCGGGTTCGGCGCCAATTACTGGGGCGAGGGGGCGACGACGCTGGAATGGCACGTCAGTTCGCCGCCGCCGTTCCACAGCTTTGACGAACTGCCGGTCATCGGCCCCGGCGGGGCACATTAGGCGGCGCGGTGAGTGCGAGCGGAGTACAGAACAGCGTGAGCGAACTTCCCGCGACCGCCGCCGCCTCCTATGCCGGCGCGGCGGTCGGCGACTATGTCCAGATCCTGAAGCCCAGGGTCATGTCGCTGGTCGTGTTCACCGGCTTTGTCGGGATGGTCGTGGCGCCGGGTCATCTGCACCCGGTGCTCGGCGCGATCGCGGTGCTGTGCATCGCGGTCGGTGCCGGCGCGTCGGGCGCGATCAACATGTGGTACGACCGCGACATCGACGCGATCATGCGGCGCACCGCGTCGCGGCCCTTGCCGGCCGGACGCATGATGCCGGGCGAAGCGCTCGGCTTCGGCGTGGTGCTGGCGGTCGGCTCGGTCGCGGTGATGGGGCTGGCGGTCAACTGGGTCGCGGCGCAATTGCTGGCGCTGACCATCGCGTTCTACGTCTTTGTCTACACGATGTGGCTGAAGCGGCGGACGCCGCAGAACATCGTGATCGGCGGCGCCGCCGGCGCGCTTGCCGCCGCTGATCGGCTGGGCCGCGGTGACCGGCGATGTCGGCTGGGGCGCGGTCGCGCTGTTCGCGATCATCTTTTTCTGGACGCCGCCGCATTTCTGGGCGCTGTCGCTGTACCGCGCCGGGGAGTACGCCGCCGCCGGCATCCCGATGCTGCCGGTCGTGGCGGGCGCCGCGCGAAACCAAGCGGCAGATGCTGCTCTATACGCTGATGCTGTGGCCGGCGACGCTGGCGCCCTGGCTGCTCGGCTTTGCCGGGCCGCTCTACGGCGTCAGCGCCGGCTGCTGCTGAGCCTCGATGTTCACCGGCGCCGCGATCCGCGTGCTGCGCGACGACAGCGACCGCAGCGCGCGGCAGATGTTCGCGTTTTTCGCTGCTCTACCTGTTCCTGATCTTCTGCCGTGCTGCTGGCCGACCATTTTGTCGGACGGGCGCGATGACCGCGGCGGGAACGATGCGCGGAACCGAGAGATGAGCGCGAGCGCCGGATACGCGGCGCGCAACCGGGCGCTTGCTGATCGTGCTGCTGGCGCTGGTCGCGCTGTTCTACACGATCTCATCGTGCGGATGAGCGGGGGCTGAGACGATGGCGACAGCCCGGCACCGCGCCGCCGCAATGGCGCCACTCGTCGCTGCTGCTGGTCGTCGGTGGTCGCCGGCATGGTCGGGTTGTCGTTCGCCTCGGTGCCGCTCTACCGGATGTTCTGTGCCGCGACCGGGTTTGGCGGCACGACGCAGCGCGCCGACCGCGGCGCCCGAAGCAGATCGCCGATGCGATCGTCACGGTACGCTTCGACGCCGACGACCTCGCCCGACCTCGGCTGGGAGTTTCGGCCCGGTGGTGCCAGAGGTACAGGTGCATCCCGGCGAGCAGCGCGAAGTGTTCTTCCGCGCCGTCAACCGCAGCAGCGAGCCGGTCACCGGATCGGCGACCTTCAACGTGACGCCGACCAAGACCGGCATCTATTTCGACAAGCTGCAGTGTTTCTGCTTCAACGAACAGCGGCTCGCGCCGGGCGAAAGCAAGGATATGGGGGTCGTGTTCTTTGTCGATCCCGACCTCCTGACCGATCCCGACACCCGCGACGTGCGCACGATCACGCTTGTCCTATACGATGTACCGGGCGCACAGGCAGCCGCGCCGGCCGTGCGCGGCGCCGCTGCCGCCCGCAACCCGGCCGGCCAACCGAGCAGTCAACTAAAGCGGCGCAACCCAGCGAACCCTGGCGGACAGACATGACCGACACTCACGCCCATGCCCACGCAGCCGGCCATGCCGATGGCGGGCACGCCTGCGCCAAAGCATCCCTACCATCTGGTCGATCCCAGCCCGTGGCCGATCGTCGGCGCGATCGCCGCCGGCGCTGCTCGCCACCGGCGCCGTTCTGTACATGCACGGCCACGGCACGGCCCTGATGATCATCGGCTTTATCGCGGTGCTGTCGTGATGGCGGTGTGGTGGCGCGACGTGATCCGCGAGGCGACCTTCCAGGGCTTTCACAACCCGGTCGTGCAGCTCGGCATGCGCTACGGCATGGCGCTGTTCATCGCCTCCGAGGTGATGTTCTTCTCGGCGTTCTTCTGGGCGTTCTTCTCGTCGAGCCTGTTTCCGGTCGGCGGCGTGTGGCCGCCCAAGGGCATCCACCCGTTCGACCCGTTCGAGTTCCCGTTCCTCAACACGCTGATCCTGCTGCTGTCGGGCACGACGGTGACCTGGGCGCACCACTCGCTGCTCGAAGGCAACAACAAGGGGCTGATCCAGGGCCTCACCGTCACCGTGCTGCTCGGCCTCAGCTTCACCTGCGTGCAGGCCTATGAATACGGCCATGCCGCGTTCCATTTCACCGGCGGCATCTACCCCTCGACCTTCTTCATGGCGACCGGGTTCCACGGCTTTCATGTCATCGTCGGCACGATCTTTCTCGCCGTCTGCCTGTGGCGCGCGACGCACGGGCCATTTCAAGCCCGACCACCATTTCGGCCTCGAAGCGGCGGCGTGGTACTGGCATTTCGTCGACGTCGTCTGGCTGTTCCTGTTCGTCTGCATCTACTGGTGGGGCATGGGCAACGCCATGCCGGACGGCGTCGGCGGCTGATCCGGCGTTTGCGCCGGCCGGCGGATTGGTGAGCGAGACGCGGCATTATGCCGCCGGTCCCGCTGGCCGCGCGCGCGCTCGGCTGCCGCTGCCCGCGCTGCGGCGAGGGCGCGTTATTCAGCGGTCTGCTGACCGTGCGCGCCGGCTGTGCAGCGTGTGCGGTCTCGACCTGTCGGCGCAGGATGCCGGCGACGGCCCGGCGGTGTTTGTGATCCTGTTTCTCGGGTTTATCGTCGTCGGGCTCGCCGCGATCGTCGAGATCAGGTTCTCGACCGCCGCTCTGGGTCCACATGGTGCTGTGGACGCCGCTGATCCTCGGCGGCGCGATCCTGATGCTGCGGCCGCTGAAGGCCGGGCTGATCGCGCTGCAATACCGCCACGACCTGCTGCAATCGCCGCCGGCCGAATGAGCAGGACCCGGTTTCGCCCGCGGCTGCTGCCGACGCTGTTCCGATCGCCGGCGCGGCTGCTGTGCTGCCGGGCTCGGGACTGGCAGCTCCAGCGGCTCGAATGGAAACGCGGCCTGATCGCCGCAGCGCGAAGCGGCGCTGGCCGCGCCGCCGGTCGCCCCGCCGCGCACCCTCGCCGAGGCCCGCACGCTCGAATTTCACCCTGTCTTCGCCGAGGGCGTCTTTCTCAACGACAAGGAGACTCTTTCTCGACGCGATCGGACCGAAGGGCGGACGCCGGGTTTCACGTGCTGACGCCGCTGCGCGAACCCGACGGCCGCACCGTCTTCGTCAACCGCGGCTTTGTCCCGACCGACTCAGCGACCGCACCAGGCGCGCAGCCGGCCAGCCGGCCGGAACGTCCAGATCGCCGGGCTGTTGCGCGTGCGCGCCGGACGGCAAGCCGGCTGGTTCCTGCCGGACAACCGTCCCGACCGCAATTACTGGTTCTGGATCGACCTGCCGGCGATGGCGTCGCGGCCGAGCATCTGACCGCATGCCGCGCCGTTCTATATCGATGCCGACGCCACCCCCAACCCCGGCGGCTGGCCGCAAGGCGGCGCCACGCCGCCGCTTTGCCGAACGACCATCTGCAATACGCGATCACCTGGTTTTCGCCTCGCTGTCGCGGCGCTGGTGATCTATGTCCTGTCGCAGCGCCGCCCCGTCGGACCCAGCCGCGAATGACCAGACCTGAATCACGCCGTATCAGGAACTCGAAGCCGCTTTCGCCGCCTCGGCGCCGTCGAGGAGGCGATTGCGATGCTGCATTGGGACGCCGCCGCGATGATGCCGCCGGGCGGCGCGGCGTCACGCGGCGAACAGCTCGCGACGTTGCGGGGCATTGCCCATCGAGATGCTGAGCGCGCCGGAGATCGGCGATCTGTTGCCAGGAAGCGGAGGCGACGGCGGCGCTCTGGCCCTGGCAGCGAGCCAATCTGCGCGAAATGCGGCGGCAATGGCGGCATGCCGCCGCGGTGCCGGGCGATCTCGTCGAGGCCCTGTCACGAGCCTGCTCGGAAATCCGAGACCGTCTGGCGACGGGCCCGCCCGGCCGATGATTTCGCCGCCGCCCTTGCCCGGTCTCGAACGGGTCCTCGGCCTGACCCGCGAGGTCGCCGCCGCCAAGGCCGATTCATTCGGCACGAGCCCCTACGAAGCCTTGCTCGACCAATACGAGCCGGACGGAAGCACCGCGACGATCGACCGCCTGTTTGACGAGATCGCCGCCTTTCTTCCGGGCCTGCTTGATGACGCCCTCGCCGCCCAAGCTGCTCAGCGGATAGCCGCCGGCGCCGACCGGTCCTTTCCCGATCGAGGCGCAGCGGCGGGCGGCGCTAAGCCTGATGGAGCGGATCGGCTTCGACTTCACGGCGGGCCGCCTCGACCGAGCGCCCATCCGTTCTGCGGCGGCACCGGACGATGTCCGCATCACGACCCGCTACGACGAGGCCGATTTCGCCAAGGCGCTGATGGGCACCCTGCACGAGACGGGGCATGCCCTCTACGAGCGCGGGCTGCCCAGGGAATGGCGGCGCCAGCCGGTCGGCAACGCGCGCGGCATGGCGATGCACGAAAGCCAGTCGCTGTTTCTCGAAATGCAGGTGTGCCGCGGCCGTGGCTTTGCCGGGTTTGCCGCGCCGCTGCTGCAGGCGATCTTTGGCGGCGGCGAGGCGGCCTGGACCCCGGAGGCATTCCATCACCGGCAGATCAAGGTGATGCCGGGCCGATCCGGGTCGATGCCGACGAGGTGACCTATCCGGCGCATGTGATCCTGCGCTACCGCCTGGAGCGCGCACTGATCGCGGGCGATCTCGCAGCCGCGCGATTTGCCCGGCGTCTGGGCCGAGGGCCTCAAGGCGCTGCTCGGCGTCGCGCCGCCCAACGACCGCGACGGCGTGTCTGCAGGATATTCACTGGTATGACGGCGCCTGGGGCTATTTCCCGACCTACACGCTCGGCGCGCTGATCGCGGCACAGCTTTTCGCGGCGGCGCGCGACGCGCTGCCGGACCTCGACGACGACGTCGCGCGCGGTGACTTTGCGCCGCTGTTTGGCTGGCTTGGCCGCAACGTGCATGCGAAGGGGTCGTTGCTCTCGACCGCCGAACTCGTCCGGGAAGCCACCGGCTCCCCCCTCGATACCACCGCCTTCGAGCGGCACCTGCGCCGGCGCTATCTCGGGTAGCGCTGCCCTGCCAAACGAGCAGATCTAACCTGCGGTTGCAGGCAAACGCACAGGCAAAGGTTTACACGCATGCCGCGACCGGCCATATCTCTCATCGCCCGCGCCAGAATCTACGGGACGCGGGCGAGACGAAGCCGGGGACAGGACGTTTAGCGGGGGTGACGCTAACCGGGGAGGGCAGGTGTCCGATATTGCTGTCCAAGCACCGCGCGTCGCCAGTCGGTTGTCGGAGCGGAAGCGTTTCGCCGCGATCCGCCGCGAGAGCGAACTCCTCGCCGCCCACCTGACGCCGGAAGACCAGGCGATCCAGTCGATGCCCGACGCCAGCCCGACCAAATGGCACCTGGCGCATACCAGCTGGTTTTTCGAGACCTTCATCCTCGCCGCCGCTCGACCCGGCCTACCGGCCGTTCGATCCGGCCTTCGCCTATCTGTTCAACTCCTATTACGAGGCGGTCGGCCCGCGCCACCCGCGCCCGCAGCGCGGGCCTCTTGTCGCGCCCGACGGTCGAGACGATCACGGCCTATCGCGACCACGTCACCGACCGCGATGCTGCGCCTGATCGACGGGGCCGGATGACGCCGTCTGGCAGCAGATGGCGCCGCTGCTCGAGCTCGGCCTGCCATCACGAGCAGCAGCATCAGGAGCTGATCCTGATGGACATCAAGCACGTCTTCTCGGTCAACCCGCTGCTGCCGGCCTATCAGCCGCCACGGCCGCGCGCTGGCCGCCGCCGGCGCCGGCGCGTCGGCTGGGTCGAATTCCCCGGCGGGCTCGTCGAGATCGGCCATGCCGGCACCGAGTTCGCCTTCGACAACGAGAGGCCGCGCCACAAGGTCTGGCTCGAACCGTTCCGGCTCGCGCATCCCGCCCGGTGACATGCGGCGAATAGCTCGACTTCATCGCCGATGGCGGCTATCGCCGCGCCGAGTTCTGGCTGTCGGACGGCTGGGCGACGGTGCAGCAGCAGGGCTGGGAGGCGCCGCTCTACTGGCGCCGCGACGACGACGAATGGCGCGTCTTCACCCTGTCGGGCGAGCGGCCGCTCGAGCCCGGCCGAGCCGGTCGGCCATGTCAGCTTCTACGAGGCCGACGCCTTCGCCAGCTGGGCCGGCAAGCGCCTGCCGACCGAGGCGGAATGGGAAGTCGCCGCGCGCGGGCATGCCGCTCGCCGGCAATCTCGCCGACAGCCGGCATTTTCATCCCGCGCCCGATACCGCCCGGCGTACCGCAAGACCGAGCCTGCGGCAGATGATCGGCGATGTCTGGGAATGGACCGCCAGCCCCTATGTCGCCTATCCGCGGTTCCGCGCGGCTGGCCGGCGCCGTCGGCGAATACAACGGCAAGTTCATGTCGAACCAGATGGTGTTGCGCGGCGGCGCGGCGGTGACCCCGGCCGGCCATATCCGCGTCGCACCTACCGCAATTTCTTCCCGCCCTCGGCGCGCTGGGCGTTTTCCGGGATTGCGGCTCGCGGAGGACATCTGAGTGATGGATGGAGCGGCCGATTTCGCCTTTCACGATCTGGCGCCGGGCGAGGAGAGTTTCCGCGACGCAGTGTTTGCCGGGCTCGGCCGCGAGCCGCAAATCGCTGCCCTGCAAATTCTTCTACGACGAGCGCGGCTCGGCGCTGTTCGAGGAGATCTGCAAGGTTCCCGAGTACTACCTGACCCGCACCGAGATCGCGATCCTCGAGCGAGTATGCCGACGAGATCGCCGCGCAGCTCGGCCCGCATTGCCGGCTGATCGAACTCGGCAGCGGCGCCAGCATCAAGGTGCGCATCCTGCTCCAGGCGCTCGACAGACCGGCAGCCTATGTGCCGGTGGACATTTCGCGCGAGCATCTGCGCGAGGCCGCGGCCCAGCTCGCGGCCGATTTTCCCGACCTGCCGGTGATCGCAGTGTGCGCCGACTACACGCGGCCGTTCCAGCTGCCGCCGCTGCCAGGCGCCGGCGGGCAAGCGCGTCGGGTTTTTTCCGGGCTCGACGATCGGCAATTTCGAGCCGGAGGCGGTCGTGCGTTTCCTGCGCAACTGCGCCGAACTGCTCGGCCCCGGCGGCGAGATGCTGATCGGCGCCGATCTGAAGAAGGACCCGGAGGTGCTCGACGCGGCCTATAACGACCGCGCCGGGATGAACGCCGCCTTCAACATGAACCTGCTCGAGCGGATCAACCGCGAACTCGACGGCAATCTCGACCTCGACCGGTTCGAGCACTTGGCCTTCTTCAACCCCGATCTTGGCCGGATGGAACTCTATGTCCAGAGCCTCGCCGACCAGAGCGCGACGGTCTCCGGTCGGCAATTCCATTTCAGCGCCGGCGAACGCATCCACACCGAAAACTCATACAAATATTCGATCGACGAATTCCGCGCCCTCGCGACCCGCGCCGGCTTCCAGCCGATCCACACCTGGACCGACAAACACGATCTGTTCAGCGTGCATTATTTGCGGCAGGCCTGATTTTCCTCTCCCCGCACCGCGGTGCGGGAGAGGGCCAGTACTCTCAACGCACCAGACGGCCGGTCATGTCGGCGTGGAACGCCGCGAGGTCTTCCGCGGCGAAGTAATTGATGTCGCCGGGAGTCGCGAGACCGATCGCGGCGGCATATGAGGCGAGGCGCACCGCCAGATCGAGATCGCCGTCGAGCAGGCCGTGGATCAGGCCGGCGACAAACGAATCGCCCGCGCCGATGCGGTCGACGATCTCCACGGGATAGCGCGGCGCATACGCGCACCGTGCCGTGCGCCAGGAGCAGGTCCCCCGGCTCCGATCCCGGCGGCCGGGTCAGCGCGACCATCGGCACGCCGTAGCGGGCGGCGAGCGCCTCCGCAAGGCGTTCGGCCTCCTCGGTAAAGCCGAGCACATCGCGCGCGTCGCGCTCGGCGACGATGAAGAGGTCGAGAGTGCGGCGCCACCGTCGCGAGCATCGCCCGCGCGTCGGCGGTATCCTGTAGCGTCGCACGATAGTTGAGATCGTAGGAGACCGCCTTTCCGGCAATCGCGCCAAGTTGCGCGACATGCACGACCAGCGCCCGGCAGCTCGGACCCAGCGCCGGGGTGATGCCCGACAGGTGCACCCGCGCGCTGTTGGCGATCAGCGCCTCCCACGGCGCATCCTCGAACCCCAGCTCCGCAGCGGCGGAATGCTTGCGGTCGTAGATCACGCGGGCGTTGCGCGGCGCCGGACCCGGCTCGAAAAACATCAGCCCGAGCCGCGCATCGGGGATCCAGCGGACGAACTGCGTATCGACGCCATGCCGCCGCGCCTCGCCATCGACGATGCGGCCGAGCGGCCCTTCCGGCAATCGTGAGACCCAGGCGGCGCGGCGGCCGAGCCGCGCCAGCACGCAGGCGACATTAAGCTCGCTGCCGCCGATCCCGATTTCGAATTGCCGCGCCTGGTCGAGACGCTGCATTCCTGGCGGCGACATCCGCAGCAGCGTCTCGCCAAGCGTCAGGAAATCGTAATGCGGGAGGCTCGGCGGGACATCGGGCATGGCGGGTTCCCGCGCTTATGCGCGCGGGCCGCCGGCGACGTAGATGACCTGGCCGGAGATGAACGAGGCCTCGTCGCTGCACAGAAAGGCGATCAGGTTGGCGATATCACGCGGCACGCCGGCGCGGCGCACCGGGATTTCGCGGGCGCGTTCTTCTTTCCATTCCTCGGGGTCGCGCCCGAGGCGGATCGCAGTGGCGCGGGTCATCTCGGTGTCGATAAAGCCGGGGGCGACCGCGTTGGCGGTGATGCCGTAGCGGCCGAGTTCGATCGCCAGCGTCTTCGCCATGCCCTGCAGCCCGGCCTTGGCGGTCGAATAGTTGGTCTGGCCACGATTGCCGAGCGCCGACACCGACGACAAATTGACGATGCGGCCCCAGTTGCGCTTGACCATTTCGCGCTGCGCGGCGCGCGAACACAGGAACGCGCCTTTCAGATGCACCGCGGCGACGGCGTCCCAATCGTCGTCGGTCATCTTGTGGATCAGGTTGTCGCGGGTGATGCCGGCATTGTTGACGAGGATATCGAGCGAGCCCAGCCGCTCGGCGATCTCGCTGACCGTCGCCTCGACCTCGGCGGCGACCGCGACGTTGACTTTGAGGCCGATCGCCTTCGACCCCGTAGCGCGCCGCGATCTCAGCCGCGGTCGCCTCGGCGCCATCACCGTCGAGATCGCCGATCGCGATCGCCGCCCCGTCTTCCGCCAGACGCTCCGCGGTCGCCGCGCCGATGCCGCGCGCCCCGCCGGTCACCAAAGCGACGCGTCCCTCCGACCGTTTGGCCATGTTGTTCTCCTGCTTCGCGCGTGTGCAGGGTTTCTAGCGGCCCCGCTGCTCGAAGTCATCCGGCGTGAACCCATTGCGCGCCGATCGCGCGACCGCAACGGGATGCCGGGCCTAGCCGAAGCCGGGTTCGTCGCGGTAGCGGTGCGGTTGCCAGGGGCCCCAGCGTTCTTCAAAAAGCACGCGGTTGCGGGCCATCTGCTCGCCGGCTTTGGCGCCGATCGTGTCAAACGACACCGACAAATGGTGATGCACGAACACGTCGTCGGCAATCACCATCTTGTAGTTCGCCTTTTCGACCCGCCGGCAGTAATCGTCATCCTCGAAAAAACCGAGCCCATAGCTTTCGTCGAGCAGGCCGACCTCGTCGAGCACGCTGCGGCGGATCGCAACACAGAAAAACGCCAGCGTGCGGGTTTCGAGCGTGCGCCGCAGCCGGCGCCGGACAAAGCGGCGCGCGGCACGCTGCATTTCCTGCATCGACCCGTAGGCGAGGCGGATCTTCTGTTCGTTGCCGATCTTGTTGGTCAGCGGGCCGACGAGGCCAACCCGTGGGTCGAGCTGCATCGGCCGGATCAGGTCGCGCACCCAGCCGCGCGTCACATAAGTGTCGTTGTTGAGCAGGATCACGTATTCGCCGCGCGCCGCCCGCACCCCGACATTGTTGCCGGCGGGAAAGCCGAGATTGCCCTCGTTGAGGATGACCTGCATCTCCGGCACCTGGCGCTCCAGTTCGCGCAGCTTTTCGCGAGTGCCGTCGGTCGAGGCGTTGTCGACCACGATGATTTCGAGGTTCGGATATTCGCTCCAGCTGCGCAGCGAAAACAGACAGGCCTTGGTGTAATCCCAGTTGTTGTAGGTCAGCACGATGACCGACACCAGCGGCAGCGCGGTGTCGATCGCCAAGGCGAGTTCGCCGGCGCGGTTCGCCCAGTTGTGCTCGCGCGCCCAGGCCTGCCGGCGGCTGCGCAATTCCGGTCCGTCCTCCGCCACTGCCTGGGTCAGGCGGTCGAGGAAAGAGGGGGCGTCTTCGGCGATATAGACCATGTCGGTGGCGGCGACGACTTCCGGCATCGGGGCGGCGACCACCGCCTTGCCGGCCGCCATGTACTCGTACAGCTTGACCGGGTTGGTGCAGCGGATCAGCTCTACGAGCTTGAACGGGATCACCGCGACATCGAACTCGCGCAACATCCCCGGCAATTCCTGATACGGCTTTTCGCCGTAGAAGCGCACGTTCGGCAGCCGCTCGGCCCGCGACGTGTCGCAGCCATCGGTGCGGCCGATCAGGCGGAACTGCCAGTCCGGCCGGGCTGCGGCGCAATGCTCGATCCACTCGATGTTGAACCATTCGGCGATCGCGCCGAAATACCCGATGACGGGCTTGTCGCCGGCAACCCGGTCGGTACGGGCCGGTGCGAAAAACTCGACATCGGCGGCATTGCGGATCAGCACGCTCGACCGCTGTTTTGCCACATGCTCGACCAGCGGCTGCGACGCGGCGACGACCAGATCGGCATGCGCGACCAGTTCATCCTCTGCCGCGCCCAGCGATTTGGCGGCATTGCTGAACCCGGTCGCAAGGTCGAGGCAATCATCGACGACGGTCGCACCGGCAATGCCGTAAGCAACATCGTGCCAGGTCGGATATTCGACCATGACCACCGGAGCGCGGATGCCGAGCGCGGTCACCAACTCGTCGAGTGCAAGGTTGATCTCGCGCACCGCCGTCTTGCTGAGGCCGCGATAGATCGATTCGGTCGAGGCGGTTTCCAGCCGCAGCCGGACCTCGAAGACGCCGAGATGCGGGGTGTCGATGATGCGGAACCGGCCGCCCTCGCCGGCCGGTTCGAACACCAGCGAAATATAGAACACCCGTGCGCCGCGATCGGCGAGGTTGGTGGCAAGGTGCTGCGGCCGCTGGATGCGAAAATGCCAGTCGATAACACCGAGCCAGATCACATCGTGGCCGGTGCCGATCTTGCGGCTGGCATCGGGAAAGAGCGGCCCATAGCGGTGTGCCAGATCGGTGCCGTCTTCGTCGCCTCCCGGCATCCCCGCGGCGTCCGGGTCGCCCGCTGCTGCCAGCAGGTGCGCATCGGCCTCGGATGCCTTGCCGTTCGCCAGCATCGCGCGCTCCGCCTCGGACGGCGAATAGCCGAGAAAGGCCTGCAACGCCTCACGCGCCGCGGTCAAATTCGCATCGAGCCGGATTGCCGTCGCGTAGGCACGCGTCGCCTGCGAGCGGCGCGCCTGCAATTTGAACAGATGGCCCAGCTGCAGATGCGTGTCGGCGACGCTGTCGTCGAGTTCCAGCGCCTGGCGGTACGCCGCCTCGGCTTCGGAATAGGCGCCCTGCTCCTTTAGCGCGTGCCCGAGTTGCACCCAGATCGGCGTCAGGCCGGGCTGCCTGGACAGTGCGCGGCGATAGCAGCGGGAAGCGGCCGACCAGTTGCGGGCGTCCCGCGCCTTGTCGCCCTCGTCAACCAGCTGTTGGGTCAGCGCGCCGAGCTCGTTGCCGGCATCCTCCAGTCGCGGGTCGAGCCGCAGCGCACGCTCGTAGGCGTCGGCGGTCTCTTCCCAGCGCGATTGCAGTTTCAGCAAGTGGCCGAGCTGGAGCAGCGTATCGGCGGCTGATCCGTCCAGCGCCAGCGCGCGGCGATAGGCACTTTCGGCAGCGCCGTAATCGCCTTGCTCCTTGAGGGCATGCCCCAGCTGGACCCAGATTGGCGTCAAATCCGGGGCGATCCGCAGCACCTGCTGGTTGTATCGGGCCGCGGCCGGCCAATCGCGGTTGCGGGCCGCGCGACCGCCCTGAAGAAGCGCGTTGTTGATCTGCCGCCGACGTACATGCCCCAGCAATCGGCCGAAGAGGCGTCGGCCGAAGGCCGCGCGCATGTCAGCCGCGGCCCGCTCCTGTTCGGAGCGTCTGCGTTCCGCCTCCGCGAGGCGATCACGAAACTCCGTGAGCTGACGCTGGGCTGCTTCGACTTCGGCTTCGCGCTCCCGCGCCTGCCACTCGGCCGCATTCCGCGCCTTGCGGATATCGGCGAGTTCCTGCTGGACCCGCTCCACTTCCTGAGCGCGATCATGGGCATCACGCAGCGCCGCGGCGAGGGCCTCGCGCAGTCTGATCAGCTCGCTGTGCACCGCCTCGGCGGCTGCGAGCTTCGCCAGATCGCGCTGTTGCGCAAACTGGACGGCCTGCGCACGACGCCTGTCGATGTCGGCGAGCATCGCGGTCTCGCGCGCTTCGCCCGCCGCCAGCAGGGCTGCGAAGCGGGTGGCGTTCGCCAGCGCCAACGCGGTGCTGTTCTCCGCTGCGGCGTGGGCCTGCCGCAACGCGGCGTCGCGCTCGTCGAGGAGCGCCGCCAAATCCTTTTCGCTCCGCAGGCTCTGCCGCTTGACCCGGGAGAGCGCGGCGATGTTCTGCAGCAGCTTCGGAAGAACCCGCAGCTTAACGCCGCGGAGATCAAAGGCCAGCGAATCAGCCGCCGGCCGCGCCGCTGCCGACCCCGCCGTTGCCGACCCCGCCTCTGCCGGCCCTGCCGCCGGCCGGAGGTCCGCCACAGCCTGCTTTTTGCCGTAGATGGCGATGAGCTGCGACCCGTTCCAGCAGGTATCCGGCTCATCCGCGGTATCGAATACGGCCAGATGCAGGAGCCGCATGTTGTTGTCGAGGCGGATCGGCAGGCTGTCGAATTCAAAGGTGAAAACGTGTTCGTCTATTCGGTCGTCTTCCTCAAAGGGAAGCATGACCAGGAGGTAATCCCGGGCGCGCCGGGCGATCTGCTCCAGCCTCTCCGGCCAGGTTTCAAAATGTTCGAGCGTATTTGAGCAATAAATCACATCTGCGGCCGTGGCCGCGTTGCCGCCCGCCGCGCCGTCGCCCGCCGTGATGTGCCTGAAATCGAAATTTGGGTGCAGTGCCCGCGCCAGTCCAAGCCCGACCTGCGCGACGTCGCCGCCGCTTATGGTCGAGTTGGGAAACGCCACCCGGAGTACCGGGAGCGCATCGCCCAGTGCACAACCGTAATCAAAAATCGACAGCTTCTGCGACCGGACGGTGCGGATAAACCAGGCCGGAAGCTCGCGACAGCATAATTCGGCAAAAAATGCCGTCTGTCGGCGGCCGTCATTGGCAATCCAATCCTCAAAGAACCGCCGGTTCCAGTAATCGACCGAGTTGATCTGGTTGGCAGCAAAGCTGTCATCCATTGACCGGCTCTCCCGCCGATCGAACACCGGCACGTCTGCCGTGCCGTCCCGATTGCGCACATGCAGACCGGTGAACCGATGAAACAATCGGTATCGCGCAGAATCGGTGCAAAATGCGGCCCTTCAACAGCAGTTTCTTCGTCAAAAGTTTAACCGAACCCAAGTCCCGTCGCCATTCCGCCTTGAGACAACCCAAACCCTACCGAAGCGGCTCGGAGGGGGCTGGCCGCGGCTCGCCACTCCGAGTTGGCAGGTTGACCCATGTCCCTGGCCGTACAAGGCACAACGTACGGATGAATGAAGCCGTATTGTAGCGCGGATTGCGTGTCGCCGCGACCATCACGTCTCCTAGAAAAGCGCCTTTTGAATGACGCATATGCCGGCATGCAGGGCCATGCTGCTGAATTTCGACGGGCGTTTCTCCGGCGTCGTCATATCCGAATGGATCTCATCAACCAGTTGCTTGATGAGGCCCACCATTCCGGCGTCGTGGCTGGGCAGGTGTGCGTCGGAATCCGATTGTACGACAAGGGGTTGCCCATCAGGCCAGGACGGCATGTAACCGGTTCCCCAATCCTCGATGACGTAAAATGCGCCCGGCTTTAAGTGAAGGTCGAACAGGTGCCAGAAACTGGCTTTGGCCAGCAGGCCGACATGCGAACAGTCGTCAATAATGACATCGAACCCTTCGGGGGCCACCTCCGCCGCTATCTGCGACAACAGGGCTGTATTGGCCTGGTCGCCGGCGTAGAGATGCACCCGTTCGCCCACCTCGATATCGGGAATCGTCAGATCGAGTCCGGCAATGCGAGCCCGCGGCAGGTAACGCTCCCAGGCCCTCATCGAGCCGCCGTTCCAGATGCCAAGCTCAAGCAGAGCCATCGGGTTGAAGCGAATCGGTGCCAGAAGACGCTCGTAGGTAGGCAGGTAGAAGACCGGTTTGAACGCGTCGGTTTGCAAGACAATGTCGTGAAGCGATGCCATGAAGTCGGGATCCTATGCCCTGCCGGATGCCGCGGCCGGTCGGCCTATTCGGCGCCGTAAATGCCAAAGAATGTCTCCGGCCGGAGCCGCCTGGTCGCCAGGTAATGGGTATCCAGCTGCCATATCCAGTTGAACAGGGTGCTGTCCAATGGGTTTGCCAGATTGTAGTTGGGACCGTACATCGTATCGAAAAACCGTCGGCTGAGACCAAAATACGGTACATAACTGTGTACCGCGAAACGCTGGTTGATGATCGGCAGAATGTCCTCGGAACGGGCGCATTCCATGCCGCTGAGGCTCGTGTCGGCCTCCCAGATATCGTCGTCGATCAACGGCGCGTTGTACGCGGTATGGTTGAGACGAAAGCGCATCGGCAGCGTCTTGAACAGCGCCTGCACGACCTCGCGGGTTTCCGGCCACATCAGGTAGCCGTTGCGGGTCACAACATCGACCGTGATCATCACGCCGTCCGGCCGCAGCGCTTTCTTTATCTGATCAGCCAACGATTCCAGTTCGATAACATGATGCAGCGCGGCGTGGCAGAAGACGACGTCGAATGCGGCAGGCGGTAGCCGCGTCGAGTTCAGGTCCGCCTCGATAAACTGCATGTTCAGCGCCGCCGCTTCGGCGCGTTCGCGCCCAAGTTGCAGGAGATCGGCGTTGATGTCCATGCAGACGATTTCCGCGTTTGGCGCCAGCCGGGCGATCTCGACCTCCAGGCCTCCCGGACCCGACCCGAGCGACAGCATCCGTCGCCCCGGCCGGTCGCGAACGCGGTTCAACAGGTGGCCGTTGACATCGTCGCCAGTCGCCTCCCGGATCAAGGCGGCGGCACGAATCTCCATTTCGGTCCACGCTGTCGGGACCGGCTGCATCAGCGCTTCGCGGGCCGCTTCCAATTCGTAGATGCGACCGTAATGCTCGATTTCCTCCCGAACATGCTCGTCGTATTCGTCGGTCCCCGGGCGTGGGTGCTCGTGCAGCCGAGCCTCTGGCATATCGCATCAACTCCGTTAGAGTGCTGAGCCGGTCTTTTCGATCACTCGCTGCGAGGTGTGGCTGAACCGGCAGTTTTGGCCCACAACTTCGCGGGGGAGACTGTTTTCGCGTGGACTTTGTCGCCGACGATGGAATGGCATGATCCGGCGCTCGGCGAAAGCGACGAATCGGATCGACCTGAACCGCTTTATCGCTGACTGCCATCGCTTTCTCCGTGCCCCGCGCGCGGTTCGCGAGCGTATCGAGGAAGCGGGCGTCATGCTGCTGTCGGCGAGCCCTCACTCGCCAATCCCGCGATTGCAGGACCTCGAAAGCACCTTCGAAGGAAGCGACGGTGACCGGCGACCGCTTTATGACGCCATCTTCGACCGCGCGGTGATTGCGGCGTACCTGCAGGCGATGCAGCATTTCGCCGATGAATTCGACCCGCCACTGACGAGCGATCCGGCGCCGTGCGCGCAGTATTTCTGGGACAATCCACAATTTTCCTACACCGACGCAGTCGCCTATTACTGCATGGTGCGCTGGCTGAGGCCGCGCCGCATTGTCGAGATCGGTGGAGGATTTTCCACCCTGATCGCGAGTTCCGCCCTGCAGCGCAATGGTTTTGGCGAGATTGTCTGCATCGATCCGGCCCCGCATCCGTTCGTTGCCGACGTGCCGACGGTCTCGCGGATCATTCAGGCGCCGCTGCAGAAGATCGGGCGCGACGATCTCAGCGACATCATGGCGACCACGGACATCCTGTTCACCGATACCACGCATACAGTCAAGATCGGCAGCGATTGCCTGTATATCTACCTGGTTCTGCTGCCGTCATTAACCGCGCCGCTTGTCGTCCACTCGCACGACATCTTCCTGCCCTATGGCATGCCGCTGACCTGGGCGCGGGATCATCAACTGCATTGGACGGAGCAGTATTTGCTGTACGCCTATCTACTGCACAACAGCCGCGCCAGCGTGATGTTCGGCAGTGCGTACGCGACTGAGTTTCTACCGGAAGAGGCACGGCTTCTGATGCGCAATCGCTACCCCGTCGGCGGCGGCAGCTTGTGGTATCAGATCAATACCGACGAGCAAT
>CAVTUM010000004.1:0-96398 GCA_963737875.1 uncultured Alphaproteobacteria bacterium | reverse complement strand
GCGTCGCCGATCGAGCGCCCGTCGCGCGCGACCATGCCAAAGAAAAGATCGGTCGTGCGCGGCTGATCGCGCTCGAGGATCGCTTCGGTCAGCTGATTAAAGGTCTTGTCTTCGCTGATTTCGGCACGGTTACGGAGCATCGACTATCCCTCCCCTGGCACTATTTCCGGCGGCGCCAGCCTAGCCCCCGCGCGATGGTTGCGTAAAGCCGTAGCCGATAGGGGCTGTCATGCGTCCCAGCGGGGTTTGGTATGCTCATTCCGCAGTTTGGCAGGGTATCTCGACCTTGCTGAAAACGAGGGCTACGGGCGCGGCTTCGACGATCATCGCCTGAGCCGCGGCACGCTTCAGTTCGGATACCATGACGAAACATCATCCAGAATTTCCAGAATCGCTCTCATTCAAAATCGCATTTATTACCCTGATAACATCGCCAAGACGGTAAGGTTTCCGAATGAATTGACTCTGGGTTGTTTTACCTGAGCCACCACCTGAGGTAAGAATGACAGGAATATGGCGATATTCTCTTTCTACTTTGGCGGCAAATTGCTCACCACTCATCGACCCTGGCATATGAATGTCGGAAAATATTACACCGACTAACGAATTAACTTTGAGATATGCCCAGGCTTCGTCTGCGGTTGATGCTTCGATAACCCGTAGACCGGAATCCCGAAGAGCTTCAGAAATAATCGTTCTGACCGTCACATCGTCTTCCACGACCAAAATTGCCCGGGTCGGTTCGGGTTCGGGGCTCAATTCAGGTGCCATTGCCGCAAACTCTCCCCACGGATTTTCAACTCCTTGGCATCGGTTTGGTTCCCGGTACGCCAGGAGAGGCGCCCAGCCGGGTTGTCCGCACGCCAGGGCCGCCAAATTCCGGTTGCCTCAATAGGGGCGGCGCGCCACGATCACTGTCATAAAACAGCCGCCGGCGCAGGGCGGCGGATGCCAAAATCGAGCGGAGGATCGGTGATGCCTAGCGCCCCACGCTGTGTTGCCCTGGTCGGCCCGTATTTGTCGGGCAAGACGACGTTGCTCGAGGCCATGCTGTTTGCCGCCGGCACGACCGGTCGGCGCGGCAGCGTGCGCGACGGCAACTCGGTCGGCGATCATGTCGCCGAAGCCCGCGCCCGCCAGATGTCGACCGAGATCAATGTCGCGAACGCGACCTATCTCGGCGACCCCTGGACCATCCTCGATTGCCCGGGCTCGGTCGAGCTGCTGTACGAGGCGCAGCAGGCGATGCTGGTCGCGGATGTCGTCGTCGTGGTCTGCGAACCCGAGGTCGAGCGCGCCATCACGGTCAGCGCGCTGCTCCGCTTTCTGTCGCGGCACAACATTCCGCACATGCTGTTCATCAACAAGCTCGACGCCGCGAACGCACGGGTGCGCGACGTGCTGGCGGCGCTGCAATCGGTATCGGACCAGCCGCTGGTGTTGCGGCACGTGCCGCTGCGCGGCGGCGAATCCGAGGTCACCGGCTATGTCGATCTGGTCAGCGAGCGAGCCTACAAGTACCGGCCGGGCCAGGCTTCCGACCTGATCCCGCTGCCCGAGGATTTCTGGGATCGGGAGGCGGATACCAAGCACCAGCCTTGTCGAAAAGCTCGCCGATTTCGACGACGCGCTGCTCGAACAGCTGCTTGAAGACGTACAGCCCTCAAAGGAAGAACTCTACAAACACCTGACAAAGGATTTTCAGCGCAACCTGATCGTTCCGGTGTTTGTCGGCGCGGCCGGGCAGGACCACGGTGTCCGCCGCCTGTGGAAAGCGCTGCGCCACGAGACGCCGGGTCCGGAGGAGACCGCTGGAGCGGCTCGGCATCCCGGAGGATGGCGAAGCGCTGGCGCAGGTGTTCAAGACCTATCACCTGCCGCATACCGGCAAGCTGTCGCTGTCGCGCATCTGGCGCGGGTCGGTGGCGGAAGGTGCCTCGCTGAACGGCGTCCGCGTTGCCGGGGTGGTGCGCTTGCTCGGCGCACAGCATGAAAAGGCCGCGTCAACCCAGCCAGGCGATGTCGTCGGCTTCACCCGGATGGACGAGATCGCCACCGGGACGGTGCTGACCCCGTCAGGCAAGGGACCGTCAATACCGCAGCCCGAGAAGCCGCAGCCCGTCTTCGGCCTCGCGATCCATGCCGAAAAGCGCAGCGACGACGTCAAGCTGTCGGGCTCGATCGCCAAGCTGATCGACGAAGACCCGACCCTCGAACTCGAGCAGAACCCCGAACTGCGCGAAATGGTGCTGTGGGGCCAGGGTGACGTGCACATCCAGATCGCGATCGACCGCATGCGCAACCGCCACAACCTCGCGGTGGTCGGCCATCACGCCGCGGTGCCCTACAGGGAGACGATCAAGCGCGGCACCCAGCAGCATTCGCGCTTCAAGCGGCAATCGGGCGGGCACGGCCAGTTCGCCGACCTCACGATCGATGTCAAGGCGATGCCGCGCGGTTCCGGCTTTACCTTTACCGACGCGGTGGTCGGCGGCGCGATCCCGCGCAATTACATCCCGGCGGTCGAGGAAGGCATCGTCGAGGCGTTGGACCACGGGCCGCTCGGCTTTCCGGTGGTCGACTTCGCGGTGACCCTGCTAACCGGCCAGTACCATGCGGTTGACAGCTCGGACATGGCGTTCAAGACCGCCGGCCGGCAGGCGATACAGGAGGCCCTGCCGAAATGCGAGCCGATTTTGCTGGAGCCGATCGATGCGGTCGACATCTCGGTGCCGAACGCCTTTACCGCACGGGTGCAGCGTCTGGTTTCCGGCCGGCGCGGCCAGATTCTCGGCTATGACGCCAAGGAAGACTGGCCGGGCTGGGATGTCGTCAAGGCGCAGTTGCCACGCAGCGAGCTGCACGATTTGATCGTCGAATTACGCTCACTGACCCTCGGCATCGGCAGCTTTGCGCACCAGTTCGACCATATGGCCGAACTGATCGGCCAGCCGGCCGAAAAAGTCATCGCCAGCCGCGCCCAGGAAGCCGCGCAGTAATTATATTCCCTCTCCCGCACCGCGGGAGAGGGCGGATCGCCGCGTCAGCGGCGAGACGGGTGAGGGTAGCTGCGCCGGAGACGGTGCGGGTGGCCGCCCCCTCACCCCAGCCCTCTCCCCCGATGGGGGCGAGGGAGCCTTGTTTTGCCCTCTCCCGTATTGCGGGAGAGGGTGGCCGAGGGCGGAGCCCGAGGTCGGGTGAGGGGGTCGTGCAGCGGCGCCACCCTCACCCGCCTCGCGTTGCTCGGCACCCTCTCCCGCGATGCGGGAGAGGGGAGTTACAGCCCGTACAGTGCGGCGGCGTTGTCGTGGGTCAGCTCGCGGCGCATCTCCGGCGTCAGGTTGCTCATCTGCCGCTCGATCGCGTCCCGCGAATTCGGCCACACGCTGTCGGGATGCGGATAGTCCGATGCCCACAACAGATGCCCCTCGCCAAAGAACGGCATCAGCGACATCGCCACGTAATCTTCCTGGAAGGTCGCGTAGATCTGCCGCTTGAACAATTCGCTCGGCTTGGTTTCGAGCTGCGCTGCCGCCCTTGTCGGCCCAGAATTCCTTGGCCTCCCACAGCCGCCAGTGGCGATAGTCGAGTTCCTGGATCAGCCAGGGCAGCCAGCCGGTGCCGGCCTCGGCCATCACGATCCTCAGCTTCGGATGGCGCTCCAGGATGCCCCAGGCGAACAGATCGACGAACGGCTCGAGGAAATTCGCCAGGAAGAACTTGGTGTTCTCGAACACGCTGGCCGCCTTGCCGGCGGCGCGGTCGCCCGGTTTGCCGACGAACACCGTGATGTGCCACGCCAGGATGATGCCGCTGTCCTCCAGCGCGCTCCACAAGCCTTCCCAGGCCGGATCGTCGAGCTTCGGGTTGATGTTGGCGATCATCAGGGTGACCTGCCGCACCCCGCCCTTGGCGACCAGGCGCTGCAATTCGGTCAGCGCGCCGGTCGGGGTTTCCGGCAGCATCGGCACGCCGATCAGCCGGTCGGGCGCGACGCCGCAGAATTCCATCAGCCAGTCGTTGTAGACGCTGTAGCAGGCCTCGCGCAGCACCGGGTCGTCGGTCGAGATCTGGAAGATCGGGCCGAAGATGACCTGCGTCTGGACGCCGTCGCGGTCCATGTCGGCGAGGCGCAATTCGGCGTCGGCCGGCCGGCGCGCGCTCTGGTCGTGGATGCCGGCGCGGTCGAACGCGTTGTAGATCGGCTTGACCGGCGCGCTGGTTGCCGGTCGCCGGGCGGCTTGCCGTCCCAGCGGCCCCAGACCTTGCCGTCGCAGATCCACACCGCCTGGCCGTCGCGCTCCTCGACGTGCGGCGCGCGGTCGCGCAGACGCGGCGGGCAGCCGCGTCTTCCACAGATCGGCCGGCAATTGCGCCAAGATCCATGTGGTCGTCGCAGGAGATCAGCTGATCGGCCATTCCATCCCTCCGTCGTGGTCAGCCTGCAATCTAGCGTCGGACTATAGTCATCAAGTGCTGCGGGTGTCTAGTCGCCCGGGCTTCGCCGATCGCGCGGTCGGCAGCGGCTTCGGCCGCCGGTCGGCCGACATCGGGCAGGAACACCGTCAACAGCCCGAGCAGCGGCAGGAAGGCGCACACCTGATAGACGAAATCGATGCTGGTCAGAGTCGGCCAGACGGCCGAGCAACGCCGCGCCGATGCCGGCCGAGCCCGAACGACAGGCCGAAGAACAGCCCCGAGATCGTGCCGACCTTGCCGGGCACCAGGTCGATCGCGTAGACGATGATCGCGCGAGGACGCGGACGCCAGCGTCAGCCCGATGACACGGTCAGCACTCGCGGTCCAGTAGAGGCCGACATAGGGCAGCGCCAGGGTGAACGGGATCACCCCGAGGATCGAGCCCCAGATCACCGCCTTGCGGCCGATGCGGTCGCCGACCGGACCGCCGATCAGCGTGCCGAGCGCGACCGCGGCGAGAAACACGAACAGGTAGATCTGCGCGCTGCTCGACCGACACCGCCGAACTTGTGGATCAGGTAGAAGGTGTAATAGCTGCTGAGGCTGGTCTGTATAGAACGATTTGGAGAAGATCAGCGCCAAGCAGGATCGCGATCGACCAGCCGACCTGCCGCCGCGACAGGGTCGTGCCGCGCGACGCCGGACCGCCGCGCTGCCGCGGGCCGGCGCGGCACGCTCGCGCCAGTGCCAGTTGCCGACCGCGACCAGTACCGCCATCGCCAGCAGGGCGGCGCCGGAAAACCAGCTGATGCTGCCCTGGCCCCTCGGGATCACGATAAAGGCCGCGAGGATCGGCCCGGTGGCCGAGCCGACATTGCCGCCGACCTGGAACAGCGATTGTGCGAGGCCATGCCGGCCGCCCGACGCCATCCGCGCCACCCGCGACGCCTCGGGGTGAAACACCGCCGAGCCGGCGCCGACCATGCCGGCAGCCAGCAGCAGCAGCGGGAAACTGTCGGCGTTCGCCAGCAGCAGCAGCCCGGCCAGTGTCACGCCCATGCCGGCGGGCAGCGAATAGGGCTGCGGCCGGCGGTCCGCGAATGCCCCGACCGCCGGCTGCAGCAACGACGAGGTCACCTGCATGGTCAGCGTGATCAGCCCGATCTGGGAAAAACTGAGCCCGTAGCTGCCCTTCAGCATCGGATACAGCGACGGCACCAGCGACTGGATCATGTCGTTGAGGAAATGCGAGAAGCTCAGCGCCAGGATGATCGAAAAGGTCGTGGCGTCGGCGGCATGCCGCGCCAGGCGAGGTTCTTGCGTTACGCTCGTGCTCATCCAACCGCTCCCAACCGCGCCGCGCGCGGACCGTTACCGCCATCATAACCCTTAATACTGTGAAATTTGCCCGCTTGGCCCCTCGGCGAGGCCATGGCAGGCATTCGACAACGGCGGGTACGGCGTCCCGCGGCTACCGGGTCGGGCGCGGCCGCGACAGATGCGGCGCATCGAGCCCGACACCGACGAGGTGACCGAACAGGCCGCGCAGCGTTGCGTGATCGGCTTCGGGGAGCGGCGGTTTCAGAATCGAGGCGATGTTGCTGCGCAGATGCGCCGTGTCGCCGGTGCCGAACAGCACGACATCGGTGCCCGGTTCATGCCGCACAAATCGATAGGCGGCGTCGATGACGCTGGTGGCGCCGCCTGCATGCACCAGAAATCCGAGCGGGTCGGGGCTGTCGGCCAGGTCCTTCGGCAACTCGCCGGCCTCGGCCAGTTCGCGCATCGTCGAGGCGAGCCGGTCCGGTTTGGAGAAAATGTTACGCACGGCGAACATCATCAGGGTGCCGACGCCGTATTGCCGGGTCAGCGGAAAGGCCCGGGTGCGAGCGTTCTGGTGCATCATGTGAAACGCCAGCATCGCGGTTTCCCATACGCCGTCCGGTGCGGCGCGCTGCACCATCTCGTGGTTGGGATCATTCGGCGCGGTCTCGGTGATGCCGAGATGGCGGAATTTGCCCTTTTCCTTTTCGCGCAGCAGCGCCGGGGCCAGGACCTGCCGCGCATGGTCGTAGACGCCCGGTGCGATGCCGTGCAGCTGGTAGCCATCGATATAATCGATAGCGAGTTCCTTCAGCGACTGGTCGAGGCTGCGGATCGCCTGTTCGGGTGTCGAGTTCGGGTTGCTGACGCCGAACGGCGCCTTGGTGCAGATCACCACCTTGTCGCGCGGCACCGACCGCAACGCCTTGCCGAGCACTGCCTCGGTGCCATACGCCGCCGCGGTATCGAACAGATTGACCCCGAGATCGCGCGCCGCGTGGATGATGCCAATGGCGTCTTCCTCGCTCTTGCCGGTGCCGAGCCCCAGGCGGCTGAACCCGCCGCAGCCGAGCCCGGCAACGCTGACCTTGATCCCGGTCCGCCCCAGCGTCGTGTACTCCATTCGCGCACCCTGCCTAAATCGTCGCCCAGAGGGTAAGGTACACAATCCGTGCCGCATTCGGTTAGCGACGGTGCGGACCGGACCGAGGAGGGTTCCATGGCATTGCGCAAATTCATCATCGAGCGGGATATTCCGGCGGTCGGCAGCCTGGAGCGCGAGCAGCTGCGCGGCGCGGCGGCGCAGTCGAACGGCGTGCTGCGCCAGCTCGGCCCCGACATTCAGTGGGTGGAAAGCTACGTCGCGGCCGACAAGACGTTTTGCGTCTACCTCGCAACAGACGAAGATATCATCAGGAAGCACGCCGAGATCAGCGGCTTTCCGGCCACCAGGATCACCGAGGTGCGCAAGATGATCGACCCGACCACCGAGCACGAATGAGCCTCTGGCCGGCTCTCCCCTATCCGCCGTGGCGGGACACCGCCGCGACGTTGCAGTTGTGGACGCAGATCGTCGGCAAGGTTCGGCTGAGCCTGGCGCCGTGGCTCAACCATGGCTGGCAGGTGCCGCTCTACGTCACCGCCAGCGGGCTCGGCACCTCACCGATTCCGATCGATGATGGGGAGGTGCTGGAAATCGAGTTCGATTTCATCGGCCACGAACTGGTCGCCCGCACCAGCCGAGGCGACCGGCGGACCCTGCCGCTGGCGCCGCAGACCGTCGCCGATTTCTACGCGCGGGTCGTCACGTTGCTCGGCGAACTCGGGGTCGCGGTCGCGATCAACGAAATGCCGAACGAGGTCGCCGCCCCGATCGCGTTTTCACAGGATCGCGTCCATGGCGCGTATGATTCCGAGGCGGCGCATCGCTTCTGGCGGGCATTGCTGCAGGCCGACCGGTTGTTCAAGCTGTTCCGCACCGGGTTTGTCGGCAAGGCAAGCCCGATACATTTCTTCTGGGGCAGCTTCGACCTTGCGGTGACGCGGTTTTCCGGACGCCCGGCGCCACGGCATCCGGGCGGCGTCCCCGGCCTCTCCGACGCGGTGACGCGCGAAGCCTACTCGCACGAGGTCAGCAGCGCCGGGTTCTGGCCGGGCGGCGACGCCTACCCGCATGCCGCCTTTTATTCCTACGCCTACCCCGAACCGCCCGGTTTCCGTGACCGGCCCGTCACGGTGGGCGCGCATTTTGAGCCGGCGATGGGTGAATTCATCCTGCCCTACGACACCGTCCGCGCCGCCCCCGATCCCGACGCCCTGCTGCTCGATTTCCTCACCACCACCTACACCGCGGCTGCCGACACTGGCGGCTGGGACCGCGCTGCCCTTGAATGCCCGATCGGCGCGCCCCGAAAGGTGCGGCCGGTTTAGCGCCCTACGTGGCAGGCAAAGACGTGCGCGCGGCGTGCTTCGATAGCGTCTCTGGCCGAAATGAGGGTTGTGATGGCGGATGCCGCGGATATTCCGCCGGAATTGTTGGCGCGGCTGGCGCATCCGACGATCCGGCTGTCGGGCACGATCGACGAAGCGGCGGCGGCGTCCTTCCTTGCTCAGATGACGCCGGTGCTGAGCGTTCCCGGTTCTATCGTGGTCGAGATTTTCAGCTCGGGGGGCGACGCCGAGATCGGGCGGCGGCTGGCCGAGGAAGTCCGCCTGCTGCGCAAGCAGCACGGGCGCGATGTGTGGTTTCTTGGCAAGACGCTGGTCGCATCTGCGGCGGTGACGTTCATGGCCGGGTTTCCGCGCGACCGGCGCTGGCTGACCCGCGACACCACGCTGCTGATCCACGGCAGGCGGATGTTCCGCAGCCTGCATCTCGAAGGACCGCTCGGCAGCTGCCGGCGGGTGCTTGAGGAGATCATCGCCGATATCGATAACGGCCTGCGGGTCGAGGAGGAGGGGTTCGAGGAGCTGATCCTCGGCAGCTCGGTCAGCCTCGACGAGGTCCGCCAGCGAGCCTATGGCGGCTGGTATCTGCGGGCGCCGGAAGCCCTCGAACTCGGGCTGATCGCCGGCTTGATTTAGCGCGGATTTCGACGAAGCGGAGTTGCACCCCCAATTCCCCTGCACCTGCCGACCGACCGCGACGAGACCCCTGACGTCGCGCAATACCCATGACCAACTTGGGGGCGACATTGGACCAGTCTCGTCCTATATAGTTCACCAAGATGATCGACCCGTTTGGACGCCATATCACTTACCTGCGCGTATCGGTGACCGACCGATGCGACTTTCGCTGTGTCTATTGCATGGCGGAAGAGATGGAATTCCTGCCCAGGAAGGAATTGCTGACCCTCGAGGAACTCGACCGGGTCTGCACCACCTTTGTCGGCATGGGCGTGCGCAAATTGCGGCTGACCGGCGGCGAGCCCCTGGTTCGGCGCAACATCATGTCGTTATTCCGCTCGCTCGGCCGGCACCTCAAGACCGGCGCGCTTGACGAGTTGACGCTGACGACCAACGGCAGCCAACTGGCGCGCTACGCCCACGAACTGGTCGAGTGCGGCGTGCGCCGGGTCAATGTGTCGGTTGACAGCCTCGACCCCGCCAAATTCGCCGAGATCACCCGGCGCGGCCGGCTCGACCAGGTGCTTGACGGGCTGCGGGCGGCCAAGGAGGCCGGGCTTGCGGTCAAGATCAACACCGTCGCGCTGCGCGGCGTCAACGAAGACGAACTCGACGATCTCGTCGCGTGGTGCGGCGTCGAGGGGTTCGATCTCGTCATCATCGAAGTCATGCCGATGGGCGATATCGGCGGCGAAAACCGGCTCGACCAGTACCTGCCTTTGTCGCTGGTGCGCTCGCGCCTGCAGCGGCGCTGGACGCTCGACGAAAGCGACTACCAAACCGGCGGGCCCGCCCGCTACGTGACGGTGCGCGAAACCGGCGGCCGGCTCGGCTTCATCACGCCGCTGACCCATAATTTCTGCGAAAGCTGCAACCGGGTGCGGCTGACCTGCACCGGCACGCTCTATATGTGCCTCGGCCAGGAGGATGCCGCCGATCTGCGCACCCCGATGCGCCAATCCGAAAGCAACGAACCGCTCGAAGCCGCGATCCACGAGGCGATCGGCCGCAAGCCCAAAGGCCACGACTTCATCATCGACCGCCGCCATCAGGCTCCTGCCGTTTCGCGGCACATGAGCGTGACCGGCGGCTGACCGTATAGCGCCTCACTCCACCCCGTGCGCGCCGCATTTGTTGCCTCCGACGCCGAGGCTGCGCAACAGGCGCTGCGGGAGTTGCAGGAACGCTACGGCATCATCGACCCGTCCGATGCCGAGGTGATCGTGCCGCTCGGCGGCGACGGGTTCATGCTCGAATCCCTGCACCGCTTTGTGGATACCGGGTTGCCGATCTTCGGCATGCACCGCGGCAGCGTCGGGTTTCTGATGAACTCCTACAAGCCCGAGGCGCTCGCCGAACGCCTCGACGCCGCTCAGCCGGTCGAGCTTCGCCCGCTCGAAATGACCGCGTGGAGAGAAAACGGCAGCAAGCATCGCGCGATCGCCTTCAACGAGGTGTCGCTGCTGCGTGAAACCCGGCAGGGCGCCAAGCTGCGGATCACGGTCGATGGCGTCGTTCGCCTTGAAGAGCTGATGGCGGATGGCGTGCTGCTCTCAACCCCGGTCGGCAGTACCGCCTACAATTTGTCAGCGCACGGCCCGATCATCCCGCTCGGCGCCGGCATTCTGGCCTTGACCCCGATCTGCGGCTTTCGCCCGCGGCGCTGGCGCGGCGCGCTGCTGCCGCATGGCGCGCAGGTGCGGATCGACGCACTCGAAACCGAAAAACGGCCGGTCAGCGCCGTCGCCGATTTCACCGAAGTGCGCGATATCACCGCCGTCGAAATCCACGAAAGCCGCAACATCTCGGTGACCGTGCTGTCGGACACCGAAGCCAACCTCGAAGAACGCGTGCTGAAGGAACAATTCCTCAGCTGACGCGCCGCCGCGCTGCGCTTTTCCGCCGCTCGCGCTATGATCCTCCAAACGCGGCGGGAGGGTGCCCATGAACACGCAGCAGCGCGTTGTCGAAAGCGATTTTGTGGTAATCGGCGCCGGATCGGCCGGCTGCACGATCGCGGCGCGGCTCAGCGAGGACCCGTCGGTGCGGGTGACATTGCTCGAAGCCGGCGGCGAGGACCGCAACCGCTGGATTCACATCCCGCTCGGCTTTGGCAAGACCTTTGCCGACCCCAGCGTCAACTGGTGCTACGAAACCGAGCCTGATCCCGGCGCCGCCGGCCGCCGCGTGTTCTGGCCGCGCGGCAAGGTGCTGGGCGGCTCGTCGTCGATCAACGGCATGGTCTATATCCGCGGTCAGGCCGAGGATTTCGACTATTGGCGGCAGCTCGGCAATACCGGCTGGTCGTTCGACGACGTGCTGCCCTATTTCAAGCGCGCCGAAGACCACGTGCATGGCGCCGACGCGTTTCATGGCGCCGGCGGCCCGCTCGCGGTGTCCGATGTCGAGCGCCACCCGATCAGCGAAGCCTTTATCGAGGCGACCGCCTCGCTCGGGTTCGAGGTCAACCCTGATTTCAACGGCGCCCGCCAGGACGGTGTCGGCTACCACCAGACGACGACGCGCGGCGGCAAACGCTGCTCGACCGCGGTCGGCTATCTGCGCCCGGCGATGCAGCGCCCCAACCTGCGCGTCATCACCGAGGCGCTGAGCGAGAAAATCATCGTTGAGGGCCACCGCGCGGTCGGCGTCACCTACCGTCGCGGCGGCGAGGAATGGACCGCCCGCGCCCGCCGCGAGGTCATTTTGTGCGGCGGCGCGATCAACTCGCCGCAATTGCTGATGCTATCGGGCATCGGCCCGGCGGCGCATCTGGTACAGCACGGCATTGAAGTGGTCCACGATCTGCCCGGCGTCGGGCAGGCCTTGCAGGACCATTACTCGGCGCCGATCAAGCTGATCGCGAAACTGCCGGTCACGGTCAACGACGTGATGCTGAGCAATGTCCGGAAACTCAAGGCGGGGCTGCAATACTACATGCAGCACAAGGGGCCGCTGGCGATGATCAGCTCGCCCGCCGCCCTGTTCGCCCGCACCCGCCACGAGTTGGCCACCCCCGACATCAAATGCTCGATCTCGCCGTTCAGTGCCGACCGGCCGCAGGACGGGCTGCACAAATGGTCGGGATTTACGATGATCGCCTATCAGCTGCGCCCCGAAAGCCGCGGCGCGATCACGCTGAAATCCGCCAACCCGGCTGATCCGCCGGCAATGTCGCCGAACTATCTCTCGACCGACACCGACCAGCAGACGATCGTCAAGGCGCTGCATCTGTGCCGCCGCATCCTCGCGACACCGCAGATGCAGCGCTTCATCGAGTCGGAATACCTGCCCGGCGCCGCCGTGCAAAGCGACGAGCAGCTGCTGGACTACGCGCGGCAGCGCGGCGGCACGGTCTATCACCCGACCAGCACCTGCAAGATGGGCGTTGACCCAATGGCGGTGGTGGACCCGGAGCTGCGGGTGCACGGCATCGCCGGGCTGCGCGTCGCCGACGCCTCGGTGATGCCGGCCGTCGTTTCCGGCAACACCAACGCCGCGACCATCATGATCGGCGAAAAACTCGCCGATTTGCTGCGCCAGGAGGTAAGGCTGGCGGCATAAAACAACAAGCAAACGCGAACGGAGGAGGCTGACATGATGCGCTCATGGATACATCACGCACGCGGCCGGTTTGTGCGACAGGCGAGGGTCGGGCTCGGCGATCTGCGCGAGGAGCATCTGAGCCGGCAGGGCTTTCAGGGGCCGGTCGCGATGCTCTACCGCACCGACGGACCGAACGAGGTCATCCGCGTCGAGGGCGATTACCGGGCCCGCGCGGTTGACAGCGCCGATATCGTCGCCTCCGACGCCGGCGACCCGCGCGGCGACTGGCAGGTCTTGCTGGCGAATGACGATGTCGCGGTCGGCATCAGCCGGCGGCATCAGGCGATGCCCTACCGCTATCGCGACATGGTCGGTGACCTCTTGTATTTCGTGCATCGCGGCAGCGGCACCTTCGCGACCGAATTTGGCCCGATCGCCTACGAACCGGGCGACTACATCCTGCTGCCGAAAGGCGTCACCTTCCGCCACCTGCCCGACGACCGCGACCACATCCTGCTGGTCGTCGAGGCGCCGGCGCCGATCCATATGGCCGAGCACGAGAATGTCGGCCGCCACACCCCGATCGATCCGATGATGCTCGACGTGCCCGATATCGTCGATTACGGATGGCCGGCCGAGGCGGAATACGAGGTACGGCTGCGGCATGCGGGAGGCCACAGCGCGATCTTCTACAAGAACGACCCGCTGAAGACGGTCGGCTGGAAAGGTGACCTCTTCCCGTTCAAGCTCAACATCCGCCACATCCTGCCGATCATGTCGGACCGCATCCACCTCGCGCCGTCATCCTGGGCGACGTTCGAGGCGGGGGGCGTCGCGATCCTCAGCTTTGTGCCGCAGATCGCGGTGGCGAACCTCGACGCCGAGGAACTGCCCTCCTACCACCGCAACATCGACATGGACGAAGTGATGCTCAACCATGCCGACGAAGACCCGTCGGGCCGCCGCCCCGGCACCTTCCGCCACACCCCGCAAGGCATATTGCACGGCGCCCCCGAAGCCTACCGCGCCGAATTCCAGAAAAAGCGCCAGCCCGGCCAACGCCGCACCGGCACCAGCGTCGGCGTAGACACCTACCGCCCCCTCGTCCCGACCGCGGAGTTCCGCCGGATGGCGGGGTGAGAATATGGCGCAATTCATCGGAGGCGTAACTGATCCGGTCTGTAGAGTCATAAGCCTTTAGAATGATACCCCAAAACCTTTACAATTAAAGGCCGTAGCCTTTATAATCTGATCCCAAGCCCAAGGTTGCGGAGCGTTTATGGCCCGGTCGCGCCAAAATCCAGATGTGCGTGATTTCATCCTACGCAACGTTAGGGTTCATCCGGTGAACATAGCGGCCGTGGCAGCCGCGCGCTACGGCCTTTCGCGGCCAGCGGTGGCTGGCTATATCAGACGCCTTGTGAATGAAGGCATGATAGATGCGACGGGAACCACGCGCGATCGACGATATGCCCCTCGAAATTTGGTTTCTCTAGATTTTGAAACAAGATTGACTATCGGCCTATCGGAAGATGCTGTCTGGCAAGGAAATATCTTGCCGCACCTCCAAAATATCCCAACAAACGTCATTAACATATGCCAGTACGGCTTTACCGAAATGTTTAACAATGCCATAGACCATTCCGCTAGTTTTTTTTCTACCGTTCGATACAAACAAACCTACGGGCACGTCAATATCCAGGTGATAGATAATGGCATCGGGATTTTTAAAAAACTTCAAGACCAATTTCATTTGCACGATCCCAGACAAGCTCTCTTGGAATTGTCCAAGGGCCGGTTGACCTCTGATCCAAAACATCACGCCGGACATGGTATTTTTTTCACGTCCCGCATGTTTGATAAATTCAGTATTTATTCTGGGAATTTACTTTACAACCGTATTCGGCAAGAGGACGACGATTGGCTGGTTGAGGGGCGAGATCTGGCCGAAGGTGTTGTGGGTACTTTTGTGGAGATGACCATAGCTACAAATGCGGCGTGGACCACGCGGGATGTTTTTGATAAACACCAGGATGATCCAGTCGGATTTAGACGGACTCATGTGCCAATTACGCTGGGGAAATACCCGGGAGAACAATTGGTCTCTCGCTCTCAGGCGAAGCGCATATTGGCGCGAGTAGATAGGTTTTCAGAAGTCTTATTGGATTTCCAGGGGGTGCTGGATATAGGACCTGCCTTTGCTGATGAAATTTTTAGGGTATTCAAGAATGCACACCCTGATGTAGGCATCATCGCAACTCAGGCCAACGAACGGGTAAGTCGGATGATCAAGGCCGCGACGGAAGCGCAAACGGAAGCGCCGCCAGATCAGCTGAGCTTTCTATGAAGCCTTCGGTGATGAGGTCACGCTGCTTGCATCGTTGACGCACCGCGCCGCACCGGTCACGCTGCATCACATTTCCTGAACGCCATTCGGAGGAAGTCGCCATGAAGCTGATGTGGTTCCATCTGATGCCGTATACCGAGCTTCCCGACGATTTCCGCGAGAAGCATCCGTCGGTCTGGGTCGATATCCATTCGACGCTGTTCGACCCGCGGCGCGCGCATCACATGTACAACGACTTCATGGACGAACTCGAATTCGCCGCCGAATGCGGCTTTGACGCGGTCTGCGTCAACGAGCATCATTCCAACGGCTATGGGCTGATGCCGTCTCCGAACCTGATCGCCTCGTCGCTGGCACGACGCACGCTCGACACCGCGATCTGCGTGATGGGCAACAGCCTCGCCCTCTACAACCCGCCGACCCGGGTCGCCGAAGAATTCGCGATGATCGACGTGATCTCGGGCGGGCGGCTGATCGCCGGCTTCCCGGTCGGCACGCCGATGGATACCTGTTTCGCCTATGGCCAGAACCCGTCGATGCTGCGCGAGAAATATCTCGAGGCGCACGACCTCGTGATGCGCGCCTGGACCTCGCCGGACACGTTCGCCTTCAACGGCCGCTTCAACCAGCAGCGCTATGTCAACATCTGGCCGCGTCCGGTGCAGAAGCCGCATCCGCCGGTATGGATTCCCGGGCGGCGGCTCGGTCGAGACCTGGCAGTGGTGCGCCAAGATGGACTACGTCTACGCCTACCTCTCCTATTTCGGGTTCAAGGAGGGGCAGGCGACGATGTCCGGCTTTTGGAACGAGATGGCAGCGTCTCGGCAAGGACATGAACCCGTATCGCGCCGGCTTTCTGCAATTCGTCGGCGTCGCCGAGAGCCGCGAACAGGCGATGCAGCTTTATGCCGAGCCGGCCGAGTATTTCTACGGGCGGTGCCTGCGGGTCGATCCGAAATGGGCGATGCCGCCGGGCTATGTGACCGAGGCGACGCAGCGCGCCGGCATTGTCGGGCAGATCGGCCGCGCCGCCAGCAACGACGCGCGCCTCAAAGCCCGCGCCACCACCGAAATGGCCGATATCGTCGATCGCGGCTATGTGATTATCGGTTCGCCCGACGAGGTCGTAGAACAACTGACCGAAGTCGCGACGAGCCTCAATGTCGGGCATCTGATGATGCTTTTGCAGTTCGGCAACATGGGCAAAGACCTCGCCAAATATAACACCAAGCTGTTCGCCGAGAAGGTCATGCCGCGGCTCCAGGGCCTGTTCTCGGAATGGGAAGACAAATGGTGGCCGCAGCCAATGGCCCGCGGCGACCGCGCCGAACCCGCCGCCTTCACCCCGGGCCTCGCCGCGGAATAACCGACGGAGCGACGTAGGATGGGCTGAGCAAAGCGAAGCCCATCAACTGCCCCGTCTCATTGTGTAATCAGGTCAACAATCCGGACGGGAGGAATTGATGACATACGGCAAGAGCTTGCTGATCGCGGCGGCGTTCGCCCTCTCCGCACCATCGGCGATGGCGGCGGATTTCACGCTGACCTCGCCTGCCTACCAGGATAACGCGCCGCTCGCGGTCAAGAGCGCCGGCAACAACAAGCAGAACGCCAACTGCGTCGGCGAAAACGTGTCGCCGCCCTTCGCCTGGGCCAACCCGCCGGACGGCACCAAAAGCTACGCCCTGCTGATGTCCGACCCCGAGGGGCGCCGCGGCCTCGGCGTGTCGCACATGGTGATCTACGGCATCCCGGCCTCGGTCACCGGCTTTGCCGAGGGCGAAATCAGCCAGCCCTCCGACAAATATGTCGGCGGCAAAAGCACGATGAACCTCGCGACCTATTTCGGCCCCTGCACCCCGGCGGGTGACTGGCACCACTACACCTTCACGCTGATCGCCACCGATCTCGAACCCAAAGCCTTGCAGCCCGGCATGACCCGCGACGAGTTGTTCACCGCCCTCGGCGACCACGCCAAGGGCGCCGCCGGCTTCATCGTCCGCTTCCGCCACCCATCGTAACGCTTCGGCGGCTGGCGAATAGCGGGGCGGCGCATCGCGTGCTTGGCGCGGCTCGGCAAACCGGACTAACTTCGTGCGAACCCATCAATTCCGGAACCAGCCGCCATGCCCGTTACGCCCACGCAACAGATCATCTCCGAACTCGCCCCGACCGGCGCGCTGCGCGCCGCGATCAACATGGGGAATTTCCTGCTGGTCACCGGCAAGGACCCGTCGGGCGATCCGACCGGCGTGTCGCCCGACATGGCGGCGGCGATCGCGGCCCGGCTCGGCGTGCCGGTCAAATACGTGCCCTATGACAAGCCCGGCGAACTGGCGGACGATGCCGTCAAGGGCCTGTGGGACATCGGCAATATCGGCGCCGAGCCGCAGCGCGCCCAGGTGATCACGTTCACCGCCGCCTATTGCGAGATCGAGGCGACCTATCTCGTGCCGCCGGGGTCCACGATTAAAAGCGTCGGCGAGGTCGATGCCCCCGGCAAGAAGATCGCGGTGACGGCGCGCAGCGCCTACTGCCTGTGGCTCGAAAACAATCTGAAGCAAGCGCAGCTGGTGCAATACGGCAGCGCCGACGAGGCGATCAAGCAGTTCACCGACGAAAAGATGGACGCCTATGCCGGGCTGCGGCCGGGCCTCGATAGACATGGTCGCGAAAATGCCGGGCGCGCGCATTCTCGACGGGCAGTTCGCCGCGGTGCAGCAGGCCGTCGGCACACCGAAAAAGAACGCCGCGGCCTTCGAGTTCCTCAAGGAATTCGTCGAGGAATTGAAGAACAACGGGCTGATCGCCAGCCTGATCGAGCGGCATGGCACGGTCGGCCGCCTGTCTGTCGCGCCGAAGGTCTAGGCAACAAAACCGGGAGGGAGCCGATGAAGGCGTCGATACTGTCGGCTCATGGCGGGCCGGAAATGCTGCATTACGGCGACATCGCCGACCCGGTCGCCGGGCCGGGCGAGGTCGTCGTCGATGTCTATGCCGCGAGCGTCAACGCCGCCGACTACAAGGTGCGGCTCGGCAGCTATGATTCGAAGCTGAAATTCCCCTACATCCTTGGCCGGGATTTTTCGGGCATCGTCGCGCGCGCGGCGAGGGTGCCGATCTGGAGGTCGGCGATGAGGTGTTCGGCGTGCTCGACGCCGGCATCGAGGGCACCTATGCCGAAAAGCTCGCGATCAAATCCGCGATCATCGCCAAAAAGCCGGCAAAGCTGAGCCATGCCGAGGCGGCGGCGATGGCGCTTGACCAGCCTGACCGCGATCTGGGCATTGGAAGACACCGCGCAGCTCAAAAATGGCGAAACCGTGCTGATCCAGGGCGGCGCCGGCGGCGTCGCCGGGTTTGCGATCCAGCTCGCCAAGCATATCGGCGCCACGGTCATCACCACCGCCAGCGCCCGCAACCACGATTATGTCAAGAGCCTCGGCGCCGACCGGATCATCGACTACAACACGCGAGGACTTCACCAAGGTCGCGCCGATTGCGATGTCGTGTTCGACACGGTCGGCGGCGAGGTGCAGGCACGTTCTTATGACGTGCTGAAACCGGGCGGGCGGCTGGTGTGGATCGCGCCGGCGCCGGCCGGTTTCAAGACCAGCCGCACCGACGTGCAGGTGCTGCGCCCGCGTGTCGCCCGCGACCGGGCGCATCTCGAACGCATGAAGGAACTGCTCGCCGCCGGCGCGGTGTGGCCGCCGACGATCACCGATACAAACTCGCCGACGCCGCCGAAGCGCACCGAGTCAGCGAAGGCCGCCACCTGCAAGGCAAGCTGGTGCTGATGGTACGGTAAACTTCCCTCTCCCGCATCGCGGGAGAGGGTGCCGGAGCGCGCCGCGCGGAGGCGGGTGAGGGTTTTTCAGCGGCACCACCCTCACCCGACCGCGGGCTGACACCCGCGCCCACCCTCTCCCGCGGTGCGGGAGAGGGATAATTCGTTCGCAAAGGAGGAGAAGCACATGGCCGGTAATGGACAGATGATCATCGACCTCGACCGCAAGCGGATGACCGCGATGGCCGAGAAGGACCTCAAGACGCTCAACGACTTGATCTCGGACGATTTGATCTACACGCATTCCTCGGCCCGGCTCGACACCAAGGCGAGCCTGATCGGCAACATGGAATCGGGCAGCGACCGTCTACACCTCGGTCGTGCCCTCCGACGTCAAGGCGCAGGATCTCGGCGACACCGTCGTCCTGACCGGCTCGTGCCGCATCAGCGTCAATGCCGGCGGCAAGCCCAACAGCTTCGGCGTCCGCTTCACCGACGTCTACGCCAACAAGGGCGGCAAGTGGCAGATGGTCACCTGGCAGTCGACCCGCACCCCGGATTAAGCGCTCCGAGGCCGGACCTGCCGCTCCGTTCCTTCTGCGAGGGACGGAGCGGCTACCGGAGCACTTCTACTTCTTGCCGGGATACGAGACGACGAGCCCGAGCGACTTGATGGCGTCGTCGTCGGGGTTGGCCATCGCCGATAACTCGGCGGTTGTGACCTTGCCCGGCGGGTTCAGTGTAACGCGCAACGGGCCCTTCGGCTTTTTATAGTCGTCGAGATAGGCGGCGAGCGTATCGAACACCGCCAGTGTCGCGGGGCCCTGGCCGGGGCGCATGCCGTCGAGCACCGCCTTCGCCATCTGGATCATCCCGTCGGCCTCGGCGCCCTGCATCTTGGCGACGGCCGGCAATACCTTGCCGAGCAGCGTGCTGTCCTCGAACACGAGGCTGGCGGTGCGCAGCGTCGCGTCCTTCATCGCCGCATCGGTCTTGTCCAGCGCGTCCGGGTTGACGCCGTCGAGCACCATCGACAAGTCGAGGCGGGCGAGCCCGGCGAGATCGAGTGCAAGCCGGTTGAGCGTCAGCGTCTTGCGCGCCGGGTCGAGCCGGTAATCGAGCTGAAAATCGCCTGTTACCTTGTCGATCCCGGCCATTTCCTTGAGGTCAATTCCGTCGGCGGGATTGCCGCTGATGGCGATACCCTCGGCCCGCAGCTTGACGAAATTCGGCGACTGGTTCTTGTCGGTCGAATCGAAATCGAAATCCTCGACCGTCACCCGCTTGATCGGGATCGGTTCGGCCTTGGCGCCCTGCGTCGCATCGGGCGGCGGGGTAAACACCACGTCTTCGAGGACAAACCCGTTATCGCCGAGCGGCTTGCCGCTCTTGTAGGTCAGCGCGTCGTCCGGGGCCTGCTTCAAGGCCTCCTGAAAGCGGCTGAGGCCATCCGCGGCAGCCGGCACCGTCACCCAGTACAGCAACAGGCCCGCAACGCCGATGCGGCCCAAAACGCGCGTTATCAACATGTAACCCCGCCCGAAAATCTGTGGCGGCCACTTTATAGGGGAGGTCCGCGACAGCGCAACTCGCGCTCCTCCCGCGCTCCACGCAGCCTCTGAGTTGCTGGGGGATGGGTCCCTGCTTCGCACTACGGATATACACCTACCCTTTTTTACCCAGGAAAGAGCCGCCGGCGCCATTTGCCGAGGCGGGCAATCGCTGCGTCATGCTTTGCCAGTTTCGGCAGCAGCCAGGTTTCGACGCCGGTTTTCAGCTGATTGAGCGTGTCGGTTGCCTGGGTCACTTGCGCTTCGAGCGGCGCGAGGCGGGCCGCGGTGCTCTCCGCAATCGCCCTGACGCCGCTGAGTTCGACGACAGCCCGCGCACGTATGTCTGGCAATGCCGACCGCAGTGCAGTCAGCCCGCCCGCGCTGTCGGCGCGGGCCTTGGCGAGGCCGGCTTCCAGCGTCGCGATCCGGGCGTCGCGTTCGGCGAGTTTGGCACCGGTATCGGCCAGCATCGCTTCCAGACCGGCGATCCGCGCTTCAAGCGAGGCCGGTTCGGCGCGTGTATCGGGGGCTGCGGCGGCGCTCGGCGAATTGGCCCCGTCGCTGGTCCACCCGGCGCCGCCCGTTTTCTTGATCACGATCAGCTTTGGTCCGTTTGTTTGGCCGGTGAAATCAGGGAAGAGCGTGAAGCAGCAAATCTCCCCGCGCGCACTTTCCATGAATTCCCGGCTGAGCAGTGGGTTTTCGCCATAGGACCCGCTTTCGAAGAACGCCCTGAAGAATTCTCCGGTTTTGGGCACCGGCGGCAGCGCATCCTCGAAATGCGGTGACTGCCAGTGCAAATCTTCGATGATGTAAAGGCCGCCGGGCCGCAACGCCGCGAACAACTCGCGAAAACTGTTCTGCTGGTGGAACGAGGCGTGTGACGCGTCGTCGATGATGATGTCAAAACCGGCGCAGGTCTGCCGCAGCGCCTGCAAATCCGCGGCATTGCCGCAATCGCCACGCGTAGAGCGAAAGCGCGGGTGCCGCATATGCGAGAAATCGGTGATGTCGAAGCCGTGGATCGTGGCGCGGCTGAAATACGACAGCCACATCTGCACCGACGGGGAGATCGCGAACCGGTCGGCGGCATTTCCAAGCTCCGGCCCGCCAACGGCGAGGCCGATTTCGAGCAAATCCAGCGGCCGGTCGCGCCAATCGTCAAACAGCAGGTCGTAGAGGAGGCTATATCGGTGCGCCGGAACGACGCTGGTGCCCTTGTCCGATCCGTACCAGTTCGCCAGCGCCGTCAAATTTGGCCGCTGCCCACCGTCGGCAGGCGGCATCTGCAGGGCCAGCCGGAGCTGACCGTCGTCATTGCGCCCTTCGACATTGCCGGCGATCTCCCGCCACAACGCCAGCCGCGACTGGTGCAGAAAGGCGTCGGGATCGAGGCTCAGCGGTGCCAGGGTCCGCGCCGCCCCGCCAATAAAGTCGCCGGTGGCGATGACAAAGACCACCTCGGGCAGAAAGAACGAGCGATAGTCGATGCCCTGATGCCGCAGGAAATTCTCGATGCTCTGCAACCCGTCGCCGAGCAGGTTGGCATCGTGAAACGCGACGATAGACGAGGCCGCGAGAAATTTCTGGATGCCGAGGAAATCGCGGAACACCGCGGCGTTTGTATGCTCGGCGTCGATCAGCGCGAGGTCGATTTTCTCCGCGATCAGGGCGGCCGGCAGCTCCGAAATATCGCAATCGAACGTCCGCAGCTTCGCCAGCGACGTGTCCAGCACATGGTCCTTCAGGATGCCGAGCATCCGCTGTGTCGAATTTTCGACATAGTCAAAGCTGCGGCCGCGCTCGTCCCACTGGCTCGCGGGCCGCTTATCGACCGATAGAACCAGTCGGCACAGCGGGTCTCTCAGATGCGGGACGAGCGTCCCGCCGAGATGTGAGCCGACCTCGCCATAGGCATAACCCGGCGCGGCATCGCGCACGAGGTTCTGGATCGCCAGCAGGGACCGACGGTCGGCGGTGCTGGTCTGGCTCTCGATTGTGAAGATCGTCGGGTCCAGCAACCGCAGCGCCGCCGTATCTTGCTCGACATTGTCCATTCGGCGCGCCGGCCCTCCTACTCCGCCGCGTTCCGGCCGCCATAGCGGCGGACCCGCAGATCGGCCTGTTCCTTGTGGCCCCAAAAGCGTTCGATCGCGCACAGGCGGCTGCAATATTCGCCGACCATCGCGCTCGCCTCGGGGGTGCGCACCTCCTGGTAGGTGCAGGTCTTGAGGAATTTACCGACCCAGAGCCCGCCGGTGTAGCGGGCGGCGCCCTTGGTCGGCAGCGTGTGGTTGGTGCCGATCACCTTGTCGCCGTAGGAGACATTGGTCTCGCGGCCCGAGAAACAGCGCCCCGTAATTCCTCAGGCGGTCGAGATAGCGCCGCGGCTCGCGGGTCAGCACCTCGACATGCTCGGCGGCGATGCGGTCGGCCTCGGCGACCATTTCATCCTCGTCGGCGCACAGGATGATCTCGCCATAATCGCGCCACGCGACCCCGGCGACATCGGCGGTGCGCAGCACCGTCAGCTGGCGCGCCACTTCGGCGATCGTCTCGTGCGCCAGCTTTTCCGAGGTCGTCAGCAGGATTGCCGGCGAGGTTGGGCCGTGCTCGGCCTGCCCGAGCAGGTCGGTGGCGCACATTTCGGCGTCGGCCGTGTCGTCGGCGATGACCAGGATTTCGGTCGGGCCGGCGAACAGATCGATGCCGACCCTGCCGTAAAGCTGCCGCTTTGCCTCGGCGACATAGGCGTTGCCGGGGCCGACCAGCATGTCGACCGGCGCGAAGCTCTCGGTGCCGACGCCCATCGCCGCCACCGCCTGCACCCCGCCCAGCACATGAATTTCGTCGGCGCCGCCGAGATACATCGCGGCGATCGTCTCCGGATGCGGCCCACCCTGGTTCGGCGGCGTGCAGGCGGTGATGTGCCCGACCCCGGCGACCTTGGCGGTGACGATCGACATATGCGCCGACGCCACCATCGGATAGCGCCCACCCGGCACATAGCACCCGACCTTGCTGACCGGGATGTGCCGATGCCCGAGAAACACGCCGGGCAACGTCTCGACCTCGACATCCTTCAGCGAGGCCCGCTGGATTTCGGCGAAGTGGCGGACCTGCTGCTGCGCGAATTTGATGTCGTCGATGGTTTGCGGCGACACCTTCGCCACCAGTGCCTGGATGTCGCTGTCGGACAGCCGGAAGCTCGGCGGCGACCATTTGTCGAACCGCTCCGACAGTTCGCGCACCGCCGCGTCGCCGCGCGCCCGCACGTCGGCGATGATGCCTTCGACGGTCGCGCGCGTCTGGGCATCGGCCTCTTCCTGCTGGCCGGCCAGCGCGGCGGTCTTGATGTGGCGGGGCATAACGATCTCTCCCTGGTCGGCGGTCGGCTGGCTGGAGCACGATCGCTTTAGGCGCGATCACGTGCTCCTCGCTCTGTCATTCCGGGGCCGAGCCCCCGGGTCCGGCCTTCGGCCGGCCCGAGGATAAACTCCGCGAGGAACCCGGAACCCATGTTGGACGGTGCCAAAAAAGCGCGAAGGCGGTGGTCATGGGTTCCGGGTTCAGCCCTGCGGGCTGCCCCGGAATGACAAAGTAGGGTGCGTTCCGACTAAAATTAGCGCGGGCACGACGAAAAAATCTACTGCGCGGCGGTGGCGAAAGCGGCGCGGCCGGTTGGCAGGAAGCGGTCAGAATCTGGCCGGGGCCTTTGGCGAGGGTTGCATACTCCCTGCCGTCGAACACGCGAGTGCCGTTGACGAAGACGCCGTGCACCCCGAGCGGGTCGCGGATCGTGCGCCGCCCGCCGCCCGGCAAATCCGTGGCGCGGCGGGCCGGCGAGATGCCGACGGCGGCGGGGTCGAACAGCAGCATGTCGGCATGCGCGCCGACCGCGATGCGTCCGCGATCAGGGATGCCGTAGAGCCCGGCCTGATGGCTGGTCAGTCGGCGCACGCCTTCGACGATGTCGAAATCGCCGCGCTCGCGCACCCAATGGCCGAGGAAATGCAGCCCGAACCCGGCATCGCAGAAATAGATCAGATGCGCCCCGGCATCGGACAGCGCGATGACCCCGGCCTTGTGCTTCAAGAGCGGCGCGACGCCGTCATCGACCGCGTTGAAAAACCGGCCGAGAAACGCCGTCTCGAACCCTTCGTCGAGGCCGAGATCGAGCATCGTATCGAGCGGGTCATGGCCGCGCTCGCTGCGCGATGCCGGCGATGTCGCGGTTGACGAGCCCGGCATTCTCCGGCTTCGCCGCCGCGGCGACGATGATGCGATCCCAATTGCCCTGGAACATCGAACCCGGCCGCGGGTTGCGTAAATCCTGGCGCAGCCGGTCGCGAAAGCCGCTGTCGCGCAACACCGGTTCGAGCTTGTCCGGCGTATAGGCCTTGATCGGATCGAAGGCCGGGTGCGCGTAAAAGGGATAGGCATTGGCGAGGGTAAAGTCGAACGACAAGGCCTGGCACGGGATCTGGATATAGACACCGTTGCCCCGCGATTGCGCGGCGGCGCAGGCCTCGAACATGCCGATCGCCCGTTCCGGCGCCTGCTCGTTATACATGCCGACTGCGGTGCCGAGGAAAAACGGCCGCCCGTGTTTGGCCGCCAGCGTCTCGATTTCCGCGACCGAGCGTCCGCCCGAGGCTATTTCGATGATGCCGCGCCCCGGCGCACCCATCGCGCCGACCAGCGCATCGAGTTCGCCGATGTCGCTGACCGTTGACGGCATCGGCACCCCGCCCCAGCCGGAATGGTTCAGCGAATAGGAGGCGCCGAGGCCGATCGCGCCCTGGCTCATCGCCTCGGCGACGAGCCGCTGCATCTCGGCGAGTTCGGCGGCGGTCGGCTCCTTGCGGACCGAGGCGTCGTCGCCCATTACCGCCGTGCGCACCGCCGAATGCCCGACCAGCACCGCGAGGTTGGCGTAGGGGCCGCGGCCGCGCAGCATGTTCATGTATTCGCCGAATGACTGGAACTGCCAGTCGATGCCGGCGCGCAGCGCGTCGATATCCATGCCCTCGACAACCGCGAGGTTGCGCATGATCAGGTCGCGCAGATGCGGCGGGCTCGGAACGATACCAAACCCGCAATTGCCCATCACCGCCGTCGTGACCCCGAGCGACGGTGACGGCGAGAGGGTCGGGTCCCAGGTGACCTGCGCGTCGTAATGCGTGTGCACGTCGATGATGCCGGGCATCAGCGTGAGGCCGCCGGCATCGACGCTCTCGGCCGCGTCGGCGGCGGCGATGTTGCCGATCGCCGCGACCCGTCCGTCCTTGACCCCGACATCGCCGCGCACCGGGTCGTGGCCCAGCCCATCGACCACCGTCGCGCCCCGAATCACCAGATCGTACATGGCCGTAGCCTCCCCACATCTCATCATCAAAGTCTGGTTGAAAATAAATTCAACATTTACAACACAATAATGTTGTCGTCCCTGCGAACGCAGGGACCCACCCCGCCGACGTACAGGCGGTTGCGCCGTGGACCCCTGCTTTCGCAGGGGCGACACACTGTTTACCTCACCGAAGTCTTTGAACTCTTTTCAAGTCAGACTCTCATGACGGCAACGTCCAATCGATAGCACGTCCAACCTACGGGCATTCATTACCGCTCTTGACATGGCGATATCGAGCGTCGCGGTGCGCGCGGTTTTCATGGGGCGCCCGAGGGAGCGCCGACCCGGAACCCGGCCAGCCCGTCACGCGCGATTTCGCCGGGCAGTTCGGTTTCCCAGCGCAGATAGGCGCGCATCGCGTCCTGGTTGCCGGCATGCCGGTCGTGGTTCCAGAAGAGATAATCGATGCGTTCGACGTCGCTCGGCTGATCGGGCGTCGCGACGCTGGGCAGACCGGCGGCGCGCCATGCCGCGCCGCCGCCGCGCACCAGCGCCAGCCGCGCCGACGACAGCTCGGCAAGGTCGATCGCGGCAAGCTGCGCGGTCGGGGCGTGTTCGGCGAACAGCAGAATCTCCGGCGCCGCCAGTACCGCTGCCGGCAGCCCCCCGAGCCGCGACCGGGTCGCCCACACCGCGCCGCCCGGATGCCCGATCCGGTAATCCGCGCTGCTGTCGAGCGACACCGCCGCGGCGCCTTCGGCCAGCCGCGAGGCCGCGGCATGCGGCGACAGCACCGGCAGGCTCGGCACACCCGGAACCGCCGGTTCAGATGCGCCGCCGGCCGCCAGCGCGGCCCCGGCGAAAGGCTGGTCGAGCACCGATACGTCCCAGCCCATTTGCAGCAGCCACTGCGCCGTCATCACCGCCCGCGCCTCGATATCGTCAATCAGCACGATTCGGGCGTTACGAATCCCGACCCAACGGTCGATCGCCTGCACCAGCTGCCCGCCGGGGGCGGACACCGATCCCGGCAGATGGCCGGCGGCGTATTCGGCCGGGGTGCGCACGTCGAGCAGATAGGTTGTGCGGCGCTCGGCCTCGCTTTGCCACGCGGCGACGGTGGCGGCATCGACCGAATGCACCTTGTAGCGCGCGGCAACCGCGGCGCTGCGCTGGCGTGCCGTCGCGACCGCGGCGGGGCTCGGCGGATGCAGCGCGGTCGTCATGCCGCGTTCGAGGTCGAGCCCGGCGAGCCGCCACGCCTGGGTGCCGCCTTCGAGCGACATGACGGGGTTGGGCACGCCGGCGGTACGCAGCGATTGCGCGCCGATGATGCCGCGCGTGCGGCCGGCGCAGGACACCACGACCACCGCATTCGGATCGGGCACCAGATCGGAGAAATGCAGCACCAGTTCGGCGCCGGGGCAGGTGATCGCGCCGGGAACGTGAAATCGCTCGTATTCGTCGAGCGGACGGCTGTCGAGCACGATGATGTTTTCGCCGGCGCGGCGGCGCCGGTTCAGCTCGTCGGCGGTGATCGCGCGGCGTGTGGTAATCGTGCTCGACGATTTCGGCAAAGGCCTTGCTCGGCACGTTGCTGCTCGGGAATAGCGGGTGCCCGGCCGCACCCCACGCCGCGATGCCGCCATCGAGAATATGCACCGTGCTGTACCCCAGCGCCGCGAGCCGTCGCGCCGCCTTGTCAGCAAGGCCATCGGCATCGTCGAGCAAGACGATGCGGCACGAGCGCCGCGGCACCAGGGCGCCAATCGCCAGCTCGAACCTGCTGTAGGGCAGGTTGACCGCGAGGAGCGGGTGTCCCATGCCGTGCTGACCTTCCTCCCGGACATCGACGAAGGCGATTTCGTCGCCATCGCCGAGCCAGCGCCGCACGGTCGCGACATCGAGGGGCTTCGCGCTCATGTCAGGCTCCTTTGGTTGTCTGTCCGTCTGGTTGTCTGGCCGCCGCGCTCACCCGGCGCCACAGTTGCACTCTACATGGAAGATGCGGGCGGCGTTGTCGCCGAGGATCGCGGCGCGCTCTGCGGCGGTCAGTGCCGTGTCGTTGATCAGCTTGCACGGATCGGGGTCGCCGATGCCGAAGGGATAATCGGAGCCGAGCATGATTTTGTCGGCACCGACCACGTCGCACAGAAAGCGCAGCGCGAGCGGCTCGAACAGCACGGTGTCGAAATAGAGCCGGCGGAAGTTCTCCTCCGGATCGGCGAATTCCGGGTGGATCGCCTTGTTACGCTTGAGCCGTCCCAGCGCATAGGGCAACGCGCCGCCGGCATGCGACAACAGCAGGCTGACGCCGGGATAGCGCGTCAGATGACCGGAGAACAGCAGGCGCGCCACTGCGATTGTCGTATCGGCGAGGCGGCCGACCGCGTTGATCAAATCGTACCCGTCGAGCCGGTCATCGCTGCAGATATAATGTGGGTGCAGGAAGATCGCGGCGTTGCGGGCCGACGCTACCTCCCAGAACGGGTCGAGCGACGGGTCGTCGAGATTGCCGCCGATGCCTTTTGGCTGGGTCGCGATCATCGCGCCATGAAATCCGGCGTCGAGCGCTTCCTCCAGCACCTTCGCGGCGAGCGCGCCGTCCTGCAACGGCACGGTGGCGAGCGCCGTCAGCATCGGCATTGCGGCGGCATCCATTGCCATGTGCTCGTTATAAAAGCGGGCCCAGTCGGCGCCTTCCTCGCCCGGCAGATCGTAGCCATAGACATCGGTCCAGCCACCGACCAGCTGGTGGTCGACCCGTGCCTTGGTCAGCCAGTCGCGGCGTTGCGCCAGATCGTGCAGGCGCGGCTGGATCGGCCGGCCGGGTCCGCCCCCGGCGAATTCCATCCGCGGCGCCGGGCCGGCATCGTGCAATTTGACCGACGGAAACAGCCGTTTCTCGCTGCGCAGCGTATCAAGCAGGGTTCCCGGCACGACATGGGCGTGCGTATCGATGATCATCGGCGTCTCCTATCGTCGCGCCGGCATATTTTGCCTTTTGGCCGACCGCACCGGATATCACATTCTGGCCCGGTCTTTCAGGGAGCCCCCGATGGTCGACCCCGATCTGCTCGCCCGCCATCTCGACGTGGTCCTCGACGACGCGACGATTCCCGAACTGCCGAACCACTATCGCGGCAAGGTGCGCGACAATTACGACCTGCCCGACGGGCGCCGGCTGATCGTCGCGACCGACCGGCTCAGCGCCTTTGACCTGCAACATTGCCGCGATTCCGTTCAAGGGCGAGGTGCTGACCCAGACCGCGCGGTTCTGGTTCGACCATACCGCCGATCTCTGCCCGAACCACGTCATCGCCTATCCCGATCCGAACGTCCTGCTGTGCCGGCGCCTCGATATCCTGCCGATCGAGATCGTCGTGCGCGGCTATCTCGCCGGCACCACCGCGACTTCGGTGTGGTCGATGTACAAGGCCGGCCGCCGCGAGATTTACGGTATGCGATTCCCCGACGGGATGCGCGAGAACGAAAAGCTGCCACGGGCGATCATCACCCCGACCACCAAGGCGCGTGACGGTGAGCATGACGAGCCGGTGACCGAAGCCGAAATCCTCGATCGCGGGCTGCTGACACCGGCGCAGTGGCACGAGGTGTCGGAAAAGGCGCTGGCGCTGTTCGCCCGCGGGCAGCAGATGGCGTCGGAGCGCGGCCTGATCCTGGTCGACACCAAGTACGAATTCGGCCTCGACCGCGATGGAGCGATCGTGCTGGGCGACGAAATCCATACCCCCGATAGCAGCCGCTACTGGTTCTATGAAACCTACGCGCGTCGCTTCGCCACGGGGGAGCCGCCGGAAAGCTTCGACAAGGACGTGCTGCGGCGCTGGGTGGCGGCGCGCTGCGACCCGTATCGGGAGCCGATTCCTCCGATCCCGCCCGACGTGATCGCCCGGACTGCCGCCGTCTATATCGGCGCCTATGAGAAAATCGCCGGCGAAACGTTCCTCATCCCAGAGCACGACGTGCCCGTGCTGGAGCGCATCCGCGGCAATCTGCGCCACTTCTTCTGACCGGGCCTTGTCAGGCCGGAACGCCGCAATCCCGCAGGTTTCCTGGGCTCTTATCAGAAAGCCGCGGTTGAATTCGCCTGCCGGCTCCGATACCCTCCCCTGCCATACCATTAAGATTTGCTTGTATAAATATGTTGGCCCTTGCGGGCCGATCGCCTGCTATAGATGAATACAGATTGGTTAAGGCGATCGATGACAGGTGGGATGGGAGGGACCGGCTAGCCGGTCCCGATCACGGGGGTGAAGATTGAACAACATCGCCTGGCGATCCGCGGGGACGCACATTGAGCGCTGCCGTTTGCAGCGGCCGATGGACCGACTCTGCGTGTTTCGTGGAAAACTCGCCGGTATTGCGCTGGCACAGCCGCCCGAGGACGCTGCGTGACGGCCGGCATCGCCGGTCACACCGCCGCCGAACTGGTTTTTGCGGCGTGGGGTGTGTAATGAAGGGGTGGTCGCGTCGCCAGCCCTCAGCCCTTTTAGTTGCCACGGAATTGAAATTGCTTCACCGCCATGAGTGACGGATTGATCGCGATAATCGGCGCTTCCTGCCGGTTTCCGGGCGCTCCAAGCCTGGATGCCTTCTGGGAGCTGCTGACCTCCGGCACCGACGCGATTTCGGTCGTCGGGGCCGAGCGCTGGTCGACGCGCTTTTTCTATCACCCGACGCTTGGCACGCCGGCCAAAAGCTATACGTGGTCGGCTGGCCTGCTGGCCGATGTCGACATGTTCGAGCCGGCGTTCTTCGGCATCTCGCCGCGCGAGGCGGCGCAGATGGACCCGCAGCAGCGCCTGCTGCTCGAACTGGTGTGGCACGCGGCGGAAGACGCCGGCATCCCGACGAGCAAGCTCGCCGGCAGCGCCACCGGCGTCTATATCGGCGCGTCCTCGACCGATTATCGCGAGTCTGCGGCTCGGCGACCCGGCCAGCGGCGATTCGCTATTTTATGACCGGCGGCACGCTGAGCATCCTGTCGAACCGCATTTCCTATGTGTACGACCTGCACGGGCCGAGCCTGACGGTCGATACCGCCTGCTCGTCGTCGCTGGTCGCGCTGCACCATGCCTGCGAGGCGATTCGCGACGGCCGCATCGGCAGCGCGATCGTCGGCGGCATCAACCTGCTGCTGTCGCCGTTCCCGTTTCTCGGTTTTTGCCGCGCCTCGATGCTGTCGCGCAACGGCCGCTGCTTTGCCTTTGACGAGCGCGCCGACGGCTATGTGCGCGGCGAAGGCGGCGGCGATCATCATTCTGAAGCCGCTGGCGCAGGCGCTGGCCGATGGCGACCGCATCCGCGCCGTGATCCGTGGCACCGGGGTCAATTCCGACGGGCGCACGATCGGCCTCTCCCTGCCCAGCGAGGCGGCGCAAGTCGGCGCTGCTCCGCACGGTGTACGAGCAGGCCGGCGTCGCGCCGGACGATCTGGCGTTTTTCGAGATGCACGGCACCGGCACGCCGGCCGGGCGATCCGATCGAGGCCACCGCGGTCGGCCGCGCGCTCGGGCAGGGGCGCCGCGACCCGCTGCCGATCGGCTCGGTCAAGACCAATATCGGGCATCTCGAACCGGCTTCGGGCATCGCCGGGCTGCTGAAGGCGGCGCTCGGCCTCCAGCATGGGGTCATGCCGCCGACGCTCTACGGCGAGACGCCCAACCCGAACATCCCGTTCGACCAGCTCAACCTGCGCCTCGCCACAGCGCCGGAGCCGATCGCGGCCGACGGCGCTGCGCCGGGGTCAATTCGTTCGGCTTTGGCGGCACCAACGGACACGCGGTGCTGGCCGCGCCGCCGGTTGCCGCGAAGCAGCGGAAGACCGGGAAAGCCGCCGACAAGCTACTGCCGCCGCTGGTCATCTCGGCCCGCACCGAGGGCTCGCTGCGCGAGCTGGCGCAAAGCTGGCACGACACGCTCGCCGGGGCTCCGGCCGAGCGCGCTCCGGCTCTGCTGCGGACCGCCGCGCGGCGTCGCGACCAGCACCCGCAGCGGCTTGTCGCCTGGGGTGAAAAGCCGGCGACACCCTGGCCGCTCTCTCCGACTTCCTCGCCGGCGCCGATAATCCCGATGTCATTACCGGCGCGGCGGTGCGCGAGGGCAGGCTCGCTTTTGTGTTTGCCGGCAACGGCGCGCAATTCCCGGGCATGGGCCGCTGCGCCTATCACGCCAATGCCCAGTTCCGTGACGCGGTGCACGGCGCGGACAAGGCGCTGCAGCCGGCGCTGGGCTGGTCGGTGGCGGAGGTGATCGCCCGCGGCGCCGAGGCCGGCGAGCTGGTGCATGCCGATGTCGCGCAGCCGCTGCTGTTCGCCATCCAGGTTGGCATCGTGACCGTGTTGCGTGGCCTCGGCATCGAACCGGCCGGGCATATCGGCCACAGCGTCGGCGAGATCGCCGCGGCCTGGGCGTCCGGTACGCTGTCGCTGCCCGCCGCCGCGCGGGTCGTCGTCGCGCGCAGCCGGCATCAGGAGCGGACCCGTGGCAACGGCCGGATGGCGGCGTTGGCGCTTGGCGGTGCTGCGGCGGCCGAGCTGCTCGCCGAAATCGGCAGCCCGCTCGAAGTCGGCGCGATCAACGCGACGCAGTCGGTGACGGTATCCGGACCGAGCGATGCGATCGACCGGCTTGGCGCCGAGGCGCAACGGCGCGGCGTTGCGTTCCGCGCCCTCGACCTCGAATTCGCCTTCCACTCCGCCGCGATGGACCCGACCCGCGACGGGTTGCTGGCGGATTTGAAGGGCCTTTCGTCAAAGGTGCCGAAATCGCCGCTGATCTCGACTGTAACTGGCAAGGAAGTGGAGGCCGGCCAGCTCGACGCGGAATACTGGTGGCATAACATCCGCTCGCCGGTGCAGTTCACCGATGGCATGGCGGCCCTGGTCGGGGCCGGCTGCCGGATTTTCGTCGAGATCGGGCCGAACGCGGTGCTGCAGTCGTATCTGCATGACGCGCTGCGTGCGGCCGAAGGCCAGGGCCGCGTGCTCGGCACGCTGAGCCGCAAGCAGGGAACCGAAGACCCGTTTCCGGCGATTGCCGCCCGGATGTCATGTCGCCGGCTACGACATTGTCGGCGCCAATCGGTTTGACGGACCGGTCGAATTGCGCGGGACTGCCGCTCTATCCCTGGCAGAAGGAGCGTTTCTGGTTTGAGCGCACCGCCGAAGGCACGCACCCGGCCAACCCGCCCTTCGACCACCCGCTACTGGGTTTTCATCAGGGCGGGCCGATCCCGATGTGGGTCAATCATCTCGACCCTGAGGTGATGCCGTGGCTCGCCGACCACGCGATTGAGGGCATACCGGTACTGCCGGCGGCGGCCGTCCTCGAAATGGCGCTGGCCGCGGCGTGGCAGCGCCGACCCGACGCGAATGCGCTCGATGTCGTTGACGTGGAACTGCGGCGCCCGCTGCCCTTCGAAAAGGGCCGGTCGCGCGAGGTGCGGACGATCATCGCCAGCGAAGATGGTGACTGGGAGCTGAGCAGCCGGCCGCGCCTCGCCGACGAGCCGATGACGCTGCATGCCGTCGCGCGTCTTGTGACCGTTGGCGAATTCCAGGCCGTCCCACCGGCTCTTACCCCGCAGATCGCGCGAGGCGAGGTTTCCGCCGAGCGGCTCTATCATCTCGCCAGCCAGCTTGGGCTCAACTACGGACCGCAGTTCCGGACGGTCGAGCGTATCGAGTTGCTGGGCGACGGTGATGCGCTGGTGCATCTCAATCCCGCGGTTATCACCGAAACCGGCGATGAGTACCTGATCCATCCGGCATTGGTTGACGGCGCGTTGCAGGGTCTGCTGGCGCTGATCGCGGACCAACAGGCCGATCTCGATGGCATCAGTTTTCTACCCTGGCGATTTGGCCGGGTGCGGCTCGTGGCGCCGTTCGCGCGCGCCGTTCGGCAGGCTCGGTTGCGCGTCACCCGGCTCGGTACGCGCTCGGCATCGGCCGATATCGTGCTCTACGGCGAGACCGGGGAACTGATTGGCGAGCTGTCCGAATGCTGGTTCCGGCGCGTCGCGCTGACCCGGCGCGGTGCCCCGGATAATTATGCGCTGCGGGTCGATCTGGTGCCGGCGCCGCTTGATGAAGTGGCCAGCCCGGTGGTCCTCGGCCGGATCGGACGGATCGTTCCCGGATTGGCGAAAGCTGCGTCCGCCCCGGGGCAGACCGAGCATGCCCTGCTGCTGGACGCGTTGATTGCATCGGTCGCTCTCCAATCGGTGCAGACGCTGATCACGCCCGATCGCCCGTTTACGATCGACGAACTGGTCGAAACCGGCACTCTTGCTGCTGACGCCGCGGATATCTTCGGGTATCTGCTGCACCTGTTGCTGCGGTTCGGTGCGGCGTCGGAAGATTCCGGGCTGTGGGTCGTCGCGGCCGACAGCGACCTGCCTGATGTTCCCGAAGTGTGGCGGCTGCTGCTCGCCGAGGCGCCGGACCTCGTCGCCGAGCTGGCCCTGACGGCGGCCGCTGCCGAAGAAATGCCGCGCCTCCTGGCTGGCGGCCTGCGCTCGGCGGACGCGACACCGACGCCGATGATCGAGCACCTGTTGCACGGGTCGCCGGTTAGCCGCGCGGGCATCGATCTGGTTTGCGACACGCTCGGCGAGATCGCTGAGCAATGGCCGGAAGGCCGGCCTTTGCGGGTGCTGGAGATTGGCGCTGATGGCGGCGCGACGCGGCGCGCCCTCGATCGCTTGACGCAATCCGGCGTACCCTACGTCTATCACGCAACCAACCCTGACGCCGAACAGGCCGCCCGCCTCGCCTTTGTCGTCTCGGACGCGCCCGGCGCCACCGCCGCCGCCTGGTCGCCGCGTGATCCTGACGACGATCTCGGAGACAGCCGCTTCGACATCATCCTTTCGGTGCATGCCTGTGCCCGATTGCAGATGGAGTCTGTCGCGCTGTCGCGGCTGCGCGACATCCTGGCCCCCGGCGGTTTGTTTATCGCCGTCGAGCCGGAGCCGAACCCGCTCTGGGATCTGGTGTTCGGCCGTTATCCCGGGTGGTGGCGCAGCGGCAATGCGCCGGATATGTCGCCGTTGCGTTCGAGCGACGAATGGCGCAGCGAACTGGTGATCAGCGGCTTCGGCGGCCCCGGGACCGCCGCGCTGTCGCAAGGGCCGTGGCCGACTGCCGTGGTTTGGGGCCGTTCCCCGGCCGCCGCTGCGTCGGCGACGGTGCCCACCGCGTCTTGCGCGATCAGCCTGATCGGCACCGGTGCTGCCGCCGCGGCGTTTGCCGACGGGCTGGCGAATGCGGGGCACCGCGTGAGCCTTGTCGACGTCAAGGATTTGGCGGTCGTTCCAGATGCTCCGGCCGACGACAATGCAGGCGAAAACCAGCTCGCGATCGTTCTCGTCGAAAACGCCGGCGAGACGGTGGCGCAGACCGCAGCAACGATTTCGCTGGTTGCACGCGCCGCCACCGCGGCGGCGGCGCGGCATATGCCGCTGTGGCTGGTAACCTCCGATGCACAGCAGGCCTCCGGTCGCGGTCCCGCGAAGAACGATTCCGGTGTCACCGGCGCGGCGGTTTGGGGCTTTGGCCGCGTGCTGGTCAACGAGATGCCGCGGCTCAAGCTGCGCCTGATCGACCTGCCGGCAAGTCTGCGCCGTTCCGACCGCGCCGCCCGTATCGCTGCCGAACTGACCGCCGCCAGCGACGAAACCGAGACCGTCTGGACCAAGGCGGGACGCCATGTGCTGCGGCTCCACCGTGGGTTGCCGCCGCGCTGGGCGACCGAGGCCGATGCGGTCGGATTGACGAGTGCGCAACAGGGCGGCCTCGATTCCCTGGCCTGGCAATCAGTCGCACCGCGACCACCGGGGCCGCGTGAAGTCACGATCGACGTGCACGCCGCCGGGCTCAATTTCCGCGACATGATGTGGGCCATGGGGCTGCTGCCCGAGGAGGCCTTGATCGACGGTTTCGCGGGGGCGACCTTCGGGCTCGAATGCGCCGGGATTGTTCGCGAGATCGGTGCCGACGTAACCGACCTGGCGGTCGGCGACCGCGTCGCGGGTTTTGCCCCGGCGGCGCTGAGCACCCAGGTCACGACGGCGGCGCATGCCGTGACCCGGATCCCCGACGAGACCAGTTTTGCCGCGGCCGCGACGATCCCGGTGACGTTCGTCACCGCGATTTACTCGCTTGGTACGCTGGCGCAGCTTGCGCCGGGCGAGATGGTGCTCGTGCATGCCGCGGCCGGCGGTGTCGGGCTTGCGGCGATCCAGTATGCCAAATACCGCGGCGCGGTGGTCATCGCCACCGCCGGCTCCGAGGTCAAGCGGGCCTTTCTGCGCCTCGCGGGCGCGGACCATGTGCTCGATTCGCGCGATCTCGGCTTTGCCGACGCGGTACGTGAGATCAGCGGCGGCGCCGGTGTCGATGTCGTGCTGAATTCGCTGAGCGGCGAGGCGATGGAGCAGAGCCTCAGCGTGCTCAAGCCGTTTGGTCGCTTCCTCGAACTCGGCAAGCGCGACTTCTACATGAACCGGCGCATCCACCTGCGCCCATTGCGCCAGAACATCACCTATTTCGCGATCGATGTGGACCAGTTGCCGGTACAACGGCCTGATCTCGCCCGCTCGCTGCTGACCGAGGTGTCACAGGCGCTGAGCGAAGGCGCGATCCGGCCGCTGGCGCACCGCACTTTCGGGTTTGCCGAAATCGGCGAGGCGTTCCGGTTGATGCAAGCCTCCGGGCACATCGGCAAGCTGGTGCTGGCGCCGAACGGCAATGCCGGCGTTCCGCTGCAGCAGGCCGCCGAATTGACGCTGCGCGGCGACGGCACCTACCTCGTCACCGGCGGCATTAGTGGCTTCGGCTTTGCCGCGGCGCGCTGGTTGGCGCAGCGTGGTGCGAAATCAATCGCTCTGCTCGGCCGCCGTGGCGCGGCGACACCGGAGGCCGCCGAGCGCATCGCCGAACTGGCGAGCCTCGGCGCGGCGGCGCAGGTTTATGCCGGTGACGTTGCCGACGAAGGATCGCTCGCCGCGGCGTTGGCCGAAATCCGCCGGAAGCAGCCGCCGCTGCGCGGGGTCGTCCACGCCGCTTCGGCCATCGCCGACGGGTTGGCGAGCGAGGTCGATAATTCCGACATCGCCGGCATCCTGCGGGCCAAGCTCGGCGGCGCGGTGTTGCTCGACCGCCTGACCCGCGACGACCCGATCGAGTTGTTCGTGCTGTTCTCGTCGGCCACCACGTTACTGGGTGCCCCGGGCCAGGGGGTTTACGTCGCCGCCAACATGGCGGTCGAGGCGCTGGCACGCCAGCGCCGCGCTGTCGGCCTGCCGGCGCTGGCAGTCGGCTGGGGTCCGATCGAGGATACCGGCTACCTCGCCGACCGGCCGGAGACGCGCGATGCCCTGGCGCGGCGGCTCGGTGCCAAGCCGATGCCGGCGGCGCAGGCGATGGGCGCGCTCCCTGCCCTGGTGGAAAGCGGTCTGGCGGCGCCGGCATTTGCCGATACCAGCTGGAACGAAGCGCGGCGCTACCTGCCGATCCTGGCGACACCGCTATTCGCCGATATCCGTTCTGACACCGGCTCGTCGGCGGCGGGTGACGATACGCTGATCGAACGGCTCGCCGGGCTCAGCTCGGAAGAGGCGGTGGCCTTGCTCAAGACCGCGGTTGCCGAAGAAGCAGCCAATATTCTGCGACTGCCGGCCTCGGGCATCGATCCGCTGCGGCCGCTGTCTGAAATGGGCATGGACTCGCTGATGGCGGTGGAGTTGCGGCTGGCGCTGGAAAGCCGGCTGCGCGTCGACCTGCCGCTGATGTCGCTGGCCGAAGGCACCAGCGTTGCCTCGATTGCGACGCGCCTCGCCAACGCCGTCACCTCGCGGCCGCACACCTCCGAGATGGTCAGCATGGCCGAACGCTACGAGGCCGCCGACACCGAGCGGCTGACCGAAGTCGGGAATGCGGATCGCTTCGACCCGGCGGAAATCAAATCGGAAGCAGCGGAGTAGTCGGTTGGCGGTAGGTCGCAACCTCTTTGGCTTGTCGGCGAACGCCAAGGCGAAGCTGATCGAGAAATTGTCCGCCGGCGCGGCAGCGCGGCTGACATTGGCTCCGGAGCGGCGCCCCGGACGCAATGACAATGGCGGTGATAATGGCGGCCGGCTCGACGTATCAGAGCTGGAGGCCTATCGCGAAATTCGCATCATCGCGGAAACGGCGGATTATCTCGGGATTACCGACCCGTTCTTCCGCGTCCATCAGGGCGTTGCCGGTGCGGAAACCGAGATCGACGGCCGCACCTACATCAATTTCGCCTCCTACAATTATATCGGCCTCAACGGCGACCCCCGGGTGACCGCGGCGGCGAAGGCCGCGATCGACCAGTACGGCACATCCGTGTCGGCGAGCCGTCCTGTCTCCGGCGAGCGGCCGTTGCATCGGCAGCTGGAACAGGCCCTGGCGCGACTGCACGGCGCCGAGGACGCGATCGCGCTGGTTGGCGGACACTCCACCAACGTCACCGTGATCGGCCACCTGCTGACCCGCAACGACCTGATCGTGCATGACTCGCTGGCTCACAACAGCATCGTGCAGGGTGCGCTTCTGTCAGGGGCGCGGCGCGTGCCGTTCCGGCATCTCGACCCTGACGCGGCCGACAAGGTGCTTGGCGAAACCCGCTCGCGCCACGGCCATGCGCTGCTGGTCATTGAGGGGCATTACAGCATGGACGGCGACGTGCCGGACCTCGCGGCGTTTGTCGCGGTGGCACGGCGGCATCGCGCTTGGCTGATGGTCGACGAGGCGCACGCGCTCGGCGTGCTCGGACCGCGCGGTTTCGGCTCCGCCGATCTGGCGGGCATCGATCCCTCCGAAGTCGACATCTGGATGGGGACGCTCAGCAAGAGCCTGGTTTCCTGCGGCGGCTATGTCGCCGGCCGCAAGGATTTGGTCGATTACCTCAAGTGGATGGCGCCCGGGTTTGTCTTTTCGGTCGGCATGGCGCCCTCAGCGACGGCGGCGGCCCTGGCCGCAGTCGAAATCCTCGAACGCGAGCCGGAACGGGTGCGCCGCCTGAATGAACGCGCCGCGCTGTTCCTCAAGCTGGCGCGCGAGGCGGGATTGGACGTCGGCGGCTCGGTCGGCGCCGCCATCGTGCCGATCATCACCGGCAGCTCGATCAGTGCCGGGCGCCTGGCCCAGGCGCTGTTCCGCCGCGGCCTCAACGTGCAGCCCATCCTCTACCCGGCGGTCCCGGAGCGCGCCGCGCGGCTGCGCTTTTTCCTGACCGCCGAGCACACTGAGGCACAGGTGCGCGAGGCCGTCGCGATCGTTCGTGAAGAAACCCGTGCGATTGCCGCCGAACCTACCGACCTCGCCGCCGTCGCGCGCCATCTCAAGCGCTCGCTTCCCGCCGCGTCGTAGCTACCGCACGGCATCGGCGATAAACCGGTCGACTGTCGCGAAATAATCATCCCAGCGCGGCGCCTGCCAGCTTTGCAGGCGTCTCAGCTGCGCTGCGCGGCGCGGTGATCCCGGCCTTGCGTAATCGAGAATGGCGGCCCGCCAGCCGACACCGTCAAGCGGGTCGAAATATTCCGGCACGACATCACCGGTTTCGCGTAATGCCGGAATGTCGCTGCACAATGCCGGAATCCCCAGCTGCAGCGCCTCGATCAGCGGAAAACCGAAGCCTTCGGCAAAGGACGGCAGGAGCATCGCGCGGGCGCCTTTAAGCAGCCCCACCATCTCGTTGTCGGGCAGGCTGTTATGCTCGATGACGGTGCTGCGGATGCCGGGGCTGCGGTCCAGCATGTCGATGACATTCTCGGTTTCCCACCCGCGCTGCCCCACCAGCACCAGCAGCGGGGCGCTGTCCCCCAGCTCCAACGCCATCTGCCGCCACAGATTGAGCAGCAGCAGGTGGTTCTTGCGCGCCTCGATCGTGCTGACATAGACGAAGTACGGGCGGTTGATCGGCGGCGGGCCGGCGGCGGCTGCCGGCGGCAGGTCCGCGCCAAATGGCGCGACCAGGACGGGCGGAGCGCGTCCGGCGCGATCGAGATGGGGCATCAGCGCGTCACGCGTCACGCCCGAATTTACAATCAGCGCGTCGCCCAGTTCAGCTGCGGTCTCGATCCGCCGCAGGTGGTTTTCGGCCTGGCCGGGTTTGGCGTATTCCGGAAACTCGATCGGGATCAGGTCGTGGATCAGGCAGACAAACCGCGCCGCGGTGCGCTCCTTGAGCCGCGCGATCATGCCGCGACGCTCCAGGTGATGGTGCGACACCAGCAGATAGATCGGCGGCGTGCCGTCCTCCTGCATCTGCACCGTCAGCGCCCGCTCGCGGTTCGCGAGCAGGGCGATATGCGCCTGTCGGGCGATATGCCTGACCTTGCGGTCCTGTCGTTCGCGGTCGTGGCCGCCGCGCCAGGCGGTGCCGATCGCATTGACGAATTTCTGCGCCGGCCGGTCCGGCAGCAGCGCCAGGCGGCCGCTCGCCGCGACGGCGGCAAAGCATACCGGGCGACCGCTTGCGAGCAGATGCTCCGCAAAGGCCAGTTCGACGCGGTCGATGCCGGTGGGTGTGCCGCGGCCCGCGCGCGACAACAGTCGTGACAGGTCCAGCGCGATCATCGCGGTCCCGTCGGGCATCGTGGTCTCGTCGGGCACCGCGCGATCGCCGCGCCGCCCGACCCCGGGGTCAAATCCGTTGCCGCGTCAGGGAACCGCACTCTTGACGACGATGCCGGTGATGACTGGCCCGGTCAGCGTGTTCAGCAGGGTAAAGAATTTCTGCAATTCGTTCAGATCGGCATTGGCAACGTAAACGATGTCCTTGTCCTCAAGCGGGAACCGCTGCGCCAGGAAGTACGATTTGGCGGCCCGCAGATCAAGCCGGTAGACGATTGGCGAACTGCCGCCCGGTCCGGTCCCGAGCTGCTGTCGGCCGAGCGCCTTGACGACGGCCGGCGGCTCGAAGCGGAACAGAAAGACGCCGGCAGGGTCGGAGCGCAGATCCTGCAGGCCGCCCGCTTTGGCCAGGGCCTCGACCAGCGTCATTCGCTCGGAACTGAATTGGAATTGCGCGTTCGCGCCCGTCGCGCCAAACGCCGTGAAGGATTGCGGCAACCGGACCAGCGTCAGCACGTCGCCCGGCTGGGCGTAGATGTTTTCCTGCGGGTCGGAAACCAGCGCTTCCATCGGGATCGTCGCGGTAACGCCGTCACGCGACAGCCGGACGAATGTCTCGTAAACCGGCGCGCGCGCACCGCCGGCGGCAGCGATCAGGTCGAGCAGATGGTCGCCCTTCAGCGATAGCGGCAGCCGCGCGCCGGCCACGACTTCGCCGGTCACGGTCGCGCTGTTGCTGACGCTGCGAGTCACAGTGACGATGACCTGCGGTTCGATGGCCTTTTCGGCGAGGCGCTGTTCGATGGTGCGCTGCACCTCGACCGGCACGCGCCCGGCGACGGTCACCCGCCCGGCAAACGGCACGCTGATGCCGCCATCCTGGGCAACCATCTGCTCGGGTATCGTGACGCTGCGCGAGCCGGCGGAGACATGATCGGTGGGCGAGGAGCCGAACAGCCCGCCGCCCGCCGCTTCCCAAATCGACACGACGACGCTGTCGCCGACACCGATCTTTGGCTGCGGCGGCTTCCCGTATTTCTTGAAGCGGACGTGAAAGGCCTCGCTCGGCTCGGCCGCCAGGACGGCGATGACGTTGTCGTCGATGTCGACCAGGTTGAACTGTGCCTGGTCGCCCTTCATCTCCTGGCCCCTGAGATCGCTGGCGGTGGGGCCGGCGGTTGGCAGGGACGAGCACCCGACAAGCAGGCCGGCAAGCAGACTGATAACGGCGACTGACCTCATCGCCCCCCGACTTTTGTTATGCGATATGGACCAACGGCCCGAGCCCTCCGCGGCAGCGGTGTTCATCGCTGTCGCATACCCTTCGACCCGTCCGGACCGATCATCGAAACCGCTCGCTATGATGAAGATGCGGCGCCGCGAAAGAGCGCCGATGCCGCGCCGCTCAACCGGGCGCGGCCGGCGCCACCGTGCCGGTTCGCCCGCGGGTAGTCAAACCACTTGTACGGCTGTCGCGATCATCCGCGCCGCGTAGACGCCCATCCAGCCCGCCGGATCGAGCCAGCCCTTCTCATTGTGGGGCGGCTCGATCGCCCGAATATGGGCGTCGGTAATCTCGGAAACGCCGCCAATGATGTGCGGCGGGTCGCCTTCGGTGGACCAGAAGAACCGCACCGTGCCGCCGCCCAGGTGCTTCGCGACGAGACAATTCGGCGCACCTCCCGCCGGGTTGTACAGCCCGACCGCCGAATAGCTTTCCTGATGGCTGACAATCACCACCCCCTCGGTGCCGGGGAATGCATACTTCATCGCCGAAAACCAACGGCACAGCGCATTCAGTTCAACGTCAGTGAATTCGTAGTCGCCCGGTTCCCGGTAGGCGCCTTCCGCAACGTGCCTTTTGGCGCGGCGCACAGGCGGGAAGGGTATGACATTGGTCGTCTCAGTCACATTGCCCCCAAATCGAACCCCGCTAAGCGGCGGGCATGGTCCCCTGTTCTCAACGCGCCCCACGACGAGCAGCAAACATGCCGCTCCTCGCGCCGCCAACGGAACGCAAGCGAACCGAAAGACTGCCGTGTCATCGACTACTTAGGGAATTTCGGAGCGATACAGTCGGTTGATGGGCGCAGCACAAAGAATACAATGAAGCGCCGTTTTGGAGTCAATCGAGCCTAAGACTGGTTTTGGCTTTTCGGGCCACTTGTGCTGTTTAGGCAACAGTGGCAAAAAGGCGACATTTGTAAAACCGGTGGTTTCGTCGCGGTCGCCCGCGGGGCCGGGATTCGCCCGGCAAAGCCAAATTCCAGGCGGCTAATTCGGCGCCGGTGCGACCGGTTCGACCGACACCGGCACGATGCCGGCCTGTTTCATGTCGAGGCTGTCAGCGACGCGCGGCGACACGTCGATGAGCAACGACCGGCTGACCGGCCCGCGATCGGTAATCTTGACGATGATCGATCGTCCGTTACGCAAATTGGTGACCCGCACCATCGAATTGAGCGGTAGCGAACGGTGCGCCGCGGTGGGATGTACGGCATCGAGCCGGTCACCGCTCGCGGTGCGGCGTCCGATATGGTAGCCGCCATACCAGGCGGCCGAACCGACTTCACGTCGGCCGATGACCTTGACCGGGCCGATATACTGGTCGGGCGGGGCATACTGGGCCGCGCGCGGCGTGGCCACCGGTTCGGGTCGTCGCCGCTCGGTTCGCGCCGCGACGCGGCGGTCTGTTGTCTGTCGCCTGGCGCCGGCCTTGCAGGCAGCGGTGACCGGCTTCGCGGCCTTGGGTTTACCTGGGGTGGCAGGATGTTGGCCCGAAGGGACCTCCTCAGCCATCGCTGTCGTCGATACCAGCAGCAACGCAAGGGATAGCCCGATTGCCTGACGCATCCGCATCCGCCGTCATCTCCACACTGTTGACCCACACGCCCATGCTCCAGCGCGGGCGCGCCGTCTCTCCGACGGATTGACTCTATAGGTGTACCGTCCCGGGCTGTGGTTGGTGCCGGGTTGGGCGGGGAAAGTTCACAAGCACCCTAGAGAGCAACTCAACAGGCTGTCAACCGAACGTGCAGAACCTACGGCGTCGTTTCAAAGTTGGCCCAAGACTTGTTTACCGAACTTCCAATTCATTCACTGCCCGATTTATATAATATTCATAGCGTCGTATTCTTTATCACCGAGTAGTCGGTGCAATCGTCTATAAGACCTTGGCAATGTGTGGCGGGGTGCAAAAAACTGCGCCTTTGCCGCTGAGGCGGCGTTTCGGCGACCTGCCAGCCCGGGGGCATCGGCCTCGTTTGGGCTGGAGTCGCATTCGGTTTTCGCGCGATAACCGGCATCGGCAAGGCATCCAACGGATGAGGAGAAGCGGCGATGATGGCAGGACGCGAACGCGCAGTGATCGTCGGTGCGGGGTCGGGATTGAGCGCGGCGCTCGCGCGGCGCTGCGCCGGCGAGGGCATGGATGTCGTGCTCGCGGCCCGCAATACCGAAAAGCTCGCCGCCCTGGCGCAGGAGACCGGCGCCAAGGTGGTGCCCTGCGACGCCTCCAGCGCCGACGATGTCGCAAAGCTGTTCGCCGCGGTTGATGCCGGCGGCGACCGGCTCGACCTCGTCGTTTATAACGCCAGCGGGCGGGCGCGCGGCCCGATCGTCGAACTCGATCCGGCGGCGGTCGAGCAGGCGATCAAGGTGACCGCGTTCGGCGGGTTTCTGGTGGCGCAGCAGGCGGCAAAGCGGATGGCCAAACAGGGCCACGGCACGATCCTCTTCACCGGCGCTAGCGCGGGGGTCAAGGGCTATCCGCGCTCGTCATCCTTCGCGATGGGCAAGTTTGCGCTGCGTGGCCTCGCGCAAAGCCTGGCGCGCGAGCTGCAGCCGCAGAACATTCATATCGGCCATATCGTCATCGACGGCGGCATCGCGAAAGACGGCGATCCGCGCGCCAACGAGCGCGGGCCGGACGGCCTGCTCGATCCCAATGCGATCGCCGAGACCTACCTGTCATTGCACCGCCAGCCGCGTAGCGCCTGGGCCTGGGAGATCGAGCTGCGGCCCTGGATCGAAACCTTCTAGTCCCGACGGCTCACGTGCAGCGACTGCCGTCAGTCGCCTTGGGCAGGCTTGAGCAGCCGGCACCCACGGTTCGGAACGCCGACGAGGCGGCAGACAAAGACGTGGATGGCCGGGCCTGACCCGGCCATCCACGAGCGGACGCGCGTTGCCCAACGCGCCAGAAGTCCACCAAAACCCGTATCTGGACGGTCTGCTGAGTGTGGCTTTCGTGAGCCGTCAATCCTGGAAATTAGCACTGCTCGGCACCTTGTTGGCGCTGAGCAGCGCCGGCGCGGCGCAGGCGCAGTTGCGCTGCGGGCCGTTCACGTTGGAGGCGGTGGCGGCGCCGGAGCCGCGGCGGGCGCCGGAGGCGGTGGAGCGGTTCGACAAGATCAAGGCGGCGGTCACGACGCAGAAATATCGGGTGCTGTATCTCGGCGATTCGATTACCGAGCGGTTCGACCCGCTGGTGTGGCGCGCCGACATGGTGCCGCGCGGCGTGCTGAACAGCGGCGTCAATGGCGACCGTACCGAAAACCTGTTGTGGCGGCTGCAGCACGGCAATCTCGCCGGCCCGATGCCGGCCGCGGTCGTCGTGCTGATCGGCACCAACGACCTGACCAATGGCGGGCACGGCCGCTCGCCCGAACTCGCGGCCGAAGGCATCCGCGCCAACCTGCTGTACCTGCGGCAGCAATTGCCGAATACCCGCATCCTGCTGCTGGGGCTGTGGCCGCGCAGCGCCTCGCCCGATGCGAAATTGCGGCGCGGGGTCGTGGCGATCAACAAGCTGATCGAGACCTGCGGCGACGGGCGGATGGTGGTGTATGCCGATCTCGGCGGGATGCTGCTCGAACCGGACGGGCATCTGAGCCTGACGATCGCGCCCGACCTGCTGCATTTCAGCCATGAAGGCTATGCGCGTCTCGCGCCGCGGCTCGACGCGCTGATCGACCAGGTGCTGGCAGGCCGCTAAAGCCGGCTGCCTCGCAACAACGTGCGACTATTGCGCGCCCTTCGCTGGCGCGCCGGGGCCGGCCCGTCCTATATACCGGCGACCCCTTACGCGAGAGAGACGATGGCGCACGGCCTGCATTTCTTTATGAACCCGGGACCAACCAACATCCCAGAGCGGATTCTGCGCGCGATGGACCGCGGCGCGATCGATTTCACCAGCGCGCAGTTCCGCGGCATCGCCGACGAATGCTTTGAAGGCCTGAAGGGCGTCTTCAAGACCGAGGAAACCATCCTCGCCTATGCCGCGACCGGGCATGGCGCGTGGGAGGCGGCGCTGGTCAACCTGTTCTCGCCGGGCGACAAGGTGCTGGTGATCGAAAGCGGGTTTTTCTCGCTGAACTGGGGCATGCGCGGCGAGGTCTTTGGTCTCGAGGTCGAGACCCTGCCGAACGATTGGCGGCGCCCGGCCGACGCGGCGCGGCTGGAAAACCGGCTGCGCGAGGACCGCGAGCACAAGATCAAGGCCGTGCTGCTGGTGCATTGCGAAACCTCGACTGGCGTTCTCAACCCGGTTGCCGCGCTGCGCAAGGCGATCGACGCGGCGCGCCACCCGGCACTGTTTCTCGTCGATACGATCTCGTCACTCGCCTCGATCGATTTCCGCATGGACGAATGGGGTGTCGATGTCGTCGTCGCCGGCTCGCAAAAGGGGCTGATGCTGCCGACTGGCATGGCCTTTACCGCGATCAGCGGCAAGGCGCTCGCCGCCTCGGCCGAGGCGAAACTGCCGCGGGTCTATTGGGACTGGCGACGCCTGCTCGGCGAGGGGTCACAGGCTTATTGGAACGGCACCGCGCCGGTGCATCTCTTTTACGGGCTTCAGGAAGCCTTGAAGATGCTGGATGAGGAAGGGCTCGACAACGTCTTCGCGAGGCATCACCGGCTGGCCGAAGCGACCCGGCGCGCAGTGCGCGTGTGGCGGCAGAATGACGGGCCGGAAATCTACGCCAGCGAACCCGGCGCGCAGTCGAACACGGTGACGGCGGTGTGGCTGCCCGAGGGCTACGACGCCGACAAGATGCGGCAGCTGGCGCTGGATAAATTCAACCTGTCGCTCGGCGGCGGGCTCGACCGGCTCAAGGGCCGCGCCTTCCGCATCGGCCATCTCGGCGACCTTAACGAGCCGATGCTGCTGGGTACGATCGCCGCGGTGGAGATGGCGCTCGACCTGTGCGGCGTGCCCTATGGCCGCGGCGGGGTGCAGGCGGCGATGGACTACCTGGCGGGCGAAGCCTGAGCATTTGTTTGCGGCGGGGCGTCCGCGCCGCTATATACCGGCCGGCCCCGGCGCGGCTTCATTTAAGGGTTCGAGCGATGAAGGAAAAAATTCACCCGGATTATCACGAGATTACCGTCGTGATGACCGATGGCACCACGTATCAGACGCGCTCGACCTACGGCAAGGCCGGCGACACGCTGCGCCTCGAAGTCGACCCGAAATCGCATCCGGCCTGGACCGGCGGGCAGCAGCGCCTGCTCGACAGCGGCGGCCAGCTCGCCCGCTTCAACAAGCGCTTCGGCGGTTTCGGCCGCAAGCAATAGCCGGGCGGCCCGCTGCCCGCTCCTGCCACCCCTTTCTGGCGGTGCAGGCGCGTCTCGTGGATGGCCGGGCCACGCCCGGCCACGAACGAAGGGGGGACGGAGGCGTGCGATGAAAACACCGTGGTGTTGCGCCTGAATTCCGCAAGTATCGGACTCTCCCCCGCCGTCGTGGCCGGGCTTGGCCCGGCCATCCACGAGACGCGTCTCCGGCTCGCCCGCGCCCGAGAGCCAGAAAACACCCTCGAAATTGAGGCGGGGCGCTGTTATATCTGCGGCATGACGGAGAGCCGCCGGGGAATGCTGCGAATTACGGGCCCGATCCTCGGCTGAGGGTCGGGGCTGCGCCGTTTTTAGCCATTCTTCCAGGGGCTCTTCATGCCGACGGATTACCGTCCGACCGTTTTCCTGCCCAAGACCGATTTCCCGATGCGCGGCGGCCTGCCGACGCTGGAGCCAAGGCTCGTCGAGCGCTGGCGGTCGATGGGCCTTTACCAGAAACTGCGCGACACCGCCCGCGGCCGCGAGAAATTCGTGCTGCATGACGGACCGCCTTACGCCAATGGCGATCTCCATCTCGGGCACGCGCTGAACAAGATACTGAAGGACGTCATCAACCGCGCCCAGCAGATGAGCGGCAAGGATGCGCCCTATGTGCCGGGCTGGGACTGCCACGGCCTGCCGATCGAATGGATCGTCGAGGAGAAATACCGGGCGCGGAAGCTGTCGAAAGACAGCGTGCCGATCGCGCAGTTCCGTCAGGAATGCCGCGATTTCGCGGCTGATTGGGTCGGCAGGCAGAGCGAGCAGTTTCAGCGGCTTGGGGTCATCGGCGACTGGGAACACCCCTATCTGACGATGAGCTTTGATGCCGAAGCGCAGATCGTGCGCGAAATCGGCAAGTTTCTGCTCAATGGCGGCCTCTACAAGGGCGCCAAGCCGGTGCTGTGGTCTGTGGTCGAGCAGACCGCGCTGGCCGAGGCCGAGGTCGAGTACCACGACCACCGCTCGAACACGGTGTGGGTGCGGTTTCCGATCGTAAAGGCGATCCTGCCGGCTCTGGCCGACACGGCGGCGGTGATCTGGACGACGACGCCGTGGACCCTGCCCGGCAACCGGGCGATCGCGTTTGCCGCCGAACTCGAATACGCAGTCATCCAGGTGGATGCGGTTGCCGAGAAAAGCCGCGCGGTTCCCTATCGCGGCGACGGCAAGCCGGGCGAAAAGCTGCTCGTCGCGCTGCCGCTGATCGAGGATGTCTGCAAGCAGGCCGGGATCGAGCGGCACACCGTCCTGCATGTGCTGCCGGGCAATGCGCTCACCGGCACGGTGGCGCGGCATCCGCTGCACGGTCAGGGCTATGATTTCGACGTGCCGCTGTTTGCCGCCGATTTCGTCACCGCCGATACCGGCACCGGGCTTGTGCATATCGCGCCGGGGCACGGCGCCGATGACTGGGAGCTGGGTCAGGCGAACGGCGTGCCGGTGCCCGACACGGTCGGGCCGGACGGCGTGTACCTGCCGCAGGTGCCGCTGTTCGCCGGGCGCGCGGTGTACCGCCCAGACGGCAAGCTCGGCGATGCCGACGCGACGGTGATCGCCGCCGTCGAGGCGGCCGGCGGCCTCCTGGCGCGCGGCACGCTGACGCATTCCTACCCGCATTCGTGGCGCTCGAAGGCGCCGCTGATCTTCCGCAACACGCCGCAATGGTTCATCGGCATGGAGCAGAACGACCTGCGGCAAAAGGCGCTGAAGGCGATCGACGAAACCCGCTGGATCCCGGCGCAGGGCCGCAACCGCATCGCCGCGATGATCGAAAGCCGGCCCGATTGGTGCGTCTCGCGGCAGCGCGCCTGGGGCGTGCCGATCCCGGTGTTTGTCAGCCGCAAGACCGGCGAGCCGCTGCGCGACGGCGCCGTTATCGAGCGAGTCGCCGAGGCGGTCGAGCGCGAAGGCGCCGACGCGCTGGTACACGACCGACCCGCAACTCTTTCTCGGCAACCAGTACGACGCGGCTGAGTGGGAGAAGGTTACCGACATCATCGAGGTGTGGTTCGATTCGGGCTCGACCCACGCTTTCGTGCTCGAAAAAGCGGCCGGAGCTGAAATGGCCGGCCTCGCTGTATCTCGAAGGCTCCGACCAGCATCGCGGCTGGTTTCATTCCTCGTTGCTGGAATCGTGCGGCACGCGCGGCCGGGCGCCGTATGAGGCGGTGCTGACGCACGGCTTCGTGCTCGATGAAGACGGCCGCAAGATGTCGAAATCGCTGGGCAACGTCATCGCGCCTCAGGACGTGATGAAGCAGAGCGGCGCCGACATCTTGCGCCTATGGGTCGTCGCCTCGGATTACGCAGAGGATTTGCGGATCGGCCCGGAAATCCTCAAGCACATGGGCGACGCCTATCGCCGGCTGCGCAACACGCTGCGCTACCTGCTTGGCGCGCTGGCCGGGTATTCGCCGGCCGAGGCGGTTGAACCGGCGGACGATGCCGGAGCTCGAGCGCTGGGTCCTGCACCGGCTCGCCGAACTCGATGGGGTCGTGCGGAAGGCGATCGACGATTACGACTTCCACACGATGTTCACCGCGCTGCATAATTTCTGCGCGGTGGATCTGTCGGCGTTCTATTTCGATATCCGCAAGGACCGGCTCTATTGCGACGGCATCGACGATCCCGGCCGCCGCGCGACGCGGACGGTGATGGACCGAACCTTTGATTGCCTGGCGCGCTGGCTTGCTCCGATCCTGTGCTTTACCGCCGAGGAAGCCTGGCTGGCGCGGCATGGCGACACCGCCGACCGCACGATCCACACTCGAATTGTTCGCCGATGTGCCCGCATCGTGGCGCAACCCGGTGCTGGCGGCGCGGTGGGACGAGTTGCGCGACCTGCGCCGCGTCGTGACCGGCGCGCTGGAGATGGAGCGCGCCGCCAAGCGCATCGGCTCGAGCCTCCAGGCCGCGGTCGAGGTGTTCGTGCCGGAACGGCTGTTGCCGGTGCTGCGCGATGTCGATCTCGCCGAGTTGTGCATCACCTCGGCGGGAACGATTCGCGCTACGGCATCGCCCGAGGGTGCCTTCACGCTTGCCCGATGTCGCCGAAATCGGCGTTATCGTGTCGCCGGCGAACGGCGAGAAATGCGAGCGCTGCTGGCGGGTGCTGCCCGAAGTCGGGCAGGTCGCCGCGCATCCGCGATTTGTGCCGGCGCTGCTCCGACGTACTCGACCGCGGCGCCCTGCCCGTGGTCGCGGCTGTTGGGTGATGCTCGGACGCGGGCTGGCCGTCGCGCTGGTTGTTCTGGGGCTGGATCAGGCCAGCAAGCACTTGCTGTTGTTGCATTTTGGCGAAACCGGGTGCAGCCGACACCAGGAAACGATCACCTCGTTTCTCGACCTGGTGATCACCTGCAACAGCGGCGTCAGCTTTGGCCTGTTCAACCGCATGGGCGTCAGCTCGCTGATTTTCGCGCTCGCCGCGGCGATGATCGTCATCGTGCTGCTGCTGTGGCTCGATCGCATCCGCACGACATTCCTCGCGGTCGCGCTCGGTTTGATCATCGGCGGGGCGATCGGCAATGTTGTCGATCGGCTGCGTTTCGGCGCCGTCATCGACTTTCTTTATTTTCATGCGGGGTCATGGTATTGGCCGGCCTTCAACATTGCCGACAGCGCGATTTGCCTCGGTGTCGCCGCAATGCTGCTCGATGGCTTACTGTTGCGGCGCACGGCGCCGCCCACAAAGGGGAGGGAAGATCTTTCGCCATGATCGATTGTCGTCCCGCCAAGCCCGCAAACCGCGCTGTTCTACTTACGGTTTCTTGTCTCTTCGCCACGCTGATATTGTCGGGTTGTACCGACCTGAAACGCGCAATCGGCCTCGAACACACCAGCCCCGACGAATTCGCTGTCGAATCGCGGGCGCCGCTGTTGATGCCGCCCGACTACAATCTACGGCCGCCGACACCGGGGGCGCCGCGCCCGCAGGACGTGCCCGCCGCGGATAAGGCGCGCAAGGTGGTCGATAGCGCCGGCCCTGGTGATGCCGGCAAACAGGCCAATTACAGCCTCAAGCCGGGTGCCGATGGCGGCCTCACCACCGGCACGCAGGGCGATCCGAGCCAGCAGGTCGGCGACAACAGCCTCGCGCAGAAACTGCTGACATCCGGCGACAGCGGCGGCACCGGCGCCAGCCGTCAGACCGAAGCGCTGCCGGGCGTGCATTAGCCGCCCTGGCGGAATGCGCGTGATTCCGAGCCGCGATGCGTCGAGCCGGCTGCACTATGCCTGGATCATCGCGGCGGTCACCTTTGTCGTGATCGTGCTAACCGCCGGCGTGCGCGCCGCGCCGGGTGTGCTGATCGTTCCGCTGGAAGAGGAATTTCACTGGTCGCGCGCGACGATCTCGTTCGCGATCGGGGTCAACCTGCTGCTCTACGGTCTGATCGGGCCGTTCGCCGCGGCGCTGATGGACCGGTTTGGCGTCAGGCGGGTGATGACGCTGGCGCTCGGCATGACGGCGGTCGCGGTCGCGCTGAGCCCGATGATGCAGGCGGCATGGCAGCTGGTGCTGCTGTGGGGTGTCGGGGTCGGCATCGGCGCCGGGTTCATCGGCGCCTATCTCGGGGCGTTCATCGCCGCGCGCTGGTTCCGCCAGCAGCAGGGCGTGGTGATTGGCGTGCTGACCGCCGGCAACGCCGCCGGCCAGCTGATCTTCCTGCCGACGATGGCGGCGATCGTGACGGAGGCCGGGTGGCGCACGATGTCGCTTTGCCTCGCCGCCGTCACGCTGGCGTTTGTGCCGGTGCTGGTCTGGCTGATGCGCGACCGGCCGCAGGATATCGGCCTTGCCCCCTATGGCGAAGTCGGGCCGGCGCCGCCGCCCGCCGCCGCGTCCGGCAACCCGTTCGCGGCGACCTTCCGGGCGCTGAACGAGGGAGCGCGCTCGCGCGATTTCTGGCTGCTCGCCGGCAGCTATTTCGTCTGCGGCGCCTCGACCAACGGACTGATCGGCACGCATCTGATCCCGGCCTGCGTCGATCACGGCCTGACCGAGATTGTCGGCGCCGGCCTCCTGGCGGGCACCGGCGTCTTCGCCTTTCTCGGCGGCACCGCCTCGGGGTGGCTCAGCGACCGGTACGACAACCGCACCCTGCTGTTCTGGTATTACGGGTTGCGCGGCCTGTCGCTGATGTACCTGCCGTTTGCCTTTGACATGTCGTTTTTCGGACTGACGCTGTTCAGCATGTTCTACGGGCTCGACTGGATCGCCGGCGTGCCGCCGACCGTGCGGCTGCTGACACAGGTCGTCGGCAGTGAGCGGATCGGCATCATGGTCGCCTGGATCACCGTGATCCACCAGGTCGGCGGGGCGGCGGCGGCCTATCTCGGCGGGTTGTTGCGTATAACCTTCGGGACCTATTCGGAGGCCTTCATGTTTTCGGGCCTGTTGTGCATCGGCGGCGCACTGATGGTGCTGTGCATCGGCGTCGGGCGGCGCGATCGCGAGCCCGCCGTCGCGACATTGCCGGCGCGTTAACGGAGGAAGTGATGGCGGGGCGCTTGGGTTGGGCTGTCGTTGTGGTGCTGGCGGCGTCGGCGTTATCCGCGACAGGCGGCGCAACCGCGGCGGAAAAACGGGCGGCCGCTCCCGCGGTCGCACCAGCCGCGGTTTCCGGGGCGGTCTCCAACCCGGCGAACGATAAACTGGTGAACAAATCGCCAGCGGCACGGGCCGGCCAACTGGCGCATGTTGTCGGTCACTGGTGCATCGGCACCGACACGTTCCTGATGGGGGTCGCCGCCTCGGGCCCCGCTTCCGGCAACGCCTATTGGTCGATCCGCTGCACCGATGGCAGCACCTGGGCCGTGCAGGTCGACCCGGAAGCCAGCGTCACCGCGATCGACTGTGCCAGTTTCAAGGAGGCCGGCGCCGGCAAGGAGTGTTTCAGGAAATTCTGAGCCGGAGATGCCCTACCAGCGCAAAGCCCTACCAACGCAGGGATTGGCGGCACACCGAATACCAGAGCCCGAGATTCTGATCGCGCCATTTCGGGTCGGCGCAATCACGCTTCAGGATTTCCTCGGAGCTGAGGCCGCTATTGGCCGGCGCGGCTGGCTTGTCGCTCGAGCAGCCGGCCGCCAGGAGGGCCACGGCCACCAGCAGCAATCGCAATTTCACCCACCGTCTCCCGGCATGCCACGTTCCTGCGGCACAACGGGCGAATGATACCGTGCCTTCCCGTGTTTCGCAGCCAATCACCGTGGCGCACCGTCACCGGCGCAACCGACCGCCACACCGTGGCCTCGCAGCGCTCCGCAATGACAGAATCGCACCGATCCACCACAGGCTCGAGCGAGCCAAGACGGAAGTCGCAGGATGGGCTGAGCGCAGCGAAGCCCATCAAGGCCGTGCACGCGGCAAGATGATGGGCTTCGCGGCGCTCAGCCCATCCTACGGGTTTTAGAAACCGCAGGGTTTGCCGGGAGCGCACCAGTTTTTCAGTTCGACGATGAGCGGCAGGTAATAGATCGCGACGGTCATCGACAGCGGCATCAGCCTGGAATCGTCGGAGATGGTCAGGGCGACGGGGCGGGGCGCGGTATCGGGATCGCCATCGTCGCTGGTCTCGCCCTTGAAGCCGGCGATCGGAGACAAGGTCAGTTCGAGATGCAGGATGGGTTCGGTGCCGCGCTTTGGCAGCACATGCACCCGCACATCGAAGCGGCGCGCGCCATCATAGACCGGAATGGTGAACGAGCCGCGGTTACCGTGGCGCAGTTCGTCACGGATCGCTGTTACCACGCTCAGCGGGTCGAGTACGTTGGTGCGGTATTGTTCGGCGATCGGCGGCTTTCTGCTGGTGTCGTCGGGGCCGCGGCTGGCGACCGACGCGGCGGCGTGTGTCGAGAACAGCATGCTGAGATGCCGGTCGCGCCCTTTGCGCAAATCGTAGCGCGCCTCGTAGCGCAGCGGTGCCGGGAGGTGCGCCGGTGACAATCGGCCATCGCTGATGGCGGTGCCGCGAAACCGCGTCATAAGGCGCGGGAAGCCCTCGCTGCGCACCGCGATTTCGGCATGGTAGGCGGCGGGTTCGTCATGCAGCGTCAGGCGGATTTGCCCCGCCGGCATCCCCGCCCAATAGGCCTGGTAGAGCGCGGTGTTTTCCTCGGCCGCCGCGATCGGCCCGCACAAGGCAAACCCCAGCAAGGCCGCAAAGCCGGCGAGCCACACGACCCGGCGCTTCAGGAATACCGCGCTGCGACGGCGGAGGGCGGGGCGTCGGCGGCACGTTCGATCCGGTATTCGGGCACGAGGCGGCGCAGCATGTCGAGAACGCGCGCCTCGCGGCCGGCGCGGGCATGTTCCTCGAGTTCGTCGATCGACCGGCTCAGCATCGCGTAATCGGCGGTGCGCGGGGCGGCGAGGCGCAGGGCCGGGTTCCTGGTCGCAACCGCGGACTCGGCCTCGTGGAACAAGGCCTCGTGCAGTTTTTCGCCGGCGCGCAGCCCGGTAAAGGTGATGGCGATGTCGCGTTCGGGGGTCAGCCCGGCGAGGCGGATCATCTGCCGCGCGAGATCGACGATCCGCACCGGCTCGCCCATATCGAGCACGAAAATCTTGCCACGCGCGTCGCCGTCAAGGTCTTCCGGGGCGGTTGCCGAGGCTTCGAGCACCAGTTCGACGGCCTCGCGCACCGTCATGAAAAACCGGCTGACCTCGGGGTGGGTCACGGTCAGCGGGCCGCCGGCGGCGAGCTGGCGGGTGAATAGCGGCACGACCGACCCGGTCGATCCCAGCACATTGCCAAACCGCACCGTGACAAACCGGGTGCCCGCATTCGGCCGTCTTGCTTCCTGCCGGCGCGCCTCCTGCAGGTCGAGGCCCTGGCAGATGCCTTCGGCGAGGCGCTTGGTGGCACCCATCACGCTCGCCGGATCGACCGCCTTGTCGGTCGAGATCATCACGACCAGCCCGGCGCCGCAGGCCCGCGCCGCCTCGGCGACGTTGCGGCTGCCGATGACGTTGGTCAGCACGCCCTCGACCGGGTTCGAACTCGACCATCGGCACATGTTTCAGCGCCGCCGCGTGAAACACGATCTGCGGCCGCTCGGCGCCGATCACCGTTTCGATGCGGGCGCGGTCACGGACATCGGCGAGCAAGGGCCGGATCGCAAGACCGGGCTGGCGGTCGCGCAACTCGCTGTCGATCGTGTAGAGCAGATATTCGCTGTTATCGACCAGCACGAGGCTGCTCGGCGCCAGCGCCGCGATCTGCCGGGTCAGTTCGGAGCCGATCGTGCCGCCCGCGCCGGTCACCAGGATGCGCCGGCCGCGGATCAACTGCGCCATCGCCTCGCGGTCGAGCACCGCCTGCGACCGGCCCAGCAGGTCTTCGAGCGCGATCGGCTCGACCTCGCGCCGCGCATCGGCGCGGGTCTGCTGGATTTCGGTGGAACGCGGCGCCCGCGCCAGCGGAATGGCGAGCGCATCGGCGCGGTCGAGTAGCCGCCGCACCTCGGCGCCATCCATGCCCCCATCCACGCCCTGCGCGGTCAGCACCAGCTTTTGCGGCCGTCTTCCGGCCCGGTCGAGGGTCGCGACGACGCTCTCCAACTCGTCGATCGTGCCGAGCACCGGCACGCCGTAAATCTGCCGGCCGACGCGCGCCGGCGTATCCGACAGCATGCCGACCACCCGGTAGACCGCGTTGGGGTCGCGTTCGGTCTCACGGATAAAGGTGTCGGCGCCGTCCCTGGCGCTGATCAGCAGGACCGGCACACTGCCGCTGCGGTCGCGTTCCAGCAGGTGCGCGAGGCTGCCATCCTTGATCAGGCGGTAGCCGAGCCGCGGCCCGCCGAGCAGCGCGATCAGCACCAGCCAGTCGATCAGCAAGAGCGAGCGCGGCAGCGCATCGAGCCGGGTGAACAGGAACATGACCGGCAGAAACACCAGCTCGGTCAGAGTCGCGGCGCGGGCGATGTTGATGAGGTCGGGGAGCGAGGCATAGCGCCAGATGCCGCGATAGAGCCCGGTCATCAGGAAGATCGCGGCGGCGATCGCGGTGAACACGATGCCGTAAACCAGCGTCAGCCGCGGCTCGCGCCCCAGCGCTTCGTCGCCCAGCCGCAGATAGAGCGACAGCGCGAAAGACAGCGCCGCCATCGCCACATCGTGCAGAAACGCCAGCAAAGCCCGGCGCGATTGGGGAAGAAACGGCACGCGAATGACCCGCCCGGCAATCGCCACAACAGCGGCCTTCTATAGCAAAAACCGAGAGCAAAAACCGGGGGCTCGGGACATCCGGCGGAAATCGCGCCGGCTATTCCGGGCCGCCGCCACTCAGTCTACACTAGAGCCATGAATCGCCGGCGCCTGTACATCATGTTACGGCCCGAGAGCGCCGAAAGCGAGGCGCGGATTTTCCGCTTTGTCCATCATGTGATGGTGGCGGCGGGCATCGCGATCATGCTGGCGGTAACGGTGGAATCGGTAGCAGCGGCCTATGGCCGGCTGCTGTCGGCCGGATTTTACATCGTCGCCGCGTTCTTCCTCGTCGAATATGTGCTGCGCCTGATTGCCGCGCCGGAAGCGCCCGGCGCCGACCAGCGCGGCTCGGTTGGCGCGCGAATCGCCTGGGCGGTGTCGATCGGCGGCGTGTTCGACCTGGTCAGCGCCATGCCCGGTCTGATCGCCATCGCGCTCGGGCCGGAGGCAAGCCTGTTCGGGTTTGTCTGGGCCTTCAAGTATGTCCGCTATTCGCCGGGGCTGGCGAGCCTTGGCCGGGTCATCAGCAATGCGCGCCAGGCCCTGCTCTCCGTGCTGCTCGGCTTCCTGATCGTGCTGCTGGCGGCGTCCAGCATCGCCTATCTGCTCGAACGGCACGCGCACCCGGACCATCCCGAGGTTTTCGCCTCGATCCCGGCGGCGCTGTGGTGGGGCATCGTCACGATGACGACGACCGGCTACGGCGACGTCGTTCCCGAGACCATCGCCGGCCGCGCCCTGTCGGGCGGGGTGATGGTCAGCGGCATCCTGATCGTCGCGCTTTGGACCGGTATTCTCGTCAACGGATACGCCGAAGAACTGCGCCGCCGCGAGTTTCTGCGCACCTGGGAACTGGTCGCCAAGGTGCCGTTCTTTCACAATATCGGCGCCTCGCTGATCGCCGAGGTGGCGCGCCTGCTGCGGCCGCGCGACTATCCCGACCGCGCCGTCGTCGTGCGTCGCGGCGAGCCGGGCGACTGCATGTATTTCGTCGTCGAGGGCGAAGTCGAAATCCAGCTGCAATCGGGCATGCTGTATCTCGGCACCGGCCAGTTTTTCGGCGAACTGGCGCTGCTGACCGGTGACCCGCGCAATGCCACGGTCGTCGCGGTGCGGGCCTGCACCCTGCTCGCGCTCGATATCGTCGATTTTCACGAATTGCTGGCGCGGCAGCCGGAACTGGCCCGCGTCATCCGCGAGGAAGGTGCCAAGCGCCTGCGCCACCGCACGCCGACGCCGGCGGTCGCCGCCGCTGTCGGCGCGTAGGCGATGGCGACCTTACATCTCGACCGATCCCAGTCCGGAGGAAATCGTGGCGTCCAAACCGCAAGTCATTGCCCTCGAAGAACATTATCTCGACCCCGAGGTGAAGGGCCACCTGACCGGCATCGACGGTCCGGGGTCGCCGCGCATCACCGCGCTGCTCGAGGATGTCGGACAGGGGCGCATCGCCGGGATGGATGCGGCCGGGATCGACATGCAGATCCTGTCGCACGCCGCCCCCTCGGTGCAGAAGATGCAGGATGCCGAACTGGCGGTGCGCCTCGCGCGCGGCGCCAACGACCGGCTGCGCGAGACCGTGCGGGCGCATCCCGACCGCTTTGCCGCCTTCGCGATGCTGCCGACCAGCGACCCGAAGGCGGCCGCCGATGAACTCGAACGCGCCGTCACCCAGCTCGGGTTCAAGGGCGCGATGGTGCACGGGCTGACCAACGGCCTGTTCCTCGACGACAAACGCTTTTGGCCGATTTTCGAACGCGCCCAGGCGCTCGACGTGCCGCTCTATTTGCACCCGTCGATCCCGCACCCTGCGGTCATCGAGGCGTATTACAAGGATTACGTCGAGAAATACCCGACGATCCTGCGCGCCGCCTGGGGCTTTACGGTCGAGACCGCGACGCAGAGCATCCGGCTCATCCTGAGCGGCGTGTTCGACGCCTACCCCAACCTCAAGTTCATTGTCGGGCATCTCGGCGAAGGGCTGCCGTTCTATCTCTGGCGCATCAACATGGGGTTCGTGCGCGACGGCGGCGGCCCGAGCTGGTTCCGCGACGCCTATTGCGAGCATTTCTGGATCACCACCAGCGGCTTCTTCTCCGACCCGGCGCTGCTACTGTGCGTGATGGAAATGGGTGTCGATCGTATCCTGTTCTCGATCGACTATCCGTTCGTCGAAAACCCGCCGGGCACCGCCTGGATGGAACGCGTGCCGCTCTGCGCCGAAGACCGCGCCAAAATCCTCAGCGGCAACGTGAAACGCCTGCTGAAAATGTAGGTTGGAGCGGGGCGCCCGCGCCGAAGGAACCTCCTCCGCCCGGGATTGCTTCGTCGCTCCGCTCCTCGCAATGACAGCGAGGGATTCACTTAAACCCCTCTCCGCTAGTGCTTCACCAGCGGGCATTTCGATTGGGAGAGAGGGGGGAAGGCCTGGTCGCCGGGGATCGTGGCGATGGGTTTGTAATAGTCCCAGGGGCGAGAGGATTCGCCCGGGGCCTTGACCTGGTACAGATTGGCGTCGTGTACCATCAGCCCGTCGGCGCGGATGTGCCCGTTATGCGCAAAGAAATCGTTGATCGGCATCGCGCGCATCGCCTTCATCACCGGGTCGGTGGCATCGGTGCCGGCCTGCGCGATGGCCTTCAGGTAGTGCATGACCGACGAATAGAGCCCGGCCTGCAGGCTGTTCGGCATTTTGTGAACGCGCTCAAAAAAGCGCTGTGACCAGGCGCGCGTCACGTCGTCCGAATCCCAGTAGAAGCTTTCCGCGACGATCATCCCCTGTGTCGTCTGCAGGCCCAGCGAGTTGACCCCGTTGATCCGCAGACTCAGCCCGGCGAACAACTGCGAGCCGGGGATCATGCCGCGCTGAGCGGCCTGCCGGATCGTATCGTCGAGATCGGTGCCGGCATTGGCGAGGCCGATGACGCTGGCGTTCGACTGCTGTGCCCGCGCCAGGTACGAGGTGAAATCGCGCGCTTCGAGCGGGTGCCGCGCCCGGCCGACCACCTTGCCGCCTTTCGCTGTGACGACCGCCGCGGTGTCGCCTTCGAGATCGTAGCCGAAGCTCGAATCGACGGTGATGAAAAACCATGAATCCTTGCCGCGCTGCACCAGCGCGCTGCCTACCGTGCGGGCGATCGACTGGGTGTCGAAGACGTAGTGGACGGAGGTCGCATTGCAGGCCTCGTTGGTCAGCCGCACCGCACCGGGCGCGCTGAGCGAGACGATCTTGTCCCTTGTGCCGCCGATCGCCTGGACGATCAGCGCCTGCGGTGAGCCCGACACGTCCATGATCGCATCGACATGCTGGTTGGAGAACCAGTCGCGCGCGATGGCGCCGGCGCGGTCGGTGCTGTTCTCGTGATCGGCGACGACGATCTCGATCGGCGCGCCAAGCACCTTGCCGCCGAAATCCTCGACCGCCATCTTGGCCGCGGTGGCGCTGCCGACGCCGGTGACCTCGGAATAAGGACCGGAGAGGTCAAGGATCAGCCCGATCTTGACGACGCCGTCGGAGATTTGCGCTGCCTCGCCCGGGGTCTGCGAGTCGCCCGGGGCCTGCGGGCCGCCTGGAGACTGCGCGCCGCCGGAAGGAACGCCGGCCGCGAGAAGCACCGCTGCCAGCAACGCGGCACGCCACATCGGTCGCATCCTCACTCCGCCTGATAAGGTTCGTCGTAGATTGCGGTGTACAAGGGTCCCTCGCCCGTGGTGTAGCCGCGATACGCTCATCGCGTCGCGCCGCAAGGTTCCGGCGCCGCCGTGGATCGCCAGCACAAAACCGTCGGTTGCGTCGCCCGGTCTCCCGGCCATCGCTCCTCCCCACAAATTTTCCGGGTCAAGCTTACCCCCGCCGCGTTCCTGGCGATATGGTAGGCGCCTGTTGTCCGCAATGCCTCCCCGTGAGTTGATCAAACAATGGTGACCGGCACGGCCCTGGCGCCTCCAACGACTTGGCCGCGAATGCGGCTGGTGCTGGTCGGGCTCGGCATTTCGGTGGTGCCGCTCGACACTGCGGTCAACATCTCGTTTCCCGACATTACCGGCAGTTTCGGCCTGCCGATCGCGATGATCCAATGGGTCGTCATCTGCTATGTGCTGACGCATGCCGGGCTGATGCTCGCCTTTGGGCGGATCGGCGATATGTGGGGGCACGGCAGGGTGTTCCGCGCCGGGCTGTTGTGGAGCGTCGTTGCGTTTCTGCTGTGCTCGTCGGCGCAGAGCTTTGGCTGGCTGCTGTTCTGCCGCTTTCTGCAAGGGATCGGTGCCGGGCTGATCATCAGCTGCGCCCCGGCGCTGGTGACCGGCCTCTACCCCGAAGCAAGGCGCAGCCATGCGCTCGGCATTTTCACGCTGATGTTCGCGGTGGGCTCGGCGAGTGGCCCCTTGATCGGCGGGGCGCTGGTGGCGCGGTACGGCTGGCCGTCGGTGTTCTGGTTCCGCGCGCCGATCGCGCTGACCAGCCTCCTGCTGTTGCGCGGGCTGCCGCGGGCGGCGGGCGACCGCCGCGACCAGCGCTTCGACAATTTTGGCGCGGTGCTGCTGGCGGTCGGGCTGGCGAGCCTGCTGCTGGCGCTGAACGCGGTGCCGCGGCTGAAGACCGGCGACTATCTCGCGGTGTTCCTGTTGCCGGTCGCGTGCGTCAGCCTTGTGACGTTCGTGTGGTGGGAAGGCCGGGCGGCGCAGCCGATCGTGCGCGTCGAGTTGTTCCGCAACGTGATGTTCGCGGTCGCCAACCTCGCCAGTTCGCTGATGAACCTGATGGCGTTCTCGGTGATGCTGTTCACACCGTATTTCCTGGTGCGCTACACCGGGCTGCCGCTGCCGCTTGCCGGCGCGGTGCTGGCGACCGGGTTTGTCGCGATGGCGGCGGCATCGCCGCTGGCCGGCAATCTGGTGGCTCGTTTTGCGCCCGAGCGGGTGGCTCCGCTCGGTTCGCTGACGACCGGCGTCGGTCTGTTTCTGATCGGCGGCTGGGAGCCCGACGTGGCGCCATCCGTGATGATGTTGGCCTTGGCGCTGCACGGGATCGGCATGGGGCTGTTTCAGGTGTCGTACCTGGAGATCGTGCTGGCGTCATCGCCGTTGGCGCATCGCGGTGTCGCCGGGAGTCTGTCGATGCTGACCCGCACGATCGGCGTCGTGACCGGTGCGGCCGGATTGACGCTCGGCTTCCAGACGATCGCCGGCGTCGCTCGGGCCGGCGGCGCGGCCGAGGCGGACGCGTTCCTGACCGCCTATCACACGATGTTCCATATCGCCGGGGTCGCCGCGATACTGACCGGCGCGCTGGTGGCATGGTCGGGCCGCAGGCGCCGCGCGGCTGAGTGACCCCCTGCCTTTAAACGCGGCTTGCGCGGCACGAGGTATAGAGGCGAGGTTCGACGTTAACCGCCATACGAACCCAGCAGGAGGACGCGATGGAAGACCACGTCTACCGAGTCATCGAAATCGCCGGCTCATCGCCAAAAAGCATCGAGGACGCAATCCAGATCGCGGTCACCCGCGCCTCGAAGACCCTGCGCAACCTGCGCTGGTTCGAGGTATTGCAGACCCGCGGGCACCTCGAAGACGGCAAGATTTCGCACTATCAGGTCACGCTGAAGATCGGCTTCACGATCGACGGCACGGACTGACCCGCGCCGCCAGGTTCGGACTCCGCGCTAACGCAGCGCCTGGCTTAATGCCGCCAGCGCATTGAGGGCGGGGGCAAGGCCGCTATAGGGTCCGGTCTGGATTACGGTCTCGATGACCTCGGTGCGGCTGAGCCCGACATTAAGTGCTGATTGGCCGAATTTCGCCGCCTGCGCGTCGAGCTTCAGGGCGGTGAAGGCAGCCACCGCGACCAGCGCGCGCTGCCGGCGGTCAAGGCCCGGACGGTCCCAAATCTCGCCGTAGCCGTACTGAATGGCGAACGGGTAGAGCGCCTGCGTGACCGCATTGTCGGGCGACGCGTAACCGGAATAGCCCCGATCGCCATGCAGCGCTTCGAGCAGCGCGTAGCCGCGCCGGTCGAGTGCTTCGATCGAGTCGGTGCTCGATCGGTCGGTGTTCGGTCGAGTTGGGCCGCGGCGGGTCCGGCGGCAGGTTGATGCCGCGCTCGGCATAGACCGCTTCGGCCACCGCCATCGCCTCTTCGCTGGCCGGCAAGCCCGCATAGATGCCGCATTGGATGAAGATTTCGACGATCGACCGCGGCGCCAGGCCGAGATCGAGCGCCGCGGCAACGTATCGGCGCAGGTGATTGAGCCGCTGCACCGAGCACAGCGCCGCCAGGGTCGCGATCATTCTGTCGGGCAGCGAGAGACCGGGGCGGTTCCACACCACGCCAAAGGTCAGTTCACCCTGGAGATCGGCATAGTTCGGCACAAAATGCGTATCCGCCGCGGCGCCGAACAGCCGGGTGCGCAGGGCAGCGCCGTCACGGCGCAAATCTTCGCGGGTGGTCATGCTCCCCTCATTCCCGCAGCATCGCCGCAACCTGATCGAGGGTGCGGATGCGGGCGTACATTTTCATCGCCTTGTTGAGGCTGTAGGCGTGCGCCGCGGCGTCGCCGCCCCAGCAGCATTCGCGAACGACGACCGCGGCAATATCCATGTTGAAGGCCTCGCGGACGCTGGTCTCGACGCCGCGATTGGTGGCGCCGCCACCGATGATGACCGTATTCCGCCGCAGCATGTGCAACAGTTCGGCGACTCCCGTCCCGTAAAACGCGCTCGGCCGGCGCTTGAGAAACACGTAATCCTCGGGCCGCGGCGCGATTTCGTCGGGGAAACCGGCTTCGGGCGTACCCTCGACGCCGTTGGTCAGCGGCGGGACACCGGTTTCGGCCGACAGATCGGTCGGCAGCAGGACGACATCGGCGCCATCGGCCCGGCTGACCGGCGTCGTGTAGATTACCGGCACGCCCGCCGCCCGCGCTTCCGCGATCAGCCGCACCCAGGCATCGAGCACCGGTCGCATCGCGGCCTTGCGCGCCGGGTCCGAGGGTGTCAGCGCGCGCCGGCAGACATCGTAGGCGATCAGCGCCGTGCGCCGGCGATCGAGGCGTTCGGGTTCGGGCATGGCAACCTCCTCAGATGAAGCGGAACGGCGTGTCGGCGGATCCTGACGCGAGCCTAACCGTTGAGGCGGTGAAATCAATGGCGGCTCGGCGCCCAGCGGAGCCTATGCGCCGGCGTCGGCGACCTCTGGTCGGGCGGCATTTCGGCTGCCATAGGGGCCGCCGGGAAGGCCACAGCAAGCCGACCCAAGTGTTGGTCTTTGACAATTTTGAATGATCATTGCATTTTCAATGATTTATGCTGTAATCAGAGTCAGTTGGCTCACAAACATCTAATTCATTCTGACTGCGGCTTGTATTTCGGGATGCGGCATTCCACCTAGAACCGATTGGCGCTCGTCATCCGACAGTGCCAGCACCCCTCAATTACGCGCCCCGCGGAGCAATCTATGGAACTGCGCCCACCGCGGGACCCCGTCTTTTCGGACAGCGTGCCCTTCCAGGCGCCGATCGTGGCGCAAAGCGTCGCGCAGTTGTTCACGTCGTTCGGCGGATTTATCGCGACCTGTGCCGCAATGTATTTGTGCGTCGCCGTTTCGTTTTGGGTCGCACTGCCGCTGTCATTGATTGCGGCAGGATTTCTCGTCCGCATCTTTATCATTCAACATGATTGCGGGCACGGTTCGTTCTTTAAGTCTCGCCGCGCAAACGACCTGACCGGGCTCTTGTGCAGCCTGCTGACATTAACGCCGTACACCTTTTGGCGACGTCAGCATGCACGGCATCACGGCTCATGGAACAACCTCGACCGGCGGGCCGCCAGCGGGTTGGATATCTACTCGTCGTGCATGACGGTAGCGGAATATCGCGCCATGAGGCCATGGCGACGAGGGGTTGTTCGCCTTCTCCACCATCCGATTGTCGCCAATCTGGTGTTGCCGCCGGTTGTGTTCATCCTGCTCTACCGGACACCCTTCGACTCGGCCAGGAACTGGCAGCGGGAGCGATACGCGCTCTATCTGACGAATATCGGGCTGGCTGGCCTGATTGCCGGCCTGGGGCTGTTGCTGGGCTATGCCCAGGTTGCGGCGGTTCAACTCCCGGTCATGGTCCTGGCGTCGATTACCGGCGTCTGGTTGTTCTCTGTGCAACACCGGTTTGAGCATGTTCTGTGGGCGTCGGACGGCAACTGGGATTTTGCCGCTGCCGCGCTGCGAAGCACGTCTTACCTACATCTTCCCCGTATCCTTCAATGGTTTACCGGGAATATCGGCTTTCATCACGTCCACCATGTAAACCCGCGCATCCCGAATTACCGTCTTGAGGCGTGCCACAATGCCATTGCGGCGCTTCGATCGGTGCCGCGACTCGACTTGCCTGCGGCCGTGCGGGGCCTGCGCTACACACTGTGGGACAACGAACTCGGGCATCTGGTGCCGTTTCGCTCGGTGACAATTCGTTAACGGCGGCAATTCGTTAGCGGCGGCGCGCGATCGGGCTATAAGCCACCCTGTGAAATCCGGGTGGGGCGACTTCGGGCCGGAAGGCCGAGGGCGCGGCCGAGCGCATCAAGTCGGCGCTGTACCACCTCGCCGGAAAACAGGCTGCCGGTTGCCGGCAGTTCCAGCACAAGCCCGTTGGGCTCACGGATCAGCTTGACCTGGCCGAGCAGTTCGAGCGCCCCGCCACAGAGCGTGTAGGCCAGCCGCAGCGCGATTCCGAGCACTCGCGCCTCGCCGGCCGCGGTGTCGTCCATCAACGGCCGGGTCGCGACCTTCAGCGGGTCGTCCTGGGCGCCGCCATAGCGGGCATGCAGGGCCGATGCGATGAACACCCGCTCGCGATGGCTGAGCTGCGCCACCGGCATCCGCAGGCTGCGAGTGAAGGCGTGCTCGGCGCGGTAATCCGGGTGTTCGGCCCAGGCGAAGTCGCTGAGCCAGCAGATCGCCCGATGCAGCCGCTGCGAGCGCTCGCTGAGATTGATGAACAGCGGTGCAGTCCAGCGCTGCAAGATGTCGCCGTCGCTGCGCGAGCGGCTCTGGCCGGCAGCGATGCCGATGCAGGCGGCGATCAGCGGATCGCTGTTAGCCTCCGCCGGCAACAGGCTCGAGGCGTAGCCTTCACGCAGCCCGAAAGCGGAAAAGACGATCCGCTCGGGCCGGCCGGCGGCGATCAGCCGGCGCAGGATCAACGCGGCGAGTGGCACGAGTTCAAGCCGCTTGCGGCTGACCGAGGTGACGCGGTCGAGCGAGCGCCGCGACTGCCCCGCCATGATGTCGAGGAAGTCTTCCGCGAGACGGCACGAGACGGTGTATTCGTGGATGATGTGCAGTGGGTACTGCACTCGCTCCATGTGCAGCCGTGCGATGGCACGCCAGGCGCCGCCGACCAGGTAGAGGTTGCGTCCGGCAGCCGAGCGCAACACCGTCGCGCGGGCAATCTCGCGGTCGATCGCCTCGGTCAGGGCGCGGCGGTTGTCGCCATAGCCCGCCAGCCGCAACGGCCCTAGCGGCAGGCTGATGCCGCTGCCGATCGGGTCATCAGCATTGGCGTTGACCCGCACCACCTCGACGCTGCCGCCGCCGAGATCGGCGACAACGCCGTTCGCGCCGCGAATGCCGGCGAGCACCCCGGCCGCCGACAAGCGCGCTTCCTCGGTGCCGGCGATGATCCGCACGGGAACGCCGCACAGGCGCTCGGCTTCTTCGGCAAAGGCGCGGCCGTCGGTCGCCTCGCGCACTGCCGCAGTCGCGACGATCGCCAGGTGATCGACCCCCAGCGCCCGGGCCAGCGCGACAAAGCGCTGCAGATTGGCGAGCGCCAGATCGATCCCTTCCCGGTTCAACCGTCCGGTCATGCCGATGTCGCGCCCGAGGGCGCACATGACCTTTTCGTTAAGCAGCGCCAGCAGCGTCGCGCCAAGGCACTCGAACACCACGAGGCGCAGCGAGTTGGAGCCGACATCGACGACCGCGACGCGGCTGAGCACGCTTGTGACGTTGCGATCCGGCATCGCGGCGCCCCCCTGGCTCAGTGGCCGGCCCTAGCGGGCGATCAGCCTGGGCCGGGCGCCGCGCTGCAGCGCCTTGCCGCGTCCGGACAGGCTGGGGTTGGTCATGAAATAGGTGTGGGCGGCAAACCCGTCTTCCTCGGTCGCTGCCCGGGTGTACGTGCCATCGGCCGCGAGGTTCCAGCTGTAGAGCGTGTCGCGCAGATTGGCGACCATGATCTCGTCGAGGATCTGGCGGTGCACCGTCAGGTTTTCGATCGGCACCAGCGCCTCGACGCGACCGTCGAAATTGCGCGGCATCCAGTCGGCCGAACTGATGAACACCAGCGCCTGGTCCGACGGCAGGCGGTTGCCGTTGCCGAAACACACGATGCGGCCATGTTCGAGAAAGCGGCCGATGATGCTTTTGACCCGGATGTTGTCCGACATGCCGGGCACCCCCGGCCGCAGGCAGCAGATGCCGCGCACCACGAGGTCAATGCTGACCCCCATCTGCGACGCCTTGTACAGAAGGTCGATGATCGCGGGATCGACCAGCTGGTTCATCTTGGCCCAGATTTGCGCCGGCCTGCCGGCCTTGGCGTGGGCAATCTCGGCCTCGATCAATTCGGCGATACGCTCCCGCAGGTTGATCGGCGCCACCGAGATTTTTTCCAGGCTCGCGGGGCGGGCATAGCCGGTCATGAAATTGAACAGCCGGCCGGCGTCCTGGCACAGCGCCGGGTCGCAGGTGAAAAACGACAGGTCGGTGTAAACCTTGGCGGTGTAGGGATGATAGTTGCCGGTGCCGAAATGCACGTAGGAGCGCAACTCGCCACCCTCGCGCCGCACCACCAATGACACCTTGGCGTGCGTCTTCAACCGCAGGAAGCCGTACACGACCTGCACCCCGGCGCGCTCCAGTTCGTGCGCCCAGCGGATGTTGGCTTCCTCGTCGAAACGCGCCTTCAGCTCGATCATCGCGGTCACCGACTTGCCGGCCTCAGCCGCTTCGGCCAAGGCCGCGACAATCGGGCTGTCGGCGCTGGTGCGGTAGAGCGTCTGCTTGATCGCAACGACCGCCGGATCGCGCGCCGCCTGCTGCACGAAATCGACAACGACGTCGAAACTCTCATACGGGTGATGGACGACGATGTCCTTCATGCGGATTGCCGCAAAGCAGTCGCCGCTGAAATCGCGGATGCGCTCCGGAAACCGCGCCACATAGGGTTGGAAAACCAGGTCAGGGCGCTCATCGGTGATCAGGCGGCTGGTGTCGTTGAGGCCGAGAAGCCCGTGCGTCTCGAACACGTCACCCGGCGCCGCCTCGACCTGTTCACTGAGAAACCGGCGCAGATCGGCCGGCATCCGGGCATCGACCGCGAGATGGATCACATGCCCGCGGCGGCGGCGTTTCAGCGCGGTTTCAAACAACTGGACAAGGTCTTCCGCTTCTTCCTCGATTTCGACTTCGCTGTCGCGCAATACCCGGAACACGCCTTGCGCCACGACCGCGAAACCGGGAAACAGCCGATCGAGAAACAGCGAGATAACCTGCTCGACCGGCAGGTGGCGGATGCGTGTCCCCGGCAGCTGGACAAACCGGCTGACCGAACTCGGGATCAGGATCAGCGCCTGCAGCCGGACGCCGTCGCTGACCCGTTCGAGCTGCAGCGCGAGGCCAAAGCCGCGATTGGCGACAAACGGGAAGGGGTGTGCCGGGTCGAGCGCCAGCGGCGTCAGCACCGGGAAAATGTTGGCCATGAAATGATGCTGCGAGCCAGGTGCGGTCGCCAGGTTCGAGATCGGTCGGGGCGATGACCGAGACACCGGCCTCGCCAAGCTGTCGCAGCAATGACAGCCAGGTGGCCTGTTGCGCCTCCATCAGGGCGCCGGCGCGATCCTGGATCGCATCGAGCTGCTGTGCCGGGGTCAACCCGTCCTGGCTCATCGTCATGATGCCGGCGAGATGCTGGCCCTTCAGCCCGGCAACCCGGACCATGTAGAACTCGTCGAGGTTGCCGGCCGAAATCGACAGAAAGCGCAGCCGCTCGAGCAACGGGTGATGGCGGTTTTCCGCATCGGCGAGCACCCGCTCGTTGAAAGCGAGCCACGACAGCTCGCGATTGATAAACCGCGCCGGCGAGGGTGGCTCAGTCGGCCGGATCTCCACGACCTCGGCGCTCGTATCCATCCGGCCCTCCTGTCCCGCCGCTGCGGCAAAGCACGGGAAGCAATTTTACTGCCGTTATGTGACGAATGTCATGCACCCCTCCGCGCGTGGTCATGGTCACCCCGGCCGGCAATGTGTAAAACCGCCGACGTTGTGGCGGGAGGATGCACAGATGATTCGTGCGGCGATTGTCGGGATCGGGCGGTGGGGGCGGACGCTGATCGGCGGGGTGCAGGGCAAGACCGACCAGATCCAGTTCACCGCCGGGCATAACCGCACGCGCGCCAACGCCGAGGCGTTCTGCGCCGAGCACGGCGTGCCGCTACGCGACAGCCTCGACGACATCCTGGCCGATCCGGCGATCGACGCAGTCGTGTTCGCGACGCCGCATAGCGAGCATGGCGAGCAGGTCGAGCGCGCTGCGGCGGCCGGCAAGCATGTTTTTATGGAAAAGCCGTTCACCCTTGACCGCAAGAGCGCGGCGCGGGCACTCGATGCGGTCGAGCGCGCCGGCGTGAAGCTCGGCGTCGCCTACCCGCGCCGCTTCCACCCCGGCATGGTCGAGTTGAAGGCGCGGATCGACAGCGGGCGGCTCGGCAATATCGCGCATTGCTATGCCGAGCAGAACGGGCCGGCCGGGCTGTTTATGAACCCGGCATCGTGGCGCGCCGAAAGCGCCGAGGCGCCGGCCGGCGGCATGACTGCGATGGGGGTGCATAATCTCGACGCGATGATCCATCTGTTTGGCCCGATCGACGAGCTTTACGCCACCAGCATCCGCCGCACGATCAGCTATGACGCGGAAGACACCACCAGCGTCATGTTCAATTCGCCAGCGGCATGTCGGCGGTGTTGATGTGCTGTCTGGTGACGGCGGTCAGCTATCGCCTCGCGGTGTTCGGCAGCAAGGGCTGCGCCGAATTGCTGACGCCGGAGATGAATTTCCATTTCACCCCGGCCCCGGACGGCATGCCGACCGGCCGTCATACGCAGGCGCAGGCCGAGATCATCGAAAGCCCCGGTTTCAACGGCTTGCGCGCGGAATTCGAAGCCTTCGCGGCGGCAATCCGCGGCGAAGCGCCCTACCCGATCCCGCCCGACCAGGTGTTGCACGGCGTCGCCGCTTTCGAGGCGATCGTCGAATCCGCCGCGACCCACAGGCCGGTCAAGGTCGCCCACGACTGAGCCACGACATTACCGAGACAGATCGAGGAAACGCTGATGCCCGTGACCGTACTTTACCCTGAAGCCCGCCAGCAGCCGGACGAGGTCGAGCGCAATATCTTCGGACCCGATGTGCGCATCATCAAGCGCGATACCGCTTCGCTGGCGGAACTGTCGGACGAGGATTGCGCCGAGGCCGATGGGCTGATGATCATGGGGTTTGCGGCGACCGGCGCCGACCTCGCGCGGTTCAAGAAATTGCGGGCGATCGTGCGGATGGGGGTCGGCTACGACAAGCTCGACCGACCGGCCGCCGCCGCGCGCAACGTGCTGGTGTGCAATGTGCCCGATTACGGCACCACCGAGGTCGCCGACCACGCGATCGCGCTGGCGCTGACCCTGCGCCGCGGCATCCTGCTGCATCACGAGCACCAGCGGCATGACCCGCCGGCGCCGTGGCGCTCGTTCCACGACCCGCTGATCCAGCGGCTCGGCACCCAGACTTTCGGCATTGTCGGGCTCGGCCGGATCGGCACCGCGGTCGCGCTGCGCGCCAAGGCGTTCAACTGCCGCGTCGTGTTCTACGACCCAAAGCACCCGAACGGCACCGAGCTGGGTCTCGGCATCGAGCGCGCGCCGACGCTTGAAGACCTGATGCGCCAGACCAATACTTTGTCGATCCACTGCCCGCTGACGCAGGAGACCAAGGGCATGATCGGCCACGACCAGCTGTCGCTGCTGCCGAAAGGGGCGGTCGTGGTCAACGACGCGCGGGGACCCGATCCTCGACCTTGACGCGCTGCACGATCTGATCAAGAGCGGCCACATCGCCGGCGCCGGCATCGATGTGCTGCCGGTCGAGCCGCCGATCGACCCGATCCCCGAACTGCTGCAGGCCTACCGGGCGCACGAAAAATGGCTTGAGGGCCGGGTCGTCGTGACGCCGCATTCGGCCTGGCTGACGCCGCATTCCGAGATGGATACGCGGCGCAAATCGGCCGAGACGATGCGGGCCGCGCTGTTGACCAACAACCCGCAGAACGTCATCACGCCCGACATGTTCTAGAACCTCATTGGAAGAGGTTGAATTATCACTCTTTTCGTCAGCCCCGCGAACTTGGCAGGCAGGCCCCCACTTTGTCATTCCGGGGCAGCCCGCAGGGCTGAACCCGGAACCCATGAACACCGCTTTCGCCTTTTTGGCGCCGTCCGTGTTCTTGGGTTCCGGGTTCCTCGCGGAGTTTATCCTCGGGCCGGCCGGAGGCCGGACCCGGGGGCTCGGCCCCGGAATGACAGAGAGGGGAGTGATAGAGAGGCACCTCTCCCAAAGTGGGCGCCGATGCGCTTTCGCGGGGATGAAAAGGGGTGATTTAGCTTAGAGCAGCGTCGCTGTAAGGCGTCACTGCCGGGAGAGCTATCGGATGCCACTGCACCGGCTGCATTTGCTGCGCCACGCCAAGGCAAGTTCGGATGACGTGTTTGAGGACGAGGAACGGCCGCTCAGCCGGCGCGGTCGCGAGGAGGCGCGCCGTGTTGGCGAAACGCTCCCGGCGGCGCTGGGGCCGGTCGATCTGGTGTTGTGCTCGGCGGCATTGCGAACCCGCGAGACCGCCGAACTGGTGCTCGCCACCTTTCCGCTGATGCCGCGCATCCTGCATGAACAGGGGCTGTACCTTGCCGGGCAGGCCGCGCTGATGCGGCGCCTGCGGCGGCTCGGCGAGGAGGACGGGACGGTGCTGGTGATCGGCCACAACCCCGGCCTGCATGACTTGGCGGTTTCCCTGGCGCTGGAAGCATCACCGCGCTACGGCGCGCTCGCCGGCGGCAAGTTCCCGACCTCGGCGCGCGCCAGCTTTGCGGTCGAGACGCCGTGGGCCAACCTCGCCGAGACGCGCCACGCGCTGACCGGCTACGTGACCGCGAAGTCGCTCGGCAATTCGGAGCAATTCGGACTGATCGTCCCCGGCCTGCGCCGACAGGGCATGGCGGGCGAGGGGTACGGTGATCGGTCGTCCAAGGCTCAGCGACAATCGGTCGACGCAGGCAGCCGCCGCCGCCGCGCCGGCGAATGAGCGCTCGATCCGAGCCATCATCCAGTCGATCACACCGGGTCCGACCCGGACCTGCCGATCGGCAAAATGCTTGACCAGCATCGCCGCCAGCAAGGCATCGTCTGGCGGCGCGATCGCGACGGAAGGTGCGGCCCGCAGCCGCGATGCCAGATCGGCCAGCGCGAACGGCCAATGCGCCGGCGCCGGCCGTGCCACCAGCAGCAGCCCGGTGCCGGCCTCGACGCAGCAATTGTGGAGGTGCAGCAGGGCGCGTTCCGGCGCGCGCTCGGCATCGTCAACCGCGACCGCCGGCGCGCGCGCCAGCTCGTCCGGCGCCGCCGGCCCCAGCTGCTCACCGGCAATCAGCGTACCGCCGGTATGCCGCCGCCACACATCCGCCAGATGGCTTTTGCCGCTGCCTGCAGGGCCGTGCAGCACCAGCACGCATGCCGGCCAGTCGGGCCAGCGCTCGATCGCCGCCAGCGCCGCCGTATTGCTGTCGGACCGCAGAAAATCGGCACGGCCAAGCGCCGGGCTAGAACGGCAGATCGAGCGGAACCTGCTTATCGGACACGGCTGATCGGGGTCACGGTGTCGCTCCGCGTCGCTGGTCGCGTCGTAGAGGCTGCTGCCGCGGTAGCGGGCGAGCGCAAAACGCGCCAGCACCCCGATCACCGCGGCGGCCGGCACCGCCACCAGCACCCCGGCGAAGCCGAACAGCGTGCCGCCGGCGAACAACGCAAAGATCACCCAGACCGGGTGCAGGTGAATGCGGTCGCCAACCAGTTTCGGCGTCAGCACGTTGCCCTCGACAAGCTGACCGACCGCGAAGATGCCGATCACCACCAGCACCGGCGTCCAGGTGCTGTATTGCGACGCCGCCAGGGCCAGCGCCAGCATAAAACCGAGTGACACGCCGACAACCGGAATGATCGCCAGCACCCCGATCAACAGCCCCAGCGCCAGACCCGAATCGAGGCCCGCGAGGCTCAGCGAGATGCTGTAGTAGGTGCCGAGGATCAGGCAGACCAGCGCCTGGCCGTGAACAAAGCCAACCAGCGTTTCGCTGACCTCGTGGGCCTGCCCCCGCACCGTGTCGAGCGACTGCCGCGGGACGTAGGAGTCGATCTGCGCAACCATCGCCTCCCAATCGCGCAGCAGGAAGAACGTGACAATCGGCGTCACGATGACCAACGACACGATATTGAGGATCGCCAGGCTGCTGGTGATCATCCCCTGCAACAAACCGGCAACCCAGGTGACGATCTCGCCAACTTTTGCGCCGAGGACATCGCGGACCTTGCTGACGTCCTCGGCCGGAAGATGCTGTTGCAAGAGCTGGATCAGGTAGCCCAGCTGATCCTGCGTGAAGCGCACCAGGGTCGGGGCACGCGTGATCAGCTGCACGATCTGTCCCTGGATCAGCGGTATCAGGATCAGCAGGATCAGCACGAGCCCGAGCACGAACAGGATCACGACGGCGGCGCTGGCAAGATTGCGGCGAACCCCATGCGCCTCGAGCCTTGCCACGACCGGCGCCAGCACATAGGCGATCATCAGACCCGCGATGAACGGGGTCAGGATGCCTTGGATCTGGCCCAGGACAAAGACGATGACCAGCAGCAGACCGACCCAGAACAGCAGGCGATAGCCTGAAGCGCTCACAAGGCCTGTTCCGAGCGGCGCCAGATGCGGGCCCAGCGCAACAGATACGACGAGCCGGACAGGGCCGTGGTGATCGCCGTCAGAACGATCAGCAGACTGGTCTCCATGCCGGCATCGATGCCGAGGCCCAGCCGGGCGAGCACAAAGCCGATCAGCGTGATCTGCACCAGCGTATTGATCTTGCTGATATAGAGCGGGCCGAAATAGTGCGGCGCCCCGGTGGTATGGACCAGGGCAAAGCCGAGGATGATCAGCACGTCGCGCAGCACCACGAACACGACCAGCCAGCCCGGCAATTGCCCCGCGACGCCGAGCGTCACGTAAACGCCGGCGAGCAGGAGCTTGTCTGCCGCCGGGTCGAGCAGCGCACCGAGCCGGGTGCGCCGGTTGAAGCGCTTGGCGATATACCCGTCGAGCGCATCCGACGCGCCGGCGCTGATGAACAACCAGAATGCCGCGGGGTAGCGCTCGGTAAGGATCAGCCACACCGCGAACGGCACCATCAGCAGCCGCGCCAGCGTGATCGTGTTTGGCAGGTTCAGTTCAAGGCTGAAGGGCCGCGCCCTGACAAGCCCGCGCCGTCCGGACAGCTGGCCCGACCGCTGGCCGGGCAGCTCTCCGGGCAAATCCGATTGGGGGGTAATTTCCGGCACCATGTTAAGCGGGCTCAGCGACCAGCGGCGTCTATTGCAGCCGCGCGGAACCGTCGCGCGTCAGGCGCCACGACGGCTCGCCGCGTACCAGATCAAGATTGATTCCGGCCAGCGCCGCCTTCAGCTGATCGACGCTGCCGACATACCCGAGTTCGATCGTCGCCTCCTGACGCGACAGACTGACGACAGTGACCTTCCTGACCACCGGAACACCGGCAAGCCGCTCGCGCATCCGCACCCAATCGTCGAGGCCGCTGATCGACAGAATGGCGGTGAGGCTGCCCTGCTGATCGTAGCCCGGAACCGGCTCCTTCTTCCAGCCGCTCCCACTATCAGCGGCGATTGCGGCGACGGCGCGGCGCATCAGGTCGTCGCTGCTCTCGCCGGGGTTGGCGTCGATCGGTAGCGTCCGGGCATCGGCCGGCTGACCGGCGCGGTAACGCCGCAACGTCACGTCGAGCCCGGTCGGATGGTCCGGCGGGCCGCGCGGCACCGCGATCGCGACCATGACGTCGCCGCCACCATTGTGCCGTGCGATCGCCGCGATCGCCGCGGGATCGCCGGCGCGCGCCTTGTCGGCATCGACCGCCGCGATGTCGCCGGCATCGCCGAGCGGGATGACCGGGTGCAGTGTGCCGGTCGTCGGCCCCTGTTCCCAGGCTTCGCGCCACGGGTTCGGATCATCCCACAACCGCGCGTGACCGCCCGAATCGTACACCGGCAGCAGAACCATCGACTTGGCCGGCTGGTCCAGCGGGATGACCGCGCCGGCAGCCCCCGCAGTTGCCCCGCTCGCGGCTGCCCCGCCCGCCGTCGCACCGGCGGCGGGGGGCGGCAGCGCCACACTACCGATCAGGCGCTGCACCTCCCCCTGCCGGAAATGGAAGGTGTAATCGGCGGTATAGCGCACCGCCGACATACGCTCATTGGCAACCTCGAAACTGGCAACGAGGTTGGTGATCGCCTTGTCGTCAAGCTTCAGCGGCTTGGTCGGCGCGCCGCCGGCCTGCCGCTCGATCAGGGCCGTCAATGCCCGGCGCTGGCCGTCGATGCGCGCCTTGTCTCGCGCCGCCGATGCGGTGTCGGCAGTGGCATCCACCGGAACCGTCGCGGAATACGGATCGGCATCCTCGCCCTTCGCCGGCAACGGATGTCCGATCGCCAGCGCGACAGCAAGCGTCAACGCTGCACCGCCGAGCCGGCGCGCGAGACGACTGCCGGCGCCCGCCGGCACCAGCGGCAAGGTCATTGCAAACCGGTCCCGATCCCGTATCGTCGCGGCACCCCGACCGCGTCCTGCTGCGTGATAGCGCAGTTTTCGCGGCGACGCCATCGACAGCGGCAAATCATCCCGGCGTGCGGAGGCGTGCATGGCACGGCTGAAGGTGGGTGTTCTGATTTCCGGCCGCGGCTCGAACTTGCAGGCCCTGATCCGCGCCGCCGTCAACCCGGCCTACCCGGCCGAGATCGCTCTCGTCCTCAGCAACCGTGCCGGCGCGCCGGGGCTGGCGCATGCCGCCGCCGCTGGCATCGCGCATTGCACGATCGACGAGCCGACCCGAGCCGGGTTCGCGGCAGCGGCGGACGCCGCGTTGCACGGCGCCGATGTTGAACTGGTGGCGCTCGCCGGATTTATGCGGATTCTCGATACCGGCTTTGTCGAGGCCTGGCGTGACCGGCTGATCAACATCCATCCGTCGCTGCTGCCGGCCTTTCCCGGGTTGCACCCGCAGCGTCAGGCGCTCGCCGCCGGCGTCAGGTTTTCCGGCTGCACCGTGCATTTCGTGCGCGTCGAGATGGATACCGGGCCGATCATCGCGCAGGCGGTCGTGCCGGTGCGCGACGATGACGACGAAGACCGCCTCGCCGACCGTATCCTCGCCGCCGAGCATCGGCTGTACCCGCTGGCGGTGCGTCTTTATGCCGAGGGCCGGCTGCGCATCGCCGGTAACGTGGTTGTCGGGGCCGGGGCAGTGGCGCCGGATTTCGCCATCTTCAACCCCGCGGAGACGCTTGCCTCGACCGACGGTTAGGCTATACCTCGATACGAGGTCGACCAACGGGGCGAGACGGACATGACGGTTTACGATCCAGAATACGAACGACACCGCCAGACCTGGGTCGGGTTCACGCGGTTCGTCAAGATCTCGCTGGTTGTGGTCATCCTGATCCTCGCCGGAATGGCCATTTTCCTGGTGTAACGCGGCTGTTGCCCGACAACGCAGCCTGGCCGGACGCAGGCCGAGGAGGAAGCATCCGGTTGCGCGCCCAACAACCGGCCGAACATCCGGGGACCGGTGATGGCTGACATCACCGGCCACTTGCGGGCCGTCGCCAAACCCCCGGCCAGCCACAGCGCGCTGCGGTGGCTGCGCGCAAACCTGTTCAACAGCGTCTTCAATACCGCCCTGACACTGCTGGCATTGTACCTGCTGGCGGTGACAATCCCGCCGATCATCCGGTGGGCCCTCCTGGACGCGATCTGGAGCGCGCCCAACGGACAGGCCTGCCACGGCGGCGGCGCCTGCTGGGCCTTTATCGGCGAAAAGGCGCGCTTCATCCTGTTCGGCCGCTACCCCTACGACCAGCAATGGCGGCCGTTGCTCGTTGTCGTTACCTTTGTGGCGTTGATCGTCGCAAGCTGCAACCACCGGCTGTGGGGAGGGCGGCTCGTCGGATTATGGGTCGCCGGTCTGGTCCTCGTTGGCGTGCTGATGTGGGGCGGCATCTTCGGCCTCACCAATGTCGAGACGGCGCTGTGGAGCGGCTTGCCGCTGACCTTGATCCTCGCGGTCGTCGGCATGGCGTTCGGTTTCCCGTTCGGGGTGTTGCTGGCTCTCGGGCGCCGCTCGGAATTGCCGGCGGTGCGGGCAATCTGCATCGGCTATATCGAGCTGGTGCGCGGCGTGCCGCTGATCACCGTGTTGTTCATGGCGTCGGTCATGCTGCCGCTGTTCCTGCCGAGCGGGTTCACGGTCGACAAGCTGCTGCGCGCGCAGATCGCCTTTGTCCTGTTCGCGGCAGCCTACCTCGCCGAAGTGGTGCGCGGCGGCTTGCAGGCGATCCCGAAAGGCCAGACCGAGGCCGCTGACGCGCTCGGCCTCGGTTATTGGCAGCGCACCCGGCTGATCATCCTGCCGCAAGCCCTGGCCCTGGTGATCCCGCCGCTGGTCAACACCTTTATCGGCGCCTTCAAGGACACCTCGCTGGTCATCATCATCGGTCTGTTCGACCTGCTTGGCACGGTCAACGCGGCCCTGGCCGATGCCAACTGGCAGGGCTTCTACCTCGAAGCCTATGTCACCGTGGCGGCGATCTATTTCAGCTTCTGCTTTTTCATGTCGCGCTACAGCCGGATGCTCGAGCGCGAGTTCAACAAAAGCCGCCGGCGCTAGGAGGCGCGTGATGTCCGATCACCCGGCGCCGAAAACAGGAAAATCGCAGATCGAGCTGCGCCACGTGCACAAATGGTACGGCGAGTTTCACGTTCTGACCGACATCAATCTCGATGTCAAAAAAGGCGAGCGCGTCGTTGTGTGCGGCCCGTCCGGGTCGGGCAAATCGACGATGATCCGGTGCATCAACCGTCTTGAAGAGCACCAGCAGGGCCAGATCATGGTCGCCGGCATCGAATTGACCTCGAACCTGAAGAATATCGAGGCGATCCGGCGCGAAGTCGGCATGGTGTTCCAGCAATTCAACCTGTTTCCGCACCTGACGGTTTTGCAAAACCTGATGCTGGCGCCGATCTGGGTGCGCAAGACGCCGAAAAAAGAGGCTGAGGAGTCGGCGCGCTATTATCTGGAGCGGGTCCGCATCCCCGATCAGGCCGACAAATACCCCGGGCAGCTCTCCGGCGGGCAGCAGCAGCGCGTCGCGATTGCCCGCTCGCTGTGCATGAAGCCCGAGATCATGCTGTTCGACGAGCCAACCTCGGCGCTCGACCCGGAAATGATCAAGGAAGTGCTCGATGTGATGGTCGAGCTGGCGAACGAGGGCATGACAATGGTGTGCGTGACCCACGAGATGGGCTTCGCACGCACCGTCGCCGACACGATGGTGTTCATGGACCGCGGCGAAATCGTCGAACGCGGCCCGCCAACCGAATTCTTCGCCAACCCGAAAAGCGAACGCACCCGCCTGTTCCTGAGCCAAATCCTGGCCCACTGAATTTCCCCTCTCCTGCACCGCGGGAGAGGGTGGCTCGACGCGTCAGCGGCGAGACGGGTGAGGGTCGTTGGGCCGGAGACGGTGCGGGTGGCCGCCCCCTCACCCGACCTCGGGCTCCGCCCTTCGGCCACCCTCTCCCCCGATGGGGGCGAGGGAGTTTCTTTTTTCTACACCACGCCATCGCCTTTCAGCTTGGCGACCTCGTCGGGGTCGATGCCGCAGAGCGCGTGCAGCAGCTCCGCCGTGTGCTCGCCGAGCAGAGGCGGACGGGTGATTTCGGCGGGCGATTCCGAGAGTTTGATCGGGCAGCCGACGGTCTGATAGGTGCCGCGGACGGGATAGTCGATATCGACGATCATCTCGCGCGCCTTCAGATGCGGGTCGGCCAGCACCTCGCCGGTATCCTGGCAGGCGCCGCACGGCACGCCGGCATCGCCGAGAATGCGCATGACCTCGTGCTTGGTGTGCTGCCGCGTCCAGTCGGCGACGATGCCGTCGAGCACCTCGCGGTTCTGCCAGCGCGCGTCGGCCGTCGCGAAGCGCGGGTCATCGGCGAGTTCCGGGCGGCCCATCGTCTGGGTCATCGCCTTCCACATCTGCGGCTGCGCCAGGACGATCACGTAATCGTTCGGCCCGCCCGGCGCGCAGGGATAGGTCGTGCCGGGCACGGTATGGCCGAGCTGGTTGCCGTGCCGCTCCATCGGCTTGCCCTGGCGCTGGTGGTCGCGCAGGCTGACGCGGATGATGTTGACCACCGCGTCCTGCATCGACACTTCGACATGCTGGCCCTTGCCGGTCGCGTGGCGCTGCTGCAACGCGGCGAGGATGCCGATCGCCATTTGCATGCCCGTGCCGCTGTCGCCGATCGCCGGCAAGACCAGGGTCGGCGGGTTTTCCGGAAAGCCGGTGACGCTCATCGCGCCGCCCATCGCCTGCGCCACCGGCTCATAGCTCTTGAACCCGCTATAAGGGCCATAACTGCCAAAGCCCTTGATCGTCGCGTAGATCAGCCGCGGGTTGAGTTCCTTCAGCACATCCCAGCCGAGGCCGAGCCGGTCCATCGCGCCGGGGCCGAAATTCTCCAGCAGCACGTCGGATTGCCCGACGACCTCCTTGAACAGCCGCTTGCCCTCATCGGTCTTGAGGTTGAGCGTCAGGCTGCGCTTGTTGGCGTTGAACAGCAGGAAGAACAGGCTGTCGCTGCCCTTGATGTCGGCATGCACGGTGCGCGCGACATCGCCGCCCTTCGGCTCCTCCAGCTTGATCACATCGGCGCCGAGAAACCCCATGATCTGCGCACAGGCGGGTCCCGCCTGATTGTGCGTCATATCGATGACGCGAATGCCCTTAAGCGCCTGGCTCATTCCTGGTTCTCCTGTGCGTATGTTGTTTACCGGCTCGCTTTATGGCGCCGGTGGGCCGGATACCAGTCTTCGGCGAGGATTTGCTCGGTCGTGAACGGACATTCCGCCGGCAAAGACAATGCCGCCGCGTGCTCGCCGTGATCCTGGAGTTCGAGCCCGGCCTGCCTGCGTGCCGACGCGTAAAGCGCGCTCAATCGCTCGTCCACGTCGCGCCGCAATGACGGGGAGAGCTTGTCGCCGAGTTCGGCGCGGCCGTCGACAACCCAACTCATCCAGCCGAACCGGGGATCGCTCGCCGGCGAGCAGGCGAGCTTCAGGAAATGGACGAGGATGCGGCGTACCTGGCTGCGCACCGCGTCGCGCTCGCTCCTGCCCAAGGTTTCGATCTCCTCGACCAGGTTGTCACGGTCGAAGCGGTTGTCGCGGGTGCGCAGCATGCGCAGCACCTCGGCCTGGAATTGTGTCCAGGCATAGAAATCGTCCTCGTAGCGCGGCCCGTCCGGCATTGCCCGGCACCTCGGAAGTCACCGCATTATAGCCGGTTGCGGATGATGGCACCAGGATCGGGGTTGAGGGCTGGCGCTGAGCCGACCGCTTGCGTCAGCCGTTATCGCCGCGTTCATCATCGGCTGCCCGCTGTTGATTGCGCAAAGACCCGGCAGCCATCCCCGGCAGCCATCCCAAGTCGGCGGCCAGCGCGTAGGCCGGTTGTTCAGCTGCGATACGCCACCAGCACGGCCCCGCCGGCAATCAGCGCCACCCCCACCCAGTTCAGCGCCGAAAGGCGCTCCCCAAGAAAGATCACCGCGAAGACAGCGACAAGCACGACGCTGAGCTTGTCGATCGGCGCGACGAGAGCGGCGTCCCCGAGTTGCAACGCCCGAAAGTAGCAAAGCCACGAGGCGCCCGTCGCAAACCCGGAAAGACCGAGGAACAGGTAGGTGCGCGCCGCCACGGAGCCGAGCGGCTGCCACTGGCCGGTGCCCAGCACGATGCCCGAAATGACCAGCAGGATGACGATTGTGCGGATGAAGGTGGCGAAGTCGGAGTTGATGTCGGCGACGCCAATCTTCGCAAAAATGGCTGTCAGTGCGGCAAACCCGGCCGACATCAGCGCCCAGAACTGCCAGGATGCCAGCGGCGCGTTCATCGCGTCATTCTCCGGGTGAGGTTAGGAAAAAGCGGCGAATATCTCCTCGACGGCCTTCATCTGGTTACCGACCGCGGATGATGGCACCAGGATCGGGGTCGAGACGCCGGCGTCGCGCCACGCGGCGACACCGTCGCGCACCGCGGCGGCCGGGCCGAACAGGGTGGCGTCGGCGAGCCAGCGGTCGCTCATCAGCGACGGGATGTCGCCTTGGCGGCCTTCGGCGGCGGCTTTTTCGATCGCGTCCATTTCCTCGACGTAGCCGGCTTCCTTCCAGTAATTGCGGTAGTTCGGCAGCATCGTGTAGCGGGTCAGGGTGCGGCGGTTGACCGCCTTGGCGGCCTCGATATCGTCGGAGATGCAGGTCGGGATCATGTTGGCGATCAGGAATTTCGGGTCGGCGCGTTTCGCCGCCGGGATCACTGATAGCGACTCGCCCATATGCGAGCGGCTGCCGTTGGCGAAGATCACGCCGTCGGCGATCTCGGCCGACAGCGCCACCATGCGCTTGCGGAGTGCGGCGAGGATGATCGGCGGCAGTTCGCCTATCCCCTCATAGGAGCGCAGTTTCGCAACAAAGGCGCGGATGTCGCCAAGCGGCCTGCCCGGGGTCACGCCCATGCGGATGTGGCTCGGCGCGTGCGCGACGCCGATGCCAAAGCGGAACCGGCCGCGCGACACCTCGTGGATATAGGCGGCGCTGTGCGCGAAATCCTCGGTCGTGCGGGCATAGATCGGCGCGATCGCGGTGCCGAAGGTGAACCGCTCGGTGCTCAGCGCCAGCCCGGTGCATTGCGCCATGTTGCCGAAAATGCTCGGCACATAGACCCCGGCAAACCCGCGCCGCTCGGCCTCCCGCGCCACCTCGATCGTGGTACGCCGCCGGTTCGGCACGGCAACAAGGGAAAGGGCGGGGAGGGTGTCGGGCATGGGCCGGTGCCTTCTTTAAGAAATAAACTCGACGCGAAGGCCGCAAAGGACACGCAAAGGCCGCGACGGCGAAGAAATCCTTCGCGAACTTTGCGTGTCCATCGCGTCCTTTGCGTCACCTGAACTTCATTCTGCCGCGGTGCGCAGCTGCACGGAGTTGGGGCCGTAGCGGTCGCGATAGGCCGTGGTGTCGATTTCTTCGAGTTCGATTTCGCCGGCCAACACCTTGGCCTTCCATTCTTCCTGGGCCGGGATGTTGGCGTGGAATTCCGGCATCACCTCGCGGGCGAACAGTTCGAGGCTTTCGCAGATGTGTTCGTGCGTGTTGTTGCCGGCCTGATTGAGCAGGATCACCGAGTTGATATGCGAGGTCTCGAACCGGCGCAGCTTGCGGCGCAGCGTTTCGGGCGAGCCGATCAGCCCGCCAGACAGCGCGCGCTGCAATGATTCCGGGTTCTCGCGCTTCCACTTCTCGTACTCGTCCCACAGATTGACGGTGCCGGGGGCCGGACGTTCGCGCTGGGTGCTCTGACCGTAAAAGCGCAGCGCGAACTGGAAGAACGGGATGCCATCGGCACGGCGGCGCGCTTCCTCGTCGGTTTCGGCGCACATGAAATAGGTGGTGATCGCGAGGTTCGGATTGACCGCATAATCCGCCAGCTTTTCCTGCCGCTTGGTAAAGGCATTGTAATAGGCGTGGACCCAGGCATGCGCCGCGTCGGCCGACAGGAACTGAAAGGCCAGCGCTCCGAGGCCGCGCCGACCGGCCATCTCGATCGTCTCCAGCGCCGAGCACGCCACCCAGAGCGGCGGGTGCGGCTTCTGGATCGGCTTGGGCACGACATTGCGCAATGGCATGTCGAAATATTTGCCGTGATGCTCGCTGCCACCGTCCTTGAACATCGGGATGATGGCCTGGATCGCCTCTTCCCAGATCGCGCGCTTTTCGGCGTAATCGACACCGAACGGCTGTAATTCGGTGATGCTGGCGCTTTCGCCGGTGCCGAATTCGACGCGGCCATTGCTGACGAGGTCGAGCGCGGCGATACGCTCGGCGCAGCGCGCCGGGTGCGTCGTGGTCAATTGCATGATGCCGTGCGCGAGGCGGATGCGCTTGGTGCGCTGGCTGGCCGCAGCGAGGAAACACCTCGGGCGCCGACGAGTGCGAATATTCCTCGAGGAAATGGTGTTCGACCTCCCAGGCATAATCGTAGCCGAGGCGGTCGGCCATCTCGACCTGGTCGAGGGCGTTCTGATAGAGGCGCAATTCGCCGCCGGGAAGCCACGGGCGCGGCAATTGCAACTCGTAGAAGATGCCGAACTTCATAACTGACCCCTCGTCTGCGCCTCGACACGATCATGCCGGCGCGGGTTACAATCAACAAGCCATCGGCAACAAGGCCCCGGCGACAAGGCCCCGGCCAACAACCTTTTGGGCAATGAGTCGAAGGAAACGCAATCGGGCATGACTGAGGATCGCGCGGTTGACAGCACCAGCGAAGGCAAGTCCTGGGCCGAAATTGGCGCGCCCAATTGGCAATACACGCTGTGGGTGATGGTCGGCATCCAGTTCGTCAACACGATGGCGAACTCGGCGCTGACCCCGATCATGCCCCTGTTCCTGCCTGAACTGGGGGTGCACAGCGACAGTGCGATCGATATCTGGGCCGGCATTTTGAGCGGCACGACCTCATTCGTCGCCGCCTTTGCGTCACCGGTGTGGGGGCGCCTGTCCGACCAGCACGGCCGCAAGGTCATGCTGATCCGGTCGAGCTTTGCGATCGCGCTGTTTACCGCGCTGATGGGGATTGCCGGCGACGTCTGGCAGTTCTTTGCCTTTCGCGCGCTGATGGGGGTGTTCGCCGGGTTTTCCAGCGCCGCGATCGCGCTGGTGGCGAGCCAGGCACCGGAAAACCGGCTGGGGTATTCGCTGGGCTGGCTGTCGACCGGACAGCTGGTCGGCTCGCTCGCCGGGCCGATCATCGGCGGCCTCTTGGCCGATATAACCGGCAGCTATCGCATCCCGTTCTACGCGACCGCGGCGATGATCGTCGTGTCGCTGCTCCTGGTCATGTTTACGGTGCACGAGCAGTTCACCCGCCCGCCGAAGGGCAGCGGCAGTCGCTCGACGGTGGCGGCATTGCTTGCGCTGGTGCGGTCGCCGACATTGTTGGCGCTGTTTTTCGTGTTGCTGATGGCGCAGTTCGCGGTGCGCACGGTGCAGCCGGTGGTGACGCTGTACGTCAAGGAGATGGTCGGCGACCTGCCCAACGTCGCGACGCTGGCGGGCCTCGCGTTTTCGATCACCGGCGTCGGCAACGTCATCGCGGCGCCCTTTCTCGGCAACCGCAGCGACACGCTCGGCTATCGCCGGGTGTTGCTGATCTGCCTCGCGGGCGCGGCGCTGACGACGTTGCCGCAGGCTTTCACCAACAATTACTGGGTGTTCACGGCGGAGCGCTTTGCCGTCGGGCCTGTTCATCGGCGGCCTGTTGCCGGCGGCCAACGCGCATGGTCGGACGCAGCGTCGCGCGCAACGAGCGCGGCGCGGTCTACGGGCTGACGTCGTCGGCGATGTTTCTCGGCAATTCGCTGGGGCCCTTGCTCGGCGGCTTTATCGCCGCCGGGTTCGGGATTTCCTGGGTGTTCCTGATGACCGCGTCGGTCATCGTCGTGAACCTGGCATGGGTCTATTATCGCGTGCCGGAGTTTCACGAGGACTCGGGGACACCGGGCTGAGCCGGCCGCAGGGAAGCCGGTATGCGGTTAGTGAACCAGCCGCCGGGAGCCGCACATCGATGAATATTTCCCGCACGAATTTGCCGACGATCGTCGCGCTGACCGGCGGCGCCCTGGCGCGTGAGTCCGATTTTGCGCCGTTCGATCCGGCGACAATGCCAGCGGGGCTGCGCCTTGAAGACGTGGTGACACCGGATGGTTTTGCCCGTGATCCGGCCGCGGTGCGCGGCTTCTACAACCTGCGCCGCCGGGAATTGCTGGCGGCAAAACCGAACCCGGCCCACGAGGCGCTGGCGGTGCTCGATTCGGTGCGCCGCCGCGAGATGCTGATCGTCACCCGCAACATCGACGATTTCCACGAGCGCGCGGGTTCACAAGCGGTGCTCCACACGCACGGCGAATTGCTGAAGGCGCGCTGCACGATCTGCATGCACGTCACCGAGCGCTACGACGACATCACCGAGGCCACCGCCTGCCCCGATTGCGGCAATGCCGGGCATTTGCGGCCGCATGTCGTGTGGGTCGGCGAAGAGCCGCTGCGCATCGCCACGGTCTACGAGGCGCTGGCCCATTGTACGCTGCTGCTGGTGATCGGCCTGCCCGGCCACACGGAACCGACGCGCGGCTTTATCACCGACGCCCGCCGTGCGGGCGCCCGCATCGCCGAGTTCAACCCCGACGCTTCCGCCAACGCCAACATGTTCGACGAGCGTTTCGCGGGGCCGATCGCGGAGACCCTGCCGGCTTATGTGAAGCGGCTGATCGCGGCGGCTTAGAGCGTTATCCGATGAGGTTGAAATCACCACTTTTTTCGTCCTTCCGGGGCAGCCCGCAGGGTTGAACCCGGAACCCATGAACACGGCCTCGCCTTTTTGGCACCGTCCGTGTTCTTGGGTTCCGGGTTCCTCGCTCCGCTCGGCCCCGGAATGACAGGGAGAGGGGTATCTCCCTCAACGTTTGAGTCTATGCCGCGAGCAGCGCGTCGCGGATGCGCCCGCTCGCCAGGCCGTCACCATAGGGATTATGGGCACGCGCGAATGCCGCGTAGAGCGCTGGTGAGTCGAGCAGTTCGACAACGCCATCGTGGATGCGCTGCCGGTCGGCACCGACCAGCGCGACCGTGCCAGCGGCAACGGCCTCGGGGCGTTCCGTCACCTCGCGCATGACCAGCACCGGCTTGCCGAGCGAGGGCGCCTCCTCCTGGATGCCGCCCGAATCGGTGACGATCAGATAGCTGCGGCTCATCAGGTAGACAAACGGCACATAATCGAGCGGCGCCAGCAGATGCACGTTGGGCAGGTCGCCCAGGATGCGGTAGACCGGCCTCTGCGCGGCCGGGTTCAGATGCACCGGGTAGACGATCTCTACGTCGTCGCGCCGCGCGATATCGCGAAGCCCGCTGCAAATCTGCTCGAACCCGGAACCGAAACTCTCGCGGCGATGTCCGGTCACCAGGATCAGCCGTTTGGCCGGGTCAAGGAACCCGAACCCGGCGGCGGCCTCCAGCGCCAGCGCCGGATCAGCGGCGAGTGCCTCGCGCACCGATAACAGCGCATCGATCACGGTGTTGCCGGTGACGACGATTTTTTCCGCCGCGATGTTTTCGTGCAGCAGGTTGGTGCGGGCACCTTCGGTGGGTGCGAACAGCCGGTCCGCGATTCGGTCGATCACGCTGCGGTTCATCTCTTCCGGCCACGGCCGGAAGAGATCGCCGCTGCGCAGCCCGGCCTCGACATGGCCAATCCGGCAGCCGGCGTAAAACGCCGCCATTGCCGCCGCCATTGCCGATGTCGTGTCGCCGTGGACCAACACCCAGTCCGGCTGCTCGGCGGCGATGACCTGCTGCATGCCGGCGAGCACGGCGGTGGTGACATAAGTCAGGTCCTGCCCAGGCCGCATGATCGCGAGGTCGTGGTCGGGATCGATGGCGAAAAAGCCGAGCACCCCGGTCACCATGTCGCGATGCTGCCCGGTCACGCAGACCACCGGCGTGATGCCGTCGGTTCCTCGCAGCGCCCTGATGACCGGCGCCATCTTGATCGCCTCCGGCCTGGTGCCGAATACGACGAGAACCTTCATGCTGGGTTGGTGACCATCGAGGCGGCGCCCACCACCGGGCGTCGCCTCGATTTACGCGACGGCTATTGCGCGCCGCAAGCCTCGCGGATCAGCGTGTCGATCCGTTCCGGCGAATAATTCGCCAGGACGTGGGCCCGACCGGCCTCGGCGATCTGCTGATACTCGGTTTCGTCGCGGCATAGTGCCGCAATGCGCGCCGACAGCACCTCCGGGTCATCCGCGACGAGCGCCGATAATTTATCGGGCAGGTTGATGCCTTCGGCGGCGACCGAGGTCATCACACAGGGAATGCCGGCCGCCATGCTTTCGAGGACCTTGCCCTTGAGCCCGGCGCCGTAGCGCAACGGCGCGATGGTCAGCCGCACCCGCTCGAATACGCTTTCGAGCGACGGCACAAAACCGAGCGGCGTGATGTCTTTCGCCGCCAGGTTGCTGACTTCCGAGGGCATATGGCTGCCGACCAGCAGCAACTCAATCCCGGGGACCTGCTGCCGCAGGGTCGGCATAATCTCCTGCGCCGCCCAGACCGCGGCGTCGATGTTGGGCGGATGACGGTAGCCGCCGATAAAGGCGATCTCGGGATTGGCCGAAACGGTCTTGGTGATCTCGCGCAGCGGGACCGTCCAGGGAACGACCTGCACCTCGATATGCGGGGCGATCTGCTTGAGCAGCGCCGCCTCGACATCGGAATGAACGATGACGCAATCGACAAACGACATCGCGCCGAGTTCGAGACGCCGCAATTGGTCGGCCCGCTCGCGCAATTTGGGGTCGCCCTCCACCTCGGCCTGGCGCTGCACCCGGAGGAAATGCAAGTCGGCCACATTGTAGAGAATGCGTGCCTGCGGAAAATGCTGCCGGATCATCCCGGCATATTTCGACGCGTTCGAATAGCGGTGCAGGTAGACCAGCTCGAAGGGCACCTGGTGCTTGCGGACGACATCCTCGACCGAAAAGAAATACGGGTGGTACAGGCACTCGATGCCGCGGCGCTGCAAATCGGTCGTGTACGGGTCGATGCGGGCCATGTTGTCGCCCGGGATGAACGTCACCTTGTAGCCGAGCCGCTGCAACGACAGCATGTGCTGAAAGGCGGCGTTCGAGCCGGCGTCCTTGTCCGGTTCCGGGACGGAATCGTCAATGAACAGGGCGCGCTGGCGCACGTTGCGCTCGGCTTCCAGTTCGGGCAGTTCGCCGTTGAAGCGGTGCGTCGCCAGGACGCTCTTCCAACGCTCGAAGAACTTGCGGTGGTTGATTGCCTGAAAGCGCTTCATCCCGGTGCCGGTCGTGCTGGTGCCGGCGCTGGCGCCCTCGAAATGCACGATTTCGGAGGCCGGCTGGACCACGACGCGGTAATTGTGCTGGCGAGCCCGGAAGCACAGATCAGTGTCTTCGTAATAAGCCGGTGCGTAGTACTCGTCGAATTTGCCAAGTTCGACAAATACCCGCGACTTCAACATCAGGGCCGCACCCGATACGTAGTCGGAATCTCGCATATAGCTGAAGCGCGGGTCGTCCGGCGCCTGGCCGCGGCCCCAGTTCCAGCCATCGGCAAGCCGCCAGATGATGCCACCGCATTCCTGCAGGCTGCCATCCGGAAACAGCAGCTTGGACCCGACGATGCCTACCTTGGGGTCGCGCTCGATGGTCTCGTACAGCTCGTCGAGCCAGCGTGGCTTGACCTCTGTATCGTTGTTCAGAAACACCACGTATTCGCCGCGGGCCGCGTCGAAACCGCGATTGCACGAGCGCACAAACCCCGCATTCGCCTGGTTGCGGATGACGCGGATACCCCGCCCCAGCACAAACGTTGCCAGCACGGTCTCGTCGCGCGAACAATCATCGACGACGATCACCTCGAACGGGACTTCCGCACCGTGGTCGATGACTGACCTGATGCAGTTATAGGTCAGGTCGAATTTGTTGTAGACCGGGATGATGATTGAAATCAGCGGTGCCGCCGCGCCCTCGATGCCGATGGGAGGGTAGTTGCGCTGAATTGACTCGATCAACGTTTGAACTTGCGGTCCCAAATCATCCGGGCTTACCAGATCGGCCGGGTTTGGCGCCGACGCGGCATCATTCGCCAGCGCAAAGTAATAGCCCAAAGCCTGGTCGATCACTTCGACCAGACCGGTGATCAGCGGCGCCAGGTCTTCCGGAGCTTGTGCGCGTTCCGCCTCCGCGATCACATTGCTGAGCAGAAACCGCATCACGCTGGCATCGAGGCCGGCCTGCTCGCGGGTGAGGACCAACGGAAATGTCGGCAGTTCAATCTTTGATCCGACCGGCCGAAGGTGAATGGTGTGCCGGGCCTGGGGTAACAGCGACTCGCTGAAGCCGACCGAAAATCCGTGCCTTCCGTCACCAATCCCGGCCTGCTGCAAATCGGGCCGGAACTCGTTGGCGACGATGGTCGCGAGCAGCACGTCGCCGTCGAACAGTTCGAGGGCAACGTGCTCGTCGGGCTTTTCCGGATCCCAGACCCAGCCGCGGATGCCGGCTGCATCTGCGACATCGACACTGCTATGCAGCGAGCTTTCCGGGACCAGCAGGATCAGTGATTCAGGGGGCCGCCCCACCGCCGGGCTGCCGGACGGCCCATCGAGCAGGCCGAGAAGGCTGCCAGCCTCCGCTTCATCCAATGCCTCCGCCGCCGCCTCGGCCTCCTCTGCGTCCCTGGCTTCGGCAGTTGGCAGGACATCCGCTTCAGATGACGTTTCCTCGTCGGGTTCAGCCGCGGCTTCCGCGATTGGCCTGGCGTCCGCCGCGGATACCGCTCCCCCATCCATTTCGGCTGCTTCCTCAAGCTGCGGGATGGCCTCCTCGGCCGCCTCCCCCGTCCCATCCGGCAGCTCAGTGTCTTCCTCTACCCGCCGTGCGTTGCCCGCGGCATCGATGATGGCCGAAAGCTGTTCCTCGATCCCGGTTTTCGACGCGCGGGCTGCCGCGGCGGTCAGGAACGGCGCCTGGCCGACGGCTTCGGACAGTCCACTGCCGGCTATCGTGATCGGCGAGCCGGGCACCCCGGCGCGGGTATCGACACACCGCAAATGCACCTCGTGGCGGCCTGCCGGCAACACCACGGCCCGCAACGGGATCAGAAAAGCGTGCTGCCCATCGCCGATCCCGGCGGTTTCAAGATCGGCGCGATAGCGGTTGGCACTGACCTTGGCCAACTGGCGGTCGCCATAGACCAGCTCGATCGTGACCCTCCGCTCGGGCCGCTCCGAATCCCGCACCCAGCCGGTAATACCCACACTGGTCGCTTCGTCGATAAAGCCCTGCAAAAGTTCCAGCGGCGGGAGGTCTTCAGCTTCTACTGGCGGTTCCGTCGCGGCGGCTGTCGCCACCTCCAGGGTTATGGCCGTTTCACCTATGGCCGGAGATGCTGATCCGACCTTAATATCTGGATGGTCCCCTGCAATTTGATCAGTATTCGTAGAAAATGTCGCATCATCCGATATTAATTTTTCCGCAGATTTTCCCTTTTTGCTGCGCGACACCCTGGCCATTACGTCCTCAAACAATTCTAACCCGACCGATTGATTTCGTTCGATTTCCAACGCCAGTGCTGCGCAAGAAAAGGTTGAACGACGGGTCGATAATACATCATACAATGGTAGGGCGACAACCGGCTTGGCCAGCGAGGCTGGTGTGTCCACGGTCGTCTATTTGCCGATCCGCGATGAGTTTGGCGGTCGCCGCACGGCGGAGGCGCTGTTCCGCTAATCCCTCACCCGCACGATCACCGAGATGCTGGCGAGGTCGGCGCCACGGCCGACTTTCAGCCCGGCGGCGATGTCTTTGACGAGTTGGCGGGTGGTGGTGCCGAGATCGGCGAAATCGGCCGAGCCTTCGGGTTTACGGCTGAACAACCAGGCGTCGCCGCGCAGCGCACCGATCACCTCGAACAGCACATTGCCGGGTTTATCGGCCGCCAGCGTCACGGGCGTATCCGGGGGCGTGCCGGGTTGAGGAATGTTGAGGGGCGTGTCGGCGGCGATCTTTGCGTTGGGCTGGGTGCGGTTCGGGAAAACCAAACTCGTCACGCCGCTCTGCATGACGCGCAGCACCGCGATGGAGGCGGGTTTGTCGGTCTGCACCGTCAACGCGATCGCCTCGCCGATGCGGTAGTTGCGGTCGGGGTGGTCGACGGTCGCGGTAATCGTCAAACCTGGGGTGCCGAGCTTCATGTCGGCCACGACCTGCTGCGCATCGCTTAGCGCGTCGCCGGCGACCATGCCGCATCCGGCCGCCATACCCGCGATCAAGGCAAGCGTGGCGGCGAGCGCGAACGGCCTCACCGCGCGGGCAGCGACGCCGCGATCGGCGGGCGCTGGCGGTGAAACCCGGTTGCCTGCTCGAAGGCAAAACCGGTGCGCAGCACGGCGCTTTCATCGAACGGCCTGCCGGCGATCTGGAACGCGATCGGCAGCCCGTCGATCAAACCCGATCGGCACCGACAGGGCCGGCAGGCCGGTCAGATTGTAGGGCGCCGTATAGGAGGCGCGCTCGAATGTGCTGTAGGTGCCAACCGTGTCGATGCGCGGTGCCGGGCCTGTCGCATTAGCCGAGACGACGACATCGACGGTGTCGAATGCCTCGCCGATCTCGACGCACAACTCGCGGCGCTGGCGCACCGCCTCGACATAATCGGCGGCGCTGAGAAACGCACCGAGCCCGATCCGCGCAAACATCTGCCGGCCGAACAGATGCGGCCGCTCGCGGAAATCCTGCTCGTGCAGCGCATAGGCCTCCGACAGCATGATCGATGCGGTTGGCGTCGGCGTAGTCGACCAGCGGCGACACCTGCAGATCGACCAGCTGCGCGCCGAGGCTCTCAAGCGTGCGGCAGGCGGCATCGAAAGCGGTCGATATAGGCCGGCAGACGGCGTGCTGTCGGGGCCGAACCCGGCGACCGCGTCGTTCTCGTGCCAATGCCGGATCACCCCGATCCGCATGCCGTCGAGCCGCTGGCGTCAGCGACGCCGCGTAATCCGGGACCGGCACATCGGCCGAAGCCGGGTCGAGCGGGTCGTAGGCGGCGAGCACCTGCATCATCAGCGCGCAATCCTCGACAGTACGGGTCAGCGGCCCGCAATGGTCGAGCGTGTAGGACAGCGGGAAGACGCCGCGCCGGCTGACCCGGCCATAGGTCGGCTTCAGCCCGATGATGCCGCAATAGGCCGCCGGGCCGCGGATCGAGCCGCCGGTGTCGGAGCCCATGCCGGCGGCGCACAGATGCGCCCCGACCGCAGCGGCGGTGCCGCTCGACGAGCCCGGCCGGGTAATGCGCGGTGTTCCACGGGTTGCGCGCCGGCGGAAAGGGCAGTGTGAAGTCCGGGCCGCCGATCGCGAATTCGTGCGTCTCCTGCTTGCCGAGCAGGATCGTGCCGGCGTCGCGCAGCCGCACCCAGGTCTCGGCGTCCTCGTCCGGGATGTGGTCGATATAGACCCGCGATCCGGCCGTCGTGCGGATGCCGCGCGTCTTGTAGATGTCCTTCAGCCCGATCGGGACGCCGTGCAGCGGCCCGCGCGAGCGGCCGGCGCGGATCTCGGCGTCGGCCGTCTCGCGCCGCCGCCAGCGCCTCGTCGCGCAAGACCAGCACATAGCTGTGCAGTTCGCCGTCGAGCGCGGCGATGCGATCGAGATAAGCCTCGGTCAACGCCACCGGCGACAGGGTGCCGTCGGCAATCGCGCGGCTGGCCTCCGCGGCGGAAAGCTGGGTCGGGTCCAGCCATGCGCCTCAGCCCTTCGGGTGGACGAAGATATGCGCCGGCTCGGCCGCCCGGTCGCGCGGCCGCCGCATGCTGCGCTTGCACCCGCGGCAGGAAGCGCGTCCCTTGGCGCAACTCCTCGAAGCGTTCGGCACCGATCTTGTCGCGGCTCAGCCCGGCGCGCTCGGCGAGAAAGGCGAAATGCTCGGGGATATCGGTTCGGACATTCGCACGGCTTTCTCGGGTTACGGCTCTCTTGGGTTACAGCTCCAGCTTGGGTTATAGCTCCGGCGGGAACGTCGGCAGCATAGCAGTTTTGTCATGCTCCGGCGCACTTCTGGCGGCGGCGGAATTGCATTAGCCTCGGCCGAGGGGGACACTCGATTGCCCGAGGCCAGCCGCTCGATCCCATAATGCCGCGCACAGACATCTTTCACCCGGACTTCACGCCGACGCCCTATTGGTGGGAGGCCTACCGGCCGGTCGCCGGCGAACTGGCCGACGTGCCGCGCGCGGCACGGGTGGCGATTGTCGGCGGCGGCTATGCCGGGCTGGCGGCGGCGCTGGAACTTCGCCAAATACGGCATCGACGCGGTGGTGCTCGAAGCCGGGGCGCCCGGCATCGGCGCCAGCACCCGCAACGGCGGCTCGGTCAGCGGCGGCGTCAATGTCGGCAAGAGCTTTAGCGGACGGCCGCCGAGGTCGATCCCGAACGCACCGACCGCATCTGCTGTCCGATGCGTCGGACGCCTTCTCGCTGATCGAGCGGCTGATCGCGGAGGAAGGCATCGAGTGCTTCTGGATGAAGCGCGGCCGTTTTGTCGGCGCCTGGACGCCGACGCATTTCGCCTATCAGGAAAAGCGGCTCGCGACCTCAACGACGCCGCGCAGTCCGGCGCCTACATGGTGCCGCGCGACCGGCAGCGCGAGGAAATCGCCAGCGATTATTACTATGGCGGCATGGTCGTCGAGCGCTCGGCGAGCCTGCACCCGGCGCTCTATTACAAAGGCCTGCTCGATGCCTGCCGCCGCCGCGACATCACGATCTGCGCCGAGGCCGCGGTCGAAAAGATCGCGCGCCGACGGCAACGGCTGGCGGGTGCGCGACCAGCCGCGGCACGGTCATGGCGGGCGATGTCGTCATCGCGACCAATGGCTATACCGGCAAGATCACCCCGGCCTTGCGGCGGCGCGTCGTGCCGATCGCCAGCCACATCATCGCCACCGAGGAGCTGCCGCCCGACCTCGCGGCATCGCTGATCCCGAAATTGCGCAGCCTGTCCGACACCAAGCGGGTGCTGTGCTACTACCGGATGTCGCCGGACGGGACGCGCATGGTGTTCGGCGGCCGCGCCCGCTTCACGCCGGCCGATCCGCGACTTAGCGCGCGAGGTGCTGCACGGCTACATGACCGACCGCTTCCCGCAACTGCGCGGCACCCGCATCACCCATAGCTGGACCGGCAACACCGCCTTCACGCTCGACGCGCTGCCGCATATGGGCGAGGAAGGCGGGCTGCATTACGCGCTCGGCTGCAACGGCAGCGGGATCGCGATGATGACCTATCTCGGCACCCAGACCGCCCGCAAGATCGCCCGAGTCGCCAATGCTCCCTGCGCCTTCGATGCGCCGGAATTTCCCGACCATCCGCTCTACACCGGCAACCCGTGGTTCCTGCCGATGGTCGGCGGCTATTACCGAATGCGCGACCGGCTCGATCGCATGCTCGCCTGACGGGCGCGGACGCGCTATCCTCAGCGTCAAACCTGCCGACGGGAGGAATGCCATGCAATTCGACACCTTCAAATCATCGCTGGCCGGCGCCGCCCCGCCCCCGGCCGCGTCGGCTGCCGATGCAGGCGCTGTGGTGGCAGGCCAAGGGCGACTGGCACAAGGCCCACCGCTGCTGCCAGGATGCGCACGACGGACAGGGCGCCTGGGCGCACGCCTATCTGCACCGGGTCGAAGGCGACGAGCGCAACGCCGGCGGCTGGTACAAGCGCGCCGGCAAGACCCCCTCGACCGTGACGCTCGACCAGGAGTGGGAGGAAATCGCGAAGGCGCTGACCGCGTAGATCGCCGTAGGATGGGCTGAGCACCGCGAAGCCCATCACGCCGCCACTGTTGCCGGTGGGCTTCGCTTTCGCTCAGCCCACCCTACGAGCGGTCAATCTCCCGCCGTGGCCTCGGCGCGATCGTATTTGCGGGCGGGGGTGTTGATCGGGTCGGTCAGCGGCGCGGCGCCGAACGAGGCGGCGACGCGCGATCGCCGGCGGGTCGCGGTAGAGGGTCGTGCGCTGGCGCGGCGTGCGGCCGAGCGAGCGGATCAGCGCTTCCATGTTCTCCGGCGGCATCTCCTGGCCGAAGCTGGCGCCGGCGGCGCGCGAGATGCTTTCGTTCATCAGCGTGCCGCCCATGTCGTTGCAGCCGGCGTTGAGGCAGGCGGCGGCGCCCTCCGGCCCGAGCTTGACCCACGACGCCTGGATGTTCGGGATCACCGGATGCAACGCGAGGCGCGCGACCGCGTGCATCAGCATCGCCTCGCGATAGGTCGGGCCCGAGCCGCGAGCGGCCCTTCAGCGAGATCGGCGTTTCCATCGGGACGAACGGCAACGGCACGAATTCGGTAAACCCGCCGGTCTGCTGCTGCAACGCGCGCACCCGCAGCAGATGGCGCGCCCAGTGCTCGTAGCGCTCGACATGGCCGTACATGATCGTGACCGTGCTGCGCAGCCCGACGCCGTGCGCCGCCTCCATGACCTGCAGCCACTCGGCGGTCTTGACCTTGTCGGGGCAGATGATCGCGCGGACCTCGTCGTCGAGGATTTCCGCGGCGGTGCCGGGCAGCGAGCCGAGCCCGGCGTCGCGCAATTCGGCGAGGAAATCGGGCAGGCTGCGGCCGAGCGTCTTGGCGCCCTGCCACACTTCGAGCGGCGAGAAGGCGTGGACGTGCATGTCGGGCAGCGCCTGCTTGATCGCGCGGCACACCGACAGATAGGTCGCGCCGGTGTATTCCGGGTGGATGCCGCCTTGCAGGCACACCTCGGTGGCGCCGCGCTCCCACGCTTCTTCGCTGCGCCGGACGATCTCGTCCATGTCGAGATTGTACGGGCGCGCCGCGCAAATTCTCGCTGAGCTTGCCCTTCGAGAAGGCGCAGAACTGGCAGCGGAAATAGCAGATGTTGGTGTAGTTGATGTTGCGGGTGACGACATAGGTGACGGTGTCGCCGTTGACCTTGCGGCGCAGCCGGTCGGCGGTGGCGCAGACCAGGTCGAACTCGTCGCCGCGCGCCTGCGAACAGGCGGACGATGTCGGCTTCCGCCAGGGTTTCGCCGGCGGTGGCGCGGGCGAGGATGTCGTCAGCGCTGCCCCTCACCCGCCCTCACGCATCGCGCGAGGCGCACGATCGCTCTCCCGCAGTGCGCGGAGAGGGCAGAGCCAGTGCCGGTCGGATGGGGGATCGGGTCGCCGGCGCCCGGATGTCCAGGTCATCGGTGCGGGCGAGGCCCTGGGCGTCGATGGCGCGCAGCACCGGGGTGCGCAGCTTGGCGTCGAGCCAGCGCGTCGGCGTCCGCGCATAGCCGGGATAGATCGCGAGCCGCTCGACCAGCATCTTGCCGGCCGCGGCGGTGCGCTGCGCCAGCACGTCGAGCGCCGGCCACGGCGCCTCGGGGTTGACGTGGTCGGGCGTCACCGGCGACACGCCGCCCCAATCGTTGATCCCGGCGGCGATCATCTCTTCGAGCGCGTCCGGCATCAGATTGGGCGGCGCCTGGATGTTCATCGCCGGCGCCGAAGACCAGCCGCGCCACCGCGATCGTCCACAGATGGTCGTCCAGGTCGGGCTCCGGCGCCGCCGCCATCCGGGTGTCGGGCTTGGCGCGGAAATTCTGGACGATGATTTCCTGGATATGGCCGTAGCGCTCGTGCAGGTCGCGCAGCGCCAGCAGCGACTCGATGCGCTCGGCGCGGGTCTCGCCGATGCCGATCAGGATGCCCGATGGTGAACGGCACCGCCGCCTCGCCGGCCGCCGCGATCGCCGCCAGCCGCCGCGCCGGCAGCTTTGTCGGGCGAGCCGAAATGCGGCCCGCCGCGTCTGCTGACAGCCGCTCGGCGGCGCTCTCCAGCATGATCCCTTGCGACACCGACACGGCGCGCAACGCTTCGATCTCGCCGCGGTCATCACGCCGGGGTTCAGGTGCGGCAACAGGCCGGTTTCCTTCAGCACCAGCGCCGCCATCTCGGCGAGATAGGACAGCGTCGTCTCGTGGCCGAGCGCGGCCAGCTCGTCGCGCGCGGCGCGGTAGCGCAATTCCGGCTTGTCGCCGAGCGTGAACAGCGCCTCCTTGCAGCCGGCCGCGGCGCCGGCGCGGGCGATCGCCAGCACCTGCTCGGCGTCGAGATAGGCGCGCTCGCCCTGCCGCGGCGGGTGGGCGAAGGTGCAGTAGTGGCACACGTCGCGGCACAGCTGCGTCAGCGGGATGAACACCTTGCGCGAATAGGAGACGAGATTGCCGTGGCCCGGCGTCGCGCAGGCCGGCCGCCGCCTCCATCAGCGGCGGCAGCTCACCATAATCGGCGAGCGCAAATGCCGCGTCGGGCGACAGATCGCCGCATG
>CAVTUM010000003.1:0-42894 GCA_963737875.1 uncultured Alphaproteobacteria bacterium | reverse complement strand
AAAATATGTTATCAATACTAAAACTCGAATGCTGTATCGGACCTCCGTTTGTGGGTCGGTCGGACCGCAGAGGAGCCTATGAAGCGCACGTGGACGATAATCGGCGTAGCTAACGTGGCCGAGAGCTGCAGGTGGTACCAGTCGCTGCCGGAGACGGCGCTAGCCCACAGCGATTTCGGGAAAATCACCGACTCAGACGGAACGGTCTTGCTCTGTCTCCACGAGTGGAGTGCCCACGAACACCCGTCGTTGACAACCCCGCACGACGCCCATCAACTCACCGAGAGAAGATGTACGATGACTGATGCTGAAACCCGCACCGACGCAGAAATTCGCGGACTTGTCCTGAAATTCCTCTATGATTTACATAGCAAATCAGAGTGGGTGAACTGGGATAATTTTCATGAGCTTGGACTCCCACAGCAGGAAGTGGGGCGATACTTAAAAGAACTACATGAACTCGGTTTAGCTGAAGGAAGATTTGTAGCCAGCGGTGAAAATGAATACTTAGACATTCGAGCAAGGATTAGAGCACGGGGGGCGGACGCTATAGAAAATCCGGGTAAAAGGCCGCCCGAGATCATAATCAATCAAAACGCCCACGGCGTGCAACACATGACGCTCGATACTGACAAGCTGAATGCAGCTATAGATGGTTCTTCTGCAGCTATGGACGAAAAAGCAGAAGCAAAATCACTCCTTCAGCGTTTGAACGAAAACAAGCTTCTCACCAACCTACTTCAGAAGTGGTTTGCTGGGCAATTTCCCCGTTAGCGGTATTTTTAGAACTGGCGTGTGGTGGGGGTGGCTTGCCGCTGGCAGCATACCGAAGGCTGATCAATGGTCGCCATTAAAGAGATCAAGCCCAATACGGCCACGAACCTACTCACCGGCGTATCTCACTCAAAAGACGCGAGAGCTATATGAGAGCGACGATGCGCCGCGAGCCGGCGGCGGATCGTCGACGATGCGGCATGCTCGGTTTCGCGCATGAAGCGTTCCCAGGCGATCACCGCCTTGTGGTCGGCCTGGCGCAATTCCGCCGCCGTGGTGATCACCAGCGTGCGCATAAAATGCTGCACATCCAGCCGGTAGGCCCGGCGGGTACGCGGTGCTCTTCTGTTTCTGTAGCCAGATTTCTTCTTCGGGAATCGCGGCGAGCTGGTCGAGCGTCGACACGCGGCCTTGGCCGTAGTCGATCGGCACCGGCAAGGTCGCGTCGTCGGTCATCGGAATGGGTCCGGGAGTGCCGGTTTGTCGGCTGCATCGACGAATGTCGGCTCGGCCAGGTCGATGCGCCCTTCAGCAAGCGCGTCACAGTGGTCCGCCATCCCGAGCAGATATCCTCTCGCCCGCAAAGTCGTCGCGTCTGCGGCGAGCGCGCGGTAGTGCGCGGCGAGGCGCCGCTGCTGTCCCGCCGGTAACCGTAACTCCACGTCCATGGCGTTGCTCACTTCTGTTCTCTCTTCGTACTATAGAAGCCTGTTCCCCCCTTCTAACCCCCCCACGCAATACACCGGATTATCACGTGCAGAAGCGGCGACCTGAACATGCTCGGGCATTGTATTCTCCACGCCGGCCAAAACCTCCGAGGCCCGCGCCTCATGATTGAGCGGTACAGCGATCACGCGGCGAATGAGCGGACCTTCCTGGCGTGGGTACGCACGGCAATCGCTGTTATGGCGTTTGGATTTCTGGTTGAAAAATTTGACCTGTTCCTGAGGATCGCAAGCCAGTCTCTCGCCCAGCGATCCACCTTGCCGACTGGTAGTCAGGCCGTGGGCGATCTCGCTGGCCTGCTGTTGATCCTGCTGGGCGGAACGATGATCGTGTTCGCCACGATCCGCTTCCGCAAAACCGCGCGTGATATCGATGCCAGCGACGTGAGGGCGGGCCCTGGAGAGCGGCTCGACATCACGCTCGTGATCCTGCTCCTGCTGCTGGGCGCCACCCTATTCGTATATTTGGTCTATACCGTGCTGACTCGACTGTGAACGTCGGTATTTTGACCGCATATTCTGCACGACAAAATTCCTTTGGAATCAACGCCAAAGAACCTGAACGTTTATCATGATTTCTGCTCGGTATCGTAACCAAGCGAGACGAAATCGGGATTAGCCTTGTTAAACTGGCGACCCGGTTCAGAGGCCGACGCTTACTGCCATGAGCCCTTTCAAAAGCTACCGCGTGCGTTTGTCGGCTTGAGATGATTATAGGAACGGCCCCGATCCGCTACTTCAAGCCGCCCCGTGCGATCAATCGCCGGCGTCGACGGTGATGAGTTCCGTATGTCCAAACCCTTTGATGTAGTCGATCACCGAAATCACCTTAGGAGTGACCCGATATATAAGAGTTTCATTGTGCTCGAACGCGCGGAAGGGACCGTGTGCGGGGTACTTTAGGTAAAGTAGGCGCGTCGCCTTTGAAATCTCTGCCGGGCCGTTTTCGAGTTTGGCCTCCGCGGCCATCGAAAGACCGGTGATGGTCATTGGGTCTGACCCCTCATCGCCGATGGTCAGCGAAATCCTCGAATCGCGCGTAAGATTGCTCGCCTTTTGGCTCTGCGGCCTGCACCAGAAATAGAGCGTAAGTCCAATATTTACATATCCGACCGTCGTCGCCTGCGGCCATCCGTCGGGGCGATTTGTTGCCACAGCCATCAGACGATGACGATCGAGAATCTCCAATATTTTTGTCTTCAAATCGTGGTCCATGACATTTACACCATTTATAATGGGAACTTTGAAGACGCCGCTTTCGAAGCCCCTGCTGAAAATTCAAAGCGAACCGGATTAGTGATCCGTATCGACCTCGCCCGCGGTGCTGTCACCCGTAACCGTAGTCACGAGGCCCGGTTAGGATACCGCTCAACCGCTTCTGGATGTTGGGCCAAATCGAATGCCAGCCCATCGAGCGCCTGCTTCCGCAGAAAATTAGGTCCGTTGCTCGCCTCTTCGAGGGTCAAACGGCATTTATCGCGCAATTCGGTTGGCGTTAATCCGAGGTATGCCATTTCATCGTGCGTCCTTGCCGCTGAAGGGCGGGAGCGCAAGAGGCTCTCTGTTGACGCCGAGCCGGTGCCGAGCGGCACCAATGCTCATACGCTATCGGAAGATGCCCGGATAGCGAGTCTCCGAATTTCAACCGCCGCGAGCCTCGGAGGCCAAGGGTCCTTTACTCAAGGAGCGTGGGAAGTTGGCAGGCCGTGCATAAATTTTTGCTCACGCTGGGCGAGGGCATGGCTGTGCGCTCGCGGCGCGCACTTATGGCTGACGCGTCATCTTCCTGCTTGCATGATAACCTTGGGTTGGGAACCGGCTACGAAAGCGTCAAGCCGTGGACATCCTGACGTTTTTCTTCGTGGGCATCGTTGCCCTCGCCCTTCTGCAGCACGTCGTCGTTCCGCTCGCCGTTCAGCTCGCGGACGGGGTTCTTCTGTGGGTGTTTCGGCGTCCGCAAGCCCGCTTGCACAACTGGCGCAGCCTTAATCCGGTTGAGCAAAATCTACAGAGAGCCTCGCACGGTGCAGCCTTGGTTGGGCTGGTGCTGCTCGCGGCCATCGATACCCCTGACAGCGTCATTGCGTTTGTTCGGTCGCACATGCCCGCCAGTATGTCGCCGGGCCTGCTGTTGCTGCCGCCGCTTGCCTACGGCCTCGTGCGATTCCTTGTCGGTGTGTACCGGTCATGGGGAATGCGCGACGGGATGCTGACTTGGCGCGCGGTCGTCAAGATCGCGGTCGGAATCGTCCTGCTGGTCTACGTACCTTTTGACTACGGCCTGATCCTCAGGTTTGCGGCGTCGGTGAGGAGTTACGCCACGCTGCTGGAATTGTCGTGGCAATTGGCGCTGCTCGTGCTGGTGCCCCTCGCCGCGTACTGGTGCCTCGTAACCGGGGTTGTTCGCTTCGTGCTTGCGATCAGCGGCGGCTTCCGCTTTCGGCCGAAACGTGCCGCGGCCGGTGCCGATGCCGCATGGTGAAAGCCGCCTCGCCGGCCCCGGCGAAGGGCGGCGCGCGATGCAGGGCCAAGGGCAGAAAAGCCGCATGGATGGAAGGAAATTTTAATCATGGCGCACGCGGAGCCGTCACCATTCAAGTTCGGATACTATTACGATATCGAGAAAGACGAGGCCGACAGCAACGACCCGCAGCTTTACCACGGCGAGCGACATATCCTTTTGTTCGGCCTCAACGGGGCCGGTAAATCGACCCGCATTTTGATTGAAAATCTGGTCACGATAAAAAATCGCAGTCTCGTCGTCATCGACGTGAAAGGCGAACTGGCCGCACAGACCGCCCGCACCCGCCGGACGCTCAGCGATGTGAAGATCATCAACCCCTACAATCTGCATGATATGGGGAGTGACGGGTATAACCCGTTGACGGTTCTCGATCCCGATGACGACGAGTTTTATGACAAGGCGAAGCAACTCGCCCTCGCCATGATCGAAATCGGCGGCGACAGCCGGCAACAACAAATACTTTACTCAATCGGCGGCGGGCTGGTTTTGCGGCGGCATCATGTGGGAGGTCGTTCAGGCGAAACGCGCCGCCCGTGTGCCCTCGCTGCTGCGGGCGCGTGAGTGGTGCTTGGAACCGGATCAGTACGGGCCGGGGCCGGATGGTAAGGAGAGCTTGGTCAAGGGCGTGCGGATCAACGCGCAACGCATGGTCATGCAAGGCGGCCGGGAAATCGCCAACCTGGCCGGGCGTTTCGCGCGCGAGGAACCGCTGACCCGTGGCGATCAGGACGTTTTGCAGACACTCAACACCGAAACTGAATTTCTGGTGTCGCCCCCGATTGCGCGTGATCTCGAAAAGGGAGAGTGGGGCTTCTCGCAGCTAAGAGAGAAGATCACGACAGTCTATATTGTACTGCCGATGCACCAGCTCGCCGATAAGCGCCGCTGGATTCGCGTCATCATCACCGCGGCGCTGTTCGCTCACCTGAAACCGTCGCCACTTAAGACGCTTTTCATCCTCGATGAGTTCAAGGCTGCAATCGGCGACTTGCAAATCGTCAACCAGTTTTGGGCGCTGGTGAGGGGCTATGGCGTGCAGTTCATGCCCGTGTGTCAGTCGATTCTTCAATTGAAGGAGCTGTTCAAGGACGAATGGGAAAACCTCGCGGCCCAAGCCGGGGCGGTCGCCACGATTGGGCCGGCCGGGGACATGGCCACGGCGGAATGGATGTCGAAGCGCGGCGGCAATACGTCGATATGGGCGCAAGGCTGGAACGAGGGTCAAGGGATCAACCCGCAGCAAGGCGGCATGCCAACCAGCAACATGGGCGAAACCCGGTCACAGTTGGCGCGTGCGGTCATGCTGCCGCAGGAAATCATGTCGATGAAGGAAGGCACCGGCTTGATTTGGCTGTCGGGTGAGGGCGAACGGCTGTTCCCGTACTACGCGCCGAATTACTGGGATCGCCCGGAGTTATCCGGCCTGATTGACGACAACCCGATGCGCCCCGGCGCGACAAGCTCGCCGGGCGCGGCTGGGTCGTCTTCGCCGCCGCCGTCCAGTTCGGCGGCGGCGATGCAAGAAACCGACGCACCCACCCGCGAACAGCCGTCGCCTCTTGAATGGGTCGGTGAGATTATTCTTGCGGCCTGTTTCGTTGTCCTGCTCCCCCTATGGGCTCTGGTCTGCGGCCTCAATTGGCTCGCGCCGGCTCGGTTTCTGATTTCGGCGCGAGATACGCTGGCCTACGTCGGGGCCTTTTTAGCTCCTATAGCGCTAGCCTTCTTCGTTGCCGGGAGACTGCTCAGAGGCGCGCGCAAGGCCGCGAAGTTCTGGATGCAGCCGACCACCACTCTTGAAGAAAAGGGCGGCTATCTCCTTCATCGCTTCTATTACGAAGGTGGCCTCGGCTTGAAAGCTCCGGACGTCATATTTCGCGGCCCCAAAACAATCAGCGTCCTGTGGGTTATCACGGTTGGCGGTTTTGTCACGATGGTGGCTTTCGGGGCACTTCACCTGATCGTCGATGCCGAATGGCTCAGGTGGCTTATGTTTCTGGGTATGTGGATGTGGATGTTAGGGGGAATCTCCCTCTTGATCGCGCACCTGCTCATCGGCGCTCGCGATTTGTACAAGAAGGCCGCGAAATTCGTTTCGAAGTGGGTTGGTACTGCTGCGCACAGATAGGCTCAACCTTCAAAATTCTTCGCTCTCGTCGGCGGCGGTCTGCTCGCCGGGGCGCTGCGCCGGCCGTTCGGGCGGCATTGGCGGCGCGCCTCTGCCGACCGGCTCGAAATGCACAAAGCCCGTCCAGCCGCCGAGCGGCGTCCGGTCAAGAAAACCCTGAAAGCTGCCGTCCTCACGCTGCCAGCCGCTGCCGATTTCGAGCCAGCGGCGAAACTGCTGCCGCTTGCCGTCGCGTTTGAGGGCAAAGGCGGTGTGAGTCGGTTTCTTCTCTGCGGCGTCGACCATGCCTCGGTCTAGCAAGCCCTACAGGTCAAGGGAAGGGGTGGTACTGTAATCGCTGTCGTCTGCATTAAAATCGCCGCCACTCTCTGTGTCGAAGCTGCAATCCCAATAAGGATTGGCGGCATCGAGGGCCGCATATGCGTCAGGGTCAGCATCGGCTTTAACGAAGATACTTCGAAGATCGCGGCTGATGCGGGCGAACATCTGCGCCGCCGCGGTGAAAGCTGTCCCGCCCGTGCCTTCGCGGCGACGACGGGATGGCGGTTTCGGCTCCGGATCGTCATTGTGCCGAGTTGTCGCCGCACGAACCGATTTCCATGTGTCGAACAGCTTCCCGGCTATTCGGCCTCCGTGGGTTTCCGACGCCGCGCGGCCCGTGGCGTCGGTCGGATCATTCTCGCTCGCGCCCTCGCTCGCGACCTTCGTCGCGTTCGATCTCGCTGGGCCGGTAGATCGGCCGAAAATATGTCGCCTCGGCCGCTCGCTGTTTCTTCTCGCGGTCCTGCTCGGATATCAGCGCCTCTACCGCAGCCGCTTTGTCCTGCTCCTCGGCGACCGTCGCGCTGGCGGTCTGTTGTTCCTCGGCGGCGAAGTGCTGCCGTTCGGCCTGATCCTGCGTCAGCTTCGGTGCCGCCATGGCCCAGCCGAACAGCAGGCCGTAGGCCGTTTCGACTATCTTGGCGAGGCCGTTCGCGATCCCGGCGAGGGCATGTGTTCCGGTGTCGACCAGCTGCTCCGCCGTGTCGCTGATCTCCTGCCTTTCGTGCCGGGCCGCCACGGCATCGGCGCGAATCTCCCGGTCGGCGTCCCACGCTTCCGAATTGGCGACACGCTGCGCGGTGTTTTCGGCCCGGCGCTCGGCCCACATCTCGGCGGTCTGCTCGCGGCTGAGCTGGTTGAAGGCGCGGGCCTCGGTCACGCTCGCCAGGCGCGGCTGCACCCCCGCCTTCGCGGGGGCAGGCTTACCGAGACGCTGTTCGATCTCGGTCAGGTCGAGCTTGTGCGGCGATAGCTGGAATACGTCGCCGCCGCGCGTCACGGCGGCAACATCGCCGATCTCCAGCATCGCAAAGCGCCGGCCGCTTGCCTCGATGCCGGCGGCGGCGGCGAGCTGGTCGTCCTGGCGCAACGCATCGAGGGCCTGCACATCGGCTGCGGTCGCGCGGGTGATCGTCAACCCGGCCTTGTCGAGCGCTTCGGCGAATTCGGTGCCGGTCATCGTCGCTTTCAGCGCCTCGGCGATCTTGGTCTCGATTGCCGTCGCCGGCCGCTCGCTTTCGCGCTTGCTACGCTGCTCCTCGGCCCATGCCGCGCGATTGGCGTCCTTCATCGCCTCGCGCGCATCGTCGACGCTCAACAGGCTTGCGCGGTCGATGCCGTCGAGCCGTTTCTGAATTTCGCCCCACTGGTCGCCGGTCGTGCGCTGATCGATCCGCGTCACGCTGCCGCGCTAGATCGACCACGGCGAAGCCTTCTCTCAAGGCGCGGTTCTGCCGGTTGATCGCCTTGGCGAAAGCGTGGGCGCGTTCGCTGTCGCGCGCTTCCTCGGCGGTGACGTGAACGAGGATCAGGCCGCGCCGTTCGATCTCCTGCGCGAACTGCTCGCCGTTGCGCGTGAGGCTCCATGCAAGACGGATTTCGCCGGCGGTCTTGCCAAGCGGCTTGATCTCTGGCTGCGGGGCGCGCTGCGGGCCGTCTGGTGGCGTGATCCCCTGCCCCGCTATGTCCACGCCCCGCCCGTGTTTCTCCCTCTCCTGCGCCGCCCGCGCGGCGACCTGGCGCTCGGCTTGCAGCTCCTTCGCCTGATCGACGCTCGGCAACTGTGAGCGGTCGAGGTCGGAAAGCCGCGCCCGTGTTTCCGCCAGCGTCATGCCGGTGAGTTTCTTGTTGAGGGCGTGTTGCCCGCCGGCGTGGTCGATCACGATCAGGCAATCGCGGCGGTCGCCGTTCGCCAGCTCGTAACCCTGCGCGCGCATCGCCGCATGAAACGCCTTGCCGCTGTCCGACTGCTGAAACCCGTCAAGGATGGCGTTGCGGATTTCCTTGATGTCGGTGCCGAGACGGCGGCTTTCCTCAAACTCGCGGCGGTCGGCGGCCTTCGCGCCGTTGCGCTCGTTGCTGATGATCGTGAGGCCGTAATCCTTCTCGATCTCGCGCGCGAGGTCTTGCAGCTTGACCTTATAGAGGCCGAGCTTTTGCACGAAAAACCGCCCGTCGTCGGTCTCACGCACCAGGCTATAGCCAAGGTGCATGTGCATGTCGCCGGTCTGCCGGTCGATATGCAGGCTCACCGCGCGCGGCTGCTCGCTCATCGCCGGGCCTAGCGCCCTGTCGCAACGGTCGGCGATTGCCAGCCAATCGGCGCGGCTGAGCTTCTTCACGCCTTCGCCGTCAACCGATCTGAGTTGCGCATGGAAAAACGGCAGCTCGGCTTTGGTGCCGTCGCGCGCGACGATTTGCTGAATGCGGAAACCGTCGCGCAAATCGCTGACCGGGCCAAAGCCCCGCATGCCGAGCAGCTCGGCACGTTCGCCCGGATGCCCCGTCATCAGATAGCTGGCCAGCTTCACGCCGTGGGCGTGGAGATTACCCTTGGCGATCATCGCCAAGTACCGCCGCCAAAGCCTCATTGAGGGCCGGAATTGCCTTTTCCAGCAGCTTGCGCGTGGCTTCCAGCTCGTAGGCCAGCCGGTCGCGTTCGACCGCTTCCGGGGCCGTCCGCCTGATCTCGTTGAGGGCGTGGATACCTTGATTGACCAGATTGCCGGCCCGGTTGATCGCTGTGATGTGCGTTGCCCGCAACCGGCTCGTCTCGGTCGGCGGCGCGCGTTTCGACCGTGCGCCGGGAGCGCCGATCAGCTCGCGCCGGTAATACGCGCCGAGGCTCAACCCGACGCCGCGCGCCTTGGCGACAAGCTCGGCGTGTTCGGCGTCGTCCGTCCGAAACTGCTCCACATGCCCGCGCTGCCGCTTCGGCCGCTTCTTGGCGGTATCGCGGCGGCACATGCGGCAGGTGGATTACCGGCGGCGCTGTCGCTCGCCGGGGCTGGTTTCGGGGGGTAGTTGAACGCGTCGGTCATGCGCGGATAGAGGCGGGTGGACGGGGTGCAGCCCCTCCCCGGAGGTGTCGGGGCACGGTCGCCCTGACATGCCGCTGCGGCGGCAAATGGGGGATGCAACGGGGGCCATGCCCCCTTGCCAAGTTGGCGGCGGAGCCGCGCCGTGGTAGTACCACGGCCCACTTGCTACTGCTGCTTTCGCCATTCCGCCCTTAAGTTGGGGTCTTCTGGTGGGTCGTGCAACCCGTACCGGAGTGGTCGGAGTTGTGTCGAGAGATGTCGATTCGTTCGCCACCAATGGTCCGGCATTCGCCATTGTGCTACGTTCCGAATCGCAGTCGAAGGGTGGTGCCTGAGATTGCCAACGGTGATGAACCGGAAGGCCGGGGCGTTTCGCGACGCTGCCGGCCTTCATGTTTCCGACGTCGTGGAATTTATTGTGCCGCGGGGCGGCCAGTTGTTGTCCGCCGCCCTCCCCTGCTACGCAGGCTCGGGACGGCGCGAGGCCTCCGGCGGGGTGTTTATGGCAACGATGATGGGGGTTCGCAGAAAAGCCCGAGCTGCGATTGGGTCCGCTGCAGCAGCCCCTCAATCTCCCGATACCCAACCCGGTCCGCCGCCATCAGCAGCTGCGTCATCGGATCGCTCAGCAACTCGGCCAATTCCGACCCCGCGACAAATGCCGGCCGCTCTTCTCGGGTCTGTGCCGTATCGATCAGCATGAAGCACCCCCTACTCGATGCGCACGTCATAGGCCCTGCGCCAAACTCCGGGGTGTGACCGCCGTCACTGGTGGTCAAAAAAGTTGACCGGCTCTATCGCAGCAAGAAGCCCCGCCGGCGAAAACCGGCGGGGCCTCCCGTTATCGTCTAAGCCTCGACCGGCTCGCTGATCGGCTCCTTGCGTTCGGTGCAAACGATGCGGCCCGAGACGCTGAGCTGATCGACCACCACCAGGTCGAATCCGTTGCCCTTCGTGTGCGGCCAGATCGCTCCGACTTCGCGCCAGATCGGCTTCTTGTCGCTACCCTCCTTAGGCGGGATCACGACGTAGGCGATGTGGGTTGGCTTGCTCATGGTATTTCTCCTTCGGTTGTGAAGCCGCCGGATTGGTGGCTTCGATGGCGACCCTGCAAAACCGCTTCGCGTCGCGGTCAAAAGCCCGCCGGTCTTCGGCGGAGCACCACAGGAATTTTGCCTGCCGTTTTTGCTCTATCGCAAAACGCAGCAAAATTCCGAGGAGCCACCTTTGGACCGCCCGTAGACGTGGGTCGGTTTATTGTCGCCTTTAAATCGAAGCCGTCTTTCTGGCCGTCATTGAGGAGTAGCAAAGCACGAGCAACCCGGCAAATCGACCCTAGGCCCCCTGCCATACGGCAAGGTTAGAGCCATGTCGGGTCTGGAATCGCGGTGCTGCCCGGCGGTCAGGTCTCGATCGCCGCGATCGCGTCGGCCAGCGTCACCATCAGGGTCATTGAATTAGCGGGGGATTCCCGGAAGCCGCTGCCCTCGTAGAAGCGCTTTGCGGCCGCCGACAGAGCGTGCACGAGCAGACCACGAATGCCGATCGTATCGGCGGCCTGGCGCGTGCGCAGCACGGCGTCGCGCAGCATCAGATGACCAAACCCTTGGCCCTGCAGCGTCTGGTCGATGGCGAGGCGGCCGAGCACCGCCATCGGGATTGGATCGGGCATGTTGCGCCGCACCCGGCCTGGCGCTTCGGTGGCGGCGATCGCGCCGGCGGCCAGCGAGTAGTAGGCGACGACACGCTCCGCGCGGATCAGTACATAGCTGCGCGAAACACCGCTGATCTGGTTGGACAACGCGCGGCGGCGCAGCCAGTCATCAAGTGTCGCCTCGCCGCAGGCGAAGGCGGAGAGGTCATGCGCCGCGGTTAGCAGCTCGGGTCGTCGATTGTCCGCCCCTAATCCCATGGCGCCTTGGTTTGCATCAGCTTGCGCAGTTGCGCGTTCGGCCGCGGCGGCGCATCGAGCAATTCAATAAACCGGGCGTAGGTCGCCTGATCGACGCGCAACAAGGTCTGGTCGAGCAACGTCTCCTCGGCCGCCCGGCGCGACGCCTCCAGCACAAAGTCCGTGCGGCTCTTGCCTTGCGCTGCGGCGGCCTGGTCGATCAGCGCACGCTCGGCCGGTTTGACCCGGATATTGATCATGGTGCGCGCCGGCGAACGGTCGTGATGGTCAAGGGTAGGATCGGGCATAGGGGCCTCCTGATGCTTCCGATCATACCATATTGTCATCACGTTGTCTATACACAGGCCGGTGGGCCGACCTCCCTTGCTCCGGCTGCGAGGCCCGGCGCATGGCCCAGACGGTCCGATCGAGGTGCAAGTCACCGGCGCGGGCCTTGGCGACCATGCCGTAGAAGTAACCGCCCGGCGAGGTCCGGAAATGCTCCGGTTCCTTGGTCGAGACGATCGCCAGCGCGACTGCAGCCAGATCCCGGCCCATGGCCAGACAGGCGTCGCCCCATAGCGGTTTCGAGACGCCAAGGTCGTGCCGCAGATAGTCCGCGGCATCGACGATCTCCGGCCAGGTCGGGTTGGACCGCCGCAGATAGGGCTTCAGCTTTGGCGCCAGCCTCACCAGTTCGTCCGGCGCGATCCCGTGCACCATGCCCTTGTCGTGGCGTTCCCGCTTCTCTGCCGGTGCCGTAGGAGCACCGCCCTCCCCGCCTCCGCTACGATCTTCGGATGCGATTACTGTATCCTTGTTAGGATCAAGGGTTGGTTTGTAGTTGTTATAGTGGGGCTTGTTTTCCAGCCCCATGGGGTCGGAATCCACCACACCCAACAGGGTCTCCAGACGCTCGCGGCCATAGGCCTGGCGGCGTTCGAGGCTCTCACCCCCACCGTCATCTCATCCGAGCGCTCCACGGCCTTCAGCGCGCGTCCTATCGCCTCGCAGTCACGCCGCAGCGTCACCCATTCCTCGCCGTCGAAACCGTACTCGGCGGCGGTCTCGATTATCTGGATGATCGCCTTCTTGGCGATCGTCGCGCGCCGGCGCAGCCGGCCCATAAGGGCGCGCTCCGCCTTGCCCTGCTCCGCCAGACGGCGAAATTCGGCATAACCGTGCGGCCAGCGGCGACAGATCGAAGCCGTAGGCTTCGATGATGCGCCCCTTCGGATGGTCGCGATGGCCGTAGCGCTTGCCGTTCGGGCTGTCTTTCATGCTGACGAGGCCGAGCTCGATCAGCCGCCGGTTGATCACCTTGACCTGTGCCGGCGACAGGCCGAGCGTTCCTGCTGCATCCGCGCCGAAGGCCATACGATCGGCCGCCCGCCCCGCTCCCAATCCTGCGGCTGGGTGAAACGGAACAGCCAGTCGAGCGCATGCACCAGCCGCGGCGAAATGCCGAGCACGGGTGCGGCGCCTTTGAAGGCCGCCAGCAGCTGGCCCGGCACCGTGGCGCCCTCCGGCAACCCGGCAAAGGCATCGGCCGTGCGTTCGGTCCGCAGCAACTCCGGCGACCATCGCCGGAAGCCGCTCGGCGGCCGGGCAAAGCTTCTCCTGTGGCGCCCCAAGGGCGCAATTCTCGTGTGTCCATCGTGATCCTCCTCTCGGGTTAGATCGCGACGGGCAAGCCTCCCCCGTTGACGGAAACGGCAATTTCCGTTGACAGAAGCGGTAACTATTGGCTATGATCGGAGTTGCGATTGTCTCCGACGTAAGCCCTTAGGCCCGTCACGAGTTTTGAAAGCCCGCCCGGCAAGGCGGGCTTTCGCATTTCTGGGTCGATTACTGCCGGGCGGTCTGCCTCCCTTGTTCGATCAACTGCAATAGCGCCTGACTGCGGCTGCGCAGGCCTTGGCGTTGCTTAAACTCGTCAAGAAAAACGACCGTCTCGCGCGGCAGCGCAGCGATGAACTGGTGCTGCCCTTCTTCCGCCAGGCGGCGGCGATAGGCGCGCATTTCTTCGGCTTTGGGGGTGGTCGCGAAGGACTTCATGCACCGCTTCCTCGGAACTAGAGGAAAGACGGTAAAACTAAATCTGGGCGCTGTCCATCGGGGGAGCGACTAGAGATGGTGCTTACGCATTGAAATCGTTGCGTTCCTTAGCTCCTTTCGCAGGCGGAATTATCAGCCTGACGGAGTCGTTTTTGGGCGACCGCGCAGAATCCGAGTTGTGCTAACCGCGGTAGAGGCGCCAGTCTGCACGTCAAATCGCAGTGCGCTGGCACCGCCGAGTTTCTAGAAAACGAGAATTCTACCTTTTGAGCCCGCGCGCCTCTTCCCACGCGTCGAGGGCCTCGAACAACAGTTCGTTGAGTTTGAGGTCGGCATTGGCGGCGCGCTGGCGAAAGCGCTTACGGAAAGCCGGCGATACCTTGAAGGCCAGCGCCTGCAAATTGGCGGTTTTGACCGCAGCCTCCGCTGGCTGGGCGGCTGGGGGCTGCACAGTCGGCACCTCAGGCTGGCGCGGCGCGCGCTGGGCGGCTTCGGTCATCGGCGCGGCGGCTTCGGAGGTGAGCGCCGCGAGATCAACAGCAGGGCGTTTCATATAATTCTCTCTTTCATTAATTCTCGCTTTCCAACTTTCTCTTTATCTCACCCCAAAGCACCCTCACCTCTTCGGCCGCTACGCCTTTGGCATCGGTCTCCAGCGCGGTTTTGCCGTGCGCGAATGTCTCGGCATAGATCACGCGCTCATGCATGCGGGTCGTCAGCACAAGGCCGAGCGCATCCAGCGCGACGGCCGCACCGTCATTGTTGCGCAAATTAGGCCGCACACGGGTCAGCACGAACTGAAACGGCTTTCCGGACTGACGCACCAGCGGCAGGCCTTTGACGAGCGCCCGCAGATCGGCCGGCGTCGGGTTAAGCGGGATCAGGATCAGGTCGGCGAGCGCGAGCAACTCGGCATTGACGGCGCCGATCGAGGGGGCCGTGTCGATGAAGAGGTAGGCTGCACCGGCCTCGTCCAGCGCCTGCACCCGGCCAGCCAGATCGGCAAGGGTGAGCGCGGCATAGCGGGGCGTATCGATATTGGCCTTCTTGCGCTGGTTGAACCAGTCGGCCGCCGTGCCTTGCGGATCGGTATCGGAGATAACGGCCGGCCCGTCGCCAGCCTGCTCGGCGGCGGCGGCAAGATGGACGGTGATGGTGGATTTGCCCGAGCCGCCCTTCTGGTTTGCAATGACAATTGTTTTCATGAAAGGGAGATTGACATAATTATTATTTTCATGAAAGAGAGAATTACAGAAGCCAAATGTGTCAGGGGGAAGAGCGCGGCCATCCGGGAAAAGCCGCCTAACTATTTGTAAAATCATACAGGATGAATTCCCGTTTTACTGTTTTCTCTCTTTCTTGTTTTATCTCTTATTCCCAGTTTCACGTGAAGCTAAGACCAAGCACCAAGCGCGAGGGCAGGGGATCAGCGGTCCGCGACGGCCCCAGCCGGTGCGGGCGAAACGAGAAATGGCGCGCACCCGAAGTGCGCGCCATTGCCGCTGCCAGCCGACGAAACCGGCCCCGGCTAGGATGCCGGGGCCAGTCTGCCGCTGCTATCAGGCCGTCCGCAGGATCGCAGGCAGCCAGCCGGAGCCTTTGAGCTTTTTCTCGGCGGCTTTGGCGAGGTCGTCCTTCTTCAAGGTCGAAAGCGTACCCCTCGCGTTTGGCCCGGCACTCTCGGTCACGGCCTCAAGCACCTGCGCCTTCGACACCCGGCTGAAATAACTGTCCGCGCTGGGCTGCCAGTATTCCGCCATGTCGAGTTTGAGCGCACCGGCAAGCTGCCTTGCATGGCGGGTTGGACTGCCGGGATCGCGTTTGCTCTCGACAGTATCGACGGTGTGACCGGCGCAGATCGCGAGAAGGGCGAGAACCGTCCTCTGATCCTGCTCGGCCAGCCAATCCCACAATTTGGCGGGGTCTTTCGGCAACCGCTTGCGCATGGCCGTGGTTGCTGCCGCCAGCTCCTTCCGCGCCTTTGACGCCTCGATCTCCTCGGCACTGCGGTCGAGATAGAGGACAGCCACGCCGATGCGCAGCACGCTCTCGCGCCGGTCGCCCGTGTAGAACACTTCAAGGGCGAGTTTATGGGTGACGGCGGCGAGCGCGACCTTGGGCTGGGCGGCGAGCCGGGCCTGCAAGGCGGCGGTGCGGTGCGCCGTCAAATCCTCGATCAGCGCGGCGGAAGCCTGCCCCGAGATCCGGGGCAGGGGCCTCTTCGCCCTTCTGGCCGGAAGCGGCGGCGTGTTTCGCCTTGGCGGCTTTGCGAGCCTCCGCCTTGTCCTCCGGCCTGATCAGGCCACGCCGGATATCAAGGATGCCGTTGCGCCCGATGGTGATGACCGCCCCGGCCATCGTCTTCGCTGCGTCGGGCCATAGCTCCTCGCCCTCCGACAATAGGGCGATCTGCTCCTGTATCGCGTCGAACCGCTCGACGACGGCCTCGTCTTCCGGCTCCTCGCCGTGCTCCTCCAGAATGGCGTCGGCCTCGGCGTTGAGACCGTCGATCTGGCGCTGCTGCTCCTCGGTCGGGGCTTTCCGTTCGGGCGTTGCTTTGCCGAACGTGTTCAGCACTTCCCACGTCAGTTCGGGGGTGATCTCGACCCATTTCCAGCCCTCGCCGCGCACTGAGGCAGCTTCGCGGTCGAGCTTTTCCGCCGCCAGCCGGTTGACCAAGGCGGCATCGGTGAACCAGCCGGTATTGTCGTCGTCGAACAGGTCGCGCAACACCGCGCCGCCTGCCGCCTCGTAAGCCTCCCGCCCGATGAATTGCGCCAGTGCGCTGTCGGCGGCGATGTGCTTCTCGGTCAACGCGTCCCGGATGCGGTCGGGGCGTTCCCGCGCCCATTCCGGCAGTTCCTTCCAGACCTTTTCCTGCTGTTTCTGGCTGTCGGTGACGGTGAAGGCCATCAGGCAGTCGAGCGTCATTTCGTCCTTGCGGTAGAGCGCGATCAGCTTCGGGCTGACCACGGCCAATTTGAGCCGCTGGATGACGGTTTTCGCCGTGGTGCCGAACCGGGCGGCGATTTCCTCCGGGCCTTTACCGTCATCGGCCAGTTTCTTGAACGCGTCGAACTGGTCGGCGGGGTGCATCGGCAGCCGCATTTCGTTTTCGGCGAGGCTGATTTCGGTCGCGTCCTGCTGATCGAGCGCATGGCACGGCACCGGGTAATCGACGGCGATCTGCTTCTGCTTGGCCAATAGCTGCAAGGCGGCGAGGCGGCGGCCTCCGGCCACAACCTCGAACCGTCCTTCGGTCGGCGGGGCGCACCTGCAGATTCTGCAACAGGCCGTGGGCGGCGATGCTGGCGGCGAGGGCGGCGATGCCGTCCTTGCTGCCGGTCTTGCGCACGTTGAGCGGGGAGGGGATCAGCTGGGTCAGGGGGATGGTCTGCATCGTCATGGTCGTCTCCTTCGGTTGGGGGTGGGTGGTTTCTTGCTTGGTCGGGGTCATTGGGTCTGCGCGAACAGCGACGGTTCGAGATACCGGCCTGCCGCCGTTCGCTCGGTTGGCGGGCGGGAGTCCTCGCGCAATTCGAAGAGGGCGGGCTGTTCGCCCCGCCGCGCCGCCTCGCGCTGCTCCTGCCGCAGCCGCAACAGGTCGCGCCACAGGTAGCGTTTGCCGTCGATCTCGATGAAGCGGGGGGCGGTCATGGTTAGTGCTCGCTCGGCAGGTAAATCGTGCTGTTCTCGAACCAGAGTTCGACGCTCTCGGCCGGAAAATCGGTGAAGGGAATGACCTTCTCGAACACGGTGTGGCCGTTGCCGTCGCCGCAGGCGAGGGTGGCTGTGCGGTCGGCATTGACCGTCAGTTTCCACACCTGAAACTCCTCGGCGGCGACGCGCTTGTTGCCGCCTTGCGCCAAGGCGATCTCGTCGAGCAGCCAATAAGCGCCGCCCTGATCGGCGACGTATTTCGCGCCATCGGTGAACAGCACGGCTCGGTTGAGGCCGTGCCGATACCAGTTCTCGCTGCCGGTAAATTGCGACAGGTCGGCTTTGCTGAGTTTTGCCTGCGTCATGGTCGCCCCTTTCTCTTTGGCCTTGGGTTCATCCGCTGATGAACCCTTGGCCGTCGCCGAGACCGGGGTGTGCAAGCCGCAACCGCCTTCGCGGGGAACCGAAACGCAACGCGGTCTTCGCCCCTTTCTTGGCGAAACCGCGTCTGCGTTTTGGGCGGAAGGCGGTTGTGGCGCGCCGAGGGGCAGCGCCCCTAAGCACTGCCGCCGGCAGGCGGCCGAAAACAGCAGCGTGAGGGGTCGTTACCGGATGGCCGAGACGCCGCGCGGCTCGGCGGGCCTGCTGCTAAAGGAAAACAGGCAGGCCCGTAGAACCCGGCCCGGGAGGGCACGCCCATGAATTCGTGAGTTCATGAGCTAAGAGACATCCTGTGATGAGGGATTGTGGGACATCCGCGTGCCGCGCATGGCACATTGGCCGGCATGCCGCGCGTAAGTATCAGCATCGTTTTTGAATCCGGCGCCCGCATCGGCTCCGGCAAATTTCGGCTCCTGCAATCGATCCACGACACGGGTTCGATCTCGGCCGCCGCGCGTGAGATGGGCATGTCTTACAAGCGGGCCTGGGTGCTGCTCGACACCATCAACCAGGCTTTCACCGAGCCGGTCGTACAGGCAGCGCCGGGAGGTTCGGGAGGCGGGGGCGCGCATCTGACCCCGTTCGGCCTTGAGGTGCTGGCGCGCTATCGCAAGATCGCCGACCGCGCTGCAGCCCTGTCCGATCGACGATCTCGAAGTCCTCGCGAAGCACGCGCGCCCCGACGCCGGCCCGAAAATCTAACCGCTCGACCGCTATGGCCATTTCGCCATAGCGCGCGTTGCGCTATAGCCAATTCGCCATAGCGAATTGGTGGCGCGATGCCTGAGCAAGAGCGAACCCCCGTGCTGGTGCGCGGGGTCGGCGATGTCGGATCGGCGGTTGCCGTGCTGCTGCACCGCGCGGGTTATGCGGTCGCCATCCACGATGAGCCGGCACCGGCAGCGCCGCGGCGTGGAATGGCCTTTGTCGATGCGGTCTTTGACGGCTGGGCCACGCTCGACGGCCTGACCGCACTGCGGGTCAAAACGCCGGCCGAGCTGCGCATGGCTTTGCGTGCGGGCGACGTGCTGCCGGTTTCGACCTTCGCCGCTTTCGATGATGTGGTCGAGGCGACGGCCTGGTCGGCGTTGATCGATGCTCGCATGCGCAAGCGCGCGGTGCCGGAACGGCAGCGCGGAATGGCGCCCCTGACGATCGGGCTCGGCCCGAATTTCATCGCCGGCGAGAATGTCGATCTCGCCATAGAAACCAGCTACGGCGACCAGCTCGGCGCGATCATCGAGGCTGGCGCTACGCTGCCGCTCGGCGGCGAGCCGCGGCCGATCGCCGGCGTCGGCCGTGCGCGCTTCGTCTACGCGCCGGACGGCGGTCGCTTCATTACCGGCGCCCGCATCGGCGATCGGGTCGAGGAAGGCGCCGTCGTCGCCACCATCGGACGCACTCCCGTTGCGCGCGCCGATCACCGGCGTGCTGCGCGGTCTCACGCGCAGCGGCGTCGAGGTCGCCGCCCGCACCAAAGTTATCGAGGTCGATCCGCGCGGTGATCCGGCGGCCGCTTTCGGCCTCGGCGAACGGCCGCGGCGCATCGCCGAAGGCGTAGTGAAAGCGCTGGCGCGCGTGCGCGTCGCCGAGCCGGTATGACCGGCGAGACTGTCAGCGGCGTTCTGGTTTCCAGCACGGAACGGCGCAGCAGCCCGATCGCCTTTATCGGCGGCGCCGTCATCGGCGCGCTGGGCGGGCTGATCGGGCTTGGTGGTGCAGAATTTCGGTTGCCGCTGCTGATCGGCGCGTTTCGCTTTGCCGCGCTGCAGGCGGTGATCCTCAACAAGGCGATGAGCCTCGTGGTCGTCGCCTCGGCCCTGCCATTCCGCGCGGCGGCGGTTCCCTTCTGCGAGCGTCGCCGCCAATTGGCCGATCATCGTCAACCTGCTCGCCGGCAGCCTGCTCGGCGCCTGGTTCGGCGCGGGCTGGGCAACGCGCCTCGCGACACAGACGCTCTATCGCGTGATCGCGATTCTGCTGCTCGGGATCGCCGTCGTGCTGGTGCTCGGGCACGACACGGCGGCCTCGGGGGCGATGCTCGACCGGCGCGCCGCAGATGGTGGCCGGCGTTGTCGCCGGCTTTGCCATCGGCATTGTCGCCGCGCTGCTCGGCGTCGCCGGCGGCGAGCTGCTGATCCCGACGCTCGTGCTGCTGTTCGGCGCCGACATCAAACTTGCCGGCAGCCTGTCGCTCGCCGTGAGCCTGCCGACGATGCTGGTCGGCTTTGCCCGCTACAGCCGGGATCGCAGCTTCGTCGTCCTCGGCGAAAACCGCCGCTTCGTATTGGTGATGGCGGCAGGCTCGATCTTCGGCAGCTTTATCGGCGGCCAGCTGCTCGGTCTCGTTCCGAACGCCGTCCTGCTGCCGCTGCTGGCGGTGATCCTGGTGCTTTCAGCGCTCAAAGTCTGGAAGCACAAGTAAGCGAAGCGATAGCACCGGCATCGCCGGCGCCGTCAACTCCGCTCGCCATGCTAGGCGCTTACGCGCCTGCGCGTGGCGCCGCGTCGCGGGCGGGCCTGCGACCCGCGAGTTTGACCTCACCCGCGACCGATGCTGAACGGATCGTGTCGAGACGCCGGGCGTCCAACAAAGATTCAACCCACGCCTCCGGCGGGGTCAAACACCGGGCGGACTGATTTGACATCGGCCTGATAACTATTATTCTAGAATATATGGAATCATCGGATGCCGCCGCGCATCTTTGGCGCGCTGGGGCAGGAAAGCCGGCTCAGAGTGCTGCGCCTGCTGCTCGCGCAGCGGGACGAACGGCTTGCCGGCGCGGCGACTGCCGATCGCCTGTCTCTCCCGGCGTCCACGCTTCCTTTCATCTGAGCGCGCTCGAAAAAGCCGGCCTGATCGCGCGCGACCCGGCAGGGCCGCCAGATCATCTATGCGCTGCGCATGATCGGCGCCTGCGCGAGCTGCTGGTGTTCCTGACCGAGGCCTGCTGCGACGGCCGGCCGGAGCTGTGCGGCGATCTGGCGAACGCTGCTGCCGCCGCTTCCTGACGAAGAGGATCCGATGACCCCGGCCTTCAATGTCCTGTTCCTCTGCACGCGAAATTCCGCGCGCTCGATCATGGCCGAGGCGATCCTCAACCGCTTCGCCGGCGAGCGCTTCCACGCCTATTCGGCAGGCTCGGACCCGGCCGCGGCGCCGATGCCGGACGTGATCGAAAAGCTGCATGCCGTCGGCCATGACGTGTCCGGGCTGCACAGCAAATCCTGGCACCTCTTCACCGGTCCCGACGCGCCGCAGCTGGATTTCGTGATCGGGCTTTGCGATGTCATGGACCGGCAGCACCTGTCCCGATTTCGGCGACAAGGCGGTGACGGCCTCCTGGTCGATGCCGGACCCGGCAAAATTCACGCGGCGAGGGCGTCGAGCGCGAGGCGCTGCTGAACGAGCTTTATGCCGGCCTTTACCGCCGCATCACCATTTTCGCCAACCTGCCCTTCGCCAAACTCGATCGCATGGCGGTGCGCAAGCGCGCTCGATGAAATCGGGCAGGGGCCGTTGCCGGCTCTCGTCCACGCCTAAGGAGACAGGTCATGAGCAGTCGGCATCAATGGCATGGGCCGCATCGGGCGTCTCGCGCTGCGGGCGGCGCTCGGCGGCATGGATCGGCCGACGGACGATCCGCGGGCCGGCAACCGGCTCGACATCGCGCATGTGAACGAGATCAAAGGCGATGCCTCGGTCACCGCGCATCTGCTCGAATTCGACAGCCTGCATGGCCGCTGGCGGCAACCGATTCGAGCGCCGACGACGAGGCAATCCGCATCGGCAACCGGCGCATCACCTTCAGCGGCGCGCCGGCGGCGGGCGAGGTGCCGTGGGGCGATCTCGGCTGCGATATCGTGCTCGAATGCACCGGCAAATTCCTCAAGCCGGATCAGCTGCAGGGCTATTTCGACCGCGGCGTGAAGACAGGTCATCGTCGCGGCTCCGGTCAAGGATGCCGCCGCGCTCAATGTCGTGGTCGGCGTCAATGACGACCGCTACGACCCGCGCGAACACAGACTCCTGACGGCGGCATCCTGCACCACCAATTGCCTCGCCCCCGTCGTCAAGGTCGTGCATGAAGCGCTCGGCATCCGGCACGGCCAGATCACCACCATTCACAATCCGACCAACACCAATGTCGTCGTCGACGCGCCGCACAAGGATCTGCGCCGCGCGCGCTCGGCGATGCTGTCCTTGCAGCCGACGACAACCGGCAGCGCCACGGCGATTGCGCTGATCTATCCCGAGCTGAAGGGCCGCCTCAACGGCCACGCGGTGCGCGTGCCGGTGCTCAACGCATCGCTGACCGATTGCGTTTTCGAGCTGCAGCGCCCGACGAGCGAAAGCGAAGTCAATGCGCTGTTCGAAGCGGCGGCCGCAGGGCCGCTCGCCGGTATTCTCGGTTTCGAGAAACGGCCGCTGGTGTCGGCCGATTATGAGGACGACACGCGCAGCTCGATCGTCGACGGGCCGAGCACGATGGTCACCGACGGCACGCTGCTGAAAATCTATGCCTGGTACGACAACGAGGTTGGCTATGCCTGCCGCATGGTCGATCTCGCCAACATCGTCATCGCGCGAGGTGCATGATGGGCGGCATTCGCAATTACCTGATCGTCACCTCCAGCTATTGGAGCTTCACGCTCACCGACGGCGCCCTGCGCATGCTGGTGCTGCTGCACTTCTACGCGCTCGGCTACACGCCCTTCATGCTGGCGAGCCTGTTCCTGCTCTACGAGGCGGCCGGCATCTTCGCCAATCTCGGCGGCGGCTGGCTGGCGACGCGCTTTGGCATCCCGCGCATGCTGGCGGCGGGCCTCACCCTTCAGATCGTCGGCCTGATGTTGCTGTCGGCGCTCGATCCCGCCTGGGGCGCCGCGCTCTCGGTCGCCTGGGCGGTGATGGCGCAAGGCATCTCGGGTGTCGCCAAAGACCTGACCAAGACCGCTTCCAAATCGGCGATCAAGGCGACGTCCGAAGGCGGCAACGGCCAGTTGTTCACATGGGTCGCGTGGTTCACCGGCTCGAAGAACGCGATGAAGGGCTTCGGCTTTTTCGTCGGCGGCCTCTTGCTGCAGACGGTCGGCTTCAAACCGGCGCTGTGGCTGATGGCGGCGATGTTGGCCGCCGTGCTCGTCGGCGTGCTGGCGAGCCTGCCGCGCGAGCTGGGCAAGGCCAAAGCCTCGAAAAGCTTCGCCGAGCTGTTCGCCAAATCCCGCCCGGTCAATCTGCTCGCCGCCGCGCGCATCTTCCTGTTCGCCTCGCGCGATGTGTGGTTCGTCGTCGGCCTGCCGGTGTTTCTCTACGCGCAAGGCTGGAAATACATGGAGGTGGCGGGTTTCATCGCCTCCTGGACGATCGGCTACGGCCTCGTGCAAGGGCTCGCGCCGCAGGTATTGCGCCGCAGCGCCGACGGCCTCTCGCGCGAAATCCCCGAGGCGCGGCTGTGGGGCGCGGTGCTCACGGCGATCCCGGTCGCCCTCGCGCTGCTGATACAGGCGCACCTTCCGGTCAGCCCGGCCTGGCTGGTCGTGATCGGGCTCGGCATCTTCGGCTTTGCCTTTGCCGTCATCTCGTCGCTGCACTCCTATCTGATCCTCGCTTATGCCGGCTCGAAGAAGGCGGCCGAGGATGTCGGTTTCTACTACGCGGCCAATGCCGGCGGCCGGCTGTTCGGCATCATCATGTCGGGTGCGCTGACCTCCTATGCCGGCCTGCCGGCCTGCCTGTGGGGTTCGGCCGTGATGCTCGTCCTTTGCCTCGGCGTTGGTGTTCCTGCTGCCGGCCGAAATCGCACCACGGCAGCCGGCGATGGCGGCGGCGGAGTAGGGCAGGGTTAGCGCGGTCTCTGACGCAGCGGTGACATGGCGTTCGCTCGTCAGCACCTCGGCAGCATTGTGCTGCTGACCGCTTGCCACGATTCCGCTAATCGGCCTGATGATCTATGCGGAGCGGGCGCAAACGCGCTCCGCCGCCGATCTCGCCGTGGCGGACCGCTGCATGGAGTGGTCTCACGAAAATTCCGGCACGCAGCTGAAGGATGGTCCTGAACTGGCGGCGCGGTGCAACCGGTATTTTCGCATTCGGTCCGAGAAGGATGCCGACGAGGATATCCAGCGCTGGCAGGCGCGCACCGCTCGCCGCTAGGGCGCGTTCAGTAATTTTGATCATTTGCAAAATATCGGTTGACCGCGCGACGGTCTGCACCTAATTTTATATTCATCAAATTATCAGAGCTGCTCGTCATGGATCAAATGCAGGCGATTGCCGCGCTCGGGGCGCTCGCGCAGGAAACCCGGCTGGATGCTGTTCCGGCTGCTGGTCGCGACCGGTCCGGACGGCCTGCCGGCCGGGGCAATTGCCGAACGGCTCGGCGTGCTGCCGGCCTCGCTGACCTTTCATCTCAATCAGCTGCATCACGCCGGGCTGATCACGCAGCGGCGGCAAAGCCGGCAGCTGATCTACGCGGCCGAATATGACGCGATGAACGCGCTGCTCGCTTATCTCACCGAGAATTGCTGCCGGGGCGCCGCGAGCTATGCCGCGTGCGAACCCGAAAAATCCGGCGCCTGCGCCCCGCTGGTCGCCAGCTGACGATGCTCCCGCAAAGACAGGAGAGAATGATGAACGCCACGTCCTTGCCCGTCGCCGTGATCGGCGCGGGGCCGATCGGCCTTGCCGCCGCCTGCCATCTGCTGGCGCGTGGCGAACGTCCGCTGGTGCTGGAAGCGGGCGGCGGCCCCGGCCATGCGATCCGGCAATGGGCGCATGTCTCGATGTTCTCGCCCTGGGAATTCAACACCGACAAGGCCGCCGTCGGCGCTGCTGGCGGCCCATGGCTGGCGGCATCCGAAAGCAGATGCGATCCCGACCGGCGGCGATCTGGTCGCGCAGTATCTGGAACCGCTCGCGCAACTGCCGTCGCTCCAGCCGCTGATCCGCTATGGCGCGCGCGTCACCGCCGTCACCCGCCGGGGCTTCGACAAGGTGCGCACCGAAGGGCGCAACGATCAGCCCTTCGTGCTGCGCGTCACCCATGCCGATGGCGAGGAACAGATCGTCGAAGCCAAAGCGGTGATCGATGCCTCCGGCACCTGGGGCTCGCCAAATCCGGCCGGCGCCGACGGGCTGCCGGCGATCGGTGAAACGTGCCGCCGCCGATCGCATCGCTTACGGCATTCCGGATGTGCTCGGCGCGGTCGCGCGAACGCTATGCCGGCAAGACGGTCATGGTGGTTGGCGGCGGACACTCGGCGCTCAACGCGCTGATCGAGCTTGGCACGCTGCGCCGCGATTTTCCCGGCGACGCGCATCCTCTGGATCATGCGCAAGGCGCAGATCGAGGCGGCCTTCGGCGGCGAAGCGGCCGATGCGCTGCCGGCCCGCGGCGCGCTCGGCATTCAGACGCGCGCAGCTGGTCGAGAGCGGCGCGGTCGAGGTGATCTCGCCGTTCCGCATCGATCGCATCGCCCGCGCCGGTGACGGATCGCTCGCGGTCACCGGCGATCACAACGGCGAAGAACGGACGCTCTCCTGCCGATGAGATTATCGTGGCGGCCGGATTTCGGCCGGACCTGGCGCCCTTGCGCGAAATGCGCCTGTCGCTCGATCCGTGGCTGGAAAGCAGCGGCACGATCGGCCCGCTGATCGATCCCAATCTGCACAGCTGCGGCACGGTGCGGCCGCACGGGGCGCGTGAGCTGGCGCATGCCGAAACCGGCTTTTTCATCGTCGGCATGAAGAGCTACGGGCGGGCGCCGACCTTCCTGCTCGCGACCGGCCATGAGCAGGCGCGCTCGGTCGTCGCGGCGCTCGCCGGCGATATGGAAGCCGCGCACCGCGTCGAGCTGCAACTGCCGGAAACCGGCGTCTGCAGCACGCGCCCGATCGGCGTGCGCGCGGTCGCACGGCGGCCGACGCCTGCTGCGGCGGTCCGGCACCGGCCGACGTCGAAGCCTGCTGCGCCGACGATGCCGCCGCCAAGGCGGCAGGGCAGGCGGGTGCGGCTGCCCGCCGAGCCGGAGCTTGCAGCGGTCGCCGCGGCGACCGGCTGTTGCGGCCGCTAACCGGGAGACCGCATCAGGCATCATGAGTTCGATTATCGATACGGTGCCGCGCCGCGCCGCCCGGCGCTGGGCACCTTCGAGCGTTACCTGACGCTGTGGGTCGCGCTCTGCATCATTGCCGGCATCGTGCTCGGCCAGCTTGTTGCCGGGGCCGTTTCAGGCGCTCGGCCGCATGAATGTCGCCGAGGTCAACATCCCGGTCGCGGTGCTGATCTGGCTGATGATCGTGCCGATGCTGCTCAAGGTCGATTTCGGCGCGTTGCACCAGGTCGCCGAGCAATGGCGCGGCATTGCCGTCACGGTCGGCATCAACTGGCTGGTCAAGCCGTTCAGCATGGCGCTGCTCGGCTGGCTCTTTATCGGCTGGCTGTTCCGGCCCTGGCTGCCGGCGGGACAGATCGACAGCTACATCGCCGGTCTGATCCTGCTGGCGGCGGCGCCCTGCACCGCCATGGTGTTCGTCTGGTCGAACCTGACCGACGGCGAACCGAATTTCACGCTGAGCCAGGTCGCGCTCAACGACACCATCATGGTGTTCGCCTTCGCGCCGATCGTAGGGCTGCTGCTTGGCCTTTCCTCGATCACGGTGCCATGGCAGACGCTGTTCCTGTCGGTCGTGCTCTACATCGTCGTGCCGGTGATCGCGGCGCAGCTATGGCGCCGCGCACTGCTGCACGGCGGCGGCGCGGCGGCTGCTGGCGGCGCACGCTTGGGACGGCTGCAGCCGGTCTCGCTCGTCGCGCTGCTGGCGACGCTGGTGCTGCTGTTCGGTTTTCAGGGCGAGCAGATCGTCGGCAGCCGCTGGTGATCGCGCTGCTGGCGGTGCCGATCATCATTCAGGTCTATCTCAATGCCGGCATCGCCTATGGGCTGAACCGCGCGCTCGGCGTGCCGCACAACATCGCCTGCCCTTCGGCGTTGATCGGCGCCTCCAACTTCTTCGAGCTGGCGGTTGCCGCCGCCATTGCGCTGTTCGGTTTCCAGTCCGGCGCGGCGCTCGCGACGGTCGTCGGCGTGCTGGTCGAAGTGCCGGTGATGCTGTCGGTCGTGCGTATCGTGCTGAAGAGCCGCGCCTGGTATGAGCGCGGCGCTGCGTGATGCGCGGCGGCCTACACGACCCGCGCCGCGACATCGTGCAGACGCGCCCGCGCATTGCCACCATCTACAACCAAGGCATCGAAGATCGTGTCGCGACCTTCGAGACGGAGCCGCGCACCGCCGCCGATATCGCCGCACTGGTTTCGGCCGGGCACGCTGATCATGGTGGCCGAAGCGGCTGGCGCCGGCATTGTCGCCTTCGCCGCCTCTTTCCCCTACAGCACGCGGCCTTGCTATGCCGGCGTTGCGTGAATTCTCGGTCTATGTCGCGCGCGACGTGCCGCGGCCGGGGCGCAGGACGGGCGGTGCTCTCCGCGCTGATCGAAGCGGCGCGCGCGGCGGGCTGCACCAAGCTCACCAGCCGCGTGTTTCCGGAAAACGCGGCGAGCCGCGGCCTGCTGCAGGACTCGGCTTTGCCGAGATCGGCGTGCATCGCCGCCACGGCAAGCTCGACGGCGCAATGGCGCGATTGCGTCATCGTCGAGCTTCTGATCGGGAGAGGCGGCGCGATGAACCGCACCGTTGTTGTCGCGGCGCTCGGCACCGCGCAAACCCTGGCCTGGGCATCGAGCTATTACCTGCCGGCGATCCTCGCCGATCCGATTGCGCAGGGCACTGGGCATTCGCGCACCGTCGTCTTCGGCATTTTCTCGGGCGCGCTGCTGCTGTCGGCCGTCTTCGGCCCCGCGGTCGGCCGCGCGATCGATCAGCGCGGCGGCCGCGGCATGCTGGCGATCTCGAATCTGGTGCTGGCAGCGGGCCTCGTGCTGCTCGGCCTCGCGCATGGCATCGTCCTGCTGTCGGTCGCCTGGTTCCTGCTCGGCATCGGCATGGCCATGGGTCTTTACGAACCGGCCTTCGCGACGCTGACCGGGCTCTATGGCCGCGCGGCGCGCGGGCCGATCACCGGCATCACGCTGATCGCCGGTTTCGCCAGCACGGTCGGCTGGCCGCTCTCGGCCTTTCTCGATGCGCACTATGGCTGGCGCGACGACCTGCTTGATCTGGGCGGTGCTGCACATCGTCATGGGACTGCCGCTGAACCGGCTGCTGATACCAAAGGCGCCGCCGCCGCAGCGCTCCAAGATCGAAGGCGAAGCGCCGCCGGCGCCGCGCTGGGCCATGCCGATCCTCGCTTTCGTCTTCGCCACAACCGCCTTCGTGACCGGCGCCATGGCGGCGCATCTGCCGCGTCTGCTCGAGATCGCCGGCGCAAGCGCGACGGTCGCGATCGCCGCCTCGGCGCTTGTCGGGCCCGCGCAGGTCGGCGCGCGGCTCGATCGAATTCGGCGCGTTACGCGTCGTGCACCCGCTGGTCTCGGCGCGGCTGTCGACGATCCTGCATCCGCTCGGCGCGGCGACACTGGCGCTGTTCGGGCCGGGCGCCGTGATGGCGTTTGCGGTGCTGCATGGCGCCGGCAACGGTCTCCTGACGATTGCGCGCGGAACGGTGCCGCTCGCGGTCTTCGGGCCGATCGGCTATGGCCTGCGCACTGGTTTCCTCGGCGCGCCGGCGCGTGTTGCGCAGGCTCTCGGGCCCGTTCTGTTCGGTGTGCTGCTCGACCGTATGGGCGCGGGGTCGCTCGCGGTCTCGGCCGGTCTGTGCCTGGCGGCGTTCCTCGCCTTGTTTCTGCTCAAAGCCCGCGCGGAACCGGCGCCGGCGACCGCCTGATATCGGCGATGACTCTGTATAGGCCTTTCAACCGGAAGCCGGGATTATATCCGCGCGATCGTCGCCGCGCAGATGCTGGCGCAGCTCGGCGCTTTTGCGCTTGCCGGCGCTGCTGCCCGGCTATATCGCGCGCTGGTCGCTGTCCGCGACCGAAGCCGGTTGGCTGGTCGGCATTTTCTTCGCCGCCTATGTCGTCATGGTGCCGCTGCTGGTCGCGCTGACCGACCGCATGCCGGCGCGGCGCGTCTACATGCTCGGCACCGGCCTGACGGCGCTGTCGCATCTCGGCTTTGCGCTGTTGCCGATGGGTTCTGGTCGGCCTTCGCTCTTGCGCGTGCTGGCCGGCGTCGGCTGGGCCGGCACCTATATGCCGGGCCTGAAAGCCATCACCGATCCGCTCGAAGGCACCGCGCAATCGCGCGCCGTATCCTGGCACGCGGCCGGGGTCGGCATTTCCGGCGCTGCCTCCTTCGCGGTCGCCGGCCTGATCGATCACTTCGCCGGTCCGACGGCGGCGTTCCTGGTCGGCAGCATCGCGGCCTTGCTCGCTTGTGCTGATCGCCGCACTGGTGATGCCGGCGGCTTGCCGAAGACCGCCGCGCAAGCCGGCGCAGCGGCGGCTGCTGGATTTCCGGCCGGTGCTGCGCAATCGCGCGGTGATGGCATGGATCGCCGGCTACACGGTGCACACCTGGGAGCTGGCCGCGCTGCGGGCCTGGGGCGTGACTTTTCTCGCCGCCGTCATCGCGCGCGAACGGCGCGCCGGCATGGCTGCCAGGCCCGACGATCCTGTTCACGCTCGTGGCTCTGGTCGGCATCGTCGTGTCGATCACCGGCAACGAGACGGCGCAGCGCTGGGGTCGCGCTGCGCGTCGTCACGACGGCGATGAGCGCGGCGGCCGTGCTCTCGATCGTCACCGGCTGGAGCGCCGGCCTTTCGGCGCCGATCGCCGCGCTGCTGGTGCTGCTCTGGAACGCGGCGATTTATTTCGACAGCTCGGCGCTGACCGCCGGCACGGTGCAGGCCGCCGACAAAGAACTGAGGGGCGCCACCATGGGTCTGCACAGCATGTGCGGTTATGCCGGCGGCCTCATCGGCCGCTCGGCGTCGGCCTCGCGCTCGATCTCGCCGGCGACAATGTGCTGCTGGGCTGGGGTCTCGGCTTCGGCCATTTGGCCGCCGTCACCTTAGTTGGTCTGTTCGTGCTGCGCCGTCTCGGCTTGGCGGTGCCACAGCCAATTCCGGCAATCGCTGCTGAGTAGCGCCGGCCGGCGAGACCGACACCTATATATAGGTGTCTGCTCCAGTTCGTGGCGATCAGGTTGACGTTGACGTCTCGTGCCTTGGCCGGCGAACTGTAAGAATTGGACTAGTGGCTTGCCCCGAGCATGGCGAGCGGCGTTGACGAGGACGCAGAAGGTGCTATTTCTGCTAACCTGCTGTTTGGATTTAACCGAGGCCTATGTTATTGAAATAACTTCCTTTTGGATGCTGATCGCCATGCTCGACTGGAAATTGTGCCTCAGTTGGGTTATACTGAGAGACTGGGCGTACCGTTAAGATCGCAATACAAATACAAAGCGCCACGACACTTTATAGATGCGGAAAGAGCAGTGAGATGAGTATCGAAATTTCAAGAGACACGGAAGCCCGGCTGAACGATGAAGCGCGTCGCCTCGGCATTTCTGTCGGACACTCTCCTGGCGCGTTACGTCGGTGAAAAATCCGTTGTGACCCGGCCCCCACCTCGAACCCGCAACTGCCGGTCTGGCACCTGGGTCGCACCGGATCGCTTCACCGGAGAGACATCTACGACGATGTCCGTTGAGCCGGGAATCATCGACACGAACGTCCTGGTCTATGCGATGGACGCAGACGCTCCCCAGCACGCGGCGGCACGCGTCTTGCTGGAGGCCGCCCGTAACCCGTCGGCAACGCTTTATGTAACCTCGCAGATACTCTGCGAATTTTACTCCGTCGTGACCAATACGCGACGGGTTCCCAGGCCGCGCACTCCCGATCAAGCACTACGAGCTATTTCTAGTCTTCTCACTTTTCTGCATGTGCTGCCCACGCCCGCTCGCGCAGTGGAGGGATGGCTGGACTTGCTCCGGCGCCGCCCAGTCACGGGCGGAGATGTATTCGATCTGCAGAGTCGCCGCCGCTATGCAGGCGCATGGAATTTCCAGGATCTACCACATTTAACGGCGGCGACTTTCGGGCGTTCAATGAGCTGACGGTGGTCGAGCCTTAGCCGCCGCGCGGCGGAGCGTGCTCCCGGCAAACGATCCTGATCGGCGACGTGACGTAGCTCTGTCGAAAATTGCGGTAATGGCCGCCGCAAAACTGCTCTCGTGACCTGCGTCGACGATGTGGAGGTCAAGGTTCAAGAACTCTGCGTATTTCTCGCATAACTCGTTGGCGCGCTGTTGGTGCAGCAAGACTTCTTCCACTGACCGCAAAGGTCGAATTCTGGTGATATCGCGATGCCGCCGCTCGAGAATTTCTTGGGCATCGCTTCGAATAAAAAACCAGTCCCGAGACGGCCAATGCTTTGATTACCTCTACCGGAATCTCGATCAGCTCGCGGCCGCCATCGATTACGCAGTGCCCATCGAAGATAATGGGAGCGGTCGCATCAGCGCGAAAGGCTGAAAACGCGCTGATCAGAAGTTGCTGATTATCCAGGACTGCCCCTGTACGCAGTTCCTCCGCTGTCACGGCCGCGCCAACCAGTGCGGCCTTCGCTTCCCGAAGCAGCTGGCTCGCTTGAATGTGCATCACGGTATGCGCGGCGGCATATCTGGAAATATGCCAGGATTTGCCGACGCCCGAGAGCCCGAAGACAGCAGCAACTTTAACCATCATTACACCGCAAAACCAAAAGACAGTCGCCGTTGCACCGGTTCAAAACGCGATGGAGGGAGCTGGCAGATTGATTGCGGTGGATGGCCGCTGAAAACCCCCTCGCGGTTCAAGTCGTCAAGGCCGATTACCGGCTCGATGTGGCCGATAAGCAGGAAATCTATGACTTTGACCGGCCGCGCGGCGGTGGCATGCATGCCGGCGAGTTGTTCCTCACTGTAAACCGATCGCTTGGCCGTAATTCGAACGAGTATTTCAAGACTGCCCGCTTGCGTGACAGTCTCTACGACACCGACGCTCGTTACGCTCTGGGAGGCGAGATAACCGGCCGATCGGGACCGATAGAACAATAGCACCGAGCCCGGTCTCAGACAACTCGTCGGGGATCGGCACAGATTAAACTTTACAAATCGTACTTGCCGGGCGTTCTCCGCTCTCGGTTCGAGCTGTTGAGGCCGAAAAGGTCCTCTTGAAAGCGGCGCGCTAGCTCCGGAAACAGGATATCGTGGTACTCGCCGCGGATCGGCACACAGAAAGCGTCCGCCGGCGACCGGCCGACGAACCGGGGATAATTCACCCGGGCCAGGTCAAAAAGATTTTCCCCAGGCGAGGGCTCAATACGATCACGGCTCAACCGCTTCTCATAAACGTCTTCGCCGAGGGTGTTGCTGCCTGTTTTTTCGAAGCCATAATATAAAAGGACACTTATCTAGACTGTCTGGTCGCTAAAAGTCGTCAGATAAACCAGATCAAAGCTGTTTTTCTGTGCGAACCAAACGACCTGCTTGAGCAAAAGCTCTCCTAGTTTCTCTCCCCGAAATTTCGGCTTAACTTTGAAAGTGCACACCTTCAGGATTTTTGGTCCAGGATATTTTGTGCAGGCTTCGGCATGCGTCTCTTCCTTTCTGACCACCAAGCCCGCGAGTTCGTTGTCGATAGTGGCTACCCAGCATGGTCGATGCTCACCCACGCACTTCCTGCGCCACCATTTATCGAAATCGGGATAGCCTTGTCGCAGACTGTCGAAAATATCATCGTCTTGATCTATCGCGTGCGCCGGCATTTCCTCGACGAAGGGCAAAACGACCCTCGTCGGCTCGAACGACGCGTGCAGCCAGGCCACGGCGTCGACGACAGTGAGGACCCGATCTGCGAGAGGTGGCACCGCGCGCTTTGCGCGCGTATGTATCCCCTGATCTTCGGTGACCAGGAAATCAACAGCTCCAATATCCAGGGCGTGTAGCAGCGCGACATCGACGACATCGTTCGGTTTGACCATTGCGCCAAACCGCTGCTCCAGCATCGCCCGCGGGGGCTCTCTGACGTTCTTGAGCTGCTCGAATTTCCTGACTTTGCTCAGGGAAATATTGCGCCGGGCCTCATCTCGGTCCCGCCCGATGTCCGCGAGCGCCGCCTCATGCACGAAGATGTGGATGCTGTGATGGCTGCACAGATATTGCAGTTCGGCGACCTCCGGAGCGACCTCCCGCGGGTCTTCCAGACCAATAAAGACGTTGGTGTCGATTAAGAGGTTGCGGTCGGTCACATGACTAAAGCGCGTAGATCGGGTCTTATATATTGATAGGATTGCGGCGGCTCGAACCCAAACCGTTGCCGGAGTTCCGGTAAACCGACCGGTCGTGCCAACGGCTTTGCCGAAGTCAATACAATTGCATATCCGTTATCTAAACCAGAAAAATAATTTTCAAAATCTTTTTTGTCGACGCACGCTGCCGTTCGGTGCTTTTTCCACAAGTCCGGCACCGCCAGCAGTTGAACCTCCTCAATACGAGCGGAGCCGGTGAGTGCGCATGTCGGGCTGGTGGAATAAATCAGCGCAAGTGTGCCCGCGCGCACTCCGCCGGTAAATCGACGTCGCAGTTCAACAGTTTTGCTGCCATCGAGGATTTTTTCGGCATGAACGGGCCAGATGCTGAAAATGACATCGCGCGACGGCGGAAGCTGGGTAGGCCCAAGAATATTCGGAAGGGCAAGCTGATCCCGATCCCCAGCTGCCGTCGAGGTCGCGAGATCTTTGAGGTGCCAGGGCAAATCACCACAAGAGAGACCGCATCGGCATTCACAAAACTCGCGGCGACTTCCAGCTGCCCGCCAAGCGCCTCGATATATGCCTTTAAGGTAGATAAGTGAATATCGTCGCGACGCTCCATATGAGAGAGCGCCGTTTGGCCGATGCCGAGCTGCTTGGCCAGCGCCAGCTGCGTCGTCCCGTGCAGCCGGCGTAGATGCTGCAGCGCAACCCGAGGCTCTCGGGCTCCGTGCGTTGAGCGGCCTTCGCTTGCGTGTTGGCACCCCGTTGCTTCATTGCTCACCAGCATGAAAGGTCAATTTGTTCGCGATTGATTCTAGCTACGGGGCTATATGACTTACAAGTCATATAGCTCGGTTGTGGTGAAGCGAGCTTGTCGTCGTTGCCGCAGCGCCACAATCGGTCGGGAAACGCCATTGGTCAGCGGCCGCCATTAGTGTAACATAAAGGACGTTATGTTACACTAACGGGGCATGAGCGAACTCGTCACGATCAAGGCGACCGCGGACCGCCGTTTCGGTCTCCGGCAACGTCATCATCCCGGCCGGCGATCGCCGACGCCGGCGAGCATGCGGCCCGCCGCTTCCTCGAATTCTTCGCCGCGACGATCCGCAACCGCAACACACGCGATGGCCTATTACCGCGCCGCGTGCTCGTTCTTCGCCTGGCTCGAACAGCACGGCATCGGCGAGCTCGCCGACATCGAGCCGATGCACGTCTCCATATATATAGAGACGCTGCAGGCAACCGCCGCCAAGCCGACCGTCAAGCAGCACCTCGCCGCGATCCGCATGCTGTTCGACTGGCTCGTCGTCGGCCAGATCCTCGCCACCAACCCGGCGCATCGGTGCGCGGGCCCAAGCACGTCGTCAGGAGCGGCAAGACCCCGGTGCTGACCGCCGAAGAAGCCCGGCAGCTGCTCGACAGCATCGACACCTCGACCCTCGTCGGCCTGCGCGACCGCGCGCTGATCGCGCGTCATGATCTACACCTTCGCGCGCATCGGCGCCGTCGTCGCGATGCGCGTCGAGGACTATTACCCGAGGGCAAGCGCTGGTGGGTGCGCCTGCACGAAAAAGGCGGCAAGCGCCACGAGATGCCGGCGCACCACAAGCTCGAAGCCTATCTCGACGACTATCTCGCCGCGGCCGGCATCCTCGACGAGGCCAAAGGCCCCCTCTTCCGCTCGGCGGTCGGCAGAACCGGCGTGCTGACCGCGACGCCGATGAACCGCGTCGACGCCTGCCGCATGATCCGCCGCCGCGCCGCCGAGGCCGGCTTCAAGCATCAAGCTCGGCTGCCACGTTTTCCGCGCGACCGGCATCACCGCCTATCTCGAGGCCGGCGGCACGCTCGAAAACGCCCAGGCGATGGCCGCGCATGAAAGCCCGCGCACGACCAAGCTTTACGATCGCACCAGCGAGCGATCACCCTCGATGAGGTCGAGCGGATCAAGATTTGAATACGATAGGTCAGCTGCGCGACGAAAAGCAGACCGTCCTCGTCCGGGTGTCAGTCGACAGGTGGCTGCTCTGAAAAGGAGATTGGCAAGACCCTCATATTCAAAGCGTTTGACAAAGGTGGCCCCTTATCGAAACCGACCGACGACAAACAAGACTGTGAGGGCTTTGTCAGGCCTTTTTGTAGGTGCACTGCACCACTTCCGAGAATCCTGGCGCCCCTGGAAACCCGACATTTGTGGACATGCTCGAAGCGATGGAAGATTGGACGTGGATGACGTTGTGGAAAATTCGCCGCCGTCACCGCCCCCACCGCTCGACGGATTGATGACGAAGCTCGCCCTATGGGGTCGCCCGCCGGCGGCCCACGTAAAAGGCCTCAGCTCTCTCCGGCAATGTGATCGCGGTTTGCCATTCACCACGCAGCCCGCAGGAGCGTCCGCGGCCCGATCGGCGACGCGGTGCTCGATGAGCTGATCGAGCGCGGTCTCGCCAAGCGCCGGTCTGCCGTGCCGATACCCGCCGAATGATGGGCGGGTTTTGCACCGAAATTCTGCACGCCGTAACCTATTGATGAGCTTGTAGGCCGGGTGGCGTTCAGATTTCATGATTTGCACTTGCGGACAAAGCACGTGCGCCGCCGTTAATGGGTCATGAAAAACCAAAATGATCGGCCCCTCAATCGACTTTTACGCGCCCTGCCGTCCTCCGATCTTCATAAACTTATGCCTGAATTTGAACAAATACACTGCGACCGAGAACAGATATTGATGGATGCTGATAGTTCGCTCGATCAGGTATATTTCCCCAACAACGGCGTGGTCTCCGCCGTGGCGGTCTATGCGGACGGCCGCCATCATTGAGATGGCAACGATCGGCAGGGAGGGTTGCACCGGGGTGCAAGCCGTTCTCGGTGCCGAGAGTTCCTCGATCCGGCTTCTCGTCCAGCTTCCTGGTGACGCAGAAAAGATGTCGCGTGCGGCATTCACCCAAGCCATGAAGTCGGTGCCGTCTTTTCAAAATCTCATGTACGCCTACACCCAAGCTTTTCTTGAGCAAGTCCTGGTGTCAGTGGCGTGCAACGGGGCGCACAGCCTCAAGCAGCGGCTAGCGCGTTGGCTGCTCACGATGCGCGACCGCAGTGACAATGACGCTCTACAGATCACTCAGAACCTGCTCGCCGAAATGCTGAGATGCCAGAGGCCATCCATCACGAATGTTGCTCGGGAGTTGGAGCGTGCCGGTTTGATTGCGCGCGCGCCGGCAGCAAGTCACGATACTTAATCGGCTGGGCCTGCTGGCGGCATCTTGCGAATGTTATCAGTTAGTCCGGACGCGCGTTGCTTCTCATCTGCCCAAAACATACCCATAAAAAAGCGAGGCACCCGTCGATCGGTAATGTACATTACCGACATACCACCCTCAATGACGGCATAGTCAGGGTTAGCAGGGAGCTGAATGAGGGAACAGCAGTGGGCAGAAGACGAGGCGGAGTAACGATTTCTCGCCTAAACTTAGGCCTCCTATGAGCGGCGCCGAGCAACATCAGAGTTTGGAAGAGGCGATCGTGGACACCGTCCGTGAGCCTCTTGTTGTGCTCGACGATGCGTTACGCGTTATGTTCGCAAGTCGATCTTTCTACGGCACGTTCAATGTAACCCCAGAAGAAACTAAAGGTCGTCTGCTCTATGAGCTAGGCAGCTGCCAATGGGATATTCCGTCATTGCGTACACTCCTTGAGGACATCGTCCCGCACCACACGACAGTTGAAAAATACGAGGTCGAGCACTTCTTTCCGACGATCGGCCAGCGGTCGATGTTACTGAATGCTCGCAAGGTATTCTATGAGGGAAACGGCCGTACAAGCCTGCTGCTGGCAATCGAAGATGTCACCGAGCGTCGTGCCCTGGAGCGCGAGAAGGACGAGTTGTTGCACCAGAAAGAGGTTCTGCTCCAGGAAATGAACCATCGGGTCAACAATAGCCTTCAGATTATTGCTAGCATCCTGCTGCTCAAGGCCCAGACCGTCCAGTCAGAAGAGACCCGCCAGCACCTTCGAGAGGCGCATGACCGGGTCATGGCGGTCGCAACAGTCCAAGAACAACTGCATGCGTCGCCATTTGGATTGCAGATCGAAGTGAAGACATACTTGACCAGGCTGTGCGAGAGCTTGGCCGCATCGATGATATTGGATGGCCAGCCCGTCTCGCTCACGGTCGAGGCCGGTGAGGGCCACACGACGTCGGAGCAGGCCGTCAGTATGGGCCTCATCACGACGGAGCTTGTCATTAATGCGTTGAAACACGCATTTCCGGGCGGAGCTAAGGGCACTATCGTCGTCAGCTTCGCGTCGGGTCCGAGCGCTTGGCGTCTCTCTGTCGCTGATGATGGCGTGGGGATCAGCAGCCACTTGCCCGAGGCGCCGGCGACAGGCGGCCTTGGCACGAGCATCGTGGAGGCGCTGACGCGGCAGCTTGGCGGTCGGCTCACAACCTCCGCAGCATCACCCGGTACGACTGTTTCAGTGACGGTTCCTCAAGCGTCTTGATGTCTTAGGGGACAACAGCGTCGAGGGCGGCTTCGATGGCTTTAACGAGCTTGCGCGCCGGAGCGGCAATGTCAAAGCCGCATAGCGCACATTACGAAAAATCCTAAGCCGCTGATCCGGCTTGGTTCCCGCGAACCGCGCGCGCATGGGTCACGGCAAGGCGGCGGCATGGCGGACGCAACAAGCGGGGGATACTTGCAACGGCCACAGCTTGTCGATGGCGGTCTGAATCCGCGTAAATCCGGCGGGGGGGTGACGGCTGTCCTGATGGCAGCGCGTCCCCTGGGATGCAGGCGGCAAAGCGCCATGGTCGTCATATCGGCAGCCGGACCCCGCGAGCGGACGCGGTGCCTGTCGCTGATCAACATCTTGTAGGCGATACGTCATCGCACGACATGTTGATGTGTCCACCAGTTAGAGATGTCGCTGGGTGTGCCAGTTAGAAATGTCACCGCTGCCGGGTTCGGGCGGCGGGCGGGCGCGGAGCCCTCGGCGTAGCGCAGCGCCTGACCGGCGACCGCCGCACCGCCTTCGTTATGTTACACATGAGTCCATGAACGAACTTGTCACGATCACCCCGCCGCGACCGGTCGGATCGGTTTCCGGGAACGTTGTCGTCCCAGCGGCGATCGCCGGCGCCGGCGAACATGCCGCGCGCCGCTTTATTGAGTTCTTCGCGGCGACGATCCGCAACAAGAACACCCGCACGGCCTACTACCGGGCCTGCTGCTCGTTCTTCGCCTGGCTCGACACCAACGGCATCACCGAGCTCGCGGATATCGAGCCGATACACGTCGCGGCCTATATCGAGGCGCTGCAGGCCACCAATGCGAAGCCGACGGTCAAGCAGCACCTGGCCGCGGTCCGGATGCTCTTCGATTACCTCGTTGTCGGCCAGGTTCTCGCGGTCAACCCGGCGCATGCGGTGCGCGGGCCCAAGCACGTCGTCAAGCGCGGCAAGACGCCGGTGCTCGTCGCTGACGATGCACGCACGCTCCTGAACAGCATTTGGATTACCCGGAAGATCAAGCAGCGCGACGGCGCCGAGGTTGAGGCGCCGGACCTCGTCGGACTTCGCGATCGCGCGCTGATCGCGGTGATGACATTCGCGCTCGCCCGCATCGGCGCCGTCGTCGGCATGCGTGTCGAGGATTATTACCCGGTCGGCAAGCGGTGGTGGGTGCGCCTGCACGAGAAAGGCGGCAAGCGCCATGAAATGCCCGCGCACCACAACCTCGAAACCTACATCGACGAGTACCTCGATGCCGCCGGTCTCCGCGCCGACGGCAAGACCCCCCTCTTCCGCTCCGCGGTCCGCAGGGGCGATGCTCTCACCGCGAGCCCGATGCACCGCATCGATGCCTATCGTATGGTGCGCCGCCGCACTGCCGATGCAGGTTTCACGCAAAAGCTCGGCTGCCACGTGTTCCGCGCGACTGGTATCACGGCCTACCTCGAAGGCGGCGGGACACTCGAAAACGCGCAGACCATGGCGGCGCACGAGAGCCCGCGCACCACCAAGCTCTACGACCGCACGAGCGACGCGATCACGTTGGATGAAGTAGAAAAAATAAGGATTTAGGCGTCATCCGAATTCAACCCCCAACCGTCCAAAACGGCTTGATCCAGGTCAAGGAGGTAACGTCGCCGAATGTTTTAGAATTGTTCCCGAAACACCCAGGGCAGCCGTCATGTATGAGCAAATTCTTGTAGCGGTCGACCTGAACGATGAAACCGGCTGGCGTCAGCCGCTTGTTGCCGCGGCCGAGCACGCGCGCAAGTTCGGCGCTGGATTGACGGTGCTCACCGTGGTGCGGGAGGTCGAAGCGCTCGTGCAGCCCAGGTCGCACCGATCGGATATGAGCTCTTCGTCGCCCACCTCGAAAACAAACTCGCCGCCCGGGTTCGCGAAGTGAACGCTTGCGATCACATCCGAAGCTCACCGTCACTCACGCAGAGAGCATCTACGACGAGATCCTCGGTACAGCGAAGGAAGCCGGGGCCGATCTGGTCGTCGTCGGATCGCATCGGCCGGCCATGAAGGATTATCTGCTCGGCACCAACGCAGCACGGGTCGTGCGCCACGCCCGCTGCTCGGTTCTCGTCGCCCGGGAGTGCGTGACGGACGGCGCGTTCAGATCGCCCCGGCCTCGGTCCGGCCAGGAAGCCGCCGCGCGCCCTTCGCGGCCGAAGGGCCCGAACACTCCTCCCGCAAGCCGGACGCCGCACTCTTTTCCGCATCGTCGTCGAGATCCTGCGCGAGCCGATGTTCGCGCTGCTGCTGGGCGCGCGGCGCATCTATCTGGTTCTCGGCGATCTCAAGGAAGCCGTTGTGCTCGGCCTTTTTGCCTGCACCTCGGTCCTGATCGCCGTCGTTCAGGAAGCCCGCACCGAGCGGGTGCTCGAAAGCCTGCGCGATCTGACCAGCCCGCGCGCGCTGGTGATCCGCGACGGCGTCGAGAAACGCATTGCCGGCGCCGACGTGGTGCGCGGCGACCTCGTCATCCTCGCCGAAGGCGACCGGGTGCCGGCCGATGCGACCGTGCTCGCCGCGCACGATCTGCAGTGCGATGAATCGCTGCTCACCGGCGAGGCGGTGCCGGTGCGCAAGATCGCCTCTCCCGGCGCCCCGCCGGCGCGGCCCGGCGGCGATGATCTGCCTTACGTCTATTCCGGCAGCCTGGTCGTCCGGGGCCACGGCCGCGCCGAGGTCACCGCGACCGGCGCGCGCAGCGAGATCGGCAAGATCGGCCTTGCGATCACGCGGCATCGAGACCGAGCCGCCGCGGCTGCAGCGCCCAGACGCGCCGCCTGGTCCGCAATTTTGCCGCCGTCAGCCTTAGCCTCAGCGCGCTCGCGGTGTCGCTCTACGGCCTTTGGCGCGGCGGCTGGCTCGACGCGTTGCTGAGCGGCATCGCGCTCGGCATGTCGATGCTGCCGGAAGAATTCCCGCTCGTCCTGACGGTCTTCATGGTGATGGGCGCCTGGCGCATTTCGCGCGCCCGGGTCCTGACCCGGCGCGTCGCCGCCATCGAGACGCTCGGCGCCGCGACGGTGCTGTGCACCGACAAGACCGGCACGCTGACGCAGAACCGGATGACGATCGTCGCGCTGCGCGCCGGGGATGAGATTTGGCGGCGGAGCGACGACGGCCCGCTCGCCGCCCGGTTTGCGGCGCTTCTCGAATACGGCATTCTCGCCAGCGCGCGCGAGCCGTTCGATCCGATGGAGAAAGCGTTCCATGCCCTCGGCGACGAGCGTCTGCCGAGACGCCGCCGCATAGCGGCCGCACGCTGAAGTGGGAATACGGCCTGCGGCCCGATCTGCTGGCCGTCACCCATGTCTATGAACAGGCCGGACTCTCCCGAGCTCATCGTCGCCGCCAAAGGCGCGCCCGAAGCCATTGCGGAACTCTGCCATCTTGCCGCAATCACGATCGCGGCCGAGCTAAGCCGGGCTGTCGATGAGATGGCGCAGGAAGGCATGCGCGTGCTCGCCGTGGCCCGCGCAGACTCGGTCCCGTCCGATTCTCGCGCGGCCGGAGACGCCGCGCGGCTTTCCCGTTCGAGTTTCTCGGCCTTGTCGGCCTTGCCGATCCGCTGCGCCCGGCCGTGCCCGCGGCGGTCAAGGAATGCCGCGCCGCCGGCATCCGGGTGATCATGATCACCGGCGATTACCCGCAGACGGCGCGCGCGATCGCCGCGCAGGCCAATCTCGAAGCCGGCGACATCGTCACCGGCGCCGAACTCGAACGCATGAGCGAGGCCGAGCTTCTGCAGCGCGTGCGCACGGCGACCATTTTCGCCCGCACGATGCCCGAGCAGAAATTGCGGATCGTCAATGCGCTGAAAGCCAATGGCGAGGTCGTCGCGATGACCGGCGACGGCGTCAATGACGCGCCCTCGCTCAAAGCGGCGCATATCGGCATCGCCATGGGCGGCCGCGGCACCGATGTCGCGCGCGAGGCCGCCTCCCTGATCCTGCTCGACGACGATTTTACCTCGATCGTCGACCGCCATCCGCCTCGGGCGCCGCATTTACGACAATCTGCGCAAGGCCATGGCCTATATTCTCGCCGATCCATGTGCCGATCGCCGGCCTGGCGCTGATCCCGCTGCTGTTCGGTTTGCCGCTGGTGTTCTGGCCGCTGCACATCGCCTTTCTCGAAATGGTGATCGATCCGGTGTGCTCGATCGTGTTCGAGGCCGAGGGCGAGGAAGCCGACACCATGCGGCGGCCGCCGCGTGATCCGGCCGCAACCGCTCTTCACCGTCGCTCATATAGTCTGGAGCCTGCTGCAGGGAGCCCTGGTGCTGGCGCTGGTCGCCGGCCTGTTCGTCATGGCGCTGCGTCAGGGCCTGCCGGAGCCGGATGCGCGCTCGCTGGCCTTTGCGGCGCTGGTCGCGACCAATCTCGGCCTTGTGCTGGTCAACCGTTCATGGAGCATCGTTTTCGCCGCCTTCACGCCACAAACGCGGCGCTTGTGTGGGTGGTCGTGGCGACGGCCGCGATCCTACGCTGGTCCTGGTCTTCCCGCCGGCGCGCGATTTGTTCCATTTCGGGCCGCTGCACGGTGACGACGCCGGGGTGGCAATTGGCAGCGGGATCGTGGTCCTTGTAGTTCTGGCATCCGCTCGATGGGGGTTCCGGAAGCTTACGAGCCGGAAAGGGGGTCAGCCGCGACTGCTTAAGGCAACAAGCGGATGAGCTTAAAACCAACGTCGCGCAACCATGATCACCCAAATGCGGCTCTCGGAAAGGAAACCACGATGTGGATCATTATCGTCGTCGAACCTGACGCTGGGTCTATATCGTCGATTTCCGGGTTCGCTAGCGAGGCAGGCTGCAAGGCCGAAGTCAAATATATGACAGAGAAAGTTCTTGTCGAGATGCCGGGACCAAATGGAATCTCTGGTGCACCGAAGCTTAGTCGGTTATCATTAATATTGCTATTGGTCGCCGCCTCCCTTGACGCATGATTTCTGGTTACGATTTCCTCGATGCCGCCTGCTCCAATTAAAATACGGAACGACCGCTAAAGTATTTCACTGGACCATCGTCGCCCTGATCGCGATCCAGTTGCCGCTTGGCTGGCTTATGCCGGACATCAAGCGGGGCATGAGCCGGGGTCGGCGATGTCCTGCATATCTCGATCGGCACTACGATCCTGGTGCTTATCGTTCTTCGTTTGTCTGGCGGGTGACGCACCCGTCGCGCCCGAGAGCTACCTGCCGGGGTGGCAGCGCATCAGCTCTGAACTCGTTCACTGGCTGCTTTATCTCGTCGTCTTGCTGACGACCGCTGTCAGGGTGGCTCTTTGAGTCGCCCGCGGCTGGACGTCAGTTTACGGCCTTTTGCCGCTGCCGCGGCTTGTCGAGGAAGGATCTCCGGTGGGTATGCGCTGGGTGACTGCATTCGACGATGGTTTGGGTGCTGGTCACCTTGTGTCGTTCCACATCTGGCTGCGTTTGTCCACCGGCTTATTTACAAGGATCGCGTGATGCAGCGAATGTTACCCGGGATAATCGGCAGCTTTTTTGCCCACGCCCGCAATGCTTTAT
>CAVTUM010000002.1:0-300360 GCA_963737875.1 uncultured Alphaproteobacteria bacterium | reverse complement strand
TACACTGGCCCTGCTGGAAGATTGCCCAGCCCATTGCGACCGATCATGCGAAAGTTGCCTTCGCCATTATAACAATCAACACCTCAAAAGCCGGCTTGACCGTCGCCTTGGAGCTCAATTACTGCTTTATGCGATCTTTGGTACCATTCCGCCTGAAGCAGACATCTGGGAGCAGGTTCGCGCGCTTGCTGCTATCGAAGCGCTTGCTTGAACTCGATGGCTTCCAGTGCAGCTCGAATGTCGCAGTTGATGGAATAGTCGTGCCGCTACTTTTAGAGCGAAATACACGAGATTTGTGCGTGGGCACCCGCTCGTGCTTCGTACAAGACCAGCCGCATTCACTCGACCAGTTATCGCGAAGAGGGAAAAGGGTCGTTAAGCTTAACGATTACGTATTACGCTTGAACGTTCCAGACCAGCATCAGTTGATTCAAGGTCATTTCACGTAGGGCTGTTGTTACACCTCAAGCGACGCAACAACGTGTATTCAATCCCGCCTGCGGCGTGAAAGGTCTCGGCAGTGGGTCAACCATTCAGGCACCTTCCACAAACTCGGTCGTTTGGCGGTGTCCTAATTTGAAATTAGGACACTATCCACGGGTTTCTTGGTGGCTTGGACTTAGGTCGGGTCGCAGGAGGCAGAACACGGGCTGCTTTCGGCGCGATGCCGTCGCTGCTGGACGCGTCGGCGACGGTCGGCTGACCGATCCGACACCCGCCGTTCAGTCGGGCGGTGGGGCCGTCGCAAATTGCCCCCAAGCGGTCATCAACGCCTCCTTCCTTGCGGGCGCCTCCGGACCTTGTCGCAAGCGCGTTCTGGTTCCCATCTCGGCTCGGGCTCAGCCTATGCGATCGGATATTTCGCGAAGATCTCCTCGACCCGCTTGAACGCCTTCTCTGCCGCGGCCTGTGGTGTTGCCCGGTCCTGAATGATCTCGGACCAGGCCGTCTGCCAGACATGCTCGTTCTGGACCTGGGCATAGGCGGGGTTGGAGCTCCAGAAGGTCGGCACGGTAGGGCCGAACAAGCCCTGATGGACGTAAGCCGCCCGGTGCGGGTCCTTGGGGTCGAGCCACCACGGGTCGTGCTTCACGATTGCCGGCATCGCGGGCAGATAGCGGCCCAACCCTGTCTTCAGCAACTCGTTCAAAAGATCTGCGGCTGGATCAAATATTTGAGGAAGTCCTTGGCCACTTCAACGTTTTTTGCCCCCTTCGGGATCAGGCCGCAGAGGCTTCCTTGCTGGGCCGGTACCGGCTTGCCGTCGTTGCTGAGCGCCAAACCCATCACGACGACGTCGTTGTAATCCTTCTGGTTCTTGATGATAGCGACCTCGGTCGACAGCGAGGTCTCGATATCCATGACGATTTGCTTGGCGTGGAAGGCGTTGTTGTCGTCGAAATCGTTCCAGTTGATCGCCCCTGGCGGCACGAAGCCTTCCTTGTAGGCGGTCGTCGGGTAGATCAGCGCACGAAGCGCCGCCTCCCTTATTCTCGGGTCGTCGAGGTGCAATTTGCCGTCCTTGGTGACGATGTCCTGACCGCCGTATGCGATCACGAAATCGTTAAACCGTAAGTTGGAATCCCCGCCGATGGTGGCTAACTGAAAACCGAGTCCATAGACGTGGCGCATGTCCTGGGCGCGCAATTTCTTCTGCACCTCCTTAAAGAAATCGTAGAAGGCATCCCAGGTCTTTGGGATGTCCGACATCTGGTAGCCGGCCTTCTCGACCAATGGCCGCCAGATATGGTTCATCGAAGCGCCGAGGGTATAGGGCACACCGTAAATGCCGCGCTTCTTCTCGACATTGTTGTAGCAGCGGACGGTGAGCAGCGCGGTCTCGGTGTATTCCTCCCGTTGCGTCTCGACAACGTCGCTGACGTCGACCAGCTTGTCCTGCCAGGCGTAGAGCGCGATGATCTCGACCGGGTTGTTCTGGAACAGGTCGGGGACGAAACCGCCGGTCGCCGCAGAGACGATCTTTTGCCGCAGCGGCGCATAGGGCATGATGATATAGTCGAGCGTGTTGCCGCTGGCCTTCTGGTATTGGACGACGATCTTCTTGAATGAGATGTCCTCTTCCTCAGCGGAGCCCTGGGTCCACCACACGGTCGCGGTGGTGGCCTCCGCCTTGGCGACATAAGGACGGGCAAAGGCGCCGGCCGTGCCAAGGGCAAGGGAGGTGCGAAGCACCGAACGGCGCGTCAAATTCGCCATATCTGCGTTTCCTTCTGCTGGCGCCGCGAGAGTTCGTCAGGGGCGCGTTCCCGTTGGCCGTCTTCCGGCGGCTCAACTCGTCGCGATCGGATATTTCGCGAAGATATCTTCGACCCGTTTGAATTTACGGCGATCGGCTTCCTCATTCGAGGCCGGATTCGTCGCCCCGTCACTCCGGCCATCATCAGGGGTGCGGGTTTTGAGCGTAAACACGTGGTTCGATATACTCAGTTTGTTCAAGCGCGCGACGAAGGCCGCGTCGGGGCAGAGCAAGTCGAGGGGCACACGGCGGCTCAAATGAGGGGAAAGTGGCCGGTTTCGGCGCGCGGCCGTCGCTGCTGGACGCGTCGGCAACGGTCTGCTGACCGATCCGACACCCGTCGTTCAGCCTGGGCGGTGGGGCCGTCGCAAATTGCCCCATTCGGGACCTAGCTGCTCGACGGTGTGAGGATGGTTTTTACCGTTCCCGATTTGCTGGGCCTGAGACGCTGATGTGCCCTGAGCAGACCTCCGCCGTATCACTCAGCCAAGTATTTCACGTGGACCTGCTCGATCGTGCCATTGAACTTGAACGGTGCCTTGTCATGATAATCGAGCGAAACCGGCGATCCTAGCGCGATGCCAAAGTCAAGACAGTCATTCGCAGTAAAGAGCAACGGGGCACTGATTGGCACTGTGCCTTCGGCAATCACCCGGCCATCCACCTTCATCGTCACCTTCAACGGACCGCCAGGCCGTGGGATTATATACGTTGTTTCAATTGCAATCTTCGCCCTACCCGTGGGCAGCTTTTCCTCGGCGCGGATTTTGGTGCGTTGGATGATGAAGAGGTTGTACTCGTAGCAGAGAATGCCGTCTTCGATAAAGCAGGTGAGACCAGCGGCATTCGCGCCCAGCTTGTAGAGCACCCCGTTAGCGTTGTCGGGGATCACGGCGTCGATGGTGACGACATTCGGTTTGTTGCCGAGCGCCGGGGCGGAAAACTCCGGTATGCGGACCATATCGCCTGAGTAGGTCCACTCCGTATAGGTTGGTGCAACGCGCAACTCGGGGTGAAGCACCGGAATCCAAAGACCGCCGCCGATCGGCAGCGCCTTGTTTTTTACTGCCTCTATCAGGAAGATCTCCTTCATCTGAGCCAGCTTTTCCGGCATCTCGGCGGCGAGATCGTTGGCTTGGCTCCAGTCCGTTTCTAGGTCGTACAGTTCCCAGACATCGTTGTCCGGGGTCCATTCCCGAATGCCAGGGGGCAATCCCGCAAGCCACGGAAGCCGCGGTCCCATGGCGCAGGCCAGCCAGTGATCATGATAGATCGCACGGCTGCCCATCACCTCGAAGTATTGGGTCAACAGCCGGCCCTTGGCTGTCGCGTCGGCGAAAGAGTAGGCTAGGCTGATGCCGTCGATCGGATCTTGCTCGACGCCGTTCACCGTACGCGGCGGCGTGATGCCGATGATCTCGTAGATTGTGGGTACGATATCGTTCACGTGGTGAAATTGCGCCCGTGGGGTCCCGTCGGGTTTAATTTTTGCCGGCCAGCGGACGGCCAGCGGGTTGCGCGTACCGCCGAAATGTGAGGCTAACAATTTCGTGCCCTTGTAAGGCGTGGCGCCCGCCCACCCCCAACCCGCATGGTACATATTGTCCGTCAGCGGCGAGCCCAGCGCGTCAAGCCCGCCCAGCTCATCGAGCGCCGCGATGTGCTGATCGATTGTGCTGGGGAGCCCGTTTTGCGCCAGCAGTTCGCTGATCGTGCCGTTCTGGCCTTCCGCGGAGGACCCGTTGTCGCCCCAAATGTAGAAGATCAGCGTGTTATCGCCGTAGCCGAGCCGGTCGAGCTCCTCGACGATGCGCCCGACCTGGACGTCAACGTGCTCGGTGAAGCCCGCTGCCACTTCCATCAGGCGACGCTGGAATGCTTTCTCATGCTCCGGGATGCTGTCCCACGACGGCATCGTCTCGTGCCGTGTCGTGAGTTGAGTGTTGGCAGGGATCCAGCCGAGTTTTTTGGCGCGTTCGAAAACGCGCTCGCGGTAGGCGTCCCAGCCGTCGTCGAACTTCCCGTTATACTTGTCCGTCCACTCCTTCGCGACGTGATGGGGGCCATGGATCGCGCCGCTGGCCCAATACATGAAGAATGGCTTATCCGGCTGGAAGGCCCGGTGTTTGTGCAGCCAACCGATCGCGTCGTCTGCCAGGTCTTCGCTGAGGTGGTAACCCTCCCCCACGGTCTTTGGCGGCAGGACATACGTGGTGTTGCGGATCAGGTTCGGCTCGTAGTGCGAGGCCTCGCCACCGATAAAGCCGTAAAAGTATTCAAAGCCGAGACCGTGGGCCAGTTCTCGAACGGCCCGGTCGGCGTGGCCTCCTCGGCAGGCGTGTTGTGCCACTTGCCCCAGGCGGCCGTGGCATAGCCGTAGTCCTTCAACACCTCGGCCACAAGGGCGCTGCTCCTAGGAATGAGCCCGGAATAGCCATCCCAGTCGTTCGCCAGCTCAGCGATCTGGCCGTTGCCGACGCGATGGTGATTGCGCCCGGTGTGCAGCGACGCGCGAGTCGGCGAGCACATCGCCGTGGTGTGGAACCGGTTGTACGCGATCCCTTCCTTGACGAGGCGATCCATCGTGGGGGTTTCGATCTCACCGCCGAACGTGGCTGGCAGTGCTGGGCCTGCATCGTCGATCAGCACAATCAAAATGTTCGGCGCGCCGACCGGCAGATGCCGCGGCTTCACCCGCTGCCGATAGACCGACTCCTGCATCGTGCGCCCGGCTATGCTGGCCGATGGCGTCGGCGGAAATGGCAACAACTCTTGCTTTTCCAGTTTGTTTTTCGGATCAGACATTCACTTCCTCCTAGCCGAATCGTTGAATTCGTTCTACGCCACGCGAAACAACAGAGCGAAGAAGGCAAGTAGCCCGACGACGGCAAGGGCGGCGGCGATCGCGAGGCTGGGCGTTCGTCCTCCCCGCTCGCGCAATCCGGCGATTGGCTGGAACTGTGCGCTCCACAGATAGTCACTGATCCAGACGTATTGAAAGCATGAAATCACCAATGCCAGAACGCCTCCGCCGATCAAAGCGAGCCCTACATACCGGGGCAACTCCGGCCAATAGACTGGCGCGACACTCGGGTTCACAACAATCCGGCTGAAAATCTCGACGATGCTGAACCCGAAGCCGATTAGGGACATTCCTGTGCGCACCCACGCCATCAACGTGCTCTCAAGAGCAAGGCGCGTCCGCAGCCAGGCGAAGTGGTCCGACGAGGTCGGCGTTACCGTGAAGCGGTCAGCGCCGGGTTGGCGACCTACCGTCATGACTGAGGTTCCGCGGCCTTGCCTCGCAGCCAACGGCGTGCCGACAGCGCTGCAGGGCCTCGGACAATCAGGTACGGGATGAAAGCCAAAAGAGCCGCAACGAGGAGGGCCTCCCCCGGATAAAAGGCATCCAGGTCGGCGACTTGATAGCCAATGTCGATCGCTATCGCGATCAAGGAAATTTTCCCGATGGCCTCGACACCTTCTCGCCAGCGTGCGGACCGCTGCGCTGGATCGGACATCGTTGCCCAAACATTGAGCCGGCGCCCCGAGCGCGCATCTCTCATCCCATCACGAAGCGCGAGGATCGTCGCCACCGCCGGCTGTAATATGAAGCGCAGGGTTAGATTTTGCGCGGGACGCGCCAGAATGTTTTCCCAAAAGGATGCCGGCCGCAGACCGTGCATGCAAATCCCGCAGCAATCATGACGAGAGCGAGGCAACAATTGTGCGCGGCAGATTAACTTCGTGCGATTTCATCCGTGACATCCCGCGCGCCCGAATGTCCGCTCGCCTCCATGCACCGCACCAAGCGTTCGCTCATTAAGCGCGCGCTCAATACGATCGTCTAACTATTTCGGTGAGCGCGAAGGTCTGGAATCGGCGCACAGCCGTCGGCCCGAGCACTGATTGGGAATTTCCGCTCTCCATGGTTTGCAGACCTACGCCCTGGCAGGCCGCCTGAACGGCCAACTGGATGGAGGCGAGGGTGACGAAGGTGGCCAGGGTTACGTCCAGGGCACGGCGACCGTGGAGCGATGCCGCCAGAGGCTACTCTGCACATCAATGCGCTTAGATCATCAGCTTCGCCCTCGATGAGACCAGTCTCATCTTCTGCCCCGAGGCGGTTAGAGTTGTGCTCGAGGCGTCGAACGCACCTAGCCACTGGATTCGGCGTGACGGTGGACGGTTCAGGGCGCTAAGTCGGTTTCGTTTTGCGCTCGGGCGGGCAGTCCTAACCCTGTCTCCGACAGCCCTCGCGGATAGCGGCTAGGCGCGCGAAAAACGAAGTTCATGCTACCAGCGGCACCCCGCGAATTTCTTCGAGGATGCGACGGAAATCCTGCTCCGGAGCAAGGCACATGGTTCTATAAGTATTCAGGAACGGCAGCCACTTAAGATCATTGAGTTTTTAACCTGAAGCGGCGACCTTGGAAATACGAGCGTCACGCTGGGTTTCTCTCCGGTCAGTACGCCGATGAGGTCCGCCGGGAGGGTGATTAAAGATACGGCGTGCGGCGCCCAACGTGCTCGCTCATTCCGCAACGATGCGAGCGCCTTTCTGGGTCACGGAACGCTTCATGAGGAGCGCTATGAACGCGAGCCCAAGCGTCAGCATGGCGAACATCCAGAAGCAGTCGAAATAGGCGAGCGAGGCTGCCTGCTGCTGGCGGAGATTGGCGAGTTCCTGCAAGGCGAGCTGCTGCGACGCGACGGGATCGCCGGTCAGCTGGAGGAAAAGCTCCTTTCCCTGCGCGATAAAAGAATTCGCGGCGGCATTGAAGGGATCGAGGTATTCGCCAAGACGCAGCGTGTGGAATTGATCACGCCGCTCCTGGAAGGTCTGGGCGAGCGATGTTCCGACACTGCCGCCCTCGTTGCGCAGAAGGCTCAACAGGCCCACGGCGGCGCCCCGCAATGCGAGCGGCGTATAGAGGTAGGCCGCGACATTCGCGGGCGCGAAGCATATCGCCAGCCCCGCGACCAGGACGACCCGGGGCCAGATAACCTGCCCGGGGCTGATGTCCAGGTTCAGCTGTGACATCCAATAATTGCCGGCGGTCATGGCCAACAACCCGGTAGAGATAAGCCACCTTGCATCCATACCCTTCCCGAGGAGGCGGCCCACAATCGGCATTGCCAGGACCGCAAAGATGCCACCCGGCGACATGACCAGCCCGGCGCTCAACGCGTCATAGCCAAACAGGGACTGAAGCAGCCCCGGCAACGAGGTGCTGGCCGCGTACAGCGCGGCATAGGCGCAAAAGATGATGAGACAGCATCCGGCGAAATTGCGCTCGCGCAGCGGTCGGAAGTTGACCACGGGGCTGCGATGCCGCAGCTCCCAAAAGACGAGCCCAACGAGACCCGCCACAAAGAGCGCGGCCAATGTCTGCACGCGCCAGAACGGATCGCCCAGCCAGTCCCATTCCTGCCCTTTGCTGAGCATCACCTCCCAGCACACCATGACGATGACGAGCAGCGACAGACCGATCGTGTCGAATTGAAACGGCCGCTGTCTCAGCTCCGTGCGCTGCGCGGACAGGTATTCCGGATCGCGCAGCATTGCCCAGCACCCGGCGAGCGCCAGGAGACCGACAGGCACATTGATCAGGAACACCCACCGCCACGAATAGGAATCCGTAATCCAGCCGCCCAGCGTCGGCCCGACGACCGGTGCGATCAGCGCGGCAAAACCGAACAGCGTCATCGCGACGCCCTGCTTCTCCGGTGGGAAGGCGTCGAGCAGGACGCCCTGGCTGCATGGCTGGAGCCCGCCGCCGGCCAGCCCCTGGATCACGCGGAACAGGATCAGCTGACCGAGGCTGCCGGCCATCCCGCACAATGCGGAACTGAGGGTGAAGATCGCGATCGACAGCAGGAAATAGTTGCGGCGCCCAAGATGCGCGATCAACCACCCGGTGATCGGCAGGATGATGGCGTTGGCGGCGAGATAGCTGGTGAGAACCCACTCGCCGTCATTGACCGTCGCCGACAGGCCGCCGGCTATATAGCGCAGCGCCACGACCGCAATCGTCGTGTCGAGCACCTCCATGAAGGTCGGGACGACCACCACAGCGGCCACCAGCCACGGGTTTGCAATCCCGCGCGGCCGGCCCGATGAAACCACCGCGACAGTCATTTGCCGGCGCCCGGCGTGGTCTGGGGCGCACCGGCAATTGGCGCTTGCGGCTCGCCGGTTTGCAGGAACTTCCCGGCATCGGGTCCCGCCGGCGGCTTATCAGTGTGGATATAGGGAACAACAGAGGTGCCGACGAACAGCGTGTCTTTGTCCGGATCATAATTTTCGAGATCGATCCGGACCGGTAGCCGCTGCACGACTTTGATGAAGTTTCCCGTCGCGTTCTGCGCCGGCAGCAGCGCCAGTGTCGACCCCGTTCCCATCGTAAAGCCGGAGACCCGACCCTTGAAGACCCGCCGGCCGCCGTACATGTCGACATACACGTCCGCCGGCAGCCCAATGCGCAGGTCGCGCAGTTCGGTTTCCTTGAAATTGGCGTCGACCCAAACGTCCTTAAGCGAGCGGACCGCCATCAGGTTCTGGCCGATCTGGACGTAATTACCCGGATTGACATTCCGGCGTGTGACCACGCCGTCGATGTCGGCGACGATGTCGCAATAACGAAGATCGAGTTCGGCTTGCGCGAGTTCGCGCTTCGCCGCTTCCAGCTTGGCCTCGGCCTGCTTGACCGCAGGCGCCTCCGTCGCAAACCGCGCGAAGGTGGTGTCGATGTCGCCCAGGCTTTCGAACTGCGCGAGCATCTCTTTCGGATTCTGGTCGTATGAATGGACGACGCCAAGCTCGGCGGCACTCTGGATCAAATCCGACTGCGCTTGCAGGACGCCGGAAAAGCTTTCGTCGAGATTGGGCGGCACCGAGTCGAGAGCAGCCCCGTTATCGGGACGTGCCGGTAGCCCCAGTGAAACGCGGACCTGGTAGATTTCAGCCAGGGTTTGGGTAACGTCCGCTCCGGCGGTCGTAAGTTCCGCCTGCCGCCGGTCGTAAACCTCACGACTGACATTATCGTTCGCGACCAGTGACTGCGCCCGCGCGAATTCGGCTCGCGCCAGAGCCAGCGCGGCCTGGCTCTTACCGAGTGTGGCGACCCGCGCATGCAGAAGAGCGATCTGGTTGTCGACATTCTCGAAGGCGTGCTGCAACGCCCAGCGTCGGCTCAGGGCCTGGGCTTCGATCCCGCGCACCGCGGCCTTGGCCGCTTGAAGGTCGGCATTTGCGGTGTCGACCGCCGCCTGCTTTTGCGAGACCGCGATCTCGTACGGCTCCTTGTCCAGCGCTGCGAGGAGCTGTCCTTTGTGAACACGGTTGTTGTCGTCCACGAAAACCCGCGCGATCTGACCGCTGACGCGGGGAGCGACAAATGTCACATGCCCGTTCACGTAGGCGTCATCCGTCGAAACCGTGTTGAGCGCCAGCTCCATGCGAGGGATGCCAAACACGCAGGCCACGACCACAACCAGGACGCCGACCGCACCGATCAGCAACCATCGCCTTCGCGTCGGCCGAAAACCCGGCGGTGGGTTCCCCGGCGATTGGGGTTCGGGCGCGACCGAACCATCACCCGGCGTAGGCCGTTCGCCGGTCTGATGGGGCGCTCCGTCGGTCACACCTTCGTTCTGGATCACCGCATCGGGCATGGCAGCCTGCCGCGTAGTTGAGCCGATCGTCCCTCGAATTGCCGGGACTGTCCCTTCGATTGCCCGCTCCCGCAATCCTTGTCGTAAATCTGGGTGCCGTCGGCAAATCCGACATTACGCCTCGGCGGTTCGTAGCTGTCGTCGTCGAAACTACGGCAGCGGTTCGGGCGAAAATCTCTGTCTCCGGTGCTCACGGCCACCTCCTGCGCGAGTTATGAGCGTAAATTCGCTGGGAAGCTTGAGTGGGAAGCTCAAATCGCACGAATTCCGGGATTGATCGACATCGCCGCGCCCGCCGCTCCGCCGGCTTCGTAAGCCGTCGGCGACACCATTCGCGTCGCGCGGCGCACCGTCCGCAGCTTCAAATCGAGCTTTTCGAGTTCGGCATCCACGACCGACGCCTTCAGGACGACGAGATCACGCCCAGTACCATTTTTCACCGCGTCACGCTCCGTCTTCATTCGCGTCAGCTTGTCCGCGATGGACGCGACCATGCCCATCGTGAAAGAGGAATTCGCCACGTGCCGGTCCTGGTGCCGGAAACGCCGGTAGCCGGCCGAATTCTTGTAGCGGCCGAGTTCGGACCGCACGGCGTTATCGACCAGCTCGGTCAGGTAGTGCGCGACCTCGATATCCGAGCGAAGGCCGAAGAAGACATAGCGGGCCTCGCCGGCCTGGTTCTTTTCTCGCCAAGCCCGGCAATCGCAAAAATCCGCGATGGCGCCGATGCAGTCGTCCAGCGGCATGCGCTTCTTGCGGTAGGTCTCATATTCGCGCCGCTCGCACGGCGCATCGCGGATTTCGACGTCGGTCAGCGAAAGATCATACCGGTCGAGCAACTCGGCCACCTTGGCGGCGGCCAACAGGGCTTCGGCCTCGGTGCAGCCGTTATCCGTGGTTTTGGAGCGCAAACCCTGGATTCGCGTCTTGAGCGTGTCGAGGGCGGTCAGGTCAGAGTGTGCGGTCACGCAGGCGGTCCCAAAAAGGTGAAGTCCACGATCTCGTAATCCTATTTTGAGGGCGCCGCAGCCGCACGGCCACGGTAGAAGGGGGACGAAGGCCGTGCGAGATGATGTTTGGGGAAAGATCGACCGATGAAATTGCCGACGAGGCGGCGGGTGCTCACCGCCGGAGCCGGGCTGCTATCCTTGGCGTCGTTGTCGATGGTATGGCCGCGCCGGTCGATGGGCGCGGAACCCGGTGCGCCGGACCTTGCGGCGGCGCGCAAGGAAGGGCCGCTCCTGTTGCTGCACGGCGACCAGGAACCCGATGTCGTGAAGTTTCTCGGGCTGTTCACCGAGAAGACCGGCATCGAGGCGCATCAGCAGCGGCTGCTGCCGGGTACGGCGCTGCCGAAGCTCGAGGCCGAACTGAAGGCCGGTCGCAACGATACTGACGTCTACTGGTGCTCCGACATCGGCTTGCTGGAGGAAATGCGGAAAAAGGGCCAGTTGGAACGCTACGAATCCCCGGAAATCGCTGCGTATGGGGCGAATTTCCGCAGTGATCCGGCCGGGTTTTGGACGGCTTACGTCCAGATCACCCAGCCGATGATGTTCAGCAGCAAATATGTACCGGCAGCGGAAGGTCCCAAGACCTGGATGGATTTGCTCAATCCTCGCTGGAAAGGACAGATCGGGTTCCAGAACTCCGCCGCGGGCAGCCAGTATACCTGGTGGTATATCCTCAAGGACATCCTGCCGGCCGATTATTGGGACCGCCTGTTGGCACAGCAGCCGCGGGTCTTTGCCTCGTCGACGCAAATCATGACGGAGATTCAAAACGGCAATCTGCTGATTGGCGGCAAGGTCAGCGATTTCCAGTACGTCAAGGCCAAGCGGGACGGCTCGCCGGTCGAGATCGTCTTCCCGCCGGAAGGCACGCCGTCGCTGATCCAGGGGATCACGATCATCGCCGGGACAAAACGCCCAAACGCGGCAAAGGTCTTTGTCGATTTCGTGCTGTCGAAAGACGGGCAGACGCTGTGGAACACGCTCCAGGGATCGGCCTCTCCCCGCCCGGATGCGACCGTCGAAGGAATCCCGCAGATCAAGACCGCAAAATTGATCACCGTCAGCAATCTCGCCGATTACGAGTCGCGCGAGCAGCACGCCAAGTTTGTCGCGCTGTGGAACAAGATGTCCGGGTTCTAGCCGGGGCGCCGGGTCGATGGCGGCTTACGGCGAGAGGATGGAAGTCGCACCAGGGCGCAGCGCCGCGCGGCGCTGGCGATGGCCGCATCCCGGCGTGCTGGCGGCCATCCTCGGCCTGCTGGTGGTGTTCGCCTATCCGGTGCTGATGCTGGTGTCGAGCGCCTTCAACGCCGGCGACCCGCAGGATTTGCCGGCGACGCAATATGGGTTCACCCATGTCGGGGAGCTTCTCGATCACCTCGACTGGATCCGCAACACACTGATCGTGTCGGTCGGCGGCACGATCATCGCCACCACGATCGCCACGGTATTGGCGTGGGTGTTTCACCGCACCACGGTGCCGGGAAACAGCGTGTTCGAAACGCTGATCGCGATCCCTTACCCGCTCGGGCCGCTGGTCGGCGGCCTGGCGTGGAGCGTTCTCGGGTCGCCCCGGTCCGGCGTCGTCAACCAGCTGTTCCATTACCTGACCGGATCGGCGACGCCGCTGATCAACACATCGAGCGTCGCCGGGATCGTGCTGGTGATGGCGGTGTTCGAGGCGCCGGTGGCGATTTTGATGATCGGCGCGGCGATGCGCCGGATGGACCCGTCGCTCGAAGAATGTTCGGCCGTTTTCGGCGGCGGGCAGCTGCGTACCGCCCTGCGCGTGACGCTGCCGTTGATGATGCCGGCGATTCTCAGCGCGGCGCTGTTCGTCTTCACGACGATGATGGGGTCGTTTGCCATCCCCGCCATTCTCGGCAGCAGCGCGCGCTTTTACGTCGTGACCACGGCCATCTACATCCTGTTTCAGGGATATCCGCCGAACTACCCGCTGGCCGCGCTGCTCGGTCTCGTGCTGATCGCGATCACCGGTGTCGCGGTGTGGCTGAACCAGTACCTGTTGAAGGGACGCTCGTTTACGGTGGTTGGCGGACGCAGCTATCGGCCGAAACGGATCGATGTCGGCATCTGGAAATGGCCGCTCTTTGCCTTTGCCTGTCTTTACGTGCTGGTGTCGCTGGTCTTGCCGCTCGGCATCCTGGCCGTCGCCTCGCTGCAGCGCACCGCCGATATCGACTGGACCGGCGCGACCTGGACGCTGGCGAATTTCCGCTACGTGCTGATCGACTTCCCGACGACGCGCCACGCCATCGCCAACAGCCTGCTGCTCGGGGTCGCCACCGGCACGATCGGCGTCGTGATCGCGGCGCTCTTGGCCTGGCTGGTACACCGGACCACCGGTCCGGGACGCCGGCTGCTCGAGCAATTGGCGATGCTGCCGCAGGCCTTCCCGCATCTGGTGTTCGCGGTCGGTCTGCTGTGGATGGTGCTGACCTTGCCGCTCAACATCTACAACACGATTTACGCGATCCTGCTCGGCTACCTGATCATCTTTATTCCGCTCGGCTACCGTACGATGAGCGGCGTCATGGTACAGGTCGACCAGGCACTCGAGGAGGCCGCGCGGGTCGCCGGCGCGCGCTGGCGCCGGGTCATGCGGACGGTGACGGTTCCGCTGTTGCGCAATGGCATTACCGCGACCTGGGCGCTGCTCTTCATGGTGTCGGTGCGCGAGATCAGCGCCTCGATCTTTCTCTCCGGCCCGGACAGCCAGGTGCTCGGGCCGGCCATTCTCAACTTCTGGGATTCGGGCGGCCTGCCGCGCGTCAGCGCGCTGGCCGTGGTGCAAGCCGTCATCATCCTGATCATGCTGATAATCGTGCGACGGCTGGATACCTCACATGTCGAAGCCTGACCTGTTCGATGCGGCGGCGGCGACATCCGCGAGCGCCGCCATTCCGCTGATTCAAGTGCGGAACCTGGCGGCGGCCTACGGCACCCGCACCGTCATCGAGAACCTGTCGTTCACGGTCTATGAGCGCGAACACGTCTCGCTGCTCGGTCCCTCCGGCTGCGGCAAGACGACCATGCTGCGCTGCATCGCCGGGCTGGAAACACCGATCGCGGGCGACATCATGATCGGGTCGGATACGGTATTTTCGGCGGCACGGCGCCTCAACGTGCCACCGGAGCGCCGCGGGCTGTCGATGGTGTTCCAGTCCTACGCGATATGGCCGCATATGACCGTGTTCGAAAATGTCGCCTATGGATTGCGCTCGCGGGGATTACGCGGCGCGGCGGTGCGCGAGAAGGTCGAGCATGCGTTGCACACCGTCGGGATGAGCGAATACATCGACCGGTCGGCGACCGCGTTGAGCGGCGGCCAGCAGCAGCGCGTCGCCTTTGCCCGCTCCTATGCGACGACGCCGCGCGCGATGCTGCTCGACGAGCCGCTCTCCAATCTCGACGCGCGGATGCGCGCCCAGATGCGCGACGAACTGAAGGATTTGCAGCGCGCCTCGAACCTGGCGACCGTCTATGTCACGCATGACCAGGAAGAGGCGATGGCGATGTCCGACCGCATCATCGTCATGCGCGAAGGACGGATCGAGCAGGTCGGCGCGCCGCTCGACATCTATAATCAGCCACGGAGCCGGTTTGTCGCCGATTTTATCGGGGCGGCGAATATCGTCGCGGGCCGCCTCGCCGATGGCGCAACCGGTGCGGGGCCCGTGCTCCGCGTCGGCGACGCCACCCTGCATTGCGCGCCTTGTGCCCGGATGCCGGACCCCCGCGACGACGGCCAGCATCTGGCGGCAATCCGTGCGGTCTATCCCGAGTTGCGGCGTCAACCCGAGGGCGACGACGCCAATGAGTGGCCGGTGACGGTGGTCCGCCGCGTCCTGCTCGGGGACATCGTCAACTACCTGCTGCAGTGGCCGGGCGGGACGCTGCGGGTCAACGGATTGCCCGGTCGGCTCTGGGCGGAAGGCGAAACCGGCTGGCTGCACATCGCACCGGACCACGCGGTGCTGATCGCCGCCGATTAGGCCGCGAGGCCCCCCGCCAGCCGCGCCGCGCTGATGCCACGCCGCGGGCGAGCCGGCGTGAGTGGCCGCTGGTTTGCGCGGCAGGCGTGGCGCATGTCCGCATAGTCTGGAAAACGCCGGCTCTGTGTGCCAGGGTGAAGCTGAAATGATCGGAGGTTTGCCATGAGCCCGCTCGATGTAGCCGAAAATCAGGTCGCGGCGAACACGGAGGGAGCGTTGTCGGCCTATGTGCCGCCGCTCCAGCGCACGGAAGGGCAGCCGCCGCCCATCGCGGCGAATGGCGGCCTGTCCTACATGTCGTTTGACCGGGAGGGCGATGCGGGAACCGCCGCGGCGCTTGAAGCCGCGCTCGCCGAGATCGCCGAGGGCGAGGGCCGGCGCGTTATCGAGATGATCGACAAGGCGCCACCGGGTCCGATCAAGACCCAATGGGGTGTTGGGTTTCGCGACTACGACGAGTGTGTCGGGTACATCCGCCAGTCGAATAGCCTCAAAGCCCCGGCAGGCGGCCTGGCGGTGCCGCTGCCCTATACCGTCTACGAGCGGCCGACCTATTCCGTTGTCCCGTCAAACGCTGTCTGGCGCGACCCGGAGCGCTCCGACGTAGCGATGATTTTGCGCCAGAACGAGCAGGGCAACCGGCGACAAAACCTCTATTTTCCGCAGGTGATGCGCGACGCGCGGCGCATCGGCGAATACTACCCGGGCCTCTCGCCCAGCAGCCCCGAATGCATGGACCGGCTGGGTCTCTCGCTGGCGCACATCGAGACCGAATGCTCGAACTTCTACGATGCAGCGGAGGTGGAGCGCGTATTCTACCCCGAGATCGAGAAGCTGCTCCTTGAGTTCTTCCCGGATGCCACCGATGCGCTGGTCTACAACCACGACGTCTTCGACAAGGACTATGCGGGCGACCGCACCGAAGACCAGGACAGCAACAACCCGGGTGTGAACGCCAATTACGCCAACCTTGTGCACAACGACCTGAACGACAATAGCGGGCGCGTGCGCTGCCGCGAACTGCTCACCAGGAATCTGCGGAATTTCGGGCGCACGCAGAATTACACGGCGGAAGAGGCCGACGAGAAGATGTCGCGGCGGTTCATGTCGATCAACCTCGCGAAGCCAATGGAGACCATCGAACAGTTCCCCTTCGTGCTCTGCGCCTGGCCCTCCTTCGCCGACCAGCCCTACATCACCAACTACCGGATTTACGACGACCGCGTCGGCGAGACTACCCGCTTCACCTACCGCCCTGACCACGAATGGTACTGGTTTCCCCAGCAGAAGCCCAACGAGGTCTCGATGCTGAAGTGCTATGACTCGGTGACCGACGGCTCGGTCTCGCGCTGGTCTTTCCACACGGCCTGTGTCGACCCGACCGCGCCCGCCAACGCCCGATGCCGCCGGAACGTCGTGGTCCGGTCCTTTGTGTTCTTCTAGAAGGACGGGATGCGGCAGGCAGCGGAGGCCGATATCGGTGTCGTGATATTTGACTCCAGGCCGCCGGTAGAATTCCGCGCCTGGCGCGACACGGACTTCGCTCTAAACCGCGCCTCCCAGCGCCCGATAACGGAGCAGATGATCGGCGAGGACGCAGGCCATCATCGCCTCACCGACCGGGACGGCGCGGATGCCGACGCAGGGGTCGTGGCGGCCGTGCGTGGCAATTTCGGTGTCGTTCCCCTCGGCATCGACGGTGCGCATCGGGTGCAAGATCGAACTGGTCGGCTTGACCGCGAAGCGCACGACGATGTCCTGCCCGGTCGAAATGCCGCCGAGGACGCCGCCGGCATTGTTCGACAGAAACTCGACCCTGCCGTCGCGCATCCGCATCTCGTCGCCGTTCTGCTCACCGGATAGCGCGACCGCGCCAAACCCGGCGCCGATCTCGACGCCCTTGACCGCGTTGATCGTCATCATCGCGCGGGCGAGGTCGCCGTCGAGCTTGTCGTAGACCGGGTCGCCGAGGCCGACCGGCACGCCGCTCGCGACAATCTCGATCACCGCGCCGGTTGATGACCCGGATTTGCGCACGCCATCGAGAAATTCGGCCCAGCGCGCCGCCATCGCCCGGTCGGGGCACCAGAACGGGTTGTCGCCGGTCGCCTCCCAATCCCACGCGGCACGGTCGATCGCATGCGGCCCGATCTGCACCAGCGCGCCGCGGATCGCAATGCCGGAACCCAGCACCTTGCGCGCGACGCCGCCGGCCGCGACCCTGAGTGCCGTTTCGCGCGCCGAGGCACGGCCGCCGCCGCGGTAGTCGCGAATGCCGTATTTTTTCCAGTAGGTATAGTCGGCGTGGCCGGGGCGGAAGCGGTCGGCGATGTTGCGGTAGTCCTTCGAGCGCTGATCGACGTTTTCGATCGTCAGCTGGATCGGAGTGCCGGTGGTCTGTCCCTCGAACACGCCGGAGAGGATTTTGACCTGATCCGGCTCCTGGCGCTGCGTCGTATAGCGCGACTGGCCGGGGCGGCGCTTGTCGAGCCATTGCTGAATGTCGGCTTCGGCGAGCGGAATGCGCGATGGCACGCCATCGACGACCACACCGATCGCCGGCCCATGGCTTTCGCCCCAACTGGTAAAGCGAAACAAGGTTCCGAAACTGTTGCCGGCCATTCCCGATCCGTCAGGCTGAATGCGTTGTGCTGTCCCGGGCGCCGCATCTTGGCGCGATTGCCGCTCTCCGTCATCAGTTGCGCTGCACCCCTGTGTCGGCGGCGATGATCGTGTAACATATGCAACTGTTTGGCGACAAACACGGCACCCGCCGTGCCGCCGCCATCCGGGCCGATGCGCCGGGCGGGACTGGCGCGGTCAGCGTATCGCAGCTTCATCAAAAACGGAGGAATCGCAAATGCGGCGTTTCGGTTTTCTGGTACGGGGGCGTCTGGTACAGGGCGGGGCCGCCGCGCTGTTGTCCTGCCTCTGCCTCGGTAATCCCGCGGCGGCGGACGATGTGAAGTATCCGGACCTGTTCCGCGACAATGCGATAAAATGCCTGCATCCGACGGTCAATCCCGCCACGGCGACGGTCGAGCAGACCAAGGCCCCGGAAAAATCGGGCGATGTAACAACGGTCCGCCTGAAGGCCTATTATCAGGGCCTGATCAAAAAGGATGTGATGGAGGCCGAGCTGATGGTGCGTCAGTCCGGCTCGATTCGCCAGATGAAGATCAATGTCCTGTCCGATTCGGCGGCGCACAAGCCGTGCGACCTCGAAAAGAACTGGAAGGATTTCTAGCTGGAGCATTATCCGCGCAGACGCGAGCGCTCTCAGTTTCGTTGCCTTGTCATTCCGGGGCCGAGCCCCCGGATCCGGCCTCCGGCCGGCCCGAGGATAAACTCCGCGAGGAACCCGGAACCCAAGAACACGGACGGTGCCAAAAGGGCGAAGACGGTGTTCCTGGGTTCCGGGTTCAGCCCTTGCGGGCTGCCCCGGAATGACAAAGCGGGGGTATGCCACCGGGCAAAGCTAGCACCGATGCACGGGATTGACGAAAAAGAGAGGGTGACTCGAGCCCATCGGATCATGCTCTAGCCCGATCGCACTGCTCGTCCACGTTCGGCCCCCGGCTTCCCGACGGGGCTGGCGGCGGCAGCTTCACACCACCGAGATATCCGGCGCGTCGACCGCCTTCATGCCGACGACGTGGTAGCCGCAATCGACATGGTGCACCTCGCCGCTGACCCCGGACGACAAATCGCTCAACAGGTACACGCCGGCGCCGCCGACATCCTCGATCGTGACGTTGCGCTTTAACGGCGCGTTGTACTGGTTCCATTTCAGGATATAGCGAAAATCGCCGATGCCCGACGCCGCCAGGGTCTTGATCGGGCCGGCCGAGATCGCGTTGACCCGGATGTTGTCGCCGCCGAGATCGACCGCGAGATATCTGACGCTGGCTTCCAGCGCCGCCTTCGCGACCCCCATCACGTTGTAATGCGGCATGACCCGCTCGGCGCCGGCATAGGTCAATGTCAGCAGGCTGCCTCCCGAACTCATCAAGGGCGCGGCGCGGCGGCAGATATCGGTGAACGAGAAGCACGAGATGTCGAGCGTGCGCAGGAAATTGCCCCGCGACGTGTTCATGTATTTGCCGGTCAATTCGTTCTTGTCGGAAAACGCGATCGCGTGGACCAGGAAGTCCAGGCGGCCCCAGCGCTCGGTGAGGCTTTCGAACACGGCGTCGAGGCTCGCTTCCGAGGTCACATCCGCCTCGATCACAAAATTGCTGCCGACGCTTTCGGCCAGCGGACGCACTCGCCGGCCCAGCGATTCGCCCTGATAGGTAAAGGCGAGGTCAGCACCGTGAGCATGCAGCGCACTGGCGATGCCCCATGCCAGTGAGCGGTCATTGGCGACACCCATCACCAGACCCTGTTTCCCTGCCATCAGGCCCATTTGTTTTCCCCCTGTGCCTCGGCTCCGGCAGGCAGGACCGCGCGCAATGCCATTCATCTTACACGAAGCTGGCCGCGCGTCGCGAGGGAAGCCGCAAGGGCGGAGCGGTTCAGGTGGCGCCAGGATAGAGGTGCTCGCCGTAGAGGCGGCGGATATCGGCGAGCAGCGCGCCGGCGGGCGGGGCGTAGGTCAGGCGCTTGCTGGTGAAGTGGCCGGTCAGCAGGCGCAGGCTGGCAGCGAGTTCGCCCATCTTGACGAGCGCGATCATACCGTTGACCACCGGCGCGTTGTCGACCTCGTGCACGCCGGCTTCCGCCAGCAAGGTCATGACGATCCCGCCGGCCGGGATCACGGTTTCGGCGCCCTTCGCCAGCCCCTGGCGGGCGCCGGCGCGGAACTGCTCGATCACGTCGGCGCGAACCGCCTCGTCTTCGAAGGCGAGATCGAACATCGCGGGGCGCTCGACGGTCATCTGATCGATCGAGACGAGCCGGCTCGACAACCCGTAGCTGGCGATGTTCTCGGTAACGCGGCGGGCAAATTTGGGGTTCACGTTGACGACCGAAAAACTCGGCCCCATCAGGCAGGCGAGCGTAACCGATGCCTCGCACAACCCGAGCACCGGGATGTTGAGCAGTTCGCGCAAGGCGTGGAGGCCCGGTTCGAAAATGTTGCCGATCAGAAACGCGTCATAACCGTCGCGCTCGGCGGCGAGGCCGTTCTCGAAGATTCTCCGCGGTGTCGGCGTATTCGAGATAGCGGTACTGGTCGGCGATAGCGCGGCCCGGGCTGAGACCGCGCAACTCGATCGTCGTGCCCGGCGATGCGGCGCTGGCCAGGATCGCCGACAGCCGCTGCGCGTAGTCGCCGCTCGTCGAACGGCGCGTCACGCCGAGGCTCTGATAGTAGAGGCGCACCGTCGTCAGGCCCCGAAGGTGAAGCGGCTGCCGGTGTTGGAATACACGAGCTTGTCCGGCATCTCGCGGGCCATCCCGGCGATAAAGGCGCGCCCGCTGCAATGCATCGGGATCACGACATCGGGGTCGAGCGCCTTCAGCTCGGTGATCGTGTGTTCGACATAATCGGGCGGCGCGATGCCGAGGTGGAAGCCGCCAAGCACCGCGTGCAGTTTCTCGACATTCGATACCGCCATCGCGGTCTTGATCGTGTTGATCAGCCCGCAATGGCCGCACGACGAGATCACCACCAGCCCCTTGCCCTGCACGACGTAGCAGGTCGCGTGCTCGTCCGGGTGGCGATCGGGCACGAGGCGGCCGCGGCGTTCCTCGTTAGTGAAATGATCCGCCGCGGTCGGCTCGATCATCGTGTTCGGCAACACACGCTCAAACGATTGCCGAGCGATATAGCCGGAGGTGAAGGCGCCGCACAGCGCGTGCGCGCTGCCACACGATACGGTCTCGACATGTGCGGCGTCGAGCGCGGCGGCGTCGAGCGCGCCCCACGAGGTCGGCTCCGCGTCGCGGGAACCCAGCCATTTCTCGCGAAACGTCAGGTCGCCGCCGGTAAACAGCTTGATGTCATTGCGCATCCCGGTGCGGTGATGCTGCACGAAGCCGACCATGCCGCCGTAATGGTCGCGGTGCGAATGGCTGAGGATCAGCCCGTCGAGCCTGGCCGGTTCGACCCCGAGCAGGTCGAAATTGCGCAGCAGGATTTCCGGGGTGTAGCCGAAATCGAGCAGGTATTGCCCTTCGGTGCCAGCCGTCTTCGCGGCGAGGTGCAATGACAGGCCCCATTCGCCGGCCAGTGTCGCTTCCTGCTCGCGGCCGCGAATGCGGCTGACATGCTCGACCGTGACGTGCGGGTGGGTCTGCTTCGGCATAAACTGGTCAAAGAACGAATCGACAACCACCCGCACCGAAAGCATATCGACGGTCGGCGCGCGGAACGGTTCGGTGGGGGTGGAACTCATAGTTTTTCCTCTGGCTGCATCCTGACGCTCGCGGTATCGGCAACCGCCGTCAAGCGTGCCCGGGCGGCGGCAACAAAAAAGCCGGGGAGGGGGTGTCCCTCACCGGCTTTTCCGGCAGCCGGTCGCGCGCGGCCTAATGCTGCTCCAGTTGGACGATTTCGTCCTTGATGCGAAGTTTCTGACGCTTCAAATCGGTGATCGCGTCGTGGTTGGGCAGCGGGCGATGGACCTCTTCATCGATGGCGCGCTCAAGCAAAGCGTGCTTTTCTCGAAGCTCCTCGATGTGATCTAGCACCGACATGCGGTTTCCTCCTCGTCACCATGACAACAGCCGATGGTAGCGCCGAAACGACCCACCAGCCAGGGTATGCACCCTGATCATCCAGATGGGTCGCCCGATGCCCGTTTGCAGGGGCTGGGCGGCGCTCCGCCACGCCTGATTGTCGGAATCAGCGGCGCTTCGGGCGCGGTTTACGGGGCCCGCCTGCTGGAATTGCTGCGGCCGATGGCGGTCGAAACCCATCTGGTGATGAGCCGCTCGGCCGAGGTCACGCTGGCATTGGAAACCGAGCTGAAACCGGCCGATCTGCGCGCCCGCGCCGACGTCGTGCATGCGATCGGCGACCTCGCTGCGCCGATCTCGTCGGGCTCGTTTCCGACGCTCGGCATGATTATCGCGCCCTGTTCGGTGCGCAGCATGAGCGAGATCGCGACCGGCGTGACGACGACCCTGCTGTCGCGCGCCGCCGATGTCGTGCTCAAGGAACGCGGCCGCCTCGTGCTGATGGTGCGCGAGACGCCGCTCCACACCGGCCACCTGCGCACGATGACGGCATTGTCGGAAATGGGCGCGATCATCGCGCCGCCGGTCCCCGCGTTCTACGCCAAGCCGCAGACCCTCACAGACCTGATCGACCAGACCCTCGGCCGCATGCTCGACCTGTTCGGCCTCGACACCGGCATGGTGCGCCGCTGGGGCGAACCGGCGGAAGCAGGCGCCCGCCCGCTGCGCTCGAAGCCACGCCCCGCCACCTGATCCACCCTTTCACCACCTTGGCCGGGCTTTTTCGCCGGAGATGACGTTTGTTATCCGGCACTGGAAACAATTGCTTCAATGAGGCCCCGGCGTTTCGCCGGGGATGATCGGCGGTTACCCGCGCCAACTCCACCACCAGGGAGTACTTCAATGAGGCCCCGGCGTTTCGCCGGGGATGATCTGCGTGGCATCCGCGAGCGAAAACAACCCACCCTCGTCACTTCAATGAGGCCCCGGCGTTTCGCCGGGGATGATACGAGCCCTTTCGCGATCAACGCCAGGATCACGGCCCGGAACTTCAATGAGGCCCCGGCGTTTCGCCGGGGATGATGATTCGCCGCACGGAGGCGACATGGCCGCGAACGTCAGACTTCAATGAGGCCCCGGCGTTTCGCCGGGGATGATCGCTCGGGGTGCATGGCCTCTATCGCTATTACCTCGATACTTCAATGAGGCCCCGGCGTTTCGCCGGGGATGATCGGCGACGGCGAACGGGCGTGGGGCGGGATGGGCCAACTTCAATGAGGCCCCGGCGTTTCGCCGGGGATGATTGCCAAAGCCGCGCTGAACCTCACGAACTGCTCGATACTTCAATGAGGCCCCGGCGTTTCGCCGGGGATGATAATGCTATTGAAGCCAAAGCCATGAAGCTATTGGAAGACTTCAATGAGGCCCCGGCGTTTCGCCGGGGATGATCGGCGTCGGTAACGCAGGAAGGTGTGGTCGCACCAAGTACTTCAATGAGGCCCCGGCGTTTCGCCGGGGATGATGATCTTCAAGGCGCAGGGCGGCATGCTGACCGACGACACTTCAATGAGGCCCCGGCGTTTCGCCGGGGATGATGAGGTGTCGGGGCGAACAGCTCTGGCATGACGGTCGCCACTTCAATGAGGCCCCGGCGTTTCGCCGGGGATGATGATTTGTGGAACCGCGCCAAAGAGGGCAAAGACCTACTTCAATGAGGCCCCGGCGTTTCGCCGGGGATGATCGGTAAATGCCAACCTGTCGCCTACATCAACGTATTCTGACTTCAATGAGGCCCCGGCGTTTCGCCGGGGATGATCGTCTTCGGGTCCTCGGCGCGGGCAATGCGGGCCTACTTCAATGAGGCCCCGGCGTTTCGCCGGGGATGATCCCCATTCGGAAGGCACGTTTTCTTGATCGCTTTGCCTTAAACTTCAATGAGGCCCCGGCGTTTCGCCGGGGATGATCAGGCGGCCGGCCATCTGCGGGCCGCTGGATACCCCACTTCAATGAGGCCCCGGCGTTTCGCCGGGGATGATAAGATGCAGGTGAAATGCAACGAGGGGATATCGTAACTTCAATGAGGCCCCGGCGTTTCGCCGGGGATGATAGCGGCGGTGCCGGGGGGAATGGCGGCAGGGCGTTGGCGGGGTGTTTTCGAGCGGTGCGTCCGAAGCGTGTCGTTGTTCATGGTGTGTTCATATTACCGAAACGGTCTCGTTCGCCGTAAGTTGTTTGCTCACAATGTCAATCAGCCCTGCGAGCGCTGCCCGGGGTTGGCGAACCATCGCAGCGCTCGCGCGAAGGCGGCGGTGCATATTATACGATAATCGGGCCGCGGGCGACGACCGCGAAGGGTTTGCCGAGGCTCTCGACGTGGGGGCGGTTTGTTGCGACGGGGCCGACATCAATGATGATCACATGGTCCTCCACGTGATTGATCACCTCGTCCAGCGCGCGCTTCAACTCGATCTGCCGGCGCCGGGTCAGCCGGCACTGAAACACCGAGAGTTGCAGCCATTCGCCATAGCCCTCCATGATGCGGTACACCTTGCGCCAGCGTGCCGGGGCGCCGATGTCATAGGTGACGATGTAGAGGTTTTCGTCACTGTGATGCCCGCCATAACGGTCGCGGTGCGCGACGCGAACAGCGCCACTGCCCGCCGCCCCCTCGCCGCGCCGGCTCCCGTTCATCGCGGCTCGACCGGTGGCAGTTCCGGGATCTCCCCCATCAGATGCCGCCCCAGCAGCCGCGCCTGCACCTCGATCACCCGGCGATAGCTGATGCGGTAGCCAAACACCGGATGGGTGATTTCGGCCGTCAACCGCCGCTCGAAGGCGGCGATCATCTTCTTGCGCCCAGGCGCGGACAAGGCGCAGGCATGTCCCGCCCAGATGAAATCGCCGGGCTTTACCTCGCCGTTGTTGATCGCGGTGATGACCGCCGAATCGGCAAGGATCGGCCGGAACGGTTCCATCATGTCGAGCGCCAGCGCCGGTCGGCCATAGCGCGGCTGGTGATAAAAACCGCGATAGGGATCGAAACCGACCGCCGACAGCGTCGCGGTCCATTCCCGCACCAGCATCGCATAGGTGAAGGACAACATGGCGTTGACCGGATCGGTCGGGGGCCGCCGGTTGCGGTGCTCGAACACGAAGGCCATCCCCGCCTCGTCCGGTCCGGCGCCTTCGTCACTGCCGTTCGGCATTCCATTGAAACTGCCGAAATACAGCGCCCCGCCATTGCCCTCGACGCCGAGCAGTTCGGCGAGGTTGTGCGCCTCGCCGACGGCGCGCGCCGCCCGCCGCAGCCCCCCGAGCGCCGCCTCCAACGCGCCAAACTCGCGGCTGTTGCGCCGTAACAGCGTCCGCGAGTTGCGCAGCTTCGCGGCGACCAGGCCGCGCGCCAGGCGCAGGCAGAAGGCCGGGTCGAAGCTCTGCCGGTACTGGGCGGTGCGCAATTCGACATTGCGGTGCCCGGTTCCGACCGTATGACCGATAAACCAGCCGCCCGTCGAGTACCAGCTCACCGGGATGTCGCGGCGCATCAACTCGTGCAGCGCCGGCGTCGTCACATCGACACCCCCGAGCAGCACCAGCTGCGAGGTGTCGATCAGCCGCGCCGTCGTCTCGGCACCGTCCTCGGTCTGGATCAGCAGGGTCTCGCCGCGCTTGCGCACGCGTGCCAGCGACGCCTGCACATAGACCGGCAACGCCAGGTCGCGGCTCGCGGCGAGTGGCCGGGCCGCCATGCCGCGCCGCAGGAAATTCACCTCCTCGGGCATGCAGATCGCGGTTCAATGAGGCCCCGGCGCTTCGCCGGGGAATTTTAGAAGCTTTAAGTGACTACCTAGCCAACGCCGTAGCTTCAATGAGGCCCCGATGCTTCACATCGGGAAGTCGCGTTATACGGCGTTGGATTGGTGGTACGGGAGGGTCTTCGATTATTCTTGCATGCCTCCGATGATGCGCGTATTGAGCAAAGAAGGCGGCGACCTGAGTAGTGCCCCGGTCGCCGCCTCGACGGCAGTTTATGCCGTCGGTCGATCCTGTTCATCGACGAGCGACACCATCGCGCGCTCGTCCGGTTGGGTCAAGTTTGGCCCGAGGAGAGAGAATGCGTTCGCCAAATGTGTCGCGACAATTGACCGAAGAAGATGCCGTTGAAATATGGTGCCGCCGCCTTAGAGGTGAGGCGCAGCACGTGCTGGCCGCCGAGTATCGAGTTAACCCGGGGCGTATATCCGAGGTGCTTTCGGGCAAACGCTTTCCAAACACCCGTAGCGCTGCGCTCCGCGGAGCGCGCCTCGACCCGGCATCTCAGACCGGGCCGGTATCCATAAATCACGGGAGGTAAGCCATGAAGTACGCGAATTTGATTGATGCCACCGCAAACGACGCAGCATTGCGCCGGAGACAGAGGTTGCAGCCGGTGGGTGGGTGCGGCGATCGCTTGCTGCCGCCCACCTACCCCGAGGAGCGGCGCGGTGCTGGACCGCGGCATGTGTTCGAGCGGCGGCGCATCGACGGCGACGAGGTTTGGTGCGTGCTGGTGGACAGCGTCCAGAGCCAGGCGAACCGACTCGAAGAGGTGCTGCTGTCGGCCGTACGGGAACGCGCCATACCTCTCCCCTATGTCACCGTTGATTTCGCCGGCAGCGATTTGGCGGGCGTCACTGAAATCACGTCGCTCGATGCGCCGCATCGTGTGTACGACGCGATCCTGCGCGACAGTCTTCTGGACGGTCAGCCTTTTATGAAAAGCGCGCTCGGCATCCGGCTCGCCGAGGCGAAACCGGCTGATGCGACCGCGTTGTTGGAGGCTTCGCCGACAGCGCTGCTGTTCGGGGCCTGGCATTCGACGGGAGAGGGCGGCGGATTGGGTGCCAAGTTTCCACGGTGCCTTGTCTCGGAAATCACGGCGATCAATACGCCGGTCGAGGAAATCGCAGACCAGCGGACGGGCGAAGTCGAGACCCGGACCGCCGGACGTCGTACCGGGAGCCGTATCGACCCGCTCGGCATCTTGCGGAAAGTTGAGGTCTGGAAAGGCGAGGCGGGCTGGGACATCGACGCACAGGGCGCCGGCAAAGGCGCAAAAAAGGTGCGTCCGTCGGAGATCAACCACGGCAATATCGCGCCGTCGGTGCAGCCGCTCGGCGTCACCTGCGACTATATCGAGCATGTCGCGGTCATCAGCTTTGCCGGGCTGCGCCGACTCGGCTTCGGCGGCGGCGAACGCGACCAGGCGGGGCGTGCTCTGCTGGCCGCACTCGGGCTGGTCGCGCTGGCGGAGCAGGATGCGCGGGGCTATGCGCTGCGCTCGCGCTGCGATCTGGTGTGCGAGGGTCGGGCGCCGCTCGAACTCGTGCATGCCGATGGCACAACCGGGCCGGTTGTGCTGGACCGCAAAACGGCGCGGGCAGTTTATGCCGAGGCCTATGACGCGGCGCGGCGCGCCGGCCTTGAATTGCAGCGCGAACCGGTGCGCCTCGTGCCGCAGGACAAGCTGGTCGAGATCGTGCGCCGCAGCCAACGCCTGGCGCTCGAAGGCGAAGGCGGCGAGACCGAGAATGCGTGATGCCGCTCATCCTGGAAATCGAGCATCTGCTCGGGGTCGCCTTTGCCGCGCGAATGCCGGCGAGCGGCCAGCCGGATTGGCCGCCGCAGCCCGACCGGGTGTTTTCCGCTCTGGTCGCGACCTGGGCGGCGCGCGGCGAGAAAGCCGAGGAGCGCCGCGCGCTCGAATGGCTGGAACGGCAGGAGGTTCCTGAAATCGCGGCGAGCGGCGGCGCGCCCCGCGAGGCGCCGACCGTCTTTGTCCCGCCAAACGACCCCGAGACGCGCAGAACCGGTGATCGCAGTGTGATGCCGGCGTTTCGCCGGCGTCAGCCGCGCCGTTTCCCGGCCTATCGGCCGGATGATCCGGTGGTACGCTTGATCTGGCCGAACGTTGCCGCCGACCCGGCCACCTTCGGCGCGCTGAACGCGCTGGCGGCGGATACGAGTTATGTCGGGCACTCCGCCAGCCTGACCCGCTGCCGGTTTCTCGACCGGATCGCCGGCATCTCCGGCCCCCAGACGGGACGGACGCGCCGACGGGTGTATCCCGGCCGGCTCGCCGAACTCGAACGGCGGTTCCATTCGGGCCAGCGTCCGTCTCCAGGCGAGGCGGTTCGCGCCGACCCGCAATCCGAGTCCGATCCGACGCCGCGTTCCGTATTTTCCGACGAGTGGCTCGTGCTGGAACATGTCGATGGCGAGATGCCCGATCTGCGCGCGGCGGCGCTGGTTGCGAAGGCGCTGCGCGACACGATCATGAGCGGCTATCGCGAGATCGAACTCGGCCACGCCATTCCCGAAATCGTCTCCGGGCACATGCCGGATGGGACGCCGACGCCAAAGCCGCATCTCGCGATCGTGCCGCTCGCCTTTCTCGGATCGCGGTATGCCAGCGGCGCGGTGTTCGGATTTGCCCTGGTTCCGCCGCGCGAGGCAAACCTGCTGGCCGATCCAACCTTTCAGCGTGCGATGCGACGGATCATGCGAGCCAACGATGACAACGGCCGTCGTGAGTTGAGGTGCTATGGGCCGGGCATTGATGTCCGTTTCTCAATCCCGGCAGAGACGCCAAGGGCGTCCCTCAATCCGGCCCCCTACATCCGCACCGGCAAGGTATGGGCGAGTTGCACCCCGGTCGTGCTGGACCGCCACCTGAAAGAGACCGGCACGGCCCGCGACGCGGAGGTCGCAGCCCTCGTGGCGCAGGCCTGCGCCAATATCGGCTTGCCTGCGCCGGTCAATCTTGCCGCCGGCAAGCACTCGGCCATTGAGGGCGCCGTATCGGCCTATCCATCGGGCAATGCACCACGATGGGCGAACTGGAATGTACCGCCGGCCCTGGCCAGCCGGCAGCGGATGCATCTGGTGGTCGAGTTTAAGGAAGCCGTCACAGGGCCGGTGATCCTCGGCGCCGGGCGCTTTGTCGGCCTCGGGCTGATGCGGCCGCTCGACGCGCGAGCGGACGGTGAGCCATGACGACGCCCCTCACCGCCGCCGATTTCGCCGGGTTTTTTGATGAGGTTCACGGGTTCCGGCCGTTTCCCTGGCAGGACCGCCTGCTGCACCGCCTCGCCGCGACAGCGGAATGGCCGCCGCTGCTCGACCTGCCGACCGGTTCCGGCAAGACCGCGGCGCTGGACATCGCGGTCTTCCATCTGGCCCTGGACGCTCTGGAATTTGCCCGCGGAGGCAAGCGAAAAGCGCCGATCCGGATCGTCTTCGCCGTCGACCGGCGGCTGATCGTCGATGATGCGTTTGAGCGGGCCCGCAAGATCGCAAACGCGCTGATCGCCCCCAAAGGCCCGGTAACGCAGCGCGTCGCCGCCGCGCTGCGCACGCTTGCGGGGGGCGAGGGGCCGCCGCTCCTGGCGCGGCGGCTGCGCGGCGGCGTGCCTCGCGAAGACGATTGGGCGCGCACCCCCGTACAACCGACGATTCTCTGCTCGACGGTCGATCAGGTCGGCTCGCGCCTGCTGTTCCGCGGCTACGGGGTCAGCGACCGGATGAAGCCGGTGCATGCCGGATTGCTCGGCACGGATTGCCTGATCCTGCTTGATGAAGCGCATCTGGCCGAGCCGTTCCGGCAAACACTGGAGGCCGTGAAGCGTATCGGCAAGCCGGATGGCGAAAAAGGCCCGAGCAAGCGGGATCCCGAAGAAAACTGGGACATCGGGGTGCCCCCGCTCACGACCGCCGTCTTGACGGCGACGCCCGGCGCGCGCTCCGAAAGCCCGTTCGGCCTGGAGGACGATGACCGGGCCGACCTCGTGCTCGCGCGGCGATTGCAGGCCTCAAAACCGGCACTGTTGATCGACATTGTCGGGAAGCAGGGTGTGGCGACGGAGGATCGCCGTGTCGAAGAGATTGTCGAGCAGACGAAGAAGGCCTTGAGCCAATTACGCGAAACTCTGCCGCAACCGGTGATCGGGGTCGTGGTGAACCGGGTGCTCCGCGCACGGCGCATCTTTGATCGTTTACGGCAGGGCGAATGTCCCGATGCCGAGGTGACTCTCCTGATCGGCCCGGCGCGGGAGGTGGATCGCAACGGGCGCGCCCACGAGCTTGATCGCATTCGCACCGGTAATGAAACCGGCCGGCGAAACCTGGAAAAACCCTTTATCGTCGTCGCGACCCAGACGATCGAGGCGGGGGTTGACCTCGATTTCGATGCCTTGATCACCGAAGCGGCACCGCTCGATGCCTTACGCCAGCGCTTCGGCCGGCTGAACCGGGACGGCCGCCCGTTTACGGCCTTCGCTGCTATTCTGGCGCACAGAGACGACATTGCCTTAAAAGCCGACGATCCGGTTTATGGTGATCGCACCGGCAAGACCTGGAGGGCCTTGCAGGAGGCCGCCGGACAGGCGGGATTTGTGGATTTCGGCATCGACGCATTCCCGCCTGAGCTTCTCGACAACTCAGACGAACTCGCCTCGAAAAAGAAGAACGCACCGATTGTGATGCCGGCCTACGCGCATCTGTGGTCGCAAACGTGGCCCATTCCCAATGCCGATCCTGACGTTCCGCTGTTTCTGCACGGCCCCGATCGTTCGCCAATAACCGTACAGATCGCGTGGCGCGCTGACCTGTTCCGCGACCGCACGAATAACGAAACCATCGAGCTGCTTCGCCTCGTGCCGCCAAAACCCGGCGAAATGGTGGAGGTATCGCTGGCGGCGGCGAGGCGCTGGCTGCGCAACACGCCCACCCTCGATTTCGCCGACGCGCCCGAACGGGGATCGACGGAGGACGCTGCCGGAGAAGACCGCCTTGTTTTCCGCTGGGCCGGCCCCGATGACGCGAAAACCGGCTGGCTACGTCCCGGCCGGCTGGCGCCGAATGACGTGATCGTGGCCCCCGCCGATTACGGCGGATGCGATAAATACGGCTGGAAGCCCGAATCTGGAGACCCGGTCGAGGATGTCGGTCGTCAGGCGGCGGAGCCGTTTGCGGCGCATCGTTACGCGTTGCGCCTCACGCCGGAACTCATCTCGGCCGCCGCACCTCCGATTGCGGGAAGCGAGGATGCATCAGCGCCCGAAAAACGTGCAGCCGTCGCGCGTTTCAAAACCGCTTTTGAGGCGCTGATCGCCGAACTGGACGATCAGCAGCGGGTGCAAGGCACTGCCATTGTTTCCACCCTGCTCGACGCGAAACCGCCGCCCGAATTCGGTGATGCGCTCACAGGGCTTTTGCACCGGCGGCGCGACAAACATCACCATCCGCAGGTCTTGTTTCCCTATGGCGAGGATTTGGAGGAACACCCGCGCGGGATCATCCTGGTGGCGCCAAAGGGCATCCGGGTTGAGCGTCAGGCCAAAACGAAAGTCGCCTATCAGACCAATGAGGAATTCGCGGGCGGCGAACCGGCGACCGAAGACGATGGGCTTGGTTCGACGCCGGGTTACGATCAGTCCCTGGAGGATCATTCGCGCGAGGTCCGCTGTTTTGCGCAGCGCTTCGGCGAACGGGCTGGCCTGAATGCCAGCCTCGCGGCCGATGTTGCACTCGGCGCTTTTTTGCACGATGCCGGCAAGGCAGACCCGCGGTTTCAGGCGATGCTTTATGGCGGGAAATGGCTCGCCGTCGATGAAGGAACGGTGCTGGCGAAATCCGCAGCCGGAGGCGGGCAGAAAGCCTGGAAAGACTCCGGCCTCCCGGAGCGCTGGCGCCACGAAGCGTTGTCGGTCCGGATCGCTCGCGCACACCGGCTGTTCGACACAGCCAATGATCGTGAGCTGGTGCTTTGGCTGATTGGTGTGCATCACGGTTACGGGCGACCCTTTTTCCCGCACTCGGACGAGTTGGCGCCGCGGGACCTGCCGCCGGTCCTCGGCGGCATTCCGGTTGCCGACGGCCCCGGGCCGCAATCCCTCGGGTTCAATTTCGACGGATACGACTGGTCGCAGATGTTTCACGAACTGAAGACCCGTTATGGCATCTGGGGCCTGGCGACGCTCGAGGCCTTCGTACGGCTGGCCGACCACCGCGCCTCCGAAGCGGCAGGGCTTGCAGAGCGTGCGCCATGAGCGAAACTTCTCGTCGCCATCGGCTGGAAGGGCTGGAGCCGGACAATTTGCTCGCCTTCCTTGCGCTGCTGGGCTTGCTGCGTTCGCTTGAAACGTCGCAACCCGAATGGCGGGTACGCGCCTGCTGGACGACGAATGAGCCGCCGCTGCGTCCGGTGCTTGTGTTGGCGCAACCGATTAGCCGGGAGGACATCGCAGACGCTGCCGCCAAGGGGATCGAGCGGCTGAGTATCGAATATCGCTTCCCGGCGGAAGCAGCGGAGGGCGAGGCTCAGCGGGACCTGAATTACAGCCCCTCACGGGCGCGATCCCTGCTGCGAGAAGCGGCGGGTGCTCAATCGCAAACGCGTGCCGATCTGTTCGCCGCGCTGATGTCCGACACAGCGGCGCGGGACGAACGTATCGAGGCCACACCGCTTTGTTTGCTGTTCGGGCAGGGCCATCAGCATTTCCTGGAGCGGCTTGCGGCGTTGCCGGGTATGGCGTCACCGCCGCCGCGCGGACGCGGCAGGCGCGCGATCACATTATCGCCGGCCCAGACGATCGCGGAGGCGGTATTCGAGCCGTGGGTGCGGCAGGACCCTACACCATCCTTCCGGTGGGACCCGGCCGAGGATGTCCGTTATGCGCTGCGGGCCGATGATCCCTCCGGCGACAAGGCAACGACCCAGCACGGCGCCAATCGGCTGGCTTCTATCGGGCTGCCGCTTTTGACCGTGGCTCCGGTCCAGGCGGGGGAACGCGTTCGGTTGCGAATGCGGGCGGCGCGGCTCGAAGGGAGGGAGATCGCGCTTTATTGGCCGATCTGGCGCGAGCCGGCGAGCCTCGCCGCGATTGCCGCCTTGCTGTCGCACCCTCAGCTGCCGCAGGGCCCCGCGGCTCTGGAACATCTCGGGATAGAACAGGTACGTCGCGCCCGGCGGATCAGCGTCGGCAAGTTCATGAATATAACGCGCGCCGAGCCGGTCATTCGTGAACCGACGTGACCTGCGCGGCCGCGCTGTACTGTTTTCGCCCGGCCGCGGCTGGTGGCGGCTACGCCAGTGGGCCGTTCCACACGTCGATCGCGGGAGCGCCGCGGTAGTCGCCGAGGATGCAGAGCGTACCGGTGTCGAGCAAAAAATTCTGGCCGGCGCCCGGCGCAAGGTCGATCCAGCGCGCCGCCAGAACGCGCAGCACATGCCCGTGCGCGAACAGCGCAACATCGCCGCTCGCGGCCCGGGCGCGGGCGATGACGCGATCGACGCGGGCGGCGATCTGGTCCGGTGTCTCGCCGCCGGGGCAGCCATCGTTGAACACCTGCCAGCCCGGACGCGTCTGGTGGATTTTTACCGAGGTCAGCCCCTCGTATTCGCCGTAATTCCATTCCATCAGGTCAGGGGCCACCTCGGCCCTGTCGCCAAGCCCGGCGATCGCACAGGTGTCGCGCGCCCGCTGCAGCGGGCTGACCAGCACGAGGCCGAAACTCTGTTTTGCCAGCAGCGGCCGCAGCTTTTCGGCGACGCGGCGGCCGTTATCGGTCAGCGGGATGTCGGTCGTGCCGGTGTGCTGGCCGCTGAGGCTCCATTCCGTCTCGCCGTGTCGGATGGCAAATACCTTCACCCCTGTCTCCTTCGCCCCTGCCTCCTGCGGCGGCTAAACGTTGTCGCCCTCGGTCGAAGCCGGGGCGGCGGCGGCTCCCTGACCGCCCCAGGTCCAGCCGGCGATCTCGGGCATGTCGTCGCCGTACCGCGTATATACTGCTTGTGTTCGATCAGCTTGTCGCGGATTGCCTGTTTCGCATAGGCTGCCCGTGCCGCAAGTCCGGGGACGCGGTCGATCACGTCGCCCAGCCAGATGGAAGCGGTCGAGGTCGTTCAACACGCACATGTCGAATGGCGTGGTTGTCGTGCCCTCTTCCTTGTAGCCGCGCACATGCAGGTTGCCATGGCCGTTGCGCCGGTAGGTCAGCCGGTGGATCAGCCAGGGATAGCCGTGATAGGCGAAGATGATCGGCCTGTCGGTGGTGAACAGCGCGTCGAAATCCTTGTCGGAGAGGCCGTGCGGGTGCTCGCTGGGCGGCTGCAATTTCATCAGATCGACGATGTTGATGACGCGTATCTTGAGGTCGGGGGCGTGCTGGTGCAGCAATTCGACCGCCGCCAGGGTTTCCAGCGTCGGCACGTCGCCGCAGCAGGCCATCACCACATCAGGCTCATGGCCCTTGTCGTTGCTGGCCCATTCCCAGATGCCGAGCCCGGCCTCGCAATGCTTGACCGCCTCATCCATCGTCAGCCAGTTCGGCGCCGGCTGCTTGCCGGCGACGATGACGTTGACGTAGTTGCGGCTGCGCAGGCAGTGATCGGTGACCGATAAGAGGCAATTGGCGTCGGGCGGCAGGTAGACCCGGACGACCTCGGCCTTCTTGTTGGCGACGTGATCGATAAAGCCGGGGTCCTGGTGGCTGAAGCCGTTATGGTCCTGGCGCCAGACATGGCTCGACAGCAGGTAGTTCAGCGAGCCGATCGGGCGCCGCCAGGGAATGCCGTTGCACACTTTTAGCCATTTGGCGTGCTGGTTGAACATCGAGTCGATGATGTGGATAAAGGCCTCGTAGCACGAGAAAAAACCGTGCCGGCCGGTCAGCAGATAGCCTTCGAGCCAGCCTTGGCACTGATGCTCGCTGAGCACCTCCATGACCCGGCCGTCCTGCGCCAGATGATCGTCATAGGATTCGATTTCCGCCATCCAGACGCGGTTGGTGACATCCAGCACATCCTGCCAGCGGTTGGAATTGTTTTCGTCCGGGCTGAACAGGCGGAAATTGCGCGACGCCATGTTCTGCTGCATCACGTCCCGCAGAAACCGGCCCATCTCGCGGGTCGCTTCCGCGGTGGTCGCGCCGGGCTTCGGCACATCGACGGCGTAATCGCGAAAATCCGGCAGGCGCAGGTCGCGCAGCAAAAGGCCGCCATTGGTGTGCGGGTTGGCGCTCATCCGCCGCTCGCCCCGCGGCGGCAACGCCGCCAGTTCCGGCCGCAGATGGCCGTCTTCGTCGAACAATTCGGCCGGGCGATAGGTTTTCATCCAGCCTTCGAGGATGCGGATATGCTCCGGGTTGCCCTTCACATCGGCCATCGGCACCTGGTGCGCCCGCCAGTACCCCTCGGTGCGGCGGCCGTCGATTTCCTTCGGGCAGGTCCAGCCCTTGGGGGTGCGCATCACGATCATCGGCCAGCGCGGCCGCTCGGTGCCGCCGCTGCGCGCCGCCGCCTGGATGTTGCGGATGTCGGCGAACACGGTGTCGAGCGTCGCCGCCATCAGCTCGTGCATCACCGCCGGGTCATCCCCTTCGACGAAATGCGGCGTGTAGCCGTAGCCCCGGAACAGCGCCTCCAGTTCCTCGGGGCTGATGCGGGCAAGGATCGTCGGGTTGGCGATCTTGTAGCCGTTGAGGTGCAGGATCGGCAGCACCGCGCCATCGGTCGCCGGGTTGAGGAATTTGTTGGAATGCCAGCTCGTCGCCATCGGCCCGGTTTCGGCTTCGCCGTCACCGACGACGCAGGCGGCAATCAGATCAGGGTTGTCGAACACCGCGCCATAGGCGTGCGACAACGCGTAGCCCAGTTCGCCGCCTTCGTGTATCGAACCCGGCGTTTCCGGCGCAACATGGCTGGGGATGCCGCCGGGAAACGAAAACTGCGTGAACAGCCGCTTCATCCCCGCTTCGTCGGCGGAAATGTTCGGGTAGACCTCGCTGTAGGTACCTTCGAGATAGGCGTTGGCCACCAGCGCCGGCCCGCCATGCCCCGGCCCGGTGATATAGATCATGTCCAGATCATGCTGTTTGATGATCCGGTTCAGATGGGCATAAATAAAGTTCAGCCCCGGCGTCGTACCCCAATGGCCGAGCAACCGAGGCTTGACGTGCTCGCTGGCCAGCTTCTCCTTGAGCAGCGGATTTCCGTAAAGATAAATCTGGCCGACCGACAGGTAATTGGCGGCGCGCCAGTACGCATCGATCAGAGAGCGTTCCTGCACCGACAATGCGCTCGCCATCATGGCCTCCTAATATAAAGCAACCGCTTCGGATACGTCTCGCGCCGGCGTGCCGGACAGCATCGATGACAGGACCATCCGCTGCCTCTAGCGTAGGCAATGCTAGTGACAGAACCATTACATCAAAATATTGATACAGAAGCGAGCATGAGTTGCTGCCCCGCTCGGGATTTCTTGCGAGCATTGGCCCCGAGATATCGTTCGATCGAATTGGCGACGCGGGTCTCCGCGGCCTAAAAATTTCCGACAACTGGCTCCAAACTCTCCCACTACCCTCACCCGTCTCGCTGCTGCGCAGCGATCCACCCTCTCCCGCGATGCAGGAGAGGGAAAAGCTCGCTCGCCCCCCCCCGGTCCATACGCCCATCGGGGGAGAGGGCTGGGGTGAGGGGGCGGCCACAGGCTCGGACCTCGCCCAAGCACTCACCCAGGTCGTGTCCCACCGAGTGGGAAGGAGAGGGCAATTTGATGAGTTGAGAGCGGGTACCAGCCCATGCGACGACCGGCCAGCCGGGTCGAACCGCGGCTTTTGGCTCACCAAGCCAGCGTTATCCCGATTTCGCCGGGCATGCCGCCGGGAAAATCAAAAATCTCGGCACGCAGTCTGTAGCCTTGCGGCTGCAATTCGGCGAGGTAGAACTGATAGGCCCGCTCGGCGAAGCCGACGAGTGTCTCCGGCCAGTTCGGGGCATTGTTGTTGATGGCGCGACCGCCGTCAGTGCAAAGCTCGCTGGGGAAGGTGAAGACCTGCAGGTGGTCCTCCCCGCGCTCCGCGGCGGCAAGCAATGCAGCGCGCAGACGCGCCCGGCCATCGGGCTGGACCTGCCGGTTCATGAACGCTTCCTTCAGATGGGCCCGCTCCGCGGCGCGGTGTTCCTCGGCGGTGGCGGTCTCGTGCGCCCGTGCCATCTCTTTCGCTGCGGCCGCTTTACGCAGGTCGTCCGGCCGGATCAGTTCGTCCATCTCACGCTCCCTTGATGAGTGAAATCAGACCTCGCCGCGTTTCGCACCTATGTACCGGATCGCATTTACCTTTCTGGCTGTAGCGGGCGTATCGGTCGCTTTCGTCATCTGCCCCCTACGCCCGGGTATAGTTGTCCAGGCGGCGCCACGATTCAATACCGACCGGCGAGGCGCTGTATATCGATCGCGGCTATCACACTCTGCGCTAGTCTTACGCCATGTAGGGCGGACGGAGCGAATAGCGAAGTCCGCCAGAGGGCGCGCCGGCATCGGCGGACTTCGTTTCACTCCGTCCGCCCTACCTGATTGAGCCTGCTTGGATATTAGGGAGCACCGCATGACGGGTGACAGCGACAGTCTGATCGGCGTCATCAACGCCGGCTCCTCCTCGCTCAAATTCAGCTTTTACGAGGGCGAGACGCGGCTGCTGACCGGGCAGGTCGATGGGCTCGGGGTTCATCCCAAGGCGACCGCCTCCGGCGCCGATGGCGCGGCCATCGCCGCGCCGGATTTCGGTGCAACCCCACCCCAAACACCGAGCGATGTGCTGCCGTCGATCATGCCCTGGGCGCGCCAGCAGCTTGGCGACCGGCGCCTCGCCGCGATCGGCCACCGTGTCGTGCATGGCGGCGCCCACCACAGCAAACCCGCGCTGGTGAACGCCGAATTGCTCGCCGAACTGGAAGCGCTGGTGCCGCTGGCGCCGTTGCACGAGCCGCACAACCTGGCTCCGATCGGGATGGTGATGCAGATGCACTCGGACCTGCCACAGGTCGCCTGTTTCGACACCGCGTTTCACCGGACCGCGCCGGAAGTCGAGCAGGCCTTCGCGCTGCCCTACGAACTGTTCGATAAGGGCATCCGGCGCTATGGGTTCCACGGCCTGTCGTATGAGTACATCGCCTCGGTCCTGCCGCAGCAGGCGCCGGAGATCGCGGGCGGGCGGGTGGTTGTCGCACATCTCGGCAATGGCTGCTCGGCCTGCGCCATGCGAGGCGGTGTGTCGGTGGCGACGACGATGGGGTTCACCGCGCTCGACGGGCTGCCGATGGGAACCCGCTGCGGCGAACTCGATCCCGGGGTCGTGCTGCATCTGATCCAGCAGATGGGGATGTCGCCCGACGCGGTTACCGATCTGCTCTACAAGCGTTCCGGCATGCTCGGCGTTTCCGGCATTTCGTCGGATTTTCGCGAGCTGCTGGCCAGCGCCGAGCCTCGCGCGCGGTTTGCGATCGATGTTTTCTGCTATTGGACCGCCCGCCATATCGCCTCCCTCGCGGCTGCAATGGGCGGCCTCGACGGCGTTGTTTTCACGGCCGGCGTCGGCGAGAACGCGGCGCCGATCCGCCGCGCGATCTGCCAGGCCTGCGCCTGGCTCGGCATCGAACTCGACGATACTGCCAACACCCAGCACCAGACCCGCATCAGCACATCAGGCAGCCGGATCGGCGCCTACGTCATCAAGACCGACGAAAACCTGATGATCGCCCGTCACGCCCGCACGCTGGTGCAAGGCCCGCAGCGGTAGGTCGGCGTCACGATCGCTTTGCCCAGAGCGCGTCGCTTACAATTGCGCGCTGACCCACTTGATCGGACGAGACCGCCCCGATGGCTCCTCAGAACCGCATGATGACTCTGGTCGCCTTTCTGCAGGCGCAGAACTGTTCCAACCTGCCGGGGTCGTGGCGGCATCCGTCGACGATGCTGGATTTCATGACGCCGGAATACTACCAGCGCATCGCCCGCACGCTGGAGGACGGCAAAATCCAGATGGCGTTCTTTGACGATCGTCTGGCGCTGCCTGATCTCTATACCGGCAACCATGCCGAGGCGGTGGGCGCGGGCGTGCGGGCGGTGAAGATGGACCCCTCCATCATCCTGATGGCGATGGGCATGGCGACACAGCGGCTGGGGCTGGGGGTGACCTACTCCACGACCTATTACGAGCCGTTCCACGTCGCGCGCGTCTTTGCGACGATGGACCTGATGCTGAAGGGTCGCGCTGCCTGGAATGTCGTGACCTCGCTCAACAGCGCGGAAGCGATGAATTTCGGCCACGTCGAGCACATGGGGCATGACGCCCGGTACGACCGGGCCGACGAGTTCATGGACGTGGTGATGGGCCACTGGAACACGTGGGAAGACGATGCGCTGATCCTCGACAAGGACAGCAACCATTTCGCCGACCCGGCGAAGGTGCACCGGCTCGATCATGTCGGGCGGTACTTCCAGTCGCGCGGGCCGTTCAGCGTGCCGCGATCGCCGCAGGGGCATCCGGTGCTGATCCAGGCCGGGCAGTCCGGCCGCGGCCAGGCGTTTGCCGCGAAATGGGCCGAGCTGGTGTTTGTGATCTACCATGATTTGAAGAGCGGCATGGCCGAGTACGCCTCGTTCAAGGCCGCTCTCGCGGCCGCGGGGCGCGATCCGGCGAAGGTCCGCGTCGCACCGGCCTGCTATGTGTGTGTCGGCGAGAGCGAGGCGGTGGCGCAGGACAAACGCGCGGTCATCGAGGCGACGGCGCGTGATGTCGATGCGCTGGTGCTGATATCCGAGGTGCTGAACTACGACTTCGCGACAAAGCCGATTGACGAGCCGTTCAGCGACGAGGAACTGGCCGGGTTCTCGTTTCAGGGGTTCCGCAACCGGGTGATCCAGCACTCCGGCAAGAAGAACCCGACCGTGCGCGACTTCATCAACGTGTCCGGCCGCGGCACGGTCAAGGAGCATGTGATGTTCTGCGGCAACCCCAAACAGGTCGCCGATCAGATGGAGGAATGGTTCACCGCCCCGGCCTGCGACGGGTTTGTGCTGGCGGCCACCAGCATGCCGGGCGCCTATGACGATGTGGTGCGGCTGCTGGTGCCGGAACTGCAGCGCCGCGGCCTGTTCCACCATGACTATGAGGGCCCGACGCTGCGCGAAAATCTGGGCCTGCCGATACCCCGCGCAGCCGACTGGCACGCGGCGCACAAGTAGCCGGTGTTCTGGGTACGACCGCTTCGGCGCTAGCGCCGAAGCGCCAGCAGCGCGTGCGCCCGTTCCTCGATTGCCTCGCGCCAAGCCAGCTGCTCCAGCCAGTGCTGCGGGATGCCGCTGCGCCCCCAGATGGCGCCGGCGATCTGCCCGGTGACGGCCGCGACCGTGTCGGCGTCATCGGCGAGATTGGCCGCCAGCAGCACGGCCTGCGCGAAATCATCGGCCTGATCGACGCACCACAGCGCCGCTTCGAGGGTGTGCACGACGTAGCCGCTCGACCGGATCGCGCCGCGCCGCTTGTCGCGCCACGAGCCCTGCATCACGGCGTGAACGGACGGCTCAGTGCTAACCCGGTTCCGAATAGTGGCCGCCTTGTCGCCGGTCGTGATCGCGTCGACGAGGATAGCGGCGAGAGCGGCGCTGCCCTCGACGGCCGCGGGCGCGGCGTGGGTCGTGACGCTCTGGCGCCGAGCGGCATCGGTGGCGGTCTCCACGTCGTCGGCCCAGGCGAGCGCGACGGGCGCGAGCCGCATGATCGAGCCGTTACCGGCCGTCATCGGGTCGGTTGACCCGGCGAACGGATTACCGGTGGTCTGGAACTGGTGCAGCGCCTGCCGGGTCGTGATCCCGATATCGAAGCAGCGGCCGTTGTGCGAGTTGTGCCCCTCGCGCCACCAGCGGACGAACCGCCCCATCAGGTCGCGCTCGTCCAGGCCGGGATGGGCGATGATGCTGTCGGCAAGGCACAGCGCCATCGAGGTGTCGTCGGTCCATTCGCCGGGCTGCAGGCCGAACGGGCCGCCGCCCACCATGTCGGTCAGCGGCGGCTTGGCGTCACGCCGCGCGAATTCCAGCGTCGTGCCGATCGCGTCGCCGACGGCGAGGCCGAGGAAGCAGCCGAGGGCGCGATCGGTGATCGGGTCAGAGGTCATCGGTCACCAGTTGGCAGGCGCGAACGTGATCTTCCTGCTCGCGGGTCTCGATCGCGCCAGGGCTGCGGGCGCGCCGCACCGCCGAGATCGCCAGCTCGGGCGGCATGCCCAACTCGACCAGGATGCGCGCCGAGATCATGCCGGCGCGGCCGAGACCCCCGCGGCAATGAACGAAGACGCGGCCGTCGCGGCGCAGGGTCGAACGAAGGGTAGCGCCGGCTGTCCGCCATTGCTGGCCAAATGCGGCGTCCGGGACCGATACGTCCCGGATCGGCAGGTGGAACCACCGCATCCCGTGCCGCGCTGCCGCCGCCGGTAAGGCCGTGACCGCCAGCAACTTCAGTTCATGGTCCTCTATGAGCGTGACCACGATCTCGGCGCCCCAGGCGCGGATCGCGGCGACATCAATCTCAAGATCGCGTCGCCAGCCGGCAAGACGATCGAGCTTGCCGGGGCACAGGGAGAGACCGATGAGGCCCGAACTGCCGGGGACGGGTACGACGGCAATCTGCAAGGGGCTGGTGACGCTGGTTCGCATCGTTGTCGTCCGGATAGCCCGGCGCTCGGAGAGGATCACGGCACCAAGGCGGGTGCAACCCGCTCGATGCCGGCCTATGCCCCTTTCGTGACATTCGGTCGGCGCCCGTTTTCCGGCGCCGTCATAGACTTCTGCGCATTGCCATCCGGACGTACGATGCGTCGAAAGAGAAGCATCGGAACGACGCGATGGACATAGGATGGCAGCCTCGTTCGTAGAGCGTAGGCTTGCCGACCCGACGGGCCACGTTGTTTTCAGGAGGTGTCATGGAGTTCTGGACAGAACCACAGATGGCGTCGATCGACAAAATGCTCAACCCTCGCTCGATTGCGATCGTGGGGGCGACGCCGCGGATGCAGTATGGCGGGCGGTTTCTGGCGGCGGCGCTCAAGGCCAAAGACCGGGTGCGGGTTTACGCCGTGAACCCGCGTTATGACGAAATCATGGGCGAGAAGTCCTACCCCAGCATAACGGACCTGCCGGAGGCCCCCGATGTGGTGGCCATCGTGGTGCGCTATGACCAGGTGCTCGATGTCCTGCGGGAGAGTCACGCCAAGGGGGCGGGATCGGCGATCGTGATTTCGGCCGGCTTTGCCGAGCGCGGCGTGGACGACCGGCGTGATTTGCAGGGGGAATTGGGGGAATTTGCCCGCAATTCGGGCATGCGGATCAGCGGCCCCAACTGCCTGGGGCTCGCGAATGTCAAACACGACATCTGGGCCACCTCGTCCTCGCGCGGGGCGGATGGGCTGAGCGGGCCGATCGGCCTCGTGTGCCAAAGCGGCGCGACGGCGTTCGGGCCGTTCCTGGTGCGGGCGGTGGAGAGCGGCATCGGCTTCAGCTACATCATCTCGACCGGCAACGAGGCAGACCTCGACTTTACCGATTTCGCCCGCTACCTGCTCGACGATCCGGATACCAGGGTCATTGCCGGCTTTATCGAGGGCTTTAAGCGGGCCGACAAATTCCTCGAAGTTGCCAAGCTCGCGGCCGAGCGCGGCAAGCCGATCGTCCTGATCAAAATCGGGCGTTCGGAACTCGGCGCGCGGGCGGCCCAATCGCATACCGCGGCGCTGACCGGCGAGGATGCCCGGTACGATGCGATCTTTGCCCAATACGGGGTGATCCGGGTCCAGGATTACGACGAACTCCTGGAGGTCGCGCACCTCCTGGCCCACACCCCCAAGCCCGCCGTGCCCGGCCTCGCGGTGGTATCCCACTCGGGCGGCATCAGTTCGCTGACCGCCGATATGTGCGGTCAGGCCGGTCTCGATCTGCCGGTGCTGGGCGACGCGGCGCGGGACGGCATCAACGGCATCCTGAAGGGCTTCGGGTGGGCCGCGAACCCGGCCGATGTGACCGGCTTCGCCAATAGCGAGTCCTTCCCGCAGATCATGGAGCATATGATCAATGATCCCCGGATGGGGACGCTCGTCGTGGCGAGTGCCGGGGCGGACGCCCAGGCGCAGCAGGTCATCAGCCAGCGTGATCGGACCGACAAGGGCGTGGTGTTCCTGTGGACCGGAAGCCGGGATGCCAAGAGCGGTCTGGCACAGCTCAAGAACGCCCGGATACCGATCTTCTACACGCCGGACAGCTTGGCCCGAGGCCTGCAGAGCCGCCTCGCGTATCACACATGGCGCGAGCGTCGTTTGGCTGATGGCTTTGCCACGGCCCCGTCGCGTACGGCGCCGCAGGACGAGGCCATCGCCCAGGCTCTTGGCCTGGGGCGTCCGACACTCTCGGAGTCCGAGAGCAAGCAGCTGTTGGCGGCCTGGGGCGTGGGGAGCGCGCGTGAGCACCGGGCAAATTCCGCGGAGGCCGCCGCCGCTGGCCGCGGAGCAGCTCGGGTTTCCGGTGGCTCTCAAGGTCGACTTGCCGGATATCCTGCACAAGACGGAGGCCGGGGTGGTTCGGCTGAACCTCGGCGATGCGGCCCAAGTGCGAACCGCCTATGCCGAGATCGTGGCCAGTGCCAAGGCCTATGCACCACAGGCTCGGATCACCGGCGTGTCGGTGCAGGAGATGGTACGAGACGGCGTCGAAGTTATCGTTGGCGTGTCGCGCGACCCGCAACTGGGCCCGGTGCTGCTGTTCGGCAGCGGCGGCGTGATGGTCGAGGTCTACAACGACGTAGCCCTGCGCCGCTGCCCCATCACGCGCTCGGAAGCACAGGCGATGATCGCCGAGGTCAAAGGCGCCCGCCTGCTCCAAGGCTTTCGCGGCCGGCCAGCGGCGGACATCGCGGCGCTCGCCGACACCCTGGTGCGCGTATCGCACCTCGCCATGCACCTCGAAGGACAATTGGCAGAGCTGGACATCAACCCGCTGATGGTGCTGCCGTCAGGCCAGGGAGTGAAGGCGGTAGACGCGCTCGTGGTGTTGCGCGGCGCGTCCAGTTGATGGGCTGCACGCCAGTGCTAAAGGCACGTCTCGATGCGACAGGAGCCGTTACCCGGCGACGTTCTGACGGAAGTTGGGAGCGCGTAGAGCCGCGAACCGATTGGGCACGCGTCGATGCGACCACCGAAACGGAAATCGAACGCCAAGCCGCCATGGACGACGCCGAAGCAGCCAAGGATGCCGCGGCATGGGTACGGCGGGTTCGCCGGCGCGCCGGACTGTCGCAAGCCGAGTTTGCGCACCGGATGGGCATAGCTGTCGCGACCGTGCGCGGTTGGGAACAGGGCAGGTTCGTGCCCCAGGGTGCGGCCCGGGCGCTCCTGCGCGTGATCGACCGAGTGCCGGAAGCCGTGCTCGCGCTGAGTGCGAGCTGAATTACGCGCAATTCCGCCCAGGCGGCCCGCCCGTCAGGCCGGGGCGTGAAGGCGGTGGACGCCCTCGTTGTGTTGCGCGGCACGGAAGAGTCGTGAAAGAAACGATATACGGCGGGCGTTGCGCGAAGGCGTTGTCGACCGTTGCCGCGCCGCCACGAACACTCACATCGGAGGACACACCGTGACCAAGTATTTGCACACAATGATCCGCGTCAGTTCGCTGGAGGACACCATCGCCTTCTTCGAGGTGCTCGGGCTGCGCGAGTTCCGCCGCCGTCCGGACGAGAAAGGCCGCTACACCAATGTGTTCCTCGCCGCCCCCGGCGACGAGGCGGCTGCCGTGGAACTCACCTACAATTGGGACCCCGAGCCTTACACCGGCGGCCGCAATTTCGGCCATCTCGCCTATGCCGTGGAGAACATCTACGACATTTGCAGCGCCCTTATCGCCCGCGGCGTGACGATCAACCGCCCGCCACGCGACGGCTACATGGCCTTTGTCCGCACGCCGGACGGCATCTCCATCGAGCTATTGCAGGCCGGCGAACGCCTGCCGCCCGCCGAACCCTGGACCACCATGCCCAACACCGCTCCCTGGTAGAGCGCGACGCGATAGACGCCGTCGTCGTGCTTTGCGGCACGGGATGTGAGTTGCAATAAAGCGTCATTGAGTTCAATGACGTTTCATTGGCAACGGACGAAACCCCCGATGGCGACGCTGACGATCCGCAATCTCGATGCAGCGCTGAAGGAACGACTGCGCGTGCGAGCCGCGCAGCACGGTCATTCGATGGAAGCCGAGGTGCGGGACATTCTGCGAGACACCTTGACGGAGTCGCAGCTTTCGGGCGGCGATCTCTATCAGCGCATACGTGACCGCTTTGCTCCGCTCGGCGGCGTCGATCTCGATCTGCCACCGCGTGAGCTGGCGGGCGAGCCGCCGCGCTTTGACTGAATGTTCCTGCTCGACACCAACATCCTGTCGGCCGTGATGAGCACACGGCCGGCACCGGAGGTGGCGAACTAGATGACGCGGCAGCCGGCCGATCTGCTGTTCACCGCCGCTGTTTGCCAGGCGGAAATCCTTTCCGGCATCACCGTGCTGCCCAAGGGCCGGCGGCGCGAGGCGCTGGAGATGGCGGCGCTCTCGATGTTCCGCGAGGATTTTGCCGGCCGCATCCTGCCCTTCGATACGGATGCTGCGGTGATCTACGCCGAGCTTTTTGCGCTACGGCGCAGCGCCGGCCGCCTGGCGGCGACCGCCGATCTGATGATCGCCTCGATTGCCCGCGCGTGTGGCGCCAGCGTCGTCACGCGCGATACGGGAGGCTTCGAGGGCTGCGGCCTGGCGCTGATCAATCCGTGGCAGGCTTCATGACAAGCGGCAAGCGCAGCAGGCTGAAGGATCACAAACCTGATCAACGAGGCCGCCGGCAAGGCACCCCTGCGACGTTGCCCCATCATGCGCGCGGAAGCACAGGCGATGATCACCGAGGTCAAAGGGGCCCGCCTGCTCCAGGGCTTTCGCGGCCGGCCGGCGGCGGATATCGCGGCGCTCGCGGACACCCTGGTGCGCGTGTCGCACCTCGCCATGCACCTCGAAGGACACCTGGCGGAACTGCCGTCACGTCAGGGCGTAAAGGCGGTAGACGCCCTCGTCGCGTTTCGCGGCGCATAGCACCGCACGTGGTTGAGAGCCTGACCCAAAAAGTTTGCACGGCCTAATTGTCAGCAGCAGCCGACCGCTTCGGCGAACTCAAAAACGCCGCTCAGCCTTGGCTGCGTGAACCCCTCTTGATGCCCCAGAATGGACGCCAACTAAAAAGCGGTGAGGATTAGAACAAACCGATCCTACGCGCCAACATGCCGAGATTGCCAGCGCTGGCGGCGATCGATCCGCCGATGCTGACCTTGCGGAGAAGCTCCCACAGCTTCCCTAGCTTATCCTTGCTGGGGTCGGCTTGAGCTGCAGTGGCGGCAGCCAACAGCTCTTTCTTCTCCGCATCTTGCAGAGCCGACTCATGCAGCAGCTCGATGATCTTCGAAATCTCATTCTGGATTTCGACATCGTTCTGGTTTGAGACATCGCCTTCGTTGCGCGCGTTGCCGCCGAAGGCCGCAGCGCCAGCCTGCACCGTGCCGATGTTAAACGTGTTGTTCGTTTCGCTCTTCACGAAAGTTGCTCCTCTGAATAGGTCGGCTGTGCCGTCAAAGCCGATGGTCCTCAATTTGCCGTAGAGCCCTGTACCCGCCGCGACGGCTTCCATCCGGCGCCGAACTTCTGACAGCGGCGTGGCTTTTTCATACAGCTCTAACGCGGCTTGCTCGTATCGCGGGTGTTGAGCGTATTGCCGAACCACATGGTCCGTTAACGCAGATTGCACCTCCATATCGTCTTCCTTGAACAACCAATCAAGCATGAGCGCTTCGAGGCTGTCGAAAAAGGTGTCCTTTAGTCCAACGGCCAGCCCGAACCGTGCGGCTTGGTGATTGTCCCCGGCACCCAGGCGGATTAAATCCCAATTCTTTTGAGCGTGATCGGCAGACATGCCAACTAATTGAAACATCCATCCGCGAACGTTCGCCGGTTGCCGATCGATGTCCCTCAGGTCAATGCCGAGATCGCGGACGCTCAAGTGGCCGTTCTCGGTTATGGCCCAGACCGTGTATTGAGAAACCACGTCGTCATCATGACCGCCCAGAACTTTTACAATCGCCGCATTGTCGTGACGCGGGTCAAAAAGATTGTTCGGCGCCCGGTTGAGCCCGACGACTACGAGCGCAAGTTTCAGGTGGTCCAGTTCGGCAGTGTCGATGTTGATAGGTAAGTGGCTAAGGTCGAGTTTATCGTGCGGAATATGTTGAAGCGCGCCGAGCATCATGGTCTTTGGATCGAAGCCTTTCAGCGTCGCTAGCGCAACGGTCGGATTCGGGCTGAGCTTGTAGACGGCGGCGATTCCCGAGGCGACCGTCTGTGGATCGTCGTATCTGATCAGGGTAGCGATAATTGCTTCGAGGCAGATTTTCGCGCGCCCGAGCCGGGCCAGCGCGTTGAGCGCCCACCGCCGAACCTTCTCGTCCTGTGCCTGAGGGGTGTGTAAAATCCCGACGATGGTTTGCTCGACCCCGAGAAGTTGATCGGCTGTGATGTGCTGCCCGCGACGATACAGCCGGCACAGTTCTTGAAGCGCCCTTTTTGTTCGGTCGGGAATCCCCGTATCAAGCTGAGTTCTGAGGTACTCGACAGCCTGACTACTCAGCAGGAGCGTAGCTCGCGGGGGCAAAGTTTGGCGCTCCGTCCGAGGAGTAGACCGCTAATAGGACCGTCTTTGACCACGGATCAAAATCATCGACGTTGTTCGGGGGATGTCTTGCGTCGAGCCACCGCAGGTCGTTGATCGCCAACCGCCTCTTCACAGGCTCAAACCACTCGGGACACTGGAAGTTAATTACCGCGAGAAGATCGTTAACACCCGGAGAGGTTGCGGTCCAGATAAAAGAGCACAACACGCCAGGGCAATACCTAGTTTTCGACGCTGGTGCCTCTGGCATATCCAAATCAATAGCCATCGCATTGACGCCGGAATTTACGATTTCGAAGTCCCGCATGTTGAATAACGTATGATCGTCGGTGTACACCAGCGATGAAAATCCAACAGACCGACGAGAAAGAAAGGAGTTGCGATCTTCGCGGTAGCGGCCAAGCCGGTAACTCAGCACTTCCGTCTTCCGCCGTACCGAAACAAAGGACCAAACAAGCATACTGTCGTTGCTGAGGTTTTTCGGGTCATCGTATCGGTATCCGTCGTTTCGGAGCAGGTCAAAAATTTTGTCCGGCTCGATCTTAGCTCCTTCGGGTGCCAACCGACGAACATCATCCGCAGAAAATGCGAGAGCTGGTCCGCGTACTAACTCCCGCACACGACGCCTTGTCGCTATTGGTTGCCGATACTCGACCGGAACCGTCATGTCGGTCAAAAATTCACGCAGGAAAAACTTGCCCGGCTCTGTTCGGAAAAAGACGCTTTTCTCCCGGCGATCGAGAATATCCTCACTGATTCGCGCGCCGACCGTTTTGTGCTGCGTCCCCCCGTGCAGGTGCGGAGGGACAATGGAGTGTCGGTAGGCAGCAGCGAGTATTGCGACCGAGCTGAGCGGCCGTCGCTCGATCTTCAATACTACTTCAGCGATGGCGAGATACGCGTCCACTGAGCCTTCGTACCCCACGAGCTTAGGTGGCTTGCCGCTTGCCACGCTGCACCGCCCCCGTCGGCGATCCTATGGGAAGATGCAGGGAGGCTCAACGATGCGTTCGTTGCGCCTAAATGCCTAGATATCTCCGGGTGTCAGACCCCGTCAGCTCGCCTCTTTACCGAACATGATCCAGCCGCCGCTGCTGGGCGTGGTGAAGGCCGCCAGCGCGGTCTCGGCCCGCACCTTGACCTGGCGGGGGCCGGCGGTGCCGCGGAGTTGTTCGATGCTGTCGGTGTACATGGCGGTGCGCAGGCGGCCGGTGCCGAGGTTGCCGCCGCTTGAGCAGAACGGATGGGGACCTTCGACGCTGATGTCGCCGGCGTAGAAGGCGAAGGCATCGCCGCGCTTGACGCCGTGCCACTGGAAGCCTTCGAGGAAGAACTGCGCCATCGGGGCATAGCCGTCATAAGGATTGAAGATATCGACGTCCTTGGGCTCTAGCCCGGCACCCTCGTACATCCGCTTGGCGGCGCGGTCGGTCCAGTCTTCGATCTCGTCGAGGTCTTCCTGTGTGCTGCGCTTCCTGAAATTGTGCTGTGAGTGATTGAGCACATAGACCGGCTTCTGCTTCATGTCATGGGCGCGCTCGGCCGTCGTGAAGAGATACGCGCTCGAGGCGTTGACCGGCCGGTCGCAGTCGTACAGCCGCAGCGGGTTCAGGATGAAGCGCGAGTTGAGGTATTCCTCGATCGTGAGCTGCGGCAGATTGTGGCTGGCATTGTACCCCCATGGCGTGAGCAGCCCGTTGCGGTGCTGGTTGATGACAAAGGGGGCGAGGTCGTCGTGCCTGCCGCCGTATTTCCGGCAGTATTGCTCGTGCGGGAACATGTTGATGAAATCGTTGCCGCCGTGATTGCCCCAGGGCGCCACCCATTGGCGGGCGCCGCGGGCATAGTCGTCGGCGTTTTCACCGCCGCGGCGGTAGCGTCCCGCGAGATTGCCGGTCGGGTAGATCACGAGACAGGTATTGCACACGCCGTCACCCACCGCCTGTGCCGCCATGCCCACCATTTCGCTGATGGTCGGCACCCCGGTCGGCGCGAATTTGACGTTGCGCAGACCCAGCTGCTCGGCCAGCCACTGCCCGTTGATCAGCGTCAGCCCCAACTCCGAATCGTAGGGCGGGGCGAAGTAGGGCCGTGGCGCCCATTGCGACGCGGTGCCGCCGCTGCCGCCGGCAATATGGCTGTCGCAGCAGATGATTTCGTCGATCTGGTCCGCCGTTACACCGGCCTCGTCCATCGCCTTCTGGCAGGCCAGGATGGAGTAGGCGCCGAGCGTCTGGTCCATCGAGACTTCGTCCCAGCGACGGTCGACCGGCGAATGTCCGAACCCGGCCACCGCGACCTTGCCGCGGTGCTCCCAGACGCCGAGCCCGTCCTTGTCTCGCCGCCACTGATACTGAGCTGATGCGGTCATGGCTTCCCCTTATTCACCACAGAGATTTTTATTCACCACAGAGACACAGAGAGCACAGAGTTAATATAACATGAACGCTAAACGCGCGTTGACGACTGCTTAACTCGGTGTCCTCTGTGTCTCTGTGGTGAATTTTTTAGCACAGAGACACAGAGGTCGTCGAATTTTGTTCAAAGGACGAATTGTCGAATTCCATCTTTTAGAACGACGCTGTTGAAGTTGATGAGCAGGCCCGTTCTTCTCGAACTCAACCGAAGATACGTGAGAATTTGTGCCTCATGGATCGGCAACAATCTCTCAACAGCTTTGATTTCAATAATCAAGTCACGCTCGAGGACAACATCCAATCGATATCCGCAATCTAGTCGGATGCCCTTGTAGAGGACAGGCAGTGGCGCTTGCCGCGCAAACGGGATGCCAGCGTCCCGCAACTCCCAACAGAAACATTCTTCGTATGCGGATTTAAGCAGTCCGGGTCCGAGCGCACGGTGTACGGCAATCGCAAGCCCGATCACGCGCTCGGTGAGCGGGTCTCGGTCATAGCCAATCGCCACTACCTCGGTGTCCTCTGTGTCTCTGTGGTGAACCCGATTATTTCCGCGGAACCGGTCAGACGACCCGCCATTCGTGGATGAGCTGGTTTGGGGCCACTTCCTCGAACGTCACCGCGACGGCGGCGCCGTCGGGCACCTGGTAGGGCGGGGTGCCGGGGAGATTGGAATAGAAATTGACCCGCGGGTCCGCGTCGAGCGTCACCATCGCCATGTTATAGGGCTGATCGGGCATGCGCCGGTTGAGGCGTCCGTCTTCGATCACGATGTGGCTCGCGATATGGCCTTTGCCCTCGACCTCTTTCCAGGTCAGGCCGGCGGCCGAGTTGCAGACCTGGCAGGTCTGCTGCGGCGGGTATTGCAGCCGGTCGCAGGCGGTACAGTGCTGCAACATGAGCCGCCTTTGATTGACGGCGTCCCAGAAGGGCTTGCTCAACGCGTCGGCGACGGGGATCAGTTTCGGCATCGTTTCACCCTATCCGGGATTTGTACCACAGAGACACAGAGTACACGGAGACGGGTCAAGAGAGTGGTGAAAAAATCCGCTGCTCCATCTCGTCACCGTGCTGATATTGCATATGATTTAGCAATCTCGGTGATCTCTGCGTCTCTGTGGTGGATCGCTCTTTCTGGATTTATTCGCCGCGGCCAACCCATTGGCCGTAGACCGGATACTGGCAGCAGATGAACTCGATATAGGCTGGGCGACCTGAGGCATTGACGTCAAATGCCCGCCGCAGGGCCGGGATGATTTCGGCTGGCTCGCTGACCCGTTCGGTGTGGAAGCCGAGGGCGCCTATCACCTTCGACATATCCACCTCGTCGGGCCCCAGCACCCGGTGCGTAAAGGGATCGTGTCCCGCCCCCCAGAAGCCGGGGCCATAGCCGGCAAAGCCGCCATTGCTGATGTGCACGACCGTGATCCCGAGTTTCTCGCGCAGCAGAACCTCAAGGTTGCCAAGCATGTAACCCAGCCCCGCCTCGCCGGTCACCGCCACCGATGCCCGGCCCGGAAACGCCTTCCTGGCGGCGATCGCGGCGGCGAGGCTGAAGCCGAGCGTCGAGACATTGCCCCAGCCCAGGAAACCGCGCGGGATCAGCGTGTCGAAAACGGTGCTCAGCTGGTCGCGCGTGTTGCCGGATTCGTGCGTCACAAACGAGTTGCGCAGGTCCAGCACCTCCATCAGGTCGCCATACACCCGATAGGGGTTGATCGGCTTTTCGTCGGAGGCCCTGACCTGCCGGTACCGGGCGAGCGCCTCGTCGCGCGCCGCCCGCACTTCCGCCGCGACGTTATCCGCCTTCCGTCCGGCGCCAGCGGTGCGGTCGGACACTTCCTGGCGGAGCGCCTGCAAGGTCAGGCGCGCGTCGCCGATCACCGCGTGCGCCGTCGGGTACATCTTGTTGATGTGCAGTTCGTCGATGTTGCAGTGGATGATGGTCTTCTGAGCCGCATCGGGAATGGCGTGGCTGAAGCGGCCCGGCGACAGGCTCGTGCCGATTGCGAGGATGAGGTCGCTTTTGTTCAGGTAGTGCGCCACCTGATCGCCGCGCACGCCGACAAACAGCGGATGGTCCTCCGGGAACGCACCCTTCGCCTTGAGGGTTGTGACCACCGGCACATTCACCAGCTCCGCCAGCGCCTTCAGGTCGTCCGAGGCGCCCGCGTAGATGACCCCCTCACCGGCATAGATTAGCGGGTTGCGGGCTGCCAGGAGCTGCTCGACGGCGGCGCGCACATCCGCCGGGTCCGGCGCCGATTTCCAGCCCTTCACCGGATGGTAGGGGTCGGCGGTCTCATCGTAAGTGGCCGTGGCATTGGGAATGGCCAGGATCACGGGGCCCGGCCGGCCGCTGCGCAGCATGGTGAAGGCGCGGCGCATCAGCTCAGGCGTGCGCTCGGGCTTGTCGAGATAGCCAAACCATTTTGACACGGTCTTCATCGCCGATGCGACATCGTACTGGCTGTTGCCTGAGCTGCCGGCCGGCACGCCATCGGTGATGCACAGAACCGGCGAGCCATCTTCAAAAGCCTGCGCCAGCCCGGCATAGGCGTACTGCATGCCGGCAGCGTTGACGCCGCCCTGGAAGGTGCACACCCCGATGCGTGAACCTGCGGTAATGCGCGAGAACGCGTCGGCGACCGCGACGGCATAACGGTCATCGCGCATCATCAGCATCGGCACCCCTTCGCGGCCGAGCGCGTTGTTCACCCGGCAGACCGGGAAGGTGGAAACCCAACCGACACCCTCCTCTTTGAGAATGCGGCTAATGCCGGTCGCGACATCGATCGTCATGGATGTGGTCTCCTTTGCCTGGAGCCGGAGCCGTCAGCCCCCGCCGGGGCTGGCTCAAGCATATCATGATCGGCCGCGTGCCGTCGCGACATCGGGTGCCCGCTGCAGGTAATAACGGTCATGAAAAAGGGCCGGCGATGTATGCCGCCGGCCCGGCCCATGATTGCCTGCCCATGATTGTCAGAGCAAACGCCGATATCAGGCTGCCAGGGGGGCGGCGAGCGCGTAGCCGTCGAGCCGCTTGAGCCAGTATGGCGGCGCGTCATTGGCGATTGCCGAGATCCGGCCCTCCTTCGATGGCACATACGCGCGAATTGCCCGCGCGACCTCGTCGACGTCGTGCTGCTCTATGGACTTTGCCACATTGTAATGACCGTCCATACAGAGGATCGTTTTCACGCGGTGGGCGTCGCTGAACCCGTCGACGAGGTAATCAAGCTCGGTCCAGCCATCAACCTCCGGCAGCAGTATCGGATGCTCGAACGGTGTGGTGACGATATCCTGCGGCCGCAAATGGTCGTGGTAGAATTTCTTGCCCGGCCCTTCGTTGCCCACCTTCTCCGGCGTTGTGAAGAAGATGTGCCGGGTCGTGACGATAAAGGGAAACCCATCAACGAGCAGCATGCCCCAGTGACCGCCGCCGGCGTGCGGGCGCTCCGCGTGGTGATAGGGGTAGACGGCGACGACTGCGCCGGATTGCCCGATCGGAAAGTGTTTTGCACCCTCTGCTTGTGCAACCGGCATCCGCCATTCTGCTTCGCTGAGTAACAACCCTCGGTCCATGTCCCATCCTTTTTGTTCAGCATATGCGCGCTGCCCGCGCAGCGTAAAAACGACGATCTTTCGCGCCGTCCCCTCATGGCGTCGGCACCCCGATCGACTTCAACCGCGCATGTGCACGGGCCGCGCGCGCCTTCATCCCGTCGAGATATGTGCTCACATCGTTCCCCGGCAGGTTCAGCACCTTGAACCCGAGCTGCCAATATTCCTCGATCTGCGCCTCGGTCTCCGCCGATCCCCGAGCGAGCTTGCCATGGGCATTGCAGGCCGCCGCGATCCGTCGGATCGCCGCTTTGAATTTCGGGTGTTCGAGGTCGAGGTGAACCCCGAGCTGCGCGCTCAGGTCGGAATGCCCATAGGCGATCATGTCGATCCCTTCGACCGCCGCGATCTCCTCGACATTCTCCAGGCCTTCGAGCGACTCGATCGACGGGAATAGGATGATGTTTTCGTTGGCCCACGGCGCGTATTCGGTGGCGTGGCGGGAGCCGTAGCTCTTGTATCCGGTGTGCGGCCCCTGGCCGGAAATGCCCCGGTTCCCGATCGGCGGATATTTCGCCAGCCGGACGATCGCGCGCGCCTCCTCGGCGGTTTCCACCTCGGACACCTGGATGCCCATGATGCCCTGATCGAGGATGCCGGGAATCAGATGCGCGAACGATTTGTGGAGTCCGAACGATGGGCGAGACGTTCGTGGCCTGGAACCAGCTCGCCAGCTTCGCGATCGTCTCCATGTCGAACGCGCCGTGTTCGTGGTCGATCGCGCAGTAATCGAAGCCCGCCGCCTCGATGATCCAGGGAACGCCGCGCGAGGCGAACTCCTTGAGCCCGGTGCCCAGCGCCGCCCGTCCTTCGCGCACCGCGCGCCTTATGCTGTTTTCTTTCATGACTTGCCCCAAGCTTCGGTCGTCTTATGCCGTCATAATAGGGCCTGCGCAGTGCAGCGCAACGCGAACTGACCGCCGCCGGGGTCCGGGATTAGGGTTGTTTGCAGAAAAGGACGGTGACCAATGAAGAAAAAGGAGAACAGGCCGCATGCAGTCGCTCACCTGGCCAAGGCTTCCAGTCAGGTCCATGGGGATGCTGCTGCGGTTATTCGCCGAACGAAACCAAATATTTCTGCCAGGATCTCGACGTGAACAGCGGGCGGCTCAATAATGTTCGCAGCTATGGTGTGATCTTCGCGAAGCGCGCAATGCCGCCGGTAAATGGGTTCTGGTCACTTTCAATCTATAACGAGCGCCGATTTTTCATTAGAAATCCCCTCAACCGCTTCTCGGTGGGCACAAACAACAAATATCTCAAGCTCCCCGGCCCGATGGCTAACTCACCATCGACGTACAGGCCGAAGCGGTCAATCGTCCCATGCGTCACCGTCCGTACCGTATCTCGTCAAGCGCCGAAAGGTCGGGCTTCGGCTCCATGTCGGGCCACATAAGAGCTGCAAAAACCCGGCTCGTCGGCCCTATGGATGCCGGGCGGGGTGCGTCCCTGTAACCACGCGGCAACCGAGCTATTCCGATAGGGGACCGTGATATCGCCGAGCGAGCGCCTAAGGGCCAAACGATGGCTATTGACGCCAGCCATAGACGCGCTTTACGGTTTCACATATCGCCTACTAATTAGGCATCAATATGCTGCGGCATTCACCAGAGTTGGTTGAACGCCTACGCAGCGCGGGGCTGAGGATCACGCGACCACGCGTGGCGTTGGCACAGCTGCTGTTTGATGGCGGTCATCGGCATGTCACCGCTGATAAATTGCGGGTGGAGGCGGTTGCCGCAGCGATTCCCGTATCGCTCGCAACGGTCTACAATATTCTCCATCAATTTACCGCCGCCGGTCTGCTGCGCGAGGTCGCGATTGCGCCCGGACGCTCGTATTTCGACACCAATATCGACGAACACCATCATTTTTTCTGCGAGTTGAGTGGCGTCGTGCAGGACATCGCGGGCCTGGATGTGGCGGTTTTCGGTATCCCGCGGCCACCTGCCGGCACCGAGATCAGCCGGATCGAGGTTATCGTTCGCCTGCGCACGCATGACTGACCGCCATCCGAAGCCCCTGATCAGTTTAGAACTTTTCTTAACTGTTGACACACGGTCGCTGCCTGCCTTTTAATCGCAATCAGGTGGCTTGGTCGCAATACTGCGGCCGACCCGTTCCCAGAAATAGAGGGACGGCCATGACGCATCCGCGAAGTTACAAGACTTAATGAAGGATTTGCCGTGCCGGCGTCTGCCCGCGCGGTCTTTGCCGATACGCGAGACGCCCGCCGCAAGCGCGACGGGACCAGGAGGACTGTGACAGGACTTTAGCTTAACTCATTCAATGGGAGGAGGCGCGACGATGGCATACCAAGAAGACATCGCTTTGATGGCTCACCTGATGCGTCGAGCGGGGTTCGGCGCTACGCGCGACGAACTCGAAGCGAGGGTGACCAAAGGGTACGAAGCCACGGTCGAGGAGTTGCTGCATCCCGAAACGCAGCCGCCGGTCGATGCCTATGCTCTGCTGCGCTACCAGCCGGCTTCACTGCTGCCCGGCGGCCAGCCACCGATGGGCAATCTCCACTGGCTCTATTACCTGGTCAACACCAAGCGGCCCCTCGAAGAAAAGATGGCGCTGTTCTGGCACCATGTTTTCGCGACCGGGAATTCCAAGGTCGATAATTACGATCAGTTGCTGGAACAGATTGATCTGCTCCGCCAGAACGGCATGGGCAACTACCGCGAGCTGCTGTCCAAGATCTCGCACAACCCGACGATGATGTTCTGGCTGGACAACAACCAGAACCACGGCACGGCGGTCAACGAGAACTGGGGCCGAGAGCTCTTGGAGCTGTTCAGCCTCGGCGCTACCAACTACACCGAGGCCGATGTGCGCGAATGCTCCCGCGCCTTCACCGGCTGGACCTTCGAGACCAAGATCCCGCGCGCACCCTATGGGCGGTTCCCCTGGAAATTCGAGTATCGGCCGGAAGACCACGACGACGGCGACAAGGTCTTCCTCGGCCACAAGGGGCAGTTCAACGGCGAAGATATTCTCGACATCATCGTGCAGCAGCCGGCTTGCGGACGCTTCATCTGCCGGCATCTGTACAATTTCTTTGTCGCTGACGAGCCGCAGGTGCCCGCCTGGCCGATCGAGGCGCCGCGCGATCAGAAGGCGGTGGACACGATGATCGGCGCGTTCCGCGATTCGAAGTTCGATATTCGCTCGGTGCTCCGGGTGATGTTCAATTCGGATTTCTTCAAGAACGCCCGGTTCCAGCACGTCAAGTCACCGGCCGAGGTGGTCGTCAGCACGCTGCGTTTTGTCGGCGGCTACGACATTCCAAAGCCCGGCTATGGCGAGTTGTCGATGAACACCGCCTATATGGGGCAGGACCTCCTCAACCCGCCCTCGGTCGAGGGGTGGCATACCGGCAAGGAGTGGATCAACAGTGGCTCGTTGATGGCCCGCATCAACTTCATGGCTGAGAAGATCGGTGATGTCTCGGCACCGGGTGTCAGCGCCATTATCAACCGGCTGAAGGTCAAGGGCTCGCTCAACCCCGAGCAGCTGGTCGATGGCTGCCTCGACCTGCTGGGCCCGGTCGAGGTCAGCGCCGACACCAAGGTACAGCTGCTCTCGCAGGCCAACGAATGGGGCCAGATTTCCTGGAGCAACGGCGGTTCGCATGCGGCCGATCAACATGTCGGACAAATGCTGCAGCTGATCGTCGCCACCCGCGAATTCCAGTTCGCCTGAACCCGGACCAGATTAGGGAGGACTAAGCTATGGCAACCAATGACCCATGTGTGGTCGTCTTGCAGCTGACCGGCGGCAACGACTATCTGAATACGACGATCCCCTACAACAATCCGCTGTACCGCGATAACCGGCCGGCGGTGGGGATCAGCGACAACAAGATCATCCACCTCGACAAGGACTACGGCATCCCGGACTACATGGCGCCGATGAAGGCGTTCTGGGATGAGAAGAAGCTCGCCGTCCTGCATGGCGTCGGGTTCAAGGATTCGCCGCGCTCCCATTTCCGGGCCATGGACATCTGGCATACCTGCGAGCCGGAAAAGGTCGGGACCGAGGGGTGGCTCGGCCGGGTCGCCCGTGAATTCGATCCGAACAAGGAAAACGTCGTTCAGATCGTCAGCATGGGCCCGAGCCTGCCCCGGTCCCTGGTGGTCCAGGGCGTGCCGGTGGCGTGCGTTTCCGGTCCGCTGGAGCGCTACGGCTTCCTGCCGCAGGTCCAGGGTAACGAGCGTGCCCACGTGCTCGATCGTTTCGCCAAGATGTACAGCTCGGCAATTGGCAGCGGCCCGGTGATGGACTACCTCAGTGAGACCGCGATCGAACTCGCTGAAGGGCGAAGACATCATCAAGGTCGCACCGGAGAAATACACATCGACGGTGCAGTACCCGAACACTCCGATCGCCCGCAAGCTCAAGGGCATCGCGCAGACGCACATCGCCGATATCGGCACCCGGATCTTCTACTGCGACCACAGCACGTTCGACACGCATGCCGGCCAGAACCCGGGACACGGCAATCTATGGAGCGCCGTGAGCCAGGGCATTGAGGCGTTCATGGCCGATTTGCGCGAGCACGGCAAATCCGACAATGTGATCATGCTGCTGTTCTCGGAGTTCGGCCGTCGCGTCCACGACAACGGCTCGGGAACCGACCACGGCGCCGGCGGGGTTGCGTTCGTCCTCGGCGAGAAGGTCAAGGGTGGTCATTACGGCGAGATGCCGTCCCTGAAACCGGAACATCTGGTTCAGGGCGATCTGAACCCGAATATGGATTTCCGCAGCATCTACTCGACGATCCTCGACAAATGGCTCGGGTTGAACCCGGTGCCGATCGTCAACGGCTCGTTCGAGAAGCCCGCTTTCCTGAACTGACGGGAAGCGCGCCGGCGCGTATTTCCTGCGCCCGCTTTCGTTCCTTCCCACCAAGGGGGAACGGGGCGGCGCAGGGATCGCGACAAAGCGAAACAAGATGATGCCTTTCCGATCGGAAAGGCCGGAAGTCGAATAGGAGGAAACCATGCCGTTGACAACAGTCGCGCGCGGTCGGGTGTTTGATTGGAGCCACGCCGTCGGCCGAGGCGCAGCCCGAGGCACCGGGTTCAATTATATCCAGACCATGTGCCTGGGCAAAAATGGCGCGCTCTATGCCACCAATCGGGGAAACGAGAACAATTTCGGGATGCACGCCAACAAGGTGCAGCTCGGCGGCCCCGGCGAAGAGGAACTGCTCCACGACTTTTACGAATACGGCGAAGGCGACGGAAATTCGACCTGGCCGTTTGGCATCGCCGTCGATGAGGAGCGCGACCGGGTCTACTGCTCGGACGAGTGGACCAACACGATCTCGGTGTTCGACACCGGCGGCAAGTTCATCCAGAAATGGGGCGCCACCGGCAGCGGCGATGGCGAGTTGCTGCGCCCGGCCGGTCTCGCGGTCGAAAAGAGCGGCAATTTGATCGTCGCCGACAGCGGCAATAACCGCCTGCAGGTATTTACTCCCGACGGCAAGTTCGTCGGCAAGTGCGGCAGCGCCGGCAAAGGACCCGGTGAATTCAACCAGCCCTGGGGCCTTACCCTCGACAAGGACGGCAACATTTACGTCGCCGACTGGAAAAACCACCGCGTTCAGAAGCTGTCCGCTGCGGGGCAAGCCCCTGATGAGCATTGGCAGCTTCGGCAAGATCGAAAAGCCGGAAGGGTCCTATGCGGTGACGACCTTCGGGCCCTACATCTCCGGTGAGAGCGAAAAAGCCGGGCATCCCCGGACCGATCAGTTCAATCATCCGACCGATGTCGCGGTCGACAGCGATGGCGACATCTATGTTTGTGACTGGGGCAATCATCGGATCTGCGTGTTCGATCCCGAAGGCGGCCCGATCACCACGCTGATCGGCGATGCCCATACCTTGTCCAAATGGGGCCAGCAGAGCATCGACGCCAATCCCGACATGATGAAGGCGCGGCGTCGGGTGAAGAGCCTCGAGCCGCAATGGCGCTTCTGCTTCCCGACGGCGGTTGATTTCGATCCCGAGCAGCGACTCGGTGATCGTCGCCGACAGCCAGCGCAACCGCCTGCAAATCTACAAGAAGGTCCGCAACTACTCCGATTTCCAGGCGAATTTATAAGGAGCGCGTTGGATGCCGGGCAAAACCGATCCCGGCGTCCAGCGGAAAACCTCGTTCCTGCCACGCCCGGGGTGTTGCAGCGCTGGCGGAAAAGCCGGCCGGATGACCTGACGGTCGTTCGTCAGGCGTCTGCTGATCGCCGGTCCGGTGCTGCCCAAGGCAGGGCGGAGTATAAAGGAGAGAAGTGGGAGGAACCATGAGACGCCCTATTTGTGCTGACGATTTCGCCGCGATTTGTGCACGGATAGTCGAGTTGCGCCGCCAGCACACGCAGTCGGAGAGGACGACGACACTTCAATCGGCGACGGAGCCGGCGCTCGATCCCGACCGTAACGATCCGGTGGTGGCTCGCAGGCCGGGAATTCCCGGGATGGCGGGTCGCGCGCCGGAAAAAGGCAGTCCTCTCAAAGCTGATTGCTGTCTTACCTGCGTCTCGGCCAGCTTTACCTGGGAATGCTCGATTTCGGCTCGGGTCTGGCGCAGGCGCCGCGCATCGCCGGCAATTGCGACTCCGACCTGATCCTCAGCGGCGCCCTCAACACCCAGGTCTGGCAGTTCGGATAGCGACCCCGGATTGACTTGTGAGGGCCGCACTGCTCTTTATCTGGTAAGCTATATTAAATATATATCTTATAAGATAACAGCGGACTTGTTGGAAATGACGACAGTTCTGGATCGTCTGGGCGGCGCGAAGTGGCCCGGGCTCTGGTGTACCACAGCGATAGCGCCGGCGGGATCGCGTTGGTGGCCGCAATCGTCGCGGCCGGCTATGTATCGCCTTTATCGACGCATCCGCTGCGGACGCCATTGAACAGCGGCGCGGCGATTGCCTACGCGCCGCTGCCCGGCGGGCGCGATCTGTTTGATCTGCTGACCCCGGCGGCCGGGCGCCACAGCCACGCCGTTCTCGGCGGCGCTCTCCTTCAGGTTGGCTTCAGCGGGTTGAGCATCGCCTTTCTGCGCCAGGCGCTCGACGCGGATCCCGCGAACATGACGATCCGCGCGGCGCTTGGCGAGGCGCTCGTGCTTACCCATAACGGCCGGGTCACCCCGGTGGCAAAGCGCGAGTTCGATCGGATTCTCGAATCCGCTCCGAATGATCTGATCGCGCGGTTTTATCTGGGCTATTGGCTGTTGCAAAACGGCAAGCCAAAGCCGGCCCTGGTCAAATGGGTCGGCCTGATGCGAACCGTCGGCGCCGACAGCCTCTGGTATGAGAGACTCTGGGAAGCGATGCCACTCGCGGCCGATCAGGCTGGCGTGAGCCGCCTGGCGTTGCAGGCGCTGTGCACGGCCGGAATGTAGTCTTCGGCGATTCCTTCATTGCCCGGCGGACAGGCGAATGACCGGAGCCATCCGCCCGCCTGGCGCTGATTCCTACCGCACCAAAATCTTGTCGCCGTGGCCCATGGCGGGGTCGGCCTTGTTGCTGAACATCAGGATCGCGATTGCGCCCGACAGCGCGCGGTGCATCGAGTGATCGACCAGGGCATTGGCGCCTTCGACCGGCGAAATGATGTCAAAGGTCGCGGCATCGCCCGGCGCCACCGTGTAGTTCTGCATGGCGGTCAGGACGTTCTTGGGATTGCCTGACGGATAGACCTTGTCCCAGATGCCGGCGATCGGGTGGAAGCCTGAAACCTCGTTGACACCGGCATTGACCAGATAGATGCGGACGCGTTCGCCTGGCTTTGCCTCGAGTGTCTGGGTTGCGTTGGTGTCGTGTACCGGGTCGTACTTGAACGGGATGCCGTTGAAGGCGATCGTGCGCCATTTGTTGGCCATCATGACTTTACGTCCTCCGGATTGTCGAACATCTCGATGCTGACCAGGACATATTCGCGATCGGCCTTGGGCATCGCATTCGGGTCCTTCGGGTCGATGATCACGGCGCCGAACATGCCCAGCGCGATGTGCTGGATCATCGGGTCCGAGCCACAATGATAGAAGAAGATCCCCGGATTATCGGCGGTGAAGCTGTAGCTCTTTGTTTCGCCCGGCTTGATCGGCGCGAACGAGGTCAGCACGTCGGTCCGCGCCGCATGAAAATCGACCGAGTGTGAATTCTTGTTGTTCGGCTCGTTCTTCAGGGTGAAGTCGATCGTGTCGCCTTCGGTCGCACGCAGCAGCGGGCCGGGAATCTGGCCGTTGATAGGTCCAGCCGCGGCTTGGTGTGGCCTTCGTTGTCGGTCGGCATATCGACTTCCTTGGCCGTCAATTCGACCTTGACGGTCTTTGCCTGGGCGCGCTGACCCCCCACCCGAGGCTGGCGGCGAGACTTGCGCGCCGGCTACCACAGCCGCGAGGCTCCCAAAACGTGCTCTATTCACCAATACTCCGTTCATCGTCATTCGCCTGGTTCTCGGTCGCGTCAGTTGGTTTTGCCGCAGTGGCAGACATGCCCGTAGGTACTTGACCATTTCGGTGATCTGCGAATCGGTGAGAACGCCGCCCCAGGCCGGCATCAACACGGATTTGTTGACGGCGAGGCCGCCTTCCTTGATGGCCTTGAACAGTTCGTCGTCCGGCGTGTCGCCCATGCCCTTGGCGTCGGTATGGTCGCGCGGCCGGACCGAAAGGCCGGCAGGTTGACGCCGGTGCCGTTGCGCTTAAGGCCGTGGCACTGCACGCAATAGGTGCCGTAGACCTGCTCGATCGGCGGATCGGCCCGGCCTGCTGCCGGACCCAACAACAGGCCGATGCCGAACAGGATTGGCGCCAATCGGCGGGGGTTCATGGCTTGCCTCCTCGCCCCGAGCTGCGTCAGGTAGCGCGGTCAGCCGCTGGATGTCCTGTCGTTGAGCTTCAGCGTCGGCATCCAGATATGCGGGTCGAAGCGCTGCGGATCGGTGGTGTAGGCGGCGATGAAATCCGGCTGCAGGCGGGCGCCGGCATCGGTCAGTTCCGGGCCGGAAAGACCGCCCTGGCCGTCGTCACCCTGATGGCAGGTGGCGCAGCCGCGCAGTTTGTTGAACGACAGCGCCCCCATGCGCGCGCCGGCGGTATCGCCCTTGAAGGCGCCGGCGGGAACAAGATCGGCCGGCCCTTTCAGCTGCATCAGCGCGGCCGCCGCGGCTACCGCATCGGCTTTGGCGAGCTTTGGGTGCGGCGTGATCTTGCTCGGGTCCGGCACATCATGGTCCGGCCCTTCCATGATCGTCTTGAAATACGGATAGCCGGCGGGACGGATCGGCTTTGGGTCCTGGAGCCAGCCCACCAGCCAGTCGGGCTGGAACTTGTTGCCGGCATACCAGAGATCGGGACCCTTGCGGTCGCGCACCCGGTCGAGCGAGGTATCGGCCGGCCGGGTCAGCGCATGGCAGGCGGCGCAGACTGATTGAGATCGAAGGGAGCATCATCGGCCGCGCACGCGTCTCCCCATCCAGCCGCGGCCAATCCCGCGGCTGCCAGCAGCAGCTTTCGCATTTGGTGCTCCTAAGGGGCGGGAACGCCCTTCATTGCCGGGCTTTCGTATATGCCGGGCGGCTTCTTCGAGCAATTCCTCGTAATAGAAGTCGGGGACGAACTTCTTGTCTTTCCAGCTATAGAACGCCTGGTCCTTTACCGGGATTTCGCCATATTCGATCGTCGTCATAATACCGCCCATCGGCGACTTGCCGTTGACGGTGTGCCGGTCGATATGGTCGTGCACCATCCAGATGCCGGGGTTGTCGGCGCGCAGGATCAGGTCATAGCGCTCGCCCGGCCCGAACAGCACGGTATCGGCCTTGATCGGGGCCGGCAGCGGATGGCCGTCCTTGGCGAAAATCTCGAACACATGGCCGTGGATGTGGATGGAATGCACCTCGTCGCCGGCGCCGATCAGGCGGATGCGGACGACATCGCCTTTGGTAATCCGCAACGGCTGCGTGTCGGGAAAAGCCTTGCCGTTGATGGTGAAGAAATCGGGTTCGTCACCGGGGATGCCGCCTTGACCGGGTTTGTCAGCCCAGTTCGAAACCCAGCTTGAGAACATCATCACGTAGTCTTTTGTGACTTCCTTCTCGACCGGCAGCGGGTTTTTCGGATCGATGATCAGCGGACCCCACATGCCGCGCATCGCGACATGTTCGTTCACGTTGACGTGGCAGTGATACCACATGGTGCCGGGCGGATCGGCCTTGAACCGATAGGTGAAGGTTTCGCCCGGCGCGATCGCCGGCTGCGTCGTGTCCGGAACCCCGTCCATGCGCCAATTGTCGTGCTGCAACAGCCCATGCCAGTGGATCGTGTGGGGCAGTGTCGTCTGGTTTTCGACATCGACCACAACATCGTCACCTTCCTGCACATGCAGGAGGGGACCGGGGGTCTGGCCGTTGAAGGAAAAGGTGTGGAAGGCCTGCTTGTCGACCAGCGTCAGAATGGTATCTTCGATGGTCATCGCAAAATGCCGCGTTTCGGCCGAGGCGGAGCCTGCGAATACGGCACTGGCCAGCAAGGCACCGGCCAGAACAGGCATGTTCATCCGTACCAGAATTGAGCAATCCGCCATTCGAGTTACCTCACTGCATCCGCGAACACCTCGGCAGTTGCCGGCAGATGTTGATACATCTATTGTATATCGATCTTTTAAGGGTGTCGGAAGCCGAGGATGAAGGTTCCGGAGCGGCATCGCCGCTAGGGGTGATTAGGAGATCTGGGTGCCGGAAAGCGAATTAAATCAGTGTGCAAGATAAACAAGACCACGATCCTTCTGCATCTCGACCTCCGACGCGCGGGCAGAGGCAAGCTGCCAGATGGGATCACATAAAGCAATATATAAAATAGATGTTATTCGCGCAGAAAACCCCTCGACAGCTTCTAGAGCGGCATTCGATCAAACGGAGTCATGTCCCACCAAAAAATTGTAGTCCCTGCGAAAAGCAGGGACCGACTGGGCGGCCTAGGAGTCGTTGAAAAGTGGGTCCCGGCTTGACGCCGGGACGACAACGGGTAGCGACCGAACCTGGTGGGACGCCGCTCTAATGGGCGAAGGCGGCGGCCGGCAGCGAGACGTTCAGCAGGGTCGCCAGCGCGTTCCGCGGCGCCAGCAGATCGGCTAGCGTGTAAGTGTCCAACACAGCGAGGAACGCCTTTATCGCGTCGCGAAACGCCCCTTTGAGGACGCAGGCAGCCTGAATCTGGCAGAACTCTTCGTGGCGGTGACAGCCGATGATTGACAAATCCTCCTCAATGCTCCGGACGACGTCGCCGATCCGCACGGTTTCCGGCTGGCGCTTGAGGCGTATGCCGCCGTTTTTGCCTCGGACGGTGTTGATGTAGCCGGCCTTGCCCAAGCGATGCACGACCTTCATCAGATGCGTCTTCGAAATCGCAAAGGCGTCAGCAATCTCCTGGATCGTCGAAAGCTCATCCGACTTCGTTCCGACATAAATCAGCACGCGCAAGGCGTAGTCGGTCTGCAGGCTCACTTTCATGTCGAAATGAACATAAGAGGCATCTCCGATATATGAAATGACCCATTCCAGCCGAAAATCAAGCCATACTTCCGCCCGAGGATGAGCTTCGTTGACACGATCTTATCCCCGCCCAAATAGCCGGGCCGAACTATTGAGCGATGTAGCCGCCGTCGATGACGAGTTCGGTGCCGGTGATGAACGATGCCTCATCGGAGGCGAGGAACAGTACGCCATAGGCAACCTCAATCGGCCTGCCGAGCCGGCGGAGCGGCGTCGCCGCGATTTTGTCGGCGCGCTCGCCGGCGTTGGTGGCATTGAGCATTGGCGGCATGTAGCCCGGGTGCACCGTGTTGACGCGCACGCCCGAGGGTCCGTAACGCACCGCCGCCGCCTTCGAGTAGATGCGCACCGCTCCCTTGGAGGCGTGATAGGCGGGATGGCCGCTGGCGCCGCCGATAAAGCCCATGATCGAACTGATGTTGATGATCGATCCGCCGCCGGTCTTTGCCATCTGCCCGGCGGCGAGCTTCGTGCCGAGGAACACGCTGGTCTGGTTTACCGCGATGACGCGCAGCCAGCCTTCCAGCCCGTCCGGGTCGCCGACCGAGCTGCCGGAAATGCCGGCGTTGTTCACCAGGATGTCGAGGCGGCCATAGCCCGCCAACGTCTTCGCGATGAGCGAGACCCATGCGGGTTCGCTCGTGACGTCGATTGTCGCGGCGACGGCCTCCCCACCGCCCGCACGGATGCCGGCTGCAACGGTTTCGGCGGCGTCGCCGAGGAGGTCGGCAACGACGACTTTCGCCCCTTCCGCCGCAAACAGCCTCGCTTCGGCTTCGCCCATGCCGTTGCCAGCACCGGTAACGATCGCGACTTTATCCTTGAGGCGCATGGCCTTCTCCTTGGTTCGGGGTACCGCCCTCGCAAACAATCGGGGCCGCTCGCGGCGGCAATTGTCAAGGGCGCGCGGTGCAGAGTGCTCCCGGAACGGAATGCGCCCCGGGTGCGTAAATCGCTGCGCGACGGACAGTCGGACGCCTGCCGACTTATGCTATTCAATCGCTGCGGATTCCCCTCTATGACGCATAACCCTTTCCAAGCTGCCCTGAAGTCATCCGGCCCAAATAAAGCATACGGGAGTATCGATGCTCCGGCCCTCGCTGCATCTGCCCCTGGCGTCCTTGCTGGCCCTGTTGCTCGTTTGCAGCTCAGGGTTCGACATAACGCCGGCGCACGCCCGGTCAAGCGGCGGGTACAGCCGCCCGAGTACCTCCTCCGGTAGCTATAGCCGGCCATCATCGTACGGCTCCCCCTCCTTCGGGAGCAGTTCGGGTGGTTATTCGGCCCCCTCGCGGCGGCCCTCGACAGGGTACATGTCGGCGCCGACCTCCGGCGGCGACTCCGCGATCTCAAGGCGCGCTTCCGGCCAGGCATTGGATAATTACCGCAATAGTCAGGCACCCCCATCGGCGAGACCCCCGACCGGCTATGCCGGTGCCGAGGACCGCCGCCCCTCGACTAACTACAGCGTGGGCAACTACAGCGCGGGCGGCTATAGCGCCCGGCCCTGGGCTCCGGCTTACGCGCCACCCTCTTACGGTTGGGCCCAATCAGGCCGGAGTTTTGGTGTTTGGGACGGGCTGATGCTGTGGAGCCTGCTCCATTCGCTGTCGGCGCCCGGGCATGCCGATTTCTTCCATAACAACCAGGATAGCCCGGCCTATCAGCAATGGCGGGCGGAGGCGCAACGTACCGCCGCCACTGATCCCGAAGTGCAGGCCAAACTGGCGGATCTAGACCAACGGCTTGCTCAGATGCGCGACCAACCGCGCGAGCCTGGTGCCCCCCCGCCCCCAGAGGCCCGGTCGGGCAATGGAGTAGGTATGACCGGTTTCATCGTGATGCTGCTTCTCATCGCCCTGTTCGTGGCGCTTTGGTACTGGCGCCGCCGGGCAGATGTAACGGCTGCGACCCGCCCCGCCCCGGCGGCACTGAGAGGCAGCGCGCTGACACGGTTTCGGGTCGGAATGACGATCCCGGTCGATCCGAGCCCGTTCATCCTGGCGGGGGGCGCCACCAAGATAAAACCGCCCGAGGGTGGCGGCATGATCAGCGTGGAGGCGGTTGGCGTGCTGATGGATGGTTCCATCCCGCTCAACTGCCTCTATCTGCCGGGGCGCGCGGCGTTCTTTCAGCTCCATCTCGGCGCCGACGGCAAACCGGATGAATGCCGGTATTTCTCACACCTCGATCAGATTACGCCGGCGACCCAGGACGAATGGGGCGCGTGGCTCGACCCGGCCCAAGGGATGATTGGCTGGCCCCAATTCCAAACCAAGGACGGCAGGATGTACGATCGTGTCTGGGCTCCCGGGAGCGAACGCATCGAGCCGCGCGCGCTGGAGGAGACGATCCAGGACCTCAAGGGCACCTCCAGCCGCAAGCTGATGTCGATGCTCTATGCCGGCGCCACCGGGGTCCCGAGCCCCGGGCCGGCGCAGGAATACATTCTGGTTTCCGCCGTAGACGAGGGCGGCCAGGCCTGGGTTGATATCCATGCCGGCATCGACATCAACCCCTCCGCCTTGACACTGCCTTCCGTCGCTCTTTCCTGACCTTCGCGGAGCCTCCATGACCTCTTCTGACCCGGGTTTCTTCGGTGGCATCATCAATGCGCTTGGCGCCGGTCTGCCGCATTTGCTGGTGCAATTCGTCGTCGCCGTAGCGCTGCTCGCCGGCGGCGTGGCGGTCTACATGGCGGTCACCCCATTTCGCGAACGGCAAATGATCGAAGAGGGCGTCACCGCGGCGGGCGTGGTGATGGCCGGCGCGATCCTCGGTATGGCGATCCCGATTGCGGCGACCCTCGCCACCAGCTCACTGGTCTTGGACCTTGTCGTCTGGGGGATTGTATCGTTGCTCCTGCAACTCCTGACCGTCGTTGGCGTGTCATTGGCGTTCCACCATTTTCGCGCCATGATTCAGCACAACAACGTCGCGGCCGCGCTGACGCTCGCGGGGACTGCAGCTTGGGGTCGCGCTACTTAACGCCGCCGTCATGATCCCCAACTAACACGGACCAAACCCGTAGAGGAAAACGCCATGCTGCAATTCATGAGTAATCTGCTCGGAGTGAAAACCGACCAGGCGGTTAACGCCGGTATTGAGGCGCTGGTTCGCTGGGACCCGCAGGGCGCAACCGAGGCGGAGCTGCGGACCATGGAACAGCATCTGGACCAACTCGGTGTCCAGGTCGCCCAGGCGCGCCAGAATTTCGACCGCGAGCAACGGGAGGCGGATTCGATCCAGACGCTGGCACATCAGCGTATGGCTGCGTCCGAATCCTTGCAGAATCAGTCAAACGGCGAAGCCGACCCCGCACGCAAGGCGGCCCTTGAGAAAAGCCTCACGACGATGCTCGATATGATGGAGCAGATGGCGCCGGAGGTTGAACGCGAGCGCCAGGACGCGGCGGATGCGAAGCAATTCCTGGAACAGCTTGAGGCGGGTTATGCCGACGCTGGGGGCAAGCTGAAAACCGCACGCAGCGAACTCGACCGCGCCCAGCGGGACATGGCACGCGCCGCGCAGCAGCGTGACGTGGCGCAACGGCAGGCAGAGGCGGCCCGCGGTGCGGCCGGCCTGTCTCAGACCACCAACAGCCTCAATATCGCGCTGAAAGCGATGCACGAGAATGCCTCGAGAGACCTTGCCTCCGCCGACGCCGCGGCGGCTAAAGCGAAGCTGCTGGCGCCGACCCATCCGGAGAAAGACGACCCCAACATCGCGGCCGCCATGGCCGCGGCCTCGGGCCAGGGGCCGACGCCGGTCGGTGTCGCAAACCGGTTGGCGGCGTTGAAAGCCAAATTGGGCTAGCCGCCGCAACCAAGAGATTGCGCGGGCTTACCGAGACTGAATACTCAACGCTGAGGATATCAGCCGGCGGCCACAGGCGCGAACCCCGGCCCAGCCACCCTCACCCGTCTCGCTGCTGACGCAGCGATCCACCCTCTCCCGCGGTGCGGGAGAGGGGAAACAGGCTCCCTCTCCGCCCCCGGGAGCGGAGAGGGTTGGGATACAAGGGTTGGGATACAAGGGGTCGACAGGGTGCTTCAGTTCGCCGGAATGATATACCAACCCCTCACAACGACACGCCGGATGGCGGGCATTACGGAGGCTTTCGAATGGCAGCAATCGTCAGGGCCAAGGAAGAATACAGCGAGACATCCGCCGCCGACATGAACCGGCACCTCGACGCGGCACAGTGGTCGGCGCCGCAGAAACTGGCGCTGGCGTGCCGCATCCTGGCGGCGGAGGAGCACGGTTCAGCCCTCGCCGGACAGCTCACTGCCCGTGGCAGCCGGCCCGGCACCTATTGGACGATGCGCTTTGGTCTCGGGCTCGATGAGATCAGCGCCGACAACCTCTTGCTGGTCGACGACGATTTGCGCGTGCTCGAAGGCGACGGCATGCCGAACCCGTCGAACCGCTTTCATCTGTGGATCTATCGGCAGCGCCCCGAGGTCGGCTCGATCATCCATACCCATCCGCCCTATACATCCGCCCTGTCGATGATCGGCGAGCCACTCGCGGTCGCGCATATGGACACGGCGGTGTTCTGGGATGATTGCGCCTTTCTGCCGGAGTGGCCCGGTGTGCCGTTCGGCGATGAAGAGGGCCGCATCATCTCGGGCGTGCTCGGCACCAAACGCGCGGCCTTATTGGCGCATCATGGCCTTGTCACCGCCTGCGGCACGGTCGAGGAGGCGTCGATGCTGGCGCTGTTCCTCGAACGGGCGGCGCGGCTGCAACTGTTGGCCCGCGCCGCCGGCACCATCAAGAAAATCGGCGCCACCGAGGCCCAGGAGGCCCATGACTACCGGCTGCGCGCCAGCATCATCGGCGCGACTTTCTGCTATTACGCGCGGCGGGTGCTGAAGCAGGATGCGGACATCGTTTAGGAAAATGGAGGCTCGAATGGCGCTGACTCAGACCGACAAGGCGGAGCAATTCCGCGCGTTACATCAGGCACCAGGTGCCTTTGTCATTGCCAACGTATGGGACGGCGGCTCGGCCCGGATGATGGCGGGGCTGGGGTTTGCCGCATTGGCGACGTCGAGCGGAGCCTCGGCGGGTCTGCTCGGCCGACGCGATGGCAAGGTGACGCGCGATGAGGCGTTGGCGCAGGCGCGCATCATCTGCGACGCCACCGACCTGCCGGTCTCCGCCGACCTGGAGAAGGGTTTCGGCGATGCGCCGGAAATTGTCGCGGAGACCATCAGGTTGGCGGCACAAGCCGGGCTTGTCGGCTGCTCGATCGAGGATGCGACCGGCAATCCGGACATGCCGCTTTTCGAGCCAGGCTTCGCAACGGAACGGGTCGCGGCGGCGGTTGCCGCGGCGCGGACGCTGCCATTCCCGTTCACCGTGACCGGGCGGACGGAGAATTTCCTGCGTGGACAGCCGGACCTGGATGACACGATCAAGCGGCTGAAAGCGTATGAGGCGGCAGGAGCGGATGCGCTGATGGCCCCCGGGCTGCCAGATCTGGAAGCCGTACGGGCGGTGTGCGCGGCGACGGCCAGGCCCTTCAACTTTATGGTCGGGATCAAGGGCAAGTCGTTCACCGTGGCCGCCCTCTCCGCGGCCGGCGTCAAGCGGATCAGCCTGGCGACCTCGCTATACCGCGCGGCGATGACGGGGTTGCTGAGCGCGGCCAAGGAAGTGCGCGAACATGGCACGTTCGGCTATATCGACACCTCCCTTGCCGCCCCGGACATGAACGCATTCCTTCGGAGTTGACGCAGCGTCGAATGCCGCTCCACTCGTGTCAGTGGTCGGTCTCCACCGGGTCCGATGTTCGGCCAACCCGGTTTCGGTTTGCCGACAAGCCGGGGACTGCCGCTGTTTCCACCTTTGGCACCGCGCGGACTGGCGCGTTCTTTTCACTGGGGGCGGCGGCACACATGGCACAATAGTTTTCGATCGAGAGTGGCCTTAGATATCCGCCTTCGAAATCCGCGAACTCAGACAAAGCCTCAAAATTGTCGATAATGACGCATTGGTCCTCAACGTGAACCATACCCTGGTCCCTGAGCTGATGGAGCACCCTGTTAACATAAGGGATACTTAGTCCAAGAGAGTTCACTCAATACTGCCTGCGTCAGCGGCAGATAAAAGGAACTTTCATCAGCAAGACCGATCTGACGCGATCTCGTGTACAATTCCAGTAGGAAATGGGCGACGCGCTCTGCTGCCGGACGACGACTAACAGAGATCAGCCGTTCCGCGTAAATGGCTGTCTCGCTGGCAAATGTCCAAAGCCAGCCTGCCACAACCCGGGGATGCGTATCGAATAGAGCGACCATTTTAGACATTGGAATGGATATGATGGTGGTGGGTGTCAGGGTGCGAACCGCGTAAAGTGCGGTCTCAAAAAAGCAGCTGGGGACACCGGCGAAATCACCCGGAAGAATCACACTGAGGACCTGGCGCTGACCATCGCGCAGAATACGATAACGGATTGCGATCCCCTCGATCAGAAGAAATGGTGAAGTAAACCGACTCCCTTCACTGATAATCTCCTGTCGTGCACGGAGCTGCCGCGTATTACCTTTTATGCCAATCAGCTCCGCTACCTCGTCGACGTTATGAGCAATGGCTGAGTAATTTAACTTTAGTCTCGTATGCCGGTTTTGGCGTGGCACTAACCCGATCGCTTCCGTCATCGTCGGCTCCCCCTGTTGCTGCGTTTTCGTTACCCGTGTTAATTTTGCGGCTCTGTTGCAATTTAGTCTCACTCGTCGCCGCGTCGCCCCGGGTGCAGCACTCTCCGGCTTACAGTTTGTCTGTAATTGATTGGAAAATATCAGTGTTTTTGGGAAAGCATCGGCCCTTTTAAGGGTAAGCGGTCGCATCCCTATGGGTCATATTATTATGATGAGTTAATGATATTTATTATTATTATCGTGCAGACTTGTGTTGTTTAAGGATATTTAGCAATCGCAACGACGTCCCCCGTCCAAATACGCATGATCGACGCGGCTCAAAACCAAAAGGTTGGGTCAGTCACAGGGCGCATTTGGGTGAGGTGAGGGGATTATGGGAACCAGTCGAAACGCTGCGATTCCGGCGCTAATTGCCATTTTGACTTCGGCATCGATGATGGTAGCCGGTGCAACTTCAGCCCGGGCCGATGAATTATCGGACCTGCGGGCGAACCAGGAACTCCTGCAGCGGCGCCTCGACCAGTTGTCGCAAATCCCGGGGCCGGGCGGTGTTTATGGCGGCGGCCCGGTGAACCCGGCAGCTTCCGCACCGAGCGTCGGGGGCAGCTTCCCGCGATCGTTCCTGATCCCCGGCACCGATACGTCGATCCGGATCGGCGGCGAAATCCGTGAAATCATGGATTTCTGGTTTACCGGCGGGAGCCCGAACTCCTCGCCACAGACCACCAGCCCTGGCGCTACCGGCCTGGTGCAGTCAGCCCCACTCCATGTGCATAGTGGGCTGAACGCAGCCTCGCCCAGCGGCATTGGCCTTGCCGGCAATCCGGCTCGCTCGCGCAGCAATTCGATCTTCTCGCAGAGCCCGCGTGAATCGAAGATCAACTTCGAAACCCGCACGCCGACCGCCTGGGGCGAGGCACGGACCTTTATGGAATGGGACTGGGCCGGCTCGACCGCGTTCTCGCCCGGCGGCGCCAGCCCGACCTCGGTGTCGGACAACCTGGCCCCCCGTCTGCGCTACGCCTATGGCACATTGGGCGGCTGGCTCGCCGGGCAGGCCAACTCGAACTTCTCCGATCCTGATGCCAACGCCGAAGTGATCGACTTCTCCGGTACTGTCGGCAGCCCGGGCGTCTCGCGTATCCCGCAGGTCCGTTACACTCAGCCGTTGACGGCATGGGGCGTCCCGGGCGCGTTGTCGGTGTCGGCAGAAACGCCGGAAACCGATGTCGTTACCGGTGCGGGCATCATCGCGTCGGATGCTTCGGGCGCTTCCCCGGCGGGTACGTTCCCGGCCGGTACGGTGAACCCGACCAAGGCAAATGCGCCGGACATCACCGCGGCCTGGTACATTCCGCAGCCCTGGGGCCATTTGGACTACAGCGTGGTCGTGAGGCCCGGCCTGCAGTTCAAGGACGGCGCGTTCGTCAACCGCGACTTTGTCGGCTGGGGCTTGCACTTCGGCGGCGATGTCAAGCCGGGCTGGTTTGGCTGGGATAGAGACGACATCACCTTCCAGTTCGTATACGGCAGCGCCATCGGCCGCTACCTGAACTCCGGCGCCAACTTCGCGCTGGCCAGCAACTATCCGGCGATGGGCGGTGTGACATCGGCAGCGCTGGCCAATAACGTGCTGATCAGCCCGGTGGTGGCATGGGGCGGCAATGTCGGCTACCAGCACCGGTGGCTGCCGAACCTCCGCTCGACCATCAGCTGGGGCATCATGCACCGCGACACCAATACGCGGGCGGTGGGATGCCGGGCCTTCTCGGCGGCAGCCCTGGCCGGCACGGGCACTTGCGGTCTGAATAAGGAAGTCGTCACCGCGCACGCCAACATCATCTGGAACCCGGTTCCGTTTGTCGATGTCGGCCTCGAATACATGTACGGCCACCGCATCGCGCTCAGCAGCCTGAAGGGCGACGAGAACGTGTTGATCAGCAAGTTTGGCGTGAAGTTCTAACCCGCCAACACAGGCGAATGGGCAGAAAGCCCGCCGGCTTGTCCGGCGGGTACTGCTTTCAAGGAGACATCGAGAACCGGGGGACTGCCCCATGATCGAGATTATCGAAGACCTGCCGGACAACGTCGTCGGCATCATCGCCAAAGGACGCGTGACGAACGCCCAATGCAGTGATGTCTTAAGGGCGGCGATGCATGAACCCCTCGGCAAGTGCAACAAGCTGAGGTTGTATTACGAAATCGGCGGCCGTTTCCCCGGCGCGGGATGGGATGATTTGAACATCAGCGGTAGGACGTGCCAGCTGCCGCAATGGGAGCGGGTGGCGATCGTTACCGATGTCGGTTGGGTGCGCCATACGGTCAATGCGTTACGCTTTCTGATCGCCAGCGAAATCCGTGTGTTCACAATTTCTCAGGCCGACGAAGGGCGCACCTGGATTTCCGCCCCCCAGGCGTAGTGGCGGGCTTTCTCCGCGGCCCGCCACGGGCGATGCCACAGCGGCTCACCGGAGTTGCGCGGTCCCGGTCGAACGCGATGCCATCGGCGTAATGCCCTCGATAAGGCCGGGCCGTGCCCCGTCTGGTACATCAGCACCCACGACCGGCAGGGCCTGCCTCGGTGTCGAGCAGCGACAGCACCGCATTCGCGGCGCCTTCCAGGACAGGGCGTTGCGGGCGGGTCCGCGCCAGGACGCGGATGCCGAGCAGCACGCTCAGCAGGAGTTTTGCTAACTCCGCGGCAGGCCGGCCGCGCGATATCGATCCATCCGCCTGACCGGCAATGGCACAACGCTCGAAGAACGCCTCGATCAACATCATCTCTCGGGCGACGAGTTCCTGGAATTCCGCATCGTAAGGTGCGACTTCCAGGGCGGCGTTGACCAGCAGGCAGCCGCGGCGCTGCTCGTCGCCCACCGATCGGTTGATGATTTCGTTAAAGAACGTGCGAATAGCCGGCAACGGCTGTAGCTGCGCCAGGCGCGATATCCGGTCGTGGACACTGTGTTCGATGTAATACTCGAGCGACCGCCGATAGAGCGACCGCTTGTCGCCGAAGGCATTGTAGAGGCTGGCGCCGGTGATGCCCATTCGCCGGGCGAGGTCGCGCACCGAGGTCTGTTCATACCCCTGCGCCCAGAAACAGCGCATCGCCGCCTCCAGCGCCTCCGTTTCGTCGAACTCCCTCGGTCGCGCCATCCAACGCCTCTCGCGGCGAGGTATCGCTCGGCTGCCGCCGGCAATGCCCCGACACCGTTGTATTAGAGCGGCCGAACCAGAACGGCAATGTCCGAGCCGTAACGGGTTGTTGTGGGGGTTGCTATTGTTTTGTAGCAAACGCTCTAAAAATAGCTCAGTATCCCCATTCGAATAGCTGCCGCCATTGGGCGGCGATGCCAGGAGAAGCGCCGTGACGCGATTGACCGACCTGCCGCCGGGGCAGGGGAAACGCCTCGCCGAAATCGAGTGCCCCGATTTTGAAACGCGGCCCTGGGTGACCGGGCCGGCGCTGTCGCAGCGCCGGGTCGCCATCGTCTCGTCGGCTGGCCTCGTCGTGCGTGGCAAGAACCCGTTCCGCGGCCGCGACCCGGATTATCACGCGATCCCGGTGACCACGCGGCCGGAAAATCTCCTGATCAGCCACATCTCGATCAATTTCGACCGAACCGGCTTTCAGGAAGACTGGAGCGTCGCGTTCCCGATCGACCGCCTGCGCGAATTGGCGGAAGAAGGTGCGATCGGTTCCGTGGCCGAGACACACTACGCCTTTATGGGCGCCACCGACCCGCTCCAGATGGAGCCGCATGCCCGCGAACTCGCCGACCGCCTGAAACAGGACAAGGTTGACGCTGTTCTTCTCGCCCCCGTTTGACCGGTCTGCACGCGCGCCGTGAGCGCGCTGGGCCATTATCTCGAGGAAGAGGGAATTGCGACGGTTGCGATCGCGCTGATTCGGCCACAAGCCGAAAACACCAAACCACCGCGTGCGTTGTGGGTGCCGTTTGAACTGGGCCGGCCGTTCGGCCCGCCGCGCGACCCCGCCTTCCAGAAGCGCGTGATCTTGACGGCATTGCGGCTGCTGGAACGTAATGACGGGCCGGTCCTGATTGAGGATTTTCCCGATGACGATCCGCGCGCTTCATCGGACCCGGCCTGGCAACCGCCCTTTATGCCGGCGACCGTCGCAAATGGGTCCGCGGAGTCGCTGGCATCGCGGATGGAAGCGGAGATCCTGTTACTGCAAGGTGCGCACCAGCGCTGGCTGGCACAATATCACCGCACCAGTGTCGGGCTGAGCGGTCTGGTGATGGCGGATTGCGCGCGTTATGTCGGCGACTGGCTGCGCAGCAAGGCACCATCGAGCCCGCGCGACGGGTTTTCGGCGCCGCTGATCCTGCGCTTTGCGGTCGATGACCTGAAGGCGTTCTGCCTTGAGGCCGCGGCGTCCGGCACCGCCCGGCCGTCGAGTGTGCAACTCACCGACTGGTTCTGGAACGAGACCGCCACGGGCGCTGCGATCCATGCATTGCGCGAGGTATTGCTGGCACAGGAGGACGAGCGCCTGCGGCTGATCGTGGCCAATTTCATGGTGTCCGCCGGTCGGGTGCGGGCCGGCTGAAGAACCCGATGGAAGCGATCCCACTGGAGGCGATCAAGATACTCGCCTTTGATACCGGTGGTACGGTGCTCGACTGGCATCGCGGTTTGACAACCGCGATGGCCGCGTGGGGCGCCGCACACGGTATCGAGCGCGACTGGCACGCGCTTGCCAACGAGCACCGGCGCCGCTCGCTGCGCCGGATGACCAATACCGTCGAGCCCGCCTTCAATATCGACGACGTGCATCGCGAAATCGTCGGCGAATTGTTCGACGAGAACGGGCTTGCCGGCTCACCGGCGGAACGGCAGGCAATCGCCGCGCAATGGCACCGGCTCGATGCTTGGCCCGATTTCGCGCCGGCGCTGCGGCGGCTGCGGCGACGCCGGGCCTGCGTCTCGTTCACGATCCTCAGCCTGTCATTGATCGTCGATGTGTCGCGCCATAACGGCATTGATTGGGATGCCGTGGTCCCGTGCGAAATGCTGCGGGTCTACAAGCCGCTGCCCGATGCGTACCGGCGCGCGGCTGCATTTCTGGGTGTCGAACCGCGCGAAATCCTGATGGTCGCCTGCCATAATTTCGATCTTGATGCGGCCCGTGGCGTCGGCTACCGCAGCGCCTTCGTGCGGCGCCCGGATGAATGGGGACCCGCGGGCCCGCCCGACCCGCTTCCCAATCCCGATACGGACATTGTCGTCGACGGGTTTGCCGAACTCGCCGACCGGTTTGGTGCGTAAAGCGGCGGCACTCCCTCGGGTTCGGCCGAGCCGAGCCGCCCCTACCCGATTGCGTCGTGGGCGGCGAGCGCGGCGAGGTTGACGAGATCGGAAACCGTGGCGCCGACATTGACGACCTGGACTGGATGGGCGAGGCCGATCAACAGCGGCCCGATGACGGTCCCGCCGCCAAGGTAAGGCAGGAGCTTGGCGGCGATGTTGGCGCTGTGCAGTTCCGGCATCACCAGAATGTTCGCCGGTCCTGACAGCCGGCAGAACGGATAAAGCTGGCGCATCAGCCGGTGATCGAGCGCGACATCGGCGCTCATCTCGCCGTCATATTCAAACCCGGCCTTGCGCTGGTCGAGCAGGGCCACGGCTTCGCGGACGCGCTCGCCGTGCGGCCCCGGGGGATTACCAAAATTTGAATACGACAGCAGCGCGACCCGCGGCTCGATGCCAAATTCGTGCGCCTTTGCCGCGGCCGCGACGGCAATCTCGGCAAGCTGCACCGCGCTCGGGTTCGGATGCACCAGCGTGTCGGCGAGCAAGACGGTGCGCTGCCGCGCCAGCAGCATCGTCAGGCCGAACACCAGCAAATCCGGTCTGACATCGATGACCTGCCTCACCCCTTCAAGGACGTCGAACGAGTTGCGGGTCAAGCCGGTGACCATGCCGTCGGCATCGCCGCAGGCGACCATGCAGGCGGCGAAAACATTGCGGTCCTGGTTCACCAGGCGCTGGCAGTCGCGATAAAGCATGCCGCTGCGCTGCAGGCGCTCGTAGAGGAACTCGGTGTAGCGCTGAGTGCGGTGCGACAGGGCGGCGTTGTGAATGTCGAGCGAGACCGCCGCGCTCAGCCCGGTCGCCGTCATCGTCGCCCGGATCCTCTGTTCCCGGCCGATCAGCACAGGGCTGCCATAGCCGCTTTCGGCGTAGAGCAGCGCGGCGCGGATCGTCTTTTCCTCCTCGCCCTCGGCAAAAACGATGCGCTTCGGGTGGGCCTGGACCTTTTCGAAGATCATCTCCAGCCCGGCGGCGGTCGGATCGAGCCGGGCGCGCAGCGAGCGGCGGTAGGCGTCCATATCGAGGATCGGTTTGCGCGCGACCCCGGAATCCATCGCCGCCTGGGCCACCGCCGACGGCACCGCCGACATCAGGCGCGGGTCGAAGGGCGCCGGGATGATGTAGTCCGGGCCGTAACGCAGCCGTTCACCGGCATAGGCCGCGGCGACCTCGTCGGGCACGTCTTCGCGCGCCAGACGGGCCAGCGCCTCGGCCGCGGCGATCTTCATCGCCTCGTTGATCGCCGAGGCGCGCACGTCGAGGGCGCCGCGAAAGATGTAGGGAAAGCCGAGGACGTTGTTGACCTGGTTGGGATAGTCGGAGCGGCCGGTGGCGATGATCGCGTCCGCCCGCACGGCGCGCACCTCCTCGGGGGTGATCTCGGGGTCGGGGTTGGCCAGCGCGAAGATGATCGGCTTTTGCGCCATTGAGCGCACCATCGCCTGGGTGACCGCGCCCTTCACCGACAGGCCAAGGAAGACGTCCGTGCCCTCCATCGCCTCGGCCAGCGTGCGCGCCGAGGTTTCGACCGCATGGGCCGACTTCCACTGGTTCATGCCGTCGGTGCGGCCGCGATAGACCACGCCCTTGGTGTCGCACAGCATGACATTGCCGTTTGGCAGGCCCATCGATTTGAGCAATTCGACGCAGGCGATCGAGGCGGCGCCGGCGCCGTTGATCACCATCTTTACGTCCCTGAGTTCGCGCCCCGTTAGGTGCAGCGCATTGATCACCCCGGCGGCGGTGATGATCGCGGTGCCGTGCTGGTCATCGTGGAAGACCGGGATGTCGAGGAGTTCGCGCAACCGCTCTTCGATCACGAAGCATTCCGGGGCGCGAATATCTTCGAGATTGATGCCGCCAAAGGCGGGATGCAGGAACCGCACGCAATTGACGAACTCGTCGACATCCCGCGTGTCGATCTCGAGATCGATCGAATCGATATCGGCAAAGCGCTTGAACAGCGCCGCCTTGCCTTCCATCACCGGCTTTGCCGCAATCGCGCCGAGATCGCCGAGCCCCAGCACCGCCGTGCCGTTGGAGATGACGGCGACGAAATTGCCCTTCGACGTGTAGTCGTAGGCGGTGCTCGGATCGCGCTGGATGTGCAGGCAGGGGAACGCGACGCCGGGCGAATAGGCCAGCGACAGGTCGCGCTGGGTGGTCAGGGGCTTGGTCGGCGCAATCGACAATTTGCCGGGGCGTCCGCTCGAATGGAATTGCAGCGCCTCTTCTTCGGTGGTGCGGATGATGCCGGTATCCATAATCGCCAAGGCTCCTCATTCGGCCCGTTATTTTGCCGGTGAGGGCCGGCCGGCACTTTAGAGAGCACCGGTCCTCGGGTCAAAGCGGCTCGCCGCCAGGGCGGCGATCCGATGCGCGACAATCGGGTGCGCCGCGGGTCTTGCACTGTGTCTAATGATTGCCGCCATTCGGAAAAGAGCGGCGGCCGGTTTGTCGAGAGCCGGCAATGATCGTGCTAATTGCTTGATCAGGTTCAGGCTCGCACTGGCAGGTTGATTGAGTGTGTCGCTACCTGCAAAGCTCGCGGCAATGCTGCTGCGCGTTTCTGGACTGAGAGCCTTTCCGTACACCGCACATTCGCAGTGAGCGGGAAGGGGGCATAAGCCCATCCCGCGTCGCCGGAGCCCGACGAAAAACGGAGAACCCGCGCTGTGCCTGGTCTTTACTACAGCGGATCGTATTACGACGAATTCAGCCTTACCAATCCAGACACCCAGGGAAATGTAAACCTCTCGGGCAATATCAGCGTCACCACCGGGATCGCGCTGAACGGTGAGGCTGTCTACGCCTGGAACGTCGATAATGGCGGCACGATCGCGGAAACCGGCCCTGCCGGCCCGGGGATCGGCGTCTATCTGCGCGCCGGCGGCATGGTGACGAACGCGGCCGGGGCCACCATCTCTGGCCCCAGCACCGGCGTGCGGATCGTCACCAGCACGAACGGCGTCGGCAGCAGCACGGGCGAGGTCACCAACTCCGGCACGATCTCGGGCGGGATCGAGATCAACGGGGATGGCTCCGTCAGCAACGGTTCCGGCGGCACGGCGACGGGGTCTATCACCAGCCCGGGCGGCACCTCCGAGGGCGTCGATATCAGTGGTGTCGGGTCGATCAGCAACGGCTCGACGATCGTCGGTGGCCTCTATCTCGGCGGCGGCACGATCGACAACGCGGCAGGCGCGTCGATCACCGCCAACGGCACGGGCGTCGAAATAGGGCTGAAAGCCGCCGGAACGCTCATCAACGCCGGCACGATCACGGAGGCCGGCAATGCCGGTCCGGGGCTGGGCGCCTACCTACGCGCCGGCGGCATGGTCAGCAACGCGGCCGGGGCGACGATTTCCGGCGTCTCCACCGGCGTGCGGATCGTCACCAGCACAAACGGCGTCGGCCGCAGCACGGGCAACGTTTCCAATTCCGGCACGATTTCGGGCGGCATCGTCGTCAATGGCGATGGGACCGTCAGCCAACATGGCGGCGGCGGTCATCACCAGCCAAGGCGGCACATCCGAGGGGGCGGATGTCAGCGGGGTCGGGTCGATCGGCAATTACGGCACGATCATCGGCGGGCTTTATCTCGGCGGCGGCACGGTCATCAACGCGACGGGGAAGTCGGTCAGCGCCAACGGCATCGGTGTCGAAATCGGGCTCAAAGCGGCGGGAACGGTCATCAATGCCGGCACGATCTCGGAGACCGGCAATGCCGGGCCCGGGATCGGCGTGTATCTGCGCGCCGGCGGCATGGTCAGCAACATGGCCGGCGCGCAGATCAAGGGCGTCTCCACCGGCGTCAGGATCGTCACCAGCACAAACGGCGTCGGCTCCAATACCGGCAACGTTGCCAATTCCGGCACGATCGCGGGCGGGATCGTCGTCAACGGCGATGGCTCGGTAAATAACGGGCCGGCTGCGGTGATTACCAGCCAGGGCGGCTCGTCCCAGGGCGCCAATGTCAGCGGTGTCGGTTCGATCGGCAATTACGGGACGATTGTCGGCGGCCTCTATCTCGGCGGCGGCGCCGTCAGCAACGCGGCTGGCAAGTCGGTCAGCGCCAACGGGATCGGCGTCGAGGTCGGGCTCCAAGCGGCGGGAACGGTCATCAATGCCGGTACGATCTCGGAAACCGGCAATGCCGGGCCCGGGATCGGCGTGTATCTGCGCGCGGGTGGCGCGGTCACCAACGCGTCGGGCGCGACGATCACGGGGGTCTCCACCGGCGTCAGGATCGTCACCAGCAGCAACGGCTCCGGCAGCAGCACGGGCTCCGTCTCCAATGCCGGCACGATCTCTGGCGGCATCGTCATCAACGGCGACGGCTCGGTGCGCAACGGATCGGCCGGCGCGCCGGCGCAGATTTTCAGCAAAGGCGGCACGTCGCAGGGCGCCGATGTCAGCGGCGTCGGGTCGATCAGCAATTACGGCACGATTGTCGGCGGAATTTATCTCGGCGGCGGCAGTGTCACCAACGCCAGGGGAGATTTGGTTTCCGCCAATGGCATCGGTGTCGAAATCGGCACGAACGTCACCGGTACGCTCCTCAATTACGGCACGATCGTCGAAACCGGCAATGCCGGGCCGGGGCTCGGCGCCTATCTGCGCGATGGCGGCATGGTCACCAACGCGGCCGGCGCGACGATCTCTGGCGTCAGCACCGGGATCAGGATCAACGGCACCGGCAGCACGGTTGTCGATCACGGCACCCTGTCCGGCGGCACCTTCGCCGTCGATTTCAATGGCGACAACAACACCCTGATGCTCGACCCAGGCGCGAGCATCACTGGCGGGGTCGATGCCACCGGCACGAACAATACGCTCGAACTGATGCCGGGTTCGGGAACCGGCACGCTCCCCGGCAGCGCCGGCCAGTTCTCTGATTTCAACAAGGTCGTGGTCGATGACGGCGCCAACTGGCAGATCAACTCGAACATGGTCAATCCCAATAACGGGATCACGATCGGCAACGGCAGCAGCGTTGTTCTGAAGGGCACGATCAGCACCGCCGTCACCTTCAACGGAAGCGGCAAGCTCACCGTCGACCCGGGCAATTTCGGTGGGACGATCGCAGGACTTCAGCCCGGCGATACGCTGCATCTGCCCAACACGCCGGGCAATGGCGCTCAGATTGTCGGCCAGACGCTGAATGTCACGAACAATGGATCGACCACGGCCACCTTCAAACTCAGCGCGACCTATAACGCGGTCAGCAGCTCCAATCTGAGCGCGACGCCCGACCCCGACGGCGGCACCGATGTCAGCATGAAGGGGGCGATCCCGCCCGAGATGAAAGAGCGTTACCTGCAGATCGCGCAGGCTCTGGGTGTTGTCGCCAAATCCGCCAGCCTTGCCGGCATTCTGCTCGGCGGTGGCGTCAAGGCCGTGCTGGAATACGCCGTCGAACAGGCGTTTGAGAGCCTCCTTACCGCGTCGAAGGTTCCCGAAGGCACCGCAACCGGCGCCGAGGCGGTTTTGGGCGTATCGGTCGACATTTTCAATATTGTGACCGACCTCGCCGATCCGGCGGCCTTGACAGCCGATGTCATCTCCGCGCTGTCGAATGCCGCCGGCATCTATTTTGCCAAACTCCACGCCGACCCGGCGGACCCCGATTTCACGACGGTCAGCGCTCCGCCGACACTGTCCTTCCCGTTGCCCGATGTGCTGCTGCACCAGGCGAACTCTGCGATCCTCAGTGCCACGGTCAACGATTTCCTGTCGTTGATCAGCTTCGGCAATGCGCAGCTGGCGGCGGCACAGAAATACGGCGGCGCGATCCTCGCCGGCGATGTCGCCAGCGCCAACATGCAGCTTGCCGCCTTCGACCAGTTTTCATCCCAGACACGCGACAGTTCGCTCGCCGTCGCGGCCGATCTCGCGCTTCTTGGGCCGACCATGGCGCCGGTCGCCAACACCGATCTGTCGGCGTCGCAAGGTCAAATCACCGCCGCCATCCAGGCCGCGACCGGCAGCGTGCTGCCCAATGACACCGTGCTCGACCTGATGTCGTTGACGAGTTTGAGCGCGCCGCAGATCAATGCGGAGATCCAGCAGGCGCTGTTGCAATTCGATCCGACGACATTGAGCGGAAGCCTGTCGAGCGCTCTTGGGGCGACAGCGAATTCTCTGAACCTCTTGACGCTGCCGCCGGCTCAATCGCCCATCGTGCTCGACAATTTCGGCTGGGCGGAAGGCTGGGGCAGCCCGAACGATCCGCGCATGGTCGCCGATGTCGATGGCAACGGTACTGCCGATTATCTCGGCTTTGGCAACTCGACGGTGTTTGTCAGTGACGGCGGCACCTTTATGAGTGGCCCGGCGCAGGTGGGGCCGGGCTTCTCCCCGCCGTCGCTGAAATCAATGATTTCGGGGTCAATGAAGGCTACACCGCCGTTGTGCAGCGTGGCGCGGCGGTGAGTGGCGCCGGCGTCAACGGCAGTGCGACAATCTACGGCCAGGGCTTTGCCGGCGTATATTGGTACGCCGCTACCGGCGAGACGCCGCAGACGGATGCCATGGGCAAGGTCTACGACACGTTGCAGTACCAGGCATCACCCAGCTTCTACGGCAATTTCGGCAGTCAGCAGGGCTGGACCCCGGCCAACGGTTTTGACATCGTCAAGGCAAATCATACGGACGCCTATGCCTCGATCCTCGGCTTTGGCAATGACGGCATCGTTGTCGGGCCGCAGGCTTTCGCCCCCGGTGCCACGGCGGATAACTCCTATCTGATCCCGTTTGCCGCCGGCAATAATTCGGGGTGGAACCAGCAAGACGATATCCGCGCCTTTACCGACAGCGGCGGCAACCCGATCGATCTCAACCACGATGGCATCACCGATTTTGTCGGAATGGGGCCGCAGGGACTGGTCTATGCGCTGGGCAACAACACCGGCCCCGGCGGGTCATATAATCTGGGCCTTTTGACCACCGCGGCGATCGGCTTCGGCGGTGCGGCCGATCTTGGCGACGCGCAGGGCTGGAGCGATCCCGTCACCTTGCGCAACATCGTCGCTGACAAACAGACCGGCTTTGACGACATCATCGCCTTTGGCGCGGCCGGCGTCTTTGTGGCGATGGGGCAGGACCCGGCGACGCATGGCGGCCAGGCCTTCGGGCAGCTGTATCTGGCGATGCCGGATTTTGGCTCGAACCAGGGCTGGTCGGTGCAGAACACGCCGCGCATTGTCGGCGATGTGAATGGTGACGGGACCCCGGATATTGTTGGCTTCGGGTTCAACAGCACCTTCGCGGCGATCGGCTCCCGCGACAGCAGCGGCAACCTGCATTTCGCGCTCGATCCGAGCCAGACGATTGGCGATTTTGGCTCCGCGGAGGCGTGGAGCGGCGCCGACCCGCAAACCATCCGTACCCTGGGCGACGTTACCGGCACCGGTCAGGCCGACCTGATCCTCAGCGGCGCCTTCAACACCCAGGTGTGGCAGTTCAACTAATCGCCCCGGTTGTGCGGAAGCACGGTTGCGGGAGTTTTTATTGCTCCAGCAGCATGTACCAGCGGTCGAGGTTGGCGAGGACCGGTGGGGTGATGATCCGGTCGAGACGCTCCACATTCGTCGAGAGGGCATCGTCGCCGTCGGCCAGTTCGACCGGCGGAAGATAGATCACCTTGAAGCGGGCGCCGGCGGTGCGCTCGGCGTAGGCGGGGATGACGGCGGCGCCGCTGGCGGCGGCGAGGCGGGCGATCGTGACGAGGTTTGAGCGCGGGTTGACGGGCCGATCGAACAGCGGGGCATTAACGTAGCCGTTGCGCTCATCATCGGCGAAGATCAGCAGCACGCCCTTTTCCTCGACCAGCAGGCGGCGGGCGATGCGGGCGGCGACGACACCGGGCTGTAGCAGAATCGCGCCGTAGCGGGTGCGCGTCATCACCGCGATTTTGTGGTCAAAGCGGCTGCGCGGCGGCTGATAGATGAACTTGAAGCGCAGACCCAGGCCGACCAGCGACGGGCCGATCACCTCCCAATTGTTGACATGCAGCCCCATCACGATGACCGGCCGCCCGGCTTCCCGCGCCGCGCGCAGATGCTCGCTGCCCTCGACCGTGATGCGCCCGGCTGGCCACAGCCGATCGAGCAGCGAAAACTCGATCATCAGCCGGCCGGTATTGTCGAACAGCCGGTCCATCGCGGCGGCGGCTTCATCTGGCGCGGCGCCGGTCAGGTTGACGTAGACGGCCTGGGCGCGACTGCGCGGGACCTGAAAGCGGTGGCGGCCATTGATCCGCCCGAGCGCGGCGCCGACCGCCGACACCGCATCCATCGGCAACACCCGGCAGGCCCGGTGGATCGCATAATTGAGGGCGCCGAGAAGCGGGTCGCGCAGCCAATAGCGGCGCCATTGCCGCCAGCGCAGACGCCGGCTTTTGCGAACCGGTGCGACCCCAGCCGAAGCCAGCTCAGCCACGGCCTTCGACAAACATCGGCAGCGTTTCGCCCGGCCGCAGCGTCAGGCGGCAGACCGGTGCCACCTCGGCTTCCGGCGCGAGGCGCAGCTTCGCTCGCTGCGCCAGGGTCGCGAGGCAGAGGATCGCCTCGGTCAACCCAAAGGCCTGCCCGGCGCAGACCCGCGGCCCGACGCTGAACGGCACATAGCTGTAGCGCTCGCGGGCGCCGGCATTCTCCGGCAGGAAGCGCTCGGGGGTGAAATTGTCCGGCTGGTCCCACAGCCGGCGGTGGCGGTGCAGCAGCCAGGGAATGACGATGACCAGCGACCCGACCGGAATTGTGCGGTTGCGGATTTTTTCCGGTTGCGTCGCCTGACGGCCGAGCAATGGCACCGGCGGGTAGAGGCGGATCGCTTCCTCGAACACCGCGCGGGTGTAGACGAGGCGCGGCACGTCGTCGAGGGTGGGCAGCCGGCCGCCAAGTACCTCGTCGATCTCCGCATGCAGCCGCGCTTCGACCTCGGGTGTCTGCGACAGCAGGAACCACGTCCAGGCCAGCGAGTTGGCGGTGGTTTCGTGCCCGGCCATGAAGATCACGGCGGCTTCGTTGCGCAGCCCGTCGCGGTCGAGTTTCTCGCCGGTCTCGGGGTCGCGGGCTTCGAGCAGCATGCGGATCATCGACTGCTCGCCGCTTGCCAACCGTTCCTCGCAGCGCCGGATGATGTCGTCGAGCACGGTTTCGATGCGCTTCGCCGCCTGATGCACCCCGCGCGACTGAAAGCGTGGCACCCAATCGGGCAGGCCGAGCATGTAGGGCAGGTCGATCTGGCCGACCTGATCCTGATAGGCGGTAAACGCGGTGACGATCTCGGTCGCGTATTCGGCGCCGAGATGCGGCCCGAAAATCGTGCGGCAGATGATCTCTGCGGTCAGCGTCGCCATCTCGCGCAGCGCGTCGATTTCCGAATGCGGCGGCAATGCCGCCCAGCGCGCCGCGGTTTCGGCGGCGGCCTCGACCATCGTCGTCGCGAACACCGGCAGGCGCGACACATGGATGATCGGCGCGACGATGCGGCGGCGCTTTTTCCACAAATCGCCGTCGCTGACAAACAGCCCGTCGCCGAGCAAGGGCGACAGCGCGTGGCGCATCTGCGGTGTCTTGCGCTGAAAGCTCTCATGCATCGCGATAAAGGCCTGCGACACCGTATCCGGGCTGTTGCAGACAAAAATCCGCCGGTTCAGCACGCGCACGCTGAAGAACTGGTACTCGAAGGATTTTTCGTCGAACACGCTGAGGAAATTGCGCCGCGCCGCCTTCAGCATCGCGAGCGGCGACATCGGGACGCTGGGGCGCGCCGGATAGGGCGGGACGAACGTACTCATCGTGATCGGGCAGCCCGGCAGCGGAGAACGCAGCTTGCGGACTGGCGGCGGGTGAAACAAGCGGTCAATTCGGCACCGCCGCCAGGGTGCGGCCAAGCGCCCGGTCGGTCACGGTCCGGCCGATCCGATCGGCCGGCATATCGACCCGGCGCGGCGGCGTATCGCGCGCGGTTGTGGCGTCCCAGATCATGTAATCGCTGTGCGGCTCGTCAAACCCGAAATGGGTGAAGGCGCGAGGGCAGGCTCGGCAGGTGGTCGCCGTAAAAGCCCAGCACCGCCGGAGCGCCACGCTGTTCAAGGCCGGCGCGCAAAACGTGCAGCATCTCGTCGGAGCGGCGCAGCCCGTCGAGATAGCGTTGCAGTTCGGCGCCGTTCGGGATGCTTGCGGGGTCGAACAGGCGCCGCGACGGTGGGATCGACCGGCGGTTCTTTCGCCAGCCAGGGGCCGTGATTGCCCATCGTGATCGCAAAGATGAAGGTGCGCGGCCCTTCGGCGCCAAGCACCTTGAGAATATCCGCCGGCAAGGTCGGGGTCGGAGCGGTAGGGCGGCGCGCTGGAGCCGCCGAGGGTTTCGCGGCACAGAAACCGCTCGAACCCGAGCGCCGGCATCGCGAGGTCGCGGCGGAAGAAGCGGCGGTCGAACGGGTGCAGGCAGATCGTGCGATAGCCGGCCCGGCGCAGCCGCCACACCTGCGATTCGAGCGGCACCCGCGCCAGCGCGTAATATGGGTTGAACCGGTCGTAGCCGAGGGTGCTTTCCGCGACGCCGGTCAGCGCGGCGAATTCGGCGCGCATCGTGTTGGCGCCCCAGCCGGGCACCTGTAGCCGGCCGAACGATGCCGCCTCGGCGCAGCAGGCGTCGAAGCCGGACAGCAGGTCGCGGGGGATCAGCGGCGACAGGCGGCGCGCATCGAAAAACAATTCGCATTGCACGAGCACGATCGGGCCGTCGCCGGCTTCGCTTCGTTCGCGAATGATCGCCGGTGCGCCGATCGCCGGTGCGCCGATCGCCTGGCGCCGCGCCGGCCGCTCGTCGCGCGCGATCACGACATGCACCATCATGCTGCCGAACGGGCCGAGTTTTTCCGCGTCGGAAAACGGCTCGCCGCTTGGGCCGCAGCCGGCGCAGCACCGCCGCAGCCGCGCCAAGCAGCGGCTGGTATGCGCCGGCGATGCCGATGGCGATCAGCAGCCCGGTGAAGCCCAGGGCTTCGAGGAACTCGCGGCGGCCATAGCGGCGGCTCGAGAAACAGCAGCGCCAGGGCGCCGAACAGGGCGCCGAGCGCCCCGCCGATCACCAGCGACGGACCGGCGAAGGGCAGATACAGCTGCGGGTGGGTGAAGACCTGCGGCAACTCGACCGCCTCGGAAAACACCACCGGCTCGTGCAGCGTGTCGCGCATCGTGTCATCGGCAAGCGCGAACCCGGCCCCGGCAGCGAGGATGATCACGCCGGCGAACAGCGGCCGGCCGGTCGCCAGCAGCAGCAGCGCGGCGCCGAGCAGCAGCGGCGCGATATCGAGCAGCACCGCCGGCAACGAACTGAGGCGCGCTTTCGCGATGTGGCGCGGGATCAGCAGCGAGGCGGCGACCAGCGCCGCGCCGGCCGCGAAATGCAGGAGCGGCAAAAGCCCCATCAGGCGGAGCGGATGTGGAAATGAAAGCCGCGCAGGATGCGGTCGCTGATCATCGCCGGCGCGAGGTCGCAAAACCGCAGGCCGAACACCAGCGGCCACGGAAAATTGATGCGCGGGCGGCCACGGTCGATGCCGCGCTTGATACGGCGGGCGGCCTGGTCGCCGGTGTTGAGGAACGGCGTGCCGCCCTCCCAGCGGTCGGTCATCGGCGACGCGAAAAATCCGGGGCAGACCACCGTCACGCCGACGCCTTGCGGCGCGAGGCGTGGACGCAGCGCCTCGGCATAAGCCCGGATGCCGGCCTTGCTGGCGGAATAGCCGGGGCTGTAGGGCAGACCGCGAAACGCCGCGATCGAGGCGATCGCGACGATCCGGCCGCGCCCGCGCCCGCAGAGGCGCGGCACCAGCGGCGCGATCGTGTGCACCGCGCCCAAGAGGTTGGTGTTGATCTGGCGCAAGGTGAGGTCGATCGGCTCGCCGGGGCTGTCGTCGTCGGGGCCGGCCGAGGTGCCGGCATTGGCGATCAGCAATTCGACCGGGTAGGCCGCGTCGAACGCCTCCAGCCAGCCGGCCATCGCGGCGGCGTCCGCGACATCGATCGCGCCGGTTTCGACGATCGCACCGGCGGCGCGGCAGGCTTCCGCGGTGGCGTCGAGCCGCTCGCGGTTGCGCCCGATCAGCCCGAGCACGATCTGCGGTCCGGCATAAAGGGCGGCGAGCGAGGCGCCGAGCCCGCTCGACGCGCCGGTGATCACCACCACGCGATAAGGTGCCCGCATCGCCGTCAGTCCGGCAGCCGGCGAGCCGGGCGCACCGCCGGTCGGCAGTAGTCGCGCGCAATTGCGCGAGCCGCGCCATCACCGCGCCTTGCAGCCGCCGCGCCATAACCAGCAGGCCCGGCCGCCACAATTCGGGGCGGTCGAGCCGCTCGATGATGACCTCCGGCCCGCACGGCAGCCGGGTCAGCGGGTCGAGATAGCGCGGATAGAGGATCAGGACGCCGGCCACCAGTTCCGCCAGGCTCAGCCGGCGGCCGCGATCGATCGGCACCCGGTCGGTCGTCAGCCCCCAGCCGGCATAAAACGGCCGCCCGTACACGGTCGACGCCGCGACCGCGCAGCAGGGCCTCGAACCCGGCCAGCGAGGTCATCGTGTGCAACTCGTCGACGACCGCCAGCAACGCCGCGGTCGAGCCGTCGCGCACGACGCGTATCCGCAAAACGGCGCGCCGTCGGTCTCGGGGACGGCGCCCTTGCGGTGGCCGGCGACGACATCGGGGTGCGGCTTGTAGAGGATGAAGGCGTCGGGATTGGCGGCGCGCACCGCCTGCAACAGCGCCGAGATTGGTCTTGATGTCGCCGCCGCCGAAGCGGATCGACAGATCGTCCTCGACCTGCCCCGGCACCAGGATGCGGCGCGTGTCGGCCGGCACATCGATCTCCGCGCCGCACGACGCGAGGTTGTACTTGGTGACGCCGCGCGCCACGAGCTGCGCCGCCAGACGCTGCGCCCGCTCAACTAGCGGCGGGCGTAAACTTCGTCTCGCGCAGCAGGATTTCGAGGTCGCTGCGCACCCGCGGGTCGAAATACATGCCGCGCGAATCGAACACCAGCGAGGCCGGCGGCGTGAAATCCGAGCCGAGCCCGACCGAGCGGATGAACCCGTCCTCGACCCGGATCAGCGGTATCCCTTCGCGCCCGGCGGCCTCGTCGAGACCCGGCGGCAGACGCGACGCCCAGCCGGCGATGGCGCCCGCTGGTCCCCGCGCGGCGGCGAGGGCGCCGGCGATCTTCTGGCTGAATACCGGCACGCCCTGCGTCGAGCGCACGAATTCGGCGATGCGGCGGCGTTTCCAGAACGACATGCCGACGCACACCGCGATGCCCCGGTTGGCCTCCTCGACGCCGCCGCCATTCGGCGGCGATTGTCAGCGCCTCCTCGAAACTCGTCGGGGTGTCGCGGAAGGGGTCGCGATAGCGGGTCGCGACGAGGCTGTGCGCGGCGAAGATTTCGTCGGCGGTGCGGCGGAGGGAGTCGCTGCGGCACGCCGGGCGATATCCTCGGTCGACGCCCCAGCCGGTGTAGAATGAGGCCGCGAAAGCCGAGACCGGGATACCGGCGAGCAGCGCCAGAAAGCCCAAGTTCACCGCCAGCACAATAGACCCGCGCGGCGCGGTCGAGCAGCAGCCAGGGATCGACCGGCCGGTCAAACACAACGATGCCGCGGCGGTCCAGCGAGCGCCGGTGCTCGTCGCCACCAGGCGCGAGCACGACGAGCCGGTCGGCCGGATACGCCTCCAGCGCGGCCTGCAACATCGCGTTGCGCACCGCCGCCTCGGCGTCGCCGAGCGTGATGACAGCAAATCCTCCTCCGGCCGGCAGCAGGCCGGGATCGCCGCCTTGCCACCAGTCGCCGCCGATTCGTGCCGCTGTCAGGGCCGCCCGCCCGGCCGTCGCGCGGGCGATCAGTTCCGGCGTCTCCCAGCCGCGACCCGCCAGGATGCGCTCGGGGCTGAGCGCGCCGCCTTGCGCGACACCGCTGAGACAGGGCACCGCGTCACGGCCACGCGGCGCGGCGCGCAGCAGGCCATGCCGCAGCCGTAGCAAGGGATCGCCGGCAGCTTCCGGAAACAGCGCAACCAGCGCGTCGGCGGCGGGCAGACGCGGCATGTTTACGATGTGACTGAAGCGGCGCAAGCGCGGAACGCGTCGCGGGTTCGCATGCCGGCAATCTCGGCAATCGCTCCGGGGCTGTCCATGAAAATCGCCCGGCGGGGATTGTTTGGGGATTGTTGGGCGGCGCTTGACAGGCGGGACGCCGGTCGGACAAGTGGCGCCCATGTTGGAACAGGCGGTCATTCTTTGCGGCGGACGCGGCACGCGCCTCGGGGCGCTGACCGCCGACACGCCCAAACCGTTGCTGGAGGTCGGCGGCGCACCGTTCCTCGATGTGCCGCTGTTTGAACTCGGTCGGCACGGGATCAGGCGAATCCTGCTGCTTGCCGGGTTTGCGGCCGAGCGAATCGTTCAATACGCCGCCACGACACCGCTGAAGGAGCGCTTCGGCCTCGACATCGAGGTGGTGGTCGAACCGGAACCGGCCGGAACCGGCGGAGCGCTGTGGCGGGCACGAGATCGGCTCGACGAGGCGTTCCTGCTGCTCAACGGCGATTCCTGGTTCGACGTGAACCTGCTCGATCTGGCGACCCGGCTCGAGCAGGACGAGGCGGCGCTCGGCGCACTGGCGCTGCGGCATCTGCCGAATGCGGCGCGCTACGGCACGGTTGCCCTGAGCGGCGATCGAATCACCGCGTTCGCCGACCGGCCATCCGATGCCGGTCCCGGCCTCGTCAGCGGCGGCGTCTATGCGCTGCGCCGCGCCGCGGTCGTCGCTCAGGGCCATCCGGGCGCCTCGCTCGAAGCCGATCTGTTTCCACGCCTTGCCGCGGCGGGAAAGCTGTCGCGGCTTTGTGATCGACGGGTATTTTATCGATATCGGCATCACCGACGATCTGGCGCGCGCGCGCCGCGAAATACCGCAGCGGCAGACGCGGCCGGCGGTGTTTCTCGACCGCGACGGCGTGCTGAACCACGACGACGGCTACATCGCCTCGTTCGATCGCTTTCGCTGGATCGACAATGCGCAAGGCGCCGTCAAACTGCTCAACGATGCCGGCTATTACGTGTTTATCGTCACCAATCAGGCCGGCATCGCCCGCGGCCTGCATGACGAAGCGGCGGTGCAGACCCTGCACACCGATGTGCGCCGCGAACTGGCCGCCGCCGGCGCGCATATCGACGACATCCGCTATTGCCCCTACCACCCGGAAGGGGTGGTCGAGGCCTATTGCCGGATCAGCGACTGGCGCAAGCCGGAGCCTGGCATGCTGCTCGACCTGATGCGGAACTGGCCGGTCGATCTCGCCGCCAGCTTCATGATCGGCGACCGCGACACCGATGTAGCCGCCGCTGCGGCGGCCGGTATCCCCGGCCACCTGTTCGCCGGCGGTGATCTCGCCCGCTTCATCGCCGAGGCCTTATCAACCCGTAGTATGCGGCATGACGCCGCCCGAATTGCGGCTCGGTTTACGATACCGTTGCCGGCGGCTACGGCGTATAATGACGCTGCGGGCGCCATCAATCGCGGGGGCGGCGCCGTAGGGGTTCCCCGGCTGACAGGTTCGGAATAGCTGCATGGTCGATGTCGTTCGCCGTCCTCCAAACGCGCGTGATGCCGGCGTCATCGGCGGCGTGCGGCCCCGCGCGGCATCCCGGATCGGCGGTTTCTTTGCATCGCTGAACCTGTGGTTCTGGGGGCTGGTCGGGGTTCCGACCCTGCTGGCCGGTGTCTATTTCTTTGGTATCGCCTCTGATCTGTACCTGTCGGAGGTCAAGTTCGTCGTGCGCGGGCCGTCGAAGGCCCCCGCCAGCATGATGAGCGCGCTGCTCAGCAGTGCCGGGGGCGGCAGCGCCACGGAAGACACGTTTGCGGTGCACGAATATCTGATGTCACGTGACGCGGTGCGGCGGCTCGAACAGGAAGACGATCTGCGCGAGGTGCTGGCCCGGCCGGAAGGCGACATGCTGACGCGGTTTCCCGGTTATTTCTTTTGGCGCAAGGATTTTGAGGCTCTCTACAAGGCGTATTCGCACTTCGTGAACGTCGAGATTGACGCCACGACGCGGCGTCAGCACGCTCGATGTGAAGGCCTATCGGCCGGAAGATGCCCAGCGCATTGCGCGCGCCCTGCTCCATTTCAGCGAAGAACTTGTCAACGCGCTGAACGAGCGGGCCCGTCACGACGCCCTTGCCACATTCCAGGGCGAAGTCGCCAACCAGGAGGCCCAGATCGCCAAGATCCAGGGCCAGCTGACCAACTATCGCGTCCAGCAGAAGATGCTCGACCCGAAGAGCGCTTCGGCCGGGCCGATCGAGTTGATGGCGCAGATGAACGCCCAACTCGCCAGCTCCAAGGGGCAACTCGCCGAAATCGCGCGGAACGCCCCGAACAGCCCGCAGGTCCCGCTGATCAGGAACCGCATCGCCTCGCTCGAAAAGCTCATCAACGAGGAACGCAGCCAAGGTCACCGGCGACCGACAACTCGGTGGCAAGCGCGCTAAGCGAGTACGAACGGCTCGACGTGCAGCGACCTGCTCGCGGAAAAGACAGCTGGCCTCCGCCTTTACCTCGCTCGAAGCGGCGCGCCTCGAAGCGCAGCGGCAGCAACTCTATCTCGAAACGATCGCGCAGCCCAACCTGGCGGATTATCCGCTTTATCCACGGCGCCTCGTGTCGTTCGCTACCGTCGTGATGACGTGCCTGCTGACCTACGGGATCGCATGGCTGTTGATCGTCAGCGTTCGCGAACACGCGGCCGCCTGAGCGGGTTCGCCTGAGCCGGTTGGGGAAAGCCGATGGCCAACGGGATGATCGCCGCGTCCGGGGTCACCAAGGACTATCTGTCGGAAACCGGCACCGGCCACCATCGGGTGCTGAGCGATGTGTGGCTGTCGGTTGCGCCCGGTGAAAAGCTCGCGGTGCTGGGCCGCAACGGGGCCGGAAAATCCACCCTGATCCGCCTGCTTGCCGGCATCGAAGTACCGACCTTCGGTACGATCGAACGCGGCATGTCGATGTCATGGCCGGTCGGGCTCAATGGTGGCGTCGGCGGCAGCATGACCGGTCACGACAACATCCGCTTTATCTGCCGGGTCTATAACCGACCGTTCAAAGCGATGCGCGAGTACGTCGACGATTTTGCCGAACTTGGCAAATATCTTGCCGAACCGGTACGCACCTACTCCGCCGGTATGCGGGCGCGGCTTAATTTCGCGCTGTCGATTGCGATCGACTTTGACTGCTACCTGATCGACGAGATCATCTCGGTCGGCGACCAGCGCTTTCAGCGCCGTTCGCACGAGGAACTGTTCGAACGGCGGGCCGACCGCAGTTTGATCCTGGCCTCGCACGTGCCGCACGTCGTCAAGACCTATTGCAACCGGGCGCTCGTCCTGCATCGCGGTCGCGGCAAGGTGTTCGACGACCTCGACCTCGCGCTCGACATCTACCAGGATTTGTAGGTCAAGCCTCTGCGATCAAGCCTCTGCGGAGAGCGCGGTGAGGGGGGCTTCGTCCTCTCCCGGCAGTTTTGGCACCAGGATGACTTCAGCGCCGGTGATCGCGCCGTCGAAAGCGGCCCGCAATGAGCTGATTCGAATCCCGATCGGATGCTCGGTGGCCTCCTCGATCGTGAAATCGAGTTCGATGACAGCCGCGCTGTGCTGCCAGATTCGCGTCGTGCCCGAGGCAAGCAGGCGTCCGGCCCAGACTTCGACACCGAAGGTGTGTTCGCTGGCTTCGAGGGACAGGCGTGCCGCCAGTGACAGCGACCATGATCCGGGCGGCAGCATGATATAGGGGCCATGCACCAGACAGCGCACCCGCCCGGTGATATCGGCCGGCGTGCTCAATCGGCGGGTTAGGTCCTCACCGAGGAAAAACAATTCGCTGGTCCACTTGACCGGCGCCTCTGCCCCAAAAGCGGGCTCATCGAGATAGGCAGCCAGCGCGCCGGTTGCCATGTCACGCTCGTCGGGATGCAACCCCTGCCACCAGCCGACCGCATCGTATTCGATGTCAGGTGGGTTGCCGGCCGCGGTAACCGCGATGATGTCGGCGATTTCAGCTTCATCGATTTCCAGCCCGAGATACTCGGCGATTGTCGCGATGGTTGCCGCGGGCTTGTGCCGGTCGCGATTGCTCTGCAGCACCAGGGCGTGGGAGGCGTTGCGGTAGGGCAGCAGCACGGCGCAGCTCGTCGCCAAACGCTGTACCGCCTCCGCCAATGGGATGCCGTGGCCGACGACCGTTTCGACCAGTGCGGTGCGCGGGTCTTCCAGCACAACGATAACGTCGCTGCGGTGTTCCGCAATCGCGGCGCGCAGGCGTCCGCCGGGTGCGTGCGACGCCACGACCGCCCGTGATGCACCGCATCGCATCACGCTCAGCGCGACCTGTTCCAGCGTATCGGCGCGGATCAGTTCGCTGGCCTCGAGGCCGCGCCGACAAAGTTCAAAGGTTACGCGCTCGCACCAAAGGGCGAAGCTGCCGGCCATTCCGAAAACAAACGAAAACATTGCTATTGCCGACTCACATTGGGTTGCGAGGTGCTAGCCAATCGCGTGAAAAGCCCTTGACGACGGCTGGCGGGCCACGGCTCAAAGCTCCAGCACACTGGCAAAATCCGCCGAGCGGCCGAGGCCCTCGGTATGGCGCATCGATAGCGGGTGCAATGCCACCAGCCCGAATGCCATCTGCCCGCCGGCGTTGTTGTCGTTGACCGCGACGCGGAACTCAACGCCGGCTCCGATCGGTTCGTCCAGCGAAAAGAACAGGTCGGTCGTAAAGATGCCGGCCGAACCCGGCTGAAACGTCGTCACGGCGATTTGCCGCCCGGCGTAAACCGCATCCACCATGAAATTGTGCCGCGCGGCCTCAGCCGAGAAGCCAAGCGTCACCCGGGCGGTCCACGATCCCGCCGGAAGGTGCAGGTAGGGACCGTAGATGATCAGCCCTGCATTCGTCGGGACGTCGATGATTTCGGTCGGCGGCCGCTGATTACCGAGCATGAACAGCTCGCGCGTCCAGACGATCTGCCCCAATTGGCCGGCACCGACAAACAGGCGGGCATAGGCCCCAAGCGCGCCATCAACGGCGCGGTGGGTGGGCGCGGGGAGATCGACCGACCAGTCGCCGGGCGAGTCCAGCGCCAGGGCCGGGTCATCATCGGCGATGTTCGCGACAATGCGCGCCGCCCTCTCATCGCTGATTGTGATACCGCACCGCTCGGCGATGGCGCAAACCGTGCCGATCGGGTTCTGGCGCGCCTGTTCCGCGTGAATCGCAAGGCCTTCGGGCGTCGCGATAAAGCGCAGCAGCGCAGCGCAGCTATTGGCCACCGCGCGAGTCACGGTGATCGGATCGGTCTCGGTATCGACATGGACCTCGGCGGCGGCGGTGCGCGGGTCGTCGAGCGCGACGATGAACGGGGCCTTGGTATCGACAAGCGCGATGCGCAACCGCTCACTCGGTTGACGGATGCCCATCACCAGGTGGTCCGGACTATCGGCGATCAGCTTCAATGCAAGCTGGTCAAGCGCCGCGCCGAGAGCCTGAAACCCGAACATCTCGGCGGGCGTCGGCCAGGCTTCGAGCGACACGCTGCCGCCGGTGGACGCCGCCAGGGCAACAATGACCGCGTCGCACCACTCGACAAACCGGCCGGGCAGACCAACCGTAAAGAAAATCATGCCGCGACTATCCTCCTATCGCGGCCTTCAGGGCCAGCGCCCTGCACGACTTAATCACGCCTCCCCGGCATCATGCGGCGGCAAAACATCGCGCCAATCCCAGCCTATAGGGCATCCTCCGGCGCGGGTTGGATTTCGACAGCCTCGATATCGGCGGTGAAGCCGCGTTCGCAGAACAGCCGAACCTCAAGCTCGACCACATCGTCCTTGGCGGTAAACGGCAGTTCGACGACCGGTCGGGCCATGTCCAGGCGGGCCGCATCAAGCGAGCAGCGGGCCAGCGCCTGATTGACGCCGCCGGCGCAGACATCCATGACGGCCCGGCCGCGGCGGGGGGGCCCCGCCCGAAAGCAGATGCGCGCAATGTAGCGCGCCGCCGGCAGGCTGATGTAAGGGCCGAAGAGACCGGTGCCTTTCGCGGTGTTGCGCAACGCGATGACGCCGTCAACGCGCTCGCCGATCTGGGTGCGCAGCGACGCATCGGCGGCGTTGTAGCGGAACAGCACGCTATCGCTGCGGCACGCTTCCCAGACATTCAGCCAGCCAGGGTTTCCCGCAGCGTGGCGGCGGCCGAACCAGCCGCATCGGGCCAGCGCCTCGGCAAAATACCGATTGGTGAAGCCGAGCTCGAGCCAGCCGTGCTTGCGGATTGACCACAGCGACTGGCCGTCAAGACGCAATCCCCAGGGGTGTGGAAAATCCGGCTGGATCGGCTCGGCGGCAAAAAACAGGCGGCCTTGCGGTGCTACCGCGCGTCGCAGAGAGCGCAACAGGCGCAGATGGTCGTCGGAATGGTGAAACGACTCGAAGAACACGACCGCGTCGAACGGTTCGTCAACACCTTCGACCCAGTTGAAATCGGCGTTGACGATGTCGATCGCGAGATCATCGCGCTCCGCCCGGCGACGCAGCAATTCGCAAAAGCGCGGCTCGATATCGACCGCCGTCACCCGGTGCCCGATCGCGGCCAGCGCCAGCGTGCTGTTGCCCCAGCCGAAACCGAATTCGAGCACCCGTGATTGCGGCGACAAGGCCATGCAGCGCAGCAGGAAGCCGATCGCGATGAGGTGCTCGCCGGTCGTCACGCAGCTCTGCGTCGCATAGGGAAACGGCCGCCGCACGCTGTGCTCGACATCGAAGGGGGTGGCCTCATTGGCGAGGCTGTAGGCTTTGCCGGCGATCTCGCGGTAAAGCCGCATCTGGCGGTCACGATAGGCCGGCAGGAACGGGTCGGCCGGCAAATCCGCGGGCGGGTCCATGCGAAAGGTCGCGAAGACCTCGCGCAGCTTGTCATCCGATATTTCGCCGGCGCGATCGCACTCGCTGATCTTTGCGTCGATCTCTGCCAGGCTTTTCAGAACTTGCATTTTGTCATCCGGGTCGGCGCTTTGGGCGCGCGGCTCAGCGTGCGAGGGTCAGCAGGATGCCGGGATGATACGGCAACGCGAGCAAACCGTCCCAGCTCAGCGGCTGCGCCCTGCCGGCGGTGCCGATCGTCGCCGCGGTGAGCCCCAGCCCGGCCAGTTCGGCGGTAAACTCGCGGGCGTCAAAGCCGGCGTCGTTAAGCTGGCTCGGCGACCACTCCATGACGATCCTGATCTGCGGGTTGCCGGCGATCGTCGCATGGGCGCCGCGGAAAACCAGAGGCTCTGCCCCCTCGACATCGATCTTGAGGCAATCGACGCGCCCGTCGAATTCGGGCAGCAGGCTATCGATCGGCATGCACGCAATCTCGAACGCTTCGGAAGGCGGCTCTCCAATGGATGCCAGCGCCTCGTCGGACACCTTGGTAATGCTGGTATTGCCGGATCGCGTCAGCCGTCGGTGCAGCCTCAACGTCCCAGCCATATTGGATGCGGCAGCATTGCGAGCCGAGGCAACACCTTCGAGAGAGTTTATATAAATATTGTCACGCAACAATTCAAAAATTTTTATATCCGGCTCCAACCCAATCGTCTTTCCCTTGGGAGCCCAGCGACCCATGATGCAGGTGAAATAACCAATATTGGCACCTACATCGAGGCAGTGAAAATGATCCGATATATTATTTAAGAAATACTCGGTTATGTCTATTTCGTGGTAGCCGTTGATCGCCAGGTGCGGTCCCAGCAGCCGGTCGTCGGCCTCGATCAGATAACCGATGTTCCAGTGACGCAGGCTGACCTTGGTCAATATCCGGCCGTCGCCGACATAGACCGATTGGCCCCCCTTCGACAGCATTTCCAGGCGGGCAAGGCGCGCATCGATGCCTTCCAGCTTTCGGGCCACCTCGGCAAGAAGTCGGACAGTCTCGGAGTTTTGCTCGCGCGGCCCGCCGGCAAGGGATCGGAAAAGAGCACGAAGCGACATCGCGAACCCTATGCGGCGGTTTTCGCGGCATCGCCATCGAGCAGGCCGATTGCGGCCCAGGGCTGGGTTTCTGAATTGGTTTCGCTGGACAGGATGGAACTGCGGATTTCGACCGCGCCGTCATGCCAGGTCAACGAGCGCTCGACATGCCAGCGCATGATCGTCTCGATCAGGCCGAGGCGGTCGCGGTGCCGTGCCGCCACTGCCTGGATGCCGGGTTCCGGCGACCGGCGCAGCGCCGCGAACATCCGCAGCGTCAGCCCGGTATGATAGGTCCAGAAGCCGTGATTGCTATGCCGCGTGCCCTCATCGTTGACCCAATCGACCGCGATGACATCGATCTTTCGCTGCTCGCCGAGCCAGTCGATCTTGGTGGTCTGTATCGCAAAGCAGCCGAGGCCGCGATCGACCGCTGCCGCGAGGCGGGGATCGGCGACATGGTTCGCCGCCTCGATCAAGGCGAGCAGCGCCGCGCTGTGGCAATCGACAAAGACGATGCGGCTGCTTTGCGTCCCCATCATAAAGCCGGACACCGCGTTCCCAGCCACATCGTCAAACAGCTTTTCAAATTCCAGCATCACGTCGCACAGCTGTTCCAGCCTGGCGCGGTAGGCGGTGTCGCCGGTGGCGCGGACCATGGTTGCCAAGGCAAGCATGACAAAGGCCAGCTGACGCGAGAAGATCGTATTCTCCCGCCGGTAGTGTCCTTCGACGAACAGGTCGAAGTAATATTGCAGGTAGGTGTCAAAGAGCGCCTTGACTGTATGCCGCTCCGACAACGCCGCGCCGTCGCGTGACAGGGCGACGAAATACTGCGCGAAGGCGTTGAGTTCGGCGCCGTAATCGTAGGAAACACTGAAATCGACGGCCGTTGGCGCGCGCGCCGAGCGGAGCGCAACGGCCTCATGCAGCAACCCGCTATACTCCGCGAGCCGGCCGTAAAAGCCCCCCGAGGTCAGCACTTTGTCCTCGGCGATGACAAGACGGCGCCCGCGGCAATCGCCATCGAAACGGTACCGCGAGCGCACGAAATGCAGCTTGCCAGGCTCCCGGACCAGCACTTCGATCTCGCGCAGCCGGGCGGGTTCGCGCGGTCGCGAATGGACCGCCAGGGCAAAGCCGGCGATCTCCGTCTGCGCGATCGAATAATAATCCGCGCCAGCCGTCGCCAGGAAATGCCGGCCCGGCTCACCGGCGGCAAAGCTCGATTGCCCGGCGCCGGGGCGGTTGACGAACACCCGGTGATAGGCGACGTCGTTCATTCCATGGCTGAGATGATCGTGCCCGACGGTCAGCACGACATCGGCGACGTCCACGGCGGGATCGACATCGAGCGTTGCCTCGACAGTGAACGCCATCGAGCGGGCGTCGATCGTATAGACATACGTAATCCGCCCGAGCCGCAGTTTTGCGCGGCGCGGGGTAAAGAACAGCTCGGCAGAAAAGCGCAACTCGAGCTGATGCTCGTTGAGTTCAGCGTGGGAATTGTCGACCGCCTCTTCCACCGGCACGACATATTTCTGCCTGCGGTAGGTGAACTCGACGCAATTGGTATGCAGCAGCAGATTGTCGGCATCGCGTGCGTCGTGAAACCGGATGCCGGCCATCACGGCGCCGCGTGACAGGTCGCAGCGCAGGTGCATCAACGAGTGGCAGTAGCTGGTTTCGCCGTTGTGCCAACCCGTTTCCAGCAGGCGCGGCGTGCTGACCCGCCGCAGAATTAAAGGCCCGCGGCACATCACCTGCAAGAAGCGCAGAATTTCGCCAGCCTGTTCGCGATAGGCTCCGGCAAGTTCGGGGCGTGAGAGAAACTCCAGGACCTTGGCGTTGTCATCGGTCCAGTACCAGTCATCATCGCCGAACGGGTGTTCGGTTTCGGCGATCGCCAGATAGTCCGCGTCGCTAAAGCGCAACGGCCGCACGAGGCGGCGGACGATGAACTCGGCAGCCGCAACCGGGTCGATCGGCGTGGATTTCATCGGGGGCGACAAGACCTTGCTGCTGCTCGGGCCGGGTTGGCGGCCAGTTTGCTCACCTCCATGCCGCTCGCATACGAACAGAATTTCTCCACCCCGGCAACCCGGCGCGGCGGTTCGATGCGGTTCGCGGCCACCGGAGCGAGGCGGTAGAAGGCCGGCGCGAAATCGGCCGGGTTGGGGCTATGCTCTCACCCAGGCGGGCGGCGAAAATGCCAGGCGCTTGCGCAAGAGTTTGCGATGCAGGGAGGCGTCACTGTTCAGAAACCTTAAGCTCGGGCAGAAAATCTATTCCGTCGTGCTGCTGCTGGCGATCGTCGCCGAGCTGATCAGCTATGTCGGCATTGATGCGATGCGCAGCTACAACCGCCATCTTGCTGCGATGCAGCAGGGGATGCAGGCGGCGATCCTTGGCGAGCAGGTGAATGGCCTGATCATGGCGGTGGCGATGGATTCACGCGGCATCTACATGTCGCGCGATCGCGCCGAATCGGAAAAATACGCGGTGCCGCTGCTGAAGAACCTCTCCGCAATCAAGCAGAAGATGACGCAGTGGGCCGAGTTCAGCGAGCCGGAGTACCGCCAGCGGATCGGCCGGGCCAGCGCGCAGGTTGACGCGTTCGTCCGCTTTCGCACCGAACTGGTCCGTCTGTCGCGCGAGGCAACCCCGGGGGAGGCGCGCGAATTTGGCGACAACGACCAGAACCGCGCCAACCGTACCGCGCTGAACCGCGAGATGGAGACGCTGGCCACGGCCGACGCAGCCCATCTTCGCGAACTCGCCGAGGCTAGTGGGCGGGTCCATCAGACGCGGCTGATCACAATGGCCGCCCTGGCCGCACTGGCACTGGTGCTGGCGTTGCTCGCGCTGTTCATCGTCGTCAGCCGCATTACGCGGCCGCTGTCGCGGCTGACCGAGCGGGTCGCCGACAATATTCGCAAAGTTGCGATTGCGGCTACGCAGGCCAGCACTGCCGTCACCCAGGTGGCTGACGGCTCGACATTGCAGCTGGCCGCGCTGCAACAGTCCGCCACCGCGCTCGCGCAAAGCACGGAGGCGATTGCCGAGGTCGCGCGCTCGACCCAGCTGGCCAGCGAACAGGCAAAGGAGGCGGCGCATCTGGTCGATGACGGCATCGGCGAGATGGGCCGGATGGTCGACGGTGCCGCCGAAGTCTCGGAAAGCAGCGGCCAGATCAGCCGGATCGCCGACACGATCTCGCGCATTGCCAACCAGACCAACCTGCTGGCGCTGAATGCCGCGATCGAGGCGGCGCGGGCCGGCGAAAACGGCCGCGGCTTCGCGGTTGTCGCCGAGGAGGTCCGCAAGCTGGCGGAAAGCTCGCGGGGCCTCGCGCAGGAGATTTCCGGCCTGGTACGGAACGCCACCGGGGCTGCCGACCGTGGCGTCGCGATGGCGCGCCAGGTCAGCCTCAACATGGAACAGATCGCCGAGCGGGTGCAGCGCAGCGACCGCCTGGTCGGTGCGATCGCGACCGCGATGGAACAGCAGGAGACGACGGTGCGCGGGATCAACCGGAATGTCGCCGAACTGACCCGCATCGGCCAGTCGAACGCCACTGCGGCCGAGGAGATCACCGCGACGATGCTCGACCTGTCAAAGCTCGCCGAGCGCTCGCGCGAGGATGTCGATGAATTCCGCGCGGTAGGGTTGTAAGAAGCCTCCCCAGGCAGCGGCGGTTGTCGCCGAAGTTGATGTCGCACTGGCAGGATTCCGTTATGCTGCCATTGTGTTAAGACCGGGCATGCCCGCACAACCAGCCGCGACAGGCCAGCCGCGATAGGAACCTTGGTCGTATGGAGGAGACACTCCGCGATCTGCAGATTGCGATGGATGTGCATCGCCGCGCGCTGGCCGAGAGCCGGGCGGGCCGCGTTGAAGCGCCCGCCATGCGCCCGGAAGCGGCCGATCGCCGCCTCCTCATCATGCAGCGCCTGGCCCTCGACGTGGAGCGGATTTCCGGCATTGAAATGACCGGCATGATGGAGGCCAAGCTCGGCCGCGTGCTGGCGTCGGTTGCGCTGCCGGCACTCGACGCCTGGGTCAGCCAGCTCCATCTGCTGCCGCCCGACGACCCGGAATGGCTCAGCCTGATCGAGGCGCTGACCGTCCACGAAACCTTTTTTCACCGCGACCGCTCGCAGCTCGAATTGCTGGCGCACCTCCTGCCCGAGCTGATCGCCAGGGCCGAGCGCAGCGGGCGGCGCCGCCTCAGCCTGTGGTCGGCCGGCTGCTCGACCGGCGAGGAGGCCTACACGCTGGCGATCCTGGCATTGCTGGCATTGCGCGATGCCGGGTATGCCGGCGAAAGCGTCGAGCAGGGCATTGTCTGCCGGCGGCCCTGGCAGGTTGATGTGCTCGGCAGCGACATTTCCCGTCTCGTGCTGACCCAGGCGAAGGCGGCGGTCTATTCGACCGAAGGCCTCAGCGCGTTTCGCGACCTGCCGCGTGAATTGCAGCGGTTTTTCCCGGTGCTGCCGCGCACCGCCGAGACCGGCGATATCGAAATCCGCGGTGTCCAGCCAGCGGTCAGCCGGCATGTCCGCTTCCGCCATTTCAACCTGATGGCGGGTATGCCGGTCGAAACCGGGTTTGACGTGGTGTGCTGCCGCAACGTGCTGATTTACCTCACCGCGGCGGCCCGCACCGAGGCCCAGGCAACGCTGAAGCGGGCGTTGCGGCCCGCCGGTTATCTGTTGCTTGGCCCGACCGATTCACTGACCGATACCGCCGCCTACGCCGTTCGCTGGGGCGCCGGGGCTGTGGCCTATGCGCTGAAGCCGCGCGATGAATGACCTTTTCGACGTGCGCTCGGCCGCGGCGCTGCACTCCGGCGCCAGTACGTGGCTCGTCTTCTCGATTGGCGCCGAGCGGTTCGCGGTGCCGATGGGCATGGTCGAGGCGGTTGCCGCGCCGCCTGCGCTGACCGCGATACCACACGCGCCGCCCGCCCTGGTGGGCGCCGGCAACCTGGGCGGCCAGATTGTGCCGATCGTCGATCTGTCGCAATTGCTCGCGCGCGGGCGGCCGGCGGCAGTTTATCGCGGGCAGGGCGAAATCCTGCGACTGCACACGCCCGGCGGCTGCGTCGGGCTGTGGGTCGATCGGGTCGAGCGGCTGGTTATGGTCGATACCGAACGCTCGGTATCGTCGCATCGCGCCGGGCTCGGAATGGCGGACGAACTCGGCGATCTCGGCGACATCACGCTGATCGATCCGACGCCGCTGTTGTCCGGCATCGCGCCGCCGGTGCTCGCCGCCGAGGTATTGGCGCCGGTTGGGGACGTGCCCGAGGCCGCGTTGCCCGACCTGCTGGCGCGGGACGCGGATTCGTTCATCCTCGTCGAGGTGGACGGCAACCCGCACCGGCTGCGCCGCGACAGCCTCGCTGAACTGGTCGAGACTGTCGCCTGGACGCCGTTGCCGCGTGCGCCCGCCGGGCTGATGAGGATCGGCGTCTTGCGGGGAACCGCGCTGCCGCTGCTGTCGCTGGCTGCCCTGCTTGGCCTGCCGGAACCAGCGGTGTACGGCGGGTATGCCGTCATCGAGATTGAAGGCCATCGCGCGCTGCTCGCGGTCGATCGCGTGGTTGGGCTGCGCTTTCGGCGGCGCGCCGGCAGCAGCCAGCAGAGCGCCGAAGACCGCGCCAGGAATGGCTTTGCGGGCGATCTGGCGACCGCGATCCCGGTGGACCTCGAAACGGCGATCCCGCCCGAATTGCGTCGGATCATCCTGGGCTTCGTCCCCGGTGACGCGGTCGCGGACGATGCGGACGATGAGGACGGTCGCGTCGAATACCTGACCTTCGTCCTCGGGGGACAGACCTTCGGGCTTCCGATTGCCAGCATCGACAGGGTGGTCGGCCCGCAAAAGCTGATCCGGCTGCCGCGCCCGGCCAATGATGATGCCGACGGGGAAGCGCTCGCGCGTACCGCCGGCGCCATCGAATTGCGCGGCCAGATCATGCCGGTCGCCGCAATGCGGCGGCAACTCGGGCTCGCCGGCAGCGATGAAGCCGCGATCCCCGCCGAGGAGCCCGCCGCCTATGTGATCCTGCGCGGCGGCGAGGGGCTCAGCGCCGTCGGGGTGGACCAGATCAGGCAACTCGTGACGTTGCGCCCGGATCAGATCGCGCCGCCGGCCATCGAGCACGACCTGATCGAGGGCATTGCCGAGCAGAGCGGCGAATTGCTGCGTCTCGTCGCGCCGGCGCGACTGTGGGGGCGCCACTAATGGCGCAGGCGCCCAAGACCTACGCCCGCAATGCGTTGCGGGTGCTGGTGGCGGATGATGTCGGCTTCATGCGCATCGCGCTGCGCCAGATCATCGAGACCGACGGCGACATGCGTGTCGTCGGCGAGGCGCGCAACGGCGAGGAAGCGGTCGCGCTGGCGCATGAGCTGCGCCCGGATGTCATCACGATGGACATCGAGATGCCGGTCATGGACGGCCTCGAAGCGACCCGGCGCGTCATGCGCGAGGTGTCACCAAAGCCGATCGTCATCATGGTCAGCAGCCATACCCAGGCCGGCGCTGTCGCTACAATGAAGGCATTGCAGGCCGGCGCGGCCGATTTCGTGTCGAAGGAATCGGCGTTTTCAAAGACCGATCTCGGCCATATCGATTCCGAACTGCGGGGCAAGATCCGGCTGCTCGCCGGGCGCCGCCACGGCAGCGTTCCATCCGCTCCCGCCGCGACGGCGACCGGCCCGGCCCATGCCGTGGCTGCGGAACCAGTGGTGCCCACGGCGCTTGGTCGCGCGCCCTGCCTGCCACGCGGCCCGGTGGATTTAATCGCGATCGGCGTCTCCACCGGCGGTCCGACGACGCTCAGTACCCTGCTCAAGGCGCTCGGTCCGATCGACGCGCCGGTCGTCATCGCCCAGCACATGCCGCAATTCTTCACCGCCTGTCTGGCGCAATCGCTCGCCGAGGATGCCGGCATCCCGGTGCTCGAAGGCGAGCACCGCAAGGCCATCGAGCACGGCGAGGTGGTGATCCTGCCGGGCGGGCGGGATGCCGTCATCGCTCCGCGCGATGGCGGCAGTTTTGAATTGCGCCTGACCCAGGCTGACGGTGCCGTGCATCCCTCGGCCGATCTGCTGTTCGAATCCGTCGCAATGACCGCCCGCAACCCCGTCGCGGTGATCCTGACCGGCATGGGCAGTGACGGCACCCGCGGGGCGGGGCGCTTTGCCCACCGCAACCTGCCGGTGCTGGTGCAGCGGCCGGATACCTGTATCGTCGGCGGCATGCCGAGCGCCGCGATCGAGGCCGGCGTCGCCAGCGAATCGCTGACCCTCGAAGACATCGCCCGCCGGCTGCGCCAGTGGACCTCGCCAACCTTCTCTCCGCGTAAAGCTGAAATGGTAATCCCATGAGCAAGAAGCCCATTCTTGTCGTCGATGATTCCTTCATCATGCGAACGATCATCAAGGACATTGTGGATAGCGACCCCGATCTCGAGGTCGTTGGTTTTGCCGAAAACGGCAAGGTCGGACTGCAGCGGGTCCGCGAACTGAAGCCGGAAGCCATCCTGCTCGACCTTGAAATGCCCGAGATGTCCGGCATCGAAATGCTGAAACGCCTGACCCTGCTCGGCAAGACCAAGGTCATCGTCGTGTCGTCGGTCGGACAGACCGGGTCGCCGCAGGCGATGGAGGCGCGCCGCCTCGGCGCGGTCGATGTCATCGCCAAGCCGTCCGGCGCGATGAGCCTCGATTTGCAGGCCAAGAAGGGCCACGAGATCGTCCAATCGCTGCGCCGCGCGCTGGCGCTCGACCCGTCCGACGCCGACTAGCGCGGAGCCGGACAACCGGAACGCCGGACGATGGACAGCTTTGCCGACACGCTGTGGAACGAGTTCGCGGTCGAGACCGAGGAACACCTGCAGGCGGTCGAGCCGATCCTGTCGCAATCGGACCCGCTGCAAACCAGCGCCGCCGATATCGGCCAGCTGTTCCGCTCATTCCATTCGATCAAAGGGCTCGCCCGGGCGATGGATGTGCTCGGCATGGAAAGCATCGCGCACCATGCCGAAAACCTGCTCGGGCTGGTGCGTGACGGCCGCACCGCGCTGACCGCCGATATGGCCGATCTGTTACTGCAATCGGTCGATGCGCTGAAGAAGATGCGCGATGCGGTGACCGAACAGCGCCGCGACGCCGCCCCTGACACGGAAATCATCGGCCGCCTCGCCGCCGCTTTCGCGCAGGCCGGCGGCGCACCGCATGCCGCCAGTCCCGCGGACACGCTGCGAGTGACGACACTCCGCTGCACGAAGACCCCGAGATGCTCGGGATTTTCGTCGAGATGCTGAAGGCGCACGGCGCCGAATTGTGCCTGGCGCTCGCGGCAGACCCCGGGGAGCGCAGCGCCGCGATCGATGCCGCGGAAATCCTTACTCATGCCGCCGAGGTGATGAACTTCGAGGCGCTGGCGGCGAGCTTTGGCGAATTGCACGATCTGCTGCAATCGCCCGCCGGCACCGGCGAACTCGACGAGGCGACGCGGCGCGACCTGCTTGGCCGCCTCGGCGATATCCGGTTGCAGATCGAGCTGGTCGGCGAGATCACCGGGCAGGACGCCGGCACCGCCGGCTTTCTCGGCGGCGCTCGCCCGCCATATCGGCGATGAGCGGCGCATCTGGCCGAGGCGATCAACGAGCTGAACCACCGGCTGCGCGACGATCTGGTGGACGGCGACCATCACGCCGCCGAGGCCGATGCGGCGGCGATGACCCGGCTGGCGCGCACGCTCTACGGCATGATGACGGCGCTGTCTCTGCCGCGGACGGCCGAGATCACGCTGCTGATCGAAGACCTCTACGGCCGTGTTCCAGCGGCGAGGTCGAACCGCCGGAATCGCTGATCGATGCCGCCGACGAGGTGTTCGAGCACTCACCCTGCATGCCGCACCGGCCTGATCGAAGACCTCGACGAGAAGCGAGGCTGCGGCGCTGACGACAAGGCTGCGCGAGCCGCTGGCTTCGGCGGCCGACCGCCTGTCGCATGCCAAGGGCGAGGCGCGCCTGTCGCCGGTCTGCATGTTCCGTCGGAAATGCTGGCGGTGCTGTCGGACGAAAACCTCGCCGAACTCGAGCGTGGCATCGATCGCGACGGGCGCATCCCCTACGAGATCCTGGCGCATCTGGAGGCCGATCCGACAGTCGCCGGGCGGCTGATGGGCTGGCTGACCAGCGAGGCCCGCGCGATCACCAACCGCACCGTCGTGACCAACGGCGAAAGCTGGTTCGAATTTCTTGTGCTGTCGTCGCTCGAACCGGGCGCGCTGGCGGCCTCGCTGCAGGTGCTCGACCCCGACCGGCATTGCGTCAAGCAGGTGCGCCGGCTGACCGACATCCCGGCCGGCGAACTGGTGCTCGGACCGTGGCGGCGCCGTCGCCTCGAGCGCCGACCCGAACGCCACGACGCACCCGAATGCGGCGACCAATCTGATCCGCGTGCGCGGCGATATCGTCGATACGTTTCTCGACGATATCGGCGAATTGCGGGTGATGACCGGCACGCTGACGCATCTGATCCGCGGCGTCGGCTCCCGCGCGATGATGGCCCGCGCCCGCGCGTTTCGTCGATAAGCTGCCGCGCGACCTGCGCAACGAATTCCTCGCCTCGTTCCAGGATTTCCGCGATCGCGACCGCCGCCTGCTGGAAACCGAGGAATCGATCTCGGGTCTGCTGAGCCGGCTGCATCAGAGGCGCTGGAATTGCGTGTGGTGCCGGTCGATGTTGTGTTCAACCGGCTGCCGCGGCTGGTGCGCGACCTGGCGCAGCAGCAAGGCAAGTCGGTCGAGCTGGCGCTCGAAGGCCGCGACGTGCGCATCGACAAGAGCATGGTCGAGGCGCTGGCCGATCCGCTGATCCATATGGTGCGCAACGCCGTCGATCACGGCATCGAGTCTGCCGAGGAACGCCGCGCCGCCGGCAAGCCTGAACGCGCCCGCCTGACCCTGCGGGCGGCGCAACGCGGCTCCGAAATCCATATCGAGGTCGCCGATGACGGGCGCGGCCTTGATGCCGACGCGATCCGCGGCCGGGCGATGGCGCGCGGCCTGGTGTCCGCCGGCGCAGGCCGCCACGCTTGCCGCAGGCACCGAGATCTTCCAGTTCATCTTCGAGGCGGGGCTGTCGACCGCGCCGACCGTCACGGAAACCTCCGGCCGCGGCGTCGGCATGGATATCGTGCTGTCAGCGCGTGCGGCGCCTCAACGGCGACATCACGATCCGTTCCGAGCGCGGCCGCGGCACCACCTTCACGCTGATCCTGCCGGTGTCGGCGGCGTTGCAGAACGGCGCTGATCGTGCGGGTCGGCGACCAGAGCCTGGCGATCCCCGAACGGCATGTGCATGGCGGTGGCCGAGGTCGAAACCGAGACGATCAGCCTGATCGGCAGCGCATCGCTCGATCCTTCACCGCCAGGCGGTTCTGCCGCTGTATGATCTCGGGCGGCCTGCTCGGAATGGCGTGATGGTGCGGTGCCGACGGCCCCGCTACGGAGCCGATTGTCGTCACGACCAATGGCCGCCAGATGATCGGGCTCGAGGTCGATGCGATCGAGCAGCGCCAGGAATTGTTCCTGAAAGACCTCGACCCGCGGCTGGCGAGCTTTCCCGGGGTCGGCGGCGCCTCGGTGCTCGGCGACGGACGCGTCGTGCTGGTGCTCGACGGCGAGGAACTGATCCAGCTCGCCGCCCGCGGTATCGACCGCGGGATTCCGGGCGCCGAGCCGGCTGGCCTCGTGAGCCTTTACCTGCAAGTCGGGGATCGGCGACGGGCTCTATCTGCTGGAGGCCGCCCGCATTGTCGAGATCTGCGGCCGGCGGACCGGCAACGCCGGACCGGTGCGCTGGCAGGACCGCACGATCGGCACTGTCGATCTGCGCGAGCTTTTTGCGGAACCGGCGGAGAGCGCGGGCTGGTGCGCGCTGTTCGAGCGCCGCACCGGCGACGCGCTGGGGCTGATCGTCGACCGCGTCGATGGGTTGATCGAGCACGGCGATGCCGACTTCGCGCCATTGCCGCCGATCGGCAAGGTCGGCCTGTTGATCGACGCCATCTCTAAACTGCCCGACAAAAACGCGGCCGGCATTGCGCCTCCGCGGCGAACGTGCGCTTGCCACCGCCGCTGCTTTAAGCTGAAGCTCCGGCGATGCCGCAGTTTCCGACGCCGCCGCATTCCCACCGATACCGTTGAATTTTGCCCGGCTGGCCGAGCACCTCGTCGCGTATCGCCTGTTCCGGCCCGATCTCGCCCCGTTATTCGCCGCGATTCAGCCGGCCGAAGGCAGTGCGCTGGTACGCAAGGTTCTGCATGCCTTTCGCAATTCCTCGCGCGTGCTGTCGTTGAATTCGGCGATCGATCGCCGCACCCCGCTCGCCAATACGCTCCGCATCATCAGCGACTGCCTGACCGACGCTGTCGCGGCCCAGAGCTGCCGTTTCATCATCGCCGACCCGCGTCAGGGCGGCTTCTATACGATACGATCGGACGGCAGCGCCGGCGATGACCGTTATTGGCAGACGCTCGACGGGATCGCCGGCAAGGTCTTCGCCGATGGCATCAGCCGTGACGGCGACGGCGCCGAACTCGACCCCGAAATGCCGCGCGGCACCCAGATGTCCTCTGCGTCGCGTTGCAGCGGGACGACCAGCGTCGTCGGCGTCGCCCAACTGTTTAACGGCGGCGGCGGCAAATTCAACCATGACCGATTGCGCCTCGCCGAATCGACCGCGCCCTATATCGCCGAACTTCGCGGCGGCCGGTCTGATCTGTTGTCGACCGAGTTGACGACAATCTCAGCCCTTACCGGCTGGTCGACGGGGCCAACGCGATCCGACGATGCCTCGGGCCGCGACCTGATCCTGTCCAAAATGCTCGATGTGGCAATCGACGTGCTCGATGCCGACCGCGGCTCGGTGTTTCTATACGACACGCAATCGCCGCGAGCTTTACGCCCGCCACGCTCGAGGAGATTTGGCAGCACGAGAACTGCGCATCGACGCACCGCTCGGGCCTGTCGGCGCGGCTTTCGCGAGCGGCGAAGTCGTCAACGTTGTCGATGCCTATCACGACCCGCGCTTTCACCCGGGGCTCGACTGGCATATCGGCTATCGCACCCGCAGTGTGCTGTGCGCGCCGATGTTCGGCAGCGAGGGCCAGCGCTCGGGGTCGTGCAATTGCTCAACAAGCGGCGCGGCAATTTCACCGCCGCCGACGAGCGCCGGCTGAAGGGTGCTGGCGTCGCAGCTCGGCATCACGATCGACTACACGAAGCTGTTCGAGCAGACGCTGAGCCTCAAGATCGTACAATGAAAGCATCCTGCGCAGCCTGAGCAACGGCGTCGTCACGGTCGATCTGACCATGTCGTGACCTTTATCAATCAGGCCGCGAGCCGCATCTTGCATCTCGACGACGACCACGCTACTCGGCCGCGAACTCGGCGATATGTTTGACCGGGCTCAATGCCTGGATGGGGCAGCGCGGTCGATGAAGCCAGCGGCGACGCCGCGAACGGCTGCTGCCGAACAGCGAGTTCTATGTCGAGGAAGAAGATGCCTGGATCGCCGTCAACCTGACGCTGATCCCGCTGCGCGATGCCAAGCAGACGCCACTCGGCACGATGCTTGTCATCGAGGATTTGCAGCGCGAGAAAGAGCTGCGGCGGACGATGTCGCGCTATCTGTCGAACGAGGTCATCGACCGGCTGATGCTGGACCCGGCAGCGGCGCTCGGCGGCAACTCGCACGAGGTCACGATCCTGTTTTCCGACATCCGCGGCTTTACGAGCCTGTCGGAGCGCTCGGCGCCGGGGACACGGTGTCGATGCTGAACGAATATTTCTCGTTCATGGAAGATGTTGTCACCAACCATAGCGGCATGATCGACAAGTATATCGGCGATGCGATCATGGCGCTGTTCGGCTCCCCGTTTCCGGCGACCACGACGCCGCCAACGCGGTGCAGGCGGCGATGGACATGTTTCAGGCGTTGCAGCTGTTGAACGCCCGGCGCATGAGCGAAGGCAGGGAGGCGATCCGCATCGGGGTCGGGATCGGCACCGGTCGTCGTCGTCACCGGCAATATCGGCTCGCCGAAACGGATGGACTTCACCGTGATCGGCGACCCGGTCAACCTCGCCTCGCGCATCGAGGCGGCGACCAAGGCCTACGGGGTCGACATTCTGGTGTGCGGCACGACCCAGGCGCGTCTCGCCGCGCCGCCGCGGGCGCGCCGGCTTGATGTCGTGCGGCTGCGCGGCCAGAGGCGGCCTACCGATCTGTGGGAAATCATCGAGCATCGGCCGGAATTTGCCGGTGCCGCTGTCGAGGCGTATGAAAGCGGTCTCGATGCCTATCTCGCCGGCTCCTGGGGCCGGGCCCTGCGCCTGTTCGAAGAGGCCGGGGCTTTGCGCCCGGGCGACAAGGCGGTGCAACTGATGGCCGATCGCTGCCGCCGTTTCCAGCACCGCCCACCGGAGGGCTGGGACGGCGTGATGGACCTGGACTGACCGCGGCGCGTTCACCGGAAGCCATGCGAATTCTGCGTTACGGTCTGTATCTCGGCGTTCTGCTGCTGCTCGTGGCCGCGGGTTTTGTTGTCTATTCACAGCAAGACCTGATCCCCGGCGTCGAGATGCCGGCGCCTGCGTCGTTCGACCGGGCTCTGGTCGAGAAGGGCGCCGAACTGGCCGCGCTCGGCAATTGCCATAGCTGCCACACCACCCCGGGGAGGGCCGATTACAGCGGCAATCGGCCGATTCCGACACCGTTCGGGACGGTCTATAGCCGCAATATCACCCCGGCGCCGGGCACCGGACTCGGGCACTGGCCGGAAGAAGCCTTCCGCCGGGCCATGCGCGAGGGCGTGTCGCGGCGCGGTGAGCGGCTCTATCCCGCCTTCCCCTACGACCATTACGCGAAGCTCACCGACGACGATCTGCGTGCGCTGCGCGCCTTTCTGATGACCCGGGCCCCGAGTCGAGTCCTTCATCACGATCAACGAGTTGCCGTTTCCGCTCAACAAACGCTGGCCCCTGGTCTTCTGGAACCTGGCCTTTCTCGACCCGCCGCCCTTCCGTCCCGACCCGCAGCAGAGCGCCGAATGGAACCGTGGTGCCTATCTCGTCACCGGCATCGGGCATTGCGGTGATTGTCACACGCCGCGCAACCGGCTGGGCGGCGAAGAGCGCGACCGGCCGCTGGCGGGCGGCGACGGCGAAGGTTGGCAGGGGCCGGCGCTGAACACCGCCTCGCCGGCGCCGGTGCCGTGGGATGCGGAGCATCTGTTTGCCTATCTGCGGCACGGTTGGGACGACCAGCACGGCGCCGCCGCCGGCCCGATGCAGCAGATCACCGAAAACCTCGGTCACGCCGACGAAGCCGATGTGCGCGCGATCGCCACCTATCTCGCGGCGCAGCACGGCCCCGTCAGCCCCGAACGCCAGCAGCGCGCCGCCGCGGCCCTGGCGCTGGCCTCAAAGCCGGGCGGGCCGGCGCCGGCCGCGGGCGAGGAGCTGGGCGCCAGCCTCTTTACGGGTGCCTGCGCCAGCTGCCATGCCGGGGCTCGGCGAAGACGCCGCCCTACGGGCTCAGTCTCGCGCTCAGCACCGCGTTGAACCAGGCTGATCCGACCAACGCGATCCTGATCATCCTCGGCGGCATCCAGCCGCCCGGCGAGATGGCGGGCCCTTGGATGCCGCGCTTTGACGCGGTCTTTACCGACGGTCAGATGGCGGCGCTGCTGCAATATCTCAGGGCGCACTACGCGAGCGGCCCGCCCTGGTCCAATCTCGAAACCCGCGTCCGCGACATGAGAAAGAGCAGGCCGCGCGCATGAAGCTCACCCTTCTGGTCAACGGTGTTCCGCATCCGCTCGATGTCGATCCGGCGACGCCGCTGCTCTACGTGCTGCGCGACGATCTCAAGCTGAACGGCGCCAAGTTCGGCTGCGGCCTCGGCCAATGCGGCGCCTGCACCGTCATCGTCGACGGCGAGCCGGTGTTCTCCTGCCTGACGCCGGTCGCCGCGCTCGACGGCCGCACGGTCACGACGATCGAGGGCCTCGGCTCCGGCGGCAAGCCGGGCCCGGTGCAGCAGGCCTTTCTCGACGAGCAGGCGGCGCAATGCGGCTACTGCATCGCCGGCATGATGATGCGGGCGCAGGCGCTGCTCGACCACAACCCGATCGCTTCGGAGGAGCAGATCCGCGCCTACATGGAGCCGAATCTGTGCCGCTGCGGCACGCACATGCGGATCCTGCGCGCGGTCCGCCGGCCTGACCGAGCCGGCCCGCCAGGCCTATGTCGAGGCGAGCGCCACGGTGACGCAAACCACCGCCGGCCGTCCAACCCGCCGCGCGCTGCTCAGAGGCGGCGCGCTGGTCGTCAGCTTCTCGCTGCTGCCGCGGCGATGCTGCATGGCGCAGGGCGCGCCGCCGCGCCCCGCTGCGCTGCCCGGCAGCCTCGCGAAGTATCCGATGCTCGATGCCTGGATCCGCATCGACGGCGACGGCGCGATCACCGTGTTCACCGGCAAGGCCGAGCTCGGCCAGGGCATCAAGACCGCGCTGATCCAGCTCGCCGCCGAGGAACTGGTCGTCGCGCCCGAGGCGATCGACCTGGTCACCGCCGACACCGCGCGCACCCCCAACGAGGGCTACACCGCCGGCAGCCATTCGATGCAGGACAGCGGCACCGCGATCCGCAACGCCGCGGCGCAGGCGCGCGTGCTGCTGATCGAGGCCGCCGCCAAGCGGCTTGACGTGCCGGCCGAAGCAATTGCACGCCGATAACGGTGTGGTGATCGCCGAAGGCGGGCGGCAGCGTCGCGTTATGGCGAACTGGTCGGCGACCAGATGCTGCATGTCGAGGCCCAGCCGCAATCGACCTTGATGGTCCGGCCAAGCAACATCGGCTGATCGGCAAGTCGATGCCGCGCGTCGACATCCCGGCGCAAGTGACCGGCGGCGATCGCCTATGTGCAGGACCTGCGGCTGCCGGGCATGGTGCACGCGCGGGTGGTGCGGCCGCCGACCTATGGCGCGACGCTGCGCCAGCTCGACACCAGCGGCGGTCGAGCATCTGCCGGGCGTGCTGAAGGTCGTGCGCGACGGCAGCTTACCTCGCCGTGATCGCCGAGCGGCGAATACCAGGCGGTCGCGGCGATGCGCGCGCTGGCAGACCGCGGCGCAATGGGAGTGAGACGGCCGAGCCTGCCCGAACCGGCGACCCTATTCGACGACGCTCGCGGCACTCCCGACGCAGAACGTGCCGGTCCGCGACGACGCCGATCGACGATGCCGCCCGGCGCGACAATCGTCGAGGCGAGCTATCGCCGCGCCTATCAGATGCACGGCTCGATCGGCCCGTCCTGCGCGGTCGGACATGTTCGAGGATGGCGCGCTGACCGTGTGGACGCACAGCCAGGGCGTCTTTCCGCTGCGCGCCGCGCTCGCCGAACTGACCGGACTGCCGCGCGACAAGGTGCGCTGCATCCACGTGCGAAGGCTCGGGCTGCTACGGCCACAACGGCGCCGACGATGCCGCCGCCGACGCGGCGCTGCTGGCGATGGCGCTGCCCGGCCGGCCGGTGCGCGTGCAGTGGATGCGCGAGCAGGAACACGCCTGGGAGCCGTACGGCCCGGCGATGATGACGAGCGTGCGCGCCGCGCTCGAGCCCGGAACGGCAAGATCGTCGCCTGGGAATACGAGGTGCTGCAGCACCACGCATGCGACGCGCCCGGCGCCGCCGGCAATCTGCTGCCGGCCTGGCACCGCGCCCAGCCGATCGCCCAGCCGACGCCCAAGCCGATCCCCAGCCGGAAGGCGGCGGCGACCGCAACGCGATGCCGCTCTACGCGATCCCGAACGCGCGAGTGGTCCACCATTTCATGCCGGAGATGCCGTTGCGGGTCTCGGCGCTGCGCAGCCTCGGCGCGCTATATGAACGTGTTTTCGATCGAGAGCTTCATGGACGAACTGGCCCTGGCCGCCGGGCGCGACCCGGTCGATTTCCGGCTGCGATCACCTGCGACGACCCGCGCGCCAGCGAGGTCGTCCGCCGCGCCGCCGACCGCTTCGGCTGGTCGGCGTTTGACCGGCAGCCAGGGCGCGGCCGCGGCTTCGCGTTTGCCCGCTACAAGAACCTTGCGGCCTATCTGGCGGTGGCGATTTCGAGTGTCGGGTCGATCGCGAAAGCGGCCGGGTGCGGTTGCTGCGCGCCGGTCGCCGCGGTCGACAGCGGCGAGGCCGTCAATCCCGACGGGATCGTCAACCAGATCGAGGGCGGCATCCTGCAGTCTGCAAGCTGGACGCTGTACGAGAGCGTCCATTTCGACCGCACCCGCATCACCAGCCGCGACTGGAGCAGCTATCCGATCATGCGCTTTAGCGCCGCGCCCGACACGGTCGACGTGCAGTCATCGATCGGCCCGGCGAGCCTTTCCTCGGCACCGGCGAAGCCGCGCAAGGCCCGACCGCCGCCGCCATCGCCAACGCGGTCGCCAATGCCATCGGCATCCGCCTGCGCGACATCCCGCTGACCGCCGGAGCGGATCAAGGCGGCGATCGGGGTGTAGCCTCGGCACCACCCTTCGTACTCAGCGAAAAACAAAACGGCGGCCGGGTTGCGGCCGCCGTTTGCAGTTGACCGTAAGGGGAACTACGCGGAGGCGTGGTTCGCCTTGTAGTAGCTGTTGCGCAGCACGCGGCCGGGCAGGTTGCCGGTGTGCTTGCCTTCCTCGAGCAGGACCTGACCATTGACGATGGTCATGTAGATGCCCTGAGCCGGCTCCTTGATGCGCTTGGCGCCGGTCGGGAAGTCGTGCAGCACTTCGAGCGGCAGCGGCTTTACCGTGTCGGGATCGAAGATCACGATATCGGCGACCATGCCCGGACGCAGCAGACCACGGTCATAGAGACCAAAGGTCGTGGCCAACTCAAAGGTCAGCCGGCGCACCGCGGTTTCCAGCGACATGATCTTTTTCTCACGCACCCACTCGGAGAGCAGGCGGGTCGAGAAGCCAAAGCCGCTCTGGAACTGCACATGCGCGCCACCGTCGCTGAGGCCGATGATCGCGTTGGGGTAGTTCAGGATTTGCGCGACCGCCGCGTCATCGACGTTGTTTTCGCCGTGCAGCCATTCGGTATTGAGGTTCTCCTCGATCGCAAGGTCGAGGAAGCAGTCGATGATGCCCTTGCCCTGCGCCTTGGCGATCTGGCCGACGGTCATGTTCTCGTACTGCTTGTTCTTTGGCAGTGCCGCGGTCTGCAGCACCATGTAGTCCCACCAGGTGCTGCAGATGCCGATCGCCGGGCCGCTCTTGAACTCGACGGCTTCATCGTGCAGCGCCTTGCGCACTGCCGGATCGGCATAGGATTTCAGCTGCTCCTCGGGCGAGGACAGGCAGATCGGGTGCCATACCGCCATGCCGCGGAAGGTCTGCGTGTTGCGCATCTGGAAATAGTCGGTGATGCGGTTTGGTGTGCACATCGGGAAGGCGCGGATGCCCTTGGCGGTCGTGGCGTTGACCTGTTCCATCTGCTTCTGCCACTGGCCGGGGCGGCGCATCGTCTGGCCGAGATTGTTGTAGACGACGGTGCGGCCGGTCGCCTCGCTGAGCCGGCTCATCAGCGCGTCCTTCATCTCGGCGCCGTTGCCGCCGCCGGACTGGATGAGGCCGGTGCCAAGTTCGCGGAGCACATCGCCGAGCGCGAAAATCTCCTTCTCGTCGGCCCAGATCGCCGGGATATGGACGCCCTGCGGGTCGAAATGGCCCTGGTTGCGCGACACCGACAGCCCGAGTGCGCCGGCCTTCATGCCGTCACGCACGAGATCCTGCATCTGCTTGATCTCGTCGTCGTTCGCCGTGCGCTTCTGGCAATCCTCGCCCATCACGTAATGGCGGACGGCGGTGTGGCCGATGAAATTGCCGATATTGACGCCGAGATGGTGGTCCATCTGGTCGAGATATTCGGGGAACGTTTCCCAGGTGTATTCGAGCGTGTCGAGCACCTCCATCGGGATCGCTTCGACATAGGAGAGGAACTCGGCGAGGCGGCGCTGCTCCTTTTTGCTCTTGCGCACCGGCGCCAGCGACAGCGAGCAATTGCCGAACACGACCGAGGTTGCGCCGTGGTCGCAGGAGAACGAGCACAGCGGGTCCCAGGTGACCTGCGCATCGTAATGGCAGTGGTTGTCGACAAAGCCGGGGGAGACGACGAGGCCCTGCGCGTCGATCACGCGCTCGGCCGGGCCGGACAATTTGCCGATCTCGACAATCTTGCCGCCCTTGACCGCGACATCGCCGCGGAACATCGGCGCACCTGAGCCGTCAACGATGCGGCCGTTTTTGATCAGCAGGTCATACATGTGGAGTTCTCCTTGGTTCCCTCTCCCGCACCGCGGGAAAGGGTGGCGAGCGTCAGCGAGCCGGGTGAGGGAGGCGGCGACAAAAAGACCCTCACCCTCCACGCCTGCGGCGTGGGCCCCTCCCTCTCCCGCAGTGCGGGAGAGGGGCCTAATTAATTGATCAGCCCGTAGAACTTGGCGGCGTTTTCGCAGGTGATCTTGTGGATCGTGTCCGCGGGGAGGCCGGCGAATTGTTCGTCGATGTATTTCGACGATTCCGGCCAGACGCCGTCAGGGTGCGGATAATCCGAACCCCACATCAGGGTCTCGATGCCCATCTCGTCGACCAGCTTTGGCCCGATACGGTCGAACTGGAACGTCGCCTTGCACTGGCGGCGCCAGTATTCGCTCGGCTTCAGCTTCATCAGGTCGCGGAAGCGGTCCTCGAATTCGAAATCCATCCGGTCGAGGGCGTAGGGGATCCAGCCGATGCCGCTCTCGCCAAACCCGAGGCGGATGTTCGGGAAGCGCTCCAGCACGCCGGCGCCAATTACCGCGGCGATGATGTTGATCAGGTTCATCTGGAACCCGGCGACGCTGGTGAACTGCGCCATGCGGCGAACCTGGCCCTGCTGCTGCATCCGCACCTTTTGCGGGATGGCCGGGAAGGTGTGGAAATGCAGGGGCAGCTGCACGTCGTTGACAGCTTTCCACAGCGGCTCCCACATCGGGTGCCACATCGCCTCCATATCCCACGAGCACGACAGTTCGAGGCCGCGCAGCCCCAGCTTGGCGACGCGATAGACTTCTTTCGCGGCCGCCTCGACATCGCCATAGGGGAGGCAGGCGAGGCCAATCTGGCGGTCGGGATAGTGGCTGCAGAATTCCCTCAGCCAGTCATTATAGATGCGCAGGCACTCATTGGCCGCCTGATGGTCGTCGAGGCGCGACACGACGCCGAGAATGCCGAAGATGATCTCGGCATCGACGCCGTCCTTCTCCATCTCCTTGATGCGCAAATGCGGGTCGCCGGGACGGCGCTCGCCGCGTTTGCCGGCTTCGTAGAGGCCGGTTTCGGCCATCTTATCGACCCGGTAATTCTGGCCCGGCACAAACGGCGCGCCGACCGACCCGACCGCGCCGGGGATGCCCATATGAACCCCGGCCTTGGTCGTCCATTTCGGCCCGTCCGGCCCGTCTTCGACAAACGGCATGCGGTCCTTGAATTCACGGGCCGCGTTTTCGACAAACAGTTCCGGTGGCAGCCAGGGCAGGTCGAGATGACAATCGGCCGAAATTCTGCGGTACTGCATCACGCCCTCCCATTTTCACATTGTCGTGACAAGTTTACGCCGATTATGACGGCTGAACACCCCCACCGGCGCATGGGGCGCCGTCGAGCTATGCGGTGAGCGCGCGCTCGACAGTAAGGCCGGCCAGGTGTCGGATGCTTATGCCGCCCTGTCTTCGCGGGGATGCACGTCGCGTTCGATCGCCGCGCCCATTTCGTTGATTGCGATCGAGAGGTCGTAGGCCGCCTGGAGGTTCAGCCAGAATTCCGGCGTCGTGCCGAAATAGCGGCCGAGACGGATGGCGGTGTCCGCAGTCACCGCGCGCGGTTTTTCGGCGCGCAGGATGTCGCCGACGCGAGTAGCGGGCACCCGCAGCGCCAACGCCAGCGCATTGGCCGTCAAGCCGAGCGGCTGCATGAATTCCTCGCGCAGTACCTCGCCGGGGTGAGTGCGAATGCGCGGCATGTTGGTCCTCTCAGTGATAGTCGACAATCTCGACCTGATCGGCGCCACCGTCGCGCCAGACGAAGCAAATACGGAACTGGTCATTGACTCTGATGCTGTGCTGCCCCTGACGATCGCCCTTAAGCGCCTCCAACCGATTGCCGGGTGGTGCTTGTAAATCCAGCAGTTGCGCGGCTGCGGCCACCATGTCGAGCTTACGGAGTGCGACGGCGCGAATGTTCTGCAACTCTGGAACGATCGAACCCCGACAAAGAGCCTCCGTCAGCTTGTCTTTGAACGAACGGATCATGTTTTAGATATAACGTTAAGCGTTATATGTAAAGAGTTACTGATGCTTTGCGTCAGGCGGCCCGTGCGTCTTCCAAGATCATCGCGGCGCATTTTTCGCCGATCATGATCGAGGGGGCGTTGGTGTTGCCACCGGGGACTTGCGGCATGATCGAGGCGTCGGCGACGCGCAGCCCGCTGATGCCGTAGACACGCAGGCGCGGGTCCACCACCGAGTCAACATCGCGCCCCATGCGGCAGGTGCCGACCGGGTGCAGGTTGGAGACGCCGCGGGCGCGGATTTCCTCGATCAGCTGGTCGTCGCTCTGCACGCTGTCGCCGGGGATAATTTCCTCGACGACGAAGGGCTTGAGCGCCGGCTGTTCGGCGATCTTGCGGCTGAACCGCGTGCCGTAGATCAGCGCCTGAAAATCATAATCGCTGGCGAGGAAGTTGAACTGGATCGCCGGCGGCGCCAGCGGGTCGGCGCTCTTGATTTTGACCGTGCCGCGGCCTTCGGGGCGCAGATGTACCGGGCTCATCGTAAAGGCCGAAAACGGGTGCGGCTTGATGCCGGTGCGCAGCCGCTCAAAGGCGCTCCAGCCGAACATGTTGATCTGCAAATCCGGCTGTTCGAGGCGCGGGTCGCTGCGCACAAAGGCGCCGGCGTAAATCCCGGCATTCGACAGATGGCCGGAGCGGGTAAAGACGTATTGCATGCCCGACATCAGCTTCATCATCGGGCTGGCGGCGAGGTCGTTCAGCGTCACCTTCTGGGCACAGCGCCACACCAGGTAGGTGTTGAAATGGTCGTGCAGATGGCTGCCGACGCCTTCCATGTCGCGCACCACCGGGATGCCGAATTGCTGCAACAATTCGCCGGGACCAACACCCGACAGCTGCAATAATTGCGGCGAGCCATAGACGCCGCCGGACACGATGATTTCGCGGCGGGCATGCGCGGTCTCCCTGCCGCCCGGCGTCTGATATTCGACGCCGACCGCCTTGTCGCCGTCGAACAGGATGCGGGTGGCGTGCGCCTCGGTGGCGACGGTCAGGTTTTGGCGGCCCTTGGCGGCGCCGAGATAGGCGCGCGCCGAACTCCAGCGGCGGCGGTTGCTGGTCGTAGTCTGGTAATAGCCGACGCCTTCCTGGCGGGCGCCGTTGAAATCGTTGTTGGCCGGGACGCCAGCCTCGATCGCCGCCTTGACCATCGCGTCGCCGAGCGGCGAGCGCACCGGGTTCGACACATGCAGCGGACCGCCGACGCCGTGAAACTCGTCGCCGCCGCGCTCCTGGTTTTCCGCCTTCTTGAAGAACGGCAGGACATCGTCATAGCCCCAGCCTTCGCAGCCCTTCTGGCGCCAGCCGTCATAATCTGTCGGGGTGCCGCGCATATAGACCATGCCATTGATCGAGCTGGTGCCGCCCAGCACCTTGCCGCGCGGCTGATAGAGGGTGCGGCCGTTCAGCTGCTTTTCCGGCTCGCTGTCGAACATCCAGTTCACCCGCGGGTCGGTATAGGTCTTGGTGTAGCCGAGCGGCACGTGGATCCAGGGATTGGTGTCCTTTTTGCCGGCCTCGAGCAGCAACACCCGGTACTTGCCGCTTTCGCTGAGGCGCCCGGCGACCGCGCACCCGGCCGAGCCGGCCCCGGTGATGATGAAATCGTAGGTATCCTGCTCGCCTGCCACGGTTTCCCCCGATGTGCTGCGGTATTGCTGGCATCAGACGATAGCCAAACGCGGCGGCATCGGGAAGCGCGGGTGCAATGGCTGCGCGCTGTGTGAGGCGCACGGTCAACACTGGTCGCTGGACCAGCGGTGCATATCAGCCATGAGCTGTCACTTGTCGCGGCAGGGACGCTTGCACCTTCGGATAGGTCCCTTAAGGTGCTTTCCTCCTGCTCTCGAAATGAGCAAAGATCAGGACATGGCGAATATTGTCGTCATCGATGATGAAGCGGGCATTCGGCGCATCACCAGCAAGGCGCTGGAAATCGCTGGCCACCATGTCGTCGCCTACGAAGATGGCCGGGCCGGCATCGATCATGTCGAACGGAACCCACCCGATCTTTTGATCACCGACATCTTCATGCCCGAGATGGAGGGGTTGGAAACGATTCGCCGGGTACGCGCGATCAATTCGCGGCTGCCGATCATCGCGATGTCCGGCATTTCGTTCGAGGGGGCTGACTATCTGCAGATCGCCGAGAAATTCGGTGCGCTGGCAACGCTGAAAAAGCCGTTCCGTGCGGCGCAGCTGATCGCTCTGGTGGCGCAACTCCTCGCGCAGGCGGGCGGAGGCGGAGGCGCCGGCGTCTGATTTCAGGCGTGCAGTCTCTTCGTCATTAGCCGAGAGCGATCCGCTTTGTTGGCGTTGGCGACCGAAAAATCCCGAGACAGCAATTTATGACGCTACAGTACTGCGTAGCAGGTAAAATCCTCGTACTCCTTTGTCGATTTGGTTTGGATACCCGATCAAGCCGGCGTCATTATAAAGAAGCATTTTGTCGATTACTTCAAAACCACATCTGACAGCAAGCCGTTAAATCGCGGTGTCGCTCAGGATCCAAAAATTGGTGGGGTCCCCACCCAGCTCACCGGTGGAAAGAAGATAGGCAAGTGGTTGTTCAATCAAACTAATCGGGCCAGGGTCAATATGAGTAAAAGTCCAACTTCCTAAAATACAATATTTTGATATCCTGGACAAGCTCTCAAGGAACGCATAGGGATTCTTAAGGTGATAAAGAAGCCCAACGCATATGCACAGATCAAAATTTGAAAGCCCCAACGGCAGCGCGTTCGTGCTATCGAAAATGCAGGCGCTTCTGAGATACTGGTATGGTGAATGCCTGATCAACCGAAATGTCGCAAACTGCTACAGGCAAGTCGAAGGATTTCGCAATCGTCGATACGATATAGGGCGCCTGATCGTGTCGATACGACCAATCCACCGCCGTGACCGCAAATCCGGTCGACGCCAGCGTATACGTTATATCTCCATTGGCGCACCCCACGTCAGCGATGTGGCGCACTCCGTCACCGGTTAAAAGGGCTTCGTTGTTCGATTTGCGAAGTAGTTCCACGATGACGTCGAGATTGGCACCCAGGATGTCAAATGGGTATACAATGCCACCTCGTGCGAGAAATTCAGGGTCTTCCCGAATCTGCTCGAGAATTCCAGGCATGCGTTCTTTTACAAGCGAAGCGGCGTCATATAACTGATCCAGTGTCAGCATTCGCTTACCTTCCGAAAGATTCTTGTCGCGAATTTCCGCAACCTGTTTAGTTAGCTATCCCCCATCCGCAGGGCGGCGATAAAGGCGGATTGCGGGATGTCGACCTGGCCGAACTGACGCATCCGTTTTTTGCCTTCCTTCTGCTTTTCCAGCAGCTTGCGCTTGCGGGTGATGTCGCCGCCGTAGCATTTGGCGAGCACGTCCTTGCGCATAGCCTTGACCGTTTCGCGGGCGATGACCCGGCCGCCGATCGCCGCCTGGATCGCGATCTGAAACAATTGCCGCGGAATCAAATCCTTGAGGCGCTCGCACAGGGCGCGGCCACGGCGCTCGGCTTCGCTGCGATGCACGATGATCGACAGCGCATCGACAGGCTCGCCGTTGATCATGATGTTCATCAGCACGAGATCACCGGTGCCGTAGTCTTCAAGCTGGTAGTCGAAGCTGGCATAGCCGCGGCTCACCGATTTGAGACGATCGTAGAAGTCGAACACGACTTCGTTGAGCGGCAGCCGATAGACCACCATCGCGCGGTTGCCGGCATAGGTGAGGTCGATCTGCGCCCCACGCCGTTCCTCGCATAGCGCCAGTATCTGGCCGAGATAGGCGTCGGGCACCATGACCGTGGCCTTGATCCAGGGCTCCTCGATGTGGTCGATCTTGACCGGATCGGGCATGTCGGCCGGGTTGTGCAGGTCGAGCACCCGGCCATTGGTCAGGTGGACCCGGTAGACGACCGAGGGCGCGGTGGTGATCAGGTCGAGGTCGAACTCGCGCGACAGCCGCTCCTGGATGATTTCGAGGTGCAGCAGTCCGAGAAAGCCGCAGCGGAAGCCAAAGCCGAGCGCCGCCGAGGTTTCCGGCTCGTAGAGGAAACTGGCGTCGTTGAGGCGCAGCTTCGCGAGGCTGTCGCGCAGCCGCTCGTAATCGCCGGAATCGGTCGGGAACAGGCCGCAGAACACGACCGGCTGCACCGGCTTGAAGCCGGGCAGGGGCGCGGCGGCGGGGCGGCGGTCTTCGGTGATCGTGTCGCCGACCTGGCAATCGGCGACGGTCTTGATGCCGGCGGTGATAAAGCCGATCTCGCCCGGCCCCAATTCCGGCACCGCAACGCCCTTTGGGCGTGAACACGCCGACCCGCTCGATATTGTGCGAGGCGCCGGTCGCCATCAGGCGGATTTTCTGGCCGGCGATCAGCTTGCCATGCTTGACCCGTACGAGCACGACGACGCCGAGATAAAGATCGTACCAGCTATCGACCAGCAGCGCCTGCAGCGGTGCGGCGGGGTCGCCCTGCGGTGCCGGCAGCCGCGTGACCAGCGCCTCGAGCACGTCCTCGATGCCGATGCCGGTCTTGGCCGAAATCAGCACCGCGTCGGAGGCGTCGAGGCCGATCACGTCCTCGATCTGCTCCTTGACCCGGTCGGGCTCGGCGGCCGGCAGGTCGATCTTGTTCAGCACCGGCACGATCTCGTGCCCGGCCGCGACCGCCTGATAGACATTGGCGAGGGTCTGCGCCTCGACCCCCTGGCTGGCATCGACGACCAGCAGCGACCCCTCGCAGGCGGCAAGCGAGCGGCTGACCTCGTAGGCGAAATCGACGTGGCCCGGCGTGTCCATCAGATTGAGGACATATGTCTCACCGTCATGCGCCTTGTATTCCAGGCGGACGGTCTGGGCCTTGATCGTGATGCCGCGTTCGCGCTCGATATCCATCGAATCGAGCACCTGCTCGCGCATCTCGCGCGCTTCCAGGCCGCCGCAGGTCTGGATCAGGCGATCGGCCAGCGTCGACTTGCCATGGTCGATATGGGCGATGATCGCGAAATTACGGATATGGCTGAGCGGGGTCATGCTGCTGCGGAACATAGGGGTGGCGAGGGCCGGGATCAACGCGAGGGATCAGCGCAGGTCGGCGCGGTGCATTCTCGCGTGGCTATAATGACGCGGTCGGGACACCCATCGCCCGCGCCGCGTCGAGCATACGGATGTCATAGGTTGCCAGTTCGATTGCCTCACCCTGTCGGCGCAGGAAATCGATGGTCGAGAGGTGCAGTGCGTCGAGGGTACGAACCTGGATCGGAAAGGGTTCGAGGACGCGTCGAAGCACGATCGGCGTCAACTCGACAAAATCGATCCGCGAGGAAAGCGCCCGCACCGCACGATCCAACTGGGAGCCCAAACCGCGAGCATGGACGCGGTTCCATACCTCGAACTCCAACAGCCGGCTCGACACAATACGCTCCGCCCACAGCGAGTGCGGCGGAGTGCGACCCTCACCAAAAAGCTGCGCCAGCGCCACCGAGCTGTCGAGATAGATCAACGATCCTCACGGTCTTGCGCCAGCTCGCGCATCAACTCGTCGTGCGGCACCATCGGTTGCCGTGGTGGCGGCATTCCGTCATGGATCGTTGCAGGCGTGAGCCAGCCCTCTCGGACACCTCGTTCCACGAGATGATCCGCTTGGGGCGGAGCGGTCTGCCAGCGGGCATTTTGACCAATCCAGGCCGGGGCATCGTGCTCACGCATACCTTGGTGCACCTGTTGCTGGGGGGCACGATTTCCGCGACGATTCGGCCGCGATCGGTGATGACAACCGTTTGGCCAGCCGCGACGAGACGGATGTACTCACTAAGCTTGTTCTTGAGAACCTTAAGCCCAACTCTCATCATGAACAAAACGTGTCCCCTTGAAGCTCCTTTGTCAAGAAGGAAGCTACCCTCGCAGCGCACCACCAGTGGCCTTTTCGATCGCGGCGATCAGGCGCTTGGAGAAGCCTTCGATTTCCGCCTCGGTCAGCGTCGCATCCAGTGGTTGCAGGATGACGGAGATCGCCAGCGATTTCTTGCCGTCGGGCAGGCCTTTGCCTTCGTAGACGTCGAACAGGCGGATGCCGGTGACCAGCTTGCGGTCGGCGGCGCGGGCGGCACGCAGCAGGGTCTCGGCCGGCAGGTCATGATCGACGATAAAGGCGAAATCGCGTTCGACCGGCTGGAACACCGAGAGGCGCAGCGGCTGGCGGGTACGGCCGGAGCGAGGCAGGGGCACCGCATCGACAAACACCTCGAAGGCCGCGACCGGCGTCTTGATGTCGTAGGCGGCCAGGATGTCGGGGTGGAGTTCGCCGAAATGGCCGAGTTCGGCCGGGCCGAGCCGCAGGCGGCCGGCGCGTCCGGGGTGGAACCAGGGTGGCGGGTCGGCGGAGGTCTGGAGGTTGTCGATTGGTGCCCCGGCCGCCGCCAGCGCCGCCAGCGCGTCGGCCTTGGCGTCATAGAGATCGACGTTGCGCGCCGGCGTTGCGCCAGTCGCGCGGTGCCAGCCGGCCGGCGCGCAGCCCGGCGGCGGCATTGACCTGGCCCTTCCGGGCGGTCGTCGCGATAGAGCGGCCCGAGCTCGAACAAGGCGATATCGGGGAAGCCGCGATCGGCGTTGCGCCGCGCCGCCTCGACGAGGTTGGGCAGGACCGAGGGGCGCATCGCGTCGAGATCGGCGCTGATCGGGTTGACGAGGCGCAGTTCCGGCTTGCCGCCGCCGAAGCGCCCGGCGTCCCGGCTCGCGAGAAACGAGAAGGTGACCGCCTCGACGAGGCCGCGGCCGGCCAGGGTGCGGCGCACCAGCTCGGTGCGGCGGCGGCGCGGGTCGATCGCCGGGCGCGAGATCACCGTGTCGCGCGGCAAGGGCACCGGCGGGATGTGGTCATAGCCTTTGACCCGCAGCACCTCCTCGACGAGGTCGGCCTCGCCGATGATGTCGCCGCGCCAGGACGGCGGTGTCACCTTCATGCTGCCGTCATGCTCGGCCGCCTCGGCGATCGTGCAGCCGAGGGTTTCGAGGATCGCGCGGCTCTCGTCCGGCGGGACGTGCAGGCCGCCGAGGCCCGACGTCCGCTCGGGGCGCAGCATGTATTCGCGCCGCCATTCCGGCGCCGCGCCGGCGACCACGATCTCGGAGGGTTCGCCGCCGCACAATTCGAGGATCAGCCGGGTCGCGATTTCGAGCCCCGGCCCGACAAAGGCCGGGTCGAGGCCGCGCTCGAAGCGGTAGCGCGCGTCGCTGATGATTTCGAGCCGGCGGCCGGTCGCGGCGGTGCGGATCGGGTCGAACAGGGCGGCCTCGACGAACACCTCGGTGGTCGCCTCGGTGCAGCCGGTCGGCTCGCCGCCGATCACGCCGCCGAGGCTCTGCACGCCGTTATCGTCGGCGATCGCGGTGATTTCCGGGTCGAGCGTCGTACTCGCGGCCGTTCAGCGCCAGCAGCTTTTCGCCGGCGCGGGCGAACCGCACGATCAGATCGCCGGCGATCTTGCCGGCATCGAACACGTGCAGCGGGCGGTTGAGGTCGAAGGTCAGGAAATTGGTGATGTCGACCAGCGCCGAAATCGGCCGCAGCCCGATCGCCTCCAGCCGGTCGCGCAGCCAGCGCGGGCTCGGCCCGTTCTTGCAGGCCGCGGATGTGGCGGCCGAGAAACAGCGGGCAGGCCTTTGCGTCTTCGATATGGATCGCGATCGGCGAACGGAAGCGGCCCTCGACCGGCGTCGTGTCGAGCGGCTTAAGTGTGCCGCATGCCGGCGGCGGCGAGGTCGCGGGCGATGCCGCGCACGCCGAGGCAATCGGCGCGGTTCGGCGTCACCTTGATGTCGATGACCGGGTCGTCGAGGCCGAGCAATTCGGCATAGCGGCGTGCCGACCGGCGTGTCCTCCGGCAGTTCGATGATGCCCTCGTGGTCGTCGCTGAGCGCCAACTCGTAGGCCGACATCAGCATGCCGCTTCGAGGCGACGCCGCGGATCGTGCTTTCGGTCAACACCGCGCCGGTCTTCGGCACGCGTGACCCCGGCACGGCCGAACACGCCGTTCATGCCGGTGCGGGCGTTCGGCGCGCCGCAGACGACCTGGACATGGCCGCCGCCATTAACATTGGGCCGGCATCGACGACGCAGACGCGCAGCCGGTCGGCGTTCGGGTGCTGCTCGGCCGAGACGACGCGCGCCACGACGAAACCCGGCGAGCGCGGCGGCGCGGTCCTCGATGCCTTCGACATCGTGGCCGAGCATGATCAGGCGCTCGACCAGCGTCGCGGCCGGCGCGTCGGTGTCGAGATGGGTCTTCAGCCAGGAGAGGGTCGTTTTCATACGCAGCGCCCCCCGCACCGGCGAGGGTATGTCGAGCGGCACGAACCCGTAATGGCGCAGCCAGCGCAGGTCGAAATCGTACATCGTGCGCAGATCGGGGATGCCATATTTCAGCATCGCGACCCGCTCGATCCCCATGCCGAAGGCAAAACCCTGGTACTCGGCTCGGGTCGATGCCGCAATTGCGCAGCACCTGCGGGTGCACCATGCCGCTGCCAAGGATTTCCAGCCAGTCCGCGCCAGCGCCGATCTTCAACTCGCCGCCGGAGCGCGAGCAGCCGATATCGACTTCGGCCGATGGCTCGGTGAACGGGAAATAGCTCGGCCGGAAGCGCACCGGCAGATCATCGACATCGAAAAACGCGCGGCAGAACTCGATCAGGCAGCCCTTCAGGTGGCCCATATGGGTCGTGCGGTCGATCACCAGCCCTTCGACCTGATGGAACATCGGCGAGTGCGTCGCGTCGTGGTCGGCGCGGAAGGTGCGGCCCGGCACGATGATGCGGAGCGGCGGCTTCTGCGCCAGCATCGTGCGGATCTGTACCGGCGAGGTATGCGTGCGCAGCACCATCCGCGAGCCGTCGGGGCGCTGCGGCAGGTAGAACGTGTCGTGCTCCTGCCGCGCCGGGTGCTCGGGCGGGATGTTGAGCGCGGTGAAATTGTGGAAATCGTCCTCGATATGCGGTCCCTCGGCGACGACGAAACCCATTTCGCCAAAGATCGCGATGATCTCGTCGATGGTCTGGCTGATCGGGTGGATGCGGCCGGTTTCGACACCGCCAGGTGCGCCGGTTGAGACCGGCAGCGTCACATCGGCGCGTTCGCCGGCGAGGCGCTCGACTAGCGCGGCGCGGCCGAGCCGGTCGCCGGCCTCGGTCAGCGCGGCGGTGATGACATCCTTGGCGACGTTGAGCGCCGCGCCGGCATTGCGCCGCGCCTCCGGGTCGAGTTCGCCGAGGCCGCGCATCTGCTGGGTCAGCCGGCCGCGCCGGCCAAGTGCCGCAACGCGGATCGCCTCCAGCACGTCGGGCGATGCGGCGCCCGCGATGTCGCGCAGCACTTCCTCGCGCAGTTGATCGATGTCTTCCATGCGGGTCGCCTCAAATGGAAAGGGGCCGTCGTGAGCGGCCCCTTTGGTCAAACTGCTCCTGTCAGGGCCTCAGCCAGGTTGCCGCCTCATAAATCGCTGATTCGTGCGGCCCGCCATACCACTGTTTCTGTCATTCCGGGGCACGAGCACAGCTCGTGAACCCGCAATCCAGGAACACCGGCTTTTGGTAGCCTGGCGACGACCGTGTTCCTGGGTTCCGGGTTCAGCCCTGCGGGCTGCTCCGGAATGACAGAGAAGGGAGGGCGCGGGCCAAGCCACAGTTACGCCGCCTGCGGCTGTGCCTGGTCGAGCGCGCCCCGGGCGCTCTCGACGATCGCGCCGAACGCCTCTGGCTCGCGGATCGCGAGGTCGGACAATACCTTGCGGTCGAGATCGATCCCGGCGATCTTCAGCCCGTGCATGAATTGTGAGTAGGTCAGGCCGTGCTCGCGCATGCCGGCGTTGATGCGCTGGATCCACAACGCGCGAAAATCGCGCTTTTTGTTGCGCCGGTCGCGATAGGCATAGCGCAGCGCCTTCTCGACCTTCTCGATCGCGATGCGATAGGCAGTGCCGCCGCGGCCGCGATAGCCCTTGGCAAGGTCGAGGACCTTTTTGTGCCGGGCGTGGGTGGTAACCCCGCGTTTTACCCTGGCCATCGTTCAGCCCCGCAGATACGGCATATAGGTCAACACGAGCTTGGTATCGCCTGGCTGCAAAGTCACGGTGCCGCGCGCATGACGCTTCATCTGCTTTGGCTTACTGATCAGCCGGTGCCGCTTGTGCGCGACGTTCATCTTGATCTTGCCGGACGCGGTGCGGCTGAACCGCTTTTTCGCGCCGCTTTTGGTCTTGAGCTTGGGCATTTCTGGTTCCTGTATAAGTTGCGGCGGCAAGGCATGCCCGAAGGCGCGCCGATTCATCGGCGCGCGGCCCGCCGCCTCTTGAAGAGGCGGGTTTATAGCGATGCGGCTACGCGAACGCAAGCCAGGTGCGCACTCCTTCGCACTCTTCCGTCCGTCCTCCGGCCATGACGGAATGAGGGAGTCGTAGGATGGGCTGAGCGCAGCGAAGCCCATCAACATCCTCGCGGCAGAAAGGCGATGGGCTTCGCTGGCGCTCAGCCCATCCTACAACTCCGCAACGGAGGGGGGCGGCGGCGCTCTACAGCACCGCGATCGCTTCGATCTCGATCAGGAATTCGGGCTGCGCCAGGGCCGACACGGCGACCAGCGTGTGCGGCGGCATCTTCTTGCCAAAGAATTCTTCGCGGATTGAGCCGTAATCAGCGCGGTAGCGGATGTCGGTCAGAAAGGTCGTGGCCTTGACGATATTGGCCAGGGTGCCGCCGCCGGCCTCGATTTGTGCCTTTAGCGCCTGTAGCGCGGCGCGAGCCTGCGCCTTGAAATCCCCCGGATGCGCGACACCGCCATCGGCGGTATAGGCAACCTGTCCGGCGATGAAGAGCAGCGTTTGGGCACCGGTCACCTTGACGGCCTGTGCGTAGATCGGCGGGTCGTAGACGCCGGGGGCGGCGTAAGGTTGGATCGTCGGCATCGCAGTCACCTCTTGGCGCGGCGGGAAAGCGGTGCTGTGATCATAGCTGTTGGTCCCCAGCGGAGATACGCCGATGCCCGTCCACCCGCAGATCCAGGCCCTGCTCGACAAGGGCACCGGCGTGCCGGCGACCCATACCCTGCCGGTTGCCGAGGCCCGTCGGCTCTACGAGGCGCGCATTCCGCTGATGGCGCCGGCCGCACCGGTCGGCGTGGTGCGCGAACAGCAGATCGAAGGGCCGGGCGGCCCGCTGACCCTGCGCTTCTATACGCCAGTGACGCCGGGACCGCATCCGCTCGTGGTGTTCTTTCACGGCAGCGGGTTTGTGCTGTGCAGCCTCGACACGCATGACGGCATGTGCCGCAATCTGTGCGGCGGCGGCGATTGCCTCGTCGTGTCGGTCGATTACCGTCTGGCGCCGGAGCACAAATTCCCCGAGCCGCTCGACGATTGCGTTGCCGCGACCTGCTGGGCCGTCGAACACGCGTGCGAGTTCGGCGCCGACCCGACACGCACCGTCCTGGCCGGCGACAGCGCCGGCGGGAATCTCGCCGCGGCCGCCGCGTTGCGGCTGCGCGACGAAGGTGGGCCGCCGCTGTGCGGCCAGTTGCTGATCTATCCGGTCACCGACTACCACTCCCCCGGCACGCCCTCCTACGAGGAGAACGCCGACGGCTACGGCCTGACGCGCGACACGATGGAGTGGTTCTGGGACCATTATCTCGCCACCCGCGCCGATGCGCTGAACCCCTACGCCGCGCCGTTGCAGGCGGCGGATTTGCGCAGCCTGCCGCCGGCTTTGGTGCAGACCGCCGAATACGACCCGCTGCGCGATGAGGGCGAACTCTACGCCGAGCGGCTGCGCGCCGCCGGCGTGCCGGTCGAGATGTCCCGCTGGGCCGGGATGAACCACGGCTTTCTGTTCTGGGTCGACATCGTCGACCCCGCCGGCGAGGCAATGGCCGAATGCTGTGCCTGGCTGCGCGGCGTGACACGGAGATAAGGCTCAGGGCCATGTCTCGGTGCCGATTGTTGACCTGTTCGGACCGAGCGGGCAGGGTTGGTGCACATCCTGGAAGGGAGAAAGCGATGGACAGGGCAGCGTTTGAGGCGGATTTGCGGCGCGAAGGGTACGAGGTTCGCGAGGGTGAAATTAAGCCGCACGTGCATCGCGATGCACATACGCATGAGTTTGATGCGCGGCTGTTTGTGCTCGACGGGTCGATCACGCTGGTGTTCGGCAGCGAGCGCTGCTTCTACCAGCCGGGCGATTCCTGCGTCGTCCCAGCCGGGACCATGCACGAGGAACACACCGAGACAGACGGTGTGCGCTATATCGCCGGGCGCCGCGCGGCCGCGGCGACACCCGCCGCATAGCAACCGGCGTCAGCGGCGGATGTGCCCGGAAACGTGCCGGGTCAGGGCTTTTTCGGAGGCGGCGTCACCTGAAAGGTCGACGGAGCGGCGGCTGGCTTTTTCTTGACCGATTTCGGCTTTTTCGCTTCGCGATTTCCCCGGCTTTGTCCCTTGGCCATCTGTTGCCTCTCAGAGCGTGATTGAGGGGTATCCATCGTGAAATATGGGGGCCGCCGTGCCGAATACTTTTTTATTGATGAAATTGGCGTGCTGCGTCTGACATAGGCGGTGCGCCACGGGCACGCATCGGCGAGAGGTCGGACATGAGCAGCAGCGATTATGCCAACATCCTGGTCGAAAAGCGCGGTGCGGTCGGGATCGTCACGCTGAACCGGCCGCAGGCGCTCAACGCGCTGAATGCCGCGCTGATCCGCGAGGTTGGCGCCGCGCTCGACGATCTGGAGGCCGATACGGCGATCGGCGCGATCGTGCTGACCGGCAACGAAAAGGCCTTTGCGGCCGGCGCCGACATCAAGGAAATGGCCGACAAAACCTATATGCAGGCCTATGCCGAAGACTTTATCACCCGCGGCTGGGAGCGGGTCGCGCAATGCAGGAAGCCGGTCATCGCCGCGGTCGGCGGGTTTGCGCTCGGCGGTGGCTGCGAAGTCGCGATGATGTGCGACATCGTCATCGCCTCGGAAAACGCCCGGTTCGGCCAGCCCGAGATCAATCTCGGCACGATGCCCGGCGCCGGCGGCACGCAGCGCATGCCGCGCTTTATCGGCAAGGCCAAGGCGATGGATCTCTGCCTTACCGGCCGCATGATGGATGCCGCCGAGGCCGAACGCGCCGGCCTCGTCAGCCGCATCGTCCAGGCCGACAAGCTGATGGCGGAGGCCATCGCTGTCGCCGAACGCATCGCCGGGCTGTCGCAGCCGATCGCGATGATGGTCAAGGAATCGGTCAACCGCGCGTTTGAGACGACCCTGGCCGAGGGCGTACGCTTTGAGCGCCGCCTGTTTCACTCAACCTTCGCCACCGAAGACCAGAAGGAAGGCATGGCCGCGTTTGTCGAAAAGCGCAAACCGGCCTTTCGCAACCGTTGACAGGAGAAAGGCGATGACGGGGATCGTCAAGGCGGTGAGTTGCGGCGCGACGCACAGCTTCACCAAGCAGACAGCGGATAGCATCCGGCTGATCGCCGGGCTGGGCGTCGAGGGCGATACGCATCTCGGAAAGACCGTGCAGCACCGCTCGCGCATCAAGCTCTACGGCCATCTGCCGAATTTGCGGCAGGTGCATCTGCTGCAGGCCGAGTTGTTCGAGGAACTGCACGGCAAGGGCTTTACGATCCGGCCCGGCGATATCGGCGAAAACGTGCTGACCGAGGGGATCGACCTGCTCGGCCTGCCGACCGGCACCCGGCTACGGCTCGGCCCGGAAGCGGTGGTCGAGGTGACGGGACTGCGCAACCCGTGCCGCCAGCTCAACGATTTCCAGCCCGGGCTGATGAACGCCACGCTCGACCACGACGCGGACGGCAACCTGATCCGCAAGGCGGGGATCATGGGCATCGTGCTGACCGGCGGCGAAATCCACCCCGGCGACCGGATCACCGTCGAACTGCCGGCGGTGCCGCACCGGCAGCTGGAACCGGTGTAGCCGCCGCGGCTGTTACTCAGCGCCGGACGGCGGCGGCGCGGGCCTGCGACCAGGCGTTGGGGTCGCCGAGGAAGCTCTGGACCGCCTCGTACTGCCCCGGCGCAAAGCGGCCGAGGCGCTCAGCCATCTGCGCCACGTCCCACCAGGTCGCCAGCGCCAGCAATTTGATACCCTCGCCGGTCAGGCTGGTTTCGATCTGCGGGAAGATGCCGTAGTTGAAGATGACAAAGGCGTGGTCGATGACGCCGCCGGCCTGGCGGATTGCGCGCACAAAATTGAGCTTTGAGGTGCCTTCGCTGGCGAGGTCCTCGACCAGCAGAATGCGTGCCTCATCCTTCATCAGGCCTTCGATCTGGGCGTTGCGGCCAAACCCCTTGGGCTGCTTGCGGACATACAGCATCGGCAGGGACAGCCGGTCGGCGATCCAGGCGGCAAACGGGATGCCGGCGGTCTCGCCGCCGGCGATCGCGTCGAGCGACTCGAACCCGGTATGCCGCTCGATCAACTCGGCGGCCATGTCCATCAGCTTGCGCCGCGCTCGCGGAAACGAGATCAGCCGCCGGCAGTCGATATAGACCGGCGAGCGCAGACCCGAGGTAAAGGTGAACGGGTCCTCCGGCCGGAACAGCACGGATTCGGTTTCCAGGAGGATGCGGGCGGTGATATCGGCCGCATCGGCTTCGCTGGCCGAGCGGCCAGAGGGTGAGATGTCAGACATGACGCATCTTAACGGGAAAACGCTGCCGGTTGACAATCGAAGAAGATGAGAACAAAACAGCAACATCGTAATGGGTAACGGTGTTCTGTCGGCATGTCCCCTCCAGCCAGCCTTACCGCGCTGCGCCAGCGCATCCGCGAGATCGAACGGCCCGCCGGACAGGCGGTGCTGCCGTTTGGGGTGGCGGCGATCGACCGGATACTGCCCGGCGGCGGTCTCGCGCTCGGCGCGGTGCATGAGATTGTCGGGCAGGACGGCGATGAGGAAGACGGTGCTGTCATCGCCGGCTTCGCGGCCGGAATCCTCGCGCGGCTGGGGACAAGAGAGGGGAATAGGGGGCGCTTTCGTCGCTCCCTCTCCGCCCCCGGGGGCGGAGAGGGCTGGGGTGAGGTGGGGGACTCCCGGACCCCGCCAACCAGCCTCGTGCTGTGGTGCCTCAAACAGCCGGATTTGTACGGCCCAGGCCTGCGCGAGCACGGGCTCGACCCGATGCGGCTGGTGTTGGCGGTGGCGCGGCGCGATGACGAGCTTCTGTGGGCGATCGAGGAAGGGCTGCGCACCGGCCCTGCCGCCGGGCTTGCCGCGGTGGTCGGCGAGATCGGGCGGCTGCCGATGGTCGCCAGCCGCCGCCTGCAACTCGCCGCCGAACATTCCGGCATCACCACGCTGCTGCTGCGCCGCTGGCGCACCGCCGCGGAGGCCGCCGCCGAACGCGACCGGCCGAGCGCCGCGCTGACCCGCTGGCGCATCGCCGCTCTGCCGTCGCCAGCGGAGGGGAAAAGCCGTGTCGGTACGCCCCGCTGGCAGGTCGAATTGCTGCGCTGTCGCGGCGGGGTGCCGGGGACGTGGATTGTGGAGGCCGCGGATGCGACGGGTCATGTATCTCTTTCTGCCGAGCTGGCCGATCGACCGGTTGCGCCGGCTGAGCCGCAAACCGGCGACATCGGAACAGCCTGGCGCCGTGCCGGCTGACGAAGCGGCCTTCGCGACGGTCATCTCGGCCGGCAGCCGGCGCCTGCTGGCTGCGGTCAACCGCGCCGCCGCATCGGCCGGGCTGGTGCCCGGCATGCCGCTTGCCGACGCGCTGTCGTTTCTGCCCGGCCTCGCCACCACCGCCGGCCGAACCGGCCGCCGATGCCGCGGCGCTGACCCGGCTGGCCGAATGGTGCGGCCGCTACAGCCCGTGGACCGCCCCTGACGGCGCCGACGGCATCAAGATCGAGATCACCGGCTGCGCCCATTTGTGGGGCGGCGAGGCGGAACTCGCCGCCGATCTGGCGCGGCGCCTGACGCGGCAGGGCATCGAGCATCGCATCGCGATCGCCGGCACGCTCGGCGCCGCCTGGGCTTTGGCGCGTTTCGCCGCCGGCGACGGGCGGCCGGCGTTGCCCGCGGCGGAGACGCCGGCGGAGCGCGCCGCGCTGGCGCCATTGCCGATCGAGGCGTTGCGGCTCGACCCGGCCACCAGCACCGGGCTGCGCCGCGTCGGGCTGCGTCGGGTCGGCGACCTCTATCCGATGCCGCGCGACGCGCTGGCCCGGCGGTTTGGCGAGACCGTCGCGACCCGGCTCGACCAGGCGCTCGACGCACTGCCGGAACCCTTGTCGCCGTTGGGCGAGGCGCCGGTGCGGCGGGTGCGCCTCAGCTTTGCCGAGCCGATCGCCGACTCGGCCGATTTCGTCCGCGCGATCGAGCGGCTGGCCGACGATCTGGTGACGCGGCTGGCGCGCGAGGGCATCGGCGCGCGCCGCCTCGCCCTGGCGTTTCACCGGGTCGATGGCCGGGTCGAGCATATCCGCCTCGGCACCGCCCGGCCGAGCCGCGACCCGCGCCACCTCGCCGGCCTCCTGGCGGCCCGCCTCGACACGGTCGAATCGGCGGCGACGCGGGGCGGGGTCGAAGACATGATCCTGGCCCTGTTCGCCACCGACAAGCTGCCGCCCGAACAGCCGGATTTTTCCCGCATGGCGACACGGTAGCGAATGGCATCGCCCCGCTGGCCGACCGCCTCGTCGCGCGGCTCGGGCCCGGCGCGATCGGGCATCTGGCGGCGCGGGAAAGCCACCTTCCCGAACGCGCCTCATTCTTCGCGCCGATCGGCAGCCCCCTCCACTCCGCCCCGGAAAAGCCGCCGCGCCCGGTGCGCCTGTTCGCGCCGCCCGAGCCGATCGAGGCGATCTTTGTCCTGCCCGACGACCCGCCGTTCCGTTTTACCTGGCGGCGGCTGCGCGCACCGGGTCAGCGCGCCGACGGCCCCGAGCGCATCGCCGAGGAATGGTGGCTGCGAAGGCGGCACCCTGACGGCCGACGCGATCCGCGATTACTACCGGGTCGAGGACGAAGCAGGGACGGCGCTTCTGGCTGTTCCGCGCCGGACTGCCCGGCGAGCCGCCGCCGCGCTGGTACGTCCACGGCCTGTTTGCCTGAAACGCCCGCCTGAAACCCGCCTGCCCGACCTGTCCGCCCAAAGCCTTCAACAAGCTGTCCCGCACGATCGGCAGTGGCAGCGCCGGGCCGACCGGCAAGGTGCGCGAGCGCCGTGACCGGCGGCGGAGGTGCCTCGTCTTCGCGCCGGCGCCGGCTATGCCGAGCTGCAGGTCACCAGCAATTTCTCGTTCCTGCGCGGCGCCTCGCATCCCGACGAGCTGGTGATGACCGCGGCGGCGCTCGGCCACGCCGCGATCGCGATCACCGACCGCAACAGCGTCGCCGGCATCGTGCGGGCCATGGCAGGCGGCCAAGGCCGCCGGCATCCGGCTCGTCATCGGCGTCGCGGCTCGATCTGCGCGACGGCACGAGCCTGCTCGCCTATCCCGAGGACCGCGCCGCCTATGGCCGGCTGACCCGCCTTTTGACCCTCGGCAAGCGCCGCGCGCCCGAAAGGCGAATGCCATCTCGACTACGCCGATCTCGTCGCGCACGGCGAGGGCCAGGTCGTCGTCGTGCTGCCCCGGACGGCCGGCGTCTCGGCGTCCCTGCCGCCCGCGTCGCGCGATTTCCCTGGCCGCGCCTATCTCGCCGCGCATCTCATCTCTATCGCGGCGACGATGCGCGCCGCCTCGCCGGGCGCGCCGCGATCGCCGAGCGCACCGGGCTGCCGCTCGTCGCGGTCAACGACGTGCTCTACCACGTGCCCGAGCGGCGCCCGTTGCAGGATGTCCTGACCTGCATCCGCGAGCATTGCACGCTCGCCGAAGCCGGGTTCCGCCTCGCCGCCAATGCCGAGCGCCATCTGAAGCCGCCGGCCGAAATGGCGCGGCTGTTCCGCGGCTATGAGAACGCGCTGGCCCGCACCGTGGAAATCGCCGAGCGCTGCCGTTTCAGCCTCGATGAGCTGCAATACGAATACCCCGAAGAGCCGGTCCCGCCGGGGATGACCCCGCAGCAGCACCTCGACTGACCTGGGCGGGCCGCGAGCGGTTTGGCCCCTCGCAGTACCTCCCTCGAGACGCCTCTCCCCAGGGGGAGGGGATGGGGAGGACGGCGTTGAGTCGGTCCTCGTCCGCAAGGAGAGGCCGGACGGCCGCATCTGAGGCGCATCGGCGCCGTCCAAGAATCCTCGTCCCCCAGATGCGCACCCGATCGAGCACGAGCTGGCGCTGATCGAGCGAGCTCGATTTCGCGCGCTATTTCCTGACCGTGCACGACATCGTCGCCTTCGCGCGCAGCCGCGGGCATCCTGTGCCAGGGGCGCGGCTCGGCGGCCAATTCGGTGGTGTGCTATCTGCCTCGGCATCACCTCGGTCGATCCCGAGCCGCATCGACGTCGCTGTTCGAGCGCTTCATCAGCGCCGCGCGCGACGAGCCGCCCGACATCGACGTCGATTTCGAGCACGAGCGGCGCGAGGAGGTCATCCAGTACATCTACAAAAAATACGGCCGCGACCGCGCCGGGCTCGCCGCGACGGTGATCTGCTACCGCTCGCGCGGCGCGATCCGCGAGGTCGGCAAGGTGCTGGGGCTGTCGGGCGATGTCGTCGCGGCGCTCGCCGGCATGGTGTGGGGCTGGTCGAGCGACGGCATCGCCGAGCACCGGGTGCGCGAGGCCGGGCTCGACCCGGCGGACCGCAACCTGCGCCTCGCGCTCGACCTCGCCCACGAGCTGATCGGCTTTCCGCGCCACCTGTCGCAGCATGTCGGCGGCTTTGTGATCACCCGCGGCCCGCTTTGCGAACTGGTGCCGATCGAGAACGCGGCGATGGCAGACCGCACCGTCATCGAATGGGACAAGGACGACCTCGACGCGCTGGAAATCCTCAAGATCGACATTCTGGCGCTCGGCATGCTGACCTGCATCCGCCGCGCCTTCGGCCTGATCGACCGGCATTACGGCCGCCCTACACGCTGGCCACGATCCCGGAAGAGCGGCCCGAAGTCTACGAGATGCTGAGCCGGGCGGATTCGGTGGGCGTCTTCCAGGTCGAAAGCCGCGCCCAGATGACGATGCTGCCGCGGCTCAAGCCAAAGGAATTCTACGACCTCGTCATCGAGGTCGCGATCGTGCGGCCGGGGCCGATCCAGGGCGACATGGTGCATCCCTATCTGCGCCGCCGCAACGGGCAACGAACCGGTCGAGTACCCCTCCGAAGCGTTGCGGCGGGTGCTCGAAAAAGACCCTGGGCGTGCCGCTCTTTCAGGAGCAGGCGATGAAGATCGCGATCGTCGGCGCCGGCTTCACTCCCGACGGAGGCCGACCGGCTGCGCCGCGCGATGGCGACCTTCAAGCGCAACGGCGATATCCACATGTTCCGCGACCAGTTCATCGCCGGCATGGTCGCCAACGGCTATGACCGCGATTTCGCGACCCGCTGCTTCAGCCAGATCGAGGGCTTCGGCACCTACGGCTTCCCGGAAAGCCACGCCGCCAGCTTTTCGCTGCTGGTCTATGTCTCGGCCTGGATCAAGTGCTTCCACCCCGATGTCTTCGCCTGCGCGCTGCTCAACAGCCAGCCGATGGGCTTTTACGCGCCGGCCCAGATCGTCCGCGACGCCCGCGAGCACGGCGTCGAGGTGCGTCCGGCCGACGTCAATTTCAGCGATTGGGACTGCACCCTGGAACCGCCCGCGCCCGAACGATCATCCGCCGAAGGGTCGGGCTGCCGGTCGTTCCAGCCGGCAGCGGATCGCCGGAGAGCAAAGGCGGCGCTGCGGCTGGGGTTGCGGCAGATCAAGGGGTTCGCCGAGGCGGACGCCGAAAAGCTCGTCGCAGCGCGCGGCAGCGGTTACCGCGATGCGCATGATTTGTGGCGGCGCAGCGGGCTTGGCCGCGCTGCGCTCGAACGTCTTGCCGCCGCCGACGCGCTGCGCTCGCTGGGGCACGACCGGCGCCGGGGTTGTGGGCGCTGAAGGCGCTCGGCGAGGCGCCGCTGCCGCTGTTCGCCGCCGCCCCGACGAACGCCGGGGCAATCGGCCCCACCCGGCGGGGAGACCGGCGCCGCCCAAAAGGAGGCCATGCCGCCGCCCTGCCGCCGGAATGCCGCTCGGCGAGCATGTCGTCGAGGACTACGCCACCGCCGGCCTGACCATAAAGCGCCACCCGCTGGCCTTTCTGCGCGCCGAACTGGCGCGCGAGGGGCTTGTCGCCGCCGCCGACCTCGCCGACCCTGCCGGTCGGACCGGCGCTACCGGATCGCCGGGCTCGTGCTGATCCGGCAGCGGCCGGGCAGCGCCAACGGCGTCGTGTTCATCACGCTCGAGGATGAAACCGGCATCGCCAATCTGATCGTCTGGCCGCCGTGCTCGAACGGTTCCGCCGCGCCGCGCTCGGCGCGACCCTGCTCTATTGCCGCGGCCGGCTGCAGCGCGAGGAGAGCGTCATCCACCTCGTCGCCGATGATCTGCGCGATATGACACCGCGCCTCACACCTTGCGCCTGCGCACCGGTGACGAGACCCGCCGTGCCCTCGCCGAGGCCGGCAATGCCCGCCGCCGCGCATTCCCGGCCACGACCGCAGCGACATCGTCATCCCGAGCCGGGACTTTCGCTAGCGATGATCGCCGGCCAGTCGTATCGCGCAATTCGCTTTTTTGGTTCGTCCGGCCGAACGCCGCCTGGACCTGCGCGTGATATCGCCATAGTCTGCGCTCCGCAAGCCACGCCACAAGTGATGCGTGCGCGTGGTTCCAAGCAGTCCAGCCCAGGTCGTAACTCTTGCCGAGTGTTGCGCAAATATCTCAATGCGACCTCGCGATTTCGCTGGGTTGCAGGTAAACTGTTGCATGAATGCCGCGGTAACGCGCGTTCTGCCCCGCCAGCCCCGTTGACGGTGCTGGCGAGCTAAAAAGCGGTTGCCATCGTAAAAGTCGATGGTAATTTTAAGTCCAACGATGGTGGGGCAATCATCGTCAGACGCGTATTTGTGGCCGGAGGTTAAGGGGATGACAAATCGCTATTTGCTAGGCACCGGCGTCGCGCTCGCCGTGGCGTTGAGCTGGGCTGATGCACAGGCACAGTGGCTGTCGATGCCTGCCGGGCCCGGAGCTTGGTATTTCGGTGGTGAGGGCGGCTGGACGTCGCTGCCCAATCAGAGCGGCAAGATCGCCGTCGGGCCGTTCTCGACGTCCGCCCGAGAGAGCTTTTCCGACGGGTTCAATGTTGGCGCACGAGCCGGCTATGAATGGGGGCCGTGGCGCTTCGAAGAGGAATTCCGTTTTCAGCAGAACGGTATCGACAGGTTCGGGCTGGGGAATGTTAATTTCGCCGCGACGGGTGATCGTGACGCGTATGCGATCATGACCAACGCGATCTACGACTTCTCCTTCGGCTGGCCGGTTACGCCGCATCTCGGCTTCGGCATCGGCGCGGTCGAGTTACGCGACTCGGTCGGCATCAAGGGCGTCGGTCAGGTCGCCCATAGCACCGACTGGGAGTTCGGCTATCAGGCCATCGCCGGTGTCCGCTACAACATCAACCCGTCTCTGGCCTTCGACCTGGATTATCGCTATCTGGCGACGGCCGGGGCGAGCTTCAAAACGCAATGCTTGGGCGCCAAGCTATGCCTCGGGCTATAACACCAACAGCCTCGTGGCCAGCCTGACCGTGCGCTTTGGCGCGCCGCCGCCGATCGCGCCGCCGCCGTTGCCGCCGCGCCGCCGCCGATCGCGCAGCGGGTGTTCCTGGTGTTCTTCGATTGGGATCGCGACACGATCACGCCGGAAGGCATGCAGATCATCCAGCAGGCCGCGGCAGCGTTCCGCTGCCGGCGCTCCGGTCACGATCCAGGTTACCGGCTACACCGACCGGTCGGGCTCGCCTGGCTATAACCAGCGGCTCTCCGAACGGCGCGCCAACAACGTCGCCAACGCGATGGTCCGCCTCGGCGTGCCGCGCAGCCAGATGGCCGTCAGTGGCCGCGGCGAAAACGACAACCGCGTCCCGACCGCCGATGGCGTTCGCGAGCCGCAGAACCGCCGCGTCGAGATCGTCTTCCCGTAAGCGATCCGATAACAGGCTTGCCGGGGCTGCAACGCCCCGGCCCTCAAACCGCCGCGCACCGCGCGGCGGTTTTCTTTGTTCTGGCGCCAGGCCGCCGCGCTCGCCGCGGCGGTTTTTCTTTGTTCCGATGCGGGTTCTGATGCCGGGCCGCTTCCGCCGATCGCCGAAGCCGCTTTAGGATCGGAGCGTCAGGCAACTCGACAGGTTCCGATGACCGACTTCCTCTCCGATGCCGCTTTCCCGCTTCAAGGTGCTCGATCTGACCCGGGTGCGCGCCGGCCCGACGGCGGTCCGCCAGCTCGCCGATTGGGGCGCGCAAGGTCATCAAGATCGAGGCGCCGCCGGGCGCCGGGCGAAGGGCTCGGCGGGCCGCGCCATGGCCCGGATTTCCAGAACCTGCACCGCAACAAGCGCAGCCTGACGCTCGACCTGAAATCGCCGGAAGGGCTCGAGCATCTTCCGCAAGCTGGTCGCGCGATGCCGATGTCGCTGGTCGAGAATTACCGGCCGGACGTCAAAACCCGGCTCGGCATCGATTATGAGGCGCTGAAGCCGCTCAACAAGCGGCTCGTCTATGCCAGCATCTCGGGCTTCGGGCAGGATCGGCCCGTACCGCGACCGGCCGGGTTTCGACCAGATCGCGCAGGGCATGGGCGGGCTGATGTCGATCACCGGGCTGCCCGGGCAGGGGCCGGTGCGCGTCGGCATTCCGATCGCCGATCTGTCGGCCGGCATCTTCTGCGCGATGGGCATCCTGGTCGCGCTGCTCGAACGCGAGGTGTCCGGCGAGGGCCAGTGGGTCGACAGCTCGCTGCTGGCGGCGCAGATCGCGATGCTCGACTTCCAGGCGGCGCGCTGGCTGATCGCCGGGGAGGTCCCGGAGCAGGCCGGCAACGACCATCCGACCAGCATCCCGACCGGCGTGTTCCGCACCCGCGACGGCTATATCAACATCGCCTCGGCCGGCGACGAGATCTTACGGCCGCCTCTGCCGTGCCGCTCGACCGGGCCGGAACTCGCCGACCACCCGGATTACAAGACCGGCCGCGCCGCGCTCGCTAAACCGCAACGCGCTGAACGCCGCGATCGAGGAGATCACCCGCACGCGCGACAGCGCCGACTGGATCGACCGGCTCAACGAGGCCGGGGTGCCGAGCGGCCCGATCTACAAGATCGACAGGTCTTTGCCGACCCGCAGGTGCAAGCATCTCGGCATCGCCCAGCCGGTCGAGCATCCGACGCTCGGCACGATCGATCTGGTCGGGCAGGCGGTGACACTGAGCCGTACTCCGAGCCGTCTCGTCAGCGCCAGCCCCGATCAGGGCGAGCACACCGACGTGATCCTGCGCGAACTCGGCTACAGCGACGGCGACATCGCCGGGCTGCGCGGCCGCAGGGTCGTCTGAGCCCCGCCATGCCGGTCATCAACCGCATTGCCGATTTCCAGGCCGATATGGCGGCGTGGCGGCACGATATCCATGCCCATCCGGAAACCGCGTTCGAGGAGATCCGCACCGCCGCGCACGTCGCGGACCTGCTGGAGTCGTTCGGCATCGCGGTCGAACGCGGCGTCGCCAGGACCGGCGTGATCGGCACGCTGACCGGCAACGCGCCCGGCGGGCGCGCGATCGCGCTGCGCGCCGACATGGACGCGCTGCACATCCACGAGAAGAACGGGTTTGCACATGCCTCGCAGAATGCCGGGCGGATGCATGCCTGCGGCCATGACGGCCACACGGCGATGCTGCTCGGCGCCGCCCGCTACCTCGCCGAGACGCGCAATTTCGCCGGCACCGTGCATTTCATCTTTCAGCCGGCCGAGGAAAACGAGGGCGGCGCCCGGCTGATGGTCGAGGAGGGCGTGCTCGACCGCTATCCGGTGGAGGCGGTCTACGGCATGCACAACTGGCCGGAACTGCCGCGCCGGTCAGTTCGCCATCCGCCCCGGACCGATGATGGCCGCGTTCGATATTTTCGAGATCACGATCAACGGCCGCGGCGCGCATGCGGCGATGCCGCATCTCGGCATCGACCCGGTCGTCGTCGCGGCGCAGATCGTCAACGGCCTGCAGACGATCGCCAGCCGCAACATCAATCCGCTGCAGGGTGCGGTGGTCAGCGTCACGCAAATCCACGGCGGCGACACCTGGAACGTGATCCCCGACAATGTCGTGCTGCGCGGCACGACGCGCTCCTTCGATCCCGCCGTGCGCGACGCGCTCGAGCCGGCGATCCGCCGCGTTGCCGAAGGCGCTGCCGCCTCGCTCGGCGCTTCGGTCGAGGTGCGCTACGAGCGGCGCTACCCGCCGACCGTCAACAGCGCCGCGGAAACCGAGATTGCCGCCGATATCGCGAGCGGGCTGGTCGGCCCCGACAATGTCCGCCGCGACCTGCTGCCGAGCATGGGGGCGGAGGATTTCGCCTTCTTTCTCGAGGAAAAGCCCGGCGCCTATATCTGGATCGGCAACGGCGCGGCGCGCGACCAGGCGATGCTGCACAATCCGCATTACGACTTCAACGACGACATCCTGGCGCTTGGCGCCAGCTATTGGGCCCGTCTCGCCGAAACCGTGCTGGCAAAGCCCGCCGGGTGACCCGCATCACGCTGGGGTGAGGGGTGGGCAACACGCACATCGCCCCGGCGATAATCCGCGCTAACATCGCGCCAACGACTTCGAGGGAGGATCACATGGAACCGTATGTCGGCAGTGGGAAATACCGGTACCGCGTCCGCGAAGACTGGCAGCAGCCGCCGGAATGGCTCGATGTCAAGGCCTGCGCCGTCGCGGCCAACTCGCAGGACAATGTCTACTGCTTCAACCGCAACGACGCGCACCCCGTCGTGATTTTTGACAAGAACGGCAAATTCCTGTCGTCGTGGGGCGCCGGCCTGTTTCGCTTTCCGCACGCGATCCGTGTTGTGCAGGAAAACGGCAAGGACGTCGTTTGGATCTGCGACGAACACCTCAACCAGTTTTACAAATTTACCACCGAAGGCAAATTGCTGCAGACGATCGGCGAAAAGGGCTATCGCTCCGACACCGGCATCACCGATGGCGATGTGAGTTCGTCGGCCTGGAAAAAGGTCACGCATGGCGGCGGCCCGTTCAACCTGCCGACCGATATCTGCTTCGCCCCCGACGGGTCGATGTTTATGAGCGACGGGTACGGCAATGCCCGCATCCATAAATTCTCGCCGGATGCGAAATATCTGTTTTCCTGGGGCGAGCCCGGCAAGGAGCCCGGCCAGTTCAACCTGCCGCATGGCGTGTGGATCGACAGCCGCGGCCGCCTCTTGGTCGCCGACCGGGAAAATGACCGGGTGCAGGTGTTCGACCAGCAGGGCAAGCTGCTGACGGTGTGGCCGACCGAGTTGATCGGTCCCGCCTTCTTTTACATCGATAACGACGACGTCGTTTACATCCCCGAGCACAACGCCGGGATGATCAGCATCCTGACGCTCGATGGCGAGCGGCTGGCTCAGTGGGGCGCCCCGATCCACCGCTCATGCCACGGCATCTGGGTCGATTCAAACCACGACCTCTATGTCGTGCAACCTGGGGAGTGGGAACCCCGCGCCCGTCGCGTCGTCAAATACGAACGGCAATAGCAGTCAGGCAATAGGCTCCCGATCGAACCGATCGGGAGCCGAAAGGCCGTTGCGTAATTAGAGAACGTCAAGCGGCGTGGCGGTGTTGTACGGCCCGGCGCTGCAGCGGTCGCTCGGCCGCGGCGGGCATCTCGTCGTCATCATTCGTGCCTTCATGCATACCCATCAGGCGGCGCAGCTGGTCGCGGCCGCGCGACAGGCGTGAGCGGACGGTGCCGACCGGGACGCCGAGCACTTCGGCCACTTCCTCGTAGCGCATGCCTTCGAGGCCGACCAGCAGGATGACCTGGCGCTGTTCTTCGGACAGTTTGGCGATTGCCGCTTCGAGATCGCGCAGTTGCAGGGCATCCATCGCGGTCGGCTGCACGGTCAGCATCGGCGCGGCGTCTTCGATCGCAACACTGATGCCTTCGCGTACCGAGCGCCGCACATCGTTGACATGCTGGTTATGCAGGATCGTGAACAGCCAGGCGCGCAGGTCCGTCCCCTCCTGCCACAGATGCCGCTTGGCGACGGCGCGGGTAAGACAGCTCTGCACCAGATCGTCGGCGCGTGAGACGTCCCGGGTCAGGGCGCGCGCATAACGGCGCAAGCGGGGAATCTCTACTTCAAGGAGCAGCGCGAAGTCAGTCATCGGGGAAACCTCGTCCTTGCCTTCGTGTCCCCAGGAGGGGTTCAACGATGGTGAGAGGATAAGCGGCCGATGTATCCCTATGATGTACCGCGAATTTCGACTTGGTAAATTAGTGTAACTTTTGCTTGTCAATTACGACAGTGGGTGAGGGCGACGGACACTTTGTAAACAAATGCCCGTTTTGTAACCGGACGTACACCCGATGTTCAGCACGCCCGCGGTGTTTCTCAGCCGGTGATCTGGCCGCGCAGCTTGGCGATCGCGTCGAGGTGAAACTGGTGGTCGCCGGCAAAGCGCAGCACGATGTGTTCGACCCCGGCCCGCGCCCAGCTCGACAGCCATTCCGCCGCCCCCTCGGCTGGGCCGGCATAGGTCGCCTGCCGCGCCCGCATTTCGGCGGCCGGCCGGCCGTAATAGCCCTCGATAAAGCCGTTCATGCGGTCTTCGGCGCGCGCCTTGTTCTCGTCGATCGTCAGCGTCAGATAGACCGCGCCGGTCAGCCCGGCGGGATCGCGGCCGGCCTCGCGGGCAATGCCGTGAATTTCCTGCCATTCGGTGTGCCAGCGGCTGGGATCGGGCGCGTTCGGAAACCAGCCGTCATAGAGGCGGCCGACCCGTTCGAGGCTGGCGCGCACCATGCCGCCGATCCAGATCGGCGGGCCACCCGGCCGGTGCGGCACCGGCCCCAGCGTCACGTTCTCCATGACCCAGCGGCCGTTCCAGGTCACCGGCTTCCCCGACCACAAGGCGCGGCACAGGCGCAGCCCCTCCAGCATCCGCCCGACACGCTTTTCAAACGGCACGCCGCAGGCGACGAACTCGGCGTGGATATTCGGTACGTCGCTGGCGATGCCGACCCCGAGAATGAACCGGCCTTCGCTGATCTGGTCGAGCGTCGCGATGCCATGCGCCAGCACCACCGGGTTGCGCAAGGCGGGCAGCAGCACCGCGGTGCCAAGCTCGGCCTTCCGGGTGCGGGCCGCGACAGCCGACAACAACGTCAGCGGCTCGTGGCGCGGCCGGGCGGTGATCGAATCTCCGACCCAGATTAAATCGTAGCCAAGGCCTTCGGCGCGTTCAGCGAGGGCCAGCATCGGTGCCACTTCGGGGCGGCCTTCCATGACCTGCTCGCGGGTCGGCAGCAGGTATCCAAGGCGCGGCGGCATGGGAAATGCTCCTTATCCTGATGGGCCGGCATCATAGAGTAGCGCGGCTGGCGATTGACAGCCGCTATCCGCCGCGCCGCAATGCGCCGGCAACAGCAGGGAAAGGCCATCGATGAACGACATCAGCCCGATCGCCCCGGTGACGCGTGCCCGCGACCTCGCCGAGACGATTGCCGCCGCGTCCGACACGATCGAGCGCACCCAGCGCATCCCGCCGCCGGTGCTCGGCGCGCTGCACGAGGCGCGGCTGTTCCGCATGCTGCTGCCGCGTTCGGTCGGCGGCGACCAGGTTTCGCCGGGCGCCTATACCGAGGCGGTCATCGAGACGGCGCGCGCCGACGGCTCGGTCGGCTGGTGCCTGTCGATCGCCAACAGCACCGGGCTGATCTCGGCCTATATGGATGTCGAAATCGCGCGCGAAATCTGGGGCGATCCGCGCTCCACGGTCGCCTGGGGCCCGCCCAACAACCACCGCGCCACCGCCGTGCCGGGCGGCTATCGCATCACCGGCAAATGGGATTTCGCGAGCGGCTGCCGCCATTCCAGCTGGATGGGCGCGCATGGCCTGGTGGTCGAACCAGACGGCTCATTGCGGCTCAATAGCGAGGGCCGCCCCACCCTGAAAAGCTGGCTGTTCCCGACCAAATCGGCGACCCTGCTCGACAATTGGAACCCGATCGGGCTGCGCGGCACCGCCTCGGAATCGTACGAGCTGCACGATCTGTTCGTGTCCGAGGCCTACACCTCGACCCGCGAGGACCCGGCGGCGCGGCGCGAGCGCGGCCCGCTCTATGCCTTCCCGCAGCAGACTTTGTATTCGGTCGGCATCGCCAGCGTCGCGCTCGGCATTGCCCGAGGCATGCTCGATGCGTTCATGGACCTTGTGGTCGCGAAGACGCCGCGCGGCATGACCCGGCTCGCCGACAGCAACGCGATCCAGGCCGGGATCGCGCGCTCCGAGGCAAGGCTTGGCGCCGCCGAGGCCTATCTGCTCGACACGGTCGGCCGGATTTATGCTGAGGCCGACGACATCGCGCCGATCGCCGTGCCGGCCCGCGCCCGAATCCGCCTCGCGGCGGCGCATGCCATCACGAACGCAATAGCGGTCGCCGACTACACCTACAAGGCCGCGGGCGTCGACGCGATCTTCCCCGGAAGTCCCTTCGAGCGGCGTTTCCGCGACATCCACACGGTGTCGCAGCAAATTCAGTCGCGCGATGTGCATTACGAAGCCTGCGGCCAGGTCCTCCTCGGTGCTCCGCCGCCCGTGTTCCTTTAGCCGCGGACGAGGTGCATCGTCGGTTTCCGTTGCGCTGGCGATGAAATTCGCTTGCGCCACCTTGGATTGAGGGGCAAGGCATCGCCGCGGGAAACGATTTGATTTTCCGGGGAGACGATGCACATGCGGTGGGGATTTTGCGGCCTGCGGATCGCTGCACTGATGCTCTTTGGCGCGCTTGGCGCCTTGCCTGCCGCCGCGCAGAACGCGCCGCCGGCTCGCCCATCGGCGAGCATAACGATCCGCCAGGTGCAGGTCGCGTTTATCGGCAGCGGTACGGCGGGTGGTGGCACGCTCTACTATCGCGGCCGCGGCTATCCGTTCAAGCTGGGCGGGTTGGGGATTGGCGGCTTTGGCGTCTCGCGGCTGGAGGCCAGCGGCAGCGTCTACAACCTTCGTCGGATCGAGGACATCAACGGTGTTTACGGCCAGATTCGCAGCGGCTGGGCGGTCGGCGACCAGGGCCGCGGCCGCATGTGGCTGCAAAACGCAAACGGGGTCTATCTGCAATTACAGGCGCGCCGCCAGGGTCTGGCGCTGTCGCTCGGAGCCGACGGCATGGTGATCCAGCTCGGCTCATAGGGCCCGGCGACTGCCCCGGCAAGGGCGTCAGTCCAACGGGACGTCGGATGCCGGGGTCTCGGGAGGAAGCTCGAACAGGCGCTGCATCCGGGCAAAGCCGCGCAGTTCAAAATGCCCGAGTTCCCACACCGGCTGGCCGAGCATCGCCGCAAACGCCTCCGACATGATCAGCGAGCGGTCGAGTTCGCGGCAGAACCGTTCGATGCGGCTGGTCAGATTGACGTCGGCGCCGATGATGGTGAAATCGAGCCGGTCGCCGGAGCCGATATTGCCGTAGGAGGCGGTGCCGTAATGCAGCGCGACGCCGGCCTGCAGAACGGGCTCGCCGGGGCGCTCGCGGCGGTTGCGTTCGGCGATCGCGGCCAGCGCCTCCTGCGCCGCGTTCAGCGCCGCGCGGCAGGCCTCGCTCTCGTCGTCGGTGAGCGCAGGGTGAAAGATCGCCAGGACCCCGTCGCCCATGATCTCCATGATCTCCCCGTGATGCCGGTGCACCGCGGGAAACACGCAGTCGAAATACTCGTTGAGCAGGCGGATCACGGCGCGCGGCCCGAGCCGGTCTGACAACAGCGTGAAGTCCCGCAGGTCAATCAGCATCAGCGCGGCGGTGATCGTACGGACATCGCCGCGCCGCACCTGCCCGTCGAGGATCAGCCGGGTCGGCTCCTCTCCGACATAGGTGTTCAGCATCGTCTCGATAAAACGGCGCAACGCCCTTAGTTCGACAACAGCCGAGAGGGTCGGCAGCACCGCGTCGAACAGGTCGATCGCGGCCGGCGCAAACCCGCCCGGCCGCCGGGTCGCCCAGGCCACCGCATTGACCAGCCCGACCGAGAACACGACCGGTGCCATCATATAATGAGTGAAGCCCTGCTCGCGCAGTTCTTCGAGCAGACCGAACGGCAGGGCCTGGGCGTGATCCAACCGCCAGTCGAGCCGCCTGCCACCTTCCACCACCGCGCGCATCGGGCTCTCCAGCCACGTCGCAGTCTTCTCGATGCCATGATCGAGATAGCGCTCGTCGAGCGGCCGGCCCGGCTCCCACACCCGCGCGACGCCGCGATAGCGCGCGTGCAGGGCGCGCAACTGCAGCGACGCGCGCTCCAGCGGAATACCGGCGGCCACCACGCGTTCGGAAAACCGGCTCAGCAACTCGCCGGGATTCGGCAGCAGGCGCCCTTCCCGCGTCAGCCAGTCGACGAGATCGGGGGCGCCGTCGCTTGCCGCAGGTTGAGTGGGGAATGCCGGCGGAGCGGCCGGCGCATTCATTTCGGCGGGGGCGTCAAGCCGGGCATCGGCGACGATGGCACACCGACGACCAGTGGCGGCGTCGCGGCGAAGGAATTGAGCTGAGAATTAACCTGGAATTGCACCGGTGCGGTGCCCGCCGGGTTTTGCAGCGACAGCTCATGCTGGGTCTGCTGCAACTGGCTGCGGTAGTTTTCCAGTACCTGCTGCTGCACCGGACTATCGGCCCGCGGCATCAGCGGCGACCGCGGGTCCATCGCATAATACGGCACCGCCGGCACGACCGGCGTCTGGGCACGGCACGCCAGCGGCGGCAATGTCGCCGCGAGCGCAAGGACCATCAAAACCAGGCGCATTTACCGCGGTTTCCAACCGATCTGACGCATCCCTGATTTCGGGTGCGTTACGCGCCGCCACAATGGCGGAGCAACCACGTATACTAAACAAACATCGTCGGGTGTCTCAGCCACTGTGGCCCTTCCAACGGAAAACGCGAAACGTGGTAGACGAACCCGAGCGATATCCCCCGCCGCCTTTCTGGCGCACGCGATACTATGCGTTCCACGTTATGGGGAAACCGGGACGTCGCAATATTGACCCGCTGGATGTGCGTCGAGCCTTGGCTGCCCCCTTTCGCCGTCAGCGTCAGCCCGACGGGCGCCTTCGGCATTGGATTTGGGTTGCAGAGCGCTCACATTGGTTGCGCGTCGTGACCGAAGCCGATGGCGAGACCGTTCACAACACGTTTTGGGACGGGGATTTTGAACCATGAATGACGTGGTCAGCCGGACGGAATGGCAACCGGTCCGCTATTGCGTCGAGACGGATACGATGGCCATCGAAGTGAGACCGTGGCCGGGACGCGATAATGATGACGCAGTCGGCCGTGACGCGGGCGATGACCTTGTCATCCATTACGCCCCGGATGGCCGCTCCTGGCTATGGGAGATCGAGAACGCGTCGCGGCATCCGGAACATATCGCCGCCGCCCTCGGCGAACTGCGCGGCGAAAACGCCGTCGCTGCGTAAGGGACCTAATGACCGAGCATTAGCTAACATCTCGCGCCCCGCTATTGCCCCGCTACCCGGTGACCGGCAGGATGCAGCGCTGTGGCCCGAGGGGCGGGGCAGTTGGCGGAGAGTGGCATGAACGGTGCGGAAAGTCTGGTGCGCACTCTGGTGGGCGGCGGCGTTAATGTGTGCTTTGCCAATCCCGGCACCTCGGAGATGCATTTTGTCGCGGCGCTCGACCGGGTCGACGGGATGCGCTGCGTGCTCGGCCTGTTCGAGGGGGTCGTGACCGGCGCCGCCGACGGCTATTACCGGATGACCGACAACCCGGCGGCGACGCTGCTGCATCTCGGCCCCGGCCTCGCCAACGGCCTCGCCAACATCCACAACGCCAACAAGGCGACGTCGGGGATGGTCAACATCGTCGGCGACCATGCCACCTATCATCGGCAATACGACGCGCCACTGACCTCCGATATCGAAGGGCTGGCGCGGCCGTCGTCGCATTGGGTCAAGACCTCGCCGAATGCGAAGGCGATCGCGGCCGATGGCGCCGCCGCGATCGAGGCGGCGCGGATGCCGCCGGGCCGGATCGCGACGCTGATCCTGCCGGCCGATACGGCGTGGAATGAAGGCTCGGGGCCGGCCGCCGGTCGCGCCCGCGCGCAAAGCCGGCGCCGCCCTCGGCGGACGCCGTCACCGAGGCGGCGCGGGTGCTGCGCTCGGGCGAGCCGACGCTGATCCTGCTGACCGGCCGCGCGCTGCGGGCCGACGGGCTGGAGCTGGCCGGCCGGATCGCCGCCAGGACTGGCGCGCGGCTGATCGCGCAGGGATCGAACGCGCGCACCCAGCGCGGTCGCGGCCGGGTTTCGGTCGAGCGCATCCCCTATGTCGTCGATCAGGCGCTAAAGGTGCTGGCCGGCCTCAAGCATGTGATCCTGGTCGGGTCGAAGATGCCGGTCGCGTTTTTCGCCTATCCCGACAAGCCGAGCCTGCTGACCCCGCCCGATTGCCAGGGCCATGTGCTGGCGCGCCCCGAGGAAGACCTGATCGCGGCGCTCGACATGCTGGCCGAGGCGGTCGGCGCGCGCGGCACGCCGGCGCCGATCGTCAACGACCCGAAGCCGGCGGTCGCGACCGGCGCCATCACCTCCGAGGCGCTTGGCCGCCTCGATCGGGGCGCTGATGCCGGAGAACGCGATCGTCGCCGACGAGGCGGTGACGACCGGCCGCGGCTTTTTCGCGCCGACCAAGGCAGCCAGCGCCGCATGACTGGCTGTCGAACATGGGCGGCTCGATCGGGCTCGGGCCGCCGCTGGCGACCGGCGCGGCGGTGGCCTGCCCCGACCGCAAGGTCGTCGCGCTGCAGGCCGATGGCAGCGCGATGTATACGGTGCAGGCGCTTGTGGACGCAGGCGCGCGAACAGCTCGACGTCACGACCGTGCTGTTCTCGAACCGCACCTATCAGATACTGCGCGGCGAACTCGCCAATGTCGGCGCCGGCAATCCCGGCCGCAAGGCGCTCGACATGCTCGACATCGGCAACCCGGATATCGATTGGGTGGGCCTTGCGAAAAGCGTCGGCGTCCCTGGCGCCAGGGTCGACCGACATGGACGAGTTCAACCGCCGCTTTGCCGAAGGGGTCGCAACACCGGGGCCGTTCCTGGTCGAGGTCGTGCTCTGATTTTCGGGCGTCGCCCCGGCCTGCTCTGGCGGCCCCGCGCCGCGATCTGCGCGGTATCGCGGAACGATTGCACCCCGCCGCGCGTTAGCGGCGAGGTTGTTACAGAGTATTCTGGGGTGTAGGCACGTTGAACCCGGTGGATTTGAACCCGCGGCATATCGGTCTGTTTCTTGATGTCGACGGCACGCTGCTTGATCTGGCGCCGACACCCGACGCGGTCGAGGTGCCGGCGGCGCTGCTCCATGATCTGGCCGGGGCCGAGCGCCGGCTCGGCGGCGCGCTGGCTCTGGTCAGCGGCCGGCCGATAGAGGAACTCGACCGGCTCTTCGCGCCCTTGCGGCTGCGCGCGAGCGGTGTTCACGGCGCCGAAATCCGCCAATCCGGCGAGGCCCAAACCACCTGGCTGGCGCGCAACCGCCTGCCGCCGGAGGCGTGGCAGGCCCTGCTAGACCTGCTGCATGGCTTTCCCGACACCTTCGCTGAAAACAAATGCGTCGGCTTTACCGTGCATCATCGCTTTGTCGATGCCGACAAGGCGCCGCTCGCCGCGGCGCTGGCAGGGCTGATCGCGCGGTTTCCGTCATTTCGCCTCGAGCTTGTGCCGGGGCGTCGGGTGTTTGAGTTGCGCGCGCCGGGATTCCACAAAGGCACCGCGATCGAGCGCTTCATGGCGGGGCCGCCCTTCGCCGGCCGCCGGCCGATTTTTGTCGCTGACGACCAGATGGATGACCCTGGCTTCAATGCCGTGCTGGCGCTGGGCGGTCTGGCGTATTCGGTCGGCGAAAAGCGGCCGGGGCTGACCGGTTGGTTCCCGCGGCCGGCGGCGGTTCGCGAATGGCTCGGGCAGATTGCACAATGACGGAAACCGCACCTTCGAACGCACCCGCAGCCGCCCGCATCGAAAAGGCGGCGGAAGCGCGCGCGCTTGATCTCGCGCTGATCGGTAATTGCCGCATCGCGGCGCTGGTCAACACCGTCGGCCGCATCGTCTGGTGGTGTTTCCCGGCGTTTGATCTCGAACCCGGTGTTCTGCCGCCTGCTGTCGGGAGATGAGGAAAAGGGTCTGTGCGACGTGGTCCTCGCTGATCTCGTCAGCACCAAATCGGATTATGTCCGCAACACCGCCATCCTTGAAACCGAACTTGAGGACAAGCATGGCGGCCGGGTCCTGATTACCGATTTCGCGCCGCGCTTCAGCCGGTTCGAGCGCATGTTCCGGCCGCCGCAACTGGTGCGCCGGATCACCCCGCTGGCCGGGCTGCCGCGCATCACGATCCGGGTGCGCCCGTGCCATTCCTACGGCAAACCGGCGACCGAGCAGCCGTCGATCGGCTCCAACCATATCCGTTACCACGGCATCGAGCCGGTGCTGCGGCTGACGACGGACGCGCCGCTCTCCTACGTCACCGAGGAGACCAGCTTTGCATTGACCCGGCCGTTGACGCTGATCTTCGGGCCGGATGAGCCGTTCACCAGCGCGATCGACCTGACGGCCCGCGATTTCGAGGAACATACACGCGAGTTCTGGCGGGATTGGGTGCGATCCCTCGCGGTGCCGTTCGAGTGGCAGAGCGCCGTGACGCGGGCCGCGATCACCCTCTCGCTGTGCACGTTCGAGGAAACCGGGGGGATCGTCGCGGCGCACACCACGTCGATTCCCGAAGCGCCGAACAGCGGGCGCAACTGGGATTACCGTTATTGCTGGCTGCGCGATGCGTACTTCGTCGTCGAGGCGCTGAACCGCCTCGGCAACACCCGCACGATGGAAGATTACATCAATTATATCATTACGGTAGCGGGCGATCTTGAGGCGCCGCTGCGGCCGGCGCACTCGATCGTGCCGGGCCGCGAATTGCCGGAATGGATCGCGCCGGACCTCGCCGGGTTTTTTGGTCACGGCCCGGTGCGGGTCGGCAATGAAGCGGCGTTGCAGGACCAGCACGATGTCTACGGCAGCGTCGTCTTGGCGACGACGCAGATGTTCGTCGATGAGCGGTTGCCGAAAATGGGCGACGAGGTGCTGTTCCGGCGCCTTGAACCGCTCGGCGCGCGTGCCGTCCAGCTGGCGCTGATCCCAGATGCCGGCATCTGGGAATATCGCGGCATCCGGCGCGTCCACACCCATTCCGCCGCGTTGTGCTGGGCCGCCTGCGACCGCCTCGCCAAGATCGCCAAGCGGCTCGGTATCGCCGACCGTGCCGACTTTTGGCACCAGCAGGCGAGGAGCCTGCGCCAGACGATCCTGACCCGCGCCTGGAGCGAGGAACAGAATGCGCTGACCGGCGCCTTCGACGCGCCGATGCTCGACGCCAGCGTGCTGCTGCTGGCCGATCTCGGGCTGGTCAGCCACGACGACCCGCGCTTCATCGGCACCTGCAACGCGATCGGCAAGCAGCTGGTTCGGCACGGCCGGATCATGCGCTACACCGACAATGACGATTTTGGCGCCCCCGAAACCGCGTTTCTGGTCTGCAATTTCTGGTATATTGACGCCCTGGCGGCGATCGGTAGACGGGAGGAGGCACGGTCACTGTTCGTTGAATTGCTCGGGCTGAGAAACGCCTTCGGCCTGTTATCCGAGGACATTCACCCGGATACCGGGGCGCTGTGGGGTAATCTGCCGCAGACCTACTCGATGGCGGGTATCATCAACTCCGCGATGCGCCTGTCGGTCAAATGGGAGGACGTGTGGTGCCGCGCCTCGTCCTAGTCTCAAACCGTGTCATGGTGCCGGAACCGGGCGCGTCGCGTCGCGCCGGAGGGTTGGCGGTTGCCGTCGATGCCGCCTTGAAGGGCCGCGAGGGATTGTGGTTCGGCTGGAGCGGCAAGGTCGCGCCGGACGACGAGCCGACCCGGCCGACGGTCACCGAACGGCGTGGCCGCACCTACATCACCCTCGATCTCGGCAACCACGATTTTCAGGAATACTATAACGGCTTCGCCAACCGGGTGCTGTGGCCCATCCTGCATTACCGGGTCGATCTCGCCGAGTTCACCTCGGTCGATCTGGCCGGGTATCTCCGGGTCAACGCGCTGTTCGCCGAAACCCTGTCGCCCTATCTGCAGCCGGACGACGTGATCTGGGTGCACGATTATCACCTGCTGACGCTGGCCAAGGAGTTGCGGGCGCTCGGGCATGAAAACCCGATCGGGTTTTTCCTGCACATCCCCTGCCCGCCGCCCGACATCCTGATGACACTGCCGCAGCACGCCGAGTTGATCGGCGCGTTGAGCCACTACGATCTCGTCGGGCTGCAGACCCAAGCCGACACCGACAACCTGACCCGGTATTTCGACATGGGGTATGGCAGCGGCGGCGCGACGTTGCGCGCTTTCCCGGTCTCGATCGACACCGCGGTCTATGCGCGGGTCGCTCGCAACGCCGCCCGCTCGCGCCTCATCGAGCAACTGCACGACAGCATGGCCGACCGCAAGCTGATCCTCGGCGTTGATCGGCTCGACTATTCCAAGGGAATTCCGCATCGAATCCAGGCTTTCGGTCATCTGCTCGATACCAAGCCGGAATGGCTGGGGCGGGTGACGTTTCTGCAGATCACTCCGAAAAGCCGCACGGACGTGCCGGAATATGGCGAAATCGAACATTCGGTGAGCGCGCTTGTCGGGCAGATCAACGGGCGGCACGGCGACCCGACCTGGACGCCGATCCGCTACGTCAACCGCTCCTACACGCGCAGCGCGCTCGCCGGGTTCTACCGCGCCGCCAAGGTCGGGCTCGTGACGCCGCTGCGCGACGGCATGAACCTGGTGGCGAAGGAGTATGTCGCCGCGCAGGACCCGGAAGACCCCGGGGTGCTTGTGCTGTCGCACCTCGCGGGGGCGGCGGCGGAACTGTCGGATGGCGCGTTGATCGTCAATCCGCACGAGCCGGAGGCGGTCGCCGAGGCGATCGTAACCGCGCTCGACATGCCGCTCGACGAGCGCAAGGCAAGGCATGCCCGCATGTTCGCGCATTTGATGCAGAACGATATCGCGCATTGGGCCGATCTGTTCCTGTCGGCTCTCGAAGGCCGTCGCCGGCCGCCGCGGCTGCTCGACGGGCTGCGCCAGCTGTTCAGCCTGCGGGCGTGAGGCGATGGAGCGCCGCCGGTCCGGCCGCACGCCCCGGCCGGCCAAGCCGGCACCGCGCGCCGCCGCGCAACGATCAGAGGCACCAGCCCCGTTGACTGCTACCCTGGACGACACGGCGCCCGTTATCGACAGCGCCCCCGTTACCGACAGCGCCCGCGACGAACCGCAGATCGCGGCGATCGTTGCCGCGGCGCACGGCGACCCGTTCGCCTTTCTCGGCATGCACAAGACAGCGTCCGGGGTTGTCGTGCGCGCCATGTTGCCGGGTGCGCGGGAAGTGGCTGTTGTGGATGCAGCGACCGGCGACACCGTCGCGCAGGCCGAGCGCGTCCACCCGGCGGGGTTTTTCGTCGCTGCCGTACCGCAGCAGCGTGAGCCGTTCGCGTATCGGCTGCGGGTGCGGTGGGATATCGGCTGGCACGAATTCGATGACGTTTACCGCTTTCTGCCGGTGCTGGGCGACCTCGACATCCACCTGCTGACCGAAGGCAATCACCTTGCCAGCTACCAGAAGCTTGGGGCACATCCGATCCGGCACGAGGGGGTCGAGGGCGTCGCGTTCGCGGTGTGGGCGCCGAACGCCCGCCGGGTCAGCGTCGTCGGCGATTTCAATCAGTGGGACGGCCGCCGCATGCCGATGCGGCGCCGCCATGCCGGCGGCTTCTGGGAGATTTTTACTCCCGGTTTGCGGCCGGGCCATCTCTACAAATACGAGATCGTCGGGCCGGCCGGCGAATTGCTGCCGCTCAAGGCCGACCCCTATGCCGAGCAGGCCGAGCGATCCCCCGGCACCGCCTCGATCGTTGCCGCGCCGTCGCAATGGCCGTGGCAGGACAATGCCTGGATGGAGAGCCGCTGGCGGCACAATGACCGCGAGGCGCCGGTCTCGATCTACGAGGTGCATCTCGGCTCGTGGCGTCGCAACCTCGCGGCGGGCGGCCGCTATCTGAGCTATCGCGAACTGGCTGACCAGCTGGTGCCCTACGTCAAGGATCTGGGCTTCACCCATATCGAGATCATGCCGGTCACCGAATACCCGTTCGACGGCTCGTGGGGATACCAGCCGATCTCGATGTTCGCGCCGACCGGGCGCTACGGGACGCCGGACGATTTCCGCGCCTTTATCGATGCCTGCCATCAGGCGGGGCTCGCCGTGTGGCTCGACTGGGTGCCGGGGCATTTCCCGAGCGACGCACACGGGCTCGGCCGCTTCGACGGCACCGCGCTCTATGAGCACGCCGACCCGCGCCAGGGTATCCACCGCGACTGGAACACGCTGATCTATAATTTCGGCCGGGTCGAGGTCTCCAATTTCCTGCTGTCGAGCGCGCTTTACTGGATGCGCGAGTATCATATCGACGGGTTGCGGGTCGATGCCGTCGCCTCGATGCTCTATCTCGACTACAGCCGGAAAGAAGGGGAGTGGATTCCCAACAAATACGGCGGCCGGGAAAATCTCGACGCGATCGCCTTTCTGCGCCGCATCAACGAGCTGGTATTCGGGGAGGGCACCGGCGCCACCACCGCGGCCGAGGAATCCACCGCGTGGCCGATGGTGTCACGCCCGGTCTATGTCGGCGGGCTCGGCTTTGGCTTCAAATGGAACATGGGGTGGATGCACGACACGCTCGGCTACATGTCGCGCGATCCGATCCACCGCAAATACCACCACAACGACCTGACCTTCGGCCTCCTCTACGCCTATCACGAGAACTTCATCCTGCCGCTGAGCCATGATGAGGTCGTGCATGGCAAGCGCTCGCTGATCGGCAAGATGCCGGGCGACCGCTGGCAGCGTTTCGCCAATTTGCGTGCTTATTTCGCGTTCATGTGGACGCATCCGGGCAAGAAACTGTTGTTTATGGGTGGCGAGTTCGCTCAGGAGCGCGAGTGGGACCACGATATCGGCCTCGACTGGCATCTGCTCGGCGACAAGCTGCATGCTGGCGTGCACAGCCTGATGCGCGATCTGAACCGGCTCTACACCTCGCTGCCGGCGTTGCATCAGCTCGATTGCGATCCCGACGGGTTCTACTGGATCGACGCCGCTAATGCCGGCGAGTGCGTGCTGTCCTATGTGCGGCGCGGCCGCGATCCCGACGAACTCGCCGTCATCGTGTGCAACTTCACACCGGTGCCGCGCGACGGCTATCGCATCGGGGTGCCGCGCCCCGGACGGTACACCGAGCGCCTCAACACGGACGCGCCGATCTATGGCGGCAGCGGGGTCGGCAATGCCGGCGAAAGGGTCGCCGACCCGCATCCGATGCACGGGCATGCGCAGTCATTGCAATTGCATTTGCCACCGCTTGGTGTGCTGATCTTCACCCTCGAAACGTGAAAGACATTGCATGCCGTCTACCAAGGTGTGGCCTGGCCGGCCCTATCCGCTGGGCGCCACCTGGGACGGCAACGGCGTCAACTTCGCGCTGTTTTCGGCGCACGCGGAAAAGGTCGAATTGTGCCTGTTCGACCGTTCGGGCAACCACGAGGAAGCCCGTATCGTGATGCCCGAATACACCGACGAGGTGTGGCATTGCTATCTGCCGGAAGCGCGCCCGGAACAGCTTTACGGCTATCGCGTCTATGGTCCCTACGACCCGGCGGCCGGGCATCGCTTCAACCATAACAAGCTGCTGCTCGACCCGTATGCGCGGGCGCTGACCGGGCAGCTGCGGTGGAGCGACATGGTGTACGGCTACCGCTTTGGCGGCCCGCGCGAGGACCTTGCCTTCGACCGCCGCGACAGCGCCCGGTTCATGCCGAAATGCCGCGTCGTCGAAAGCGCCTTCACCTGGAATGACGATCGCCACCCGCGCACCTCGTGGGAAGAGACGATCATCCTCGAAATGCAGGTGCGCGGGTTTACGATCCGCCACCCCGATGTCAGCGCGGGCGATCGCGGCACCTTTGCGGCATTGGCCTCGCCGGCGGTGATCGACTACCTGATCGACCTCGGCATTACCGCCGTCGAGATGCTGCCGATCCATGCCGGCGTTACCGAGCGATTCCTCGCCGATCAGGGGCTGCACAATTTCTGGGGCTATAACTCGATCGGCTTTTTCGCACCCGATCCCGCGCTTTCTGCCGCACGGTGCGATCGCCGAGTTCAAGACCGCCGTCAAGCGGCTGCACGAGGCCGGCATCGAGGTCATCCTCGACGTCGTCTACAACCACACCGGCGAGGGCAACCATCTCGGCCCGACGCTGTCGTTCCGCGGCATCGACAATCTGTCGTACTACCGGCTGCAGGATAACCGGCGCTATTACCGCGACTATACCGGCACCGGCAACACGCTGAACACCGACCATCCACGGGTCTTGCAGATGGTCATGGACTCGCTGCGTTACTGGGTACGCGACATGCATGTCGACGGGTTCCGTTTCGACCTGTGCACGACGCTGGCGCGCGAGAATGGCGATTACTCCCAGGGAGCGGCGTTTTTCGATGCGATCCGGCAGGACCCGGAAATGTCGCAGATCAAGCTGATCGCCGAGCCGTGGGATATCGGCCCTAATGGCTATCAAGTCGGCAATTTCCCGCCGGGCTGGGCCGAATGGAACGGCAAGTACCGCGACAGCGTGCGGCGCTTCTGGAAAGGTGACAAGGGGATGGTTGCCGAGATGGCGTCGCGCCTTGCCGGATCGTCCGACATCTTCGGCTATCGCGGGCGGCGGCCCTGGGCCAGCATCAATTTCGTGACCGCGCATGACGGGTTCACCCTGCAAGACCTCGTCAGCTACGAGCAGAAGCACAACGAGGCCAACGGCGAAGACAACCGTGACGGCCACGAACCCAATTTCAGCTGGAATTGCGGCGCCGAGGGGCCGACCAACGACCCGAAGATCACCGTCCTGCGCGACCGGCAAAAGCGCAATCTGATGGCGACCCAGCTGGTATCGCTCGGCGTGCCGATGCTGCTGGCCGGCGACGAATTCGGCCGCACCCAGAAGGGCAACAACAACGCCTATTGCCAGGACAACGAGATCGCCTGGGTCGACTGGGAACACATCCGGCCGGAAGACCAGACCTTGCGCCGGTTCGTGCGCGCGCTGATTCATTTGCGGCGGCAGCATCGGGTGTTCTCGCGGCCGCGCTTCTTCCGCGGCGAGGTCGTGTCGGCCGAGGGCCTGAAGGACATCACCTGGGTCACCCCGGCCGGTGTCGAGGCGCGCGACGAGGACTGGGGCAACCAGGACGCCTTGTCGCTTGGCTATGTGCTGGGCGGCGCCGCCGGCGAGTTCTACACGCCGGGCGGACAGCGCGACATCGACGAGAGCTTTCTGGTGATGATGAGCGCCTTTTATGGCGACATCGATTTCCGTTTACCGAAACTGCCGGTGCCGCTGCTCTGGGAGGCCCTGGTCGATACGGCGGAGCCGACCGGCCTCGTGTCCGACGGGCGGTTGTGGCAGCCGGGTGAAATCTACCGGCTCCAGCCGCATTCCTTTGCCCTGTTCATCAACCGCGGGCCAAACGCCCACCACGCGCGCGGTGCCGAGGTCATCAGCTTTGGGGCGGCGCGCAACGGACGCACCCCTCGAACCGGCAATACCACCGATGCGCCGCGACCCTAGCGCCCCTATTAGCGCCCCACCCCGCCGGACCCTGCGGCCACGATGAGCCGCCTCGACGAGCTGCGTCACGTCGCCGGTCTGGTCGGCATCGGGACGCGCTATGTCGATGCGTTGGGGGTGGTGCGCGAACCGGACGAAGAGACGCTGTCGCGCCTGATCGCGACCTTCGGGCTGTCCGACGATCCGGCACTTGCGGCGGCGGCGCTCGCCGAGGAGGCCGCGGCGGCGCCGTTCGGGCTGGCTCCGGTGCAGATCGTGCCGCAGGAGGCTGCGGACCCGGTGTGGGCGCTGCGCCTGCCGTCCGGCGTCGCCCAGGTCGAATGGCAGTGCCATTTCGAAGACGGCACCGAGGCCACCGGACATGGCGCCACCGGGCATAGTGACGGCGCCGCGCTGCACCTGCCGCCCGGCATGCCGCTCGGCTATCACCGCCTGCACGTCGAGACCCCGGCGCTGGCCGCCGAATTCGGGCTGATCGTCGCTCCGTCCTGGTGCCACCTGCCGACGGCCTTGCAGCCCAGCGAGCGCAGCTGGGGCGTGACGACCCAGCTTTACAGCCTGCGTGGCGCGCATGACTGGGGGATCGGCGATTTCACCGATCTCGGCTTGCTGTGTCGGCATGCCGGGCCGCTCGGTGCCACGACGATCGGCATCAACCCGCTGCACGCGCTGTTCGCCGCCGAGCCCCGACATTTCAGCCCGTATTCGCCGTCGAGCCGGGTATGGCTCGATTATCTCTACATCGATGTGACCGCAGCCCCTGGTTTTGCCGAGGATGCCGCGATCCAGGCTCTGGCGCCGGCGGAGGGGATTGCCGCGGCGCGGCAGGCGGAACTGGTCGATTACCCGGCGGTGGCGGCGCTGAAGCGGCCCGTGCTGGAAGCCTTGTTCCGCCGCTTCCTCGCCCACGATTTGCAATCCGGCACCAAGCTGGCGGCGGATTTTCGTGAGTTCCAACGCCGGGGCGGCCGGCCGCTGGCGGCGTTTGCCGTGTTTGAAGCGGTGCAGGAGAGCGTCTTGTGGGCCGGTGGGCCGTTTTCCTGGCACCGATGGCCGGAAGCGATGCGCGACCCCAACTCGGCCGAGATCGCCGCCTTCGCCGCGCAGCATGCCCAGCGGGTCGAGTTCTTTCAGTTTCTGCAATGGCTCGCCGACCGACAGCTCGGTGCCGCCGCCGCGGCAGGGCGCGCCAGCGGGCTGGCGATCGGGCTTTACCGCGATCTCGCGGTCGGGGTGAACCCGAACGGCGCCGAGGCCTGGGCCGACCAGGACCTTGTGCTGCCCGGTGCCGCAATCGGCGCCCCGCCCGATGCACTGAGCCGGGCCGGGCAGAACTGGGGCCTCGCGCCGATCAACCCGCTGGCGCTGCGGCGGCGCGGCTTTGCGCCGTTCATCGCCGCGCTGCGTGCCAACATGCGCCATGCCGGCATTCTGCGCATCGACCACGTGATGAGCCTGCAGCGGCTCTATTGGGTGCCGAGCGGCTGCCCGGCGACGGCCGGCGCCTATGTCAACTACCCGTTCCACGATCTGCTGCGGCTTGTCGCGCTGGAAAGCCGGCGTCAGGGCTGTGCGGTGATCGGCGAGGACCTTGGCACCGTGCCCGACGGCTTCCGCCAGACGATGGAAGCCGCCAACGTCCTGTCCTACCGCATCTTCATGTTCGAGCGCTGGACCGACGGCACCTTCATTCCGCCGGTCGAATACCCCGAAGTCGCCGCCGCCTCGGCCGCGACGCATGATCTGGCGACGCTGAAAGGCTTTTGGCTCGGCGAGGACATCGTCTGGCGGCAGCGCCTCAATTTGTATCCCAGCCCCGAGGCCGAGGCCGCAGACATCGCCGAGCGCGGCCGTGACCGCGAATTGCTGTTGCAGGCGCTCGCGCGCGAGGGATTGCTGCTGCCCGAGAGCTTCGCCGACTTCCTGTCCGCGGCCGGCGAGGCGACCTACCGGCTGGAACTGGGCGAGGCGATCCTCGCCTATCTCGCGCGGTCGCGTTCGCGGCTGATGCTGGTGCAGATCGAGGACATCGCCGGCGAGCGCCAGCAGGCCAATCTGCCGGGCACTACCGACGAACACCCGAACTGGCGCCGCCGCCTGCACCAGCCGCTCGATGACCTCCTCGCCGGCGCCGCCTTCGCCCGCGTCGCCGCCCTGATCGCCGCGGCCCGGCAGCAGGCCGCCGCGCATGCGTGGCACGGCTAGAAGCCCTCTCTCCCGCGGTGCGGTGCGGGAGAGGGAAGTTAGGCTCGCATTGATCGACAGCCACCGCACCTTTCCGGCACTGTAGCGGCATGGTGCCGAGGCGTCGTTCAATCCTGCGGTTTGCGCTGGCGGCAGCGGCTCTCCTTTGCCCTTTCGTATCCGGGACAGCGGCGGAGGCGATTGTCGTCGCCTCGAAGATCGATACCGAGGGGGCGCTGCTCGGCAACATGATCGCCGACATGATCGAGGCGCGCGGTCTGCCGGTGATCCGCAAAATCCAGCTCGGCCCGACCAATATCGTGCGTGCCGCGATCCTCGCCGGGCAGATCGACATCTATCCCGAATACACCGGCAACGGCGCGATTTTCTTCCACCGCGAGAACGACCCGGTGTGGAAGGACCCGGAGAAAGGCTATCTCGCCGCCCGCGACCTTGACGGCGCGGCAAACCATCTGGTCTGGCTGACCCCGGCATTGCGCGCCAACAACACCTGGGTCATCGCGATCCGCGACGACCTTCCGGGATTTCCGGCGCGCAAATGCCTCGGCGACCTCACCACTTACCTTGCCAAGGACGGGCGTTTCAAGCTGGCCGCCTCGGCCGAATTTGTCGAAAGCCCGACGGCATTGCCGGCGTTCGAAAAAACCTACGGTTTCCGCCTCAGCGCCGACCAGTTGCTGACCTTGTCGGGCGGCAACACCGCGGCGACGCTGCGCGCCGCGGCCGAGGCGACGTCCGGCGTCAACGCGGCAATGGCCTATGGCACCGACGGCGAGATCGCGGCGTTCGGCCTCACGGCGCTGTGCGACGACAAGGGCGCGCAGACGGTGTACCTGCCGGCGCCGGTGATCCGCGAGGCGGTGTTGCGGGCGCACCCCGAGATCGCCGGCGCGCTCGACCCGGTCTTCGCCTCGCTGACCCTGACCGGCCTGCAAAAGCTCAACGCGCGCATCGCGGTGGCCGGCGAGGAAGCCGGCGCGGTCGCGCTCGACTACCTCAAATCCGGCCATTTCCTGCCGTGATGACAGCCGCAGCCGCGCTGCCGCAAACCAACGGCTTCTCGCTGTGGCCGCATCATCTGGTCCTGCCGGTGCTGTTCGCTGTTGCGGCAATCGCGATCCCGGCCACCGGCTTTGTCGCCCTTGCGCCGAACCGACTGGTGTCCGGCACACCGATCGGGTTTTTCACCGCCGTCGATCCCCGCCTCGCGACCGCCATTGTCGGGCTCGGCATCGCCTTGCTCGCCACCGCGTTCGCGGCCCCGAGCCGGAGGCTCAGCCAGGCATCCGCCGTGCTGGCCGGCATTCTGCTCGCTGCTGATCCTGGCCGCCGCCGGCCTGTCCGCTTCGGCGGTCGCGGCAGGGGCGCCGCGGCTGGCGCGGGTCTCGCTCGGCGCCGGCTTCTGGCTGCTCGCCGGCGCGGCATCGCTGGCGGCGGTCGATGCGCTGCAACGCGCCGAGGCCGGCACCGTGGCGGGCATGGCGCTGATCGCCGCGATCGTCATCGGCGCTGGCACGATGGCGCAGGCCGGGTGGTTCGACGCGCTGTCGCTGGCCCGCGAATACCATGCGCGACAACGCCGCTTTTGCCGCGGCGCTGGTGCGGCACGTCGTGCTGGTTGCCGGCGCGGTCGGGCCGGCCCTGCTGATCGGGTTTCCCCTCGGCGTCGCCGCGGTACGCCGCCCGTCCTGGCAGCCGCCGCTGTTTGCGGTGCTCAACCTGTTGCAGACGATCCCGTCGATCGCCCTGTTCGGGCTGCTGATCGCGCCGCTCTCGGCGCTGGCGACCGCCGTGCCGGCATTGGGGACGCTCGGCATCGGCGGCGTCGGCATGGCGCCGGCGCTGATCGCGCTGGTCCTCTATGCGCTGCTGCCGATCGTGCGCAACACCGTCGCCGGCATCGCGCGGGGTCGATGCCACGGCTGATCGACGCAGCGCGCGGCATGGGCATGACGCAGCGCCAGCGTTTCTGGCGCATCGAATTGCCGCTCGCGCTGCCGGTGCTGCTCGCCGGGCTGCGCATCGTGATCGTGCAGGCGATCGGGCTCGCGGTGGTGGCGGCGCTGATCGGCGCCGGCGGGCTCGGCAGCTTTGTCTTCGAGGGGCTCGGCCAGTATGCCGCCGACCTCGTGCTGCTCGGCGCCCTGCCGGCGATCGTCCTGGCGCTGCTTGCCAATTTCGTGCTGCAAGCCGCCGCCGGCGGCGGTGGCGCCGCGATGATCGACATCGAGGGCGTCAGCAAGATCTATGGCGGCCGCGCGCGTCGTTGACGATCTGTCGCTGCACATCCCGCAGGGGTCGCTCTGCGTGCTGCTCGGCCCCTCCGGCTGCGGCAAGTCCACGACGCTGCGGATGATCAACCGGCTGATCCCGTTCGACAGCGGCACGATCCGGGTAGGCGGCGACGACATAACACAGGTGCCGCCCGAGGCATTGCGCCGCCGCATCGGCTATGCGATCCAATCGACCGGGCTGTTCCCGCACTGGCGGATCGACGACAACATCGCGACGGTGCCGCGCCTGCTCAGATGGCCGGAAGCGCGAGTGCGCGACCGCGTCACCGAATTGCTCGAACTGCTGCGGCTCGACCCGGAGACGTACCGCCGCAAATACCCGCATCAGCTTTCGGGCGGCGAGCAGCAGCGCGTCGGCGTCGCCCGCGCGCTGGCCGCCGACCCCGACCTGCTGCTGATGGACGAACCGTTCGGCGCGCTCGACCCGGTCACGCGCGACGCGTTGCAGGGCGAAATCGCTGCGCATCCACCAGGCGACGCAGAAGACGATCGTGTTCGTCACCCACGATATCGAGGAGGCGCTGCGGCTCGCGAGCGACATCGCGATCCTCAACCGCGGGCGGCTCGCGCAATGGGGCACGCCGCTCGACCTGCTGGAGCGCCCAGCCGACGCGATTTCGTCGCGCAAATTCGTTGGCGGCGAGGACGGCGCCGGGCTCGGCCTGTTGTCGCTCCGCAAGATCGCCGAACGGCTGCAACCGGGCGAGTCCGCCGAGGGCGAGCCGGTCGTCGGCGACGCCTCGCTGCGCGATGCGCTGGCGTTGATGACCGCCCGCCACACCGACCGGCTGCCGGTGGTCGATGCCGCCGGCCGATCGGTCGGAAGCATCACCCTCGGCGATATCGTCCGCTGATGCGCGCGCTGCCGGGCGGCGCCGCGTTGTGGATGAGTGTGCTGTTTGTCGCGCTGCTGCTCGGCATGCCGGCACTGGCGCCGCTGTTCCACTGGACGTTTCCGGCGGTCGAGCCGCCGGTGTTCGAGCGCGGCAGCTTTCTGTCGCTGTTTCTGTCGCATGCCGGGATGGTCGCTGGTCGCGAGCCTCGCCGTCGACCGCGCTCGGGGTTGCCGCCGCGATTTTCGTGACCCGCCCGGCCGGCCGCGATTTCCGCCCGATCGTCAACGCACTGGCGACGATCGGCCAGACCTTTCCGCCGGCCGCGGTGCTGGCGCTGGCGGTGCCGGCGCTCGGCTTCGGCCCGCGCCCGACCATCGTCGCGCTGTTCCTTTACGGGCTGTTGCCGATCGTCGAGAACGCGATCGCCGGGCTCGAAGGCGTGCCGCCGGCGGTGCGCGACGCCGCCGCCGGCATGGGCCTCTCCGGCTGGCAGCTCCTGCGCGACGTCGAATTGCCGCTGGCCGCGCCGGCCATCCTCGCCGGGGTGCGCGTCTCGGTCACGATCGCGATCGGCACCGCGACGATCGGCTCGACCGTCGGCGCGCTTGACCCTGGGCACGCCGATCTTCGACGGCCTCGCCGGCAACAAGCTCCCCTTCGTGATCCAGGGCGCCGTTCTCGTCGCCCTGTTCGCGATCGTCACCGACCTCATCTTCACCCAACTCGACCACCGCCTCCGGATACGCCCGGAATAGTTACGCGGCGGTATCGTCGGCGGGGGCGGCGGCGGCTTTGGCGACGCCGACCATGGCGGGGCGCAGCAGGCGGTCGTGCAGGACGTAGCCGGGTTGCAGCACCTCGACGACCGTGCCCGGCGCGGTGCCGGGACGTTCGGCCTCGAAGATCGCCTGGTGGAAATTATGGTCGAAGCGTTCTCCCTTGGGGTCGATGCGCTTCAGGCCGTGGCGCTCGAAGGCTCCCAGCAACTCACGCTCGGTCGCCGCCACGCCGTCGAGCAGGCTGCGGACTTTGGTATCCGTGACCTCCGCGTCAGGCATTGACTTCGATGGCGCGCCGCAGGTTGTCGGCCGATGCCAGCAAGTCCTTCGCGAAGCCGGAGACCGCGTATTTCTGTGCTTCTTCGCGGTCGCGCTGCAGTCGGCGGCGGGTGTTTTCGGTTTCCGCCAGGGTCCGCAGCAGGCGGTCCTTCGCCTCGGCCAATTCGCCTTCGAGCGCGGCAATGCGTTCCTCGGGCGATAGCGGTGCGTCGTCAACCGTCTCGGTGTCGTTCGCGGGAGTGGCGGCCGGTGGCCGGCCCGGTTTCATTGTCGTCGATCATGGTCCTTTACCCGATAAGCCGCCCGATCATCTTTGCGGTGTAATCCACCATCGGGATGATGCGGGCATAGTTGATGCGTGTGGGGCCGATCACCCCGATCGCGCCGATGATCTGTTCGCGGCTGTTCTGATAGGGCGCGATAATCACCGAACAGCCGGCGACGCCGAACAGATGGCTTTCGGCGCCAATAAATATCTGCACCCCGTCGGCCTTCTTGCTGGCGTCGAGCAGGCGCAGCACCGTCTCCTTGGTCTCCAGCATCTCGAACAGCGTGCGCAGCCGTTCGAGATCGGCGAGCGCGGTCACATCGCCGAGCAAATTGGCCTGGCCGCGCACGATCAGCGCATTGTTGCCGTCGCCGCCGGCCCAGCTCGCCAGCCCGGTCGCGACCACCCGCGAGGTGACCTCGTCGAGCTGTGCCTGGTGCGTCCTGATCTCCTCGACGATGTCGGCCCCGGCCTCTTCCATCGTGCGCCCGACAAGACGCGCGTTCAGGAAATTGGCGGCCGATACCAGCGTCGAAGGCGGCAGGCCGAGCGGCACCTCGATAACCCGGTTTTCAACCAGACCGTCCTCGGTCACCAGTACCACGAGCGCCCGGCCGGGCCCCAGATGGACGAACTCGATGTGCTTCAGCGGCCGTTCCTGCTTTGGCACGACGACGACACCGGCGCAATGCGACAGGCCCGACAGGGCGGAAGTCGCCTCCTCCAGCGCCTGCGACAGGCTCTTGCCGCGTGCCGCACACAGGCTCTCGATGTTCTGCCGCTCGTCCTCCGCGAGATTGCCGAGTTCGAGCAGACCGTGCACAAAGAGGCGCAGCCCGGCTTCGGTCGGCAGGCGGCCGGCCGAGGTGTGCGGCGAATAGAGCAGCCCGGCCTCTTCCAGATCAGCCATCACGTTGCGGATCGTCGCCGGCGACAGATGTTGGCCGAGCAGCCGCGACAGGGTGCGCGAGCCGATCGGTTCGCCGGTTTGCACATAACCGTCGACGATCAGGCGAAAAATCTCGCGGCTGCGCTCATTCAGCTCGCTGATCGGCGATGGCGCCAACGACCGAGCCATGGGCTCATCCTGCCTTTACACCAATGACGATACAAACCCGCCGGGACCCGCAACATCTGGGAACGCCGTCCGGCAGCGTCAACTTGCCCCTGTTCGGTCAAAGCCGGCGCAGAAACCCCGGCGCGCTCAGAGGCTGCGCTTGAACACGGCCCCAAGGGTCTGACCTTGCGGCGTCGTCAAGCGTCCGTCCAGGTCGGAGTATAGCGGGCGAAAGCTGAATTGGCTGCCATCCGAATTCTGGAAGCGCAACTCGCCGTCGCGGACGACGCCGGTGCCGTGCAGCACGCCGCCCGGTGCGCGGGTGTTCGACCCCATCGGGCCGAAAGGCATAGACAATCGTCGCGGTGCCGTCAGGCGTCACGTTTTCGACGATCAGCGCCGCGCACAGGGAAGGCGTCCATGACGCGTCGCTCCAGATGCCGATAAATGGCTGGTAGCGCTGGCCGACGGTATCGCGGTTGGCGACATGGATCGACACTGGCTGGGAGCAAAATGTCCGATCCGCCGAGGGCGACACCGGAGCGCCGGTAGTGGAAGGTTGCGGCGCGGGCGGAAACAGCGGCGCAGGCATCGCCGCTGCTGGCGATGACATGGGGGGCGATGACATGGGCGGGGCGGACATGGGCGGCGGCAGGGGTGAGCGCGGCATCGGCGGCATGCCGCCGGCGTAAGGCGGTGGCTGCGGAGCGGCCGGTGCCGCGTAATCCGGCGCCGACGGCACCGGCGGCAAGGGCTGTGCCTCATAGGTTTTTGGCATGGCGCCGGGATAAAGCGGCACCGGCGCCTGCTGCGCCAAGCCGGCGGCCGGGCTCAGCAATACCCCGAATGCTGCCGAGATACCCCAGCGGGTGACCATGCGAACGCTCCGGCGGAAGGTTCTGCGCCGGTGCCCTTCTACGGCTCCAACATGGCTTTTGGAAGACGCCTACAGTTCGGTGTTTGCGCTTTGCCCGGGAAACGGCGTCGCCTTGGTCCAGCCGGACCAGGCGCCGGCGACCGGGTTGTTCGGGTTGGGGTCGTGCCGCCAGCACAGAATGCCGCCGTTTGGCACGGTAAAGGTCTCGGTCCGGTTCTTGTGCATGACCAGTTCCTTGTCCGAGACATAGGCGTCACGCTTGTCGCAATCGGTACTGGTGGTGACCACCACCTCGACATTGACCCGGTCCCAAGATGAGTCGTTGATCGTAACCTGGGCCGAATCGGGCGGCGGCTTTGTGCCGCACGCCGCGAGAGACAACAACATCCCCGCCAACCACACCTTACGCAACATCTCCCCTCCCGCTAAAGGTGCTGTGTCAGACCGGCCGGTCGCCCTTGACCTGGGTGCGGTGCATGACCCGCCGCGTCCCGGGATCGAACGCATCGCGCCGGTGCATGACACAGCGATTGTCCCACAGGATCAGGTCACCGACCCGCCATTGTTGATACCAGGTAAATTTGTCCTGCGTCGCGTGCGCCCATAGCGCATCGAGCAATGCCTCGCTCTCGGTGAGCGGCAGGCCCGATATAAAGGCGTTGCGTCGGCGCCCGAGAAACAGCGCCTGACGCCCGGTCGCCGGGTGGGTGCGGACAAGCGGATGCTCGGCGCCGACCGTCTGGCTGGCGTCCGGCGCGTCGACAAAGCCGCGGCGCAATTCGCCGGCGCTGTTGCGGCTGGCGTCGTGAATGCAGATGCGACCATCGATCGCACGCCGCAGATCGGCCGGCAGCGTTTCCAGCGCCAGATACATGTTGCAAAAGCCGGTATCGCCGCCCGATGGCGGAACCTCCAGCGAATACAGCGCCGAGGCCATCGGCGGCTCGGCGATATATGACATGTCGGTGTGCCAGATCGCCTCGTAGGCGCCGAGCTGGCCGATCGCGATGCCGTTTTCGATGACGTTCGAGATCACCATGACGTATTGCCGGCCCTCCGGCGTTCCTTCGATATAGCGGTCTTCGCCCGGCACCTTGATCTTGGCAGCGGCGACCGGCGCCCAATCGGGCTCGCCGAACTGACGGCTGAAACGCAGCAGATCGTCGTCCGACAGGTTCTGGCCGCGGAACCGCAGCACCAGATTGTCGCCCCAGGCCTGCTTGATCGCCGCCATCGTCTCCGGCGTCAGCGCCCCCGCAAGGTCGGCGCCCTCGATATCGGCGGCTAGCGCCGTTCCGGTCGGCCGCACCGTCACCCTCTGTCGTTCGGTGACCGTCGCCATTGCAATTCCTCCTGACAGACCGGGCCAGCTTGCCGCGCCGCCGCCGCTGAGGCAAACGGCTTTATCGGTCCAAACCCATTGTTCCCGACCATGGAACATCCTAATCTTCCGGTATGCAGATTATCGCGCTGCGGACCCTGCGGCAGTTTTGGGAGACGCCGCACTCCCAGGCCGAGGCGCCGCTGCGGACCTGGTGCGCGATCGTCGCAAAGGCAAATTGGAAGGGGCCGGCCGACATCAAAGACCAATTCGGTGCGACGGTAGATTTCGTGGCTGATAATCGCGTGATCTTTGACATCGCAGGGAACAAGTATCGTCTTATCGTTCGGGTCGCTTACACATTCAAGGCAGTGCAGGTGAAATTCGTCGGAACACACGCCGAATACGACAAGATCGATCCGATTACATGCGAGATGACATGAGGAGAGTGATGGATATTCGGCCAATCCACACCGAAGCCGATTACGACGCAGCGCTTGCCGAGATTGACCACTATTTTGTCAATGAGCCGGAACGCGGCTCCGCGGATGGAGATCGCTTTGAGATCCTGTTGGCGTTGATCGGCGTTTACGAGCAGGAGCACTGGGCCATCAAGGCGCCGGACCCGGTTGACGCCATTCGCGAGATCATGGCGCAACGGAATTATCAGCAATCCGACCTCGCCAGGCTGTTCGGGTCCCGGTCTCGGGCCTCCGAGATACTCAATCGAAAACGGCGCCTGACGATGGATCAGGCTCGTCTGCTCCATGAACACTGGCACATTCCGGCCGAGTGCCTGCTCGCGGAATAGGTCGGCCGAGGCGCGAATTTATTCGCCAACGCGGCATTGATCGCATTCGAGGGCGCGGGTAGGTTGCCTGAAATTTCACCGCCTTTCCTGAAGGAAGAACGGCCATGCCCGATGACGCCCGCCCACCGGCATTCGATAAATCGCATCTGCCGAGCCGGCACGTCACGGTCGGGCCGGAGCGGGCGCCGCACCGGGCCTTTCTCTATTCGATGGGCCTTTCCGAGGAGCAGATCAACCAGCCGCTGGTCGGCGTCGCGACCACCTGGAACGAGGCGGCACCGTGCAACATCGCGCTCGCCCGTCAGGCCCAGGCCGTCAAGAAAGGCGTCGCCGCGGCGCACGGCACGCCGCGCGAATTCACCACGATCACCGTCACCGACGGTATCGCGATGGGCCACGCGGGCATGAAATCGTCGCTGATCAGCCGCGAGATCATCGCCAACTCGGTCGAACTGACGATGCGCGGCCATTGCTATGACGCGCTGGTCGGCCTCGCCGGCTGCGACAAGTCGCTGCCGGGCATGATGATGGCGATGGTGCGGCTCAACGTGCCGTCGGTGTTCATGTATGGCGGCTCGATCATGCCCGGCCGTTTTCGCGGCAAGGACGTGACGATCGGCGACGTCTACGAATGGGTCGGCAAGCACAGCATCAAGGATGCCAGCGACGAGGATTTGCACGAGCTGGAATGCGTCGCCTGCCCCTCGTCGGGGTCTTGCGGCGGCCTCTTTACCGCAAACACGATGGCCTGCGTGTCCGAGGCGATCGGTCTCGCATTGCCCGGATCGGCCGGCGCGCCGGCACCGTACGACTTCGCGCGACGCCTATGCCGAGGCGTCGGGCCAGACGGTGATGGAATTGCTGAGGCTGCAACTGCGGCCGCGCGATATCGTCACCCGCAAATCGCTGGAAAACGCCGCGACCGTCGTCGCGGCGGCCGGCGGCTCGACCAATTCCGGGCTGCATTTGCCGGCGATCGCCCACGAATGCGGCATCGATTTCGACCTGCACGAGGTTGGCAAAATCTTCGCCCGCACGCCCTATATCGGCAATCTGAAGCCGGGCGGCGAATATGTGATGAAGGATTTGTACGACATCGGCGGTGTGCCGGTGCTGATGAAGGCTTTGCTCGACGGCGGCTACCTGCACGGCGACTGCATCACCGTCACCGGCAAGACGATCGCCGAAAATCTGAAGGATGTCGTTTTCCCGAGCGGGCAAAATGTGATCCGCCCGACCTCGAACGCGTTTTCGCCGACCGGTGGTGTGGTGGTGCTGAAAGGCAATCTCGCGCCGCAGGGGGCGATTGTGAAGGTCGCCGGCATGGAGCGGTTGGAGTTTACCGGGCCGGCCTTGTGTTTCGACTGCGAGGAAGACGCCTTCGCCGCGGTCAGCAAGCGCACCTATAAGGAAGGCGATGTCATCGTCATCCGCTATGAGGGACCGAAGGGCGGCCCCGGCATGCGCGAGATGCTGTCAACCACCGGTGCGCTGGTCGGGCAGGGGATGGGCGAGAAGGTGGCGCTGATCACCGACGGCCGGTTCTCCGGCGCTTCGCACGGGTTCTGCATCGGCCATGTCGGGCCGGAGGCGGCGGTCGGCGGGCCGATAGGCCTGCTGAAGGATGGTGACATGATCACGATCGACGCGGTGAAGGGCACGATCGATGTCACGCTGAGCGATGCCGAACTGGGCTCACGCAAAGCCGCCTGGACACCGCGCCGCCACGACTACCAGTCGGGTACGTTGTGGAAATACGCGCAAACCGTCGGCGACGCCGAGAAAGGCGCCGTCACCCACCCCGGCGGCTCGGCCGAGACGCATGTCTACGCCGATATTTGAAGATGCTGTATCGTCATCCCTACGACATCGTATAGGCGCGAAATCGCTCTGCTGCTGTCATTCCGGGGCAGCCCGCAGGGCTGAACCCGGAACCCATGAACACGGTCGTCACCCTATTTCCCACCGTCTGTGTTCTTGTTGGGTGGACGGCCCCGACGGCATCAATGTGCCAGGCTGTGATGTTGCAATCCAGCAGGGAGCCGTCCGATGACGATTATCAGAATAGGGCTTGATACCTCCAAGCATGTTTTTCAGGTGCATGGGTTTGACGATGCCGGTCCGGCGTTGCGGCGGCGGCTGAAGCGCAGCGAGGTGGAGAAGTTCTTCGCAGCGCTGCCGCCGACGCGGGTTGGACTGGAGGCGTGCGGCGCCTCGCATTATTGGGCGCGGGTGCTGCAGAGGCTGGGGCACGAGGCGGTGCTGGTGCCGCCGCAATACGTCAAGCCCTGAGCCTGCCCCGGCGAAAGCCGGGGTGATGCGCGGCAAGAACGACGCGATCGACGCCGCCGCGATCTGCGAGGCGATCAGCCGGCCGGACATGCGCTATGTGCCGGCAAGGAAGCAGCAAGATGGCGATCGGTCGAACCGAGGATCGGGACACCCCGTGGAACCCAATGGCGCTTCGACGTCATGGTCTTGTTCGGGACCCGATCTGCGTTTCCCATCTGGGCCCGCGGTCGCACGCACCGCAGCGAGAGGCCGTACACATGACCGCAGTCGACACTCCCATCAAACCTGCACAAAATCCTCGCCAGAACGGGGCCGTCCACACATGGGTTCCGGGTTCCTCCGCGGAGTTTATCCTCGGGCCGGCCGCAGGCCGGAACCGGGGGCTCGGCCCCGGAATGACAGGACAACGAAATAGAGAATGCTCCCGTCTGCGCGGATAATGCTCCAGCCGCGATCGGTTATTCCAGCGCGCGCAGGCAATAACCGGCGCCGCGGACGGTGTGCAGCAACGGGCTGTCGAAATTCTTGTCGATCTTTTGGCGCAGGCGGCTGACGTGGACGTCGATGACGTTGGTCTGCGGGTCGAAATGATAGTCCCAGACATTTTCCAGCAGCATCGTGCGGGTCACGACGTGACCCGCGTTGCGCATCAGATATTCCAGCAGCTGGAACTCGCGCGGCAGTAATTCGATGACCTTGTCGCCGCGCCGCACCGAGCGCGTCAAAAGATCGAGTTCGAGGTCGGCGACGCGCAGGCGGGTGACGCTCGGCGGGTCGGCGCCGCGCCGCAGCAGCACCTCGATGCGGGCCAGTAATTCGCTGAACGCGAACGGCTTGACCAGGTAGTCGTCGCCGCCCGAACGCAGGCCCTTGACCCGGTCGTCAACGCTGCCCAGCGCCGAGAGGATCAGGGCCGGGGTGCGGATACCCGCGCCGCGCAGGGCGCCGAGCATCGCGAGACCATCCATGCCCGGTAGCATGCGGTCGAGCACGATCGCGTCATAGCTGCCCGATGTCGCGAGAAACAGACCCTCGCGACCATCGCCGGCCTGATCGACCGTATAGCCGCTTTCGCCCAGGCCCTTGACCAGATAGGCGGCGGTTTCGCGGTCGTCTTCGATGATCAGGAGCTTCATCTGTCGGCGTGCCGGCAATAAGCGATAGGTTTCAAGTGGTTCCCCCACAGGACCGAAGCAAGCCGGCCTGTATCCTGCCAAAGCCGTTGCTGCCAAGCCAGATGTACAAGGCGCCAGATATACAAGCCGCTTGAACGGGCGCCGGCAACGCTGAGGCGCGCCTGACCGCGCAACGCGGCGCGGCGTTTTGTCGGAAATACCGATTTCGGCTTGACCGGGGCGATCGAGGCAACATTTATTGCGTACCAATCCAGTCCGATTTGTCGGACCGGTAGCAGCGAATCGCCCGGCACTGACCGATGATCATCCTCAGCAAGCTCGCCGATTACGGCGTCATCGTCGCGACCCACCTTGCGGCGCACCCCGAGCGACAGGAGAATGCCGCGGCAATCGCCGCCGCGACCCGGCTGCCGCGGGCGACGGTCGCCAAGCTGCTGAAAGCGCTGGCGCATGCCGGCCTGGCGACCGCGATGCGCGGCGCCGCCGGGGGCTACCGCCTGGCGCGCCGGCCGGCTGAGATATCGGTTGCCGAAGTCGTCGCGGCAATCGATGGCGTTATCGGCATGACGCAATGCTCGGTCCACACCAGCGATTGCGCCCACACAACCTACTGCCCGACCCGCCCACATTGGGCCGCGATCAACCAGGCGGTCGGCATGGCTCTGTCAGCGGTATCGCTCGCCGACATGATCGTCCCGTTCGGGTTTCCGCCAGCCATTGCGCCTTCTGCCAGGGCGCCTTCTGCCGTCGCGCTCAGCCGCGCCTGACCCGGTTCTTCCCGCCAGCCCTTCGCCAGCATTCGAGCACCATGACCGCAACCCTCGATACCCAACAGACCGTCCGATCCCTCGCCCAGGAGGGGTACAAATACGGCTTCGTCACCGATATCGAGGCCGATACCGCGCCGCCGGGTCTCGACGAGGACACTGTACGCTTCATCTCCGCCAAAAAGGGCGAGCCGGAGTGGCTGCTCGACTGGCGGCTGGCGGCGTTCCGCGCCTGGCGCGAGATGACCGCGCCGGATTGGGCAAAGCTCAATGTCGCGCCGATCGACTATCAGGGCGCCACCTATTACTCGGCGCCAAAGCAGAGCGACGGGCCGAAATCGCTCGACGAGGTCGATCCCGAGCTGTTGAAGATGTACGAAAAGCTCGGCATCCCCTTGCGTGAGCGCGAGGCCCTGGCTGGCGTACAGATGTCCGGCGTCGCGGTCGATGCAGTGTTCGACAGCGTCTCGGTCGCGACGACCTTCAAGGGTCAGTTGGGCGCCCTCGGCATCATCTTCTGCTCGTTCGGCGAGGCGGTGCGCGAGCATCCGGAATTGGTGCGCAAGTATCTCGGAACGGTCGTGCCGAAGGGCGACAATTTCTTTGCCGCCTTGAACTCGGCGGTGTTCAGCGACGGGTCGTTCGCCTATATCCCGCCGGGCGTGCGCTGCCCGATGGAGCTGAGCACCTATTTCCGCATCAACGCGGCCAAGACCGGCCAGTTCGAGCGCACCCTGCTGATTGCCGACAAGGGCGCCTATGTCAGCTATCTCGAAGGCTGCACCGCGCCGCAGCGCGACGAAAACCAGCTGCATGCCGCGGTCGTCGAGCTGATCGCGCACGAGGACGCGCAGATCAAATATTCGACGGTGCAGAACTGGTATCCGGGCGACGCCGAGGGCAAGGGCGGCATCTACAATTTCGTCACCAAGCGCGGCGCCTGCCGCGGCGCCCGATCGAAGATTTCGTGGACCCAGGTCGAGACCGGCTCGGCGATCACCTGGAAATACCCGAGCTGCATCCTCGAAGGCGACGGCTCGGTCGGCGAATTCTATTCGGTGGCGATCACCAACAACCGCCAGCAGGCCGATACCGGCACCAAGATGATCCATATCGGCAAGAACACGAGTTCAACGATCATCTCGAAGGGCATCTCGGCCGGGCGCGGCCAGAACACCTATCGCGGCCTCGTCCGGGTGCAGCCGCGGGCGCAGGGCGCGCGCAACTACACGCAATGCGACTCGCTGCTGATCGGCGACCGCTGCGGCGCGCACACCGTGCCTTACATAGAAGTGCGCAACCCCTCGGCCCGTATCGAGCACGAGGCGACGACCTCCAAGATCAGCGACGACCAGCTGTTCTATTGCCGCCAGCGCGGCATCAAGGACGAAGACGCGCTGTCGCTGATCGTCAACGGCTTCTGCAAGGAAGTGCTGAAGGAACTGCCGATGGAGTTCGCCGTCGAAGCGCAGAAGCTGCTGGCGGTGAGCCTCGAAGGCAGCGTGGGTTGACGATCCCATGAGTGATGAAACCGTTACCCTGGAGTTGATCGGCGCTCGCTTGATGCGGTTGAACGCCGAAGTCCGCGATCTGCAGCAGCGCTTTGATGGTTTGGATGCGCGGCTCAGTGGCCTGGAGAGCCGTTTCGGAGCCATGGAGCGCCGTTTTGGCGCAATGGAAAGCCGCTTCGATGCAATGGAGCGCCGTTTCGCCGTGCAGGAAGACCGCATGTCGCGAATGTTGTCGCTAGTCGTGCGGATCGCCGAGCGGCAGGGCGTATCAGTGCAATAAACGATTGATCAAACGATGCTCGAAATCAAAAACCTGCATGCGCGGCTTAGTGACGGCCGCGAGATCCTCAAAGGGATCGACCTTTCGGTCGGCGATGGCGAGGTGCACGCGATCATGGGGCCGAACGGCTCCGGCAAAAGCACGCTTGCCGCGGTGCTGGCCGGCCGTGACGGTTATCAGATCACCCAGGGCAGCGTGACCTATCGCGGCCGTGATCTGCTGGCGATGCCGGCCGACGAGCGGGCGCGCGAGGGTGTGTTCCTGGCGTTTCAGTATCCGGTCGAAATTCCCGGCGTGAACAACACTTATTTCCTGCGGGCCGCGGTCAATGCCGGGCGGCGCCATCGCGGCGAACCGGAGCTTGATGCCGGGCAGTTTCTGCGCGTCGTGCGCGCCAAGCTGAAACTCCTCGATATCGGTGATGATTTGTTGCAGCGCGCGGTCAATGTCGGGTTTTCCGGCGGCGAGAAAAAGCGCAACGAAATCTTCCAGATGGCGATGCTGGAACCGCGCCTCGCGATCCTCGACGAGACCGATAGCGGCCTCGACATCGACGCGCTGCGGGTTGTCGCGAAAGGCGTCAACGAACTGCGCGCGCGCGACCGCTCGATCGTGATGATCACCCATTACCAGCGCCTGCTCGACTATGTCGAACCCGACCATGTGCACGTGCTGCAAGACGGGCGCATCGTCGAAAGCGGCGACAAGTCCCTCGCCGTCGAACTCGAGAAGCGCGGCTACGGCACGCTCGGCGAAGTTGCGTGAGCGCTTGTGCAATGGCTGGCAAACCTTTTCCTGTCATTCCGGGGCACTGCGCAGCAGTGAACCCGGAATCCATGAACACCGGCCGCAGACGACCGGGCACCGTTCGTGTTCCTGGGTTCCGGGCCTCGCCCGTTGGGCGATCCCGGAATGACAAGGGAGGGCGCGGATGAGCGCGGTCGTCGAATTTCCGGCGAAGCCGGAGGCGCGCGATTATCTCGCGTGCTTTGCGCGCGATGTCGCCGAGCCGGGCTGGCTGGCGGCGCGGCGGCAGCAATCGATGACCCGCTTTGCCGAACTCGGGTTTCCCAGCCGGCGCAGCGAAGGCTGGCGCTACCTCGATTTGCAGCCGCTGCAGCAGCGGCCGATGCTGCCGGCGCGCGCCGGTGCTACGGACGAAACCGTACTGCAGGAGCGCCTCGCGGCGCTGGCGCTGCCGCGGGGCACGGCACGGCTGGTGTTGGTTGATGGGCGGTTCGCTTCGAATTTGTCCAGTATCGACCTGCCGGCTGGTGTGTGGTTTGGCTCGACGGCGCAGGCGATGCGCGACCGGGCCGATCTGGTGCAAGCCGCCATCGAGGATGCGGGCAGCGGCCCGTTTGCCGCGTTGAACACGGCTTTCTTCGCAGACGGCTATGTGTTCGATATCGCGGCAGGTGTGGCGCTCGATCGAACGGTCGAAATCGTCCATCTCGGTTCCGGGGTATCCGCGGGTTCGTTTCACACCCGCAGCCTGATCGCGCTCGGCGAGAACAGTCGCGCCCGGATTATCGAAACCTATGCCGGTGACGGCCGCTACTGGCGCAACGATGTCGTTGCCGTGCGGCTCGGCAAGGGCGCCGCGCTGAGCCGGGCGGTTCTGGTCGAGGAGGCCGCCGAGGCGGTGCATCTGGCGCAACTCGATGCGACGCTCGCGGCCGGCGCCAGTTTTGACAGTTTCACGTTGCTGCTGACCGGGCGCCGGGTGCGGCAGGAGGCGAATGTCCGGATCGTCGGCGACAAGGCGCGCTGCCGGCTCGATGGCGCCTTTATCGTCGGCGGCGCCGACGAGGCGAATTTTGTCACGGCCGTCGAGCACGCGGCCTGCGGCGGGCAGACGCGCGAACTGGTCAAGGGCGTTGCGGCGGGTCGCGGGCATGGCGCGTTTCAGGGCCGGATCACCGTCCGCGAACATGCGCAGCAGACCGATGCGCAACAGACCAGCCGCAACCTCATCATCGGCAATCGCGCGGCCATCGACACCAAGCCCGAGCTTGAAATCTTCGCCGACGACGTCAAATGCGCCCACGGCGCGACGGTCGGCGATCTCGACGAGGCGGCATTGTTCTATCTGCGGACCCGCGGCATCCCCGACGACGAGGCGCGCCGCATGCTGATAGCGGGGTTTTTGCAGGAAGCGGTCGAGGGGATCGAAGACGCCGCCTCCCGCGACTATCTGATGCGCCGGCTGGCCGCGCGGCTGGCCCGGCTGGAGGAGTAGGATGTCTGCGTTGCTGGCCGACAAGCCACGTCTGGCGCTCGATCCGCGCCGGATCAGGCATGAATTCCCGATTTTCGAGACCAACCCCGGGCTGGTGTTCCTCGATTCCGGCGCCAGCGCCCAGAAGCCGCGCCAGGTGATCGATGGAATCGCCGATTTTTACCGCACCGATTACGCCAATGTGCATCGCGGCGTCTACGCGCTGAGCGGCCGCTCGACCGACCGGTTCGAGGAAGCGCGCGAAAAGGTGCGCGCCTTCCTCAACGCCGCCGACGAGCGCGAGATTGTCTTTGTGCGCGGCGCCACCGAGGCGATCAACCTCGTCGCGCAAAGCTGGGGTCCGGCGCACCTGAAAGCCGGCGACGAGATCATCATCAGCGATGTCGAGCATCACTCGAACATCGTGCCGTGGCAGAAGCTGTGCGACCGCGTCGGCGCGACATTGCTGGTGGCGCCGACCGACGAGACCGGCGAGTTCGACCTCGCGGCGTTCGAGGCGATGCTGTCGCCGCGCACCCGCCTCGTCGCGGTGGCCCATGTGTCGAACGTCACCGGCGTGCTGCTGCCGGTCGAACGCATCGTCGCGCTGGCGCACCGGCACGGCGCCGCGGTGCTGGTCGATGGCTGTCAGGCGGTGCCGCGGATGCCGGTCGATGTGCGGGCGCTGGGCTGCGATTTCTATGTGTTTTCCGGGCACAAGGCCTATGGCCCGACCGGCACCGGGGTACTGTACGGGCGTTATGAGGCGTTGGAGGCGATGCCGCCGTGGCAGACCGGCGGCGGCATGATCCTCAACGTGACGCTGGCGCATACCGATTTTCAGGAGCCGCCGCATCGTTTCGAGGCGGGCACGCCGGATATTGCCGGCGCGGTCGGGCTGTCGCTGGCGATCGACTTCATCGAGTCGATCGGACGGGATGCAATCCGCGACCATGAGGAAAAGCTGACGGGATATGCGCTCGACCGCCTGTCGCGGATTGCCGGCGTCGAACTGGTGGCCGGCGGACAGCAGCAGCTCAGTGTGCTGTCGTTCAATCTGGCGGGCGTGCATCCGCATGATGTCGGGACCGTGCTCGACCAGCATCATGTCGCGGTCAGGGTCGGCAATCATTGCGCCCAGCCGCTGATGGACAAGCTCGGGGTCGCCGGCACGGTGCGCGCGTCGCTCGGGATCTACAATGACGAGGCCGATATCGACCGGCTGGTCGAGGCGATCGAGGCCTGTCGGGAGATGTTTTCGCGATGATGGATTTGCGCGAACTGTACCAGGACATCATCCTCGATCACGGGCGCCATCCGCGCAATTTCCACGCGCTGGAGCACCCGACGCATCTCGCGAAGGGTCACAACCCGCTATGCGGCGACCGGGTGACGGTGTACCTCGCCCTCGATGGCGAGCGGATCGCCGATGTCAGCTTTGAGGGGCGTGGCTGTGCGATCTCGACCGCCGCGGCGTCGCTGATGACCGAAGTGCTGAAGGGCAAGACGCTCGACGAGGCCAAGGCCCTGTTCACGCAATTCCATGCCAGGGTAACCGGCGGCGACGAGACGGCCGAACTGCCGGAATCGCTGGTCGAGGATGCCGAGCGGCTGGAACCGTTGACCGGGGTCAAGGCGTATCCGGCGCGGGTCAAATGCGCGACGCTGCCGTGGCATGCCTTCGAGGCGGCGCTGAAAGCCGGCCTCTCCGGCGAAACCGTCAAGACCGAGTAGGGACGCGGCGATGACAGCCCAGGAACACGAGCACGAACACGATTATTTCGATTTTGCGCCGGAGCCGCCACCTGAGACCGAGGATGTCGAGCGGCCGGACGGCGAGGACGACACCGAATTGTTTGGGCCGGTGCTCGAAGCACTGAAAACCGTGCAGGACCCGGAAATCCCGGTGAACCTGGTCGAACTCGGGCTGATCTACGAACTGCTGGTGCGCAAAGGCGGCGTCGTCTATGTCGAGATGACGCTGACCACCCCGGCCTGCCCGGTCGCGCAAAGCATGCCCGGCGAGGTCGAGACCGCGGTGCGGATGGTCGAAGGCGTCAACGATGTCCGCGTCAAGCTGGTCTGGACCCCACCCTGGGACCGCGACCGGATGAGCGAAGAAGCCAAGCTCGAACTCGGTCTGATGTAGCCCGAACGCGACGCCGAGTCCGTCATCAACGATTTTACCGCCGTTTCACCGCCCATCAGTGCGTTGCCGGCGGAGGCTCGATGTAATCGGTGTCCGGCCGGGAACTCGGCTCGGGTTGACCCTGGGCCGGTGAAGGAGGTGTTTCCACTTGCCCGGCGGCGGGGCTCACGGCCGATGGCGACGTTGACTCATGTGCGGCTGGCACGACAGGCGCACCGACCTGATCTGGCTCCGGCAAGGTTGGCGGAATGATGCGTGCGGTGCTGGGGCGAGGACGTCGCGGCTTGGCGGCGTCAAGCACGCTGTCAGTAGCGACCAGGTGCTGTTCGGCGGCCGCCGGCAGACTCACGCCGCCACACAGCCGGCTGAGGTTTTCACAGGATATTGATGTGCCCGAAAGCTGCATGCTTTGCCGATAGTAACTGCCGGCCGCGACAAAAAATTTCATGCCCTCCGCTGCCCTGCCAAGGTAATAGAGCGAGAGATCATCCTGGTAGCCGGTTCGCATCACCAGGACGGCGAGGTCGCTCCATTGCCCATTTGCGTCGAGTTTCATCGCCTCCGGCTGAACACTGCGCCACTCCGAGAGACAAGCCTCCCGGCAATCGAGCACGGGGCGCCCGGTTTGATGCAGGGCGAGAAGTTCGGAGCGTGTCGTATTGGCCAGGTGGTTGCCCCCTCCACCGCAGCTTGTTAAGAGCAGCGTGGTTAGGCCAACCGTCCCTATCAGCCGCCTTTCAAACATTGCCGATCCGCCCGCCAGGAAGGTATGTCCATTAATCGCGCCAATCATATAGGTTGCCGCGAAGTTTGCCGATCGTTTCCAAAGAGGTAGTAGTTCCCTAAATGTTCCAACCGAAATGGTGACTCGCAAAAGGCTTGAATGTGCGAGATCATCTAACCGAAACCAGTCCTGCGGCGGCGATGCTTAAGCAATTGGCACCTTCTGGTGCAATTCGGATGCTCCGGCTTCTCCTCGTTAGCATAATCGTGGCGCCGCTGTGTTTTGCGGCTGCTGGCGGCTATTTATCTTATCAAAATCATCTTGTTGCGGCGAAAGACTCACTTGTCGAAACGGTTGCTGTCGCCGCTGAAAATACGATCAAGGTGCTGGATACGCACCAGCTCGTTGCCGCGCGCATTAACGATCTGCTGTCCCGCTTAAGTGATCAGGAAGTTCACAACCAGGAACAGACGCTGCATGAGCAGCTCGCTCAGCAGATTAAAGAGTCTGCCGCAGGTTGCGGCGGCCTGGGTTCTGGATGCCAATGGACGAGAACTCGTCAGCGCCAAAGTTTACCCGGTCGACCACAATCTCGATCACTCGGACCGAGCCGATTTTCGGGCGTTGCAGAACACCAATTTGCAAACCTTTGTTTGGGCATTGCGCGCGCGCAGCCTCGATCAAGATCGTTTTCGCCCCTATTTCACGGTGACGCGCCGGCGTGAGGGCCCAGAGGGCCAGTTTCGTGGAATTACCATCGTCGCGGTCTCCGGAAAGTATTTAGCCTCTTTCTACAATTCTCTTCTCGGCGGTCCCGCAAATTATACGGCCGGAATTTTCAGGGAGGACGGCACCAGACTTGCGCGTTATCCCGACGATGATACTGCGGACGCGCCAATCTTGCAGCGATCCAGTCCGCTGGCTGAAGGAATTACGACAGGGGGATCGCAGGGCGGCTTGATCGTTACAGGCTCGCTGTTGGATCGCAGCGGGCAGATTATCGCCTATCGACGGGTCGCCGATTACCCGGTCTATGTTACCGTAAGCCGAACCGAAGCATCGGTACTGCTGGAATGGTTGACCACGATAAGGGGTTATATTGTAATCGGCGCGGCGGCCGCGTTTGGGCTTCTGCTGCTATGCCTGATCGCGCTCCGGCGAGCCCGCCGTGAGCAGGTCGCTCTTGTTCAAGTCAGAGACTCACTACGGGACCGCGAGGAAGCCTATGAGGCGTTACGCCTCGCCAAAGATGAGGCCGAGGTGGCCAACCAGGCCAAATCGGATTTTTTGGCGACAATGAGCCACGAACTGCGCACGCCACTGAATGCAATTATCGGCTTCTCTGAGATGATTCTGCGTGAAGAGCTGGGGCCGGTTGGAAACCGGGAATACCAGGGATTTATCGGTGACATTCATGGCAGTGGCATGCTTCTTTTGGGGATTATCAACGATATTCTCGATTTCTCGAAGGCTGCTGCCGGCCAGATTGAGCTTAACGAGAGCGTGTTTGATCTACGCAAAGTCATGCAGTCAGTTGCTGAGCTGACCGCCGGGCCTATTCGTGAGGCAGGGCTCTTTCAGGACGTTTCCCTAGGTGACGATCCAATGTTGCTGCGCGGCGATGAACGCAAGATCAAACAGGTACTGATCAACCTGATCGTCAACTCCGTCAAGTTCACTCCGGCCGGGGGAAGGATCACGGTCTCAAGCCGGTTCGATCCATTATTTGGTTTGGCGCTGACCGTTTCTGATACGGGAATGGGTATTGCCTTACATGATCTCAGTCGCGTGCTAAAGCCGTTTGAGCAGGTCAATTCCTCGTTGAATCGACATCATCAAGGTACGGGGTTGGGGCTGCCGCTAGCCAAGAAAATTGTGGAACTGCACGGCGGTCGGCTTGCGCTTAGCAGCAAACTCGGCGCTGGCACTACCGCAACCGTGATTCTTCCTCCGGAGCGAGTGGTTCTGGGCTCCCGGTCCGTTGAACACTTCGCGGACCATGCTGACGCACGATAAGGCCGGAGCATGGTGCTCCGCGCGAGCCTGAGCCGGACAGCCGTGAGTTGGCGTGGAGGCTGATCCGGGACCGCTACACGGCGCAGAAGGTGGCGGTCTCGGATCGTGGTATTGAGCGCCGGCGGGTGCGTTCGCCGGCAGTTGCAGCCGCGGTGGGAAGAGTGAACAAGCAAAACTGCACGGGTCACGATGATGCACGACTAAAGTGACGCGGCACGACCACCCTGTTCGGCGTACTGTACATTCCGGACGGCAGGGTTGATCGGCGAGTGGATGCGGTGCGAGCGCACCCGACTTCCTCGCTCTCTCAATGATTGACAGCGACGCGCCGGCTGAACACGATCTCCGCCCACGAGACGCCGGAGGCCAGGCTATGGCTCGTGGCGCACCTACGGTCAGCCCGCACGTCACGCCGATTTCGGCCTCGCATACTGGAACGTTTGACGTCGCCCACTATGGAGCGCTCCAAGCAAACTCGAACCGGCTCACATCTTGCCTAAAACCATCCCTGGAGATGAAGGTTCGCCGCGGACGAAGTTTCGATTTCTACGATCGCCGCATTAGGAGACAGAGGTGAGTGATGATATAGAGGTGGATGTCGGCTGCCTTCAGCGACAAACAAATAACTTTCACCTCTCTCCGCGCGTACGAGCGGATGCCAGCGGCTATCTGACGGGCATGGTGAGCTATGCCCAGAACTTTGAAGATGTCATCCTACGCCGCGCCTTGCAGGAAATCGAGCAGGGGTTTTACATCGATATTGGGGCTTGGCATCCGATACACGATTCCGTGACCGCGTGGTTCTACGACACCGGTTGGCATGGCATCAATGTTGAACCCAACCCTCAGTATTTCACCGAACTCGAACGGGCCCGGACCCGGGATACCAATTTGCAGTGCGTGGTAGGAGCGAGCGGGGAGACCTGCCTGTTTACGGTTATCGAGGGCACCGGCCTGTCTTCCGGGGTAACAGGTGGCATCAGCGGTGAACCTTCGATCCCCCGGAGGATCATCCCAGTTCCCGGGGTGACGCTCGATCAACTGTTTGGCCTTGTCGGGAACAACACGGTCGACTTCTTGAAGATCGATGCCGAGGGAATGGAAGCCGATATCCTTAATCCTGCCAGCTTCACCGTACATCGCCCCCGCATCATCGTCGTGGAAGCGACCGAGCCGAATACGCAGATTGCCAATCACCAGAGCTGGGAACCGCAGCTGCTCGCCAAGAATTACATCTTTGTCCTTTTCGATGGCTTGAACCGGTTCTATGTCAGTGGCGAGGAAGCCTGGCGGCGCGACATCTTTGCCGCGCCGCCCTGTGTTTTCGACAATTTTGCGGTTCCAACGCTGCAGGCGCGGCTGCGGCCCCTTGAAGACGCGTTGGCGCAATCCGACGGAGCACGCGCGGCAGCCGTACAGGGCGAGGCCGCGCTGACAACGCAGCTTCGGGAGACGGCCGGGCGGAATGAAGCTCTGGCCGCCGCATTGGCCCGGTCGGACGCGGAATGTCAGGCCGCGCGCGAGGCCGAGGCCGCGGTGACAACGCAGCTTCAGGAGGCGGCCGGGCGGAATGTAGCTCTGGCCGCCGCGTTGGCCGGGTCGGACGCGGAATGTCAGGCCGCGCGCGAGGCCGAGGCCGCGGTGACAACGCAGCTTCAGGAGACGGCCGGGCGGAATGAAGCTCTGGCCGTCGCGTTGGTCCGGTCGGACGCGGAATGTCAGGCCGTGCGCGAGGCCGAGGCCGCGCTGACAGCGCAGTTTCAGGAGACGGCCGGGCGGAATGAAGCGCTGGCCGCCGCATTGGCCCGGTCGGACGCGGAATGTCAGGCCGCGCGCGAGGCTGAGGTCGCGCTGACAGCGCAGCTTCAGGAGGCGGCCGAGTGGAATGAAGCTCTGGCCGCCGCACTGGCCCGGTTGGACGCGGAATGTCAGGCCGTGCGCGAGGCCGAGGCCGTGCTGACGACGCAACTGCAAAAGGCGGCCGGGCGGAATGAAGCTCTGGCCGTCGCCTTGGTTCGGTTGGACGCGGAATGTCAGGCCGTGCGCGAGGCCGAGGCCATGCTGACGACGCAACTGCAAAAGGCGGCCGAGCGGAATGAAGCTCTGGCCGTCGCCTTGGTTCGGTCGGACGCGGAATGTCAGGCCACACGCGAGGCTGAAGCGGCGCTCGACGAGGAGGTGCGGCAGGCGGCCCGGCGGAACGAAGCCTTGGCCGCCGCATTGGCACGGTCGGGAGAGGAATTAGCCCGCGTGGAAGACGAGCGCCGGGCGAGCGTGCAGCGAGAGACGGCAATCAGGACAGAGCGGGACCAGGCCTTGTTAGAGGCCGCGGCCTGGGAAGAAGCATGCGCCTGGAAGCCTGCGGATGTGAAGGTCCCGCAACTCCTAAGGCTCCCGCCATTCCAGATGATCTATTGGAGGCGGATGTTGAGGCAGGCCCAGACGGCCGCCAAACGACGCGATTGGGTGGAAGCTGTTGAGCTTTACGGCGCCCTTCTGACCGTCAAGCCCAACCATCAGCCGCGTCTTTGGGTACAATATGGCCATGCATACAAAGAGTGCGGAGCGCTGGCGAAGGCAGCGCTCGCGTACCGCCGGGGCTTGATATTATCGCCGGACCATCCCGATGCTGCTCACCATCTCGCTTATGTGATGGAGGTAATTCGCGATAAGGAGGGGCTCTCCGCTGACAGTTCGCCCCCCGATTGTTCGCCCCACGACAGTCCGACCGACACCCGATTGGAGAGCCCCGCCGCCCCAATGACAAAAGGAGCTGTCAAGCCCCGCGGACATTCCCTCCTGGGGCAGCTTGTCTTTCCGGGCCACGCATTGGCCGAAGACGATCCGCTGGTGCGGAGAAACCTGATTTTGCGCGATATGACTCTCGCTGTCCCGGTTCGATGGGCACGCATCGAGAGACCACCATCCAGCACGAAAGAATTTAAGGATGCGGCTCCTCATTGATCTACAAGCCATCCAAGGACTAAGCAAATTTAGAGGGATAGGCCGATATGCAAGTTCATTGACCCGTGCAGTGCTGCGCAATCGAGGGGATCACGAAATCTGGATTGCCGTAAGAAACCAGTCAAAGGCAGAGGTGGACGAGATCCGGGCCTACTTTTTGGATCTGCTTCCGGCAAATCGTTTTTTTGTTTTCTCTGTTTTTGATAAGATCAATTTCTCCAATCTCGCCAACACCTGGAAAAGAAAGGTCTCGGAACATATCAGGGGGTATAGCCTTGCGCTGCTGCGGCCCGATTTCGTGCTCAATCCGTCCATCATCGAAGGGTTCGACGATGACATCGTATCGTCATCGTTCCGCAATTCCGTTTACGAAAATTGCGTAATTGCCCATGACCTGATCCCCTTCTACGATCGTCATCTCTATATTGGCAATGATGTCGCCAGCTCATGGTATTTAGAAAAACTTCGCCAATTGCTCGATTGCGATCTTATCTTTTCTAATTCCGAATACACAGAAAAATGCATTGTCAGAGAGTTTTCCGCACATAATGTTTGTAATATTTCGGCCGCATCGGAATACACTTTAGAAAAAGAAGATCACAACCAAAATGATGATGAATTACTCTTACGCATGGGGATACACGAAGGATATTTACTATACGTTGGATCGCTTGAACCTAGAAAAAACCCAGAAATCATCGTCCGTGCATTTTCGCTGTTGCCGGAAACACACAAAACGAAGTTAAAGATCGTATTTGTCGGAAAAATAAATCTGACAGATCACGAGCGAATGCAACGCCTTGCGGATGATTTAGGGATCGACCATAAGAACAAGTTTGTCTTTACAGACTTCCTTTCAGAACCTCAGCTGCGCGCTCTGTATAGAAATTGTGTGATATTCATATTTCCTTCGTTCAGCGAAGGATTTGGGCTGCCGGTGCTGGAGGCGATGGCGTCCGGTGCAGTGGTATTGTCATCGGATCGGACAAGTCTGCCGGAGGTCGTCGGCCGATCGGACCTGCTCTTCGACCCTGATAATGCTGTCAAGCTGTGCGATAAGATACTCTTCGTGCTGGAGCAACCTGACTATCGGGCCGAAATCGTTGCGTTTGGCCTGGCCCGGGCGCGGGAGTTTTCCTGGGATCGAACGGCGAGTCGGTTAATCGACAACCTGGAGCAGCGATTGTCACAGCGGGCGGCGCGTCATCCTCTGATCGCCGCGAGCCTGCCCCATTTCGCGTATATTCGTGCCGTCGGCTCGGTCTCAGCGGTTCTCGATCAATATGACGTCGACGAGGCTGGCAGAACAGCGACTGGTATGCTGCTCCAGACCAATCTCGATACTGCGACGGCCCACGCCACGTCTACGGCGCTTGTTCGACCGACATGGCGTGTGGAGGGGCCATTCAACTCCAGCTACAGCCTCGCGCTGGTCAATCGGGAAACCGCTCGGGCCCTAAACCGTCAGGGGGTCGATACATCGTTGTTTTCGACGGAAGGACCAGGCGACTTCGACCCTGATCCCGAGTTCTTAAGCCGAACTCCCGACATCGCGCGCTTGCACAGCCGCGGACGCGACGCCGACGCCGACGCCGAATTCACCGTCGTCAGCCGCCTTGTTTATCCGCCAAGGGTCACACGGATGAATGGAGCGATTAATCTGTTCCATCATTACGCCTGGGAGGAAGCCGGTTTCCCGCAACAGTGGCTGGACGATTTCAATACGGGCTTGAACGGCCTCACGTGTCTGTCACGACACGTTCAGAAGGTGATGATCGACCATGGGATTCGACTGCCTACGTCGGTGACAGGCAATGGAATTGATCACTGGGATCGGGTCCGGCCAAATTCAAATTTCCGCATCCAGGCTAAGGCATATCGTTTCCTGCACATCTCGTCGTGCCTGCCGCGCAAGGGGGTCGACTGCCTGTTAACGGCTTATGGCAAGGCATTTCGCCGCCAGGAAGACGTATCGCTCATCATAAAAACCGCCCCCAATCCGCACAACACCGTGGCCGAAGATCTGGCCCGTCTCCAGGCAGAGGATATCGATTACCCGGATGTCGTCTTGATTGATGATGATTTGTCCGACGCTGAAATCAATGCGCTCTACCTCCAGTGCCATGCCCTTGTCGCTCCAAGCAGGGCAGAAGGATTCGGCCTGCCTGCGGCGGAAGCGATGGTGCACGGGCTGCCCGTAATTGCCACGGGTTGGAGCGGCAATCTTGACTTCTGCAGTGACGAGACGGCCTGGCTCGTCGACTTCAAATTCGCGCGCGCCAGAAGCCATTTCAACCTGCCAGGATCAGTCTGGGCTGAGCCCAGCGTCGATCATTTGGCTGCCGTGATGCGACAGGTCCGCAGCGCGCCGCGAAGGGAGATCCAGCGGCGAACCACGGCAGCCATCGATACCCTTCGAGCGTCCTTCTCGTGGGATCATGTCGCCTGGCGGCTGCAACAATACGTCGCGGACCTCATCAGCTTTGCCGACTGGCAATGCCCAGACATGAAAGTTGCCTGGGTGACGACATGGAACATTCGTTGCGGCGTTGCCTCCTACTCGAAATATCTTTTAGAAAATCGCACCGATGTTCGCATCTTCGCTCCATTTAGTGACGAACGGGAAATGTATGACGAGCCTAACGTAACCCGAAACTGGACACGCTCAGACGGCAGCCTCAACCGACTTCTGTCCGATATTTCGACCGCAGCGTGTGATGTTGTCGTTATCCAATTCAACTACGCGTTCTTTATTTTCCACGAACTACGAACCTTTATCGAAGAATTGATCAAACAGGGCCGTATCGTCATTTTTGTAACCCACGCAACGCACGAAAACGATCCGGACGAGACTAAGCGACTGGCAATCATCGCTCCCCTCCTGGCGCGGTGTTCAAGAGTGCTGGTGCATTCAATCGCGGACATGAACCGCTTGAAGGATATGGGTGTCGTCGAAAACGTCACGTTGTTCCCGCATCCTTATCCAAGCCATAGGTCGGACTTGGCCGCATCCCGCCGAGATCGCCGCCGCTTCGGCGCGCGGCGAGTCATCGCAAGTTACGGCTTTTTTCTTCCACACAAAGGCCTGATTGAGCTGATCGAAGCCTTTGCTCTGATGTCCGAAGCTGGTTTCGATGGTCATCTCCTATTGGTCAATGCGGAATACCCCGAGCCTGTGTCCAGTGATCTAATCCAGAGAGCCAGGGAACTCGCCGTCTCCCTGGGTGTGCAGGACCGGGTGACGTTGATCAACGACTTCCTCACGGATGATGAGAGCCTCGCCAATTTGCGCGAGGCCGACCTGATTGTGTTGCCCTACCAGCCCAGCACCGGCAATTCCGCGAGCGGCGCGGCGCGCCTCTGCCTGGTTTCAGGCGTTCCGGTAGCGGTGACGCCACTCCCCGTGTTTGACGAACTCGAAGACGCCGTTCTGCGTCTGCCGGGCTGTAGCGCCCGCGATTTGGCGGTGGGGATCGCCGCTCTCGTCGTCGAACTTGAAACTCATGCCCCGCGTGTCACAGCGGCGGTCGACCGCGCGACTGGTATCTCTTCGGCAGCGTCCTACGAGCGATCGTCGAGGCGGCTTTTCGATATGCTCTATTCGCTCCACCTGCATCACCAGTTTGACGTGCATCGCGGCCAGAAAACCGGGCCTGATATTGACTTTCCCCGACAGCGGCGGCAGTTCCGCTCGCAGGATGGAATGCTCAGGACGCGGGTCGGTTGCTTTGACGCCAATGGATATATCCAATCCACCGGGCGTGAGGGCGTGCTGACCTTCGGGCCCTATATAGGTATCACCCCCGGTCCGCACCGTCTGCGCGGCTTCGGAACCAGCGAGGGGATTGAAGCTGGACGCGCGCATCTGCGCGTGACAAGTAACCAGGGTGAGAAAGTACTACATGAAGTTACGCTAAGTTGGGGGGTGAACCCGTCCAGCGGCTGCTTGCTGGACACGGAGTTCGTCATTGAACGAGCTGAAGACGGTGTCGAGTTCACGCTCTCGGTTGATGCCGGCCTTCAGATCTGCTTGCAGTCCTATGTCTTGGAATATGAGGATCCGGCAAGCACTGTGGTGTTTGAACGTGCCGCTGAGTGGACGTCGGCGTAACTGCGATACGCAACAGATGATTATAGGGGACGCCCGTGACGTGTTAGCGAAGATTATGATCTCGGCGTGAGCAGAATGCCTGAATGGTAAGAAGTGTGGCTGAGATCGGCTAACGCAACCGGCTCCGGTCCGGCGGAACCGATGATGGCGGCATCGAGCCGCAAACTCGTAAGCTCGGTGACAAATTCGCCTACGTCGAAACCCGCTGCACGAATCTGACCAGGCGACCATTCCATGACTATCCTGATCTGCGGGTTTTCGTGAATTGTTCGCCGAGCGCCGCGGAATACCAGCGGTTCCGCACCTTCGACATCGATCTTGGCGATGTCAATCCGGCCATCAAAACGCGGCAACAGATCATCGATCGCAAAGCATTCCACCTCAAATGGCATCGCCGCCTGTTCCCCGGCGCTGGCGGTATAGTCACTTGTGTACTTGATGATGCTGGTGTTGCCGGAACGGGTCGACCGGCGATGCAACGTCAATCGTCCGGAGCGATCGGCCACGGCGGCATGCAGCGCCTTCGCACTCGGTTCTAAGGTATTTATGTAAAGATTATCGCGCATCAACGCGAAAATCGCCTCATCAGGCTCGATCCCGAGAACCTTGCCACCCGGCGTGAGGCTCGCCATCAGACAAGTATAATAGCCGTAGTTTGCGCCGACATCCAGGCAATGGTCCGTGCCCGCAACGGTCCGCGTAAAATACCGCGTCAACGCCGGTTCATACTCGCCGCGTGCAATCGTCGCCGGCACGATTAGCAGATCATTGGCAGGCATCAGGAAGGCGAAGATCGTGTCTCCGACGACCAGTCTTGCCAGGATGCGATTGTTCCCGACGTAAGTGGCTCGTCCGCCGTGCGTAAGACGCTCCAGGCGGTCCAGCCAGCCAACCAGTGACGCCTCGAAATCAAGAAACAAAATCTCGATACGGGTGATCGTCGCGGATACCGCCGCGGCGCAGAACAGCCGGACTTCACACAGCGATGCGGCTCGATCGAGCGAAAAGGCCAGTTCTATTTCGCGCTTCCCCGGCGCCAGATTGGAGAGATCAAATTCGGCCGCACTGATGATCTTTGTCGCGGCCTCTTCACAGACATCCATGGTGACGGAGCCGGCCGTTTCGTGGGCTTCCGCGAAGCGGATCCTTGCGCGATACCGGCCGCTCGGCAGATCGACGTATGGACCATAGAGCCCGATCCCGGCCGCGGAGTTGCTCAACACGATCGTTTCACCGTCACGTACCCCGACCGTCGTGCGAAGCCGCGGATCGTCAGCCTGAAAAAGCAGCGCTATATCAGCCACTAAGCACCCTCCGGGTTCCACCGATCGGCTTTATCGAAGCCGCTGATTCCGATTGTCGCAAGTTTTTTTTGTCTCCCTGGCGCTTTAAAAACCGCCTCTGAACGCGGTGCCAGCCCGGCTCGCCCCCGGGTGGGCAAACAGGCCTTGAGGCCCCGCGGGACACCACCAGGCCCAACGGCAGCGCAGATCGGGCAACGGCGCGCCCCCATCAGGCCCCAAAGACACGGCGGCGATACCTGCGCAAGATTGCTCGTCAATCGAGGCGCAGCCGTTCGGCGGCGAGTTCGTAGAGGCGGCGCCACAGCAGGCGGTTGAAGGCTAGAACATAAAGACACAGCACGCCGATTCCGAGGGTGATGCGGGCGGCGTCGCCCTCGGCGGTGTATTTGGTGATGTAAGCGCCGATGCCGGTGGCGCTGAGCGTCGTGTCGCCCCACTGCACGACCTCGGAGACGATGCTGGCGTTCCACGAGCCGCCGGCCGCGGTCACCGCGCCGGTCACATAGGCCGGGAAGATCGCCGGCAGGATCACCCGACGCCACCACAGCCAGCGCCGCACGCCGAGATTGCTCGCCGCCAGCCGCAATTCCGTCGGCAATGCCGTGGCGCCGCCGATCACGTTGAACAGGATGTACCACTGCGTCCCGAGGATCATCAGCGGGCTCAGCCAGATCTGCGGGTTGAGGCTGAATTTGCAGGATCAGCACGACCGCGACCGGGAAGAACAAATTGGCCGGAAAGGCGGCGAGGAACTGCACGATCGGCTGCGCCTTGTCGGCGATGCGCGGGCGCAGCCCGATCCACACCCCGATCGGCACCCAGATCACCGACGCCGACCCGATCAGCACCAGCACCCGCACCGCGGTGATCGCGCCGAGCACGAAGGTCCAGCCGATTTCGCCGAGCGAGACCGTCTCCAGCACAAAGCGCACGATCCATACGACGGATGCGCCGGCCAGCAGCAAGCAGGACGACGTCGAAGCCGCGCTCGACCCATGTCGCGTGCGGCCGCGGCGCCCGGCGGCGCCGGGGCAGGCTGCGCCCGACCGCCGACAAGCCGTAGTCGAACACCAGGTTCACCCGCCGCACCGCCACCTGCAGCAGGTCGAAAACGCGGGCGCGCTGCAGCACGATCAGAAACCACGGGCGCGGGTTGTCCTCCTCGTCACTGGCATCATCGCCGCGGAACTTGCGGGACCAAGCGAGGAGCGGACGGAATAGCAGCTGGTCGTACAGCAGGATGACGACCAGCATCACCAGCACGGCATAGAAGATCGCGGCGAGGTCGCGCTCGGCGATGGCCGTCGCGATATAGGAGCCGATGCCGGGCAGCATGATCGACTGGCCGGATACCGTGATCGCCTCGGAGGCGACGACGAAGAACCAGCCGCCCGAGACCGACATCATCATGTTCCACACCAGCCCCGGCACCGCGTGCGGCACTTCGAGCCGCCAAAAGCGCTGCCAGGACGTCAGGTGGTACATGCGCGCCGCCTCGATCAGTTCGCCCGGCACGGTGCGCAGCGACTGGTACAGGCTGAACGTCATGTTCCACGCCTGCGAGGTAAAGATCGCGAAGATCGCGGCGCATTCGACGCCGAGCAGCCGGCCGGGAAACAGGGCGATAAAGCCGGTCACCGTGATCGACAGAAACCCGAGGATCGGCACCGATTGCAGGATGTCGAGCACCGGGATCATGATCTTCTCGGCCGTCCGGCTTTTCGCCGCCACGGCGGCATAGGCGAGGCTGAACCACAGCGAGGCGACCAGCGCCAGCGCCATGCGCAATACCGTGCGCAGCGCGTATTCCGGCAGGCGCCGGGGGTCGAGCGAGATCGGCAGGGCGTCGCCGATCTGGTAATGCGCGCCCATCGCCATGCCGCCCCAGGCAACCAGGGCAATCAGGCCGATCACCATCGGCAGCGCGATCAGGTCCCAGTAATTGGGGCGCAAGCGCGACGGCCAGGCGATCAGGGGCACACCCCAGCGCTGTTCCATGACCCTATCCGACGGTTGCGGAATGCCGTTCGCGCGGCGCGCTACCTCTAGCTCAGCGGCGAGCCGCGGGCGAGCGGAAATGGCGTGTCGCCGCGCGATCCAAACCGGGTGTTGCCGACACCCCTCACCGCGATACGATGGCGCGCTTTGGGCGCCATCACGGGCAGGGCCGCGCATGATTCTCGACTTGGACCGGTTGCGGGCCGCGCCGCTGCGCAGCGACCCCTATGATTATGTGATCGTCGAGGGGTTCCTCAACCGCGAGCACCTGCCCGCCTTGTTCGCTGATTATCCGGCGGTGGCCGGCCACGGCAGCTACCCGTTGACCTCACTATCGGGCGGCGCCTCCTTTACAGCACTGGCCGAGGAACTCGAAGGTGACGCTCTGCGCCGGGCGATCGAGGGCAAGTTCACGATCGACCTCGACGGGCGTCCGACGATGATCACGGTGCGCGGCCAGAGCGACGGCAAGGACGGCCGCATCCATACCGATTCGTCGACCAAGCTGATTACTGTGCTGCTCTACCTCAATGACGGGTGGGATGCGGCGGGGGGGCGGCTGCGGGTTCTGCGCAGCGCCAGGGACCTTGATGACTATGCCGTGGAGGTGCCGCCGGTGGCTGGCACGATGGTCGCATTCCGCCGCAGTGAGGCGTCGTTTCACGGCCATTACCCGCACCGCGGCTTGCGTCGCGTGCTGCAGCTGAACTGGGTGACGGATATGGCGGTGGTGCGGCGCGAGCTTGGCCGGCATGGCTGGTCGGCCCGCCTGAAGGCGCTCAACCCGTTCGGCTGAGATGCCTGCTAACCCTGCGTTTGCAACGGATATTGGCGTGAGGCAGTGGGGTGCGCTAGCGTCATCGGGTTGCGCACGCCTGCCGGCCATGAACGAATCCGGAGAAAGAATTGTCTCCTGCGCTGCGGGTTCTTTGCTTTGTCGTGCCTTGCGCAGTGCTCAGTGCCATCTCGCCATTGCCGGCGGTTGCCGACGACAGGGTGATCGATGAAGTGAAGCTGGGGGGACTGGCACACGATGTCGGGTTTCTGACGCATCACGTCGAGACCGGCCCGAACGTCAACCTCGAAGTGCTGTTCACATCGCCCGACATTCTCAAGATCATCGGCTCGCCGCGGCTGCATGTCGGTGGCGACATCAACACCAATGGCATGACCAGCAACGGTTATTTCGGGCTGACCTGGAGCGCGACGCTGGTTCAGGGGGTTGTCAACCCGAATGACGGCATCTTCATCAGCGGAAGTTTCGGCGGCGCCATCCAGGACGGCTACATCGACACGGCTCCCCCCGGTCGCAAGCGGCTCGGGTCCCGCATTCTGTTCCGCGAAAGCGCGGAGCTTGGCTACCAGATCACCCCGGTGATCAGCGTCTCCGCGATGCTCGACCACATGTCGAACGCCGACCTCGGCCGGCACAATGCCGGCATCACCAGCGTCGGCGGCCGGATCGGTTTCAAATTCTAGCCGGCACCCGCGTCGCGGTTACCGCGGCGCCGGTCGCGCTGCATGATCACGGAACTTGCCGCGCACCCGATGTCCATTGATGCAGCCCGGTCGTGGCCGCAATCTGATTCAGATAGCTTAATATGTTGCACGTTGGCCACGATGAGACGAAAACACCACGAGACGACCAAACCTCGCTTGATCGCCGCGCCACGACAAATATCATCGGGTGAGAGGAACGCGTGTTCTTCGCGCGGCCATTACCACAGACATTTTGACGCTTGGGGGAGCAATGAGCACAAAGCGGACTATCGCCACGATGGCGGCGCTCGGCGGAATGACCGCCGCAATCGCCTTGTTATCGGGCCTGCAGTCAGCCAAGGCCGACGAACTGGCAGACCTTCGCGCCAACCAGGAGGTTCTCCAACGGCGTCTCGACCAGCTGTCACAGATTCCAGCCTCGGGCAGCCCTTACGGCGGCGGCCCGGTCAACCCGGCAGCCGCGGCGCCGAGCCTCGGCGGCAGCTTTCCGCGGTCGTTTCTGATCCCGGGCACCGACACCTCGATCCGGATCGGCGGCGAAATCCGCGAGATCATGAATTACTGGTTCACCGGCGGCAATCCGAACAACTCGCCGCAGAACACCGGCCCCGGTGCGACAGGTCAGGTGCAGACGATCCCGCTGCACGTGCATAGCGGCCTGAATGCGGCCTCGCCCAGCGGCATTGGCCTTGCCGGCAACCCGGCCCGCTCGCGCGGCGACGCGATCTTTAACCAGAGCCCGCGTGAATCGAAGATCAACTTCGAAACCCGCACGCCGACCGCGTGGGGCGAGGCGCGGACCTTTATGGAATGGGACTGGGCCGGTTCGACGGCGTTCGCGCCCGGCGGTGCGAGCCCGACCTCGGTGTCCGACAACCTCATTCCCCGCCTGCGCTTTGCCTACGGTACATTGGGCGGGTGGCTCGCCGGTCAGGCCAACTCGAACTTCTCCGATCCTGATGCCAACGCCGAAGTGATCGACTTCTCCGGTGATGTCGGCAGCCCCGGCGTCACGCGTATCCCGCAGCTCCGTTACACGCAGCCACTGGCGGCGTGGAGTGTGCCGGGTGCGTTGTCGGTATCGGTCGAAACACCGGAAACCGATGTCGTCACCGGTGCGGGCATCATCGCGTCGGATGCTTCGGGTGCGTCGCCGGCCGGCACGTTCCCGGCTGGTACGGTGAACCCGACCAAGGCAAATGCGCCTGACCTTACCGCGGCCTGGTACATCCCGCAGCCGTGGGGCCACTTGGACTACAGCGCGGTTGTCCGTCCCGGCCTGCAGTTCAAGGACGGTGCCTTCGTCAATCGTGATTTTGTCGGCTGGGGCATCCACTTTGGCGGCGACGTCAAGCCGGGCTGGTTCGGCTGGGCGAAGGACGACATCACCTTCCAGTTCACCTACGGCAGCGCCCTCGGCCGCTACCTGAACTCCGGCAACAACTTCGCGCTGGTCAGCAACTATCCGGCGGCGGCGACCCCGGCCTCGGCGGCGGCGGCGGCGAACGTGCTGATCAACCCGACGGTCTCGTGGGGCGGTGCGGTGGCCTACGCTCATTGGTGGATGCCAAACCTGCGCTCGAACATCACCTTTGGCATCATGGAGCACGACGTCAGTTCGCGGGCGGCGGGTTGCAACGCCTTCTCAGCGGCGGCTTTGGCCGGCACGGGCAATTGCGGCCTGAACAAAAGCGTGATGACGGCGCACGCCAACATCATCTGGAACCCGGTTCCGTTTGTTGATGTCGGCCTTGAGTACATGTACGGCCACCGCGTTGCGCTCAGCAGCCTGAAGGGCGACGAGAACGTGCTGATCAGCAAGTTCGGCGTGAAGTTCTAATCAGCCGAACATCCTTATCCAGGAAACCCGCCGGCATGCCGGCGGGTTTTTTGCGTCCGGCTTGCCGAATAGCCGGATGCCAGTCGGCGCCGTGAAGCGGAGCGCGGCGGCCGTCCCTATCGCCATTGTCAATTCGCATAGCTCATGACGAGGTCTTGCGGGGAGACAGAAGCCTGTCGAACAGGCATCCTTCCGATCAGAATGCCTGTTACTTAGGCGGACCAGTCGATCCTTATCGAACAATGGCCTGTCTACGACGACCCGCGCTGACTTTCCCGCCATGAGTGTGATGTCCTGGTCCGCCGTGCTGGCGCCGTTTCAGGTGCGCAGCTTCCGCTATCAATTTCCCGCCGACCTCTCGACCTCCTGGGGTATCGAGATGGAGAACCTTGTGCTCGGCTGGTACATCCTGGTCGAGACCGGCTCGGTGCTGGCTCTGACCCTGTTCTGGGCCCTGCTGTATCTCGGCACATTGCTGGCGCCGGTCTTTGGCATGGCCGGCGACCGGTTTGGTCATCGCGCGGTGTTGTGCGTGATGCGGGCAGCCTATGCCTGTCTCGGCATCGTCGTGACGACGCTGGCCTTTGAGGGGGCGCTGCGGCCGGCTCACGTCTTCATCATCGCGACGCTATCCGGCCTGATCCGCCCGTCCGACCAAGGGCTGCGAAACGCTCTCGTCGCCGCGACGATGCCGGCGGAGACCCTGATGGCAACGATGGGCGTGTCACGCACCACATCCGATTCTGCCCGCATCTTCGGCGCCCTGGCAGGGGCCGGCCTGTTCGCCGCGTTCGGGCTCGGCCCGGTCTATCTCGCGATCGCCAGTTTTTACGGCACGGGCTTCCTGTTGACGCTGGGCGTCGCCAGCGGTCGCCCCGTCGTCGCTGCGACCAGCGCCCTCGTTCGCATGTCATTGTGGCGCGATCTGCGCGAGGGGCTTGCCTATGTGTGGGATACGCCGTGCTCACTGGCGGCAATGTGGCTGGCGTTTCTCGTCAATCTGACGGCCTTTCCCTTGACGAGCGGCCTGCTCCCCTATGTTGCGCGGGACGTCTATCGGATCGACGAGAACGGGCTCGGCACGCTCGTCGCGAGTTTCGCGCTGGGCTCGCTGCTCGGATCGGTCGCGATCAGTTTCGCGGGCCGCGCGTTGCGGCCGGCCCGCATGATGATCCTGTTCGCGCTCGGCTGGTACGCCGCCCTGCTGGTATTCGTGCAGATGCCGGGTCCGGTCAGCGGCCGCTTCGCGCTGGTCATTGCCGGCTTTACGCAAAGCCTCAGCCTCGTGCCGATGTCGGTCATGCTGTTGCATAGCGCCGGCGAGCGGTTTCGCGGCCGGGTCATGGGCGTGCGGATGCTGGCGATTTATGGCGTTCCGATCGGCCTCCTGGCGGCAGGTGGACTGATCGACCGCATCGGCTTCGCCGCCACGACCTCGCTTTATTGCCTCGTCGGCGCGGCGCTGACGCTGGTCATTGCCGTGCGCTGGCGCGATGCGCTGTGGCCGGCCGATGCACCGGCCAATGCGCGATGACAACCGACTCGATTGGTTTGCCGCTTCGACCGCGCCGGCTGCTTGCCACCCCCGATTATGTCCGGCTGTGGTTTGTCGGCGGCGTGGGCAACGCGATGCGCTGGCTCGAACTGTTGGTCGCCGGCATCTTCACCTACGAGGCCACGCATTCGACCGTGCTGGTCGCGGCCGTCACCGTGGCGCGCAGCCTGCCGATGCTGTTCCTCGGGCCGCTCGCCGGCGTTGTCGCCGAGGCGGTGAACCGCAAGCATGTGCTGTTGGCGCAGCTCAGTGTGCTCGCGGCAACGTCAGCGGCGCTGGCAGCCCTGGCGCTGAGCGGCACGCTGCAGGTGTGGCACGTCGCGCTCGGCGGCGTCGCTTCCGGCAGCGTCTGGACCTGCGAGATGGCGGTGCGCCGACGCATGCTCAGCGAGGTTGTCACGACCGACCGGGTCGTCGCCGCGATCGCCTTCGACTCGCTGACCAACAGCGTTGCCCGGGTCGTCGGCCCGCTTTGTGGTGGCGCTGCGTTCCAGGTGCTGGGTCTCGGCGGCGCCTATCTCGTGTCGGCCGGGCTTTATCTTGCGGCGATTGCGACGATCGCCGGCCTCGTCTTCCATCAGGAGCCGCATCGGCTACGCTTTGGCAGCATCTGCAGGGACATCGCGGAGGGCATCGCCGTCGTCCGCGGCAACTCGGCGATCACCACGGTCGTGTTGGTCACGATCGTCATGAACACATTCGGGTTCTGCTACTCGGCCCTGATCGCACCGATTGGCCTCGATTACTTCCGGGTATCGCCGGTCATGGTCGGCGCCTTGGCCGCCGCCGAGCCACTTGGCGCCATTATTGTCGGCAGCGCCTTGTCGGCCGGTTGGCTGCGGCTCGACGGCGCCCGTGCGATGCTGAAAGGCTCGTTTCTGCTGCTCGGCGGGGTCATCGCGATGGCGCTGTCGCCGTGGTACGGCCTGGCCTTTGTGCTGCTGGTGACGGGCGGGCTCGGCAGCGCCTTGTTCGCGAACATGCAGACCAGCCTCATCCTGACCGAGGCTCCGCCGGCAACCCGCTCGCGCGTCCTCGGTATCGTTACCATGTGCATCGGCACCGGCCCGATCGGCGTGATGGCGATCGGCGTCCTGTCCGAAAAGTTCGGCCCCGGCACCGCCATCCTGCTGATGGCCAGTACCGGCGTTGTCGGCCTGCTGCTGGCGTGGCGGCGGGCTGTGTTCGTGCCCAGAACATAAAAACCCCTCCGGCAGTTTCCCGCCGGAGGGGTTTATATGACCGCGATAAATCAGCCGCAGGCGATCGCGTAGCAGTCGCGCACGCCTTCCGGCAGGCGGTGTTCGCTCCACGTCTTGCCGCCATCCTGCGTGCCGAACATCTGGCCGACGCGCGAGACACCGTAGACCTGGTTCGGGTCGCGCGGATGGATCGTCACGCCCATCATCGTCGCGTCCGCCTTGATGTCGTGGTCATAGCGTTTCCACGTCTTGCCGACATCGTCGCTGCGATAGATCGACCCGTCGGTCGAGCGCGCCGCCGGGCTCAGCGCCGCATACAGCACCTTCGGGTCATGCGGCGAGGTGCGGATGTCGCGGCCATAGGTCAGCGGCGAAAAGCGCCCGATCTCCATGTCTTCCCAGCTATTGCCGCGGTCGTTGCTGCGGAACAGCCCCATGCGGTTGGCGAGGAACACGGTGCCCGGCGCCGCGGCGCTGCACGCCAGCGCATGGCCGTCGAGCATGCCTTCGATCTCGGTCTGGCTGCCGATGCGGCTCCTATATTTCGGCTGTTCGCAGAACCGGATCAGGTCGGCGGTGCAGTCTTCCCAGCTTTCGCCGGCATTGCGGCTGCGCATCGCGCCATTGGCCTCGATCGTCGCGAATACGTCATCGGGCGAGTTCGGGTCGACATCGAGCCGCATCACCCGGCAGGCGAACGCCATGATGACGCGATCGGGCAGTGCCGGGATCGGCCAGCATCTTCCAGTTATCGCCGCTGTCGTCGCTGCGATAGACATGGGTCGGCGTGGCGCCGGCATAGATGCGCTTCGGGTCTTTCGGGTGCACCAGGATCGACCAGATATCGGGGTCGCCGCCCGGCACATTGAGGTGCTCGAACTTGCCGCCGCGATTATGGCTGCGATAGATGCCCTTGGTGCTGCCGACATAAATCGTGTCGTGATCGGTCGGGTGCACCGTCACCGCGTGCACCTCGGCGCCATCCGGCAGGCCGCTCTTCAGCTGCTCCCATTTGCTGTCCCCGACCTGCTGGCGGAAGATGCCGCCGAGCGTGCCCTGGTGCTCCATGCCGACGGTTGCCGCCACGCCGACGTAAACATGCGTCTGATCCGCCATCGCTCCCTCCTCGGTCGAAACTTGTGATGCGATCATAGCGCGCGCCAGCGAATTGTCACAAAAACTCGCGGGCCGCGCCGGTGGCCGCTATGCTGCGGCAGCACCAACGGGAGGCGATAGATGGCGGCAGGCAAGCGTCGGGTGGGCAAAAACGGACCGGAAGTCACCGCAATCGGCCTCGGCTGCATGTCGCTGTCGGGCACATATGGGCCGAGCGAGGATGCGGCGGGCATCGCATTGGTGCACCAGGCGATCGACCTCGGGGTCAATCACCTCGACAGCTCCGATATGTATGGCTGGGGCCAGAACGAGGAATTGCTCGGCCGGGCGCTGAAAGGGCGGCGCGACAAGGTCGATGCTGGCCAGCAAATTCGGCCAGACGCAGCAGCCGGGCGGCGCCAACGGCGTCAACGGCCGCCCCGAATACGTCCAAGCAGGCCTGCGAAGCGAGCCTGAAGCGGCTCGATACCGATCATATCGACCTCTATTACCAGCACCGCGTCGATCCGACGGTGCCGGTCGAGGAAACGGTCGGCGGGATGGCGCGGCTCGTCGAGCAGGGCAAGGTGCGCTTTATCGGGCTGTGCGAGGCCAAGCCCGAGCGCATCCAGGCGGCGCACAAGGTGCATCCGATCGCCGCGGTGCAGAGCGAATTTTCGCTGCTCTACCGCGAGGAGGCGGAGCGAGACGCGGGCCGTGACCCGCGATCTCGGCATTTCCTTTGTCGCCTACGCGCCGCTCGGCCGCAGCCTCCTGGCCGGCGCCGTGCCCGACTTCAACAATCTCGCCGCCGGCGACACGCGCGGCCGGCACCCGCGCTTTCAGGGCGACAATTTCTCGAAAAACCGGGTGTTTGTCGAAGGCCTCGAAGCAATCGCCGCCGACCGGCGCTGCACCGTCGCACAGCTTTGCCTCGCCTGGCTCTTGGCGCAAGGCGACGACGTGCTGCCGATCCCCGGCACCAAGCAGCTCTCCCGCCTCCAGGAGAATCTCGGCGCCCTCGACATCACGCTGACCCCGGAAGAGACCGAGGCGATCGCGATCGGTCATCCCGGTCGGCGCCGCCGCCGGCACCCGCTACCCCGCAGGCGGATGAAGGGCGTGTTCATCTAAGAGGAAGTGTACCGAAGCAAATGCAAAGTCTGATGGCAACCGGGACTCGATCTGACGCGGAGCCGCGTTGGAACGGTCATGTTTTAGGAGTTGTTAATGCGTATCAGAAAAATGCTGGGCGCAGGCTTGCTGCTTGCCGCTGTCGCTGCCGGCGGTTGCGGCGGAGCCGCCGATCAAGATCGGGTTCAGCGCCGAGGAAACCGGCGGCAGCGCGGCGAGCGGCAAGCAGTTTGTCCTGACGGCGCAGATCTGGGCCGACCAGGTGAACGCGAAAGGCGGGCTGCTCGGGCGCAAGGTCGAGCTGATCCATTACGACGACCAGAGCAATCCGGCGCTGGTGCCAGGCATCTATACGAAGCTGCTCGATGTCGACAAGATCGACCTGGTCATCGCATCGGGCACCAATTTCAGCGCCGCGGCGATGCCGATGCTGATCGAACATAACGTCATGGTGCTCGACACTCTGGCGCTGGCGGTCAATGACGAATTCCACTACCCGCGCTTCTTCCAGACCATGCCATACGGCCCGAAGGGCAAGGAAGCGATCACCGCCGGCTATTTCGCCGCCGCGATGTCAATCGATCCGAAGCCGAAGACTCTGGCGATGACCGGCGCCGACGCCGAGTTCTCCAAGAATGCGATGGCCGGGGCGCGCGAACACGCCAAAAAGGCCGGGCTGCAGATCGTCTACGACAAGAATTACCCGCCGAACACGATCGACTACAGCCCGATCGTGCGCGCCATCAAGGCGACCAGCCCCGACCTGGTGTTTGTCGCCTCATACCCGGCCGACAGCGCCGGCATCCTGCGTTCGGTCGGAGAACAGGGGCTCGAGGCCAAGATGTTCGGCGGCCCGATCATCGGGCTGCAATACGGCGCGATCAAATCGCAGATGGGCGAGCGGTTGAACGGCATCGTCGATTACGAGCTGTTCGTCCACGAGCCGACGATGAATTTCCCTGGCGTCGGCGACTTCATCAAGGAATACCAGGCGCGCGCCAAAGACGCTGGCACCGACCCGCTCGGCTATTACGTACCGCCGCTGGTCTACGCCACCTTCCAGGTATTGGAGCAGGCGGTCGAGGGCACGAAATCGATCGATCAGGACAAGCTCGCGCAATACATGCACGCGACCGAGTTCAAGACGATCATGGGCGGCATCAAGTTCGGACCGGACGGGGAATGGGCCGAGCCTCGCATCCTGACGATCCAGTACCAGGGCGTGAAAGGCCACGACCTCGACCAGTTCGCCAAGCCCGGCGTGCAGGTCATCCTCGACCCACCCGCTCTGAAGACCGGCTCCCTGAAATACCCGTACTCGGCTGCCGAAAAATAGTCTCAAGGGGAGTACGGATGACTACCGACGCGATCGGCGCCTTTGTTCCCGGCCAGCAGTTTCATGTTGCCGGCTCGCCGGGCGGACCGCTGGCGGGACTGACGTTTGCCGCCAAGGATTTGTTCGACGTGGCGGGGCGTCCGACGGGCGGCGGCAACCCGGACTGGCCGCGCACGCATCCGGTGCCGACCCGCCACGCCTGGGCGGTGCAGACGCTGCTCGATGCCGGTGCCGACCTGATCGGCAAGACCATCACCGACGAGGTGTCGCTCGGCATTCTCGGCGAAAACCCGTTCGAGGGGACGCCGCTCAACCCGCGTGCACCCGACCGGGTGCCCGGCGGCTCGTCGGCGGGTTCGGCCTCCGCCGTCGCGGCCGGTGTCTGTCGATACGGCGCTTGGCACGGATACCGGCGGCTCGGTGCGGGTGCCGTCGAGCTTTTGCGGGCTCTACGGCATTCGCCCGACGCATGGCCGCCTTGACGTGACCGGCATGATGAGCCAGGCGCCGACCTGCGACACGACCGGCTGGTTCGCGCGCGATGCCGCGACCTTCGCACGGATCTCGGCGGTCCTGCTCGGCGAGGCGATCCCCGAAACCCTGCCGAACCGGCTGGTCATCGCCACCGACGCGTTCGCGCTGGCCGATCCGGAGACCGCCGTGGCGCTCGAACCGATGGTGGCGCGGCTGCGCGCGCTGGTGGGCGATGTTCAGGAGGTCACGATGGCGCCGCCGGGCCTCGCGACCTGGGCCAGGGCACAGCGGACCCTGCAACCATACGAGGCGTGGCAGAATTTTCGCGACTGGATCGACGAGGCCAACCCGCGCTTCCAGTTTACCGTTGCCCGCAATCTGGCCTTTCGGCCGGCATTCCCGGCGAGCGAGCGCGCCTGGGCTGCGCTGGTGCGCCAGGAGGCGCGCGGCCGCATGCGTCAGCTTTTGCCGGCGGGAACCATCCTGTGCCTGCCGACAACACCCTTTCCGGCGCCATTGAAGGGTCAGCCGATCTCGGTGCTGGAGCCGTTGCGTGACCGCATCACGGCCCTGTGCTGCCACGGCGGGCTGACCGGCGTGCCGCAGGTCAGCATCCCCGGCGCCACGGTTGCCGGCGTGCCGGTCGGGCTGTCGATCGTCGGGCCGCGCCATGGCGACGCCACGCTGATCGCGGTTGCCGCCGCGATGGCGCGGTGACGAATTCGCCGTCGACCCGGAGCAGGCTGTTCCGGGCGGCTATGTACCCGCGGGGCGAACATGCGCTGGCCCCATCGGGTTGCAGGCGGATGCCGGGGCGCAGATGCCGGTAGGGCATTTCCTGCGGGTCGGAGACATGCGCGCCGGGCGACCGCACGACCAGGATCGTCTCGGCGATCGGCTGGAAATCGGCGCGGAAATGCACCGTCGATTTGAGGCCGAGGATCGGCACCTGCGACGGCTCGATACCGACGTGGCGGAACATTTCCTGGTCGGCCGCCTGGATGCGCTTGGCCGCCAGCACGACCGAAACGCCGCTGGCCTCGTCGGTCACCAGCGCCATCGGGCCGATCCGGAATTTGGCGCCACCATACATCGGGCCGGTGCCGGTAAACTCGCCGCTGCCGAGTTTGACGACGCGCCAGTCGGCCTCGACCGGCACCTCGCCGGCGTACCCCACCTTGGCGCCGATGCCGATCGGGAGGCGGGCGCCCTCGCCGGCCGCGGCCGCCGCGGCTGCGGCTTCGGGATCGACGATCATGCCGATCACCGCGCCGGCAGCGCGGTGCGCGATCAGCGCGCGCAGCAGCCCGACCGTGTCCGACGTGCCGCCGGCGCCGGGGTTGTCCTGTATATCGGCGAGCACGATCGGCTTTGACGCCGTCCGCGCGAGGCGCAGCGCCTCGGTTACCGCCTCGTCCGGGTCATAGAGCTTGCCGGCGAACTCGGCCTCGCGCTCGTGGATCGCCGCGGCGAGGCGGTCGGCGGCGGCTTCGGCGGCCTCGCGGTCGTGGCCGTAGACGACCAATGCCGGGCCACATTGCGCGATATCGGCCGGCGGAAATCCCGGCGTATGGGTGATGCTGACGATGCCCTGGTTGTGCGACCGCGCCTCCCGCTCTCGATGTCGTCGAGCAGCGAGAAGATGCCGCGCGGTCGGCGCGGCCATCGTGCATTGCCACACCAGCGGAATGAGGAAATCAATCTGCCGGAAGGCCTTGTAGAGTGGCCGCTTCTCGCGCAGCAGCCGGTCGAGCAGTTCCGCGGCGCGCGCTCCGGTTGCCGCCATGTCGATGTGCGGATAGGTCCGGTAGCCGACCATCGCGCTGGAATAGCGCACCATTTCCGGCGTCATGTTGGTGTGGAAATCGAGGCTGGTGACGATCGGGATCGCATCGCCGACCAGCCCGCGCAGGCGGCGCAGCAACTCGCCTTCGCCGTCCTCGTGATGCTCGGCGACCATCGCGCCATGCAGGTCGAGATAGATGCCATCGACCGGGCCGGCGGCGGCGAGGTCTTCGAGCATCGCGGCAGCGACCCGCTCATACGCCTCGCGCTCGACGTAGGAGGAGGGCGGTGCCGAGCACCAGCACAGCGGGATGAGTTCATGCCCGCGCGCGGTCAGCGCCTCAACCGCGCCGGCGATTGGAATATTGTAGCCGTGCACCGCCTCGATCAGTTCGGTGCCGCGGACAAATCCCGGCCACGCGTCGGCACGCGCGAAATCGTCCCAGGTCGCGCGCTGAGGCGCGAAGGTATTGGTTTCGTGCTGAAACCCGCCAACCGCAATGCGCGCCATTTGATTTACCGCCCGTCGTTTACGGGGCGAGTGTAGGGGATGCCGACCCATGAGTGACACCCGCATATCGCCGATCCGCGGACCCTAACGCTTTGGGCAACTCGCGTCCGCTCGTGGATGGCCGGGCCAAGCCCGGCCACGAACGAAAGTGGGAGACCGGGCCGGAAAACCTCCATCCGTTTGTGGCCGGGCTTGGCCCGGCCATCCACGAGATGCCGCGCCCAGCGGGAGGAGGAGAGGCCCTGGCCCAAGTATTCCACCGGCGCAGGTGTCGGTCGCGCGCGGACGCGGTGCCATTCCCGCCTTCATCGAAGTACGCTCCAGGACATCCCGTCAGCCCCGGGGGCTGGCGGGTCGGGAGGAAGGCCGGGAATGCTCGCCTCGATGCGGCGTCAGCGGGATACGAGGTGGGATACCAGCCTGCTGCTGGGCGTGATGTTCATCTGCCTGTCGGGGTTGACCTCGCCGCTGATGAACGGCTTTGCCAAGCTGCTTGGCGAGCATTACAGCACGCTGCAAATCTCCTGGGCGCGGGCCTTCGGCCATGTGGTGTTCATGCTCGCAGCCTTTGTGCCGCGGTTTGGCCTGCGCATGCTGTATACGCGGCGGCTCGGCAGGCATTTGCTGCGCTCGGCCTGCCTGTTCACCTCGAACGCGGCGTATTTCTTTGCGCTGATCTTCATCCCGATGGGCAAGGCGGCGTCGATCAACATGATCGGACCGCTGATGGTCGCGGCCCTGGCGTGGCCGCTGCTGCAGGAGCGGACCAGCGTCGGGCGGGTGGTGGCGGTGTTTGCCGGGTTTCTCGGCGTCCTGGTGATTATCCGGCCGGGGTCGGAGGTGTTTCAGTGGGCGGCGCTGATCATCGTCTTCAGCGCGCTGATGAACGGGCTCTATCAGATTTTCACGCGCGAGGTCGCCGATACCGAGGCGGCCGAAACCTCGGCGATCTACAGTTCGGTGGTCGGCGCCTTCGGCATGTTCCTGGTGCTGCCGTTCGTATGGAAAACGCCGTCATCGTTCGCCGACATTGCGCTGTTCTGCAGTCTCGGCGTGCTCGGCGCGATCAGCGATTATTTCATCGCGCTGGCGCTGCGCTTTGCGCCGGCGAATATCGTGACACCGTTTCAGTATGTGCAGATGCTCGGCTCGGTTCTGGTCGGGTTTCTGCTGTTCGACGACCTGCCGGACGCGATGACCTGGCTCGGCGCCGCGATTGTCATCGCCTGCGGCCTCTATATCGGCTGGACCCAGACCCGCCGTCGCGCGCCGGAGGTACTTTACATGCCGGTGCCGGACATACCGGTGCCGGCCCGGCAGGCCGAGTGAGGCAGCCGTTCGATCAGGCCAGGGTAGGGATCATGGCAGTCGTGCCGGAAGCGCACGGTCACCCCATTGCACACTAACAGTTGCGCTCCTAATTCCGATTGCTTCTGCAAGCACGGCACGCGCGTCGCGTGCAGCGCATTGCGGGAGCCTTGGAGCACATGATGTCGGTGCTGTGGGGCGTCGTCGCCTACTCAACCCTGATTGAAATCGGGGTCGGTGTTGTTGTTCTGGTGTTGCTGGTGCGTGTCGGCAACGTCATCCGGTACATCCCGAACGACCAGGTCGGCGTCGTCGAAAAACTGTGGAGCCCGAGCGGTTCCGTTAAAACCGGGTTTGTCGCACTGAACGGTCAGGCCGGTTTCCAGCCGGATATTCTGCGCGGCGGCATCCACTTTTTCTTTCCGTTCACCTATCGGCTGCATCGCCAGCCGCTGGTGACGATCTCACAGGGCAAGCTCGGCTACGTCTTTGCCCGCGACGGTGCGCCGTTGCGCTCGGCCCAGGCGCTGGCGGCGAACGCGCCCGACGAAGACTTTCAGGATGTCCGCGCCTTCCTGTCGCGCGGCGGCCAGAAGGGACCGCAGCGCAAGGTGCTGCGCGAGGGAACCTACGCGCTGAACCTGGCGCAGTTTGTCATCCTGACCGATAACGGCATCTACGGCGTCGGGCTCGACGATATCGACGGGCGCATGCTCGATGCGATGCGCCAGACGATCGAGGAGCGTGACGGCTTTGTGCCGGTGATCATCCGCGACACCGACGACAAGATGGGCGTCGTCACCGTGCATGACGGCCCGTCGCTGGTGAGCGGCGAGATCATCGCGCCCGAGGTCGGCGGCGATGGCAGCGACGCCACGACCTTCCACGAGAATTTCCAGGAGCCCGAGCACTTTCTGGCGGCCGGCGGGCGGCGCGGCCGGCAGCTTCAGGTGCTGGTCGAGGGCACCTATTTCATCAACCGGCTGTTCGCGACAGTCGATATCATTCCGAAGACGGTCATCGAGATCGGCACGGTCGGCGTCGTCGTCTCGTATACCGGCCCGGCCGGCGACGACGTCTCGGGCGCCGCCTACCGCCACGGCGAACTCGTCGAGCGCGGCCATCGCGGCGTCTGGCAGCAGCCGCTATTGCCGGGCAAATACGCGTTCAACGTGTTCGCCGGCCAGATCGTCGCGGTGCCGACGACCAACTTTGTCCTGAAATGGATGAGCAGTTCGACCGGCTCGCACAAGCTCGACGAAAACCTCAGCGAGATCACGCTGATCACCAAGGACGCGTTCGAGCCGGCGCTGCCGTTGTCGGTGGTCGTGCACATCGACTACCAGAAGGCGCCGCAGGTGGTGCAGCGCTTTGGCGATGTCAAGCGGCTGGTCGAGCAGACGCTCGACCCGATGGTCTCGGCCTATTTCAAGGATATCGGCCAGGACCAGACCTTGATCGAGCTGTTGCAGAAGCGGGCCGAAATCCAGACCCGCGCCAGCACCGAAATGCGCGCCAAATTCCTCAATTACAGCCTCGAATTGCAGGAGGTGCTGATCGGCACGCCAAAACCGCAGGCCAACGACCAGACCGTCGAGCGCATCCTGGTGCAGTTGCGCGAGCGGCAGATCGCGGTCGAGCAGGTCGAAACCTTCAAGCGCCAGGGCGAGGCCGCGGTCGAACAGCGGGCGCTGAACGAGGTGCGCGCCACCGCCGAGATGCAGACCAAACTGACGCAATCGGCGGTGCAGGTGCGGGTGCTGGAAAACGAAGGCTCGGCCGCCCTGGCGCGCGCCGCCAAGGACGCCGAGACGATCCGCATCACCGCCCAGGCCGAGGCCGACCGCCAGCGTCTCGAAGGCGATGGCGAGGCGTCGCGGATCGCCGCGGTCGGTGCCGCCAATGCCGGCGCGATCGACGCCCAGGTCCGCGCCTATGGCGGCCCGGAATACCGCCTCACCGAGCAGATCGCGACGCGGCTGTTCGAGGCGGTGGCGCAAGGCCACCAGCCGGTCGTGCCGCAGATCATGGTGTCGGGCGAAGGCGGCAACGCGCAAAACGGCCTCGTCACCGGGCTGATCGCCAGCCTGATGCCGACGATCGCCCGCGACCGCGCCGCGGCCCTGCCGGCCCCCTCTCCGGCGCCAGGGCCCGCACCGGGACGCTAGACGGCGCAAAGGGCAGGCCGCACAGCGCCCCAAATTCCGGCGGCAGGCAGGCGGGGCAATCGCTTGCCTGCCGGCGGGACAGGTCACACACTGCCGACCGACACGCAAACAGGAGAACGTGCATGGAGCTAAGGGGTGCGGTGGCCGTGGTGACCGGCGGCAATGGCGGGCTCGGGCAGCGCATCTGCCACGCGCTGGCGCGCGAAGGGGTGCATGTCGCGGTGATGTACGCCCAGAGCCGTGATCAGGCGGAGGGCGTCGCACGCGAGCTGACCTCCGGCTATCAGATCAACGCCGCCGCCTTTGGCTGCGACATCACCGACGGTGCTGCGGTCGACGGGCTGGTCGATGCGGTGACCCGCCGGTTCGGCCGGCTCGACATCCTGGTCAACGACGCCGCCTACAACCACGCGATCCCGTTTCCCGACCTCGACAGCCTGACGATGGAGGTGTGGGACAAGATCATCGCGGTCAACCTGACCGGGCCGATGCGCCTCATCAAGGCGGTAGCGCCGGTGATGAAGGCGCAGGGCCAGGGCCGCATCGTCAACATAGCGTCGGTCGCCGGCGTCGGCCCGACCGGCTCGTCGATCGCCTATGCCGTGTCAAAAGCCGGCCTTATTCACCTGACCAAATGCATGGCGACGGCCCTGGCGCCGGAAACGCTGGTGAACTGCGTCGCGCCGGGTCTTCTTGAAGGCACCCGCGCCACCGCCAATTTGCGTCCGGAATTCATCGAGCGCTCGGCCGCGACCTCGCTTTTGAAAAAGCCCGCCGACAAGGAAGACTGCGCCGATATGGTCGTCACGATGTGCCGCACCGAAACCATGACCGGCCAGAACATCGTGATCGATTCCGGCCGCTATTTCACCTGACGCCGCCGATCGCCGCTGATCGGCTGGCATCAAATGTGAACGGGCTGCCCCGAATTGCAGCAATGCCCAGCGAGGATGATTTATGCCAACCACACTCCCCCGCATCGCCGTGATCGGTACCGGCGGCACGATTTCGTCGCTCGGGGCCGGCAGTCTCGATGTGCTGGACTACCCGGATTTCGGCCAGAAGCTGACCTGCGAGCAGTTGCTCGACAAGTTTGCCGAGACCCGCACCGTCGCCGATCCGCTGCCGATCACGTTTCGGCAGGTCGGCAGCACCGCGCTCGGGCCGAAGGAATGGATCGAAATCCGTGACCTGATCCACCGGCTGGCGGCCGAGGACGCGTCGATCGCCGGGTTTGTCATCCCGCACGGCACCGCGACGCTCGAGGAAACCGCGTTTTTCCTGAACCTGACCTTGCGGGTAAAGCAGCCGGTCGTGCTGGTTGGGGCGCAGCGGCCGGCGAGCGCGCTTGGCACCGATGCCGGGATGAACCTGGTCAATGCGTTGCGGGTGGCGGGGTCGGCCGAAGCGCGCGGCATGGGTGTGCTGGTGGTGATGAACGACGAAATCCACCCGGCGCGCGACGTGGTCAAAACCTCGACCTACCGGGTGCAGACCTTCCGGTCGCTCGATTACGGCGCGCTCGGCCATGTCGATGGCGACGGGCCGCATTTCTTCCGCGCGCCGCTGCAAAAGCACATGCCCGACACGCAATTCGCGACGCTCGACATCACGAGCCTGCCGCGGGTCGATGTGATCTATTCCTATGCCGGCGCCGATGGCGATCTCGTCGGCGCGGCGGTGGCGGCGGGTGCCAAGGGGCTGGTATCGGCCGGGTTCGCGCCGGGGTCGCCGAGCCCGGCGCAGCAAGTGGCGTTTCTCGACGCCGCGAAGGCCGGGATTGTCGTCGTGCAGGGCAGCCGCGCCACCGGCCGCATCGCGCCGCGCCGCCGCCTGCGCGAGACCGGCATCATCGGCGCCTCCGACCTGTCGCCGCAAAAGGCCCGCATCCTCTTGATGCTGCTATTGCTGACGACCACGGATATCGGCGAAATCCAGCAGGCCTTTCTCAGCTACTGACGCCATTCCCTCTCGGTTCCCCCTCTCGTTCGTGGCCGGGCTTGGCCCGGCCATCCACGAGAAACCGACCGTCGATGCTCGTCTCGTGGATGGCCGGGCCAAGCCCGGCCACAAACGGGGGGTGGGTTTTTACCCCCTACACTGACGGTGGGTCGTCGCGCACGGCTTGTTCGGCGAGGGTGTTATCGACGGCAACCTCGTAGGGGGTGCCCCTGGCGAAGCCGCTGCTGATAATGCCGGCCTTGAGGCGGTCGTAGCCGTCGCGCGGCAGGACCGGGGTGCGGTTCCAGACGCCGAGATTCTGGTAGCGGGCGAGGGCGGCGCGCAGCAGCGGCGTCGCGACGGCGGGGAAATAGGGCTGTACCACCTCGGCGATCCTGTCGGCCGAGGCGGCGTGCAGCCATTTCTGGGTGCGGTAGAGGCCGCGCACCAGCAGCAGCAACTCGGCGCGCTTCGCCGCCAGCACTGGGCGACGGGCGTAGAACGTCGTGTAGGAGCAGGGGCCGCGATTGGCCGCCGCGTACCATAAATGCCCGTCGCCGGCGGCGATCAGCTCCTCGGCGAGCGGCTGAAACAATTGCACGACATCGACATCGCCGCGGCGCAACGCCGCCATGTTGTCGCCCATTGAGCCGTCGGCGACACGGGTCGAGCGCGGCCGGATCGAGGCCGGCGCGGCGTACATCCTCCTGCAGGCACAGCCACGGGGTCGGCACCTCGCTGACCGTCGCGAGACGCACGCTGGTCAGGTCGGCGATCCTAAAGCCGGGTTTCGGGGTGCGCGCCGACCAGCATGAACGGGTCGCGCGTCACCGCCTCGCCAAAGCACACGAGGTCGCAATCCGGCCGCTGCTCGTAGATCTGGTTGACCCGCATCGGGCCGCCCCAGGCGACATCGACCGTACCGTCGAACAGCGCGTCCGGCGCCACGCCGGGCCGCGGCGCCGCGACAAAGCTGACCTCGACCCCTTCCTGCTCGATATGCACCGAGCGCCAGCGCCGCGTAATACGGCGCATAGAACAAGCCGCGCAGCGATTCCTGGACAATGATGGCCATGATGATTACGCTTGCCTGGAGAATGGCGGCGGCGGCGTCGGCGAATACCTGCGCGCCGAGCACGATGTCCTCTTCCGCGGTGTCTTCCGACCAGTGGTGGCTGACGCCGCTGATGCTCGGGATGAACATCATGCCGGCGCGCATGCGGCGCGACAGGATTTGCGCGTCGTGCCCGGCGCCGCTCGGCATCCGCAGATGCAGGCCGGGCACGTGGCGTTCGGCTGACCGCTTCGATCAGACGCCGGAAATCGCGCGTCCATCGCGCGCCGGCTCGCTCTTCGACATCGGCTCGATCGTGATATGGCAAGGGCCGGCCGCGTCGGCTCGCCGCAACCAGTTCGAGCAAGGCCGTCTCGAAGCGCGCAGGATGCCGGTATCGGTGTCGCGGAACTGCACCTGCATCTCGGCGCGGCCGGGCACGATGCTCGGCGCGTTCGGGTCGAGCAGCATCCGGCCGATCGTCCACACCGTGCGCGGCCCGGCGATCGCGGCAAAGCGGTCGTGGATGCGGTTGGCGAGGCGCACCATCGCGACACCGGCATCCTTGCGCCGGCGCATCTGGGTCGTGCCGGCATGGTTCTGCTCGCCGGTGCAGGTGACGCCGTAGTTCCAGTTGCCGATGATCGCCTCGACGACGCCGATCCGCAGCCCGCTGGTTTCCAGCGTGTTGCCCTGCTCGATATGGGCTTCGAGATAACCGACATAGCGCGCCGGGTCGATGCTGCTCGCGCGGCGCGGCCGGCGAACCCGGCCTCGGCCAGCGCCTCTCGCAGCGTCTTGCCGTCGCGGCTGGTGGCGCTGTCGATCTCGGCATCGAGCAGCAGCTCGGTAAATGAGCGGCTGCCGAGCATGTTGCCGTAATGGCCTTCCTCGTCGGCCCAGGCGACCGGCTCGATGCCGAGCCCGGCCAGCGCCGGGTCGGCGGCGAAGGCGCGCGCCAGTTCGAGCGCCGTAGATCACCCCAAGCGCGCCGTCGAGCCAGCCGCCATGCGGCTGGGTCTCGCTGTGCGAACCGACCAGCAGCCGCTTGGTCGCGCGCGGATTATGGCCGAACACGTTGCCGATGCCGTCGATCACCGGCTCGAGCCCGGCCTCGGCAAATTTATCGGCAAGCCACTGGCGCGAGGCGACATCGACCGGCGAGTAGGTCGGCCGGTGCACCCCGGTCTTGTAGCGGCCGAACTCGGCGAGCCGCTTCAAATCGGCCACGACCCGCGTGCCATCGGTCTTCGGCATGTTGCTTCTCTCCTCGCGCCAATCATCGCCTCGGGCATCGCCTCGGATATCGCCCCAGGCAAACCTGTCAGCGATTTAATTCGCCGCAAGCCGCCATCGCGGGGAGGCCGGCCGATCGCCTGCGTATCCTATTGCAGTTTCGTTTCCAATTGAGGATTGGCGGGAGAACCCAGATGAACCGATCGATGGTCGCCGGCGTCGCCCTGATCGCGGGGATCGCGATTGCCTCGCCGATGCTCGCGTGGTCGGCCTCCGACACCGACCCGCAGAAGGCGCAGGGGATGGGTCCCGGTATGAGCCGCTGGGGGGGCGGCCCGGACGGCGACGAGCACGGCAGGATGGGGCCGCATCGCGGCTGGATGGGCGGCATGATGCGCCGGATGATGGCGATGTCGCCGCAGCAGCGCTGCGAAGAGCATCTTGCCCGCCGCGCCGGCATGATCGCCTACACAATCACCAAACTGAACCTGACCGCCGAGCAGAAGCCGCTGTGGGACAAGGTACAGGGGCCGCTGCAGAGCGCCACCGAAAAGGAGCGTCAGCTATGTGCCGCGATGAAGCCGCGCGATCAGCGCGGCCAGGAAACCGTGCTCGACCGGCTGGGTCAGCGCGAACAGTTTCTCACCGCCCGGCTGCAAACCATCCAGCAGACCAAGCCGGCATTGGAACAGTTTTATCAGGCGCTGACGCCAGATCAGAAAGCGATCATCGACCACCCGTTCAAGCGCGGCTGAACCGGTGACCTGACCAGGCTTCGAGTTTTTGGCGCCGCCGCTTCCGGCGTTCTAATGCGCCGGCCAGTAGTCCGGCTGGCCGTAGGTTGGGTCCACCGTGTAGCGGCATTGAGGATCGCCGCGGAAACGTTGCGGGCACGGCCCGAGGCCGCTTGTGTAGGGATCATAGCTCCACGATGGCGGCGTTCTTTGAACCGCGGCGGTGTACGGATAGGCCGGATATTGGGCGTCGGCTTCGACGGCAAGTGTCATGCCAGTCAACAGCACTGCGCTCATCAGCACGGATTTGCTCAAGCTCATCACCACGCCTCTTTGGACGGAGTGCCGGGACGCAGCCCGGGTCAATTAGAGAACATGGGAAGGCCGGGCGCCTTGCAACAGCCCCTGGCGCCGCCGGCTTCAGTCGGCGAAGGCCGGCATCACCTCGCGCGCGAAGGTGCGCAGATGGTCGCGCGAACCGGCGAAATCCATCACCATGATGTATTCCAGACCGCCTTCCTGCAGCCGCTTGATCCGCCGGATGATCTCGTCCGGCCGGCCGATCAGCGCGTCGCGCTCGGTCAGCTCGTCCATTTCCTGGCGCGACATCATCTTGCGCGGCCGCCCGAGCGTCGGCGTCTCGCCGGTCGGCGACAATGACAGCGATTGCACGTTGGCCATGAACTTGGCGCGCAACTCGCGGGCCTTCTCACGCTCATCGTCGTTCATCGCGATATGCAGGGCGCGGGTGCAGCCGACCGTCGCGGGATCGAACACGCGGCCCTGCGCCTCGACCGCGCGGCGGTAGATCGAAATCCCCTCGGCCACGGTTTCCGGACCGCCGCCCTGGCCGAGCAGCAGGTTGAACCCGCTATCGGCGGCAAAGCGGATCGAATTCGGGCTCGCCGCACCGATCCACAGCGGCGGGTGCGGCTTTTGTACCGGCGCTGGCTCGATCACGACATCCTCGTAATCCCAGTATTTGCCGTGATGCGAAAAGCGGCCTTCGCTGGTCCACGCCTTGCGCAGGAACGAGACGGTTTCGTGGTAGCGCTCCTCGGCCTCTTCCATCGGAATGCAAAACCCGTGGAATTCGCCCCAGCGATAGCCCTTGCCGATGCCGAAATCGAACCGGCCATTGGACAGCAGGTCGAGCGTCGCGGCCTGCTCAGCGAGCAATGCCGGGTTGTGCCACGGCAAGACCAGCACCGCGGTGCCGAGCCGCAACGTCGTGGTCTTGGCGGCGAGGTAGGTCAGGAAGTTCAGCGTCGAGGACACCTGGCCAAACCCGGTGAAATGGTGCTCGACCAGGAACACGCTGTGATAGCCGAGCGCCTCGGCCTCGCAGATATAGTCGATGTAGTCGGTGTAAATCCGGCTGTCGCTGGCCTGCTGGTCTCCGGCATCAGTGCGCGCGCCGCCAAACAATCCAAATTTCATACTCGTCCTCCTGATTAGTGGCGCTGGCCGATCTCGGTCACCGGAAGCGCGGCATGACCTCCTGGCACATCAGGCGCAGCGCGTTCATCACGCGGTCGTGTGGGATGATACCGCCGCAATTCAGCTCGGCGAGAATGCCGTCAAAGCCGATCTCGTCCTGCAATTGCTTCAAGCGCGCCGCGACGCTATCCGGCGTGCCGACAATGACGTTACCGCGGATCGCGTCCTCATAGGTCAGGGTGCGCAGCAGCTCGGCGCGATCGATAAAGCTCTGCCGGCCGGAACGGCGCGCCGACTCGGCGATCAGTTCGTATTGCAGCCGGTAGAAATGCTGGACGCTTTCGCGCGCCTCGTCACGCGCCTGCTGCTCGGTCTCGGCGATGTAGATCGGCGCCGAGATGAACACCTGGCCCTTGCCCTTGCGGCCGGCGTCTTTCCAGCCCTGCTGATAGCTGGCGACCTGCGGCTTCAGATCGGTCCAGGTTGGTGTGGCGCATGCTGGCGAACACCGGATAGCCGAGCCCGCCGATCGCGGGAAACGTATCGGGCGTGCTGGCGGCGATGCGGATCGGCGGCAGCTTGCCTTTGTACGGGTGCGGCACGCAGGCGACGTCATCGAAGCGGTAGTATTTGCCCTCATACGAGAAGGTCGGCTTGCTCCAAGCCTCTTCGACGATGTCGAGGATTTCGGTAAACCGCTCGCGGCTTTCGTCATAAGGCACCTGATAGGCGTCATAGGTGCTGACGACGCCGCTGCGCCCGACCCCGAAAATCAGCCGGCCTTCGCTGATCTGGTCGACCGTCGCGGCCTCTTCGGCAATGCGCAGCGGATGGCACAACGGCAGGACCTGCACCGCGATGCCCATCTTCATCCGCTTGGTGCGGGCGGCGATCGCGCTGGCGAGCGTCATTGGCGCCGACAGATAGGTGCGTTCCGGCGCGAAATGGATTTCCGCCAACCACATCGACGTCGAGGCCCCAGCGCTCGGCGGCGTCGATCTGCTCCATCGCCTCGTCGAACATTTCCGTCTGGCTGCGCCCCGGCATCGACGGAAGCTCGTGAAACATGCCGAATTCCATAGGCGCACTCCCCATTTTCACGCACGCTGGCATTGCGAGCGGAGCGAGGCAATCTCGCGCCGACGCAACTCTGTCCCGCCGAGATTGCTTCGTCGCTGCGCTGCTCGCAATGACAACGAGAGGTCAGATGCCCAGCCGCGCCAGATGCCCCGGCGGATAGCGCAGCCCGGTCGCCGAGCCGGGCGCAAAGACATGTTCCAGCACATCCTCGGTGTCGGCGGAGATATGCGAGGTCGGCCGCGGCGGCGTTCTGCTCGAGCCGGCCGACATGGCTGGTGCCGGGAATCGGCACGATCCACGGCTTGCGCGACAACACCCAGGCAATCGCCAGCTGCGCCGGGGTGCAGCGTTCTGCGGCGGCATGCGCCTTCAGTTCCTCGACCAGCCCGAGGTTGTGTTGCAGGTTTTCGCCCTGGAAGCGCGGCATGTTGCGGCGCGCATCGCCCTCGCGCAGCCCGTCGAGGCTGGTGACATTGCCGGTCAGCATGCCGCGGCCGAGCGGGCTGTACGCGACAAACCCGATGCCAAGCTCTTCGCATACCGGCAGAATCTCGGCTTCGACATCGCGCGACCACAGCGAATATTCGATCTGCACCGCCGCGATCGGATGCACCGCGTGTGCCCGGCGGATCGTCGCGGCGCCGGCCTCGCAGATGCCGAGATGGCGCACCTTGCCCTGCCGCACGAGATCGCTCATCGCGCCGACCGTGTCCTCGATCGGCACCTGCGGATCGACGCGGTGGATGTAATAGAGGTCGATCACGTCGGTTTCGAGCCGCGCCAGGCTCTTGTCGCAGGCGTCGCGCAGGTATTCCGGGCGGCCGTCGGCGAAGCGCGGGTTGCCGAGCAGGCCGACATTGCCGAACTTGCTGGCAATCACATAGTCGTCGCGATGGCCTTTGACGGCGCGGGCGATCAATTCCTCGTTCTTGCCGGCGCCATAGGCGTCGGAGCTGTCGAGGAAATCGACGCCGAGTTCGCGCGCCCGGTGCAAGGTCGCAATCGCGGTCTCGGGGTCGGGCTGGTCGTAAAACGGCGTCATCGTCGCGCAGCCGAGCCCGACCGCCGATACCTCCAACGCTCCGAGCCTACGCCGCTGCATTCCTGATCCCTCCTTGGCCTGATGCCGCGGCACAGTATGATCGCCCGCCAATCATGCCAACTCGGGAGAACCCCAATGCCGCGCTATCAGCAAATAGACGAAGCCAACATGGACGCGGAACAGCGCCGCATCTTCAACGACTGCAAGGCCGGCCCGCGCGGTCGGTGCCGCCGCCGGTGCATGTCTGGCTGAAAAGCCCCGGCCTCGCCGACCATGCCCACAAGCTCGGCGCGCCATGTCCGCTTCGGCACCCCCTTCACCCAAAAGCAGACCGAAATCGCGATCCTGGTCACGGCGCGGTACTGGACGGCGCAGTTCGAATGGGCCGCGCATGTCCGCCTCGCCCTGCGGCCGGCCTGACGCAGGAGATGATCGACGCGATCGCCGAACGCCGCGCCCCCAAATTCGCCGACCCCGACGACCAGCTGGTCTACGATTTCTGCCCACGGCTACTACCAGACCACCGCATCGACGACGCCACCTACGACCGCGTCGTCGAGCGCTGGGGCGAGAAGGGCATCGTCGATCTCGCCGGCCTGATCGGCTACTACTCGTTCGTCTCCGTGACCCTCAACGTCTTCGAGGTGCCGACCCCAGCGGGCGCGAAATTACTCGAAAAATAAATGTAGGATGGGCTGAGCGCAGCGAAGCCCATCATAGGCCCCGCGCCACCGAAGAAGATGATGGGCTTCGCTGCGCTCAGCCCATCCTACGGTACTGATCGGGACGGGTTTCATTCGCCGGAATGTCGCCCTAGTCTCGACCGATAAAATCTGTGGGTACGAGAGATGGCGGCAGATTTTGCGGGGAAAATCGTGCTGGTGACCGGGGGCGGCAACGGGATCGGGGCCGCCAGCGCGCGCAAATTCGCTGCTGCCGGGGCGCGGGTCGCGGTCATCGACCGTGACGGCGCGGCGGCGCAGCAGGTCGCCGCGGAGATCGGCGGCGGTGCCACGGCGCATGCGCTCGATGTGTCGGACGGGATGGCGTTTACGCGGCTGGCCGGCGAGATCGGCGGGCAGGCCGGCGGCATCGACGTGCTGGTCAACGCGGCTGGCACAATCACGCGGGCCACGATCGCGGCGATGCCGGCGGCGGACTGGGACCGTGTTCTCGCGGTCAATCTGCGCGGCCCGTTTCACGGCACCCAGGCGGTCATTCCGCATATGAAAAAGCGCGGTGGCGGGGCGATCGTCAACATCGCCTCGGTCGCCGGGCGGCGCATCTCGTTTGGCGGCGGCGCCAATTACAGCGCCTCGAAGGCCGGGCTGCTTGGCCTGACCCGGCATGCCGCCTACGAACTGGCGCCCGACAATATCCGCGTCAACGCGGTCTGTCCGGGGCCGACCGCGACCGCCTTTGGCGGCGGCCAGGTTCCCTCGGCTGAGCGCAAGGCGGAGCGCGCCAAGAAAATTCCGCTCGGCCGCATGGTCGAGCCCGAGGACATCGCCGACGCGGTGCTGTTCCTCGCCAGCGACGCGGCGCGCATGTGCACCGGCATCGCGCTCGATGTCGATGGCGGCGTGCTGATCAGCAACGACATTCCCTATGAGGAATATTTCGCCCGCGCGAAGTAGGCAGAAAGGCTATGACGATGATGTCCCTGTCCGGTCCCTCCCGCCCGCCGGTATCCGGCGGCAAACCCAGCCAACTGGTGATCCTGCTGCACGGCCTCGGCGCCGACGGCGACGACCTGATCGGGTTGCAGCAATATTGGGGACGGGAGTTGCCGGAGGCCGAGTTCGTGTCGCCGAACGCGCCGTTTCCGTGTGACATGGCGCCCTATGGCCACCAGTGGTTCAGTGTGACGGACCGCAGCCCGCCTGCGGTGCTGGCCGGAGTGCGCGCCGCCGCGCCAACCCTCAACGCCTATATCGACGACGAATTGCAAAAGCGCGAGCTGACCGAAAGCGACGCGGTGCTGATCGGGTTTTCGCAGGGCACGATGATGTCGCTGTTTGTCGGGTTGCGCCGCGACAAGCCGCTCGCCGGCATCCTCGGCTATTCCGGCCGGTTGATCGCGCCGGAACTGCTGCAAGAGGAAATCCGCTCGCGGCCGCCGGTCCTGCTGGTGCACGGCACCGACGACCCGATGGTGCCGTTCGCCTCGATGGCGACCGCCGAGACGGCGCTGACCGAAGCCGGCGTACCGGTCGAGACGCTGGCCTGCCCGGGCATCGGGCATTCGATCGACGGCGACGGCCTCCAGCGCGGCGGGCATTTTCTGCGGAAGGTGCTGGGCACGCCCGCCGCGTAGACCGCGATCTGCCTGGATGCTCCCACTTCATCGTCATTTCCGCACCCCAATTTGTCATTCCGGGGCAGCCCGCAGGGCTGAACCCGGAACCCAGGAACACCGTCTTCGCCTTTTTGGCACCGTCCGTGTTCCTGGGTTCCGGGTTCCTCGCTCCGCTCGGCCCCGGAATGACAGAAAGAGGAGTATCTGCCTCAAGGTTAGCGACTATGCGCTTTCGCGGGGATGACGATGAAGAAGGGTGACCAAGCCGAGTCCAACTCAGCCCCGAAATTCCGGCGGAGCGGATGATGCCGGCAGGTGCCCTGTAGCTTCCCTATTGTCAAAAATCAGCAGAGAGAATGATGCGCGTATTGTCGAAGGCGGCCCTGTTGGCCGTAGGTTTCCTCGCGGCAGTGACGCTGCCGGCGCTGGCGCAAAAGCCCGGCGGCATCCTCAAGCTCTATCATCGCGACAGCCCGGCCAGCATGTCGATCCTCGAAGAGGCGACGATCTCGACCGTCATCCCGATAACCGGGGTGTTCAACACCCTCGTCGTGTTCGACCCGAAGGTGCCGCACGAGAGCCTGCAATCGGTCATCCCCGAACTCGCGACAAGCTGGCAATGGAGCGCCGACGGCAAGGAACTGCGCTTCAAACTGCGCGACGGCGTCAAATGGCATGATGGCAAACCGTTTACCGCGGCCGACGTCAAATGCACCTGGGATTTGCTGCTTGGCAGGGGCAGCGCCAAGCTGCGCATCAACCCGCGCAAGACCTGGTGGGAGAACGTCGCCGATGTCACGGCGCCGAGCGACACCGAGGCGGTCTTTACGCTGAAGCGGCCGCAGCCGGCCCTGCTGACATTGTTCGCCTCCAGCCTGTCGCCGGTCTATCCGTGCCACGTGCCGCCGGCGACGATGCGCCAGCACCCGATCGGCACCGGCCCGTTCAAGTTTGTCGAATTCAAGCCAAACGAGTCGATCAAGCTGGTCAAGAACCCGGATTACTGGAAGCCGGGCCGGCCTTATCTCGACGGCATCGAGTACACGATCATCGCGAACCGCTCGACCGCGATCCTCGCCTTTGTCGCCGGCAAGTTCGACATGACCTTCCCCTATCAGGTGACGATGCCGCTGGTAAAGCAGGTCAAGGGCGAGGCGCCCGATGCGGTCTGCCAAGCCCGCCCGACCAATGGCACCAACGTGTTGCTGAACCAGACCGCACCGCCCTTCGACAACCCGCAACTGCGCCGCGCCGTCGCGCTGAGCCTTGACCGGCACGCGCTGATCAACATGCTGACCGACGGGCAGGGGACGATCGGCGCCGCGATGCTGACCCCGCCTGACGGGCTGTGGGGCCTGCCGCCCGACATCCTGCAAACGCTGCCGGGCTATGGCACCGATGTCGAAAAGAACCGCGCCGAGGCACGCGCGATCATGGCAAAGCTCGGCTACGGGCCGGACAAGCCGTTGCCGGTCAAGGTCATGGTGCGCAACGTGCCGGTGTTCCGCGATACCGCGGTCGCGCTGACCGACCAGCTCAAGCAGATCTATATCTCCGGCGAACTTGACCCGGTCGAAACGGCGCAGTGGTATCCCAAACTGGCGCGCAAGGATTTTTCGATCGCCTATAACCTGACGGAGCGCAGCGTCGATGACCCCGACGCGCTGTTCGGCGAAAGCTATGGCTGCGGCTCCGACCGCAACTATACCGGCTATTGCAGCAAGGAGATGGACGCCGCCTTCCTTCGCCAGTCGGAGGAATCCGATCAGGCGAAACGCAAGCAGATGGTGTGGGACATCCAAAAGCAGCTCGAAGAGGAAGGCGCGCGCATCACGATGTACTACAGCCGCACCGCGACCTGCTGGCACCCGCGCGTCAAGGGCGTCAACCTGCCGGTCAACAGCATCTACAATGGCTGGCATTTCGAGGATGTGTGGCTCGACCAGTAAGGCGTTGCGCGTTCTGCGTTTACCGCGGCGGCGCGGTGGCGCGCCTCACAGAGTTGTTGCTGTCGCCGTAACACGGCCCGTAGTACCATCGCCGGCATGCGCACAGCGGGGCGGGAACGGGCCCGGCGGCGGCTTGCCGCGGTGTTGGCGGCGGACGTCGTCGGCTACTCACGGTTGATGGAGGAAGACGAAGAACGCACGCTGGCGGCGCTGCGCGCGATCCGCCGTGAGGTCAGCGATCCGAAGATCGCCGAACACGCCGGCCGCATTGTCAAGACCACCGGCGATGGTTTTCTGGTCGAATTCCCCAGCGTCGTCGAGGCGGTGCGCTCGGCCGTCGAGATGCAGCGCGGCATCGCCGAGCGCAATATTGCGGTGCCACCTGCCCGGCGCATCGAATTTCGCATGGGCCTCAACCTCGGCGACATCATCGTCGAGGAGCAGGACATCTTCGGCGATGGCGTCAACATCGCAGCCCGGCTCGAGGCGCTGGCCGAGCCGGGCGGCCTGTGCGTCGCCGGCACCGTGCACGACCAGGTCCGCGACCGCCTGCCCTATGCGTTCGACGACCGCGGCGAACAGCTCGTCAAAAACCTCGCCCGGCCATTACGCGTCTATGCAATGTCGCGCGAGGCGATCGCCGCGACCGAACTGGTCGCGGCGCCCGCCGCGCGCCCACGCAGCCGCGCCGGCGCCGGCGGTTATGAGCGGCTGGCCGCGACGATCCTGATCGCGATCGCCGTTTTTGCGGGGATCGGTGCCTGGCTGCGGTTCGACCGCAGTCTCGCCATCGTTGCGGAGCCAAATGCCGCGGTCGTGGCCGGCGTCAGCATTCCGACAGCACCGAGTTCGCCGCGCCTGTCGATCATTGTGCTGCCGTTCGAGAACCTGTCGCACAATCCCGACCAGGATTATTTCGCCGACGCCATCACCGAGGATCTGACGACCGATCTGTCGCGCATCGCTGGCAGCTTTGTGATCGCGCGCAACACCGCCTTTACCTATAAGGGCATCTCGGTCGATGTGAAGCAGCTCGGCCGCGACCTCGGCGTGCATTACGTGCTCGAAGGCAGCGTGCGGCGGCTCGGCGAACAGGTGCAGGTCAACGTGCAGCTGATCGACACCAGCAGCGGCGCGCATGTCTGGGCCGACCGGTTCGAGACCGATCGGAGCAACCTCGGCGAGGCCCAGCGCGAGATCACCGGCCGTCTCGCGCGCACCCTCAACCTCGAACTGGTGCAGGCGGCCGGGCGCAAGATCGAGCAGGAGGGGGCGGTCAACCCGGACGTGCAGGATTTGGTGATGCGCGGCTGGGCGCTGTACCAGCGCGCCCAGGCAGCCGAGAGCCGCGACGCCGCGCGCAAGGCGTTTGAGCAGGCGCTGGAAATCGATCCGAAATCCTATGACGCAAAGCTCGGCATCGCGTCGGTGCTGGTCGTGAGCCTCGCGGGCGGCACCAGCGGGGAGCCGGAAAAGGACGAGGCCAGAGCCGATGCGCTGCTGAGTGACCTGCTGGCGCGCGACCCGAACCGCTCGCAGCTGCACACGACGATTGCGCTGTTGCGGCGGGTCCAGGACCGCCTCCCCGAATCACGCATCGAACTCGAACGCGCGATCGAACTCGATCCCAACAATGCGATCGCCTACGGCCAGCTCGGGCTGACGCTGATCTATCTCGGCGAGCCGGCCGCCGCGATCCCGCTCGAGGAAAAGCGCATCCGGCTCAACCCGAACGACCCGAATATCGCGCTCGCCTATTGGTCGCTCGGCCTCGCGCATCTGCTGCTCGGCCACATTGACCCGGCGATCGAGCTGTTCGCCAAGGCATGCGCCGCCAACCCGCGGGTCTATTATTTCTATCTCGACCTCGCCGCGGCAGAGGCCCTGAAAGGCGATCTGAAGCCGGCGCAGGCCGCGCTCGCCCAGTCCTTGAAGCTGAAGCCGGAAATCAACTCGATGAGCCGCCAGCGCGCCCGCTGGGCTTATACCAACAACCCGGCTTATCGGGTTCTCGCGGAAAAAACCGTCGATGTCGGGCTGCGGAAGGCCGGCATGCCCGACGAATAGAGCCGCCGGTAGGGGGCGGGCCTAGTAGCCCTCGCGCTCCATGCGCTTGCGCAGCAGTTTGCGATAGCGGCGCACCGCCTCGGCCTTTTCGCGCGCCCGCCGCTCCGACGGCTTTTCATAGTTGCGACGGAGCTTCATTTCCCGGAACACGCCTTCGCGCTGCATTTTCTTCTTGAGGGCCCTGAGGGCCTGATCAACGTTGTTGTCGCGAACGAGGACTTGCACTTGTATCTCTCGGCGTGGTTGGCGCGTGTGAAGGCGCGGTATGTAGCACCTTAACGGCTTCCTGTGAAGCCGGCCGTGCCGGAATATGCCCATAGGCGATTGCGGGATTGCCATGCGCCGCGGTTTTGTGGCCCGATCCCGGCGCCCGGTCGGGCGGTGGAAACCCCCAATGAATGTGAAGAGCCCATGAGTGTGAGGACATGAGTGTGTCGGCGAAATCGTTTGACCCCGCCGCGCCCTGCCCGCTCGACGGCATCCGCGTCGTCGACCTGTCGCGCCTTGTCGCCGGCAACGCGGTGACCTCGCAGCTCGCCGATTTCGGCGCAGAGGTCATCAAGATCGAAGACCCGCAAAAGGGCGACCCGCTGCGCGCGTGGCAGACCGACGGTGTCAGCGTCCACTGGAAGCTTTATGCCCGCAATAAGAAGAGCGTCGCGCTGAACCCGCGCGACAGACGCGGCCTCGCCGCTTTGCGGGACCTGATCGCGTCGGCCCAGGTGCTGATCGAGAATTTCCGCCCGGGCACGCTCGAAAAGATGGGCCTCGCCCCGGCCGCGCTGCATGAACGCAACCCGCGGCCTCGTGATCGTACGCGTCTCCGGCTGGGGGCAGAGCGGTCCCTACAGCGACCGGCCCGGTTTTGGCACCTTGGTCGAGAGCATGTCGGGCTATGCCGCGCGCACCGGGTTCGCCGACCGCGAGCCGGTATTGCCGCCGACCGCGCTCGCCGACATGGTCGCCGGCCTCTACGGCGCGTTTTCGGTGATGGTCGCGTTGCGCCAGGTCGAGGTCGCGGGCGGCAGGGGACAGGTGATTGATCTTCCACTGCTCGACCCGCTGTACTCGTTCATCGCCACCGAGGCGCCGATCTACAACCTGACCGGCGCGATCCGGCCGCGCACCGGCAGCCGTTCGGAAACCACCTCGCCGCGCAATGTGTTCCGCACCAAGGACGGCCGCTATATCGGCATCTCGGCCTCGATCCAGGCGATGTCGGAGCGCCTGTTCCGCGCCATCGGTCACCCCGATATGCTGAAAGACCCGCGCTTTCGTACCAACACCGACCGGGTGAAGAACGCGGAGGAAACCGAGGCGCCGATCGTCGCCTTTATCGCCGCCCGCACCCTCGACGAAAACATGGCGGCCTTCGCCGCCGCCGAGGTCACCGCCGCCCCGGTCTACGACATCGACCAGTTCCTCGCCGATCCGCATGTCCAGGAGCGCGAGATCGTCGTCGATGTGCCCGACGCGCAGCTCGGTACGATCACGATGCACAACATCATCCCGCGCCTCGGCGACACCCCCGGCCACCTGCGCACCCCGGCCCCCGATCTCGGCCAGCACACCGCCGAAATCCTCGGCCAGTTCGGAATCGACCGCGACATGCTCGATGAACTAGCGCGCGACGGCGTGATCAGAGTTGGCTCGCACGCTGACAAATCACCCGTTGCCGGAGAAAGTTCAAATCTATAGTGCGCAACTAGGTCCTTAGGAGATAGACCAAAGGAGGTTTAGGAGATGGAATTAGTCGCCAATAATTCCGAGCGCGAACTGCTCATTAAAGAGCGATGCACCGCGTAGAATATACCCTGATTGAGTTGACTGCGAATTTGATGCGCGTGACCCGGGGAGCCGGAAAGCCATACGAAATCCTCTCTCAAGCCTTGGAATTTATAAAATCGTCCAAAAATTACGATGATGTCGCCGGCCATGCGCCGCATCTGGAGGCTATTCTGACGGTAAATCCATGGTGCGACGATCCCGAAAACGTCAAACGTATCAGTTATTCTCATCGGGGTGAAATATACGCAGAAGATGAAATAAATCCGTGGCGCTCTGCAAATGGTTGCATCCCGCCTCCTTGGGCAAAATACACAAGAACAAAGAGGCAGTAGCGAATTGCACGATGGGATGCGTCGATGGGAAGAGGCCATCGCACAAAGAAACAAGCAATTTGATGAAGAACGAATTAGAGATAATGCTCTTAAAGCGCAGCGGCGGAAGATTGAAAAACAGTTCGTCCTTGCCCCGAATAGGAAGTCAGAACTGATTGATTAGAAAAGCCTGTTTCTCTTCCATGAATTCGAGACTTAACGGAAATACCTCTGGTCGAGCAAACGCTGGCCCAAATGGGCTTCGAGACGCAGCAGCATGGACTTGCAGTAAGTTATACTTATTCCTGCTCTGGTCACGTCATATATGCGGACCCGCGTCGAAAGGGTGCGCAGATGAATTTAATATCTATAAGGAAGCACCGTCGTCTCGAAAGCGCTCGTTATCTGCTGGTTCCTTTTATCTGCTGGAAACGTGGACAGATTTGCCGGGCAAATTCCAAAAGCGCGTAGCGAAGCTAACACAGACCGATATCTGAAATTAGCGAGCGCACCGGTCACTCTGGATCAGAGGATATGATGGAAATCAAAACCCTACCCGTATGGCGCTCGATGCTGTTTGTACCGGTGACGGCGCAGCGTTTTGTCGATGGCGCGGCCCGGCGCGGCGCGGACGCCATCATCCTCGACCTTGAGGATGCGGTTGCGGCCTCGGAGAAGGACCGCGCCCGCACGCTGGTGCCCGAGGCGGCGAAGATCGTGTCGCGCGGCGGCGCTGATGTCGTCGTGCGGCTCAACCGGCCGATGCGGATGACGGTGCGCGATCTCGAAGCGGTGATCGGGCCGGGTGTGCACTGCGTCTCGCTCCCCAAGGCGGAAAGCCCCGAGCATGTCCAGCTCGTCGCCGAGATCATCGATGAGTTGGAGGCGGAACGTGGGATGCCGGTCGGCACCACCAAGATGCTGGCGATGGTCGAGACCGCCTCGGCCTTCTTTCGCATCGCCGAAATCGCCAAGGCCAGCCCGCGTCTCGTCGGCCTCAATCTCGGGGCCGAGGATTTCGCGCTGTCGGCCGGCATGCTGCCCGAAGCGGAGGGCCTCTTCATGCCGAAACAGATGGCGATCCTCGCCGCCAGGGCGGCCGGCATCATGCCGCTCGGGTTTGTCGGCACCGTCGCCGAATTCCACGACCTCGAGGGCTTCCGCGAAACGATCCGCCGTTCGCGCCGGCTCGGCTTTCTCGGCGCCAGCGTGATCCACCCGAGCCAGGTCCAGATCCTCAACGAGGAGTTCCGCGCCACCCCGACGGAAGTCGACCATGCCCAACGTTCTGTCGCCGCCTATGACAAGGCGCTCGCCGAAGGCGTCGGCGCCGTCACCCTCGATGGCAAGATGATCGACGTGCCGGTCGTCGAACGCGCCAAAATCCTCCTGGCGCGCGAGGCGGCGATCGCCGCACGGGAGGCGAAGAAGCAGGCGGTGGCGTGAGAGGGAAAGTCAGCCTTTAAGGCGGGCGCCGGTCGATCGCGCTGTACTGGCACATTGGCGACACGGCGATGCGGTTGTCGAAGGTGCCGCCGCCGAGGGTGATCGGCGAAAACAAACGCGAGGGCATGCGAGGGGCCTATCCGGCGGCTTTCAGCGCCATGTCGAACAGTGGCAGGAGGGTCGGGAAGGTCGGGTAACGGCCGGCGACGATGTCGTCGCGGCTGACCCAGGCGCAGTCGGCGGCATCGTCGGCGGCGACGCCGTCGCCCGACCGCCAGATGCCGCGCACCGCGATCAGCATGTAATGAAACTGCACGCGGCCGTCGGCGTCGCGGCTGATCGCGTCGGCGACATTGAGCCAGCCGGCCGGCTCGGCGACGATGCCGGTCTCCTCCAGCAATTCGCGCATCGCCCCCTCGGCGACGGTCTCGCCGAGTTCGAGCACCCCGCCCGGAAACCCCCAGCGCCCGGCATTCGGCTGCTGCGCCCGCTGCACGATCAACGCCCGGTTGTCGCGCAACACGACGGCGAGCACGGCGACGATCGGCCGGTCGGGATAGCGCCGCGCCGCCCGCCGCGCTTCCAGATCGGCGGTGGTGGCGGGAGTCTCAATTCCCTCTCCGCACCGCTGGAGAGGGTGGCGGCTTGCGTCAGCCGTCGGCGAGTGCGGCAGATGAAAGACCCAGCTCGTCCCGCTCGGCACCCCTCGCGGTGCGGGAGAGGGAAAACAATGCCTTCCACCGTCATTGCGAGGAGCCGCGCGTCGAACAATCTCGACGGACGAGGCGTGGCACGAGATTGCTTCGCCCCTCGCAATACCGTCGCGGCTACTCTGCGGCGGCGCGGGGCTGGCCGTGCTCGTCGGTGTAGATCTCGCCGCCTTGCTTCAGGAACTCCTGCGACTTCTCGGCCATGCCCGATGCGGCATAGTCGCGGATTTCCTGGGTGATCTGCATCGAGCAGAATTTCGGGCCGCACATCGAGCAGAAATGCGCGAGCTTGGCGCCGTCGGCCGGCAGGGTCTGGTCGTGGAATTTCTCGGCCGTTTCCGGGTCGAGCGACAGGTTGAACTGGTCGCGCCAGCGGAACTCGAACCGCGCCCGCGACAGCGCGTCGTCGCGCTCGCGCGCCGCCGGATGGCCCTTGGCGAGATCGGCGGCGTGCGCCGCGATCTTGTAGGTGATGACGCCGGTCTTGACGTCGTCGCGGTCGGGCAGGCCGAGATGCTCCTTTGGCGTCACGTAGCAAAGCAGCGCGGTGCCGAACCAGCCGATCATCGCGGCGCCGATGCCGCTGGTGATGTGGTCGTAGCCGGGCGCGATGTCGGTGACGAGCGGCCCGAGCGTATAGAACGGCGCCTCGCCGCATTCCTCGAGCTGCTTTTCCATGTTGATCTTGATCTTGTGCATCGGCACATGGCCGGGGCCTTCGATCATCACCTGCACGTCGTCTTCCCAGGCGATCTTGGTCAACTCGCCGAGGGTTTCGAGTTCGGCGAACTGCGCGCGTGTCGTTGGCGTCGGCGTTGCGAGCCGGGGCGCAGCCCGTCGCCCAGCGAGTACGACACGTCATAGGCCCGCATGATCTCGTTGATCTCGCGGAAATGCGTGTAGAGGAAGCTCTCCTGGTGATGCGCCAGGCACCATTTCGCCATGATCGAGCCGCCGCGCGAGACGATGCCGGTGACCCGCGGCGCGGTCAGGTGGATGTAGCCGAGCCGCACGCCGGCATGGATCGTGAAATAATCGACCCCCTGCTCGGCCTGCTCGATCAGCGTGTCGCGGAACAATTCCCAGGTCAGGTCCTCGGCCTTGCCGCCGACCTTTTCGAGCGCCTGATAGATCGGCACGGTGCCGATCGGCACCGGCGAGTTGCGGACGATCCATTCGCGGATCGTGTGGATGTTGCGCCCGGTCGACAGATCCATGACCGTGTCGGCGCCCCAGCGGGTCGCCCACACCAGCTTGTCGACTTCCTCGGCGACCGATGAGGTGACGATCGAGTTGCCGATATTGGCGTTGACCTTCACCAGGAAATTGCGGCCGATGATCATCGGCTCGGTTTCCGGGTGGTTGATGTTGTTCGGGATGATCGCGCGGCCGCGGGCGATCTCGTCGCGGACGAATTCCGGCGTCACGTAATCGGGGATCGCGGCGCCGAACGACTCGCCGTCGCGGCGCGCCCTCGAACGCCTTTTCGCGGCCGAGGTTCTCGCGGATCGCGACGTATTCCATCTCGGGCGTGACGATGCCGCGGCGGGCATAGGCGAGCTGCGTCACCGACTGCGCCCGGCTTGGCGCGCAACACAGTGCGGGCGGCGCGGTCGAAGATCGGCACGTTCGCTTCTTCGCCGCGCTTCAGCCCGTTATCCTCGGGCCTGACCTCGCGGCCGGCGATCTCCTCGACATCGCCGCGCGCCAAGATCCACGAGCGGCGCAACTCGGCGAGGCCCTTGGCGATATTGGTTTCGGCCCGCGGGTCGGAATAGGCGCCCGAGGTGTCGTAGACGCGGACCGGCGGCTCCTTGGCGCTCGCCTCCAGGTCGATCTCGCGCATCGCGACGCGCAGATCACCGAACCGCTTGCTGGTCGCGAAGACCTTGCGCGAGGCCGGGAACCGCGCCGGTGGTGACCTGTAATTCGGCGATATTCGCGCTGAGCTTCGCGGTCGGGAGAGGGGCGGAATCGGGCATGGACGCCTCCGTGGCACCGGTTGGACCGAGGACCCGGGTCGCTCGCGATGTGGGGGATCGGCGCTCGCCGAAGCGATTCCTGTCCCTACGCCGGCACGACCCGGATCAGGTTCAAAGGGTTTCCGCGCGCCACCCGACTTGGAAAGACCGGCAGCCCAGCGTCTCTCAGCCCCTTCACCGGGGCGCCCCTTGGATGCCACGATTATCGGCAGGTTGTCACATTCCCGTCAAGCTGCCGGGTGTGCGGTGCAACACGACCACCGAACCCCGCACCCACCCGAGTCATTGCGAGGAGCGAAGCGACGAAGTAATCCCAAGCGGAGGAAGCTCCGTCGGCACGAGATTGCTTCGCGGAGCCTGTCCCCGGGCGGCGCGAAGCGCCGACCCGTGGGCTCGCAACGACAGTTCGGATTGGTATCGGTTAAGCGTATTCGCCGTCCCCACCGGCGCGGCGGTGGGCGAAGTTGAGGGTTAGCAGGTGTTCGGTGAAGTCGCCGTAGGTGATGGGTTCGTAGCGGGGCGGGTTGTCGGGGCCGGTGCAGGTCGGGACCGGGGCGACGACGACATCGTGGTTGGGGCCGAGGAAGAACGGGATGGCGTAGCGCGACTGGTCGTTGCGGTTGATGACGCGGTGCGGGGTCGCGCGGAAGCGGTCGTTGGAATAGCGGGCCAGCATCGCGCCGGTGTTGACGACAAAGGTGCCGGGCACCGCCGGCGGGCGGATCCATTCGCCCTCGGCGGTGCGGACTTCGAGGCCGGGCAGGGCGGATTGCGCGAGAAAGGTGATGAAATTGTTGTCGGTGTGCGGCGCAAAGCCGAATTCGTTGTCGCCGGGATCGGTCTGCGGCGGGTAATGGATCAGCCGGATCGTGCAGTTGGGTTCGGTGAAGGCTTCGGCGAAATAATCCGCCGGCAGGCCGAGCGCCATCGCGAACACCGGCACGAGGCGCGTCGTCATCGCCTCCATCGCGGCGTAATAAGCCGTCGTCGCGGCGCGGAACTCGGGCAGGTCGGTAGGCCAGCGGTTGAGGCCGATCAGCCGCTTTTTGCCGACGATGTCGGGGTGGTCCGGTGCGCGGTCGCGGGTAATGTAGAAGCTCTCGCTGAAATTGGGCTTGGTGTTCTGGTTGACCGGCGAATGGCGCACCGTCTGCCCGCCAAACGGCAAATAGCCGATATTCAGATCGCCGATCTTGTGCGGCAGCTTTTCGTCTTCGGCCCGCGCGAAAAATTTTGCCGCCACGTCGAACACCGCCTCGGGCAGCGGCTGCGGCACGCCGTGATTGGCGACGACGAGGAAACCGGTATCCTCGCAGGTATGGGCGATGGCGCGTGCCAGCGGCGCGGCGGCGCCGGGCTCGCCGGCGAGAAACGGGCCGATATCCAGCACCGGAATACGCCCGGCGGCCGGATGGGTGATCTCGGCCTGTCGAACCGCTGTAATGCTCATCGACGCTCCTTCACTCCCACTGCACGACGTGCCGGCCGCTGTGCCACGCGAAACGCCGCGAGCACCAGCCAGCCGGCGACCGCGTGCAAAAACCCGGCCGCCGCGGCGTGCAGGCGGCGGCCGTAGCTCACCGTTATGCGTGGGTCAGGCGCGCGCGGCTGGCGGGTCGCAGGGCACCGTGCCGAGTTCGCCCGGCACCGACACTTCGAGGATTTCGACGTCGTCGGAGGTGCGCAATTCGTTGTGCGGCATGCCGCCCGGGATGAACACCGAATCGCCGGGTTCGAGGCGCAAGGTCTCGCCGGTCTCGAATTCAAGTTCGACCCAGCCCTTCAGCGCATACACGAACTGACCGTCGCAGGTGTGGTAGTGCCAGCCGGTCGGCGAGGTCATACCGGTGATCGCCTTCATCACCTGGGCACGCATCGCGCCGTTGCTGGCGTCTTTGACGGCGAGGTCGCGATAGGTGAAGAAGTCGCGGCGGCCGCCGACCATCTTCGGGTTCTTCAGGCTGGCATGGCCGACCGTCATTGTCGGGCGCAAGGCTACGTCATCTGGCATCGGAACCTCCTCCTCGGGCACGGCCGCTGTCCCGCAGCCGCCCGCGCGATCGTAGAAGAGCCCCGCCCCCGGAGCAAGGCGGGCGCGGTCGGCCGGCTGGCCAAAACCTTGCTCAAGAAGCAGGGCGCGGCGGCCAGGGAAGGGTGGTTGCCGCAGCGTCGGCGGCCGAGGGCAGGGGAGCGCGGCGGTCGAGCACCCAGTTCGCGACATCGCTGACGACGATCGCGGCGTCGAGGTCGCGCAGCAGCATGTGATATCCCTGGCGATAGAAGGCGAGGCGGCGAACCCGGGCGGGGTCAGGCGGCAGACGCGCGACGAAGGCTGCGAGGGCCGGCCGCGGCATGACCTCGTCATGCGCGCCGTACAGCAGCAGGGTCGGGCGGGTCAGCAAAGGCGCAGCGGCGAGCGCGTCATCCATCAGGTTGACCAGCCCGAACAGCGTGTCGACCCGCGCCCCCTTGATGATCAGCGGGTCGCGTCCGAGAGCGCGCAACATCGGCAGATTGTCGGAAGCCTGGACGCGCACGACGCCGCGGCCGGTCAGCACCTCGGCGGGGATCAGGCGCACCGCCGCGAACAGCGCGAGACGCGGCAGCAAATCCATCGTCAGCCGGCCCCACACCGCCGGCGCGCTGAGGATGACGCCATCGACCGCGGCGGTCGGCGGGCCGCCGGGCATCGTCGTCAGGCCATCGATCGCGCCCGTCGCGGCGAGGATCGCGACGGCGCCCCCCATGCTTTCGCCGAGCAGATAGACCGGCTTTCCGGGGTAGGTCAGCCGCAGGATGCGGGTGGCGGTGATCGCATCGACCGCCAGTTGGCCGTCACCCACCCACAGGCCGCGATCCGGCGCGGCGCCAAACCCGCGCTGGTCGTAAGCGTAGGTGGCGATGCCCTGCGCCGCCCAGCCGAGGGCGGGCGCGTTAAAGGCGGCGCTGTAGTCGTTGAACCCGTGCAGTGCGAGGATCACCGCCCGGACACCGCCTTGCGGCAGCCATTTGCGCAGCGGTAATGCCGCGCCGTCCCCGGCGATAAAGGCGCTGTCGGTGAAATGCGCCGGTGCCGGCTGCGCCGCCATTGCCGGCGCGACTATTGCCGGTGCGAGGCAGGCCCACAACATCAGCAGCAACACCGCCGCGCGCTGCCACGAAACCCGATTGCGGAGGACGGAAGCGGCGGAAGGGATCATTGATTGTCCTGCCGCAACGGGTATCATTCGGCCGACTTTACGGTCAACCGGCTGGCGGCCGTTCCGCCGCGCCAACGCCAAGCTCCGGACGCAAAATGACACCTTTCGAGACCATCGAGATCGATCAGATGGTGGCGGCCTGCAATGGCGGTGGCGGCCCGATGGGCCATCCCCGGGTTTATTTGAACCTGGCGCCGAGCGGGCAGGTCGAATGCCCGTATTGCTCGCGCCTGTTCGTCAACCGCGCGGGGGCGCATTCGGCCGACACAGCCGGCGCCGCGGCCGGCGCGGAAGAAGGAGCCGCCCATGGATGATGCGATCGCCCCGATCGTCGCCGAGCGCCCCGCCCCGGATTCGAGCGCTGAGTCGGCCGCGCCGCCGCCGTCCGCGGTGCCGCATCATGTATTCCTGATCGACGGCTCCGGCTTCATCTTCCGTGCCTATTTCGCGCGGGCGCGCGACCCCAAGGCCGAGCGCTTTCAGCGCAAATCGGACGGGATGGCGACCGAAGTCGTGATGATTTTCAGCAACATGCTGGACAAATACCTGCGCGAGACCGACGCCGACCATATCGCGGTCATTTTCGACGCCTCCGGGCACAGCTTCCGCAACGAAATCTACGACCAGTACAAGGCCAACCGGCGCGAAATGCCCGACGATCTCGCGCCGCAGCTCGAGCATGTGCGCCGGGCAGCCGAGGCGTTCGGCGTCTGCCAAATCGAAATGCGAAATTTCGAGGCCGACGATCTGATCGCGACCTACACGCGCCACGCGATCGAGGCCGGCGCCAAGGTGACGATCCTCTCGTCCGACAAGGACATGATGCAGCTCGTCGCCGACGACCGGGTGATGATGCGCGACCCGATGACCGACCGGCCGATCGGCGAGGCCGAAGTCCGCGAGAAATTCGGTGTCGGGCCGGACAAGGTCATCGAAGTGCAGGCGCTGTGCGGCGACAGCACCGATAACGTGCCCGGTGTACCCGGCATCGGCGTCAAGACGGCGGCCGAACTGATCAACACCTATGGCGACCTGGAGTCGCTGCTGGCGCGCGCGAACGAGATCAAGCAGCCGAAGCGCCGTGAGGCACTGATAGACAACGCGGCCAAGGCGCGGATGTCGAAGGTGCTGGTCAAGCTCGACGACGCTGTGCCCTTGCCGTGCCCGCTCTCGGCGCTGCGCGTGCAGCCTTACGATCCCGAAAAGCTGTTTCCGTTTCTCGATGAGATGGAGTTGCGGGCGCTGCGCTCGCGCATCGAAAAGCGGCTGGCGATCAGCGTACCGTTGACTTCGTCGGCTCCCGTAGGGCCGAGCGAGCCGATTATTCCGGATATCCCGCGGTTCTCCGAGCCCCGGACCTACGCGGTGGTTGATACGGTCGAAGGTCTCGACCATTGGATCGAGGCGGCCGAACAGGCCGGGTCGGTGGCGCTGTGGGTGGCGTCGAGTGTCGTCGCCGGGACGCGGCCGGCGCTTGCCGGGCTGGCGCTGGCCCTGGCGCCGGGGTTCGCGGCTTATGTACCGCTCGGGCATCGCGCGGCGGGGCTGCTTGAAGCGGCTGAAACCGTCCGCACGCTGACGCCGGAAGTGGCGCTGGCGCGCCTCAAGCCATTGCTCGAAGACCGCGGCGTTCTGAAGATTGGCCACGACATGAAAGGCATGGCGCATCTGCTGCGCCGCCACGGCATCGCGCTGCGCCCCTATGACTGCACGATGCTGATGTCGTATGTGCTCGATGGCGGGCAGATCGAGCATTCGATCGAGGAACTGACCCGGCTTGCCTTCGAGCACAATCTGACGCCGGTGAAGGAAATCCTCGGCACCGGCAAAAGCCTGATCGCGTTCGCCGAGGTCGCGACCACGACGGGGCGCGATTTCGCCGCCGAGCGGGCCGATGCCGCGTTGCGCCTGCACATGCTGCTAAAGGCGCGGCTGGTGCGCGAGCGCATGACCGCATTCTACGAGACCATCGAGCGCCCGCTGGTGCCGGCCGTCGCCGAGATGGAAGACCACGGCGTCAAGGTCGATCGCGATGCGCTCGCCGAATTGTCGCGCGATTTCGCACGCCGTATCGCCGAGCTGGAAACCGGAATCTGGCGCGATGTCGGAAGCGAATTCAACATCGGGTCGCCAAAGCAGCTGGGCGACGTGCTGTTCGAGAAATTGCAACTGCCCGGCGGCAAAAAGGGCAAGACCGGCGCCTATGGCACCGATGCCTCGATCCTCGAACAATTGAGCCCGCTGCATCCGGTGCCGGCCCAGGTGCTGGAATGGCGCCAGCTGACCAAGCTCAAATCGACCTATGCCGACGCGCTCGGCGGCCAGATCGACAGCCATGACGGCCGGGTGCATACGACTTTTGTGCTGACCGCGACGACGACCGGCCGGTTTTCCTCGACCGATCCCAACGTGCAGAACATCCCGGTGCGCACCGAGGAGGGCCGCAAAATCCGCCGCGCCTTTGTCGCCGAGCCGGGAAACCTGCTGCTGTCGGCGGATTACAGCCAGATCGAACTGCGCCTCGCGGCGCATGTCGCGGATATTCCGGCGCTGAAGGAGGCGTTTCTCGCCGGACACGACATTCACGCCGCGACCGCCAGCGAAGTCTTCAACGTGCCGCTCGACCAGATGGATGCGCTGACCCGGCGGCGTGCCAAGGCGATCAATTTCGGCATCCTTTACGGCATCAGCGCGTTCGGTCTCGGCAACCAGATCGGCGTGCCGCAAAGCGAGGCGGCCGCCTACATCAAGGCCTATTTCGAGCGTTTCCCCGGCATCCGCGCCTATATGGAGCGGATCAAGACCGACGCGCGTCGCACCGGCTATGTCGAGACGATTTTCGGACGCAAATGCTTTATTCCCGGCATCCGTGAGGCCAACCCGGCGCGGCGCGCCGGCGCCGAGCGCCAGGCGATCAACGCGCCCTTACAAGGTTCCGCCGCCGACATCATCAAGCGAGCGATGGGCCGCCTGCCTGCTGCCCTCCGCCGCGCCGGGCTGCAGGCGCGCATGCTGCTGCAAGTGCACGACGAATTGCTGTTCGAGACTCCCGGAGGGCGAAATCGAGGCCACCGCCGCTCTGGTCAAAGAGGTGATGGAGGCCGCCTGCGCGCCACATTGCGAGTTGTCGGTGCCGCTCGTCGTCGAAACCGGCTGGGCCACCAGTTGGGATCAGGCCCACTGACCCAGCGCCCGCTCGCCCGGAGCGAGCATTCCTGAAGGAGCGCGTGATGGCCGAACACAACCGGCAGGTTCTGTTGAAGCGGCGGCCGAACGGCATGCCGGTGCCCGCGGATTTTGACGTTGTCGATGCGCCCTTGCCCGAACCGGGTGAGGGCGAGGTGCTGCTGCGCGGTATCTATCTGTCGCTCGACCCCTATATGCGCGGCCGGATCAGCGGCGTGCGCAGCTATGCGAAGCCGGTCGAGATCGGCGATGTCATAGAAGGCCGCGTGGTGGGTCAGGTGGTGCGGTCGCGCGACCCTGGCTTCCGCGAAGGCGAATATGCGTTCGGCGGTTACGGCTGGCAGCTTTACAGCGCCGTGCCGGCTGTCGGGCTGTTGAAGCTCGACCCGGCCGAGGCGCCGATCTCGACGGCGCTGGGGGTGCTCGGCATGCCGGGGATGACCGCCTATATCGGCCTCGCCGATATCGGGCAGCCGAAAGCGGGCGAGACGGTCGTCGTGTCAGCCGCCTCCGGCGCGGTCGGCGCGGTGGCGGGGCAATTGGCGAAGCGGGCTGGCGCGCGCGTCATCGGGATCGCCGGTGGTGCCGACAAATGTGCTTATGTCAAAGACGAACTCGGCTTCGACGCGGCGCTCGACCATCGCGGCCCCGATCTCGCCGCGGCGCTGGATGCCGCCTGCCCCAAAGGCATCGACGTGTATTTCGAGAATGTCGGCGGCGCGGTGCAGCAGGCGGTGTTCCCGCGCTTCAATGATTTCGGCCGCATGATCATGTGCGGCATGATCTCGGAGTATAACGACACCACCCCGCGCGCCGGCCCCAACCTCGCCTCGGTCGTCCGCAAGCGCCTCAAAATCCAGGGCTTCATCGTCAGCGACCAGCGCCACCGCTACGCCGAATTCCGCGCCATGGTCGCGCCGCTGGTCCGCGCCGGGCACCTCAAATACCGCGAAGACATCGTTGACGGGATCGACAACGCGCCCGACGCCTTTATCGGCCTGTTGCAGGGCCGCAATTTTGGGAAGTTGCTGATCCGGCTCAGCGAGGATAGAACTCGCTAAGGGATGCAGCTGAGTATCTTATCGTCGCCCCTCATTGATCAGGTCTTTGATCTTGAGGCCGCCGAGTGTGACGCCCTTGGCGTTTTCAATAATCGATTCAGCTGCGCGGCGAGCTTTTTCGCTATCGAAGGCCGGCTGCACCGGAATGAGCCGGGCGACGGGTCTACCGCGCCGCGTAATCTCGACCGTCTCTCCGCTCGTGACTCGGTCGAGCAACACCCCGAAGCGCTTTCTCGCCTCAGCAACTCCCACGCGTTCGATCATGCCTTTGGTATCCCTATTGGCCGGCAAATGCCGGCCCTTTGGCGGTTATGGGTGTCAACTTTCGATGATCGGAACGATTATGTGACCTCTAGCAGCGGTCGCATTCGCTGCACTACCCTGCGCACCGCGGGTCGTAGAGCGATGGGGGAAGCGGGATGGATTTCGAACCTTCGGACAAGGTGAAGCAGGTTTCGGCTCGGGTTCGCGCGTTCATGGACGAGCATATCTACCCCGCCGAGAAGGTGTTTGAGCGGCAGCTTGCCGAGGCGCCGACCCGCTGGCAGATCCCGCCGATCATGGAGGAATTGAAGGCCAAGGCCCGCGCTGCCGGGCTGTGGAACCTGTTTCTGCCGGAATCCGAGATGGGGGCCGGGCTGACCAACCTCGAATATGCGCCGCTGTGCGAGATCATGGGGCGGTCACCGATCGCGCCAGAGGTGTTCAACTGCTCGGCGCCCGACACCGGCAACATGGAAACGCTGGTGCGCTACGCAACGCCGGCGCAGCAGGAACAGTGGCTGAAGCCGCTGCTGGCGGGCGAAATCCGTTCGTCCTTCGCGATGACCGAGCCGGCCGTCGCCTCGTCCGACGCCACCAATATCGAGGCGCGCATCACCCGCGAGGGCAACAGCAGCTATGTGATCAACGCCCGCAAATGGTGGACCTCGGGCGCGATGGACCCGCGCTGCAAAATTTTCATCCTGATGGGCAAGACCGACCCGGATGCGCCGCGCCATCAGCAGCAATCGATGATCCTGGTGCCGCGCGACACACCGGGCGTCACGGTCATGCGGCCCTTGACCGTGTTCGGCTATGACGACGCGCCGCACGGCCACGCCGAAGTCGATTTCAAGGATGTGCGGGTGCCGATCGAGAACATTCTGCTCGGCGAAGGGCGCGGCTTCGAGATCGCGCAGGGGCGGCTCGGGCCGGGGCGCATCCACCATTGCATGCGGATGATCGGCCTCGCCGAGCGCTCGCTCGAGGCGATGGTGGCCCGCGTCAAAAGCCGCGTCGCCTTCGGCCGGCCGCTCGCTGATCAGGGGGTGATCCGCGAATGGATCGCCAACTCGCGGATGGAGATCGAGCAGTCGCGCCTCTTGACCCTCAAGGCCGCCTACATGATGGACACGGTCGGCAACAAGGGGGCGCAGGCCGAGATCGCGATGATCAAGGTGGTGGCGCCAAAGATGCTGCTGGCGGTGATCGATCGCGCCATCCAGGCGCATGGCGGCGCCGGCGTCAGCCAGGATTTCGGCCTCGCCTATGCCTGGGCCCGCTCGCGGATCATGCGGCTGGTCGATGGGCCGGACGAAGTGCACCGCCGGGCGGTCGCGCGGGTGGAATTGCGGAAGTAGGGACGCGGCGGATGAACCTCGAAGCGGCCGAACTGATCGCGGAGCGGCCCGATGAGCGTGTCGACGCCGCACGGCTGGAGCCGTATCTGCGCGCCAATCTTGCTGGCGCCGAGGGACCTCTTTCGGTAGGCCAGTTTCACGGCGGCAAGGCTAACCTGACCTATCTGCTCAGGTTTGGAGACCGCGAGTTTGTTCTGCGCCGGCCGCCGCTCGGCCCCATCCCGCCGGGCGCGCATGACATGCGGCGCGAGCACCGGGTGCTATCGCGCCTCTATCGACAGTTCGCGCTGGCGCCGCGCAGCCTGCTGTTGTGCGAAGACGAAAGCATTCTCGGCGCGGTGTTCATCGTCGAGGAGCGGCGGCATGGGTTTGTCATCCGCGACGATATCCCGGCCGAATTCGCCGGCCGGCCCGATCTCAACCGCCGCATCGGTGAGGCACTGATCGATGCGCTTGCCGACCTGCATCTGGTGCCGCCGGCCGATGTCGGTCTCGATGATCTCGGCCGGCCCGAAGGGTTTATGGAGCGCCAGCTCTCCGGCTGGACGAAGCGCTGGCACGCATCGCGGGGCGGCGAAGCGGCGGAGCGCTCGGCCGCCACGATGGCGCCGGTGCTCGACTGGCTCGCGGCGCATCTGCCGCGATCGGGCGCGGCGGCGCTATTGCACAACGATTACCGGCTCGACAACTGCCTGCTCGACACCGCCGATCCCGCCAGGATCGCGGCGGTGCTCGATTGGGATATGTGCACCCAGGGCGACCCGCTCGCCGATCTCGGCTACATCCTGAACTACTGGGTCGAGCCGGGCGACGACCCGGCGTGGCGCGAGATCGCCGCGATGCCGACCTGGCGCGCGGGCTTTCCGAGCCGCGCCGAGGCGGTGCAGCGCTATGCCGCGCGCACCGGGTTCGATGTCGATGCGGTCGGCTGGTATCAGGTATTCGCCGCCTTCAAGCTCGCCGTTATCATCCAGCAGATCTATATCCGTTTCGTCCGCGGCCAGACGCAGGACGAACGGTTCCGCCATTACTACCGCCGCGTTCTCGGCCTTGCCGACAAGGCCCGCGGTCTGGCGCGCTGACAATTTTGCTGGGAGTCGTCTCCGATGGCTGAACATCCACGCATCACGGCCGACACGGGCGTCTTAATGGGGAAACCGATTATCCGCGGCACGCGGCTATCGGTCGAGTTCATCCTTGGATTGCTGGCGGAAGGCTGGTCCGAAGCAGACCTTCTGACCAACTATCCGGGCCTGACGCACGATGATGTAATGGCCTGCCTTGCCTACGCCCGCGATATGGTGAGTTCCGAAAAGGTGTTCCCAAGCGCAGCCTGAGATGCGCTTCCTGGCCGACGAAAATTTCCCAGGCTCCGCCGTCGTGGCGCTCGAAGCCGAGGGAAACGATGTTGCGTGGGTGAGGGTGCTGGCGCCAGGCATAAGCGATGAGGCGGTCATGACGTGGGCAGTCCGCGAAACCCGGATATTGCTGACCTTCGACAAGGATTTCGGCGAATTGACCAGAAACGCCGGTTTGCCGGCGGCCTGTGGCGTCGTTTTGTTTCGCATGCCGATGCCAAAACCGGACATTATCGGGTCTCAATTGGCACGGTTGCTCGCGTCTCGGACCGATTGGGCGGGCCATTTTTCGGTAATCGAGCCCGGTCGCATCCGAATGCGGCGGTTGGGACTCAAAGCAAACGGGAGTAGTGAGCGATGAGTGAGATCAAAGCCTTGGTGCATGACGTGTTCGGCACGGTCGTCGACTGGCGCGGCGCGGTCACGGCGGATGGCGAGACGTTGGGGACGAAGAAGGGCATCAGCGGCGTCGACTGGCAGCAATTCGCCGATGAGTGGCGGGGCCTCTATGCACCGTCGATGAACAAGGTGCGCACCGGCGAATTGCCGTGGACCAATCTCGACGCGCTGCACCGCATGGCGCTCGACCAGCTGCTCGACAAGTTCAGCATCGCCGGCAAGCTGAACGAGGACGACAAAATCTGGTTCAACCTGACCTGGCACCGCCTGCGGCCGTGGCCGGACTCGGTCCCGGGCCTCACCCGCATCAAGACCAAATTCATCATCGCGACATTGTCGAACGGCACGGTGCGGCTGTTGACCGACATGGCGAAGCATTGCGGCCTGCCCTGGGACACGGTGCTCGCCTCGGATATTGCCAAGGCCTACAAGCCCGATGCGGGGATGTACCAGTCGGCGATCGAACTGCTCGGCTCGGGTGATCCCGCTGCGGTGATGATGACGGCGGCGCATAATAACGACCTCGTCGCGGCCTCGAAGCACGGCATGAAGACGGCCTACATCAACCGCCCTTACGAAAAGGGCAACAAGCAGGATCGCGACTTCAAGGCCGAGCATGATTTCACGTATGTTGCGACGAGCTTTGAGGATCTGGCGACGCAGCTCGGGACGTAACGGAACTGCCGCCGCCGTTTCTCGTTTCGCCAGGGGAACGGCGGATTGCGATGGCGCTCGAGGAATATCAACGCAAACGCGATTTCGGGAAGACGCCGGAGCCGGCTGGCGCGACGTCACGGCGCAAGAAGCTTGCGCCGGCGGGGTTGTCGTTTGTCGTGCAGAAACACGCCGCGAGCCGGCTGCATTACGATTTCCGCCTCGAACTTAACGGCGTGCTGCTGAGCTGGGCGATCCCGAAAGGGCCGAGCCTCGATCCCGGTGAAAAGCGCCTCGCCGTCCATGTCGAGGACCATCCGATCGAATATGGCGGGTTCGAGGGCGTCATTCCGAAGGGCCAGTATGGCGGCGGCACGGTCCTGCTGTGGGACCGCGGCACCTGGACCCCGCTGGAGCCCGACCCCGACGCCGCCTATCGCAAGGGGTCGATGAAATTCCGCCTCGACGGCGAGAAACTGCACGGCAACTGGGCCTTGGTGCGGATGGGCGGCAAGGCGGCTCCCAAGCGTCCCGGAGACCACGAAAACTGGCTGCTGATCAAGGAGCGCGACGAAGAAGCGGTGCCCGGCAGTGAAGCCGCCCTGGTTGATGACAATCCGCTCAGCGTCGCGACCGGGCGGGCGATGGACGCGATCGCCGCCGAACGCGACCGGGTGTGGGAGTCCGGCAAGGGCGAGATCAAGCAGGAGCCGGCGCCGGCCAGGAAGCCTGCGGCTGCGGCGAAGCGGCCGGCGGGCGCCCGTAAGGCCGCGCTTCCCGAGACAATCGAGCCGCAACTGGCAACTGCGGCAGAGCGCGCACCGGACGGCAGCGGCTGGCTGCACGAAATCAAGTATGACGGCTATCGCCTCTTGGCGCGCGTCAACCGCGGCACGGTGCGGCTGACCACCCGCAAGGGCCTCGACTGGACAGCGAAATTCACCGCTCTGGCGCGGGCATTGGCGGCCCTGCCGGTCGAGACCGCGATCATCGACGGCGAAGTTGTGGCGCTCGACGAGGAGGGCAAAACCAACTTTGCGACGCTGCAGGACGCAATCGCCCGCGGCGATACCGGCGCGCTGCTCTATTATGCGTTCGATCTGCTGTATCGCGACGGCTACGACCTGACCGCCGTACTGCTCGACCAGCGCAAGGCGGCGCTTGCAGAGATCGTGCCGCCCAACGCTGACGGCATGGTGCGTTACAGCGACCATCAGGAAGGGCGCGGTCCCGATTTTCTGCGCCATGTCGCGGATTACGGGCTCGAAGGAATCGTCGCCAAGCGGCGCGACCGCCCCTACCGGCCGGGCCGCAGCGGCGACTGGCTCAAGATCAAATGCACCAATCGCGAAGAGTTCGTCGTGATCGGCTTTACCGACCCGAGCGGGACCCGGCTCGGGTTTGGCGCGCTGGTGCTGGGGTATTACGATGAACAGCGCCGACTGCACTACGCCGGGCGCTGCGGCACCGGGTTCAGCGACGCGCTGCTCGGCGATCTGCGGCGCCGCCTCGACGCGATCGCTCGCAAGCGATCGGCCGCGATTGTGCCACCCGGGACGCCGGTCAAGGATGTGCATTGGGTCGAGCCGCAGTTCGTCGCCGAGGTGCAATACTCGAACTGGACATCGGACGGGCTGCTGCGCCATGCCGCGTTCCAGGGCCTGCGCGATGACAAAAGCGCCGAGGAGGTTATGACCACACCGAAACCCGCCGCCAACCTCGCCGCAAAGCCAAGCCCGTCCCAGCCCGCGGCATCCGCCCCGGCGCGCGACGGCAGCATCACCTTCCAGGGCGTGCGCCTGACCCATCCCGACCGGCTGCTCTACCCCGACACCAGCATCACCAAGCTGGTGCTGGCGCAGTATTACGCGGCAATCGCAAGCTGGGCATTGCCCGAGCTGTCAAACCGCCCGCTGAGCCTGGTGCGCTGCCCCGACGGCCAGGGCAGGCAGTGCTTCTACCAGAAGCATCTGAGTTCGGGGGTGCCCGACGCTCTCGGTCAGGTCGAAATTCCGGAAAAATCCGGAAGCGAAATCTATCTCGTCATCAAGGATCTCGCGGGTCTCGTCGCGATGGTGCAGATGGCGGTGCTGGAAATCCACCCGTGGGGATCGACCGTCGGCAAGGTCGATACCCCGGACCGCATCACCTTCGATTTCGACCCCGACGAAGGCCTCCCGTGGGAGCGGGTGACCGAAGCGGCGCTCGACATGCGCCAGGCCCTTGACGGGATCGGGCTGCAAAGTTTTGTCAAGACGACCGGCGGCAAGGGGCTGCATGTCGTCGTGCCGGTCGCGCCAAAGCTCGGCTGGGACGCGATCAAGGAATTTGCCAAATGGGTCGCCGAGCGGTTTGTGACCGCCTATCCCGACCGCTTTACCTCGAACATGGCAAAGCGCGCCCGCACCGGCCGCATCTTTATCGACTATCTGCGCAACGGCCGCGGCTCCACCGCGATCGGCGCCTATTCCCCCCGCGCCCGCGACGGCGCACCGGTCGCAACCCCGCTGTTTTGGGAAGAGGTCGAGAAAGGGGTAAAGCCAACCGGCTTTACGGTGCTGACCGTCCCCGACCGCCTCGCCAAACTGAAATCCGACCCCTGGGCCGAGATGCGGGAACTGCGCCAGACCATCAGCGCCAAGGTGCGCAAGGAAATCGGGATCTGAGCGTCGGCGTGATGGGCTTCGCTGCGCTCAGCCCATCCTACGATACCGGCCTTGTAGGACGGGCTGAGCGAACGCGAAGCCCATCGCCGTCAGGTTTGCTGACGGTAATGCGTCAGGCCGCCGACGACTTTGGGCGGGTGGGCGCGGATGGCGTCTTCGATCGGGTCGCAGCCCCAGCCGGGGCGGTCGGGCACCGCCAGTTGGCCGTCGATGAATTCCGGCGCGTGGGTGAACAACTCGCCGTCCCACGGCAGCCGGTCAACATCGATCTCCATGATGCGCAGGTTGGGAACCGCCGCCGCGAAATGCACATTCATAAAAGAGGCGAGGTGACCGTAGAAATTATGCGGCGCGATATTCACTTCGTGCGCTTCGGCGGCGTTGGCGATCTTCATCGACTGCCAGACGCCGTTCCACACCGCGTCGATGATCGCGACATCCATCGACTGCGCCCGGAAATACGGCAGAAACTCGCGCATGCCGAGCAGCGTCTCGCACGAACTGATCGGGTGCGGGCTGTGGCTGCGGATGTACCCGAGCGCCTCGGCGTTGTAGCTGTCGATCTCGATCCAGAACATGTCGAAATCGGCGATCGAGCGCAGGATTTTCAGATACCCCTCGGTCTTGGCGTTGAAGTTGAGATCGAGCAGCAAATCCATGTCCGGCCCGGCGCCGTCGCGGATTGCTTCGAGATGCGTGCGCAAATTGCGCAATACGCGCTTATCCACGTTCAGCTCGGGATAGAACGGTACGCCAAAGCCCGGCCGCCAGCCGCGCGGCGCCGCCTCGGGGTTGTCGTACAGGAAGATGTTGGTCTTCAGCGCTGTAAAGCCGCGCTCCCTGGCCTCGGCGCCGATCTTTTTCACCCCGTCGAGATCGGTGATCGGCGGCTTGAAAAAACTCGGGTGGTTGATCCGCCACGTCGCGCAATGCGACCAGTACACCCGCACACTGTCGCGCACCTTGCCTCCGAGCAGCACATGGCAGGGCACGCCGAGCGCCTTGCCCTTGGCATCGAGCAGCGCATTCTCGATCGCGCCGAGCGCCTCGGCGACCACCCCGCCGGCGGCCGGCCGGGTCATGCAGTACAGCTCGGCGAAGATGCGCTCGTGCTGAAACACATCCTGCCCGGTTACCCGCGATGCCAGCCGCTCGATGACCGCGGTGATGCCCGGTGAGCCGAACCCCTCGTCGAATTCGCTCCAGCCGACGATTTCGTCATCGGTCGTCAGCTTGAGGAAGTAGTAGTTGCGCCAGCCGGCATCGGCGCGCAGCACTTCGAGCCCGGTTACTTTCATCGCTCACCCTCCTGATTCGCTGCGATGCCACTCTGCCTGGATTTGGCGTCGGCCGCGATAAAGCGTACTTTTTGGACCTTGTTCAACCATCTGGCGTTGGTGCGGTATACCTCACACCTCGCTGCGACGCTTCCGAAGGCTGCCGTGTCGTGCCGCTCCACATCGCCTGGCGCATCCTGACTTATCAGAAAGGCCGCACCGCGCTGGCGACCGGGGGTATCTTCATCGCGATCCTGCTGATTTTTGTCGAGCTTGGGTTTTTCGTCGCGGTGCCGCAGGGCGGCATGCTGGTCTACGACCATATGCGGTTCGACCTGCTGGTGTGCTCCAACCGCTACCTGTTCCAGAGCGAACCCGGTCAGTTCGCCCGCGCCCGTCTCACCGCCGCGGCCAAGGTCGAAGGGGTGGCGCAGGCCAGTCCGGTTTATCTCGGCCCGGTGATCTGGGAGGATGCGGCCGATGGTGGGCAGCGGCTCGATGCGCTGCTGCTGGGGTTCGACCCGCATGCCGGGATATTCGCCGGTGTGCCCGACATCGAAAGTCAGATTGCAGTGCTGGAAAAGCCCGACACCGTGCTGGTCGATAATTCGACGCGGCCCTTGTTCGGTTCGCTGGCCGCCGGCCGCGTCGTCCAGCTTAATGACCGGCGCTTCACGATCGGCGGCGCCTACACGCTCGGCACCGGGTTTCTTGGCCTCGGCGTTGCGATCGCCGACGAGGCGAATTTCTTTCGGATTTTCCGCGGGCGGCCGGCGGCGGAGACGGTCAATCTCGGTCTGGTGACGCTGAAACCCGGCAATGACCCCGATGTCGTCGCGAATGCGCTGCGCGCCGCACTGTCCGACGACACGCAGGTGTTCACCCGCGCCGAACTGAAATCGCGCGAGGTCGCGTATTGGACGACGCGCACCGCCACCGGGCTGATTTTCGGTTCAGGCCTCGTCGTGTCGTTCATCGTCGGCATCATGGTGCTGTACCAGACGCTGGCGACCCAGATCACCCGGCAATTGCCGCAATTCGCGACGTTAAAGGCGATCGGCTACACCAACCGCTTTCTCGATGCGATCGTGCTGATCGAGGCGTTTCTGATCATGGTGGTCGGGTTTGTGCCGGCGTTGTTCGCCGCGCTCGGCATCTACGCGCTGGTGCGCCGCGAGACATTGTTGCCGCTCGATCTCGGGCCGGCTGAACTCGGCATGGTGTTCGCGATCACGCTGGTCATGGCGGCAGCCTCGGCCTTCCTGTCGCTGAGCGGGCTGCGCCGCGCCGACCCGGCCGAGGTGTTCTGAGATGGCCGCGACCGACACGATGACCCGGCTCGGCATGCGCAGCGTACCGCTGGCGTGGCGCAACCTCGTCGTCAACAAGGCGCGCCTCGCGCGGTCGAGCGCCGGCATCGCCTTTGCCGTGCTGCTGATGCTGGTGCAGCTCGGTTTTGAGCGCGGGTTTTTCGATGCCTCGCTGGCGGCCGTGCGGCAGCTCGACGGCGACCTGTTCATCATGAGCGGCAGCAGATACCGCGTGATGAACCACGATCCGTTCCCGCACCGCTATGTGACGACGGCGGCCGGCGTGGCCGGCGTGGCCGCGGCGAACCCGCTTTACGGGGCCTGGACCGATTTTTTCTGGAAGGACCCGACCGGCCCGCAGACCTATCTCGTCCAGGCCTTCGCCTTCGACCCCGAATACCCGCCCTTCCTGCTGCCCGACGTGCAGGCCGAGAGCACGCGGCTCAAGGATGAAGACACGGTGCTCGTCGACCGCCGCGGCCGCGATTTTCTGCACATGGCGGGCGATGCGATCCAAACCGAGATCAACGGCCACGCCGTGCATATCGTCGGTCATTTCAGCCTCGGGCCGGATTTCATGAGTGACGGCACCGTGATGATGAGCGAGCGCACCTACGCGCGACTGCTGCCGGGCAATCATGAGGCGCCCGCCACATTGCCGGTCGATCTCGGCGTCATCAAGCTCAAGCCGGGCGAAGACCCCTCGCATGTCGCGGAGGCGCTGCGCGCCGCTCTGCCGCCGGGAATGCGGGTGCTGAGCAAGACAGACCTCGTCGCCTACGAGCGGCGCTTCCAGGCCGATCTGTCATCGGCCGGGCCGATCTTCCTGATGGGGACGGTGGTCGGGTTTGTCGTCGGCATGCTGATTTCGTACCAGATCATCTACACCGATCTGTCCGACCAGCTGCCGCAATACGCGACGCTGAAAGGCATGGGGTACGGCACCTCGTATCTGGTGCGGGTGGTCATGGAGCAGGCGACGCTGTCGGCGCTGGCCGGCTACATCCCGGCCTGGCTGCTGTGCCTTGCCGTCTACTGGGTGATCGGCACGATTGCGCTGCTGCCCTTGCACATGACATTTGGGCTGACCCTGCTGAGCCTCGCGCTGACCGTTGGCATGTGTCTGATTTCGGCGGCCCTGGCGATCCGTCGCGTGATCCGGGCGGACCCGGCGGAGGTGTTCTGATGGTGGCCGAACTGCGATACGTCGAGCCGGTTGCCAGCGCCACCGCGCTGCGCGCCGAAGCCGTCAATTTCTGGTACGGCGAAGGCGAGGCGCGCAATCAGGTGCTGTTCGATATCGGTCTCGACGTGACGGCCGGGCAGCTCGTGGTGATGACCGGCCCGTCCGGGTCGGGGAAGACGACGCTCCTGACGCTGGTCGGGGCGCTGCGGAGCGTGCAGGACGGACGCATCGAGGTGCTCGGACACGATCTGTCGCAGCTGTCCGGCAATGCGCTGGTTCGGGTGCGCCGCGACATCGGCTTCATCTTTCAGATGCATAATCTGTTCGAGTCGCTGACCGCCTACGAGAACGTCAAGATGGCGATGCAGCTGACCCGGAATCACACCGCCGCCGAAATGCGCGAGCGGGGGATGTCGATGCTGGAACGGCTCGGGCTCGGCGCCCGGGTCAACTACCGGCCGCGGTCGCTGTCCGGCGGGCAGCGCCAACGGGTTGCGATCGCCCGGGCGTTGGCCAACCACCCGAAGCTGGTGCTGGCCGACGAGCCGACCGCCGCGCTCGATCCCGAATTCGACCCGCAATGTCGTCCGCCTGTTCAAGGAGATGACCGAGGAGGACGGCACCGCGATCGTCATGGTGACGCACGACCACCGCATCATCGAATTAGCCGACCGGCTGGTGCATATGGTCGATGGCCGCATCGTTTCCGACATCGTGCTGAACGACGCGCTGCGCATCTGCGAATTCTTGAAGAGCGTCGAAGGCTTCAAAAACCTGACCCCGACCGAATTGACCAATGTCGCCGAGCACATGACCAAGCGGCATTACCTGCCCGGCGACGCGGTCATTCGCGAGGGCGAGGTCGGGCATGAGCTGTTCCTGATCTCCGATGGAGAGGTCAAGGTCGACCGCTCCGGCCAGGAAGTGGCGCGGCTCGGCCCCGGCGAGTTTTTTGGCGAACTGGCCTTGCTGAGCGGCGAGCGCCGCAACGCCTCGGTCATCGCCACCGACGCGCTCGAAACCTATGTCCTCGGCGAAGCCGAATTCCGCGCTGCCATCGAAAAAAGCGCCAATTTCCGCGACCAGCTCCGCCGCGTCTATTTCCTGCGCCACTGAGGACGCGGGGAACACGACCTCGATCGCCTATCAAAATTCCCCCGCGCTTGATGCAGCCAGGGGCCGCGGTGTCCGGGACCAATGGAGTTGCAACCCTCGTAGGATGGATTGAGCGCAGCGAAACCCATCGCTCCCCCGGGATCGGCAGGATGATGGGCTTCGCTGCGCTCAGCCCATCCTACGGCACTTCCTGCGCCACTGAGTGGACTCCGCTCTAGCTAAAGGCTACGTCACGCGGTCGAGCATCACGGCTGGCACCGGTCAGGACAGCGCGAAGTATAACCAGGCACCGATAAGTCCAAGGCCGGCTAAGACTAACAGCCACCCGAATCTTGTCGACTTGTCCGATCGGCGCAATGTCGTCAAGACGAAACCGGTCAGGCACAAGGCTAGGCCGGCGATCAGGTAGCCTTGGTTCATCACGATGTCCATCTTGTATTGCCTGCGTATCCGAGCCTAGCCTCTGGGCGCCTCCGGTCAAGACGGAGGTCGCGGAATTTCGAGCGTTGCCCCGCCGTTACCGCGCACCTGAAAGCACCGTCGCCACGGCCCTCCGGCCTACTCCTGGCACCTCATCTGCCCCGGCTCATTACAGTAGTCGATTACATAACCACAAACACCAGGAAGGCTGTCTTTGTGGTCAAGGCACCATTCCCTGGTAGTGGCATTAATTCGCGAATTAACAAGGTTGTGCAGGAATGCAATGATCCCTAAAATCAACAAGAAGGATATTATGAACTTGGCCATGCCATCGGCTCCGATCCAGCACTGCATAGCCGAAGGGCGCCTGGCATGCTCTGGCATGCTTCATCCTTCATCGATCGCGGCGATACAGTCTCAGGCTATCCCCAGGCGGCATGATCGCGCAAGACGCGATACAACGATCGCATCATAACGCAGGGGTTGTCCTCCCCTCCTTGCCCGGCAGGCAGGTTCTAAGGCGCGGCTGTAGCGGTCTGGTCGGCTGTCGCCTGCGCCATCGGCAGCATCGCTGGAGCAGGCTCGCTGCGGACGATCGCGCGCTTGATCCCCTCGATGTCGTGCTCGTCCAGTGTCTCCGTTTCAAGCAGCGCTGCCGCGGTCCGATCGAGAAGTTCGCGGTTGCCCTGGAGTATAGTCACCGCATGCTCGAGCGCGGCATCAACGAGGCTACGCACCGCCTCGTCCACAGCACGCGCCGTATCCTCGCCGTAGGTCCGCTCCTGCGGCATGGGCAGGTTCGACTGCAGAAATGGGGCGCGATCGCGGTCATAGGCGACGCTCCCCAGGGCCCGGCTCATGCCGTAGCGCAGAACCATGGCCCGCGCGATGTCGGTGGCGCGGGCGAGATCGTCTGCGGCACCGGTGGAAATCTCACCAAAGACGACCTGCTCGGCGGCACGTCCGCCCAGCAGCACCGCCATCTTGTTTTCAAGCTCGGCCCGCGTCATCAGATAGCGATCTTCGGTTGGACGCTGGATCGTGTAGCCGAGAGCGCCGACGCCGCGCGGGATGATCGACACTTTATGCACCGTATCGGTGCCCGGTATTGCCAGTGCCACCAGGGTGTGGCCGAGTTCGTGATACGCGACAACGCGGCGCTCCATCGGATTGAGCAACCGGTTGCGTTTCTCCAGGCCGGCGACGATGCGCTCGATCGCGTTGGTAAAGTCCGCCATCGTGACGGCTTCGCCGTTGCGCCGGGTCGCCAGCAGCGCCGCCTCGTTGACCAGATTTGCAAGGTCGGCACCGGTGAAGCCCGGGGTCAGCGCGGCAATTGCGTCCGGATGCACGTCGAGCCCGAGTTTCGCCTTTGTTAGATGCACGGCAAGGATCTGCTCGCGGCCCTTCTTGTCCGGCCGATCGACGAGCACCTGGCGGTCGAAACGCCCGGCGCGGAGCAACGCCGGATCGAGGATCTCCGGCCGGTTGGTGGCGGCGAGGAGGACGAGGCCGCTGGATGGATCGAAGCCGTCGAGTTCACCCAGGAGTTGGTTCAGGGTTTGCTCCTTCTCATCATGTCCACCCGTCGCGAAGGACCCGCGGGCGCGGCCAAGCGCGTCCAGTTCGTCGATGAAGATGATCGCCGGCGCGTGCTTGCGAGCCTGCTCGAACAGATCACGCACGCGGGCGGCCCCAACGCCGACGAACATTTCGACGAATTCCGAGCCGGATATGGAGAAAAAGGGCACTCCCGCTTCACCGGCGACGGCGCGGGCGAGCAGCGTCTTGCCGGTGCCCGGCGGGCCGACCAGCAGAACACCTTTCGGTGAGCGGCCGCCAAGGCGCCCATAACTCTGCGGGTCCTTCAGAAAGTTGACGATCTCGACCAGTTCTTCCTTTGCTTCGTCGACGCCGGCGACATCGGCAAAGGTGACCTTGGTTTCCTTCTCGACATAAACCTTGGCGCGGCTCTTGCCGATCGTCATCATCCCGCCGAGCCCGCCGCCTTGCCCCATGCGTCGGATCGCGAACATCCAGATTCCGACAAAAATAAGCGCCGGTAATATCCAGGACAGCAGATCACGCAACCAGGTACTCTCGATAACCCCTGTATAGGTGACACCATGCTTGTCGAGATTTTGCGCTAAATCAGGCTCAACCCGAGTGGTGATAAAATCCTTAAGCCCGTCTGGCTGGGCCTCCTTCAGGGTTCCATGGATCGAATTCTGGGTGATGCCGATCTCCGAGACCTTGTCGTCATTCAGTAATGTCTGAAATCGGCTGTATGGGATTGCCGTAATTTTGGTAGCTGACACATAGAGGCTCTGAATCCACAGCATCAATAAGATCGCCCCGGTGACGTACCAGAAGTTGATGTGGATTTTCTTGTCCATGTGCGCCTTGAGCTACCTCGATTTCAGAAAGCGTTCAGCCTACTCCCCTGGTTCGGATCCACCAAAGCAAACCGGGCAAAGCAAACCGGGCGCCCCGCCCGGCCTATGCCATTTCGGCCTTGAGCACTTCCAGATCGGCGGTCAATTCCTTGCCCCTGGTCTCCGGACCCAGGAATACCGCGACAATCAGAATCACAAGCCAGCCCGCCGTGCTGATCATCATCGGTAGAGCGAAGCCAAAATTCAGGTCCACGGCGAAATAGGCCAGGACCGGAGCGACGAAACCACCCCAAATGGCGCCCTGATGATAAACGAAGCCCGCGGCGGTGGCACGAACCTCTGTCGGATAGCGTTCCGACAACCAGGATGGGTTCTGGCTGTCTTTCCCTCCGACGAACAGGGCCTGCACAATGAAGCCGGTGATGATCAACAGGGGCTCCTGGGTCATCAGGTAAAGCGGCGTGATGAAGATGCCGATGGCGCAAGGGATCATGATCGCGCGGCGCCGTCCCAGCTTGTCAGACACGCCGCCCCAGAAGGCGCTCGACAGAAACACGACGATATTGGCCCAGAACAAGGGTGTTGCCACCATCAGCGGCGTCCAGTGCAGCTCCTTTTGTAGATAGGTGCTGAACAGTGCCCAGATCGAGTAGTACACGCAGAAATTGGCCGCCATCCACACGCACCCGGTGATGGTGTTCCACAAGTACGCGCGCTTGAAAATGGCGAATAACGGAAGCTTTACTTCCTGCTTTGTCGCGGTTTGGATACGTTGGTTCTCGGCCCACACTGCCGGCTCTTTCACATAAAAGCGGATCCAGACACAGGCCAACGCCGGAAGCACGCCCAGGATCAGCAGTCCGCGCCAGCCATAGCCCTTGCCCATCGCCTCGAAGGGCGCATAGAGGAAGCCGTAGGCCAGGGAAGAAAGCGCAAAGCCGAGACCCCAGGAACCCTGCAGAACGCCGGACATCAGGCCGCGCGACCTCGCAGGCCAGGATTTCCATCGCCAGCGCGGCGCCCGCCGGCCATTCCGCGCCCATGCCGATGCCCAGCACGGCGCGCCAGAAAAACAGGAACATAAAGGTGGGCGAGAAGCCGGCAATGAAGTTGCAGACTGAATACCAGAGGATGGAAATCATCAGCGGTGCCTTGCGGCCCATTCGGTCTGCCATCCAGCCGGCGGCCGTGGCGCCCCCCAGGCGCATCCACAGCGTGACCGTAAACACGGCGGTGACCGCCGTCAGCGGCACCCCAAATTCCTGGGAGATCGGCAGCATGATCAGCAGGAAAATTGTAAAATCGAACGCGTCCAGCGTCCAACCGAGCCAGGCAGCGAAATAGGCGTACCATTGGTCCTTGGTGGGTTCTTTCCACCAGGGCCCATTCGAGGCGGTCGCGGTGGCTCCAAGCATTTTTTAGCCCCCCTGTACATGCCGTTTTTTGCTGCTTTTGCAGCTTGTTCAGTAGCGTCTGAGATTTCGGGTCTGTCCGCAATCAAATTCTCGGGCGAAGAGCCTGACTGGAAAGCCGCTGTTACGACGGCCGTAGCGACCGAAACACCCACTCTTTCCGGCGCGGAAATCGATCCGCGAGCCCTTTTATTTGAAGGGCTCGTTGTCGCCGAGGCTGCCGCCCATCAGGTAGACCAAATGCTCCACCGCAGCTTTTTCCTGCTGCGACGGCACGATGCTTACAGTGGCCCTGTCGGCCGTGCGATTGCCATATCCGATTTCACGGATGCACTGCGGGGCGGAGTGCTTGCAGAACAGGGTCAGCTGCTGGCCACGACCAATTGCTGAGAACGAGTCAACCTGACTTACAGCGTTCGGTGGAAAACACCAATCACTGTTGTAAGTATAGTCGAGAATTGTTTCCCTGACGTTTTGCACCCCGCGAAAGCACATGTTGCCATCGGGCGCGATGAAAAAAGCGGATGTCGGATCGACGTAACGCAGTCCATCGTCAATATATCTGATCGTCTCAAGATAGGTTGGGTGGCCCGTAGGCGGCGCTCGCTGGGCAAACACCGGAGCGTTGATGTTTTGCGGCGGCGTGCAACCCAGCAATAAGGTGACCAGGAGAGCGCAGCGCGCGAACCTGCCGGTGACACGAAGAAATGCCCGATCGTCCAGTGCTTGTACCTCGCTTGGGGAAATCATCGTCGTGGGTGCCCGGTCTTCAACTCGTCTGCCATCGCGGAATGATAAACCAGCCAGAAGGCGACACACGACAAATTGATCCGCCGCGGCGTGTCGGAGCCCGCCGGCGGCCTGCAATCGTTGTAAGTTGCCTGGGCATTAGGGCCGGGCATTTGGCCGTAGGAAAGGTTGAACACCCATGAATTTTCTCTTGGGGGTGGCGGCGATCGTTGGCGTTGTGGCGATCTGCTGCCCGGCATGGGCGCAAGCCACGCCGCCTGCCCAGTTGCCTTATGCGACGCAACCCGGCCCGCAAGTGCAGCAACCCTATCGCTACACGACCCCGGAGGATGCCTATAGGGCCGGCCTGTTGACCCGCTGGCAGCTCGAACAGCTCGTGGGGCCAACCCCACAGGCGCTGCAAGGGCCGATCCCGAACTCAGACAAAGGCGAGGGCATGCAGTGATCCCGATCCGGGCGGCGGGTGGCGCTCGGCGACCCGCAGAGAGGCTGGCTCCTTAAGCCGGGACGGTCAGCCTCGCCACGTTAAAATTGTAAATTCGGGCCGTGTTGCCGCCGACGATCCTCACCTGTTCGTCGTCCGGCACGCCGTCCAGAATCTCCGCCAGGATTTTCCGCGATTGGGGAAATGTCGACTCGCTGTGCGGATAGTCCGAACCCCACATCATGTTGTCGACGCCGATGACGTCTCGCAGGCGAATGCCGATGGCATCCTCCTGAAAGCTCAGCACGACGTTGCGGTGGAAGAAGTCGCTCGGGAGCATGCCGTTTTTGAACCGGTAAAGCGCCTCGCCGTGGCGCTCGCGGTAGGTGTAGTCCATGCCGGAGAGCACGTTGGGCGCCCACGCCAGTTCGAACTCCACGATGGCCAGCGTGAGTTGGGGATGCCGCTCGAAGACACCGGAAAAGATCATGTCGCACATCGACAGCGCCGGATAGAACGCCTTTGTCGCGCGGCTGCTCGCGTCACGCAGCGTCCCGGCGCCGGCCCCTCGAATCTTGCCCTGCCGTCGCGTAGCCGTATGCAGGCTGAGCGGCATGTTGAGCGCCGCCGCGGCGGCCCAGAACGGCTCGTACTCGGCCTGGTCGTAGCGCCGGTCCTCGGCCGGGTATTCGGCGATCATCGCGCCGCAGAGACCCAGGCGGGCGGCGCGCTCCAGCTCCCTGATCCCCGCCTGGATGTCGTCCAGGTTGATCATCGCGATGCCCTTGAGGCGGGCAGGATCGGTGCGGCAGAACTCGGTGAGCCAGTCATTGTACGCGCGGAAGATGGCGGACATCAGCTGCGGATCCGCCACCTTGAAGTAAAACAGCCCTTGCGAGGGATAGAGGACCTCGCCGGCCACCCCGTCGAGCGCCATGTCCCCGATATGTTGTTCGGGGTCGTACCCGCCGCGATGCACGTCTTCAAAGCGCCCTCGGGCAGAGATCGTCTCCGGGGCCTCGAACCGCGCGCCGGCGTTCGAGATCAGGCCAATCCCCGAGAGCACCTGATCCGCCTCGACCACGATCAGGTCGGTGCCATCGATCCGCTGTATCCGCGGCGCACGATCCCGGAAGGCCGCATCGATGCGGGTCTGCCACAGATCAGGCGGTTCGAACACGTGAGAGTCAGACGAGAGAATGAGGGGCGGCATCGGCATCGCCTTCCTTACGGGATCGCAGGCACAGCTTTGGCAACCGGTCCATCGCCGTCAAGGCCGGGCTCAGCGTCCACTGCTACGCTCCAAATGGTAGCGGCCGGTGAGCGGTTCTGAAACACTGTGCCGCACAGGCAGCCCGGATACGGGTTCCGAACATCGTTGGGGAGAGGGGACATGGGCAAGCTCGAAGGGAAGGTCGCACTGGTCACCGGATCGGGGCGCAATATCGGTCGTGCGACGGTGCTGAAGCTGGCCGGCGAAGGGGCGCATGTCGTGGTCAACGCGCGCTCCAATCAGCAGGAGGCCGAGGCCGTCGCGCGCGAGGCCCGCGATCTCGGGGTCAAGGCCATTCCCGTCCTCGCCGATGTCGGCAAAAAGGCCGAGGTCGAGGCGCTGGCCGCCAAGGCGCTATCCGAGTTCGGGCGGGTCGACATCCTGATCAACAATGCCGCGATCCGGCCGCACAAGCCGTTCACCGAAACGACTGATGCGGATTGGGAGCTGATCCGGAGCGTGGTGCTCGACGGCGCGCTCTACCTGACACGCGCGCTGATCGAGCCAATGGTCAAGAATAGCTATGGGCGCATTCTGTTTTTCGTCGGCGACGGGTCGATTTCCGCTGGCGGCAGCGGCCGCTCTCATTTATCCGCGGCAAAGATGGGGCTGATCGGTCTGGCGCGCGGGCTCGCTTCCGAATTCGCGCCGCGCAACATCCGGGTCAACGTGGTGTCGCCGGGCAGCATCGACACGCGGCGCGACAATCCGGAATGGTACCACGGCCGCCTGCCAAACGCCGCCGGCGTCCCGCTCGGCCGCCAGGGCCACGTCGACGAGATCGCCGCGACCTGTCTGTTCCTGGTCAGCGAGGATGGCGGCTTCATCACCGGCCAGACGATCCACGTCAATGGCGGCGCGCATTATTACTGATGCGCCGCTGGACGCGCCACTGGCAGCCTTGAGGCAGGCTCTGCGACCAAAGACATTTGACGTCAATGGTTGAACCCGAACAGGGCCTGCGCGTTGTGGTGGAGGATTTTGTCGGTGTCCGATTTGGGCAGGCCCAGGCGCTCAATATACGCGAAGGTCTCCTTGTAGGCCTCGTAATCCTGCAGCACCGGGTAGTCGCTGCCAGTCACCAGATGGTCGGCGCCAAAGGCGTCGAGGGCGCAGATAAAAGCCGATTTTGAGCCGTAGCAGACGGTGTCGTAATAGAATTTCCGGGCGGTGACGCTCGGCGCCTCGGCGAGGTGCGGGTGGCCGCTCGGGCTCTGCCCTTGCGCGTCGAGGCGGTTGAGCAGCATCGGGATCGGCCCGCCGAGATGCGGCACGATGAACTTGATGTTGGGATAGCGGTACGGGATCTGTCGCGCGATCATGTGCAAGATAAACGTCGCGTCCTCCAGCGAGGTGCCGACCGATGCCGTGTATTTGTAATCGACGATGAACGGCGAGCAGATGCCCGAGCCGGCCGGGTGCACGAACAGCACGGCACTGCGCCGGTTCATCTCGGCATAGATCGGCTCGAACTCGGGTTCGGCGATCGAGCGGCCGAGGCAGACGATGTTCATGTTGACGCCGACGCAGCCCAACTGGTCAAAGCCGCGCTCCATTTCCTTCAGTGACGCATCGATGTGCGGCAAGGGCAGCATGACGTAGGAACTGATGCGGTTTGGAAAGCGGTGTGCGAACTCGGCATAGGCGTCGTTCAGCATCCTGACCGCGGTCACGCACTCGGCCTCGTCCGGGAGGTAGGGCGGGTGGTTGGGCGACAGGACCTGCTTCTCGACCCCCGCCTCGTCCATCATTCGGAAGCGGCCCTCGATGTCCTCCTGTGAGTCCGAGAACGGATGCAGTGCCATTCCCCGTTTGACCGGCAGATGCACTGGCGAGGCAAACCGATCGCCCATGAACTTGCTGAAATTGAGTGGTGTGTAGTGCGCGTGGACATCGCAGATCATCGCTGGTCCCTTCCTTTGTAAGCGGGTGTCCGCAGCAATAGTAACCCATACGGCTGCGTTGTGTGGGCGGGGTAGTCATGTCATCGACGATAGCGCCCCGCTCCGCCCTCCTCACCACGTCACAAACATGATGATGACCGAGAGCGCCATCGTCGCGGTGGACAGCCAGCCGAGCACCCAAAGCGACCGCGGCAGCGTGAAGGGGCCCATAACCTCCGGCCGCATGGTCATCAGCATCATGACGACCATCAGCGGAACCGCCACGACACCGTTGATCACGGCGCTCCAGAATAGCGCCTTGATCGGATCGATATCGACGAAGTTGATAAACGCCCCGATCAGGGTCGCCACAGCGACCGTCCCGTAGAACGCTTTGGCATCCAGTGGCAGCCGCGCCAGCCCGGTCGGCCAGCCGAACGCCTCTCCCAGGGCATACGCGGCAGAACCCGCGAGCACCGGCACGGCGAGCATGCCGGTGCCGATAATACCCGCGGCGAACAGCGCGAACGTAAAGACGCCAGCAACCGGGCGCAGCGCCTCGGCAGCCTGGGACGACGTTTGAATGTCGGTGATGCCGTTCGCGTTCAGCGTCGCGGCCGTGGTGATGATGATGAAGAGCGCGATCAGGTTCGAGAAGCCCATGCCGACATAGGTATCGAGCCTGATGCGGTGTATTTGCCCGGCGGCCTGTTCCGGCGCCAGGATCAAGGGCTGTTCATCCGGCGCTTCGAACTCGTCTTCAGCCTCCTCGGAAGCCTGCCAGAAGAACAGATACGGGCTGATCGTCGTCCCGAGGACGGCGACGATCGACACGATATAGTCCTCATGCCACGTAAAGCTCGGCACCAGCGTGTTAACGACAACCGTGCGCCACGGCACTTCGACCACGAGGACCGTCGCCACATAGGCGAAGAGAGACAGTGTCCCCCACTTCAAAATCCGCACGTACCGTTCGTACCGCACGAAAATTTCGAGACCGGCGCAAGATTCCGGCGAACACGACCACGTAGAGATGGGCCGGACCGCCGATAAGCAGGCGAAGCGCCTCGCCCATCGCACCGAGATCGGCGCCGAGATTGATCGTATTGGCGCCAGCAGCAGTGCCACGATCACCCGCAACAGCCAGGCCGGGTAGTGCGAGCGAATATTGCTGGCGATCCCCTGGCCGGTCACGCGGCCGATCCGCGCGCTGATCTCCTGGATTGCGGCCATCAGCGGATAGCTGAACAGCATGACCCAAGTCATGCCGTAGCCAAACTGCGCTCCGACCTGAGAATAGGTCGCGATGCCACTGGGATCGTCGTCGGAGGCACCGGTAATCAGGCCGGGGCCGAGGAAGGCAGGAAACTTCGCCATGACGCGCTGCGTCGGCCGAAATGCCGCGCGATCCGCGCGGCGATTGGATGCGCGGCTTCGATCTTTGAAGATATCATCGCGGACCTCGTATCACGACCGGGGGTGCGAGGCCGGCTGCGGCGCTTCAACCGCGGAAATGATTGCGGTCGCTTCCGAGCCGGCGGCCAAGCTGATATTGAAACGATCGTTCCACGGGAGGAATGAATGCTTGATTCGGATTTCTTTGGCGGCCTCGCGGATGCGCACCCCGCCACTGTACGGCCGAATACCCTTGCCTCGGTGGAGGTCGTGCCGACCAGCCGCGCGGTTGGCGCGGAAATTCGCGGCGTCGATCTGGCCCAGCCGATCCCGGCCGATCTTGCCGCCGCCTTGCGCAACGTCTGGCTCGACCGGCTGGTGCTGTTGTTTCGCGACCAGTACCTCGACGCCGCGCAATACCTGAACGCGGCGCGAATTTTCGGCGATCCGGTCGAGGGCGGCGCCCGGCGCTACATGAAGGCCGCCGGCATGCAACTCGACGACCAGTTTCCCGAGCTGACCATCCTGTCGAACCTCGGCGAGGACGGAAAGCCGGTCCGCGACAATGGCGGGCTCGGCAGCTACGAGGTCGTCTGGCACTCCGATAATTCCTATGTCGAGGCGCCGCCGGCCGGCAGCTGCCTCTATTCGCTGGAGGTGCCGACCCATAGCGGCAACACCTCGTTCAACAACCAGTATGTCGCCTGCGAGACCTTGCCCGACGATCTGAAACTGGCAATCGCCGGCAGGCGCTCGAAACAGGATGCCAGCCGCAATTCCGCCGGGATCTTGCGGCCGGGGCTCAAGGTTCCGGAGCGCCCGGACGAGGTTCCGGGTCCGATGCATCCGTTGTTGCGGGTACATCCCGACACCGGGCGTACCGCGCTTTATCTTGGGCGGCGGCGGGTCTATCCGTCGCAATTCATCGAGGGCCTGGACGAAGCCGAAAGCGAGGCGGTGCTGGCGCGACTGTGGGAGCACGCCACGAACCCGGCGCTCGGCTGGACGCATACGTGGCAGCGCGGTGATTTCCTGGTGTGGGACAATCGCTGCGCGATGCATTACCGCGAAGAGGTCGACGAAACTCAGCGGCGTGTCATGTTCCGCACCCGGTTCGCCGGCCAGATCCCGATCGCCGCGTAGATGAAGGCGAACCGGTTGCTGCTTGCAGCGGTCCTCAGCGGTATATTCGGAGCTTCGATCGCGGCGGTGGCCGGGGACAAGAGCGGTGCGCCACAAACGACGGCCGCCGCGGTTCGACTATCTGTCGAAGGCGCCTTGCCGTCGCTTGACGGCGCGATCGAGTGGCTCAATTCGCCGCCGCTGACGGCGAGCCGGCCTGCGCGGAAAAGTCGTCCTCGTCGATTTCTGGACCTATACCTGCATCAACTGGCTGCGCACGCTTCCCTATGTCCGCGCCTGGGCCGAGAAATACAAGGATAAGGGATTGGTGGTGATCGGCGTGCACTCGCCCGAGTTCGAGTTCGAGAACAACATCGACAACGTTCGCCGGGCGGCGAAGGACATGGCGATCGACTATCCGATCGCCATCGACAGCGACTATGCGTTATGGCGTGCGTTTAAGAACCAATATTGGCCGGCGCTGTACTTTGTCGATGCACAGGGGCGTATCCGACACCATCTCTTTGGCGAAGGGGAATACGAACAATCCGAAAGGATTATCCAACAATTGCTGCGCGAGGCCGGAAGCGGCGGCACCGATCCGCAACTGGTCTCGGTCGACGCCACAGGGTATCGAAGTTGCCGCCGATTTGGACAGCCTGAAGTCTCCGGAAAACTACGTCGGCTACCAACGCGCCGAAAACTTTGCATCAGCCGGCGGCGCGGTATCAGACAACAGCCACGTCTATGCGGTCCCGCCGCGGTTGCGCCTCAATCACTGGGCCCTGTCGGGGGATTGGACGGTCGGGAGACAGGCGACCGTGCTGAACCAGGCCAACGGGCGGATCGCGTACCGCTTTCATGCTCGCGATCTTCATCTCGTCATGGGACCGGCCGCGCCGGGAACGTCCGCGCGGTTTCGCGTGCTGATCGATGGCCAGCCGCCGGGCGCCGCTCACGGAACTGATGTCGACGACCAGGGCAACGGCACGGTCGACCAACAACGGCTGTATCAACTGATCCGCCAACCGGCCCCCATCGCCGACCGGACTTTCGAGATCGAGTTTCTCGATCCGGGCGTGGCAGCTTTCGCCTTCACGTTCGGGTGATTGACATCCCTACCGTTCCGCCTTTTGCAGCGGGGGTGGTGCTAAGTCCTTGAGAAACGGCTGCAGTACCGCCTTCATCTTGTCGGAATCCCATTCGGCCGGGCCTTCGACCCTGCCGACGACCCGCCCCTGCGCGTCGAGGATGATGCTGGTGGGGAGGCCGCGCAGGTCGAAGGCGTGGCTGATGTTGGATTTCGGGTCGAGATAAATCCGCAGCTTTTGCAGCTCCATCTTTTCGACAAACGGGGTGACCACCTTGGCACCGCCGCGGTCCTCGGAGATCGCGGCGACGACGAGCCTGCCGGCGAGATCGGCTTGCAGACGCTCGAGCGATGGCATCTCGCGCACGCACGGGTCGCACCACGTCGCCCACACATTGACGACCGCGGGCTTGCCCTTCAGGTCGGCGAGGGTGGCGGGCTTGCCGTCAGTATCGGTGAAGGAAACCTCTGGCGCTGGCTGCGGCGGGGTTGCCGGGATAAACTCGCCGAGCTTCATTTTCTCCTCGGCCGGCGCGGCCGCCGAGACGGCGAGCAGGAGCGCGAACGCGGCCGTGGCTGACAATAATACCAATACGATGTGGGGTGGCCGCTTTGCCGGCGGCCCGGCCGCTATCATGCGCCGCATCAATGCCTCGATCGATTTCGACAAGCGCCTCTACGCCGAGGACATCGCCGGGTCAAAGGCGCATTGCGCGATGCTGGTCGCGCAGAACATCCTGTCGCCCGAAGATGGCGAGGCGATCACCGGCGGTCTAGAGCAAATCCGCGGCGAGATCGAGCGCGGCGAATTCGCCTTCAGCGAAGCCAACGAGGACATTCACCTCAACATCGAGGCGCGGCTCGCCGAGCTGATCGGGCCGGCGGCCGGGCGGCTGCACACGGCGCGCTCGCGCAACGACCAGGTGGCGCTGGATTTCAAGCTGTGGGTGCGCGGCGCGATCGACCGGCTCGACGCGGCGATGCGCGACGCGCAGGCGGCGCTGATCGAGCAGGCCGAGGCGCACGCCGATACGGTGATGCCGGGCTTTACGCATTTGCAGATCGCGCAGCCGGTGACGCTTGGGCATCACCTGCTAGCCTATGTCGAGATGCTCGGGCGCGACCGCGGCCGGTTTGCCGATTGCCGGCGCCGGCTCAACGAAAACCCGCTCGGCGCCGCGGCGCTGGCCGGCACCGCCTTTCCGATCGACCGGCACGCCACGGCCGCCGCGCTCGGTTTTGACCGGCCGGCGGCGAATTCGCTCGACGCGGTGTCGGATCGTGACTTTGCGATCGAGTTTCTCGCCGCCGCCGCGCTGGCGGGGACGCATCTTTCGCGCTTCGCCGAGGAGATCGTGATCTGGTCGAGCGACGCCTACGGGTTCATCCGCTTGAGCGATGCCTTCACGACAGGCAGTTCGATCATGCCGCAAAAGCGCAACCCGGACGCCGCCGAGCTGGTGCGGGCCAAGACCGGGCGGCTCAACGGCTCGCTTCTTGCTCTGCTGACGGTGATGAAGGGACTGCCGCTCGCCTACCAAAAGGACATGCAGGAAGACAAGCTGCCGGTGTTCGAGGCGGCCGACGCACTGGAATTGTGCCTTGCCGCCAGCGCCGGCATGGTGCGCGACATGCGCCCCGACCGCGAGCGGCTGCGCGCGGCCGCGTCGCGCGGCTACAGCACCGCGACCGATCTCGCCGACTGGCTGGTGCGCGAGCTGAACGTGCCGTTCCGCCGGGCGCACCACATCACCGGCGAGATTGTCAAACGCGCAGAAACCCGCGGCTGCATGCTGCCGGAATTGCCGCTGGCGGAATTGCAGGCGGTCGAGCCGGCGATCACGCAAGCGGTGTACGGTGTGCTGGACATCGACAGTTCGGTGGCGAGCCGCACGAGTTATGGCGGCACCGCGCCGGCACGGGTGCGCGAGGCCGTCGCCGCCGCCCGCCAGAGGTTTCTCGCATGAGCCGCAATCTCGCCAAACTGCTCGTGATGCTGCTGCTCGTCGGCGTCCTTGCCGGTTGCGGCAAGAAGGGCATGCCGCAGCCCCCGGCGGGTGAGGAGAACACCTATCCCAGGACCTATCCGAGTGAGTGAGTTCTTTCCCTATCGCGACGGCGAGCTTCACGCGGAGGAGGTAGCGGTGGCGCGGATCGCCGAGGCGGTCGGCACGCCGTTCTACCTCTATTCCGCGGCGGCGCTGACCGCGCGCTATCGCGCCTTTGCCGAGGCGCTGGCGCCGGCCGGCGTGATGGTGTGCTACGCGGTAAAGGCGAACTCGAACCTCGCGGTCCTGCGGCTTTTCGCGGAACTCGGCGCCGGTGCCGATGTCGTGTCGGAAGGCGAATTGCGCCGGGCACTGGCGGCCGGTATTCCGCCGCAGCGCATTATCTTTTCCGGCGTTGGCAAGACGCGCGAGGAGCTTGCCGCAGCGCTCGATGCCGGCATCCATCAGATCAATGTCGAGTCGGTGCCCGAATTGCGCCTGCTGAGCGCGGTGGCGGCGGAGCGCGGCCAGACCGCGCCGGTCGCCATCCGGGTCAATCCCGATGTCGACGCGCTGACCCACGCCAAAATTTCGACGGGAAAGAAGGAAAACAAGTTCGGCGTCGATATCGACGAAGCGTTCGACGCCTACCGGCTGGCGGGCGATCTGCCCGGCATCGAGCCGGTTGGCGTCGCGGTGCATATCGGTTCGCAGGCCGGCGATCTCGGGCCGTTCCGCAAAGCCTTCGAGCGCCTTGCCGAACTCGTCGTCGAGCTGCGCCAGGATGGGCTGGCGGTGCGGCGGGTCGATCTCGGGGGCGGCCTGGGCATTCGCTACCAAAACGAAATCCCACCGGAGCCGGCCGAATACGCGCGCATCGTGCAAGAGGTGTTCGGTTCGCTCGATGTTGCGCTCGCCTGCGAGCCCGGGCGGGTACTGGTCGGGCCGGCCGGGCTGCTGGTCTCACGGGTCATCTACGTCAAGAACGGCGGGTCGAAGCGGTTTGTCATCCTCGACGCGGCGATGAACGATCTGATCCGGCCGGCTTTGTACGATGCCTATCACGACATCGTGCCGGCGCGCCTGCCCGGTGTTGGCGCGGCGGTCAGCCCGGCCGATGTCGTCGGGCCGGTGTGCGAAACCGGCGACACCTTCGCCGTTGATCGCGATCTGCCGCCCTTGGCTGCCGATGACCTCGTCGCGCTGACCTGCGCCGGCGCTTATGGCGCGGTGATGAGTTCGACCTACAACACGCGTCCGCTGGTGCCCGAGGTGCTGGTCGCCGGCGCGCGCTTCGACGTGATCCGCAAGCGGCCCGATCTCGACGAGATGCTCGGGCTCGACACCATTCCGGAATGGCTGCGCACACGAGGCGACCCATGACCGACCAGCCGATCCCGCGACCGCCGCCGGCGAGCCGCGGCTTTGTTGCCCGCCTGCGGCTCGCCGGTGCCGCGCTGGTGTGGGAGCGGCTTTGGCCGGCGGCGTGGCCGGGGCTGTGCGTTGTGCTGGTGTTTGCGGTGCTGGCGCTGTTCGACGTGCTGCCGATCCTGCCGCCGCTGGTGCATGCGGCGGTCTTGACGTTGTTCGTCGCCGCGTTGGGCGGCGCCGTGTGGTGGGGCAGCCGCCGCGCCGGCATCAAGGGGTGGCCCGGCCTCGGCATCGCGCGGCGCCGTATCGAGCAGTCGAGCGGCCTCGCGCATCGCCCGTTGCAGGCGCTCGCCGACCGGCCGAGCACGCCGCTCGACCCGGCGGGGGCACAGCTCTGGGCGGTGCATCAAAGCCGCATGGCGGCGGCGGCGCGCCGGCTGCGGGTCGGCTGGCCGGTCGCAGGGCTGGCGCGGCATGATCCGTGGGGTGTGCGCTCGGTGCTGGCGATCCTGTTGCTGCTCGCGGTGCTCGACGCCGGCGCCGATTGGCGCGACCGGGTCGAGCGCGCGGTAACGCCGGGTCTCGGCGGGGCCAACGCAGCGGCGGCGGTCAGCTTCGACCTGTGGCTGACGCCGCCCGAATATACCGGGCTGCCGCCGCAATTCCTGCGCACCGGCGACAAGGGCATCGTCCAGGTGCCGACCGGCAGCGCCCTTTTGGCGCAAGTGCATGGCGGCGGCGAGGTGCCGCATCTGTCAATCGATGGCAAGGCCACCGATTTCACGGCGATCGACAAGCAGAATTTCCGCCTAGAGGCAAAGCTGACCCAGGGCCAGTTGTTAACCTTGCGGCAATCGGGGGCGGTGCTTGGGCGCTGGCCGATCGAGATCGTGCCGGACAATCCGCCGACGATCGCTTTTCCAATGCCGCCGCAGGCGACACCGCGCGCCGCGCTGCGCCTCGACTACCGCGCTGCCGACGATTACGGCGTCGAGACGGTCAAGGCGGTGATCCGGCGGCCGGGCGGCGACCCGAACGAGGCGATCGAACTCGAGCTGCCGATGCCCGGCGTGCATCTGAAGGAAGCCACCGCGACAAGCTATCACGATCTGTCGCCGCATCCCTGGGCCGGGCTGCCGGTCGAGATCACGCTCGCCGCGACCGATGCGCTCGGCCAGATCGGGCAGAGCGACGTCGTACGGATGAACCTGCCGGAGCGCAGTTTCCATAACCCGATCGCGCAGGCGATCATCGACCAGCGCAAGGAACTGGCGAAGGACCCGAAATCGGCCGAGGCGGTCGCCGAAATTCTCGGCGATTTGAACAAGCGCCCGGTGCTGTACGGCGACGATGTCGCGGTGTTCCTGTCGCTGCGCTACGCCCAGCAGCAATTGCACCGCGATGCTGGCAAGGCCTCGATCGCCTCGGTCGAGCAGCTGCTGTGGGACACCGCGCTCCACATCGAAGACGGCAACATGTCGGTCGCCGAGCGCGATTTGCGTCGCCTGCAACAGCAATTGCAGGACGCGCTGGCGAAGAACGCGCCCGATGCCGAAGTCGAAAGGCTGATGCAGGAACTGCGCGAGGCGCTCGACCGCTACATGCAATCGCTCGCGCAGGAGATGCAGCAACAACAGCCCAACGAAAATTCGCCGCCGATCGACCCGTCGCGCATCATCACCAGCCGCGACCTGCAACGCATGCTCGACCGGGCTCGCGACCTCGCGCGCAACGGCGACCGCGACCAGGCCCGCCAGATGCTGTCGCAATTGCAGAACATGCTGGAAAACCTGCGCACCGCGCAGCCCGGCCAGATGCAGCAGCAGCGCGGCGCCAACGAGGCGCAGCAGATGATGCGCGGCCTCCAGGAAATGATGCAGAAACAACAGCAGCTGCTCGACCGCAGCTTCCGCGCCCAGCGCCAGATGGGTCAGCAGCGCCGCGGCAGTCAGCAGCCGGGCCAGCAGGGGCAGCAAGGGCAGTCCGGGCAGCAGCCGGGCCAGCAGCAGGGGGAACAGCAGCCCGGTGACCAGGGCGGCGACGATTCGGCCAATTCCGGCCAGAACGGCGAAATGGGCGAGGCCGCCGGCCAGCAGGAGGGATTGCGCCGCATGCTCGGCGAAATGATGCGGCGGCTCGGCGACGGCATGGGTGACATTCCCGAGCCGTTCGGCCGCGCCGAGCGCTCGATGCGCGATGCGGCCGAGGCCTTGCAGAACAGCCAGCCGGGCCAGGCGATCGCGCCGCAGACCGAGGCGCTCGACCAGTTGCAGCAGGCCGCGCGCGACTTTGCCCAGCAGCTGCAAAAGCGGCTCGGCAAAGGCTGGCAGGAGCCGAACGGCGATGAAAACGGCATGAGCGAGCGCGGCCCGCGCGACCGCTCCGAGCCCGACCCGTTCGGCCGCCCGACCGCGAATAGCGGCACCTACGATCAAAGCGACGTCAAGATTCCCGACGAAGGCGTCCTGCAAAAATCACGACAGATACTCGATGAGTTGCGGCGTCGCGCAGGCGAGCGTTTCCGCCCGGAGATTGAACTCGACTACATCGAACGCTTATTAAAACGTTTCTGAGATCATAAATTAAATGGCGGCAGAATTTGCCGCATTTGCAAACGGCGGAAGTTTCCGTTATACGCCGTTGTACTCCGTTATACATTGACACAGGCAGCGACCGCCGGCGCGGCGCAACGGAATGCTTTTGGAACGGTAACTTCCTTAATTGGAAATGAATGGATCGTCGCGTTTTATTGTCGTTAATCGCCGGTACGGCAGCTCTTCCCCAACTCGTTCGCGCCATACCGTTGCAGCCGCAACATCTACAGACCCCGCCACCGCAACAGCGGGTCCAGTCATCGGAGCCGCAGCCACTGGAACCAGAATCGCCGGAGCCAGAACCGCCGGAGCCAGAGCCACTGGACCCAGAGCCGCAACCGGAACAGCACGGGTTCCGGCTCAACCTCACCAACCAGCACACCGGAGAGACATTCAACGGCATTTATCGCGACGATCTCGGCCCGATATCGCGGGTGATGGACGAGTTATCGGTGTTCCTGCGCGATTTCCACTCGGGCGAACAGATCGGCATCGATGTCCGGGTGATCGATTTCCTTGCCCAGATCATGCAGGTGACCGGACAGCAAAGCGCCACGATCCTCTCGGCCTACCGCACCCCGCAAACCAACCGGAGACTGTGCAAGGCCGGCTTTGCCGCCGCCGAAAACAGCCAGCATCTTTATGGTCGCGCGCTGGATGTGCGTTTTGACGACAATCTCGATGATGCGATGAATGCGGCGCGCACGATGCAGCGCGGCGGGGTCGGCTGGTATCCGCATTCGAGCTTCATCCACATCGACACCGGCCCCGTGCGCAACTGGGATCTCGACCGTGCGAACATCGGTACGTTGCTCGTCGGACGGCACCGCATGCGGTTCGACAAAAGAGGCAATCTGCTGGTCGAGCGCCATCGTGGACGCGGCGGTCGCGTTGCCGCGGGCGCCAGCAAGGCGCCGCAGGGGGTTCGCGCCCGTCTCAAGCGTCTGCATCAGGTCGCCCGGGATGAATATCTCGTCCGCAGGCGCGGTTTGTAGCCGCGCGGGTCGGTTATTGGCTGCCGTGCGCCGGCTGAACAACAAGGCGGGTGCCGCGGACCGCGCTGACGACGACCGGGGTGCCGTCGGCGAGGTCGGGGCCGGCGGCGAGCCAGACGCTGTCGCCGAGCCGTACCTTGCCGTGCCCGTTGACGAACGGCTCGCAGACCATGCCGCGGGCGCCGAGCATCGCGATGTTGCGGTCATTGAGGTCGGATGACGCGAAGGCCGGCGGTCGAAGCGGCGGTAGACGAAGAAACCGAGGCCGCAGCTCAGCGCCGAGGCCACCGCGAAGGTGCCGGTCTGGCTGGTCAGCGACAGATCGAATGCCACATCGAGCAGCGCGGTGACCGCTGCGCCGAGCGCTATCCACATCAGATAGGCGCCCGGGACATGCATCTCGGCGAGGCCCAGCACGCCGGCGAGGACCACCCAGCCCCACCACGGAAAGCCGCTCATCGCCTGTCGTCCTAGCCCGGCGACCGGATCACGGTTTTGGCAAGTTCGGCGATGCCGGCGATCGCGCCGACGAGGCCGCCGGTCTCGATCGGCATCAGCACGAGCCGCGAGTTCGGCGACGTACCGATCTGAGCCATCGCCTCGACGTATTTCTGGGCGATGAAGTAGTTGAGCGCCTGCACGTCGCCCTCGGCGACGGCTTTTGACACCGCGGCGGTTGCCTTGGCCTCGGCGTCGGCGAGGCGCTCGCGGGCTTCGGCATCACGCGATGCCGCTTCGAGCCGGCCTTCCGCCGCCAGAATCTGCGACTGCTTCGATCCCTCGGCTTCGAGGATCGCGGCCTGTTTGATGCCCTCGGCGCGCATAATCGCGGCGCGCCGCTCGCGGTCGGCGGTCAGCTGTTTCGCCATCGAGACCTGCACGTCCTCAGGCGGCCTCACGTCCTTCAGTTCGACCCGGGTGATCTTGGTGCCCCACGGTTCCGTTGCGTTGTCGAGCACGCGCAGCAGCCGTTCGTTGATTTCGTCGCGTTTGGACAGCGTCTCGTCGAGGTCCAGCGCGCCGATCGCCGTGCGGATATTGGTCATCGTGATGTTGGAGACCGCCGATTGCAGGTCCCGCACCTCGTAGGCGGCCCGGCTGGCGTCGATGATCTGGTAGAACACGATGCCGTCGACGACGACCGAGGCATTGTCGCGCGTGATGACATTCTGCGCCGGGATTTCCAGCACGGTTTCCTGCACGTTGATCTTGTGGCCGATCCCGTCAATGAACGGGTTGATCAGCCGCAGCCCCGGCATCAGCGTAATGCGATAGCGGCCGAAGCGCTCGACGGTCCATTGAGAGCCCTGCGGCACGGTGCGCACGCCGCGCGCGATGACCGCCAAGACGATGACGACGACAACAACCAGGAAGATCAGCAGGCCCGACACTATTATTCCCTCCCGATGACGCCGCCGGCCTCCGCAGCTTCAATCCAGCAGGGCCGCGTTGCTTAAGTGGTGACGAACGTGACGCAATCAGTTGGTCACAAACGTGACTGCGGCGCTGGTCGCCGCTTCGCTCGGACGCTGGAACACCGTGCTGAATTTTGCGCTGGTCCCTGGCGCCATTTTTTCGACCGGCGGATCGATGACCTGCGAAGTCGATTTCCTGGTTGCTGCTGTCGCGCAAGGTCACGCGCAGCCGCGGCACCTGCCGCTCGCTCGCCGCGTTGTTGACGATATTGCCGTCGATGACGAGCGAATCCACGGTGCGCGTCGGCGTCACCCTGACCTCCAGCCCGGCATTGGGGTTTTCCGGCGGCTGCACCTTGGCGTACAGCGCCTTGATCTGCGGCCAATAGGCCAGGAGCCGGTCACGATGGAAAGCCGCGGCGAGCACCGCCGCGATCAGCAGGATCGTCAGCAGCAGACCAACCACCCGCCGCTTGCGCCGCCGCGTCGCGGCCGGCAGTTCGACCTCGACCGACGGGCGGCCGACCACCGCCGGCGCGGCCGGGCGTGGCGTCGCCTCTTTGGGCACCTCAAGCCGCGGATCGACCCGGTTATCGCTCCTGACATCGGCCCTGGCGTTGCGGCTGGCGTCGCGGCGGGCTTCGAGCCGAAGCTCGGGCCGTGCATCGAGCCGCAGCGGCTCGGGCGGCGGCAGCAGGATCGGCGGTGCGGCCGGCTGAGATGCCGCAGCCGCCGCGGCGGTGGCTTCCGCGACGGCGGCATGGATCGCGGCCGATTCCGGGGTGTAGTGCCACAGATTGCCGCAATTGGCGCAGCGCACGCGCCGCCCGGCATCGCCGCCGAGCGCGCCGTCATCGACCATGAATCGGGTATCGCAGGACGGACAGGTAACGATCATCGCGGCCTCACCGGGCACCGATGGTTGTGTCGATCATGGCGCGCTGGGACCGGGCAGAATGGATGGGGTGGCGATGATCCCGGATTTGCCGGCATTTGTCGATCAACAGCAAGCGATTGCGGGCGATAGCGGCTTGACTTGACTACGCACCACCGGCACGTTCGCCGCCAGTTTTGGGGTCACCAGGCATTTCGGGAGGGGAACGCGGATGCGGGGCCCACAGCAGCAGCCGCCGATAACGGCGGAACGTGGCTGAGGCCGAAGCCATAGCCGTGCGCACGCCCGGCATCGCCTCCGCCGCGCGCGCGAACCTCCTGGAAATTTCCGATATCGCCTTGCGGTTTGGTGGCATCGTCGCGCTCGACGGCGTGTCGTTTTCGATCGAGCCCGGGCAAATCCTCGGGCTGATTGGCCCGAACGGCGCCGGCAAGACGACTCTGTTCAACTGCGTCAGCCGGCTCTACACGCCCAATCGCGGCGACATCCGGTTTGAGGGCCAGTCGATGCTCGGCCGCTCGCCGCACCGCATCGCCGAACTCGGCATCGGCCGCACCTTTCAGAACCTGGCGCTGTTCCCGACCCAGTCGGTGCTCGACAACGTCCGCATCGGCGGGCATGCCCACACACGCGGCGACTTCGTCAGCGACACGCTGCGCCTGCCCTGGGTGCGGCGGCAGGAGCGCGCGCTGACCGAAACCGCATGGTCGCTGTTGCGCCTGCTCGGCCTCGAAGGTGTCGCGATGCGGCCGGCGGCCGGCCTCCCGCTCGGCACCCGCAAGCGGGTCGAACTGGCGCGGGCATTGGCCGGCAGCCCGAAACTGCTGATGCTCGACGAGCCGGCCGGCGGCCTGACCCACGGCGAGGTCGGCGAACTCGGCGACACTGATTCGCATGGTGCGCGACGAGCGGCAGGTCACGGTGCTGCTGGTCGAGCATCACATGAATTTGGTCATGTCGGTGTCCGACAAGGTCGTGGCGCTCGATTTCGGCCGCAAGATCGCCGAGGGCACCCCGGCCGAGGTGCAGCAGGACGAAGAGGTGATCCGCGCCTATCTCGGCACCGGCAAGAAAGAGAGTCCTGGCAAGAAAGAGGCTGGCCGATGATGCTCGAAGTCGACGGGCTCGACGCCTTCTACGGACAGAACCAGGCGCTGTACCGGATCGGTTTCAGCCTCGACGAAGGCCAGGTGCGAACCCTGCTCGGCGCCAACGGGGCCGGCAAGACAACGGTGTTGCGCGCGTTGTCCGGCATGGTGCGCATTGCCGGCGACATCCGGTTTGACGGCAGGCGCATTTCCGGCTGGGCCACCGAGGACATCGTGCGGCTCGGCGTCGCGCATGTGCCGGAAGGGCGTGGCACCTTCTTGCGGATGACCGTCGAGGAGAATTTGCAGCTTGGTGCGATGACCCGCCGCGACCGCCCCGGCATCGCCGCCGATATCGAGCGCATCTACGGCAATTTCCCGCGGTTGAAGGAGCGCCGCACACAGCAGGCCGGCACCTTGTCGGGCGGCGAGCAACAGATGCTGGCGGTCGGGCGCGCACTGATGCTCCGGCCGAGGCTGCTGTTGCTCGACGAACCATCGTTCGGGCTGGCGCCGCTGATCGTCGAGGAATTGTTCGCGATCCTCGGCCGGGTCAACGCCGAGACCGGCGTCGCGATGCTGATCGTCGAGCAGAATGCCGCGCTGGCCCTGGAACTGGCCGAGCACGCCTACCTGCTCGAAACCGGCCATATCGTGATGGACGCCCCGGCCGCCGTGATCGGCGCCGACGAATCCATCCGCCGCTCGTATCTCGGGTATTAGCGATGGCAGCGGTCTTAACCACCGGCGCCAACCGCGAGGTCTCCAAGCTGCGCTGCGGCGCCCGCTGATGGAATTGCTGCTGCAGCAGGTGATGGCGGGGCTGGCGACCGGGGCGATTTATGCCTGTATCGGGCTGGCAATCGTGATGATCTATCAGGCGATCGATCATCTGAATTTCGCCCAGGGCGAAATGGCGATGTTCTCGACCTTTATCGCGTGGCAGGCGATGGCCTGGGGCATGCCGTACTGGCTGGCCTTCCTGAGTTCGGTCGTGCTGTCGTTTATCGGCGGGGTCGCGATCGAGCGCATTCTGTTCCGGCCGATCCACAATGCGCCGGTGTTGAGCAACCTTGTCGCCTTTATCGCCCTGTTCAGCATCCTCAACAGCGCCGCCGGCTATATCTGGGACTATACGATCAAGTCCTTCCCGACCCCGTTCGGCAACAAGCCGCTATTCGGCGGCGGGCTGATGGATGCGCATCAGGCCGGCATGATCGGCGTGACGCTGTTCCTGCTCGGGCTGCTTTACGTGTTCTTCCGCGGCACGCGGCTCGGGCTGGCGATGCGGGCAGCGGCGGCAAACCCGGAATTGGCGCGGCTGGTGGGCATCCGGGTCGGCTGGATGACCGCGCTCGGCTGGGGCATGGCGGCCTCGATCGGCGCTGTGGCCGGCATGCTGATCGCGCCGGTGGTGTTTCTGGAACCCAACATGATGCTCGGTGTCCTGCTTTACGGGTTTGCCGGCGCGGTGCTGGGCGGGCTGACCAGCCCCGGCGGGGCGGTCGCCGGCGGGTTCGCGGTCGGCATCATCGAGAACCTCGCCGGCACCTTCATTCCGTATGTCGGGCGCGAGTTGAAGCTGACCATCGCGCTGATCCTGATCGTCGCGGTGCTGATGGTCAGACCAAGCGGTATTTTCGGCCGCCGGGTGGTGAGCCGGGTATGACCGCGCAGTCCGAGGAAACCGTGGCGGTGCCGATCGTCCCGATCGTCCAGGACGAGGCGGCGGCGGGGCGCTGGCTGACGACGCGGCATCTGCTGATCGCCGCGGCAATCGCGGTGGCGATGACGATCCCCTGGATCGCCAAGAGCTTTGTGATGTTTCAGCTGACCCTGGTGATGATCTACGGGCTGGCGATTCTCGGGCTCAACCTGCTGACCGGGTTCAACGGCCAGTTCTCGCTGGGGCACAGCGCGTTTTACGGCATCGGCGCCTACACCGCGGCGATCCTGATGCATCACTACGAGGTGAACTATGTGCTGACCCTGCCGGCCGCCGGTTTGGTGTGCTTTACGGTCGGGTTTCTGTTCGGGCTGCCGGCATTGCGGCTACAAGGATTGTATCTGGCGCTGGCGACCTTCGCGCTCGCTATCGCGATGCCGCAGATCCTGAAATTCCATCCGCTGGAGCACTGGACCGGCGGCGTGCAGGGGCTTGTTGTCGATCAGCCGGACCCGCCGGCCTTTCTGCCGTTTCTCGACAGCGACCAGTGGCTCTACTACTTCACGCTGATCGTCATTCTGGTGATGTTCGCCGGGGCCGCGAACCTGGTGCACAGCCGCACCGGCCGCGCCATCATGGCGATTCGCGATCACCCGATCGCGGCCGCCGCGATGGGCGTCAACAGCGCCCTCTACAAATCGCTGACCTTTGGCTTTAGCGCCCTCTATACCGGGGTCGCCGGCGCGCTCGGGGCCCTGGCGGTGGCGTTTGTCGCGCCCGACAGTTTCAGCTTTCTGCTGTCGGTGTCGTTTCTCGTCGGGCTGGTGATCGGCGGTGTCGGGTCGATCCCCGGCTGTTTGTTCGGCGGCCTCTTCGTGCTGTACGTGCCGAATATCGCCGAAAGCATTTCGACCGGCTTGGCGGGGGCGATTTACGGCGCCATCCTGCTGTTGGTGATTTATGTGATGCCGTCGGGTGCCGCCGGCTTTGTCCGCTTTGTCGCTGCTTATCTCAGCCGTTCGGGACGAACCCGAGGCGCGAATACCAACGGAGGAAACAGATGAGGCAACTCACCCGCCGCTCGATCCTCGCCGCCGCCCCGGCGGCGCTGGCGGCGTTTCGCGTGTTCCCGGCGCGCGCCAAGGAATACGGCCCCGGTGTTACCGATACCGAGATCAAGATCGGCAACACGGTACCGTATAGCGGCCCCGCCTCCTCCTACGGCACGATCGGCAAGGTGCAGACCGCCTATTACAAGCTGATCAACGAAAAAGGCGGCATCAACGGCCGCAAGGTGACCTTTCTCTCGTATGACGACGCCTACACCCCGCCGAAGACCGTCGAACAGGCGCGCAAGCTGGTCGAGCAGGACCAGGTGCTGCTGATCGAAAGCCCGCTCGGCACGCCGACCAACAGCGCGATCTGGCAATACATGAACCAGAAAAAGGTGCCGCAGCTGTTTGTCGCGACCGGCGCCACCAAGTGGAACGACCCGAAAGGCCACCCCTGGACGATGGGCTGGCAGCCCAATTACCAGAGCGAGGGGCGCATCTATGCCGCCTACATTCTGGAGCACAAGCCGAATGGCAAGATCGGCGTGCTGTACCAGAACGACGATTTCGGCAAGGACTACCTGAAAGGGCTGAAGGACGGCCTCGGCGAAAAGAACGCCAAGATGGTCCAGGTCGAAGGCCCTTACGAGACGACCGACCCGACGGTCGATTCGCAGATCGTCAGCATGAAGGCGGCCGGGTGCGACGTGTTCGTCAATACCGGCATCCCGAAATTCGCCGCCCAGGGGATTCGCAAGTCGGCCGAGATCGAGTGGAAGCCGCTGCACATTCTCAGCAGCGTCGGCAACTCGGTCGGCGCCGCGCTAAAGCCGGCCGGGCTCGACAACGCCAAGGACATCATCACGGATTTCTACCTCAAGGACCCGACCGACCCGGCCTGGAAGGATGACCAGGGCATGAAGGATTGGGTGACCTTCATGGACAAGTATTTTCCGGAGGGCGACAAGAGCGACGGCGGCAACGTCGTCGGCTACTCACAGGCGCAGAGCGTGGTGCAGGTACTGACCCAGTGCGGCGACGTGCTGACCCGTGACAACGTGATGAAGCAGGCGGCAAATCTGAAGGACTTTGTGCTGCCGATGAGCCTTCCCGGCATCAAGCTGAACACCACGCCCGACGATTTCGCGCCGATGAAACAGGTGCAGATGGCGAAATTCGACGGCGCCCGGTGGCAGCTGTTCGGCCCGCTGCTCAGTGGCGCCGTGCATAGCTGAGGCAAAACGGATAGCAGTGCGCGGCGCCCGTCCCGCGCCGCGGAGATAATCGGTGGTCAGGCTGGAACGTGTCGGAAAGCGCTATGCGGCCGGGCCGCCGGTGTTGGCGGATTTGTCGCTGTCGCTGGCGGAAGGCGGGTTCTATTTCCTGACCGGTGCCAGCGGCTCGGGCAAGACGACGCTGGTGAACATCATGTCACTGGCGGAGCGGCCGACCAGCGGCCGGCTGGTGCTGTTCGACACCGACACGACACCGCTCGGCCGGCCGGCGCGCGCTGCCTTGCGCCGTCGCATCGGCGTCGTGTTTCAGGATTACCGCCTGCTCGACCGGCTGAATGCGCATGACAACATCGCGCTGCCCTTGCGCATCGCCAATCTCGCCGAGGCGCGAGTGCACGATAATGTCATGGAGCTGCTCGATTGGGTCGGGCTCAAGGAGCGCGGCGACACCCCGGTTGCGCTCATGTCGAGCAGCGAGCGGCAGCGCGTCGCGATCGCCCGTGCCATCGTCGCACGCCCCGATCTGCTGCTGGCCGACGAGCCCTCGGGCCAGGTCGACCATGAAATCGCCCGGTTGTTGGTGCGCATATTCGAGCGGATCAACCAGCTTGGAACCACCGTGCTGATCGCCACGCACGACATCGCCTTCGCCAGCCGCTTTGATTATCCGCGGTTTCACCTCGAACACGGCGCGCTTGCCGCAGGCGACATCGTGCCACCGCAATGATCGCATCGCGCTTTGGCATCGGCCGCCCGTTGCTGCGGCTGGGGCGGGATTTCTCGCTCTGGATGCTGCCGTTGATTTTCGCGTTCCTCGCCTATGTCGCCGCGCTCGGCGGCATCGGGCTGGTCGTGCTGACCCACTCGGTGCGCGCCGGGGCGCAGGCGCTGGCGGCCAATGTGACCGTGACGGTGCCGGCCGAGGCGTCCGAGGCGCGGCTGCAAACCGCACTCGCCGCCTTGCGACAGGCTCCGGGGATCGTGTCGGCACAATTGCTCGACGCGACCGAGACCGAGCGGCTGTTACGGCCCTGGCTCGGGTCTTCGGCGGCGATCAGCGAATTGCCGGTGCCGCGGCTGATCGATCTGCGGATCGATCCCGCCGGCACCGCCGACCTCGCGGCAGTGGAAAAGCAGCTGGCGTCGATCGTCGATGGCGCCCGGTTCGACGATTTGCGCCCAGGTCTGGCGTTGTTGCGCGCCTCCGCGGCGCGCGTCGAGGCAATGCTGGCGGCGCTGGCCGGCGGTGCGCTGGTTGCGCTCGGGCTGGTCGCCGTGTTCGCGATCGCGGTGGCCTTGCGGGAGGAGCGGACCGGGCTCGAATTGCTGCATCAGCTCGGGGCGGCGGATAGAACGATTGCGCTGCCGCTGTGCCTGCGCTTTCTGTGGCAGGGGTTGCTGGGCGGCTTTGTGGGGGGCGGATTGGCGCTGCTGACGCCGCTGATGTTGCGTGACGCCGGGCGGGTTGTGCAATTGCCGGTCCCGCCTTCCGGCAATCTTTATGGCGATTGGCGGCCGTGGGTGGTTGCGGCCGGCGTTGCCGGCGCCTGCGGGCTGATTACGCTGGCATGCGCCGGGGTCGCGACGCAGCGCCGGCTGGCGCGGATGCCGTAGCGACGCGATGCGCCGGCTGCCCCGCTCGTTGCGTTGGCTGGGCATTCTCGGCATCGGCGTGTTTGCGCTGTGGGCTGGCGGTCTCGTGTTTTTCGCCGTCGACAGCCTGCGGCTCGAAGCCGACCGGGAGGCGAAAACCGACGCGGTCATCGTGCTGACCGGCGGCCGGCAGCGGCTTGAAACCGGTCTCGACCTGCTCACCGACGGCAGCGCGGGGAAGCTGTTCATTTCCGGCGTCAACCAGCGGGTCGAGCGCGACGCGTTGCTGCACGTGCTGGGGCCGGCCGCCCAGGAGCGCGCGGCATGCTGCATCGCGCTCGGCCACGAGGCCGATAACACCCTTGAAAACGCCTGGGAAAGCGCCGGCTGGATGCAGGAGGAAGGCTATCGCAGCCTGCGCCTCGTGACCAGCTGGTATCACATGCAGCGCAGCCTGCTCGAGTTTGGCCGGGCCATGCCGCGGGTCGTGATCGTCGCGCACCCGGTGGCGGTGCAGAGCTACGAATGGCAGCACTGGTGGGGCTGGCATGGCGCGCCGTGGCTGCTGTTCAGCGAATACAACAAATACCTCGCCGCCTGGAGCCGGCCATTTCTGGAGGCGCTGTTCCCGTCGCATCACCGCGTCGTGCCGGCTTCGCGCCCGACCGGAAGCGGCCGCGAGCTTGCTGCGCGGTCGCCGCGCTGACGGCACAGAGCGGTTGGCATTGCCGAGCGTGGGGCGACGACGCAATCTGCCGCGATGAGCTGGTTGCGCGCCTTTGCCTTCAACCTCGCCTTCTTCGGCGTCACCGCGCTGCTTGGCGTCGCCGGGCTGCCATACCTGCTGGCGCCGCGCCATCGCGCGATGGATTTCGGCCGGTTTTGGGCGCGCTGTGTGCTGTGGCTGCTAAAGATGATCGTCGGGCTCGACGGCACCGTGCGGGGCCGCGAGCATATCCCGGCCGGCGCCTGCCTGATCGCGATGAAGCATCAATCGGCCTGGGATACGCTGATGCTGCCGATCGTGCTCGGCGACCCGGCGGTCGTGCTGAAGCGCGAATTGCTGTTGCTGCCGTTTTACGGCTGGTACGCAAAGCGGGCGGGATCGATCGCGATCGACCGCAAAGGCGGTGCCGGCGCCTTGCGCCAGATGCTCGCCGACGCCAAAGCCGCGGCGGCAGACGGGCGGCCGATCGTGATCTTCCCCGAAGGCACCCGCACCGCCCCCGGTCAGAAACTCACCTACCACCCCGGCGTCGCCGCCTTGTATCAGGCGCTTGACCTGCCGCTGGTGCCGGCCGCGGTCAATTCCGGGCTGTTCTGGGGCCGGCGCAGCTTTGTCAAGCGCCCCGGCCATATCACGATGGAGTTCCTGCCGCCGGTCCCGCCGGGCCTGCCGCGCCGCCAGGTGATGGCCGAAATCGAAAGCCGCATCGAAGCGGCGACCGCGGCGTTGGAAAAGGAGGGCGAAGCCGCCTACGGCGCTGCGGGGAACCAGTCCTCATCGCCATTGCCGACGATCTGAGCCAGCGAATAGGGGCATTCGGCCGGCGCCCGCGCCATCAGGCCGGGCACGTCGCGTTCCAGCCGGCGCAACAGCCGCAACGCCGACCGATAGCGGCCAGTGAGGTCGAGTTTCGCCTCGATGCTGCGCGTCAGCTTCTTTTCGAGCTGCAGTCGCCATTCGACGATTTCGTCGCGCCAATGATCGGCAGGCTCGCTCAGCCCGGAATATTCGAGCTTCAGCAAATGCTCGATGATGTGCTCGCAGAGCGATTGGGCCGCATGAAGCTCGCTGCGTCCCAAATCCTCGATCTCCTCGGCGACATGCTCGGCGTCGAGCCGGTTCCCGAGCGACGGCGCATGGCGCAGCAATGCCGCCTGCTCCTGCGTCCAGGCGTAGAAATCGTCGTCGTAACCCGAGCCATCGGCGGCGCTCATGCGGCCAGGATACCATATAATTCGGTCCGCGCCGCGTCCGAGGGATGACGAACGAAAGTAGAACTGGCATAATCGGACCGGCTGGCAAATTCGAGGGAAATCGCGCGAATGCCCACCGTCGCCTCGATCTCCACACGGATCTGGGACATGAAATACCGGCTCAAGGGGCCGGCCAATGGTTCCATTGCCGGCGAACCGGTCGATAAGACGATCGAGGATACCTGGCGCCGCGTCGCCCGCGCCGTTGCCGCGCCTGAGAAGGACCCCGATCACTGGGCCGAACGGTTTTACGCGGCGATGAGCGATTTCCGCTTTCTGCCGGCTGGCCGCGTCGTTGCCGGCGCGGGGGCCCGGCGGCAGCAGGTGACGCTGTTCAACTGCTTTGTGATGGGCGCCATCCCCGACGACATGGGCGGCATCTTCGCGCATCTGCGCGAAGCGGCGCTGACGATGCAGCAGGGCGGCGGCATCGGCTATGATTTCTCGACCCTGCGGCCGCGTGGCGCCTATGTGAAGGGCGTCGGCGCCGACGCTTCCGGCCCCTTGTCGTTCATGGATGTGTGGGACGCGATGTGCCGCACGATCATGTCGGCCGGCTATCGCCGCGGCGCGATGATGGCGACCTTGTCGTGCGAGCACCCCGACATCGAGGCCTTTATTGAGGCCAAACGCGAACCCGGCCGGCTGCGCATGTTCAACCTGTCGGTGCTGGTGACCGACGCCTTTATGCAGGCCGTGGCGGACGACGCGCCCTGGCAGCTGTCGTTTGGCGGCACCGTTGCGAAAGTCCTGCCGGCCCGCGAGCTGTGGGACAAGATCATGCGCGCCACCTACGCCTACGCCGAGCCGGGCGTGATCTTCATCGACCGCATCAACCGTCGTAACAACCTATGGTATTGTGAACAGATCACCGCGACCAATCCCTGTTTGACGGCCGAGACCTGGATTCAAACATCGGAAGGACCGCGGCAGATCGGCGAGCTTGTCGGCCGGCCCTTCGCGGCGATTGCCCACGGAAAACCCTGGCCGAGCGATCCGCGCGGTTTTTTCCCCAGCGGGACGAAGCCGATCGTCAACCTGTCGACGACCGAGGGGCCCGGCTTGCGGCTCACCGCCGATCACCGACTGCGCCGGGTGACGCGACGCACACGGTGGTCCACGGAATGGGAGTGGCGCGCGGCGGGCGATCTTACGGCCGGCGACGAACTGGTATTGCACGATCACCGCGTCGCGCCGGCCTGGGGAGATATCGAGCGTCGGGAGCGCGATGCAGCGGAGGGCTATCTGCTCGGGCTGCTGGTCGGCGACGGCACGCTGAAAAGCGACAAGGCCGTGCTGTCAGTCTGGCCGGGGCAATGCGTCGTCAACGGGGGCGACGCACGGCCCGGTGTTCGCGCCGTGATGACCGAAGCGCTCGATGCCGCGCGGCAATTGCCACATCGTGCCGATTTTGTCGGCTGGGTCGCGGTGCCGGGGCGCGGCGAATATCGGCTCGCTCTCGGATCGGTAAAGCGGCTCGCCGCCGATTACGGTCTGCGCCCCCGCGCCAAGACGATCACCTCGTCGATCGAGCGCAGCTCCAGCGCGTTTCATGCCGCGTTTCTGCGCGGTCTGTTCGACGCCGACGGCAGTGTGCAGGGGGATCAGCAGAAAGGCGTCAGCATCCGGCTGGCGCAGAGCGACCGGCTGGCGCTGGTCGCGGCGCAGCGCATGCTGCTGCGCTTCGGCATCGCCAACACGATCTATCCGGATCGTCGGGCCGCCGGTTTCAGCCGTTTGCCGGACGGCCGCGGCAGCACCCGGCTATATCCGACCCAGGCCCAACACGAACTGGTCATCGCCAACGACAATTTGGCATTGTTTGCGGAGCGCGTCGGTTTTGCCGATAGCGACAAGACAAGCCGCCTGCGGACGGCGCTGGCCGGGTATCGCCGGCGCCTCAATCGCGAACCCTTCATCGCCACCGTGCAGTCGATTGAGCCGGCCGGTGAGGCCGAGGTATTCGACGCCGCGGTCCCTGGCCTCAACGCGTTCGATGCCAATGGCATCTGGGCACATAATTGTGGCGAGCAACCGCTGCCGCCCTATGGCGCGTGCCTGCTTGGCTCGCTGAACCTGGCGCGGTTTGTCGAGCAGCCGTTTACCGCCGAGGCACGGCTCGATGGCGCGGCGCTGGCGGCGCTGGTGCCGGATGCCGTGCGGCTGCTCGACAACATCATCGACATTTCCGGCTTTCCGCTGCCCGAGCAGCAGAACGAGGCACGGCTGAAGCGGCGCATCGGGCTCGGCATCACCGGCCTCGCCGACGCGCTGATCATGTGCGGGCTGCGTTATGGTTCACCCGAGGCGGTGGCGGCGGCCGAGGCGTGGCTCGGCACGATCCGGCGCGCCGCCTACCTCGCCTCGACCGAACTGGCGGCTGAGAAGGGTGCCTTTCCGCTGTTCGATCACGAGCAATACCTTGCCGGCGAGACAGTCGGCGAACTCGACCCCGACGTGCGGGAAGCAATCGCGGCGCATGGCATGCGCAACGCGCTGCTGACCTCGGTGGCGCCGACCGGCACGATCTCGCTGTTCGCCGACAATGTGTCGTCCGGGCTGGAGCCGGTGTTCAGCTTCCGCTACACGCGCAACGTCCTGATGCCCGACGGGTCGCGCCGCGAGGAGGAGGTTTCCGACTACGCCTACCGCTGCTTCCGCCGCCTCAAAGGCGAACACGCGCCACTGCCGGATTATTTCGTCGATTCGCAGACTCTGTCGCCCGAAGACCACCTGAGCATGCAGGCGGCGGTGCAGCGCTATATCGACAGCTCGATCTCGAAGACGATCAACGTGCCGGTCGACATCCCGTTCGACAGCTTCAAGGACATCTATTCCCGCGCCTACGCGCTCGGCTGCAAGGGGTGTACGACGTACCGGCCGAACGAGGTGACTGGCTCGGTGTTGCAGGCGAGGCCGGAGACGCCCGAGCCCTTGTCGCTGCGCACCCCGCCGCAACAGGCCGAACTGCCGTTGCCGGCGCCGATCGCGGCTACGAAGCCAGCCGATGTCTACGAGGCGGGCGGCGTCGTCTACATGACCCAGCCACTGTCGCGGCCTGAGGCATTGCCCGGCCAGACCTACAAGGTTAAATGGCCGGACAGCGAGCACGCGCTGTATCTCACGCTCAACGACATCATCCAGGATGGAAGACGGCGGCCGTTCGAAATCTTCATCAACTCGAAGAACATGGAGCATTACGCCTGGACCGTGGCCTTGACCCGGATGATCAGCGCGGTGTTCCGGCGCGGCGGCGACGTGTCGTTTGTCGTCGAGGAGATGAAGGCGGTGTTCGACCCGCGCGGCGGCGCCTGGATGGACGGCCGTTACGTACCCTCGCTGCTGGCGGCGATCGGCGATGTCATCGAACGCCACATGATCGAGATCGGCTTTCTGCCGACCCGCAACGCGCAGACCGAGCGCGTTGCGCATATCGTCAATCTCGATGTTGGCAATCCTGATGGTGATCGGGGCGCGCCCGGCGGCGGGTCGCGCGGCATCACCGGGCCGCAATTGCGGCAATGCCCGAAATGCGGCGAGGCGGCGCTGATCCGCCTCGAAGGGTGCGACCAGTGCACCAGTTGCGACTACTCGAAATGCGGCTAGTACCGAGGTGAAACAGGTGCACCCCCTGATGCGAGGCGGCCCGCGTTGACAGGCGGGCAGGGCGGATCGATGCTGCGGCTCCGCGAAACGACCGGTCGGGAGGGCGTCCAATGTCCATCAGCGTAAACCGGATTCATCCGCATATCGGCGCCGAGGTATCGGGCATCGATGTCGCCGCGCCGCTCGACGATGCGACCCTGCACGACCTCTGGCAGGCGATCGACGCGCATTCGGTGCTGGTCATGCACGATCAACAGATGACCGACGCGCAGCTGAAGAGTTTTGCCGCCCGCTTTGGCGACCTCGAAATCGGTCGCGCCGCGCTGCGCCCCGGCCGGCGGCGGCTCGACATTCCCGAGATCGGCGACATTTCGAACCTCGACGAGGACAACAACGTCCGGACGCTCGACGACCGGCGACGGCTCGACATGCTCGGCAACCGGCTGTGGCATACCGACGCGTCATACATGCCGGTGCCGGTGGTACTCGGCATGCTGTTCGCGGTGTCGGTGCCGCCGGCGACCCCGCTCGGCGCTGGCGAGACCGAGTTCGCCGATATGCGCGCGGCCTATGACACGCTGCCCGGCGAGATGAAGGCAACGATCGCCGATCTTGTCGTCGAGCACGACATTTTCTGGTCGCGCGGGCAGATCGGCTTTACCGAGTTCGCCCTCGGCGAGCGAGAGAAATTTCCGCCCTCGCCACAGCGTCTCGTGCGCCGCCACCCCGGCTCGGGACGCAAGACGCTGTATCTTTCGGCACACGCCTCGCACATCGTCGGCTGGCCGGTGGCAGATGGCCGCCTGCTGCTGCACGACCTGAACACGCACGCGACGCAACGCCAGTTTGTCTACAGCCACCAATGGGCCAAGGGCGATCTGGTGATCTGGGACAATCGCTGCACGATGCATCGCGGCCGCCCGCACGACGAAAACGCGCCCCGCGATCTCCGCCGCGCGACGACGCTTGATGTCGGCTCGACACTGGAGGAGGCGGCTTAGAAAGAACTCGGCTCAGACGGATGAAAACCAGGCCCCGGTCGTTTTCGTAGCAATGCGGCGATCGGAGGAGATCAAATTGGTACGGTATGGCGGTCTGATAATGCTGGGCGCGGCAGCATTCATGCTGGCTGGCTGTGGTGTGACGCCGGGATGTCGAGCGGTTAGCACGGGAATGCTTGGAGCCGGCACCGGCGCCGCGATCGCCGCGATTGCCGGCGGCCCGGTCGGCCTGGCAGCCGCGATCGGCGGCGCCACCGGGCTTATCGGCGGTGCCGCTACCCCGCCGCAGGGCGCCTATCTGGGGCCATCGCCCTTCTGCTATTGAGGCCTGAGCGGCTGGCGACACCGACGTCCGGTCCCATCGCGGGGCCTCGGAAAATCAATCCAGCGGAATCACCTCGGGCATATCCGTGCCCTTGCTGGGCTTGACGGGCCGCGGTGGCCGGGCCGTAGCGTGCGCGACCTGCGTCGCGGGTGTTTTCGATGGGGGTTTTGCGTTGGCCAACCCCCGCGGCACTGTTCCGCCGCCGGGGATGACCAGTTTGGCACCCGCCTTTACGTTATACGGGGGCATCAGGTTGTTGGCGGTGATGATGGCCTTCTGCGAGACATGGTAGGTCTCGGCGATGCGACCGAGAGACTGGCCCGGCTGAACGATGATCGTGCGGGTATGCCCGGTTGCCTGCTTTATCGGCGCCGGCGCGGCCGGCGGGAGGGCGGCTGCCTCGACAGCAGGAGGCGGTGAATTTTCGGCACACGCCGCAAGCAGGACCACGCTACCGAGAGCCAACCCCAGCCCGCACAAACGATAGGGACCCATCTGCTTCTCCCTCCGCCGCCGACACGACCTAGCCAGCGTAGCGGTAGACCGCTACATACCTAAGCACCGGAGCGAGACGCAAACACCCCGCCGCGGGTTGGCTGATTGGCACGGCGATTATCGCCGCACGTCGCCGAATCGTACCCTGAACCTGATACACACCGTCGCAGCCCGCCTCCAGCTGAGCCCCGGCGATCACCGGTTGGTGTCCACCGCACCGGGTTCCGACGGCTCCAGCAGATCGCGCCCGGTGATCTCAACATTGCCGTCGTCGGTCAACTGCCGGTTCCGCAGCTTGCGCTCAGCGATCTGTTCGAGCCGCGTTCGCTGGAGGTAGTAGGCCTCGACGCAGCGTTCCGGCGTGACCGCGCCGTCGATGAAACGCTGGAAGACCCGGCGAGACACCCGCACGACGCCTTCGTATTCGCCGATGCCGACCCCGAACTCGACCGCCTGCACGTCGTCATTCCAACGGGCATCTTCCGGGAAGATGAAAAACACGACCGGCAGCCTCCCGAGCCTTCCTCCTGACGGGCTGGAAGGATGCGCTCAAAACCGATGCCGATCTATGCTCGATGCCACTGCGCCCAAAGCATAGGGTCAGCGGCCATCGCGCATACGCCGACGGCCCAGGGCCCGCACCTCGGCCTCGGGGGCCATCGCCTTGATAGACGCCTGAAGCGTATCCCGCCGTTCGTGGATCGAAGCGATGACGGGTCCCATCGGCACACCGACATCAACCAGCACCGCCTCGGATAATTGCAGGCTCGCCTCGATTGTCTCCGGCACCGCATGGGAGGCGCCGGTGCGGTAGAGATGCGCGGCATGGCGGGCGTCCCGGGCCCGCGCGACAATCAGCAAGTCCGGACGCTCGGCCCGCGCGCCCGCGACGAGAGCGTCGGCGGCGCGGGAGTCATCAAGCGTTACGACGAGCGCGCGCGCGGTGTCCAGATGCAGGCGCCGCAGCAATTCGATCTGTGTCATATCGCCGAAATAGATGGCTTGCCGTCTTTGCGCTGACGCGCGACGCGGTCGGCGTCGCGGTCGATAGCAACATAGGGCACCTCGTGTGCGTCGAGCATCCCGGCCACAGTTTGTCCCACCCGGCCAAATCCGGCGATGATCACACGCGGCAGGACGTCCGCGCTGTCCGGCGCAAGCAGACTTGGATCGACTGCGGCTGCGGTAGCGAGCCGTGGTTGAAGCCGGTCTCCCAGTTTAGACAGCAGCGGAATGGTCGCCATTGTCAGGGCGGTGACGAAGAGCACCACGCTTGCGGCTTCCGGCACGAGCAAATGCTCTGCGAGCGCGACCGAAATAATGATGAACGCAAATTCGCCGCTGGGGCCGAGCAGCAGGCCCGTGCGCAGGGCATTGCGCCAACTTCACCCCGAAGGCGCGGGCCAGCGGCGCGACGACCAGAAGTTTCAGCAGCACCACGCCAACCGATGAGCCCAGGACGAGCAGCGGATGGGCGCTGAGCGTGCGGACATCGAGGGTCATGCCGACGGAAATCAGGAACACGCCGACAAACAGCCCTTTGAACGGATCGATCGTGACTTCGACTTGGCGGCGATATTCGGTTCCGGCCAGCAGCAAGCCGCCGATCAGTGCGCCAAGGGCCATGGACAGGCCGGCGGCGGCGGTAGCGAGGCCGGCGCCGATCACGACCAACAGGCAGGCCGCGATAAACGGTTCCTGACTGCCGGTGCGCGCCACGCCGCGGAACAACGGACGCAGCGCCAGGCGCCCAAACGCGATGATTGCCGCTATGGCAACGAGCGCCTGTATAGCCACCAGGCCAAAGCTGGCCGCGCTTGCATGATTGTCGGGGGAGACCGCGCTCAGCACGAAAAGAACCGGGACCACGGCCAAATCCTGAAACAAGAGGACGGCGAAACTGGTGCGGCCGGTGGTGGTATTGAGCCGCTTCTCGTCAGATAGCACCTGGATGACCACGGCCGTGGAGGACATCGCCAGCGCCAGTCCGACGACGGTCGCGCTCATCCAGCCGTAGCCAAGCAGCACCGCGGCCCCGACGAGGCCTCCACTGCAAAGAACCACTTGAAGGGCGCCGAGGCCGAACACCAGTCGCCGCATCACGACCAGCCGTTCGAACGACAGCTCAAGCCCAATCATGAATAGCAGCAACACGACCCCGAGATGGGCAATCGGCTCGATCGCCTCCGGCTCACTGATGCTGATTGCCGAAAGCCAGGGAAGGCTCGGCGCGAGGGAGGCGAGTCCGAATGGGCCGACGACGATGCCGACGAGCATAAAGCCGAGCACCGAACTAATGCGCAGACGATGGAACAGTGGGATGACCACGGCCGCGGCACCGAGAACGATAAGTACCGCTTTATAAAGCGAAAAATCGAGGGAAGCTGACTCCATTTTCCGACTTTAGCAGGTGCGGACACCTCGGAGGTGAGCAACGGTGTGCAGATTTGGTTTTTTTACCTCCCCATCCGCGCCTACGCTCGCGCCAGGAGGCAGTTTTATTGCCCAGAAAGTTTAATTTGTGCGATCCGAGCCGTTGGTCATGCCAGATCGGTCAGGATCGCTGGGGCAACCCCTGCGGCGCGCACGCGAAACACGAAAGCCCCGGCAGGGGGGATGCCGGGGCTCCGCGATGACCGGGACGGTGGGGGTGGGGGGATCGCCGCCCGGTGATCAGAAATCATAGCGGCTTTCGGCGATCAGAGGTGTGACGAGGCTCACAGCCTGATTGAAAATGCGGCGGGGCATCACCCGGCTCCGGATTACCGTACGTCCGCGCCTCTGTCCGAATTTGGGCTCGGCCCTTGCAGCGCCTGCGGTGTTGGCCCCTCAAGCTGCTCCAGTTGCCAGCGATTTATCAGGCCGGACCTATAGGCATCCTCGGGGTCCAAAGCGCCGTAATACGGCTGCGCGTTCGGGTAAGGCGGTGGCGTGTAGTAGGGCGGCGTGCCGGGTGGCTGATATTGCGCCAATGCCGGGCTGACGGCCGCCGAAACGCCGGCGATCGCCGTAGCGGCCAGGAGAAATTTCACGGGTTCAACCTTCCTGGGGGCGGGCGGCCCTCATCTGATGAGGCCAGTTTTCACCCGATCCGGGGGAAACCCAACTCACAAGCCTGTGGGGCGCCAACCGCTGATCCCAGACAAAAATTCCTAATCGCGACCGGAGAAAGCGAGACGCGAACAGGCAACTATTTGCGTCGGCGCGGCGTTACCCGATCTGCCTCTTCAAGAGGCAATCGTAAAATTTGGGGCAATCGTAAAATTTGGAGAACGAGCATGCCGCAGGAAACGCATACCAAGGCAGCGGAACATCACGAGAACGCGGCCAAGGCGCACCGCGCCGCCGCGGAGCACCACGGCAAGGGAGATCATGCCGGGGCGAAGGAACATTCGACCAAGGCGCATGAGCCTTCTGCCAAGGCGCATGAGCATTCGGGTGATGCCCACAGCAAGAGCACCCAGGCCAAGAAGTAACTGCGGGATCGGAGCAGTTACTTGCTCCGGGAAATTTCTTTTATCTATCCCGTGAAACAACAGAGTCTGCTACCGCGACCCGCGGAAGCACAAATCCGGCGCATTGATGCGCCCCTTGGGAGGAAACGATTATGGGACGCGGCATCTTACTTTGGCTTCTGGGCGTGCCGATACCGATCATCCTGCTGCTTGCTCTGGTTTGGCATTAACCGCGCGGAGGGAGGGTAGAATGCAAAGTCAAACAGTCCCTGCCGACGGCTACGGGGTCGCGGGGCAAATGGACGAAGCCGCCGGGTCCAGCGTGGCATGGGCCGCCGTCATTGGCGGCGCGGTCGCCGCGGCGTCTTTATCGGTAATTCTGTTGGCGCTTGGGGCTGGCCTCGGCCTCTCGGCGGTATCGCCCTGGCCCAATTCCGGAGCGACCGTAACCCATGTGGCCGTGACGGCGGTCATATGGTTGATCGTCGTTCAGTGGCTCTCGTCCGGTTTGGGAGGCTATCTCACAGGTCGCTTGCGGACCCGCTGGGCCGGCATTCATGACCACGAGGTCCATTTTCGCGACACGGCCAATGGCTTTCTTGCCTGGGCGCTGGCAACCGTGCTCAGCGTGGCAGTCCTGGCTTCGGGAGCCTCGAGCCTGATCGGCGGCGTGACGCAAGGCGCTGCGCGCATCGCGGCCGGCGCGGCGCAAGGCGCGGGCCAGGGTGCCACGAGCGGCGGGGGGCCTCTGCGCGACCCCGCTGCCTATTTTGTCGATAGCCTTTATCGCTCCGACAGCCCCAATGCCAACGCCAGTCCGCAGGAGCTACGCGGAGAAACGAGCCGCATTCTCGCGACCGGTTTTGAACAGGGCGACGTCTCCGCGCCCGACAAGGCTTATCTGGCGAAACTTGTGGCCGCACGCACCGGCCTCTCTCAGCCGGATGCCGAAAAGCGGGTCAACGAAGTGATCGCAAAAGCCAAAGAAGCGGACATCAAGGCGCGTCAGACCGCTGATGCCGCGCGCAAGGCCGCTGCCCGGCTGGCTCTCTTCACGGCGCTTGCCATGGTCATCGGCGCTTTCATCGCCGCGGCGGCTGGCGCGTTGGGCGGCCATCACCGGGACGAATGGCGCGCACGGCTCGCGCGATAAGCAGGCGCATCGCCGGGCGGCGGAAACGCTCAAACCTGAACAGAGCTTCACCTGGATTTGGAGAATTCAATTGCCCAAGACATCACGCAGCAGCGCCCGGCCGCCAAAAGCGCGAACGTCAGGTCAATCCGCTTCGGCGTCCGATCAAAAATCGCTTCACGGAGAGACCGGCAAAACAGCCGATCTGGCGCGAGACACCCTGGAGCCCGGCGACGTCATGACCGGGAACCAGGGCGTCAAGATATCCGACGACCAGAATTCGCTGAAGGCCGGGTTGCGCGGTCCGACGTTGATGGAGGATTTTCGTCTTTCGCGAAAAGATCACGCATTTCGATCATGAGCGCATCCCCGAGCGGGTCGTGCATGCGCGTGGCGTCGCCGCGCATGGCGAATTCCAGGTCTATGAGGATCTGTCGGACCTCACCATGGCCGGTCTTCTGACCGATCCTGCACGGCGCACGCCGGTTTTTGTGCGGTTCTCGACCGTCGCCGGCTCACGCGGTTCGACCGACTGTGCCCGCGACGTGCGCGGCTTCGCGGTCAAGTTTTACACCGAGGAAGGGGTTTGGGACCTCGTCGGCAATAACATGCCGGTCTTTTTTATTCAGGATGCGATCAAGTTCCCCGATCTGGTCCATGCGGTAAAGCCCGAGCCGAACAACGAAATCCCGCAAGCCGCCTCGGCCCACGACACGTTCTGGGATTTCGTCTCGTTGACCCCGGAGAGCGCTCACATGCTGATGTGGGTCATGAGCGACCGGGCAATCCCGCGCAGTCTCGCCATGATGGAGGGGTTCGGCGTTCATACCTTCCGCCTGGTCAATGCCGAAGGTGTGGCCCGGTTCGTCAAGTTTCATTGGAAACCGATTAAGGGCGTCAAATCCCTGGTCTGGGACGAGGCGCAGAAAATTTCAGGCAAGGACCCTGATTTCCATCGGCGCGATTTATTTGAGGCGATCGAGCGAGGCGACTATCCCGAGTGGGAATTGGGCCTGCAGATCGTCGAGGAGGCGGACGAGTTCAAGTTCGACTTCGACCTGCTCGATCCGACGAAGCTGATCCCTGAGGAGCTTGTGCCGGTGCGCCGGGTCGGCAAGATGACGCTTAACCGCAATCCCGATAACTATTTCGCGGAAACTGAGCAGGTCGCCTTTCACACCGGCCATATCGTGCCGGGGATCGACTTCACCAACGATCCGTTGCTGCAGGGTCGGCTGTTCTCCTACATCGACACGCAGCTCCGCCGCGTAGGCCCCAACTTCGCCGAACTGCCGATCAATCGGCCGCTCAATCCCGTCCACAACAACCAGCGGGACGCGATGGCACGGACGGTCATCAACAAAGGCCGCGTCTCGTATTTTCCGAACCGGCTCGGCGGCGGCTGTCCGATGCATTCGCCGGAGGCTGCGGACGGGTTTGTCAGTTACGCCGAAAAGGTTGACGGCGCCAAAATCCGCCAGCGCAGCGACAGTTTCTCCGACCATTTCAGTCAGGCGACGCAGTTCTGGAACAGCATGTCCGATTGGGAGCAGCAGCATATTGCCGCCGCTTTCGCGTTCGAACTCAACCAGGTCGAGAACGAGGATGTCCGGCACCACGTGATGAACGAGCTGCTGGTCAACATTGCGGAGACGTTGGCCGCGGCGGTCTCGGCGCAAACCGGGATTGCGATTGCGCCGGTGGGCACGCCGGAGAACCCGACGCCATCGGCACCCACTCCGTCCGGTCCGCTGCGCCCGGAGGCGAAAGATTTATCATCGCCAGCGCTCAGCCAGGACAAGCCGGGTGACACGATCAAGGGCCGGAAGATCGCCATTCTTGGCGGCGATGGCATCGATGCCCGGCAACTGCAAACGGTCAAAGATGCGTTGATGGCCGAGGAGGCACTGGTCGAGCTGATCGCTGCCCATGCCGGGACAATTACGAATTCAGCGGGCAAGGCGCAAAAGGTCAACCGCGCGGCGCCGAATGCGCCGTCGGTTGTTTATGATGCCGTCATCATTCCGGGGGGAGCGTCAGCGGAATCCCTGGCGCAATCGGGCCTTGCGGTCCATTTCGTCAACGAAGCCTATCGCCACGGCAAGCCGATCGCGGCGATCGAAGAGGGGGCGAGGCTCCTGGAGGCCTGCACGCTCGGCGAGACCACGGCAGAGCAGGGTGTCATCGTTGGTGATGCAACGCACGCAATCAAGGGATTGATCAGCGCGCTCCTGCAGCATCGGTTTCCGCGACGTCCGATCGCCGGTGTCCCGGCCTAGCCCGAACGTTCGTGATGAGAATTTGGTGGAGCTGAGGGGGATCGAACCCCTCAGCTAAAGGAACCGGGCGAAACGCCGTGCAGCGTCGTTGCCCGACAGAAACCTAGTAACCTGCTCCGCTCGGACCGAACTGACATTGCGGCGCCATCCTTTCGGTTGCATAGTGTTTCGTCAAATTGGAACCTATGTGGAACCTATGAATGCCGGAAGAACGGGTCAGTCGGCGCATCCATTTCACGGATCGCGGCCTTAAGGCGATCAAGCCGCCGCTGCCGCCAAAGCAGATCGACTACTTCGACGACAGTCTTCCGGGCTTTGGGCTGAGGGTCTCCTATAACGGCCGGAAGTCCTGGATCGTTCTGTATCGCTGCAACGGCGTGAAGGGCCGACTGACCTTGGGCCGCTTCGATGTGGTCCCACTTACCGACGCTCGCGATCAGGCCCGAGACGCCCTAAAGGCAGCCGCCCGGGGGAATGACCCAGCGCTAAAGAAGCATGGTGACCGCGAGGCGCCGACGTTCAAGCAGGTCTCTGACCGGTACATCGACGAATACGCGAAGCCGAATAAGCGCACGTGGACAAAAGATCGTCGCCTCCTCGACAACAACCTGATCCCGGCGCTTGGGCGCATGAAGGCGCATCTGATCACCCGCGCCGATCTGCGAGCAGAGTTGACCAAGGTCAAGAACCGGCCTGCCCCTGTTGAGGCCAACCGAACGTTTGAGGTGGTCAGACGGTTGTTTAATTGGGCGATCGAGGAAGAAATCCTCGCCGAAAATCCGGCCCTCAACATGCCCAAGCCGGCTGAGGAAATCCCGAGGGAGCGGACGCTAACGGCCGACGAGTTGCAGACCCTGTGGGCGGTGCTCGACAACGCCGGTCCGATTGTACGCGGGGTCTTCCGGCTCATGCTTCTGGCAGCGCAGCGCCGCAATGAGATTTCCCGCATGCGGTGGGCCGATCTGGATCGTCGCGAAGGCTGGTGGAATATCCCCGCAGAGTTGACGAAGACGAAACGGCCTTACCGGGTCCCGCTGACGCCGCCGATGCTAACCATCATCGCTGAGATTGAAGCGATGGCACTTGATCCAGAATGGGTATTCCCACGGACGGAAGGCGGAGGCCCTGTTCCAGAATCGAACGTTACGCGGCCTTTTCGGCGGTTAATCAAGGCTGCCGGCATCGCCCATTTCATGCCGCATGACATTCTGCATACCGTTACCAGTCACATGACCGCGATGGGCACCTCGCAGTTCGATGTCGGTAAGCTCCGCCATCACACTTCGCGCAATTCGAAGACCAGCACCGGTCGCTATGACCATTACGCCTATGACCGGGAAAAGCGACGCGCGCTTGACCTATGGAATGCCCGTTTGCTGGACATCGTGGCCGGGAGGAAGGTGGATCGAACGGAGTGGAACTGCCGAGGGCCTGACAATATCAAGCGCGGATAGCCTGATCCCCGAACTCTGGAGACCACCCGGTTTTGGCGAGATCAACGGGAAGCCACTGTATCGAGACACGCTGAGTGCGATTCGAGCGGCGGGGTCGTGATCGCCTGGCTTGCATTGTTGCGTGGGCATTTAACGGATTTTTTATGTGCTTGATCGCGCAAAGAAAATTGGGTTTTGGGATTTTTCACGAAATTTTTTGTGTTCAAATCCTTCCCTGCGCCTACGCGGCAAGGAGGGCCTGCAGCTCGACCTGCGCACCGAGCTGGTGCTGGACGCGATGGCAATGGCCGTTGGCCAGTGGCGGCCTAGGGGCCTGATCCAGCAGCGATCACTCAGGCCACCGGAGAGATCAAGCCTCGTGCGCATCTCTAACCCGGCTTCCTGTCGCCAAGTCGTGGTAACCAGGACGGCTACCAGCGCTCCCACCACCACCATTCTGGATGGGCGCTGCGCAATTTCCGGGCTTCTCTTTGTGGAAGTCTTCCGATGACAAGCCCAAACCGAATACACGCCGGCTTATAGTCGCGTTCGCAAAGACCATGCAGTTGCGTCAACGCCTGCTCGACAGTTACTTTTTGAGCTGCTGCTGGCATGGTGAGAGCAAGCATCAAAGCGCCGCCGATTGCTAAACTACGGACCATCGCGGTGCCTCATCTCTTGTGCTTATCGCATCATAGCACGGAGATTTATCCGACATGGAAGTATGATCTGGGTTAGTGACCGGGCGCGAGTGAAGTTCACCAGCGATGCAAGCGTAAAAGTCGCCCGAAATCGGGATAGTTGAGTTAGCCACGGGCGAGACGTCGCGAGAGTAGTTTGACGCTGGCGATATAGAGCCAGGCTGTGGCGGTTTTGACGGTGGCTTCGAAGTCCTTGGCGAGGCGGCGGTTGCGACCGAGCCAGGCCAGGGTACGTTCGACCACCCAGCGCCTGGGGAGCAGCACGAAGCCCCGGGCGGCATCGGACCGCTTGACGATTTCGAGGGTCCAGGTGCCGTGTGCGAGCAGGGCACTGGCGAGTTTTTCGCCGGCATATCCGCCGTCGGCGAAGACGTGGCGCAGCCAGGGATAGAGCCGGCGCGCGGCCTTCAGCACGAGCGGGGCACCGTCGCGGTCTTGAACATCGGCCGGATGCACCACGGCTTTGACGAGAAAGCCATTGGTGTCGGTGAGGATGTGGCGCTTGCGGCCCTTCACCTTCTTGCCTGCATCGAAGCCGCGCGGTCCGCCGGCCTCGGTGGTCTTGACCGACTGGCTGTCGAGCACCCCGGCGCTGGGGCTGGCCTCGCGCCCCATCGCCTCGCGCGCCGCCATCACCAGCGCATGGTTGATCCGCTCCCAGGTGCCGTCGTCGCGCCAGCGATAGAAATAGCCCTGTACCGTCGAGACCGGCGCAAACTCCTTCGGCAGCAAGGTCCAGGCGCATCCGCCGACAAAATATAGAGAATGGCATCGACGACGTGGCGCAATTCGACCTTGCGAGGCCGTCCCAGCCGGCAGCGGGACGGCATGAAGCCCTCGATCAGCGCCCATTCCGCATCCGTCATACTGCTTGAATACCGCCCCCCGGGTCGCCGATACTGCTTGCGAGTGATGTCAGTCCACATCTTGCGACCCCGGTTCTGTTTCGCACCAAAACCGAATCAAAAGTCACTGATATCACTCAACTCATTTCCGGGTGGCCTCTAAGGTCTTTCTCCGCGCAGTTTCAGCACGACAACTGTCCGTTGGGCATCGGCTGCGGCTTCGATGTACTGATCGGTCATCCTAAGGATCGGCGAGACGCGCCGGTACCGCTGGCGGCGGTGTATTCATTCTGGTAAATCCCGATCGCGTTGCCAGGCGCCGCGAGCGTAATCAAAAATAGAAAAGCTCTTGATTGATTTGGATCAGAGATGAAGCCACTGTCCGTTGCGGTGCCGCATCGGCGCCCTTAAGGCGAGCGGAAAACATGGCTGAACTCGTTGTAATTGCGTTTCCGAACGAAGCGAAAGCGGAAGAGGTTCGTCAGAAGCTTTTGGCCATGCAGAAGGAATATCTGATAGAATTGGGAGATGCTGTAATAGCTGTCAAAGACCACCAAGGTCAGATCAAGTTAAACCAGTTACTCAATACCACGGCGGCAGGCGCTGTTTCCGGTGCCTTCTGGGGCACTTTGATTGGACTAATCTTTTTGATGCCGGTCGCGGGCGCTGCTATCGGAGCGGCATCCGGCGCCCTTGGCGGTAAGCTGACCGACATTGGCATCAATGATAAATGGATGAAAGACGTGGCGTCGGCAATCCAACCTGGAACAGCGGCGCTGTTCTTGCTCATCCGGAAGGTTACCACTGACAAAGTTCTCGACAGTCTGAGAGGTGACGGCGGCACTGTCCTACGAACGTCTCTAGATCACACGAAAGAAGCAGCCCTGCAAGAAGCCCTGGCCGGCATTCATGCGGTGAGACCTGCGCGCTCATAGCGCGTCGAAGATATGTCAGGTCAAATGCTTACTGGTGTGAGTTCAAAAAGGGGCGCCGAGCATGAAAGCACCATACGAACCTGATTACGAATTGGAGGATCGCCTGTCGCGCCGCTTGCTGGATGTTTTCGTCCGGGTGGGACTGGTGTTGGCGCTCGTGCTGCTGTGTTACCTCATTTTCTCGCCGTTCCTGACGATGATGCTGTGGGCGCTGATCCTGGCGATCACGATCTACCCTCTCCATCAGATGTTGGCTGCCCGGATCGGTGGCAGGCAGGGGCTCGCTGCAACCCTTGTCGTCGTGCTCGCCGTCGGCGTGATCGCGACGCCGACTGTCATGCTGGGGAGCCAGTTTGGGGATTCAGTCCAGAACCTGGTCAAGAACGTGCGCGACAACACGCTCCAAATTCCGGCGCCTTCCGAAAGGATAGCCACCTTGCCGGTCGTCGGGAAGAAGGCGCATGCGATCTGGTCGCAGGCGCACGACGATCTGCCGGCCCTGGTCAAGAGCATGCAGCCCAAGATCGGCGAGTTGGCGACCAAGGCCCTGGGCATCGTCGCAGGGCTGGGGGGCAGCCTACTGATGTTCCTTGCCTCATTTGTCGTTGCCGGCATCATGATGGCCTACGGCGAACCGGGGGCGCGGGCGATGCAAGAGATCTTCGAGCGCATTTTCGGCATCGCCCGTGGCCAGGAGTTTGCCAAGCTGTCCCGCGATACCGTCCGGGCCGTCGCCTCCGGGGTCATCGGCATCGCCTGTATCCAGGCGCTGATCATTGGCGTCTCGCTGATGATTGCCGGCGTACCGTTCGCCGGCATACTGGCTGTGGTGGTCCTCATGTTCGGCATTGCGCAGTTGCCGGCGGTCATCGTCACATTGCCGGTGATCGGCTGGATTTGGGCGAGCGGCGACTACGACACCGGCCCCGCCGTCCTCTACACCGTGGTGCTGTTCGTCGGCGGCCTGGCCGACAACGTGTTGAAGCCGCTGATGCTTGGCCGCGGCGTCGATGCGCCGATGCCGATAATCCTGATCGGCGCGCTCGGCGGCATGGCGACCGGTGGCATCCTCGGCATGTTCATCGGCGCGGCAGTGCTCGCGCTGGGTTACCAGATATTTATGCGCTGGGTGGCCGACAACCCGGAGCGGCAGCAGCAAACAGCCGCAAGCGGTTCTCCACCAACACCCTGAGCCGATGCGGCCACATTTCACCGGCGCGCCCGGAACGCGCCTCTCGTCCTGGCCACTGCGCTGCTCCTCGGCGGCTGCGCCGCGGTTGGGCCGGATTTCCAGCGCCCCGAGGTGCCGTGGCTCACTGGCTGGTCGAGCGCCTCCCTCGCCTCGCTGCCGACCAGGGAGCGGGGCGTGTCGACAGCGCAAACCGAGGAGTGGTGGCGCAATTTCCATGACCCCGTGCTGGACCGCCTGGTCGCCGAGGCGCAGCGCGTCAATCGCGACGTGCGCACCGCGGGGATGCGCATCCTGGAGGCGCGC
>CAVTUM010000001.1:0-158572 GCA_963737875.1 uncultured Alphaproteobacteria bacterium | reverse complement strand
GGGATTCCCCTTTGGCCTGGGGTGCGATTCTCTGTTGCGGGGTCTTGCTTCGCAAGAGGGCATCATGGGTCGTGGGATCGAGGTGACGCGGCGGGAGCTGTCGGCGAGGGAGCTTCGGCAACGAGCGTCGCGATGCGGCGATAGTCGGGTAGCGTGCCGTGTTCTGGCGATCGCCGAGGTTCTGGAGGGAGCCTCACGGACCGAGGCGGCGTCGGCCTGCGGCATGGACCGGCAGACACTGCGCGATTGGGTGCACCGCTACAACGCCGATGGGATTGCCGGGCTGAGCGATGCCCGGCGCAGCGGCCGTCCGCCGGCGTTGTCGCCGGCCCAGATGCAGGAGCTGAAGGAGCTGGTTCTCGCCGGCCCTGACCTGGCCAGCGATGGGGTGGTTCGTTGGCGCTGCATCGACCTGCGCTCGGCAATCGAGGCGCGCTACGCGGTGGTGGTGCACGAGCGCACCGTGGGCAAGCTGCTGCGGCGGATGGGACTGAGGCGGTTGCAGCCGCGGCCCTACCACCCGAAGAAGGATGCCGAGGCGCAGGAGGTTTTTAAAAAAACTTTGCCGCTCGGGTAGCGGAGATCCTGCCGCCGCAGGCCGCTGGCAAGAGGATCGAGATCTGGTTTCAGAGCCTGCCCCGGCGAAGGCCGGGGATGAAGCGCGCGTCGGCCAGCAAGGCACGCTGTCGTATCTGTGGGCGCCGCGTGGCTCGCGTCCGGCGGCGGTTCGCGACAACCGCCATGCCTCCGCCTACATCTTCGGTGCGATCTGCCCGAGCCGAGCCGTGGGCGCCGCCATCATCATGCCTTGGGTCAGCAGCGAAGCGATGACCATACACCTGGCCGAGATTGCCAGGCAGATCAGCGCCGACGCCCATGCCGTGCTGGTCTGTGACGGTGCCGGGTGGCACCAGACGGGCGAGCGCCTGACTGTGCCCGGCAATCTCAGCCTGCTTCGGCTGCCGCCATACGCACCCGAACTCAATCCCATCGAGAACGTCTGGGAATATCTTCGCGGCAATCAGCTCAGCATGCGGGTCTGGGACAGTTACGAAGCCATCCTCGACGCATGCTGCAACGCTTGGAACCGCTTCCTTGCCGATACCGCCCGGGTAGCTTCAATAACCACCCGGGATTGGGCATCGGTCACAATTTAAGGCGGTTGGTATTAGGGGGTCCCGTCCGGGATGACCACGGAGCTTCCCTTCGGGGTGTGCGGCCAGCCGCTGTCCACGTGCAGGCTTAGGATGCCGGCGATGATATCGCGTAGACGCGACCCTGCTCGGGCGGAAGGATGATCGCACTGCGGTCAGCTGCGGGCTCTCCATGCGTGCTCCAACCCGAAGAACATGCTTTCTTTTAACGCAACGGATTATACCCGAAAACTACGCCTTTTCATCGTTCCCGCGCGTTCCGGCGAAGGTCGCTTGACCATGCTTTGTAGACAAAGTCAGGCTGCGGTTTTCAGGCCTCCTTGCCCGGCCAGCACGAGCGCCGAGGCCGGGTTCAGGCTGTCGACCATCGATGTGGGGATCAGGACGGTGGTTCCCCGCTCCTTGGTCGTCTCGTAAATGATGTTCATCGCGCGCAGCTGCAGCGCGGCCGGATGATTGGCGTAGATTTCCGCGGCCTCGACAAAGCTGCCTGCGATCGCGGCCTCGGCCGATCCAAGAATGACGCGGGCCTGTTTCTCGCGCTCGGCCTGCGCCTGGCGCGACATCGCGTCCTGCAAGGCTTCGGGGATCGCGACATCGCGGATCTCCACTGAGGTCACGGTGACGCCCCATTTTTCCGTCTTGGCGCCGATCTCGTCCCGCAGGCCGGTATCGGCCGTCTTCCGGTCGGACAGCAGGGCGGCAAGCATCGACGAGCCGATCATCTCGCGCAACGATGTCTGGGCCACCCGGTCGATCGCCTGCCGATAGTTGGTGATTTCCAGTGCGGCGCGTTGCGCATCATGCACGTGCCAGAAGATGATCGCATCGACATTGACCGGAACGGTGTCCCGGGTCAGCGCCTGCTCGGCGTTGAAAGCGGTGGTCTGAATGCGCTCGTCGATCACGGCGGTGACGCTGTCGAGAATGGGGATGATGACAAAAAGACCCGGACCACGGACGCTGTGCAGCTCGCCAGCGCGCAGAATGACGAATTTTTCCCAGGCGTTTGCCATCTTCAGCGACAGCACGACAGCGACCGCGGCAATTATAAACGGAATGCCAACAAGCGGATGCAGCGCCGCGCCGAACCCGAACCCCATCAGAATGCTGGCGAAAGCGATAAAACCTGTGATCGGATTCATGAGCCTACTCCGTTGCCGGCGGAATTAAGCGGCGCTGGTGATCCGCTATCTGCCAAAACTGGCGATGCAGTTCTGATGCAGCTGCGGATCGGCGATAGGGCCGCATTCCTTCTGCTCACGCGCAGCGCGATAGCCGGGGCTTGTATGCACCAGTGCCTCATAGCGCTGGCTGTCGCGGACATTCTGCGACCCTGATCCTGCACCTTGCACGTCACCGGGGGTGGCTTGCGGTCCGTTGGTGATCATCTCGGCGCCGCTCGCATCTGGTTGCGCGCTGGAGGCCGGCGTCGCGGCGATCGCGGTCAGCAAGCCGATGGCGAATGCCAGGCTGGCGGTGATGGTGAAATTCGGTTTCATCGGAGTGCCTTTTGTAACGTCCGGTGGCGGCAAATAATGTCGCACAACCATCGAACGTGTGCCGATCCTAGGGATGTGGGCGAGTTCCGTTAGCCTCGGAAATTACTCAGGCCGGAGGGAACTGGGCTGTTGTTGACAGGCGGCGAAAGCGCGCCAGCGCCCAGAGCGGGAAGAACGCGCGGTAGCCGTCGTAGCGCAGATAGAAGACGCGCGGAAAGCCGACCGCGGTGTGCCAGGGTTCGTCCCAGGTGCCGTCCGGCTCCTGGCTCCTGAGCAGGTAGGTAATGCCGTTGGCGATGGCCGGGTTGGCGACCTCGCCGGCAGCCATCAGGCCAAGCAAGGCCCAGGCGGTTTGTGAGGGGGCGCTGTACGGCGTGTCGCTGTGCGGTCCTATCGGCAGATAGGTCTCGGCGCCTTCGCCCCAGCCGCCATCCTGGTGCTGCCGGGTCAGCAGCCACGCCGCCGCGCGGCGAATTTCGAGCGCATTCGTTGCGATGCCGACGGCGTCCAGGGCCGTCAGGACCGACCAGGTCCCATAAATGTAATTTGTGCCCCATCGGCCGAACCAGCTGCCATCGGCCTCCTGCTCGCGTCGTAGATAGGCGAGCCCGGCGGCGACCACGGGATGGTGTCGCGCATAGCCGCGCTGCGCCAGAAAGCCGAGACAGCGGGCGGTCACATCGGCGGTGGGCGGATCGAGCAGCGCGCCGTGGTCCGCGAACGGAATGTGGTTGAGCAGGTAATGCGTATTGTCGGCGTCAAAAGCGCCCCAACCGCCGTTACGGCTCTGCATTCCGACGACCCATTCCGTCGCGCGCTCGATCGCTCCGCAATAGCGGACGGCATGAAACCGGCTGAGGGCGAGGCCTGCCGCGGCTGTGTCGTCGAGGTCTGGATAATGCGGGTTCTCATATTGGAAGGCCCAGCCGCCGGGCCGCAGAGCCGGGCGCTTGGCGGCCCAATCGCCAACCACGTCGAGCACCTGTTTCCCGGCGATCCAGTCGAGCCCGCGGCGAATTGTCGGTTCCAGCCGCTTGTCGTCAGCCTCCATCAGCGCGTGACAGGCAAGGGTCGTGTCCCACACCGGTGACAGGCAGGGCTGACAATAAAGCCGATCATGGTCGCCGGTGAGCAGCTTGCGGGCGGCGGCGAGGGCGGTCGCGTAATCAGGGTTATCCGGCGAGTATCCGAGGCAGTCGAACATCATCACCGTGTTGGCTATCGGTGGGAAAATGCCGCCGAGCCCATCTTCGCCATTCAGCCGTTCGGTGACAAAAGCCACCGCTTTTTCGATCGCCCGCCGCCGCCGCTTCGCCGGAAAAAACGGCTCGATCCAGCGCACCAGCCGGTCGCTGATCGCGAAGGCGCGCGACACGAGAGACGGCGCCGGCGGCGTGATCCAGTCGCGCACCAGCGCCGGCGGCTCGACGAACAGTTCTCGCACGGAGACGCCGTGCGGGTTGCGCGCCCTCGGCTGCAACGCCATCAGCACCAGGACCGGCACCAGAAAGGTGCGCGACCAGTAGGAAATCTTGTTCAGATGAAACGGAAACCAGCTTGGCAGCAGCATGATTTCAACCGGCATCACCGGCACCGCGCGCCACGGAACCTCGCCGAACAAGGCCAGCGTGAGCCGAACGAAGACGCTCGCATGGCGGGCACCGCCGCGCGCCAGGATTGCGGCGCGGGCTCGCTCCATGTGCGGCGCCTCTGCTGAGTCACCAGCCGCCTTGAGCGCGAAATAAGCCGTTATAGACGCGCTGAGGTCGAGACTGCCGCCGTAATACAACGGCCATCCGCCATCCGTCCCCCGGGTCTCGCGAAGGTAGGCGGCGAGGCGGCGCTCCAGGTCGGTGTCGACGGTTCCGAGGTAATGCTGCAGCAGGATAAAGGAAGCCGGCATCGTGGCGTCGGCTTCCAGATCGAACACCCAATGACCGTCGTTGCGTTGCAACGACACCAGTGAGGCGACGGCACGCGTAATCCCGTTATCGAGTGCGCCTTCCGTCGATGGCGTGCCCGGAGCCGGGCCGGGGTTCGGGTCGGCGACGAGGCGAGGTCGATTGCGTTTGTCTGTCGTCGCGCCCGCGCCGTTTTCATCGGCCCGCTCTTCAACTTCTAACGCATACGTCGCGGGCATACAGCGGCTTCCGGTTGGGAAAAGCAGCGGCTATCAACGTCCAACCGTCAACGACGGTTCCAGGCGCCGCCCCAACCGCTGCCCCGAACCAGCTTGATGATGACCAGCAAGACGACAGCACCGACGGTTGCGTTGATGATCGAATTGACCACGCCGGCACCAAGGTGCAGGCCAATTCTCGGGAGCAGCCAGTCACCGATAAAAGCGCCGACGATTCCGACAATAAGGTCACCGACAAAGCCAAAGCCGGTTCCCTGCACGATCTTGCCTGCCAGCCATCCCGCCACGAGACCAACGAACAGAATGATCAGAAGACTTTGGCCCGACATGTGCACGGCAGTAATCCCAAAGCGATCATTCAGCCGTCACCGCGCGTCGCAGGTGAGAAGATCGCGTGACGCCATCCCAATGTAGAGCGACCGACATATCGTCGAGAGGCTCGGAATTTACTCATATGATTGTGTTGGCTCGGATCAACCGGCCGGGCAGCAACGTAAAGCGGCCGGCATCACTGCCGGCCATTGTCATTTCAGAAGGCGTGAGGCTTATCGGATGCCAATGCTGACCCCCGGCAGGTTAATGCCGATGCCAGGGCCGTAAACCACCGGCGGATAGGAGTAAGACGAGCCGTAATAACCCCCGCGGTACGAGGAGCCGTAAACCACCGGCGGGGCACGATAATAGCCGCCGTTCCAGTTGTGGCTGTACCCGTGATGGTAGCCGTTCCAGTTATCCGCGCTGGCTGGCGCGGCGAAGCTGCCGAGCCCCAGCAGGGCTGAAATCGCCAGCCCGGCGGCCAGTCTTGGCGAACGGCTGCGTTTCAAATTCGTATCAGTTTGGGTCATGGCGACCTCCTTTGATCATGCGTCATGTTACGGCCGCGAAGCGCGATCGTTAGCTCTTCTTGGCAGGTGCCGTGTCAGCGCCGCGCTCGGAATTGTCGAACACCGCGTCGGCGACCTTTTTCTGGGCATCGGGCATCGTCTCGTACAGCGAGCTAAAGGACGAGATCAGGTTCTTCAGCCCATCGACATGTGCCTGGGCGAATTTCTGGTAATTTTTCAAATCATCGACAGCGCTGAGGTTTTGACGCGGCGTTGTCACGCTGGCCGCCATCAGCTTGTCCATAGCACCGGCGTTTTCGCGCATCGCCTGTGCAACGCTGTTCCATTTCGTTTCCTGCTCAGTGGTGATCTTGAGCGCGGCGTGAAGATCGGTGATCCGCTTCTCGACGGTCTCTCCTTTGGTCTCGGGAGCGGTCGCGGAGGCGGGAGCGGCCTGTGCCAGCTGGATCGAGCCGCTGGCCGCTAACGCTGCCGTCAGGGGTGCGGCGAGGATGGTGGCGCCGAGCAGCGCGGCGACGGCTACGGAACGCGCGAAGGGCGCTCGCACGGCAATCGGAAGGGTGAAAAATTTCATGGAGTAAGCCTTTCTGGGATTTCTCAAATATCGTCGGGCCGTAGCTTTGCTCGGCGGAAGACGATGGGGTAAATCTTGTTATGAAGACCCGGGATATCACCCATCGGAAAATACTCATAAATATCCTTTCCCGAGAGATTGTTAAAATCTTGGGAGAGAAAATATTTTCAGTGGATTATTATAAATTCGAATATAGAAAAAACCCCAATCCTGGGACCTATTGTGATTGTTTGTTGCTGCAAGCTACCCATATATCACTTCAAGCTGGTGTTCATTATCACACAGTGCCAGCGCTCTCGGAAATAGCGTCGGAGGGTGACCAAGCCGTTCCGCCGGGCTCGCAGGCCTCGGTGTCCGATCCGCGCACCAGCATCCCTGCGCGGGCCGTGGAACATCCCCGGCCCTGCCGACATGAGGGACCGCTCAGATGCCGAATTCAGACGAGTGCGTCATGACGTTCCCAGTGGACGGAATCTTTGACGTCGGCCGGTTGGCAACCAAACTAAAGGCACTGACAAATTCCGGCCGGATTGCTCCTTGGCATATCGGCCAGTGGGTTGACTTCAAGCAGACCGCCATTCGCATCCGCTTTGCTTCAGCAGCGGATCGGGAAGTCGCCAACAGAACCTGCGCCGCCCCGGCAGCGTAGCGGCGGTGGCGGCAGCTTGCGGCGTGCTGCGGAACATGGCTTGGGAGGGTGTCGTCAATGCCCGGCACGATTCCGTTGCGGTCCGCGCGGTCGAAGACATCGATGACGACGCTCGCTGAAAAGCCCTGTCCGGAAATGGTGACACATGCGTACTCTCTACGCGCCCCTGCATCCCGACCTTGATAATTTTCTCTTTGCGGCGGTCGGAGAGGAGCGTGACGGGATTCCGTTGACCGTCATCTCGGCGCTGACCGGGCTTGGACTCGATCCCTGGATCGAGGGCACCCGACTTTCCTCCCTGACAAAGAGCGAAGCCGTGGCGCAGATGGTCCTGATCATCAACCGCTTGCCGGGCAATCGCTGGCCGATGCCGGAGGTACGGGAGATCGCTCTTGGCCTCGTCGAGCTGTTGCCGTCGCGAGGCAATATCATCGCAACCGCCGGCGCTCGGATAAACGCGCCGGTCAAGATCGCCTCCCTGAACAAAATCGCGCCTTCGAGAAAATTCTGGCTGGTCTGCCTGATGTTTGCGGCATCGGGGATTGCCTGGATGGCGATGAGCGGCGCGCTGCCATTTGGCAGCCACAAACCGCCCGCATCGGTCGAGATGCCGCTGCATTCGGATTGATCGTGCTGCGGTTTTCTTATGTTTATGCCACATACCTGCGGCAGCGGCGGGTGCGCCTTTGCGACGATTCGGCTGGAACATTGCCTCAATCGCGTCAAACGTCAGCGCCGATTGATACCTTTGGCGTATCGGCGCATCAGCCAAACGCGAAGATGACGAAGCGCCGCCTGGGTCACTTCGCCAGCGGTCATAACATTATCCGCGTACTGGATGCTATAGGCTGAAGACACGACGATCGGGTCGGCGTGGGACCGGTTCGACTGAATGATCATGCCTGTCGGAATATGGAAGACGCGGCGGACGCTGCCTTCTTCGACGATATCAAAGTCGCTGCTCGGGTAATCCCCTCCCATAACCGTATCTCGCGTCGATTGCAGTGCAGAGGTTCCAGTTGAACTGGCAAATTCGGTAAATTCGTGATAGCCATCCGCCACTATCAGTGGGAACAGTCAACGCTTAAAACCGTCGCTCGCGTGCACTGCCGGCGCCGCGTGGCTTGTAGCTTGCTTTTCACCGGAACGTTTCAATTTGTTTCGAGAGCGCCGTACTTGCGTGACTTAGATTTTGAATTTATTAAAGATCAGCCGGAGGTTGGGCTCGGAGAGCGCTACGCCGGAGTAGCGCCAATCAGGGCGGCAATAGCCGCCCATTTATCAGTCTTCTCGTTCAAGCCCAAGCTGCGGAATCCCGCCTCCGTCCGCCGGGCAACAGCAAGCGCATTGCTGCCGTAAACCGCGATCATGGAGGCGGCATCGCGTGTTGTTCTTGTATCGAGCATCGTTTTCCGATTTTTTAACTCTGATAGACGTTAACTTGCGTGGCTATTGGTTCGTCGGATGAAACGCGATCCATCCGGCCGTCGGAAGGTAGACGGCGGCCGTGCTCTCAAGTACGCAGTGGCGGTGGCTCGCGCCGTTCGTAACTGTCGTCCTCACCCGGCTCCCGGACCGGCGGCTGTTCCGGCTCGGGACGATCCTGCTCAGGCTGCCGCTCGTGATCCATCGCCCTTCTCCCGCTTTAAGGTCTGCCGCATTTCCAGCATCGCTGCGCTCAGGGCATGCCGATGCCGCGATAGGTTCCGAGCAGGCGATCCCAGTAAAAATCGATCACCGCAAAATTACTGTCGGCATGGCGGTGGTGGACAAAATGAAGTTGCTGCTTGCGCCTGAACCAGGCAAAGCGGCCAAGCCACGATTTTGAAACATGGTACTGTTTATCAAGATAAACATGTGCGAAGAACGATAGCGACATTGTCGCGGCCGCAACCACAAAAAAATCAAATCTCAAGAGGAAAAAAATGACTCCAATCACGAAAGTCGTTGGAATCAGAAAGAAGGGCGTATTGTTTCCATCGTTATTGAAATGAAGATTTGACACCACGTGATCACCCGCGTAATGGGCGTGGTGAAATTGCAAATGGTTTTTGGAAAACATACCACCGAGATCACGATGGCCAAAGTGGCGATGAAACAATGTCTGACCGAATGAGATCATTGAATGAGCCAATATCGCGGTCATGCAGTACAAAACCACGTTGATCGACGCGAATTGCCACCAAACAATAGTCATCGACATCCTTTACAGGGGCGCAGATCGAACGGCCCGTTCCGATTACGGGGTGGTCTTCCGAGGTTGATCAAGTTGCCGCGCGATCTTGCCAAAGGTTTCGGCCACGATCTTGATGATCAGATAGCCGCCATGTTCCAACTGTAGCTTGGCTGCCGCAGCCTTCGCTTGATCAGCGACAACGGTCAGCCCAGCTTCGCCGGGCCGACGCGGATGACGGTATAAGATGGTCAAACTCACCGGAAGTTCAATTCCCTGCGTCCGTCGAACCCGGAACCTACCGGAGCGGCCAGATGCAACAAGCTTCGGAAGCTACTTAGGGCGCCTTTGCGGCTGCCTCGCTTCCCGCAGGCGCGGAATCTCGGCTTCGATATTCTGGTAGATGTCCGCCATTTGAGGCTTCTCCGGTCGGCGCCGAGTGGCGGAGCCGATCTGTTCGACCGTACCCCCGGAGCGAGTGGCCCCGGCAGCCTCGGAAATTACTCAACCGGCATTTCGGGGTGTAGCGGCGAGGGCCAGCCGGATCAGCGCCGGGATGGAGCGCGAGCCGGTCTTTTTCATCACCGCGGCACGGTGGTTTTCGACCGTGCGCTGGCTGACGCCGAGATCGGCGGCGATGTTTTTGCTGGGGTGGCCGGCGAGCACCAACTCCATGACCTGACGCTGGCGCCCGGTCAGGCCGGCGATCACCGACGCGGCGGTGTCGCGCCATGCAAATGCTTTTGCCGAGTCACCTGCCTGCTCAAGGGCCCGCTCGACGCTGGCGAGCAACTCCTTGTAGCCGACCGGCTTCTCGATGAAATCGGCGGCCCCGACCTTCATCGCCTGAACCGCCATCGCCACGTCGCCATGGCCGGTAATCATGACCGCCGGCAGGAGGCGCTGTTCCGTCTTCAGCCGCTGCAACAGCGCGAGGCCCGCCCATACCGGGCATCATGGCATCGACCACGAGACACCCCTGTCCGGCCGGGACGGCAGCTTTCGAGAAAGGCCTCGCAGCTGTCATAGGTCTCGACCGCCCGGCCATCCGCTTCGAGCAGTTCGCGCAATGACTCGCGCACGGCGCTGTCGTCGTCGACCACGAAGATCGCGGGCACCTGACCGGCTTCCGTTGCGCCGGCTTCCGTCGCGATAGCGGCAGGCTTGGCCAAAAGATTTTCGATCAGGCGAAGCAATGCCGCCGCCGTCACCGGCTTGCCGAGATAGGTGCGGCCCTGGCGCGCGATCTCGCGCAGCGTCTCGGTCGAGATGTCGCCGCTGAGGATGATCGCCGGCACGTTGCGGCCGAGAATCTCCTGGAGGCTGGCGATGACCTGGAGGCCGTTCGAGCCGTTCGGCAGGTTGTAGTCGACCAGCACGAGGTCGGGCTGCACCGCGCCGCGCGTCGCCAGCTCCAGCGCCGCCCGACCATCCGCGGCGGCGCTGCGCGGAATACCCTTCGCCCTCGAGCAGCAGCTACAAGCAGTTCGCGCACCGCCGGCTCATCCTCGATGATGAGGATCGTTCCGCGGTGGCCGGCGACCGGCGGCGGCTGGGAGTGGAACCGGCTCGGGGCGGACGGTAGGCGCGCTGGACGCCAATGGCACCTCGACTGAAAAGACCGACCCCTTGCCCGGGCTGGACCGGACGTCGATGGCATGGCCCAGCAGATCGCCCAGGCGCTGCACGATCGCCAGCCCGAGACCGACGCCTTTGCTGCGCTCGCGGGCCGGGTTCCCGAGCTGATGGAACTCCTCGAAAATCGCCGAAAGCTGCTCGGCCGGAATGCCGATGCCGGTGTCCCACACCTCGATGCGCAATTTGTCGCCGCGGCGGCGGCACCCGAGCAGGATCTTGCCCGCCTCGGTATATTTGATCGCGTTCGAAACGAGGTTGCCGATCATCTGCGCGAGCAGCCGCGGATCGCTGCGCACGTTCAGGCTGCTCGGGACCACGCGCCATTCGAGGCGGCCGGCGGTCTCGTGATAGGAAAACTGGCTGCGCAACTCGTCGAGGACGCTGTTCACCGGGAAATCGACGATCGCGCCCCGCACGATCCCGGCCTCGAGTTGATTGATGTCGAGCAGCGTGTCGAGCATCCCCGACATCGCCCTCACCGTCTCGTCAAGCCGGTCGACAAGCCCCAGGGTCGTCGGGTCGGTTACCTTCTTGGCCAGAATGCCCTGCAGGAAGGTCAGCGTCTGCAAGGGCTGCCGCAAATCGTGGCTGGCGGCGGCGAGAAAGCGGGACTTGCCCAGATTGGCCAGTTCGGCCTCGCGTTTGGCCGCCCGCAATACCTCCGCAACGCGGCGACGCTCAGTGACGTCGTCGATCGCCAGCAGGATCTTGCGGTCGCCAAGCGGCCCCTCGCGGAGCTTGCGGGCATTGAGCAGCAGCAGGCGCCGGCCTAGCGTCGGAAGGTCCATCTCAGTTTCGTAGTCTTCGTTGTGAGCGGGCGCGGCCTGCACTCGTTCAAGGAACGCCCGCAGCCCGGCCACCCCCGAAGGCTGACCGGCGGCGGTTCCGAGGGGCTTTCCGACCGCCTCCGCCTCCTCCAGCCCGAAACTCAGATAAAATGAGCGATTGGCGGAAACCAGAGCACAATTGGTCGTCGAGCACGACCAGCGGCTGGCGGATCGTGTCGATGATGCTGTCGGAGTAGGTGCGTGCCGCCTGAACTTCCCGCTCGGCCATCTTCATCTCGGAGATGTCGGCGAAGGTAATGACGACCCCTTCCGTCCGGTTGTCCTGGGTGCGGTAGGGGAGGATGCGTCGGACGTACCAGAGGCCGTTCTCGGCTTCGATCTCGCGTCCGATCGGTCCCGGGCCGGACGGCGTCGCGCCGGTCAAGACGGCGCGCGCATCGGCCAGGAGATTGGCGTCGGCGGCGAGCAGGGTCAGATCGGCGAGCGGCCGGCCGATATCGCTGGCGATGATGCGGAACAGCGATTTGGTCGCCGGCGTAAAGAAGCGGATGTTAAGATCGTCGTCGAGAAACAGCGTCGCCACGCCAGCGCTGTCGAGAATGTTCTGCAGATCGTTCGACGTGCTGCGCTGCAGTTCCAGCGTTTCCTGGAGCTGGCTGTTGAGGGCGGTCAGCTCTTCGTTGAGCGCCTGCAGTTCCTCTTTCGAGGTAACCAGCTCCTCGTTGGCGGACTGGAATTCCTCATTGACCGACATCGCCTCTTCGTTGATCGCGGTCTGCTCGGCATTGGCGATTTCGAGATCGTGGATGGCGTTCTGCAACTCCTTGCGGGTTGCATCCAGTTCGCGTTCGAGTTCGGCGACGCGCGATCCCGGGTCCGTCGGGGCTCTTCGCTCCTGTGCGCACGGGTTGGTCGATAAAGCTGACCAGCAGCAACGTGTCGCCGTCGCTTTGCAGCGGCTGGACATCGATATTGACCGCAAGCGAGGCGCCGTCATGGTTCACCAGCGCGCCGGCGACGATTGTGCGGGCCTGATCCTGGCTGGCCTGCCGGATCGCCATCCCGAGCTTGCCCCGCAACCCCTCACGCGCCATCGCGAGCAGATCGCGGCTGGGTTCACCCGGTGCCACCCGCAAATATCGATCCGTCGGCCCGGAGTAATACAGGCACTCGCCCTTGCGGTTGATCAGCACCGCCGCGGGCGCATAGGCGCCGATCAGCGCCCGGGCGGTCAGGTCGCGCGGGCTGACGCCCGGCGGGGGCCGAAAACCGCCGGGCGGCGGCATGCGGGTGCCTACCGAAAATGGCGCCCCGGCAGTGCGGACACGGCCGAGGTGCCGATAGATCCGATGCTCCTTGGAGACCGGCTCGAAGCGGTCGCCGAGCCTGGCAACCGTCTCGGCGCCGCCGAGAAACAGGACGCCGCCATCGCGCAACGCAAAATCGAACAGCAGCAGTACCTTCTCCTGCGCTTCCGGGCGCAGATAGATCAGCAGGTTGCGGCAGGAGATCAGATCGAGCCGCGCGAACGGTGGGTCGGCCAACACATTCTGCGTGGTGAACACCACCAACCCGCGCAGTTCGGGAGCGACCCGGTAGGAACGGTCTTCTTTCGTGAAAAACCGGGAAAGTCGGTCCGGCGGCACATCCGCCGCGATCGAGGCCGGATAAACCCCCTCCCGCGCGAACGCGACCGCTTCGCCATCCACATCGGAGGCGAACACCTGCAACGCAATCGTCTGGTTCACTGCGCCAATAGCTTCGAGGAACAGCATCGCGATCGAATAGGTTTCCTCGCCGGTGCTGCAACCGGGCATCCAGATGCGCAACGGCTGGCCGGGGACCTGCTGGCGCACGAGATCGGGGATGATCTCGTGCGCCAGCAGCTCAAATGCTTTGGGATCGCGGAAGAAGCTGGTGACGTTGATCAGCAGGTCCTCGGCGAGACGCGCCACCTCGGCGGGCTCCTGCCTGAGAATATCGAGATAGTGGCCGCGATCGGCAATCACGGCCATCGCCATTCGCCGCTCGATCCGCCGCAGCAGGGTGCCCGGCTTGTAAAGAGTGAAGTCGCGCGCCGTTTGCGTCCGTAACAAGGCAATGACGGCCGACAGCCAACGCGGCGTGTCGTCGTCAGGGCCGGTCGGCAGGCGCGAACCCGCTTCGCGCATTTGCAAGCCGTGGTTGATCAGGATTTCAGGGATTTTCGCTACCGCAACCACAAAATCGACGAGGCCGGTCGCGATGGCGTTGCGCGGCATCCCGTCATAAGCCGCCTCAAGCGGGCTCTGCACGACGACGAGCCCGCCCTGCTCCTTGATCGCCCTGAGCCCGAGGCTGCCGTCGGCACCGGTTCCCGACAGGATCACGCAGACGGCGCGAGGACCGTATTCTGTCGCCAGCGAGCGCAGGAAAAAGTCGAACGGCAGGCGTGCGCCGTGTCGTTCGCTTGGTTCGGAAAGGCGCAGGGTTCCCTGCTGGATCGAGAGATAGGTGCCTGGTGGAATGACGTAGACATTGGCCGGCTCGAGCGGCATCCCGTCCGCCGCCTGCTGCATTTTCGTTTCTGTGTGGCCGGCCAGCAGATCGACCATCATGCTGGCATGAGTGGGGTCCAGATGCTGGATCAGGATGAAGGCCATCCCGCCATCGGCGGGCAGTGCGTCGAAGAGCTTACGGAATGCGTCGAGGCCGCCGGCCGATGCGCCCAGGGCGACGACCGGGAAATTGGTCAGCGGCGCCGGAGTTCCGCGGGTCGTCGCCGCAAGCCGGTTGGGCCGCGGACGAGCCGCGCCGTCCCTGTCCGCTCCGTCGCCTATCGTCATGCGCCTGCGCGTGCCTTCCTGGCTGGCTGGCGATTATCCCCCGCTGGATTGCCCTGCGGGTTGTCAGCTACCCCTCGGGCGCAGCCAGCGGCGGGGTGACCAGCCGCCACCCCGCGGCGTCGAAATCGGGGGTCAAGGCGATGACCGCGTTGCCGGCATCGCCGTTGCCCTGCTCGTTGCCTTTCGGCTTGTGCGAGGTAGACCATCGGTTGAAGCCCGTCGCACTGCTTTGTCTCAGCGATATGTGCATCTCTGCTGTCCTCAGCTACGGGCGTTCAGGGGTGCAACCCATCAAAAAACGCAGGCGCCATACCGAAGGCGCCACTGGGGTTCGAAAAGGTTTGTGCCGCCGCAGGCTCCGCCAATTACAGAGGCTCACCGTATTCGACGAGAGGGCGCAGCGAGAGGGTCGGAAACTACTCAACAGCTCGCCCCGGCCGGCATCACGATCAATCCGCATGCAACGGCATCTCGACCGACGAGATGGTCTGTGGTCGCCCAAACGTCAGCGCGTAGAAGCGCGGCGCCGGCTTTCGCCGGCCTGAGTAATTTCCGAGGCTCTCGCCATTATCGATCGCCGGCTATGGTTGGCACTGCTGCCCTTGCGAACCGCAGGGCAGACCTCAGCGGACACAAAATGTGGAGGGAGCGTTAGGATTATGGATGAAGCGTTCTTTGTGCGTGTCTCAGCTGACCCTTCGCCGAACATGGGCCGGACCTTTGAAATTTGGATCGTCATCACCGATGACCCTGCGGCGGCCGAAAAAGCCGTGCGGGAAATGGTGTCCCCTACGCGTTGCATAGAGGTGATCCACGATCGGCCCTCTGAGGAAACCATCAAGAGGCTGGATCTTCCGCGCGGTAAAGCTTGGCTCCTATAAGGCCTTTTTATAAGGCGCTTTCCACATCGGCGGCGGATTTTGAAAGCAGGCGCGACACACCAGCAGCTGCAGCATATTTGGTCACTTGACGGTAACCGTCAGGAGCATTTTCGGGTGTATATGACAACGAACCTCATAAACGCCGGAGTTCGGAAACTTCAGCTCGACTGTGTCTCTCGGCGGCTGTTCATCGGATTCAAAGTTGAGCGCCGGAGACTTCACGTAGATTTGATGAAGAAATGGGTCATCATTGGTGAATTGCAGACTGTCGCCGCGCGGAATTTCAATCTGTGTGACACTGAAGGCCCGGTTTTGCTGTTCAATGCGATGGACTGCGGCCCAGGCGGAGAGCGTCACCTGCTCGGCGACGAACAGCCCGCAAAAGATCCAGACCAGCCGCCGCACCGTCAGCCGCATCACAGGCGCTATCCCCGTACCGCCTTCAGCTTACAAGGCGAATTGGCGCCCCGTCTATCGGTCAGCCGGCATCGGTCAGGCGGCTTGGCCACGCCCCTTGTCAGACCCGCTATCGGAGCTGTTTGCGCATCAGATGGCGGGTTGCCCCTGGCGCCGGCGGTTCGAGCCGCGCCGCCTCCTCATAGCCCTGCTTCAAGTAAAAGCCGGGCGCCTGGAACTGCAGCGTGAACAGCGCCGCGACACTGCAGCCGCGGCGCTTTCCTTCTACCTCGGCCATCGCCAGCAGCCGCGACCCCAGGCGGTTGCGGCGCAATTTTTGGGGCAGAAAGAACCGGTCGATAAACAGCACACCGAGCGACGTGCGCCCATAAAGCCCACCGATCAACTCGCCGGTCGCGGGGTCCCTGACCAGCACGGCCAGTGGCTTGAAATCGCGGAACCCGGCCTGTCCCTCATTGTAGTCGGCGAGGCCGTCGGCGATGAACGCGGTGGCCTCCGGCTCGGGCGTGTCGGTGACGGTGATTGTGACGCCGCCGGTCGTCTCGGTCGTCATATCGTATCCTCTACTCAATCCAGGGGCGGTCGGCGCGCCGGCTGCGTCGTTTCAAAGGCGCGCGCGGCACGCAGCACCCGGTCTTCGGCGTAATGCGGCGCGACGATCTGCAACCCGATCGGCAGCCCGCCGCCGGTCAGGCCGCAGGGAATGCTCGCGGCCGGGTGACGCGTCATGTTGAACGGATAGCTGAACGGCGACCAGTCGATCCAGTTGGTTTCGCCGGCCGGGTCGTTGAGGTCCTGCCCGACCGGCAGGGCCGGCACCGGCATCATCGGTGTCAGCAGCAGATCATAGCGCTCGAAGAAGGCGCCCATCTGCAAACCAAGCGCGGTGCGCGCCAGATCGGCGCCGACAAAATCCGCGCCGCTGACCCGCCTGCCCTGCTCGACGACGGCCAGCATGCCGGGATCGCACAGCGCCTGCCGCTCCACCGGAAAGGCCGCCAGCACCCGCGCCGCGCCGGCTGACCACAAGGTCAGCAGGGCCTCGCGCGGCGATTGAAAATCCGGCCGATCTGTTCGACATGCGCCCCGAGTTCCTCGAACCGTCGCGCCGCCTCGGCGCAGGCGGCGGCGATGTCAGGGGCGACCTTGGCGTAGCCGAGATCGGGGCTATAGGCGACGCGCCAGCCGCGCACCCCGTCATCGATGCCGTCGAGATAGTCGCAACCCGGCGGCGGCAGGCCGTAAGGGTCGCGGCTGTCGGCGCCGGACAGCACGTTCAGCATGGCCGCGGCATCACGCACATGCCGCGTCATCGGCCCGACATTGGACAGAAGGCCCATCGGCGACGGCGGATGCGCCGGCACCCGGCCAAAGGTCGCCTTGATCCCGAAAATGCCGGTGAATGACGACGGAATGCGGATCGAGCCGGCCCCGTCGCTGCCGACATGTAGCGGTGCGATTCCGGCAGCGCAGGCCGCGGCGGCCCCGGCGCTGCTGCCGCCCGGCGTGCGCTCCAGGTTCCACGGGTTGCGCGTAATGCCGGTCAGCGGCGAGTCGCCGAGCGCCTTCCAGCCGAATTCCGGCGTCGTCGTCTTGCCGAGAATGACCGCACCGGCTTCGCGCAGCCGCGCCACCACCGGGCCGTCTTCGGTATCCGGCACCGGATCGATCAGCCGCGACCCGCGTCGGGTTGGGAAGCCGCGCATCAGCACGAGTTCCTTGATCGTCGCCGGCACGCCATCGAGCGGCCCGAGCGGCTGCCCTGCCTGCCAGCGCTGCTCCGACATCCGCGCCGCTGCCATCGCACCATCGCGATCGACGACACAAAAGGCGTTGAGCTTCGGCTGCAACGCATCGAGCCGGGCCAGCAACGCCTCAGCCACCTCGACCGGCGACAGGGTCTTGGCGCGATAGTGCGCCGCGAGGTCGAGCGCCGAGGTGAACGCTATCTCCGAACCGCTCGTCATCATGCCCCCAACTGCCAGCCGTAAGCCCCGGGTGCCGACTATCAGCGAATTGCCGCATCCCCGCAACTTCCGGTGGGTTCTACCGCCTCTTTCCCCTCTCCGCCCTCAGGGGCGAGCGGGAAGCGCCACGCCATGAGGCGTGGGCGGGTGAGGTGGGTCGCGAGGCCAGGACGGGCGGCGTCGCGGCCGCGTCGTCAGCGCGCCCCGAGATAAGCCAGCGGCCGGAACAGCCATCCGATTGCTTCCGCCGGCGGCACGGCGAGGTCGAAAACCGCCCCGCAATACGCGGCGAAATCATTGTCCTGGACCTGCAGCACGACCTGATTACCGGGGCTGAGCGGCAAGGTTTGCGAACCATAAGTCCCCGGGGTGCAGTTCTCGACCGTGAAGGTGTACGTGCCGGGCGTCACGTCGTGATAATACGCCGTCCCCTGCGGGATGATCGCGATCGGGGTGCCGTTCGCGTAGAGCATCGGGGCGTATGTGTCCGTCCCCGGCAGCAATTGATGGAGAAACCACACCCGCGAGAGACCGGGATTGACCGGCGGCGCCTGATCCGGCGATGCCGCCAGACCTGGGCCGCTACTGGCCGCCAATACCGCGAAGCCGCCGAGAAACATCCCTCCGATCGCACCCAGCAGGCGTGCGCGTGTCGCAAATCCGAAAGTCATCAGCCCGCTCCAACGTTCCTGGCGTCCCTACCGATCAGGGCGCCGGCGCAGACTATCGGAGCCACGCCCCGGATCAACCTCCGGTTTTCGATCGGCAGGTCAGCCCCCCGCGACCGGAGCGCCTACCGGTAGCGGCCGCCGCGCGAGCGGGTCAATGCGGCATAGACCAGCTGCCGCGTCAGGTAGCGGTAATGCAGCCGCTGATCCGGCGCAGCAAGCATCAAGACGGTAATTATCTGCTCCTGCGGGTCGATCCAGAAATACGTGCCCGTAACACCGCCCCAAAAATACTCGCCGACCGAGCCGGGCACCGGCGAGCGCCCCTGATGCGTGCGCACCGCAAAGCCGAGTCCGAAGCCGTAGCCCATCTCCGGCACCGGCGCGAGCGCGCCGAACCGCGACCGCGCCGTGTCGCCATACCCGACACCGGGCGGCAGATGGTCGGCACTCATCAAGGCCACGGTCTTTGGTGCCAGCAGGCGCACGCCGTCGAGTTCGCCGCCGTTCATCAGCATCTGGCAGAAGCGCGGGTAATCGGCCGCGGTCGACACCGCGCCGCCGCCACCCGAATGCCATTTGGCGGGCTGGGCGACATGGCGCATCGGCGGGCGTGCCCCGGTCGCCCGGTCGGTCTGCGGCTCGGCGATGCGATGCGCCTTCTCTCCGGTCGCGGCAAAACCGGTATCGACCATACCGAGCGGCCCGAAAATGCATTCCTCGAAATACGCCGCCAATGGCCGGCCCGATGCGACCTCGACGACGCGACCCAGCACATCGGTCGACATGCTGTATTCCCAGGTCGTGCCCGGCTCGGACATCAGCGGTAATTTGGCGAGCTTGGCGATCAGTTCAGCATTGGTCTGCCCCTCATCCATCAGATTGGCGTCGCGCCAGATCATCTGCACCGGCGAGTCGCCGAACGCCGCGTAGGTCAGCCCCGACGTATGACGCAGCAGGTCCTGCACGGTCATCGTGCGCGCCGCCTTGGCGCGGCCGGCGCCGACCGTCATGCCCGAGAATTCCGGCAGATAGTCGGCAACCGGCGCCGCGATTTCGAGCTTGCCTTCCTCGGATAGCATCATCGCCGCGACCGAGGTGATCGGCTTGGTCATCGAGGCGACGCGGAAGATCGCGTCGAGATGCATCTCCGCGCCGCCCTCGCGGTCGCGAAACCCGAACGCCTCGGCATGGGCAACCCGTCCGGCCCGCGCGATCGCCAGCACCGCGCCGGGGATCAGCCCGCGCTCGACATCATGCCGGATCACATCCGCCGCCCGGTGCAACCGCGCCGACGACAACCCAACCTGCTCCGGCGCCTCAGCCTTCGGTAATCCCAATGCGGTCATTTTCCATCCTCCAACGTGAAAGCAGGCGGCGCGGCAGTCGCGGAAGACCAGCGACGGACGCGCAGCTTCCCCGTTTATCGCATTCCCGTCCCAAAGCCGGGACAGCATCTTAATCCCTCCGTCAGCCGGTCGTGAAGGCGCGGCGGGCGGCGGCGAGGGTTGCGGCGAGGAGAGTTTCGAGGCCCGTAGTAGCGGCGAGGGCGGGCTCGATCGCACCGGCACGACCAGCAGTTTCGATGCGGGCGGCCTGATCGCCCAAGCGTATCGCGCCGACCATCCGGGCGGAGCCCTTGATGCGATGCGCCGTCGCGGCGAGCGACGCGGCGCTGTCGGCGGTGCGCAAGGTTGCAAGATCGGTTTCAGCGGCCTCGGCGAAACCGTCGATCAGTTCCAGAAGGCGAGGTGGGTCATCGCCAAACAATTCGCGCAACACGTCGGCATCGAACAGGTCGGCATCGTCTGCTTTCGGGTCCGCGGGGTTTTGGGGGTCGTCGCCCTGCAAGGCGGGAATCCACCGTGCCAGGGTGCGGGCCAGCCCGTCGAGCGACACCGGCTTGGTCACGAACCCGTCCATGCCGACGGCGGTGCAGCGTTCCGCCTCGCCGCGCAGCGCGTTGGCGGTGACCGCGACGATCGACGTGCGGCCGACGCCGCGTTCCGCCTCGGAGGAGCGCACCCGCCGTGTCAACTCGTACCCGTCCATATGCGGCATGTGCAGATCGGCGAGCACCGCCGCATAACGCCCCGATGCCCAGGCGGTCAGCGCCTCGATACCGTCGGCGGCGGTGTCGGCCTTGAGCCCGAGCAGGTCGAGCTGCTGCACCAGCACCTCGCGATTGACCGGATGATCGTCCACCACCAGCAGGCGGAGCGCCGACCCACCGGGTTCGGCAGCGTGCGTCAGCGCGCCACCGGCCGCCGGCGCCGCTGTGTCGACCGGCGCCGAGGCCAGGGTCAACGTGATCGTGAAGGTCGAGCCCAGCCCGAGTTCGCTGCCGACCGTAACGCCGCCGCCCATCAATTGGGCCAGCCGGCGCACAATCGACAGACCGAGCCCGGTGCCGCCATAGCGCCGCGTCGTCGAGCTGTCGGCCTGGGTGAAGGGTTCGAACAGCCGCGCGCGCTGCTCTGCGTCGATGCCGATGCCGGTATCGGCGACCGCGATCGTCACCTGCGTCTGCCCCGCGCCGAGCGGCGTCGTGCCGGCCTGCACCCGCACTCCGCCGCGCTCGGTGAACTTGATCGCGTTGCCGAGCAGGTTGAACAGGGCCTGGCGCACCCGCGTCGGGTCGCCGAGCAGCGCATCGTCGGAGCCGGGGTTGATCTCGGCCTCGAGCGTCAGCCCCTTTGCCAGCGCCTGCGGCTGCAACGTATCGATCGCGCCGCCGACCAGCGCCGACAGCGAAAATGGCGTGGTCTCGATCTCCAGCCGGCCGGCCTCGATCTTTGAGAAGTCGAGTACGTCGTCGATGATGCGCAGCAGCGCCTGCGCCGAATCCCGCATCGTCGTGACAACCCGCCGCTGGCGGTCCTCCAGCCCTTGCCGCTCCAGCACCTCCATCATGCCGAGCACGCCGTTCATCGGTGTGCGGATTTCGTGGCTCATCGTCGCGAGAAAGGTCGATTTCGCCTGGTTCGCTGCTTCCGCCTCGGCGCGCGCCGCCTCGGCCGCGTCGCGTTCGCGCGCCGAGCGCTGTTCCTGCTCTTTCAGCTCGGTGATATCGCGATGCAGCAGCAGGCGTCGCCCGTCCGGCAGCCGGATGCGGTGCACTTCGAGCCAGTGGCCGTAGCGCTGGTGATACTCGCGCTCGCTCTCCCCGTCGAAAAACCGCGCCATGCGGGCGTCGAGCTGCTGTTCGATGTCGCCCCGGTCAATATCGCGCCGGGTGCCGACCGGCTGCCCGTGCTCGATCAGGTAGCGGAAAATGTCGCGGATGTTGCGCAGACCGAGTGGCGGCAGATGGCTCAGTTCGAGAGCCGCCGCGTTGATGTCGACGATGTCACCGTTTTCCTCGAACAGCGACACCCCCGCCGGTAGGTGATCGAGCATCGCACGGCGGATTTCCGCCTCGCGCTCGACCGCGGCGCGGGCCTTTTCCGACGCCGCGCGAGCCCGCTCCAGCTCTATCGCGTGCTCGCGCAATTCGTTGAACAGCCGCACATTTTCCATCGCGATGATGGCTTGCGCGGCGAAGTTTTCGAGCAAGGCGATCTGTTCCTCGCTAAACGCGCGCACCTGCCGGCAGTAGAGCGACATCGAGCCGAGCAGCGCCCCGTCCTTGCTGAGCGGCAGCGCGACCATGCTGCGGAAGCCGCCGAGTTCGACCACCGCGACAGCGAGCGGGTCTCGTTCGCGATAGGCATCGGCCAGCCGCAGATCGAGCCGATGCTGCGGCTCCTGGCGGCTCGTGAGGCGGCCTAGCGTCGTTGTCGGACCCGGCATCAGCGGGTGCCGCGTGACAAACTCGGCATAGGCCGGCGGGATGCCGAGAAAGGCGACGGCACGGAACCGGCCCTCGTCATGCACCCAGAAAATCCCGGCCTCCGCCTCGCAGAGCCGCGTCGCCTTTTGCAGCATCGCATCGAACACCGGCGCAAGATTGCCGGGCGAGGCGTTGATGACCTTCAACACCTCGGTCGTCGCGGTCTGCTGCTCCAGCGCCTCGCGCTGCACCGCGAGCAGCCGGCCGTTTTCCATCGCGATGACCGCCTGCGCCGCAAAGCTCTGCAGCAGCGCGATTTCCCGGTCCGAAAACGGACGGATGTCGTGCCGATAAAGCCGGATTGCGCCAAGCAGCGCGCCATCGCGCCGCAACGGCGCCAGCAGGCCGGTATGCGCCCCGCCAAGATCGACGACGGCGCGGCTCAACACATTGCCCTCGCGATACGACTCGGTCGCCGCGAGATCGATATTGTGGACGAACGGCTCCCCCTCGTTGATCGCGGTCAATGACCGTGACGGCCATTGATGCGACCCGCGCTCGAGGAATTCGGCGAATTCATTCGGCACGCCGTGCGACGCGGCGGGGCGGAAGCCGCGGGTGTCATGACTCCACAGGATCGCGCACGGTGCGTCGCACAACCGCGTCGCGCGCTCCAGGATCACGTCGAACACCAGCCTTAGATTGCCCGGCGACGCGTTGATGACCTGGAGGATTTCGGCGGTTGCGGTCTGCTGCTCCAGCGCGGCGCGCTGCTCCGACAGCAGTCGGGCATTTTCGATCGCCACCACCGCCTGCGCCGCAAAACTCTTCAGTAGCGCGACCTGCCGCTCGTCAAACGGTCTGACTTCGCGGCGATAGATCGTGAAGACCCCGAAAAACGCATCGTCGCGGCGCAACGGCACGAACAACATCGTGCGCGAGTCGGCGAGCCGCTGCAGGTCGGGAAGGATGCCGTCGAGCCGCAGCACTTCGGTTGCGTGTGCATCGACCCATTGCACATGCGGTTCACCGCGAAGTACCCGCCCCATCGCGGTGCCCGGTGCGAAATGGAACTGCCGCCCGATGACGTAGGCAACGTATTCCGGGGGCGCCCCACGCAACGCGGCAACCGAGAAGCTCTCGCCATCATAACGCCAGAACACGCCAAAGGCGCCATCGCACAGCCGCCCGGCCTTGTTGAGCAGCGCCTCAAACACCGGCGCGACATCGCCGCCCGACGCGTTGATGATCTGCAATACCTCAGCGGCGGCGGATTGCTGCTCGCGCGCCTCCGCCAGCTCGGCGGTCAGCCGCGCGATTTCGCCGGCAAGGTGATCCGGGTCGGTAGCCGGACCGGTCGATCGGGAGGCGGGGGCGTCCCCATCCGCCATGCGCGCTATCCTCCGAGTGAACCCGCGCCAATCAGTCGCCGCATCGGCCGCAGGCGATCAGCATCGCGCAGTTTTGTCGCGTTCCCATCGCGCGGCAGCATCAGATTTGTCGCGTTTGTCGCGCGAGTGCCCCAAAAAAGGGGCCGTGGTCGAAAACAACCGACCGCGCCGCTAATTCAGCGGCGGCACCGCCAGCGCAACGTTCTCCCGCGGTCCAACCGCGATGTTGATGCCGAGGATGGCCCAGCCCCCGCCCTGGCGGACCAGCAACGGACCGCCGCTGCTGCCGAACGTGCCCGCGCAGTCGTGAAACAGCAGCTTCCCGGCCGGCTTGAGCATCGAGACATGCAATACCCGGCAGCCGGTATCGGCCAGCAGGAGTTGGGCGCGGTCCTGGTTGTACCCCGCCAGCGCCGCTGGCGTGTCGCGCGTGGCGCCGTCGGTCGCAACCGGCAACGGGGCTGCCGGCGGCGTCTCGACCAGCTCGATGCGAGCCCAGTCGGAACCCGGTAACCGGCCGCTGCCGTCATAGCCGGGGCCGGTAACGATATGCGCCGCAAGGCCGTGCCAGCGATACGACGATCGTTGGTAGCCGAACAGCACATGCACCGACATCGGTTGCAGGAACGCCCGGGTACGGTGGTTGTAGAGGCAATGCGCGGCGGTCAGGACGATCCTCGGCGCGACCAGCACGCCGGTACAGTGTTCGCCGATATTGGTCTGGATCTTGGCCACCGCGTTCCACGGCGGTGTATCGGGATCGACTGGCGTGCGCCGGTCAGCGCTTGCCGCCGGCGTCAGCAGGGAGCACACCAGCACCGGTTTGGGCCGCAGACCCAGTGATAACCCGGCGGGCAATGCTCTCCCCCGCCGCGGCACGCCGCCGGCTCGGCAGTGATCCCGGAGGATGGCAAAGACAGGCTTCCGAGGCCCGGAGTCGGCGTCGCGTGCACCGGCAGGGCGAACGAGGCGGCCAGCGTGGTGGCGGTGGCGAGTGCAAACGCGACTGTCAACATGCGCATAAATCATCTCCCTCCGGTCAGGTTATCCTCCCCAGAGTCGCATTGTTTGCCGCCAAATTCCAGTATCGGTTGCCTCCCCGAGCGGCAGGAGCACGACGGCGGGAATGAAAAAGCAAGGCGCGGGTAGAGCGCTTGTCGTCGCGACGCCAGATTGCCACCATGTCTGGTAACGGAGTGACGACGATGTTGAACCAAGAGCAATGCTGGGCGGCGGTAATCGCCCATGATGCGAGCCTCGACGGGCAGTTTTTCTATTCGGTGAAGACCACCGGCGTCTATTGCCGGCCCGGCTGCGCCTCGCGCCAGCCGTTGCGCAAGAACGTCGCGTTCTACGAGACCACCGCCGAGGCCGTCGCCGCCGGCTTCCGCGCGTGCAAGCGCTGCCGCCCGGACGAAGGCTCGGTCAGCGAGCGGCACATCGCTGCGGTCGGCCGGGCCTGCGCCCTGATCCGCGAACGCGATACCTTGCCGAGCCTCGCCGAGTTGGCCGAAGCCGCCGGCATCAGCCGCTATCATTTCCACCGCGTCTTCAAGCAGATCACCGGCGCGACGCCGCGTGAATGGGGCAAGGCGCACCGGCTCGACCGCTTTGCCGCGCAACTCGACGCCGGCGGCAGGGTGGCGGAGGCGGTCTATGGCGCCGGGTTCGGTGCCAGCTCGCGCGCCTACGAGGCAGCGCCGAACGGGCTCGGCATGACCCCGGGCGCGCGGCAGCGCGGCGGCAAGGGCGAAACGATCGCCTACACCCTCGTCGCGACGCCGCTCGGCCAGGCGCTGGTCGCAGCGACCGAACGCGGCATCTGCATGACCGCGCTCGGCGACGACCCCGCGGCGCTGACCGCCGATCTGCGGCGGCGCTTTCCGGCGGCGACGCTGGTCGCGGACGACGCGAAGCTATCCGCCTGGGCCGAACGTGTCGTGCGGTACATCACACGGCCGGAGGACCAGTCGGAATTGCCGCTCGACATTCGGGGCACCGCGTTTCAGGCGATGGTGTGGCGTGCCTTGCAGAAAATCCCGCTCGGCGAGACCACGACCTATAGCGACCTCGCCGCCGCGCTCGGCCGCCCGACGGCGGTGCGCGCGGTCGCCCAGGCCTGCGCCAGCAACAAGCTGGCACTGATCGTGCCATGCCACCGCGTGGTGCGCACCGATGGCGACCTCGCCGGTTATCGCTGGGGCATCGAGCGCAAGCGCGAGATGCTCGCCCGCGAGCGGGACGCGGTGCGGGCCGAGGCGGCGGCCGCCGAATGAAGCTGCCCGATCGCACGGCCTGGGCCGGAGCGCTGGCCGACCTCGACGAGCAGGGCTATGCGGTGCTCCCGGCCCTGCTCGATCCCGCCGAATGCGACAGCCTCGTCACGCTGTACGGGCATGACGAGGCATTCCGCTCGCGGGTCGTGATGGCAAGGCACAATTACGGGCGCGGCGAATACAAATACCTGCGCTATCCACTGCCGGCGCTGGTCACGGCGTTGCGCGAGGCCCTCTATGAACCGCTCGCGCCTTTCGCCAACCAGTGGCACGAGAAGATGCACCTGGAGCCGCGCTTCCCGGCGACGCTCGGCGCGTATCTCGAACACTGCCACGCCGCCGGCCAGCAGCGCCCGACGCCGCTGATCCTCAAATACGAAGCCGGCGACTACAACTGCCTGCACCAGGATTTGTATGGCGAGTTCGTCTTCCCGGTGCAGGCCACCGTGCTGCTGAGCGCCCCCGGCGCGGATTTCACCGGCGGCGAATTCCTGCTCGTCGAGCAGCGCCCCCGCATGCAGTCAAAAGCCGCGGTCGTGCCGCTGCGCCGGGGCGACGCGGTGATCTTCGCCGTCCGCCACCGGCCAGTCGCCAGCGCCCGCGGGCATTTCCGTGCAACAATGCGCCACGGCGTCAGCCCGCTCCATTCCGGCCACCGCCACACCCTCGGCCTGATCTTCCACGACGCGGCATAGTGTCGAACCAATGAGCCATCCCAAAATCGCCTTGGCCGGGCTTGGCCCGGCCATCCACGAGCCAGTGCGCGGGTCTCGTGGTGCCCGGGCCAAGCCCGGGCAAGGCGATTTGGGGTGGCCTGATCGCAACCTAGGCCTCGGCGAATACCTCCTTCGCGAGGCCCGCCGCGGTCATCGCCGTCGGCCAGCCGGAGTAGAAGGCGAGGTGGGTGATCAATTCGGCGATCTCTTCCTGCGTGACGCCGTTGGTCAGGGCGCGCGCGAGGTGGCCTTTCAGCTGCTCGTAACGGCCCATCGCCATCAGCGCGCCACAGGTAATCAGGCTGCGGTCGCGCTTTGACAATTGCGGGCGCTCCCAGACATCGCCGTAGATCAGCGTATCGGAAATTTCCGCGAGTTTCGGCACCGTGCCGCGGATGGCTTCGCGCGCCGGTGAGCTGGTTTGTGCCATCATTTCCTCCTGGGTTGGAAAGGCGATCAGCCTAGGCTAAGTCTCGCGGCATCGGGAGGTTTGTATGCGCATTGCAGTAATCGGCGCCGGCGGCATCGGCGGCATTTACGGCGCCTCGCTGGCGCGGGCCGGGGCGGACGTGACCTTTGTCGCGCGCGGTGCGCATCTCTCCACGATGCAGGCCAACGGCCTGCGCATCGAGGGCGACCGCGACCAGTTCCACCTCCCCGCGGTGCAGGCGACCAACGATCCCGCCGGCATCGGCATCGTCGATTGCGTGCTGTTCTGCGTCAAATTGTGGGATGTCGAGAGCGCGGGCGAGCATATCCGCCCGATCGTCGGGCCGCACACCGCGGTCATCCCGTTGCAGAACGGCGTCGATTCGGCCGAGCGCCTGATCCCGATCCTCGGCCGCGCGGCGGTGATGGGCGGCACCGCCTTTGTCACGGGGTCGATTGTCGAGCCCGGCGTGATCCGCCAGACCGGCACCTATCAGCGCATGACCTTTGGCGAACTCGACGGCAGCATGACCGAACGGGGTCACCGCCTCGCCGCGCAATGCACAGCCGCCGGGTTCGAGGGTGTGTTCAGCCCCGATGTGCGCCTCCCCATCTGGGACAAGTTCATCATGCTGGCGCCGATGAGCGGTCTCAACGCACTGACCCGCCTGACGCCCGGCAAATGGCGCCAGGAGCCGGAACTGGTCGAACTGTGTGAGGCGGTGGTGCGCGAGACCATCGCGGTCGGCCGCGCCGAAGGCGTCCCGCTATCTCCCGACGCCGTCGAGAAGGGCATCGCGACAGTCAACGGCATGCCGCCCTACCACATGACCTCGATGGGCAATGATCTGTTGCGCGGCAACCGCCTCGAACTCCCTTGGATCGCCGGCAAGGTCGCCGAACTCGGGCGCAAGCACGCCATCCCGACCCCCGCCAACGCCTTTATCTACGCCGCGCTGAAACCTTACGCCAACGGCGCGCCCGCCTGAACCCGCAAGCGCTTGCCGGAGCGGCGCGACCGCGCAACGCTGCGGCCAAATCCCAAAGGAGAATGAGGAAATGCCGGCACCCTACGAAAAACACCGCGCCCAGCTGAAAGCCATCCTGTTGTCCTGGGGCATGCCTGAGGATAACGCCGAGGCGACCGCCGACATTCTGTCCTGGGCCGATCTGCACGGCGTCGATAGCCACGGCATGTCGATGATCCCCGGCTACGACACGCTGCGCCGCAACGGCCGCGCCAACATGCAGGCGACGCCGCGCATCATCAAGGAAACCCCGGTATCGGCGCTGGTGGATGGCGATGGCGGGCTCGGCCATGTGCCGGCGCGTTTTGCGATGCAGGTCGCGATCGACAAGGCCAAGGACATGGGCATCGCGATTGCCGTGGTGCGCAATTCGGCGCATTTCGGCGCCACCGGCTATTACACGCTGATGGCGGCAAAGGCCGGCCTCATTGGCATGGCCTGCACCAGCGCGTCGAGCATTCAGGTGGCGCCGACCTTTGGCAAGCAAGCCAAGCTCGGCACCGACCCGTGGTCGTTCGCGGCGCCCAGCGCCAACGGCGATCCGTTCCTGCTCGACATGGCGACGACCACCGTCGCCGCCGGCCGCATCCGCAACAAGGCCAATGAGGGGCTGGACTGCCCGCCCGGCTGGGTGCTCGACAAGGAAGGGCAGCCGAGCGTCGACCCGACCGTGGCGCGCGAAAAGGGCGGGTTTCTGACCTCGCTCGGCGGCTCGCCGGAAAACTCCAGCTACAAGGGCTATAGCCTGGCGGCGATGGTCAACATTCTCGGCTCGTGTCTGTCGGGCGCGACGCTGATCACCGACCCGATGCACTGCAAGAAGCCGCAGGGCAACGATATCGGGCATTGCTTTATCGCGATCGACCCGACGATGTTCCGCGAGCCCGGCGAGTTCGAGGCCGATGTCTCGCGGTTCAGCAACGATCTGCGCGGCACGACACCGGTCGATCCGGCGCAGCCCGTGATGGTTGCCGGCGACCCGCAATGGAAGAACGCCGCCAAGCGCATGGCCGAAGGCATCCCGGTCGGCCCCGGCCTGCTATCGCAAATCCGCCAGATCGCCCAAGCCAGCGCCGCCCCGTGGGTGCTCGATTAAGGCATCAATAGCGTAGGATGGGCTGAGCGCAGCGAAGCCCATCGCCCTATGGTCGTCGGGCACCGCGTTGATGGGCTTCGCTGCGCTCAGCCCATCCTACGGCCTCACATTAAATGATCAGATGATCTTGCGTTCGCGCAGATCGGCGATCTGCGCGCGCGGTGTAGCCGAGCCCGCTGAGGACCGCGTCGTTGTCGGCGCCGAGTTCCGGGGCGATGCCGATCCTGCGCCGGGGTCTCGGAGAACTGCCACGGCGTGCCGTGCACCTTCAGCGTCTTGCCGTATTTCGGGTAGTCGATCTCGGTGACATAGCCGTTGGCCATCACGTCCGGATCGTTCGAGGCCTCCAGCAACGTGTTGATCGGCGCCGAGACGATGTCGGCGGCGCGCAGCCGCGCCACCCAGTCGTCGCGCAGGCCGGTGGCGAACAGTTCGTCGAGCATGCGCAGCAGCGTCTCCCGCTTGTTCGTCCGACCCGATGATGACGCCGAGATCGCCGAACCCGGCCTTTTCCAGCGCTTCGTAAAACCCGAGCGCTGTCATCGCCTGTCTTCCACTGGCCGCTCGCCGTTGAGCTGGAACACCAGCGGCTTGCCGTCGCGGTCGTTGAAGCTGGCGCTGATGCCGGGCCGCTCCGGCGTGCCGGTGATGCGGGCCTGGCCGGTCACCGGATCGCGGTTGCGCCACATCGCGGTGGTGAGCGTCCAGCCCATCAGCCGGATCTGGCCGCCGAGCAGCGAGCAGTCGACCTTCTGCCCGATGCCGGTCGCGCGCGCATAGGTCAGCGCCGCGAGCGCGCCGCCAAACGCCAGGATGGCGCAGGTTTCGTCGGCGACCGAAACGATGCCGGTGCGCAACGGCTGCCCCGGCGTCGAATAGGCCTCGGCGATGCCGCCCAGCGCCTGCGCCATCGAGTCGGTGCCCGGCAGGTCGGCGTTCGGCCCGTTCGGGCCATAGCCGGAGATCGAGATGTAGACCAGCTTCGGGTTGACCTTGCGCAGCTCCTCGTAGCCGAAGCCGTTCTTCTCGGCCGCGCCGGGCCGGAAGTTCTGGCCGAAGATGTCGGCCTGCGCGACCAGCTTGCGCAGGATTTCGCGCCCTTCCGGCGTCTTCAGGTTCAGCGTGACGCTTTTGACGCCGCGGTTGTTGGTCTCGAAATAGGTGCTGGGCATGCCGGGCAGCACGGTCGAGCCGCGCGAATTGTCGCCGACTTCCGGCACCTCGATCTTGATGACCTCGGCGCCGAGATCGGCCATCAGCATGTAGGGCACCGTGCCGGCCTGCGCGGTGGAGCAGGCGACGACCTTGACGCCCTGGAGCGGACCGTGCGGCTCAGCCATATCGAGCAACCTCCTCATTTGTCCCCGCAGATTTTAACCGCCCCGGCGCCCGCCGGATAGCGCCGGCAGCAGCCCGGCGATCGCGCGGATCGAACGCAACCCTTTCGGCGTTTAGGCGGTGAGACAATCGTTATCTGGTTGGGGAGTCACGGCCGTGCCGATCGACACAGGACGGATCAGCGAAGGCTTGCCCTATCCGCTCGGCGCGACGTGGGACGGCAAGGGCATCAATTTCGCGCTGTTCTCGGCGCATGCGACCAAGGTCGAGCTCTGCCTGTTCGACGACACCGGCGAGAACGAGATCGCGCGCATCGAGCTGCCCGAATACACCGACGAGATCTGGCACGGCTATGTGCCCGGCGTCGGCCCGGGCACGATCTACGGCTATCGCGTGCACGGGCCCTACGAGCCCGAGCCGGGCCACCGCTTCAATCCGAACAAGCTGCTGCTCGATCCCTATGCGCGCGCCCATATCGGCGAGCTGACCTGGGACCCGGCCGTCTTCGGCTACAAGATGGAGACCGGGCGACGACCTGACCTTCGACGAGCGCGACAGCGCGCCCGTTCATGCCGAAATGCGTCGTCGTCGATCCGAATTTCGACTGGCACGGCGAGCCCGGCCGCCGGCCGTGCCGTGGGACCACACCATCCTCTACGAGACGCACGTGAAGGGCTTCACCAAGCTGCATCCCGAGGTGCCCGAGGCGACATGCGCGGCACCTATGCCGGGCTCGCGGCCAGCCAGGTGCGTCGACTACATCAAGTCGCTCGGCGTCACCTCGGTCGAGCTGCTGCCGATCCACACCTTCATCAACGACAGCCACCTGCTCGAGAAGGGCCTGACCAATTACTGGGGCTACAACTCCATCGGCTTTTTCGCGCCCGACCCGCGCTACGCCGCACGAGCGCGACAGCCCTGCGCGAGTTCAAGGAGATGGTGGCGCGCTTCCACGACGCCGGCCTCGAGGTGATCCTCGACGTCGTCTACAACCACACGGCCGAGGGCAACGAGCGCGGCCCGACGCTGTCGTTCAAGGGCATCGACAACGCCTGCTACTACCGGCTGCTGCCCGACACAGCCGCGCTACTACATCAACGACACCGGCACCGGCAACACGCTCAACCTCAGCCATCCGCGCGTCATCCAGATGGTGACGGACAGCCTGCGCTATTGGGCGACCGAGACGCATGTCGACGGCTTTCGCTTCGACCTCGGCACGATCCTGGCGCGCGAGCCGAACGGTTTCGACAACGCAGAGCGGCTTCCTGAAGGCCTGCTGCCAGGACCCGGTGCTCGCCACCGTCAAGCTGATCGCCGAGCCGTGGGACTGCGGCCCCGGCGGCTATCAGGTCGGCGGCTTTCCGCCGCGGCTGGGCGGAGTGGAACGACAAGTTCCGCGACACCGTGCGCGATTTCTGGCGCGGCGAGGCGACCGCCGGCGACCCTGGCGCCGCGGCTCTGCGGCTCCGGCGACATGTTCAACCACCGCGGCCGCAAGCCGTGGGCCAGCGTCAACTTCGTCACCGCGCATGACGGCTTCACGCTGAACGATCTCGTCACCTACAACGACAAGCACAACGAGGCGAACGGCGAGGACAACAACGACGGCAGCTCCGACAACCGCTCCTGGAACTGCGGCGTCGAAGGCCCGACCGACGACCCCGACGATCAACGCGCTGCGCGCGCGCCAGATCCGCAACCTGCTGGCGACGCTGCTGCTGTCGCAGGGCACGCCGATGCTGCTCGCCGGCGACGAGTTCGGCCGCACCCAGAGCGGCAACAACAACGCCTACTGCCAGGACAACGAGATCAGCTGGCTCGACTGGGACATCGACGGAGCAAGGGCCAGGCGCTGATCGCGCTTCGTGCAGCAGCTGACCGCGCTGCGCCACCAATATCCGATCCTGCGCCGCAGCCGCTTCCTCACCGGCGAATTACAACGAGGAGCTCGGCGTCAAGGACGTCACCTGGATCAACGCCGGCCGGCACCGAGATGACGCAGGAAGAATTGGGACGACGGGGAATGCGGTGCTTCGGCATGCTGCTCGACGGCCGCGCCCAGCCGACCGGCATCCGCCAGCGCGGCGAAGATGCGACGCTGCTGCTCGTGCTCAACGCCTATCACGATGTGGTCAAGTTCACGCTGCCCGAGTTTTCCGGCGGCAGCGAATGGGAATTGCTGATCGACACCAATGAAGGCAAGGAAGCCAGCTTCGCCGTCGGTAGTTCCTATATGGCAACCGGCCGTTCGCTGCTGCTATTCGCGCTGCGTCCCGAGAGCCGGGCCTAAAGACGAAGCGGCGAGAACTACGCCGCTTCGTCTTCTTCGTCGTCGCCGGCGACCGGGCCGGAATCCTGGCCTTTGGCGTCGAGGTCGCGGTCGATCAGTTCGATGACCGCCATCGGCGCATCGTCGCCGTAGCGGAAACCGTCCTTGATGATGCGGGTATAGCCGCCGGGCCGATCGGCATAACGTTCGGCCAGCATGGTCAGCAACTTTTCGGCGAGTGCCTTGTCCTGCAATTTGCCGATCGCCTGCCGCCGTGCGTGCAGTCCGCCGCGCTTGCCGAGCGTGATCAGCCGCTCGACGATCGGCCGCAAATCCTTTGCCTTGGGCAAGGTCGTGCGGATCTGCTCGTGCTTGATCAGCGCCGCGGCGAGGTTCTCGAACATCGCCTTGCGATGCGCGGAGGTGCGGCTGAAGCCGCGGTGGCTCATTCTATGGCGCATGGTGCTCTACTCTCTCCGCAGCCGTCTCGACTGCCGTCTCCGGACCTGCCCGTTCCGTGATAGCCGGGTCTGACCCAGCCATCTCGCCGTACCCCACCGTCATCCCCCGGGTCAAGCCCGGGGATGAGGGTGGCAGGCGATGCCGGCATTCTAATAAGGCTCGTCGATCCGCTTGGCCAGTTCTTCGATGTTCTCAGGCGGCCAGTTGGGGATTTCCATGCCGAGGTGCAGCCCCATATTGGCCAGCACTTCCTTGATCTCGTTCAGAGACTTGCGGCCGAAATTGGGGGTGCGAAGCATCTCGGCCTCGGTCTTCTGCACGAGGTCGCCGATATAGACGATGTTGTCGTTCTTCAGGCAGTTGGCCGAGCGCACCGACAGTTCCAGTTCATCGACCTTGCGCAGCAGGTTCTTGTTGATCAGCGGCTCGCCGGAAATCTCCTTCTCGACCGCGTGGCGCGGCTCTTCGAAGTTGATGAACAGCTGCAGCTGATCCTGCAGGATGCGCGCGGCGAGAGCCACGGCATCCTCGGGTGTCACCGCACCGTTGGTCTCGACGTGCATCGCCAGCCGATCGAAATCGGTGACCTGCCCGACGCGGGTGTTTTCGACGCGATAGGAAATCTTGCGCACCGGGCTGAACAGCGCATCAACCGGGATGAGGCCAATCGGCGCGTCTTCCGGCCGGTTCTGCGTCGCCGGCACGTAGCCCTTGCCGTTTTCGACGGTCAGTTCCATCGACATCCGCGCGCCATTGTCGAGCGTGCAGATCACCAGGTCGGGATTGAGGATTTCGATATCGTGCCCGGTCTCGATCTGGCGCGCACGAACCTCGCCCGGACCAGTGGCCCGCAGCCGCATCCGCTTCGGCCCCTCGCCGTGCATACGCAGGCAGACATTCTTGATGTTCAGCACGATGTCAGTGATGTCTTCGAGCACGCCGGGCAGCGACGAAAACTCGTGCAGCACACCCTCGATCTGTATCGAGGTGATCGCGGCGCCTTGCAGCGACGACAGCAGCACGCGGCGCAGTGCGTTGCCGAGGGTCAGGCCAAAGCCGCGTTCCAGCGGCTCGGCGACCACCGTCGCGACACGTTTCGGGTCGCCGCCGTGTTCAACCGCCAACGACTTGGGTTTAATCAGAGTTTGCCAATTCTTTTGGAGCACGACGACCTCAGTCGGTAGGGAGGCGGACCGGGTCCGCAAAACCACAGATGGCGATTGACCGCCGTAATTAATAGTGCGGGCGCTGGCCGCACCCGCCTATCCCAGCAGGCAGGGCGCGGATCAGGCGCCCAGCCGCATCAGAACCACAGCCGGATCAGACCCGGCGGCGCTTTGGCGGACGGCACCCGTTATGCGGGATTGGCGTCACGTCGCGGATCGACGTCACCGCAAACCCGACCGTCTGCAACGCCCGCAGCGCCAATTCACGCCCCGATCCCGGCCCCTTGACCTCGATGTCGAGGGTGCGCATGCCATGCTCCATCGCCTTGCGGCCGGCATCCTCGGCCGCGACCTGCGCCGCGTACGGGGTCGATTTGCGCGACCCTTTGAAGCCCTGGCTGCCCGACGACGACCACGCGATCGCGTTGCCCTGGGCATCGGTGATCGTGATCATCGTGTTGTTGAACGTCGCGTTGACGTGCGCCGTACCCGACGTGATGTTCTTGCGCTCGCGCCTGCGAAGACGCGGTGCCGCCGTGCTTTTCGCCATTTAGCTCTTCCGCAATTGCACTCGAAGAAAGAACGAGCGCCTTATTTCTTCTTGCCCGCGATCGGCCGCGCCGGGCCTTTGCGGGTCCGCGCGTTGGTGTGGGTCCGCTGGCCGCGCACCGGCAGGCCCTTGCGGTGGCGCAGGCCCCGGTAGCTGCCAAGATCCATCAGGCGCTTGATATTCATCGCGACCTGGCGGCGCAAATCACCCTCGACCGTGTATTCGCGGTCGACCAGTTCGCGCACCCGCAGCACCTCGTCATCGGTCATCTCGTGCGCCCGCCGCTCGAGTGGGATGCCGACCCGGGTGCAGATTTCGAGTGCCTTGCTGCGGCCGATGCCGTGAATATAGGTCAGGGCGATCGGAACCCGCTTCTGATTGGGTATATTGACGCCAGCAATTCGCGCCACGTGCGCATCTCCTTGAATATCGGGAAAGGGGCGGGTCGCCTCCGAACAAGCGGGCGATTATACAAATCTGCGCCGCTCCGTCAATTACAACCGACTAGCCCCAAACTAGCCCACAGTCCAGCACGACCTCGATCTGCCGCGCCACCTCAGCGATATCCGCCATGCCATCGACCGTGCGCAGAATGCCACGATCCCGATAATAAGGCAGGATGGGCGCAGTCTGGTTGCGATAGGCGGCAAAGCGGGTCGCCACCGCCTCCGGCCGGTCGTCAGCGCGGCGCACCATATTGGTGCCGCCACAGATGTCGCAGACGCCCTCGGCCTTGGGGCGGTTGTAGTGGTCGTGGTAGCTCGCTCCGCAACCGCCGCAACTGAAGCGGCCCGCCAGACGCTCGATCAGCGCCGCCTCATCGACCTGCATCAGGATCACGTGGTCGAGCTTGCGACCCTGTTTAGCCAGCATGGCATCGAGCGCCTCGGCCTGCGGCACGGTGCGGGGAAACCCGTCGAGAATGAAGCCGCTGGCGCAATCGGGTTCGGCGATCCGCGCCTGCGATCATCGCGATCATCGACTTCGTCGGGCACGAGGTGCCCCGCCTCCATGATCGCCTTGACCTCCTGGCCGAGGCGACTGCCCGACGCGACCGCAGCCCGCAGCATGTCGCCCGTCGCGAGCTGGACCAGCCCATGGGCCTGCTCGAGGCGCTTCGCCTGCGTGCCCTTGCCGGCGCCGGGCGGACCCAGAAGTATCAGGTTCATCGGTGCAGGCTCCTCAGCGCCGTCCCCGCAACCGCGACTTCTTGATCAGCCCTTCATATTGATGGGCAAGCAGGTGCGAATGGATTTGCGCCACCGTATCCATCGTCACGCTGACGACGATCAAAAGGCTGGTGCCGCCGAAATAGAACGGCACGGAATATTGCGAGATCAGGATCTCCGGCAGGATGCACACCGCCGCCAGATAGATCGCGCCGAGCACGGTAATGCGGGTCAGCACGTAGTCGAGATAATCGGCGGTGTTCTTGCCCGGCCGGATGCCGGGAATGAACCCGCCGTATTTGCGCAGATTGTCGGCTGTCTCGGCCGGGTTGAAGACAATCGCGGTATAGAAGAAACAGAAAAACACGATCAGTCCGATATAGAGCGACATGTAAAGCGGTCGGCCGTGAGCCAAGTAGCCGGTGATCGTGCCGAGCCAGCCGAGGTTCTGGCTGCTCGATTCGAAACTCGCGATCGTCGCCGGCAACAGCAGCAGCGACGACGCGAAAATCGGCGGGATGACGCCCGAGGTATTGATCTTCAGCGGCAAGTGCGAGGCCTCGCCGCCGAACATGCGGTTGCCTTGCTGGCGTTTCGGGTATTGCACCAGGATGCGGCGCTGCGCCCGCTCCATGAAGACGATGACCGCGACCACGATGACCGACATCGACCAGGAACAGAGGATGAAGACGGTCGACAGCGCGCCCGGTGCGGCCGAGTTCGAGGGTCGAGGCCAGCGCGTGCGGCAGGTTGGCGACGATGCCCGGCGAAGATGATCAGCGAGATGCCGTTGCCGACGCCGCGCGCGGTGATCTGCTCGCCGAGCCACATCAGAAAGACCGTGCCGCCGGTCAGCGTGATGACGGTAACGATGCGGAAGAAAATGCCCGGGGTCGATGACCGCCGATTGCACGCCGGAGCGCATGCCTTCGAGCCCGACTGCAATGCCATAGGCCTGCACCGCCGCCAGCGCCACCGTGCCGTAACGGGTGTACTGGTTGAGCTTTTTGCGCCCGCTCTCGCCTTCCTTTTTCAGGGTCTCGAGTTGCGGCGACACCGCGGTCAGCAGCTGAATGATGATCGAGGCCGAGATGTACGGCATGATGTTGAGAGCAAAGATCGTCATCCGCCCGAGCGCACCGCCCGAGAACATGTCGAACATGCCGAGGATGCCGCCGGCATTGTGCGCGAAGATGTCGTGCAGGATACCGGGATCGATACCGGGGATCGGAATGTAGGTGCCGAAGCCGGTAGATCACGAGCGCCCCGAGTGTGAACCAGATGCGGTTCTTGAGCTCGGTCGCCTTTGAAAAGGCACCGAAATTTATGCTGGAAGCGAGCTGTTCGGCGGCTGACGCCATGATGCTCCGTCCTTACTGCGGCCTTACTCAAATCCGGCCTTACCCAGATCCGCCGCCGCGAGCACTGCCCGCGTCATTCTGCCGGGGCCGCATCTCCGGTCGCCGCCTTGCCGCTGACCACCACCTTGCCGCCGGCCGCCTCAACCGCCGCGATCGCCGCCTGCGACGCGCCCGCGACCTCGATCGTGATCGCGGCCTTGATCTCGCCCTTGGCGAGGAGGCGGACGCCGTCGCGCACTCGTCGCAGCACCCCGGCCTCGATCAGCTTCGCCCCGTCGATGGCGGCGGCGCTGAGCTTGCCGGCATCGACCGCCTGCTGCAGCTGGCCGATATTCACGACCACATAGTCCTTACGGAAGATGTTGTTGAAGCCGCGCTTCGGCAAGCGGCGATGCAGCGGCGTTTGGCCGCCTTCGAAGCCGTTGATTGCGACGCCGCTGCGCGCCGTCTGGCCCTTGCCGCCGCGTGCCGAGGTCTTGCCCTTGCCCGACCCGATGCCGCGCCCGACCCGCTTTGCCCGGTAATGCGCGCCCGGATTGTCCCTGATTTCGTTGAGCTTCATCGCCTGATCCTAATCGGAGCGCCTATCGATAGCGCCGCCTCTTTATCCCTCATCCCCGGGCTTGTCCCGGAGATCCTGCCACCGCCGCGATGGCCGGGTCACGCCTCGTCGGCGACCTGCACGAGGTGATGCACCTTCCGGATCATGCCGCGCACCGCGGGCGTGTCCTCGAGCGTGCGGCTGCGATGCCGTTTGTTGAGGCCGAGCCCCTTCAGCGTCGCTTCCTGGTCGTGGCGCCGCCCGATCGGGCTGCCGATCTGGGTGACCGTCAGCGTCTTCTTGTCAGTCATCACGCGTTCTCGCGGTTCTCGGTCGCTCGGACGGCCGAGGATTTCGGCGACCTTCTTGCCGCGACGCGCCGCCACCGCCCGCGGGCTGGTGACATGGCCGAGCGCGGCGAACGTCGCCTTGATCATGTTGTGCGGGTTGGAACTGCCGACCGACTTCGCGACAATATCCTGCACCCCAAGCGCTTCGAAAATCGCACGCATCGGGCCGCCCGCAATGATGCCGGTGCCGGGCTTGGCGGCGCGCACGATGACCTTGCCGGCGCCGTAACCGTCGGCGATATCGTGATGCAGCGTGCGGCCCTCGCGCAATGGCACGCGGATCATGCTTTTCCGGGCCTGTTCGGTCGCCTTGCGGATCGCCTCCGGCACCTCGCGCGCCTTTCCCGAGCCATAGCCGACCCGGCCCTTGCGGTCACCGACGACGACCAGCGCGGCAAAGCCGAAGCGCCTTCCGCCCTTCACCACCTTGGCGACGCGGTTGATGCTGACCAGCTTTTCGGCGAATTCGCTATCTTCGCGGTCGCGCGATTGGCCACCGCCGCCGCGCCCGTCCCGTTGCGTCCGTGCCATTCACAGCCCTTTCAGAAATCCAGCCCGCCCTCGCGGGCGGCGTCGGCCAGCGCCTTGATGCGGCCATGGTAGAGATACGCGCCGCGATCGAACACGACCTGTCCGACCCCCGCCGCCTTGGCGCGCTCGGCGATCAGCTTACCGACCGCCGTCGCGGCAGCCTTGTCGGCGCCGGTCTTCAGGTCGCCCTTGATACCGGCGTCGAGCGTCGACGCCGCCGCCAGGGTGCGACCTTCGAGATCGTCGATCACCTGGGCATAAATGTGCTTCGACGAGCGGAACACCGACAGCCGGGCACGACCTTTGGCGGCCTGCCGAAGCTTGAACCGGGTGCGCTGACGCCGGCGATTGAACAGGGAATCGGGCTTGTTCGACATGAGGCTACTTCTTCTTGCCTTCTTTGCGGCGAACGGTTTCGTCGCTGTATTTGATACCCTTGCCCTTGTATGGCTCGGGTGGGCGGTACGCGCGGATTTCGGCCGCGATCTGGCCGACCCGCTGCCGGTCGGCGCCGGTGATCGAAATCGCCGTCGGCCGCTCGCAGGTGATCTTCACATCCGGCGGGATCGGAAAGGCGATATCGTGGCTATAGCCAAGCTGCAGGTTCAGATTGGCCCCCTGCACCGCGGCGCGATAGCCGACGCCGTTGATTTCCAGGTTGCGGGTGAACCCGGTGCCGACGCCGACAACCATGTTGTTGACCAGCGCCCGCGTCGTACCCCACATCGCCCGCGCCTGCTTGCTCTCGCCATTCGGCGCGATCGCGACGTTGCCGTCGGCAATCGTCGCGGTCACATCGTTGCTGACGACGAGGCTCAGCGAGCCGAGCCGGCCCTTGGCCGTCAGCGTCTGCCCCGACAATTCGACGGTGACCCCTTGCGGGATCGCTACCGGGTTTTTGCCAATCCGCGACATTACCTGTTCCTCAATCCTGCTTTCGCACCGGGGCCTAGAATACCCGGCACAGAACTTCGCCGCCGACCTTGGCGACGCGGGCCTCGCCATCCGACATGACGCCGCGCGGCGTCGACAGGATCGAGATGCCTAGGCCGTTATACACCCGCGGCAAGTCGGTCAGGCGCGAATACACCCGCCGCCCCGGCTTCGAGACCCGCGCGATCTCGCGGATCACCGGTTCGCCGTCAACGTATTTCAGCTCGATCTTGAGCTGCGCCATGCCGGGCCGCACCTGCTCCTTCGAAAAGCCGCGGATATAGCCCTCGCGCTGCAGCACTTCGAGCACATTGGCGCGGAAGCCGGAGGCCGGCGCCGCGACGATAGCCTGACGGGCCCGCTGACCGTTGCGGATGCGGGTCAGCATGTCGCCGAGCGGATCGCTCATACTCATCGCACGCCTCCCCTTACCAGCTCGACTTGAGCATGCCGGGGATCTGGCCGGCGGAGGACAACTCACGCACCGCGATGCGCGACAGTTTGAACTTGCGGTAGTAGCCGCGCGGCCGGCCGGTCAGCGAGCACCGGTTGCGCACGCGCGTCAACGAACTGTTGCGCGGCAGCATCGCGAGCTTGAGTTGCGCCTCGAACCGGTCTTCCGGGTCGGCCTCGCGGTCGCGCGCGATCGCTTTCAGGCGTTCGCGGCGCGGCGCAATCTGCTTTGCCAGCCTGGCGCGGCGATTGTTCTTTTCGATCGAGCTTTTCTTTGCCATGGGGAAATCTGGACTCCGCCGGCGGTCAATTCTGGAAGGGCATTTCGAAGCCTTTAAGCAGAGCTTTGGCCTCGGCGTCGGTTTTCGCGGTCGTGACGATAACGATATCCATGCCGCGCACGGTATCGACCCGGTCGTAATCAATTTCGGGAAACACCAACTGCTCCTTGAGGCCGAGCGCATAATTGCCCCGCCCGTCAAAGCTCTTCGACGACACGCCGCGGAAATCGCGTACCCGCGGCAGCGCCACGGTGATCAGCCGGTCGAGGAATTCGTACATCCGTTCGCGCCGCAGCGTCACCTTGCAGCCGATCGGCATGTTCTCCCGCAGCTTGAAGGTCGCGATCGATTTCTTGGCACGGATCACGATCGGGTGCTGGCCGGTGATCGCGGTCAGGTCGCCGACCGCGGCATCCATCTTCTTGGCGTCCTGCACCGCCTCGCCGACGCCCATATTGACGACGATCTTGTCGACGCGCGGCACCTGCAGCGGATTCGTGTAGCCGAACTCCTGCGTCAAGGCCGCATGGACCTCGGATTTATATCGCTCATGCAAGCGAGTGGTCATACCGGCTCTCTCATTTATCGATCACTTCGCCCGACCGACGAGCGACGCGGACCTTGCGGCCGTCATTGAGGATTTGATACCCGACCCGCGTCGGCTTGCGCGATTGCGGGTCGATATGCGCGACATTCGACACGTGGATCGTCAACTCCTTGTCGACGATACCGCCGGGCTGCCCGATGCTCTGCTTGGTGTGCCGTCGCGCGACATGGACGCCCTGCACGATAAGCCGGCCTTCCTGGGGGAAGACGCGCAGCACCTGCCCCGACTTGCCTTTGTCGCGGCCGGTGATGACGACCACGTTGTCGCCTTTCTTGATCTTCAGCTTCGGCATGTCACAGCACTTCCGGCGCCAGCGAGACGATCTTCATGAACCGCTTGGCGCGCAATTCACGCGTGACCGGCCCGAAGATACGGGTTCCGATCGGTTCGTTCTGGCGGTTGATCAGCACCGCCGCGTTGCGGTCGAAGCGGATGGCGCTGCCGTCGACCCTGCGGATTTCCTTTGCGGTCCGCACGATGACGGCGCGATGCACGTCGCCCTTTTTGACGCGGCCGCGCGGGATCGCCTCCTTGACGGAGACGACAATGACGTCGCCGACCGCGGCAAACCGGCGCTTCGACCCACCGAGCACCTTGATGCACTGCACCCGACGCGCACCGGAATTGTCGGCGACATCGAGGTTGGTCTGCATCTGGATCATGCGGCGCCTCCCGCGGCGTCAGCAGCCACCGCTGCGGCGGCTCCCGCCGGCCCTTCGATGACGATCCACCGCTTGCGCTTTGATATCGGGCGGCTTTCCTCGATCTTCACCGGGTCGCCGGCGCGATAGCGGTTATCCGCGTCATGCGCCGCGTATTTTTTCGAGCGCGACACAAATTTCTTGTAGACCGGATGCATGACGCGCCGTTCGACCCGCACGATCACAGTCTTGTCACAGGAATCGCTGACCACGACCCCCTGCAGAACACGTTTCGGCATGCCTAGCTCCGAGCCCCCTGCGTCGCCTGGCGGCTGCGCTCGCCCAGGATGGTCTTGATGCGGGCGATTTCTCGCCGCGCCTGGCGCACCCGCGCCGTGTTTTCGAGCTGACCGCTGGCACGCTGGAACCGCAGATTGAACAGTTCCTTCCCCAAGGCATCGACCTGGTCGGTCAATTCATCGGCCGTGCGCGCCCGCACGTCGGAAGCCTTTGCGCCCTTCACGTCGGCACCTCTTCACCTTGCCGCATCACAAACCGCGTCGCGATCGGCAATTTGGCGGCCGCCAGTTCAAACGCCTCGCGCGCCACGTCCGGCGCGACACCGTCGAGTTCAAACATGATGCGGCCCGGCTTGACGCGCGCGATCCAGAATTCCGGCGAGCCCTTGCCGCTGCCCATGCGGACTTCGGCGGGTTTCGACGATACCGGCACGTCCGGAAAAATCCGGATCCACACCCGGCCGACGCGCCGGATCGAGCGTGTGATCGTGCGCCGTGCCGCCTCGATCTGCCGCGCGGTCAGCCGCCCGGGATCGAGCGCCTTCAGCCCGTAGGCGCCGAAATTCAGCGTCGTGCCGCCCTTGGCGATGCCATGGATGCGGCCCTTATGGGCCTTGCGGTATTTGGTGCGTTTTGGAGACAGCATGATCTAGGTCCTATCCGCGGTCGCGATCACGATCGCGGTCCCGGCCGCGTTCCGGACGATCGCCGCCCCCGGCCTGTTGTTCGCTGATGCGCTTGTCCTGCGCCATCGGGTCGTGCGCCAGGATCTCGCCCTTGAACACCCACACCTTGACGCCACAGGTGCCGTAGGTGGTCTTGGCCGTCGCGCTGCCGAAATCGACATCAGCGCGCAGCGTGTGCAACGGCACGCGCCCTTCGCGATACCACTCCATCCGCGCGATCTCGGCGCCGCCGAGCCGGCCCGAGCAGTTGATGCGGATGCCCTGTGCACCAAACCGCATCGCAGACTGCACCGCCCGCTTCATCGCCCGGCGGAACGCGACGCGGCGCTCCAGTTGCTGCGCGATGCCCTCGGCGATCAGCTTGGCCTCGATCTCCGGCTTGCGGATTTCGACGATGTTGAGGCTGACCTCGCTGCTGGTGATTTTGGCGATGTCGGCACGCAATTTGTCGATATCGGCGCCCTTCTTGCCAATCACAACACCCGGCCGCGCCGAATGCAGCGTGATCCGCGTCTTGCGCGCCGCCCGCTCGATCAGCACCCGCGATATCGCCGCCTGGGTCAGCCGTTGCCCGAGAAACTTGCGGAGTTTCAGATCGTCGAGCAGTTGGTTGCCGTACTCCTTGCGCGAAAACCAGCGCGAGTCCCAGGTGCGGTTGATACCGAGCCGCAGCCCGATCGGATTGACTTTTTGACCCATCAGGCAGTCTCCCCCGCATCTTCCGAACGTTCGCGGACGATGACGGTCAGATGCGCGAAATGTTTTTCGACCCGCGCCGACCGGCCGCGGCCCCGCGTGTGAAAGCGCTTCATAACAAAAGCCCGGCCGACCGTCGCCTCTTTGACATAGAGACGATCGACATCAAGCTGGTGGTTGTTTTCGGCATTGGCGATCGCCGCCTGCAACACCTTCTTCACGTCGAGCGCGATGCGCCGGCGCGAAAAGGTCAGCTCGGCGATTGCCTGGGCCGCGCTCTTGCCGCGGATCGACTGCGCCACGAGGTTCAGCTTGCGGGCGCTGATGCGTATCGCACGCTGAAACGCCTGCGCCTCGGTATCATCCAGACGGCGTTCGGTGGCGGGCTTGCCCATTTCGGTCTCTCCTAGCCGCGCCGGGCGCGCTTGTCGCCCGCATGCCCGTAAAAGGTACGGGTCGGGGCGAACTCGCCGAACTTGTGACCGATCATGTTTTCGGTCACCAGCACCGGGATGAATTTGTGCCCGTTATAGACGCCAAAGGTCAGCCCGACGAATTGCGGGAAGATCGTCGAGCGCCGCGACCAGGTGCGGATCACTTCGTTTCGGCCCGAGGCGCGCGACTTCTCCGCCTTGGTGAGCAGATAGCCATCGACGAAGGGGCCCTTCCAGACTGAGCGTGCCACGCTCTTCTCCTGCTAACGCTGCTGCTGACGGCGGCGGATGATCAACCGGTCCGTCGATTTGTTCTGCCGCGTCTTCTTGCCCTTGGTCGGCTTGCCCCACGGTGTGACCGGGTGCCGGCCGCCCGAGGACTTGCCTTCACCGCCGCCATGCGGATGATCGATCGGGTTCATCGCGACGCCGCGCACCGAGGGACGCCGACCCAGCCAGCGATTGCGACCGGCCTTGCCGATCACGATGTTCTGGTGGTCGGGGTTCGACACCGCGCCGATCGTCGCCCGGCATTCCGAGCGTACCATGCGAAGTTCGCCCGATGACATGCGCAACAGCGCGTAACCCTGGTCGCGGCCGACCAGCTGGACATAGGTGCCGGCCGAACGCGCCATCTGGCCGCCTTTGCCCGGCTTCATCTCGACATTATGGACGATCGTGCCGAGCGGCATATTGCGCAGCGGCATCGCATTGCCCGGCTTCACGTCGACCCGCTCGCCCGACACGACGCTGTCGCCGACCCGCAACCGCTGCGGCGCCAGGATGTAGGACTGCTCGCCATCCGGATAATTGATCAGCGCGATAAACGCGGTGCGGTTCGGATCGTATTCCAGCCGCTCGACGGTCGCCGCGACATCATCCTTGCGCCGCTTGAAATCGACGATGCGATAGCGCCGCTTATGCCCGCCGCCGCGCCAGCGCATTGTGGTGCGGCCGGTATTGTTGCGCCCGCCCTTCTGCTTCAGGCCCTCGGTCAGCGCCTTGACCGGCTTGCCCTTCCACAGATCGCTGCGGTCGACCTGGACAAGATGCCGCTGCCCCGGCGTCGTTGGATTAAAGGTCTTGAGTGCCATCGATCAGATACCCGTGGTCACGTCGATCCGCGACCCTTCGGCCAGCGTCACGATTGCTTTTTTGTAGTCCGAACGGCGCCCCGGCCGGCCGCGGAACCGCTTGGTCTTGCCTTCGACGAGGATCGTGTTGACGGCATCGACCTTGACCGAAAACAGCCCTTCGACCGCGGCCTTGACCTCGCGCTTGGTGGCGGCCAGCGCCACCCGGAAGATCACCTGGTTGTGCTCCGACACCGCGGTCGCCTTTTCAGTGATCACCGGGGCGCGGATGATGTCGTACATCTGCTGCCGGGTCAGCCGGGTCTCGGCTGGCGGGATGACTTCGAAATCGGCTCATTTCAGGCGCGCCTCTAGCTGCTCGACCGCGTCGCGCGTCAATACCAGCGTGTCGCGCCGCAGGATGTCGTAAACATTGGCGCCCTGCTGCGGCAGGACATCGACCTTGGGCAGGTTGCGTGCCGCGCGGGCAAACCCCTCGTCGAGCGTCGCGCCGTCAATGATCAGTACCGACGCCCACCCAAACGCCTCGAGCCGTGCCCGCAGAGCCTTGGTCTTGGCCTCGTCGAGCTTGGCGTTGTCGAGAACGATCAGTTTGCCTTCGGCCTGCTTCGCCGACAGCGCGGTCTTGAGACCGAGCCGCCGCACCTTTTTCTGCAGGTCGAATTCATGGCTGCGCACCACCGGGCCAAAAATCACCGCGCCGCCGCGGAACTGCGGCGAGCGCCGGCTGCCCTGCCGCGCCCGGCCGGTGCCCTTTTGTTTGTACGGTTTCTGGGTCGTGCCCCGGATGTCGCTGATACCCTTGGCCTTGTGGGTCCCGGCGCGCCGCTTGGCAAGCTGCCAGTTGACCACGCGAGCCAGGATGTCGCGCCGCACCGGCAGCCCGAACACACCATCGGCGAGATCGATATCACCGACTTCCTGGTTGTCGAGATTACGGACCGTTTGCTTCATGGCGCGGTCTCCTCCGCCGGCGCGGCAGCTTCGCCACGCAAGGCCGCCGGAAACGGCAGCCCCTCGGGTGGCTTGCGCTTGACCGCATCCTTGATCAGCACATAGCCGTTTTCGCTGCCGGGCACCGAGCCCCTGATCAGCAACAGACCGCGCTGTTCGTCGGCGGAAACGATCACGAGGCTCTGCGTCGTCACTCGTTCATTGCCCATCTGGCCGGCCATCTTCTTGTTCTTGAAGGTCTTGCCGGGCGATTGCCGCTGTCCTGTCGAGCCCAGGCTGCGATGCGATACCGACACACCGTGGGTCGCCCGCAAGCCACTGAAATTGTGCCGCTTCATACCACCGGCAAAGCCCTTGCCGATGCTCGTCCCGGTCACATCGACAAACTGGCCGGGCAGGAAATGGGCCACCGTGATCTCGGCCCCGACCGGCACCAGCGCGTCTTCCGACACGCGGAACTCGACCAGCTTCGCCTTCGGCTCGACCTTTGCCTTGGCGAAATGGCCGCGTTGCGGCTTGGTCACGTTCTTGACCTTGGCCTTGCCGATACCGAGCTGCAGCGCGGTATAGCCGTCCTTATCGACGGTGCGCTGCGCCACGACCTCGCATTTATCGACGCGCAACACCGTGACCGGCACGTGATTACCGTCATCGGTGAAAATTCGGGTCATGCCGAGTTTCTGCGCGATCAAACCGGTCCGCATAATCCGCCCCTACAGCTTGATCTCGACATCGACGCCGGCCGCGAGATCGAGCTTCATCAGCGCATCAACGGTTTGCGGCGTCGGATCGACAATATCGAGCACCCGCTTGTGGGTGCGGATTTCGAACTGCTCCCGCGACTTTTTGTCGACATGCGGCGAGCGCAGCACAGTGAACTTCTCGATCTTGGTCGGCAACGGGATCGGACCGCGCACCCGCGCCCCGGTCCGTTTTGCCGTATTGACGATTTCGCTGGTCGACTGATCGAGCACGCGGTGGTCGTACGCCCGGAGGCGTATGCGGATGTTCTGATTATCCATCTGCGTTTCCAGACCAAACCGCCCGTCCCGGAGGGGACAGACGAGGGGTCATTGTTCCTTTGTTTATTTCAAAATCTTGGCGACGACGCCGGCGCCGACGGTGCGGCCGCCTTCGCGGATCGCGAAGCGCAGCCCTTCATCCATCGCGATCGGCACCAGCAGCGTCACTTCCATCGACACGTTGTCGCCCGGCATCACCATCTCGGTGCCTTCCGGCAATTTGACCGACCCCGTCACATCCGTCGTCCGGAAGTAGAATTGCGGCCGGTAATTGTCGAAAAACGGCGTGTGCCGGCCGCCCTCTTCCTTGGTCAGGACATAGGCCTCGGCCTCAAACACCGTGTGCGGCGTGATCGAACCCGGCTTCGCCAGAACCTGACCGCGCTCCACTTCCTCGCGCTTCGTGCCGCGCAGCAGCGCACCGATATTGTCCCCCGCCTCGCCCTGGTCGAGCAGTTTGCGGAACATCTCGACACCCGTCACGATCGTCTTCGCGGTCGGCCGCAGACCGACAATCTCCACCTCGTCGCCGACCTTGACGATGCCGCGCTCGACACGACCCGTCACCACCGTGCCGCGGCCCGAGATCGTGAACACGTCTTCAATCGGCATCAAAAACGGCCGGTCCTTCGGGCGCTCCGGCTGCGGGATGTACTCGTCCACCGCCCGCATCAGTTCCAGGATCGCGTCATGCCCGATTTTCGGGTCCTTGTCCTCCAGCGCCGCCAGCGCCGACCCCTTGATCACCGGAATGTCGTCGCCCGGGAAATCATACGAGGACAGCAGCTCGCGAACCTCAAGCTCGACCAGCTCGATCAGTTCCTCGTCATCGACCATGTCGATCTTGTTCATGAACACCACAAGGCTCGGCACCCCGACCTGCCGCGCCAGCAGGATGTGCTCGCGGGTCTGCGGCATCGGACCGTCCGCCGCCGACACCACCAGGATCGCGCCATCCATCTGCGCCGCGCCGGTGATCATGTTCTTCACATAATCCGCGTGCCCCGGGCAGTCGACATGCGCGTAATGCCGGTTCGCCGTCTCGTACTCCACATGCGCCGTCGCGATCGTAATCCCGCGCGCCTTCTCTTCCGGCGCCTTGTCGATCTGGTCGTATGCCGTGTACGTCGCCCCGCCCGTCTCCGCCAACACCTTCGTGATCGCAGCCGTCAGTGACGTCTTCCCATGATCCACATGCCCGATCGTCCCGACATTGCAATGCGGCTTGTTCCGGTTAAACCTAGCCTTACCCATCGCCGTTCTCCGCTAACTCCCGTTCGAGCCGTGTCTTACGCCATCTTGGCGCGGACTTCATCCGCGACCGCCTGCGGTACCTGCTCGTAATGATCGAAATGCATCGTGTACTGCGCCCGGCCCTGGCTCATCGAGCGCAGATTGTTGACATAACCGAACATGTTGGCGAGCGGCACCTCCGCATTGACGACGCGGGCATTGCCGCGGCTGTCCATGCCGTTAACCTGGCCGCGTCGGCTGTTCAGGTCGCCGATCACGTCACCTACATAGTCTTCCGGGGTAACGACCTCGACGCGCATGATCGGCTCGAGCAGCTTCGGGGCCGCTTTCATCACGCCTTCCTTAAACGCAGCGCGGGCCGCGATCTCAAAGGCGAGCGCACTTGAATCGACGTCGTGATACTTGCCGTCGATCAATTCGGCCTTGAGGTCGATAACCGGGAACCCGGCGAGTACGCCGTTTTCGGTCGAGGCCTTCAGACCCTTTTCGACGCCCGGTATATATTCTTTCGGCACATTGCCGCCAACCACCGAGTTTTCAAACTGGAAGCCCGAACCGACCGGCAACGGCTCGAAGCGGATCTTGACCTCGGCATACTGACCGGAGCCGCCCGTCTGCTTCTTATGCGTGTAAGTAACCTCGGACCGACGGGTGATCGTCTCGCGATACGCCACCTGCGGCGCGCCGATATTGGCATCGACCTTGAACTCGCGCTTCATGCGGTCGACGATGATTTCGAGGTGCAGTTCGCCCATCCCCTGGATCACGGTCTGGCCGCTTTCGTGGTCGACCGAGACGCGGAACGACGGATCCTCGGTGGCAAGACGCGCCAGCGCCTGACCCATCTTTTCCTGGTCGCCCTTGGTCTTCGGCTCGACCGCGATCGAGATGACCGGCTCCGGGAATTCCATCCGTTCGAGCACGACCGGGTTGGCCGGATCGGACAGCGTGTCGCCGGTGGTCACGCTTTTGAGCCCGGCCAGCGCGAGAATGTCGCCGGCCCGCGCTTCCTTAACGTCTTCGCGGTGATTGGCGTGCATCAGCAGCATGCGGCCGACGCGCTCGCGGGTGTTCTTGACGGTGTTCAGCGTCTGCGTCCCGGTGTTCAGCACGCCGGAATAAATGCGCACAAAGGTCAGCGAGCCGACAAACGGGTCGGACATGATCTTGAACGCGAGACCGGAGAACGGTTCGTCATCCGACGCGTGGCGCTCGACCACAACGTCGCTGTCCATCTTGATGCCCTTGATCGCTTCGACGTCGGTCGGTGCCGGCAGGTAGTCGACGACGGCGTCGAGCAATGGCTGGACGCCCTTGTTTTTGAACGCCGAACCGCACAGCACCGGGACAAACTTACCGCTCACCGTGCCTTTGCGGATGCAGCGCTTCAGCGTCTCGACATCCGGCTCGTCGCCGCCGAGATAGGCTTCGAGCGCGTCGTCATCCTGCTCGACCGCCAACTCGACCAGTTCATGGCGCGCCGCGTCGGCTTCGGCCTGCATGTCGGCCGGGATATCGACGATATCGAACTCCGCGCCGAGCGTCTCGTCGCGCCATCTGACCGCCTTCATCGCGACGATATCGATGATGCCGACGAAATCGCTTTCGACACCGATCGGCAGTTGCGTCACCGCTGCGACCGCACCGAGGCGCTCCTTGATCTCGCGCACGCAGCGCGGGAAATCGGCGCCGATGCGGTCCATCTTGTTCACGAAGCAGATGCGCGGCACGCCGTATTTATCGGCCTGGCGCCACACCGTCTCGGATTGCGGCTCGACGCCGGCGACTGAGTTCGAACACCGCAACCGCGCCGTCAAGCACCCGCAGACTGCGCTCGACCTCGATCGTGAAATCGACATGGCCGGGCGTGTCGATAATATTGATGCGGTGGTCGTTCCAGAAGCAGGTCGTCGCGGCCGAGGTGATCGTGATGCCGCGTTCCTGCTCCTGCTCCATCCAATCCATCGTCGCGGTGCCTTCGTGCACCTCGCCGATTTTATAGGAGCGGCCCGTGTAATAGAGAATGCGCTCGGTCGTCGTGGTCTTGCCGGCATCAATGTGCGCCATGATGCCGATATTGCGGTATCGCTCGAGCGGCGTAGTGCGTGCCATGACTAGTCACTCCGGCGACGCCGATGCGCCGCCCCGAAGAATGGTTGCAGGACGGGCCCCCGCCGTCCGGATGACGGCCAGGCCCTGCCGGCGTTGTGGACGGCCTTACCAGCGATAATGCGAAAACGCTTTGTTCGCGTCGGCCATCCGATGTGTGTCTTCGCGGCGCTTTACGGCGACCCCGCGGTTATTTGAGGCGTCGAGCAGTTCGCCCGACAGCCGTTCCTCCATCGTGTTCTCCGAGCGCCCGCGCGAGCTGTTGATCAGCCAGCGGATCGCCAGCGCCTGGCTACGATCGGTACGGACCTCGACGGGAACCTGATAGGTTGCGCCGCCGACCCGGCGCGAGCGCACCTCGACCGATGGCCGGACGTTGCCCAGCGCGTCGTGGAACACCCGGATTGGGTCCTGCCCCGTGCGCTTCTGGATGCGGTCGAAGGCACCATAGACAATGCGCTCGGCAACCGACTTCTTGCCCTCATACATCAGGCAGTTCATGAATTTGGTCAGCACGGCGTCGCCGAATTTCGGGTCCGGCAGGACTTCGCGTTTGACCGCAGCGCGGCGGCGGGACATCGCTTCCCTCCTCTACTTCGGCCGCTTGGCGCCGTATTTCGACCGGCGCTGGCGACGGTCCTTGACGCCCTGGGTGTCATGGGTGCCGCGGATGATGTGGTAGCGCACACCGGGCAGATCCTTGACGCGACCGCCGCGGATCAGCACGACCGAGTGCTCCTGCAGATTGTGGCCCTCGCCGGGGATGTAGCTGGTGACCTCGAACCCGTTGGTCAGCCGCACGCGCGCGACCTTGCGCAGCGCCGAGTTCGGCTTTTTCGGTGTCGTCGTGTAGACGCGCGTGCAGACCCCGCGCTTTTGCGGGCACTCCTCCATCGCCGGCACCTTGTTGCGCGCGACTTGCGGCACCCGCGGATTGCGGATCAACTGATTGATCGTCGGCATCGTCTCACCAACCTCATCCAACACGACAACGCCCGACCGCTGAGCCGCGGGGGGCGGGGCGCGAGTATCGCTCAAGCCCACTGAATATGCGCCCTCTCACAAGAGCGCCGTGCCAAATCTGTACCCGTTTTCGGCTGCGTTTAGGTGACATCCTACCGCCAGCCGCGAGGCGCGCATACTATGGAGGCAAGGTTAACGGGTCAAGCGGAATACCCCCTGCTCACCCGCCAATCGCCGCACCGCTGCCTCGCGAAAACGCGGCTCCCGCGATGGAGAGCCGATTTTCGCGAGGTGCACCGGTGACTTATTCCGCCGCGCCGACCGCGCGCTCTTCGAGCTGCGGTGTTTCCACCGCGTCGGCATCGGCGGCCATCGCGGCCAGCACCCGGTCGCGCTCGGCGGCGACTTCGCGCATCCGCGCGACGACGCTGCCGGTGCCGGCCGGGATCAGGCGCCCGACGATCACGTTCTCCTTCAGCCCCTGCAGCGTGTCGATCCGACCCGATACCGCCGCCTCCGTCAGCACCCGCGTCGTCTCCTGGAACGAGGCGGCCGAGATGAACGAGTTGGTCTGCAAACTCGCCTTGGTGATGCCTTGCAGCACCGGACGTGCCGTCGCCGGACGCAACTCCTCCTTCTCGGTCTTGGTATTCTCGATCTCGAACTCGATGCGGTCGATCTGTTCGCCAGTCAGGAAGGTCGTATCACCGGGATCGTCGATCTCCACCTTTTGCAGCATCTGGCGCACGATCACTTCGATGTGCTTGTCGTTGATGCGCACACCTTGCAGCCGGTAGACCTCCTGGATTTCGTTGATCAGGTAGCTCGCCAGCTCCTCGACCCCGAGAATGCGCAGGATGTCGTGCGGCACCAGGTTGCCATCCATCATCAAGTCGCCCTTGAGGACATAATCGCCCTCCTGGACGCTGATATGCTTGCCCTTCGGGATCAGGTACTCGACCGGATCGCCGCCGTTGCCCTCGGTCGGAACCACGACGATTCTACGCTTGGTCTTGTAGTCCTTGCCGAATTCAACGCGGCCTTCGCTCTCGCTGATGATTGCGAAATCCTTGGGCTTGCGCGCCTCAAACAGTTCGGCCACCCGCGGCAGACCGCCGGTGATGTCGCGTGTCTTTGACGATTCCCGCGGAATGCGCGCCAGCACGTCGCCGGCTTTGACATGCGCGGTATTATCGACCGACAGGATCGCGTCAACCGGCAGGAAGTAGCGAGCTTCCAAGCCATTGGCCAGCGTCAGCACCTCGCCCTGATCGTCGCGGATCGTGATGCGCGGACGCAAATCGCCACCGCGCGGCTGCTGCTTCCAATCAACCACGACCTTCGACGAAATGCCGGTCGCTTCGTCGAGCACCTCGCGCATCGAGATGCCGTCGATGACATCGACATAATGCGCGACACCGTCCTTTTCGGTGATGATCGGGATCGTGTACGGGTCCCATTCGGCCAGCTTGTCGCCGCGGGTGACATGCGCCCCCTCATCGGCCAGCAGCCGCGCGCCGTAAGGCACCCGGTGCCGCGCCTTTTCGCGCCCGGCATCGTCGTGCAGCACCATCTCGCAATTGCGGCCCATCACCACCGGCACGCCGGTCGAGTTGATGACGACATTGCGGTTCAGCACCTTGACTGTCGCCTCGACCACCGCCTCAACAGACGACTGCTCGGCGCCGCGCTGCGCTGCCCCGCCGATATGGAAGGTGCGCATCGTCAGCTGGGTGCCGGGTTCGCCGATCGACTGCGCCGCGATGACCCCGACCGCCTCGCCCATGTTGACCATCGTGCCGCGCGCCAGATCGCGGCCATAGCACTTGCCGCAGACCCCGACATGCGACTCGCACGTCAGCACCGAGCGGATCGACACCGCATCGATCCCGGCGCGCTCTATCACATCGACCGCATCCTCATCAATCAGCGCCGCCGCCGACAGCACGACCTTGCCGCTCAGCGGATCGAGCACATCGACCGCGGCGCAGCGCCCGATGATGCGGTCGGCCAGCGGCGAGATGATCTCGCCGCCGTCGATCACGGCACGCGTCAACAGGCCACGCGTCGTGCCACAATCCGGCTCGGTGATGATCGCGTCCTGCGCGACATCGACCAGACGCCGGGTCAGATAGCCGGAATTCGCGGTCTTCAGCGCGGTGTCGGCCAGCCCCTTGCGAGCACCGTGTGTCGAGTTGAAGTATTCGAGGACGGTCAGGCCTTCCTTGAAGTTCGAGATGATCGGCGTCGCGATGATCTCGCCCGACGGCTTGGTCATCAGCCCGCGCATGCCTGCGAGCTGCTTGATCTGCGCCGCCGAACCGCGCGCACCGGAATCCGACATCATCCACACCGCGTTGATCGGCTCGCCCGGCTTTGGCGTGCGGATGACCTTCATCATCTCCTCGGCGACCTTTTCCGAGCAGCTGGTCCAGGCATCGACTTCCTTGTTGTACTTTTCGCGCTGGGTGATCAGCCCGTCCTGGTACTGCTGCTCGTATTCCTTGACCTGCTGCTGCACGGCGGCGACCAGCGTCTGCTTGGCGTCGGGGATGATCAGATCATCCTTGCCGAACGAGATGCCGGCCTTGCACGCCTGCTGAAAGCCGAGCGCCATCAGCCGGTCGCAAAAGATCACGGTCTCCTTCTGGCCGCAGAAGCGATAGACCTGATCGATCAGGTCGCTGATCTGCTTTTTGCCAAGCAGCCGGTTGATCAGCTCGAAACTGACCAGCGGACTGCGCGGCAGGATTTCCGACAACAGCATGCGTCCCGGCGTGGTCTCGACCCGGCGGGTGATCGGCTGATTGTTTTCGTCGACCGTCTCGTAGCGCGACTTGATCTTCGAATGCAGCGTCACCGCCTTGGCGGCCAGCGCCTGCTCGATTTCACCGATATCGGTAAAGGCCATGCCTTCGCCGGGTTCGCCATCGCGGTCCATCGTGATGTGGTAGAGCCCGAGCACGATGTCCTGCGACGGCACGATGATCGGCTTGCCGTTGGCCGGGCTGAGGATGTTGTTGGTCGACATCATCAAGACGCGCGCCTCAAGCTGCGCCTCCAATGACAGCGGCACGTGCACCGCCATCTGGTCACCATCGAAATCGGCGTTGAAGGCGGTGCAGACCAGCGGATGCAGCTGGATCGCCTTGCCCTCGATCAACACCGGCTCAAACGCCTGGATGCCGAGGCGATGCAGGGTCGGCGCTCGGTTCAGCAGCACCGGGTGCTCGCGGATCACCTCTTCGAGGATGTCCCACACCTCCGGCCGCTCCTTTTCGACCATGCGCTTCGCCGCCTTGATCGTGCTGGCGAGGCCGTAGAGTTCGAGCTTGGAGTAGATGAATGGCTTGAACAGTTCGAGCGCCATCTTTTTTGGTAGCCCGCACTGGTGCAGCTTCAATTCCGGGCCGACGACGATGACCGAACGGCCGGAATAATCGACGCGCTTGCCAAGCAGGTTCTGCCGGAACCGCCCCTGCTTGCCTTTCAGCATGTCGCTGAGCGACTTCAGCGGGCGCTTGTTGGCGCCGGTGATGACGCGGCCGCGGCGCCCGTTGTCAAAGAGGGCGTCAACTGCCTCCTGCAGCATGCGCTTTTCGTTGCGCACGATGATGTCTGGCGCGCGCAGTTCGATCAGCCGCTTCAGCCGGTTGTTACGGTTGATCACGCGGCGGTACAAATCGTTGAGGTCGGAGGTCGCGAAACGGCCACCATCGAGCGGCACCAGCGGGCGCAATTCGGGCGGGATGACCGGCACGACCTCGAGGATCATCCATTCCGGCCGGCTGTTCGATTCAACGAACGCCTCGACCAGCTTCAACCGCTTGACCAGCTTTTTGCGCCGCGCCTCGGAGCCGGTGTCGCGCAATTCCTCGCGCAGCCGCACCTTTTCCTCGGCGAGATCGATCGCGGACAGCATCGTGCGCAGCGCCTCGGCGCCGATCGACGCGGTGAACTGGTCTTCGCCGTATTCATCCTGCGCCCGGATGAATTCCTCTTCACCGAGCAGCTGCTTCATCTTGAGCGGCGTCAGGCCGGGCTCGATGACGACATAGTTCTCGAAATAGAGGATGCGCTCGAGATCTTTCAGCGTCATGTCGAGCAACAGGCCGATGCGGCTCGGCAGCGACTTCAAGAACCAGATATGCGCCACCGGCGAGGCCAGTTCGATATGGCCCATCCGATCGCGTCGCACCTTTGACAAGGTGACTTCGACGCCGCACTTCTCGCAGATGATGCCGCGATACTTCATCCGCTTGTACTTGCCGCACAAGCACTCGTAATCCTTGATCGGACCAAAGATGCGGGCGCAGAATAGCCCGTCGCGCTCCGGCTTGAAAGTCCGGTAGTTGATCGTCTCGGGCTTCTTGATCTCGCCATACGACCAGGAGCGGATGCGCTCCGGGCTGGCGATCGAGATGCGGATTTGATCGAAGCTCTGCGGACCACTTACCTGTCCGAAGATATTCATCAACTCATTCATCGAGAACCCCTCTCGCACAAACCGTTAACCGGGCGACGCGCGCCAATTTGAGGCGCGTGACCGGCGACGAGGCGGCCGAGCCGCCTGTTATTCCTGATAATTGCAGGCTCGAAGCAGGGCATCAGAAGCTGCGCTGCTCCAGCTCGACATTGAGGCCGAGCGACCGCAATTCCTTGACCAGCACGTTGAAGCTTTCCGGGATGCCGGCCTCGAAATTGTCGTCGCCGCGGACGATCGCCTCGTAGACCTTGGTGCGGCCCGACACGTCGTCCGACTTGACCGTCAGCATCTCCTGCAACGTATAGGCCGAGCCGTAGGCTTCGAGTGCCCACACCTCCATTTCACCGAAACGCTGGCCGCCGAACTGCGCCTTGCCGCCCAATGGCTGCTGTGTCACGAGGCTGTACGGGCCGATCGACCGGGCGTGGATCTTGTCGTCCACCAGATGGTGCAGCTTCAGCATGTAGATATAGCCGACCGTCACCTTGCGGTCGAACGCCTCGCCGGTGCGGCCGTCAACCAATGTCACCTGGCCGGACGAGGCAAGCCCCGCCTTTTCCAGCATGCGGACGATGTCGTCCTCGCGGGCGCCGTCGAACACCGGGCTGGCCATCGGCACGCCGCGGGTCAGTTCGCCGGCCATCTCGACCAGATCGTCCGACCCCATCGCCTCGACCTTGCTGCGGTCCTGGCCGTCATAGACCTCGCCGAGCAATTGCCGCAGTTCGCCGTCGCCGCCGCCGTTGCGATGCAGCTTTTCGAGCACCTCGCCGATGCGCTTCCCGAGACCGGCCGCAGCCCACCCGAGATGGGTTTCGAGGATCTGCCCGACATTCATGCGGCTCGGCACGCCGAGCGGGTTCAGCACGATGTCGACATTGGTGCCGTCTTCGAGATACGGCATATCCTCGATCGGCATGATGCGCGAAATGACGCCCTTGTTGCCGTGCCGGCCGGCCATCTTGTCGCCCGGCTGCAGCTTGCGCTTCACCGCGACGAACACCTTGACCTGCTTCATCACACCTGGCGGCAGTTCGTCGCCACGCTGCAGCTTTTCGACCTTGCTTTCGAAACGCGACTGCAACTCGCCGACCGCGTCGTCCATCTGCTTTTTCAGCGCCTCGATGTCGGACATCCGCCCGTCATCGCGCACCGTGATCTGGCGCAGCAACGCGGTGGTGTACTCCGCCAGCAGTTCCTCGGTCACGTCGATGCCCGACTTCATCGCCTTCGGACCCGCGACGGTGATCTGCCCCATCAGCAGCTCTTTCAGACGCGCCGCAAAGCTGCGTTCGAGGATGAGCCGTTCGTCGTCACGGTCCTTTTGCAACCGCTCGATTTCCGCGCGCTCAATCGCCAGGGCGCGTTCGTCCTTGTCTACACCGCGGCGCGAGAACACCCGCACCTCGACGATGGTGCCGCTAACGCCCGGCGGCAGGCGCAGCGACGTGTCGCGCACGTCCGACGCCTTTTCGCCAAAGATCGCGCGCAGCAGCTTTTCTTCCGGCGTCATCGGCGACTCGCCCTTTGGCGTCACCTTGCCGACCAGAATGTCGCCGGGCTTCACCTCGGCCCCGATATAGATGATGCCGGCCTCGTCGAGGTTCTTCAGTGCCTCTTCACCGACATTCGGGATATCCCGGGTGATCTCCTCCTGGCCGAGCTTGGTGTCGCGCGCGCTCGCCTCGAATTCCTCGATATGGATCGAGGTAAACACGTCGTCCGATACGATCCGCTCGGAGATCAGGATCGAGTCCTCGAAATTGTAACCGTTCCACGGCATGAAGGCGCACAGCACATTGCGGCCGAGCGCAAGTTCGCCCTGCTCGGTCGACGGGCCGTCGGCGAGGATGTCGCCGGCCTTCACCAGATCGCCGACCTTCACCAGCGGACGCTGGTTGATGCAGGTGTTCTGGTTCGAGCGCTGGAACTTCAGCAAATTATAGATGTCGACACCCGACGCGGCAGCCGAGGTTTCCGCGGTCGCCCGCACGACGATACGGGTCGCATCGACCTGGTCGATGATTCCGGTGCGGCGCGCGATGATCGTCACCCCGGAGTTGCGTGCCACCGTCTCTTCCATGCCGGTGCCGACCAATGGCGCCTCGGCACGGATCAGCGGCACCGCCTGGCGCTGCATGTTCGAGCCCATCAGCGCGCGGTTGGCGTCATCGTTTTCGAGGAACGGGATCAATGCCGCGGCGACCGACACCAGTTGCTTTGGCGACACGTCGAGCAGGTCGATCTCCTGCGGCCGGCACATCACGAAATCGCCGTTCTTGCGGCAGTTGGTCAGTTCCTCGACGACGCGTCCCTCGGCATCGACCTTGAGGTCGGCCTGGGCGATCGTGTACCGGCCCTCATCCATCGCCGACAGATAGATGACCTCGTCGGTGACGCTGCCGTCGCGCATCTTGCGGTACGGGCTTTCGATAAACCCGTACTGGTTGACCCGCGCATAGGTCGCCAGCGAGTTGATCAGGCCGATATTCGGGCCTTCCGGCGTTTCGATCGGGCAGATGCGGCCATAATGCGTCGGGTGCACGTCGCGCACCTCAAAACCAGCGCGCTCGCGCGTCAGACCGCCGGGCCCGAGGGCCGACAGGCGCCGCTTGTGGGTGATTTCCGACAGCGGGTTGGTCTGGTCCATGAACTGCGACAGCTGCGACGAACCAAAAAACTCGCGCACCGCCGCCGCCGCCGGCTTGGCGTTGATCAGATCGTGCGGCATTACCGTGTCGATCTCGACCGACGACATGCGCTCGCGGATCGCCCGCTCCATGCGGAGCAGACCGACGCGGTACTGGTTTTCCATCAACTCGCCAACCGAACGCACCCGGCGGTTGCCGAGATGGTCGATGTCGTCGATATCGCCGCGTCCGTCCTTCAAATCGACCAGCACGTTGAGGATCGCCAGGATGTCCTGCTTGCGCAGCACGCGGATCGTATCGGCTGTGTCCTGCGTGAGCCGCGAGTTCATCTTGACCCGGCCGACCGCCGACAGATCGTAACGCTCGGAATCGAAGAACAGGCTGTTGAACAGCGTCTCGGCGGTTTCCAGGGTCGGCGGCTCGCCCGGACGCATGACCCGGTAGATATCGATCAGTGCGTCCTCGCGCGTCGCGTTCTTGTCGATCGCGAGGGTTGAACGGATATACGGCCCCTTGGTCTCGGTGCCGCGGCTGATCAGATCGATGTCGAGCACAGGCAGTTCGGCGATCCCGGCTTCTTCAAGCTGGTCGAGCGCCGCTTCGGTGATCTCGTCACCTGCCTCGAAATAGACTTCGCCGGTTTCTTCGTTGATCAGATCCTGCGCGAAATAGCGGCCGATCAAATCCTCGCGCGGCGCCAGCACATTGACGAGCCCGCTTTCGTTGATCCGGCGCGCCGCCCGCGGCGTCATCCGCTCGCCGGCGGCCAGCTTGACCTCGCCGGTATCGGCGTCGATCAGATCGGCGGTCAGCTTGCCCTTGTACTGATCCGGCTGGAACGGCGTCATCCAGCCGCGTTCGCCGTGCTGATAGATGATCGTGCCATAGAAGGCGGAAAGGATTTCCTCCTTCGACATGCCAACGGCTTCGCCGGGCTGCAGCGATTTGTTGTCGGCGCGCGCCTTGGCCCGCTTTTCCTCGCTCGCCGCATCGTCGAGCGCGAGCAGCAAAGTCGTCGCCGGCAGCTTGCGGCGGCGGTCGATGCGGACATAGACATGGTCCTTGGCGTCGAACTCGAAATCAAGCCACGACCCGCGATACGGAATGACCCGCGCCGCAAACAGGTATTTGCCCGAGGAATGCGTCTTGCCCTTGTCGTGATCGAAAAACACGCCAGGGCTGCGGTGCATCTGCGAAACGATGACCCGCTCGGTGCCGTTAATGATGAACGTGCCGTTGCGTGTCATCAGCGGCATGTCGCCCATATAGACGTCCTGTTCCTTGATGTCGCGGATCGAACGCGACCCCGTATCCTCGTCGACATCCCAGACGACAAGGCGCAACGTCACCTTCAGCGGCGCGGCATAGGTGATGCCGCGCTGCTGGCACTCGTCGGTATCGAATTTCGGCGTCTCGAGTTCATAGCGCACGAACTCGAGCTGCGCCCGCTCCGAGAAGTCGCGGATCGGAAACACCGACTTGAAGACTTCCTGCAAGCCGACGCTCGCACGGTTCTCGGCCGTAACCCCCATCTGCAAGAAGTGATCATAGGAACTCCGCTGCACCTCGATCAGGTTCGGCATCGGAGCAACTTCGGGAATGCGCCCGAACGTTTTGCGGATCCGCTTCTGGCCGTTGAAGGATATCGCCATTTAGTCCCTCGCTATAGCGCAGCGCCGCCGTTAAGGGGCGCGGCTCGAAAGTCGGTGCCGTCACGCCGCAGGCCCGGCGCGGCGCGATGCGCCGACCGGACAGAACGCACTACGGACGCCAATGCCGGGCGCACGACAGGTGTCGCGCCCCGGCCTGGTAAACTCGAATTTGGGACGGCTGCCGTGACGGCAGCCGTAGCGCTGTACAGAAGGTCGTGGCTGACCTGCCTTGTTTCGCTTACCTTATTTCGACAGTCGCACCCGCATCTTCAAGCTGCTTCTTGATTTTTGCGGCTTCGTCCTTGTTGACGCCTTCCTTGACGGCCTTCGGCGCGGCCTCAACAAGGTCCTTGGCTTCCTTCAGGCCGAGCGCGGTGATCGCGCGCACTTCCTTGATCACGTTGACCTTTTTCTCGCCAATCGCGGCCAGAATAACGTCGAACTCGGTCTTTTCGGCCGGCGCTTCCGCCGCCGCGGCCGCACCGCCGCCAGCCGCTGCCACCGCGACCGGTGCCGCCGCCGAGACGCCCCATTTTTCTTCGAGCAGCTTTGCCAGTTCCGCCGCTTCGATCACGGTCAGCGACGAAAGGTCGTCGACCAGCTTGCCAAGATCAGCCATTTCCTAAGCTCCTGATTGCGCCTTGATGGTTTGGTGTTCGTGAAATTCTGATGGGATCAGGCTAGGCAGCCTCGTCGCCACCTGTCTCGCTCGCCGCCGGTATCGCCGCCGCCGGTATCGCCGCCGTCTGGCTCATCGCCGCCCGTTTCGCCGTCACCGGTCTCGCCGCCTTCGCCCTTCTCGGCAACAGCCGCGAGCAGCCGCGCCAGCTGCGCGCCCGGCGTCTGCAACAGCACCGCCAGCTTGGTGGCCGGAGCGTTGAGCAGACCGATGATCCTGCTGCGCAGCTCGTCGAGCGACGGCAGGGTCGCCAGGGCCTTAACCCCGGCTTCGTCGAGCACCTGTCCCGACAGCCCGCCGCCGACGATTGTCAGCTTGTTGTTGCGGTTGGCGTACTCGACCGCCGCCTTGGCCGCCGCGACGGGATCGCGCGAGAACGCGATCGCGGTCGGGCCGCTGAACAGCGGCGCCAGCGACTCGAACTGCGTCCCCTCAAGGGCACGCCGGGCAAGCCGGTTTTTGGTGACCCGGTAGCTCGCGCCGGCGCTGCGCATCTGGCGGCGCAGTTGCGTCACCTCGGCGACCGTCAGCCCGGTCTGGTGCGTAACCACGACGCAGGTCGTGTTCGCGAAATCCTGCTGCATGCTGACGGTCAGCTGCTGCTTTTGCGCTCGATCCAACTATCGTCTCCAACTCGTCCGCGCCGCATGCCGGCCGGCTCTTCGGTGAACGGCGCACCTGGGATCAGGTGCGTGGTTCCTCGGAAAGCCCCGCCAGCTCGACCTTGACCGCCGGGCCCATCGTCGAACTCAAGGCCACCTTCTTGATATAGGTGCCCTTGACGCCGCTTGGCTTGTTGCGGGTGATCGCGCCGACAAAGGCGCGCACATTATCGATCAGCGCGTCGTCAGTAAAGCTCGCTTTGCCGACTCCGGCATGAACGATGCCGGCTTTTTCCGCGCGAAACTCGACCTGCCCGCCTTTTGCCGCCTGCACCGCTTCGGTGATGTTCTGCGTCACCGTGCCGAGCCGCGGGTTCGGCATCAGGCCGCGCGGGCCCAGTATCTTGCCGAGCCGGCCGACCAGGGCCATCATGTCGGGCGTCGCGATGGCGCGGTCGAAATCGATCTGCCCGGCCTGCACCTTTTCAACGAGGTCCTCGGCGCCGACCACATCGGCGCCGGCCGCCTCGGCCTCCTTGGCGCGCTCGCCGCGCGCGAAGACTCCGACTCGCACGCTCTTGCCGGTGCCGTGCGGCAGCATCACCGTGCCGCGCAAATTCTGGTCCTGCTTGCGCGGATCGATGTTGAGGTTCATCGCGATCTCGACGGTCTCGTCGAACTTCGCCGAGGCGCGCGACTTGATCTGCTGCACCGCCTCCTCGACGCGCAGCGCCGCCGCCTCCGGGCTGATCCCCTCGTAAGCCTTTTCGAGCCGCTTGCCTTTTTTGGCCATGTCCCGCTCCTCGCTCTCGCGTTCTATTCTACGACGTCAAGGCCCATCGAGCGCGCCGAGCCGATCACCATCCGGCAGGCCGCATCGATATCATTGGCATTGAGGTCCGCCATCTTGGTTTCCGCGATTTCGCGGATCTGCGCCATCGTCACGCGCCCGACCGTCGGCCCCTTGCCAACCGTCTGCGACCCCTTTTCGACCCCCGCCGCCTTTTTCAGAAAAAAGCTGGCCGGGGGCGTCTTGGTGACGAAAGTGAAACTGCGGTCGGCATAGGCGGTGATGACCACCGGGATCGGCATGCCGACTTCCAGGTTCTGCGTCTGCGCGTTGAACGCCTTGCAGAACTCCATGATGTTGAGGCCGCGCTGCCCCAGGGCCGGGCCGATCGGCGGCGACGGGTTGGCCTTGCCGGCCGGCACCTGCAGCTTGATCATTCCGACGATCTTTTTTGCCATAATTCCTCTCTCTGCAACCGCTCGTCATTGCGAGGAGCGAAGTGACGAGGCAATCCCGACCGGAGGAGGCTCCGTCGCATCGAGATTGCTTCGCTTCGCTCGCAATGACAGTTTCAGCGGCTGATCAAACCTTCTCGACTTGCGAATATTCCAGTTCGACCGGCGTGGCGCGACCGAAAATCGACACCGCTACCTTGACCCGCGATTTTTCCTCATCGACATCCTCGACGACGCCATTGAACGAGGTGAACGGTCCGTCCGACACCCGCACCTGCTCGCCGATCTCAAAGGTGATCGACGGCTTTGGCCGCTCGATGCCCTCCTGAACCTGGCGCATGATGCGCGCCGCCTCATTCTCGCTGATCGGCGAGGGCCGGCCGCGGCCGCCGAGAAAGCCGGTGACCTTGGCGGTGTTCTTGACGAGATGCCAGGTCTCGTCGGTCATATCCATCTTGATCAGGACATAACCGGGGAAAAACTTGCGCTCCGAACTGACCTTCGACCCGCGCTTGACCTCGACGACCTCCTCGGTCGGCACCAGCACCTGATCGAAATGGTCGGCCAGGGCCTTCTGTTCGGCCTGCTCGCGGATTGCCGCCGCCACCTTCTTTTCAAAGCCGGAATAGACGTGGATCACATACCAATGGCTCGCCATGCCCTGCTCCCGGTTTCTATTGGCCAAGCCCGAAGACGAGCTTGACAGCATAAGACAGCGCCTGGTCGACCACGAAGAAGAAAGCCGCGGCGATAAATACCATCAGAAAGACCATCCCGGTCGTGACCAGGGTCTCCTTGCGGCTCGGCCAAGTGACCCGGGACAGCTCCTGGCGAACCTGCTGAACAAACTCTGCGGCGTTGGTCTTGGCCATTATCGGATCAAATCAACCTTGGGCCGCGTTGGCCGCATCATATTCGTTATATAAGACTGCCGCGGCCGTCCCGCAGCGGGGCCTTGGCGCATGGCAGGAGTGGAGGGGCTCGAACCCCCAACCCCCGGTTTTGGAGACCGGTGCTCTACCAGTTGAGCTACACTCCTATCTGTCGAGCATAACGCCAATGTCATACTCGGTCCGTTCCAGATGCCCGGGCATCCGGGCGAAACCCTGCCTCATCCGTAAATTCGTCTGCGCTACCTTCGAGAAAATAGTCGCGCCGGTCCGGATCGATCTTCGCATCAACCAGATCGGCAAGGGCTCGAGCCCGTGCCGCATCCAAGGGGTAGCACATGATCGCATCGGGATCATCTGCCGGGACACGCGCAAGTTCCCTGGCTTTTGAGAGCACCGCATCCGGCACCTCAAACTCCTCGGCAACACGCTCGGAGTCGCGGTCATACCCGACAAGGCTGTGCGTAATGCGGTTCATATCTCAATCGTCTGCTCGGGATTTGCCGGTTTGGTCATCTCGCCGGTTTCGGGATCGAATTCGCCAAAATGTCGGCCTCTCCTGTCATACCTTTCAGCGCGGCCATGCTGATAGTCCCACTCGTAGATATAGCCGCTTTGTCCATCGAGCCAGCGGTGGCGCCCTGACTTCGGCTTGCTACGCTCAGCATAGGGGAACGCCTTTAAGCGCTTTGGAGCGGGAACCACTTAGCCAGACGATCCCCGCCATCCAAACCGGCCGCGATTTTCCTTTATTTCAAAATCTTGGCGACGACGCCGGCGCCGACGGTGCGGCCGCCTTCGCGGATCGCGAAGCGCAGCCCTTCATCCATCGCGATCGGCACCAGCAGCGTCACTTCCATCGACACGTTGTCGCCCGGCATCACCATCTCGGTGCCTTCCGGCAATTTGACCGACCCCGTCACATCCGTCGTCCGGAAGTAGAATTGCGGCCGGTAATTGTCAAAAAACGGCGTGTGCCGGCCGCCCTCTTCCTTGGTCAGGACATAGGCCTCGGCCTCAAACACCGTGTGCGGCGTGATCGAACCCGGCTTCGCCAGAACCTGACCGCGCTCCACTTCCTCGCGCTTCGTGCCGCGCAGCAGCGCACCGATATTGTCCCCCGCCTCGCCCTGGTCGAGCAGTTTGCGGAACATCTCGACACCCGTCACGATCGTCTTCGCGGTCGGCCGCAGACCGACAATCTCCACCTCGTCGCCGACCTTGACGATGCCGCGCTCGACACGACCCGTCACCACCGTGCCGCGGCCCGAGATCGTGAACACGTCTTCGATCGGCATCAGAAACGGCCGGTCCTTCGGGCGCTCCGGCTGCGGGATGTACTCGTCCACCGCCCGCATCAGTTCCAGGATCGCGTCATGCCCGATTTTCGGGTCCTTGTCCTCCAGCGCCGCCAGCGCCGACCCCTTGATCACCGGAATGTCGTCGCCCGGGAAATCATAGGAGGACAGCAGCTCGCGAACCTCAAGCTCGACCAGCTCGATCAGTTCCTCGTCATCGACCATGTCGATCTTGTTCATGAACACCACAAGGCACGGCACCCCGACCTGCCGCGCCAGCAGGATGTGCTCGCGGGTCTGCGGCATCGGACCGTCCGCCGCCGACACCACCAGGATCGCGCCATCCATCTGCGCCGCGCCGGTGATCATGTTCTTCACGTAATCCGCGTGCCCCGGGCAGTCGACATGCGCGTAATGCCGGTTCGCCGTCTCGTACTCCACATGCGCCGTCGCGATCGTGATCCCGCGCGCCTTCTCTTCCGGCGCCTTGTCAATCTGGTCGTACGCCGTGTACGTCGCCCCGCCCGTCTCCGCCAACACCTTCGTGATCGCAGCCGTCAGCGACGTCTTCCCATGATCCACATGCCCGATCGTCCCGACATTGCAATGCGGCTTGTTCCGGTTAAACCTAGCCTTACCCATCGCTGCGACTTCCTATCGAAAATAGAGAACGTCATAATATAGTGAGACGGCTGGAGCGGGTGATGGGGATCGAACCCACATAGCCAGCTTGGAAGGCTGGAGCTCTACCATTGAGCTACACCCGCCTGTACCGCTCCCGCCAACCCGCCTCGATCCGAGGCCCCATCGGGACGACAACACCCTATCTATAACCCAGAGGGCGCTGGTGGAGGGGGAAGGATTCGAACCTTCGTACGCATTCGCGGGCAGATTTACAGTCTGCTGCCTTTAACCACTCGGCCACCCCTCCGCGCTCGCGAGCCGCCCGGCCGCGCGCCACCAATCGCGCTAGGGGGGGCCGCGGAACGCGGGTAGATAAGGGCTTCCCCCTGGTTTGTCAACACAGCGAGGCTGCACTTTGCGACCGTCGAACCCACGCTCCAAGACCACCCCGCGCCGCGCCGCGCCCGCGGTGCCGCCACGCCCGATGCCGCCACGCCCGGCCGCGCCGCGCACACCGAGCGCCGAGGCGCCACGCCCCCCTCGACCGCCGCGCGCCGCACGACCCGGCAAGGGGCGCGGCGACGGCTGGCTCTACGGCCATCATGCGGTCGCCGCGGCGCTGGCCAACAAGCGGCGGCGCTGGCGCCGGCTGGCGATCCTCGCCGGCCAGGAAAAAGCCGCCGAGGCCGCTCGCCCTGGAAGCCCGCGCCGAGCACAGCGGCTCGCAGGACATGGTGCAGGTGCTCGACCGCGCCGCCTTTGCCCTGCTATTGCCGGAGGGCGCGGTGCACCAGGGCTGGGCGCTCGAAGTCGAGCCGCTCGACCTGGTCGATCTCGACGAGGTGCTCGGCGACAACGAGACGGCGGCCCGCTCGGTCATCGTCGTGCTCGATCAGGTCACCGACCCGCACAATGTCGGCGCGGTGTTGCGCTCGGCCGCGGCGTTCGGCGCGGCAGCGGTCGTCGTCGCCGAGCACGGCGCGCCGCCGGTCACCGGCGCGCTCGCCAAGGCCGCGTCGGGAGCGCTCGACACCGTGCCGCTGGTGCGCGCCGTCAACCTGACGCGCGCGCTCGAACGGCTGAAGGCGGCGGGCTATTGGTGCTGCGGCCTCGACGAAAGCGCCCCGACGACCCTCGCCAGCCTCGACCTTGGCCCGCGCGTCGCGCTGGTGCTCGGCTCCGAAGGCAGCGGCCTGCGCCGCCTGTTGCGCGAGGATGCGACTACCTCGCCCGCCTGCCGACCCGCCCGGAACTCCCCAGCCTCAACGTCTCAAACGCCGCCGCGGTCGCGCTTTATGAGCTGGCGCGCAACGAACCACCCGGCTGACCGCTGTTGCGCCCCTGTCGCGACCTGTCGCGACCAATGCCGCTTGCGTCGCCGCCCGTGAGGCGCTAATCACCAACCGCAATCATGGACCCGTAGCTCAGCTGGATAGAGCGCTGCCCTCCGAAGGCAGAGGTCGTACGTTCGAATCGTATCGGGTCCGCCAAATCTCAGCCACTATTTCTGCTTAGTGATTTTGGCCGATCAGTACTCCCGTACCCCGCCCATCTTAATCTTTGGCGACTGACGGCGAAGGGTGAGCGACGTAGAGGCCTGCGGACCGGCATCGCGACATCAGACCCGCTCGACCCGCTATCACCGGCAGCGACGACAGTGAACTGTCGTCGCGAGGCGACATGAGCGCTCGCAGAAACGCGCATCCCACCAAGCATGCAAGAATATCCCCGGGCTGGCGGCAGGGGTAGCGTGTGAGCATCCGGAAGAGGCTGGCTTTCATTACCGCGGGCTATGCTCTCTCCGTCGGCGGCGGCTTCGCTGCTGTCGCTGTCAACGAGCTGTTCATGCCGGACGACGTGGCGCAAACCTCGCCCGGGATGGTCGCCTTTGGCGACATGATCCTGCTCGTGCTCGTCACGGGGTTTCTCGGCCTCGCCCCGACCTGGTTTTTGCTGAAGCTGCTGGTCGAGAAGACGCCACGCACCTTGCTGGCTGCCGAACTGCTGATCGCTGCGATGGCGCCAGTGAGCTGGCTTGCGATGACCCTCCTGGCGGTCACGACCCCGGAGGGCGGCCCCATCAGTTTCCCACACTGGCCTCAGGCTGCGCCGGAACTGCTCGGCCTGCTCATCGCCTTCGGCGCTATTCCGCGCATGGTCCTTGGCCCCGTCCTCCTGGTGATTGAGGGATTGACCGTTCTCCTGGTCCGAGGAGGCTTGGCGCGCGCGCTCCTGGCTGCGGCGATGATGATGGACCTCGTCCCTCTCGGCATCTTCACTCTGCATTTGGCAAGGGCGGCCCATTAGCCGGTTCAAATCCGTGTTGGCGCGCAAGAAATCCTGTCAGCGGTGGCGCTCATCACACCGGATTTGCAACCGCCGAACTACTCTCGGCTTCGTCAACACGCGTGCTCGCATCCCGCGAACACCAAGGCGCAAGAGCAGATGGCGCCCAAGTCCGAACGTCCCGCCGGGCGGGAACTTGACGAGCAAGAGTTGAAGAAGGTTTCCGGTGGCTATCAGACGGGCGGGACCGGGAGCAGCCGCCGCCTCGGCGGCGGTTCCGTATAAAGTCGAGCCAAGCATAGCCGGGCACCTGGAAGACCCGCCCTGCATCCGCAGGGCGGGCTCTCACGTAATGCGCCGCCATCAAGGTTTGACGATTAGACCCTGTCCCTTCGGTAGGCTGAGGTCTTTATACCGCGCTGTTCGGCAAAGCGATCGAACGCGATTTTTTGGTTGATCTGCTTCCTCCAACCATAATCATCGAGAACGATAATTCCGCCGCTAACCAATTTGTCCCAGAAATGCTCGGCCGCGGCGATTTCGGGAGCCATATTGTTCATATCGAGCGACAGATAACAGATCGCATCGGACGTTACCCGGTCGAGCGTATCAGGCACGATGCCTTTTACGATCTCAACGCCGGAAAGCGCGGCAAACGTCTGCACGACCTCGTCATAGCAGGGCGCATAGCCGCCGGGCAAAATCCCGAGCTGGCGCTCCTCTTCGGAAATCAGGTGCTCGACGAGGCCTTCATAGGTGTCGAGGAGCCAGAAGCGCTTGCCAAGGCTGGCGAAGCCGACGTAGTGCATGACCGCGCGCGAAAGGCCGCCGCGGTTGACGCCGCATTCGACGAAATCACCGTCTTTGTGGCGGACGCTCCAGGCCGCCCAGCAACAAACATAGGCGCGCCATTCGACATCCTGGCGACCCCAGGAGCCGGTGGCCTTGCCCAGGCGATAGGCCTCGCGGAATGTCGGGTCGCTGCGAAAATCGGAATTATGAGCGGTAATCAGGCCGTCCTGGAGGTACGAACCCCGGGCGCGGTAAAGCATATACGCTACCGCCGCCACGGGCCCCGGCAGGATGAAGCGCGCTCGATTTGCCGCATGATGCAGGAACTTCCCGAGCATCCCATCCCCTCCGCGGCAGCAATCTGTGAAACCGGCACCAGATCGAGCCTCATCGCCTCGTCGCCTCGTCGCTTGGCCAAGGGGGCAAGCGCTTGTCAGGCGATTTCGGGAACGCGGCCAAATGTCGCGAGATACTCGGGCTCCCCGTAGTCTCCGGCGGCCGCATCCTCCAGCACGCGAATAACATGGGCGCCGACGATGCGGCCGCCTGCCATCGCTTTTTCTGCACGCTGTTTGGCATTCTCCACGGTTCGGCAAAGCACCGGCTCACTCGGGAGCAGGTTGTTGCGCCGCCCGCTTGTATAGGGCTGGAAGAAGATCCGCTCGCTTGCCGCCATGTATTTTCCTCAATCCGTGCCGCTGGAGGGCGGCGCTTACGCCGCCCTCCAGAATTGGCCAGCGGCAGCCCTACCGCACGGGCGAGAAAGCGGTCGGGATCAGCAGCTTGTTTTCCTGCCGGATCGGCCGCACCCCGCTCTGCGGCGGCCAGTTGCGGCCGGGCCCGCGCGATGCCGCACGAACACGGTCGCGTTCGGCCATATCCTTGTACACCCAGGTGTGGACGAACTTGTTGAGCCCACCGAGTTCGCTCGTCCAGCAGGCTGCCAGGGGCGACAGTTCTTCGCGCGCCGGAACGGCCTTGGCCCAGGCTTCCAGCACCTTCGGGAGGTCGCCAGGGGCATAGGTGTAGGTGCGCATCTCATACACATTGCCGGTGCCGTAATCACGGCTGCCAAGCGGGCGCATGAACGGAGCCGGGTTCACGATCTCGGCTTCCTGCGCGACGATCAGGTCCTGTCCGCCGGGCAGCGCGTTCCGTTCGGGATCCGTTGCCAGCGCGGCGCGCACCGCCGCGCGCTGGTTCAAATCGTCATAGGGATAGACGTGGATGACCTGATTGAGCGGCCCGAAATCGGTGTGCCAGAACGCCCCCAGTTTCGAGTGTTTCACGCGCGCCGGCAGGCGCTTGGCATAACGCTCCTCAAACTCAGGCACGGCCCCGGTGCGCAGGGTGTAGGTGCGGACTTCGTAAATCATCAGCGCATCCTCCAACAGTCAGCGATTGGCGAGGCGATATGCCCGCGATGCGAACCATACTCCACAAACGGCCGATCCGAAGCGTCGAAGCAGGTCAGAGCGGCGGAGCCGACCGCGTGGCCGATCGGATAAGCGTAGCTGCCGAGCCGCTCGACCAGCAACGCAGCGAGAATCAGCGACCCCGCGGCGCAGTCGCCTTATGCCGAAGGGTCATCGAACGGCAACGGTGCCGCGGAATACTGGTGTGACTGGTATCGCGCCTGCCGCGTGATTATGCTCTTGTGCGTCGCGACCGCGCTAAAGTCGATCGCGCACCGCGCGCCTCTGGTGCTCTTAACGCCGTTGCCGGCTTCTGCCGTTCCCGTCCCAGGCAGGACGCAATTTTCCCGCTCCACAGGAGGAGACGCAATGTCGATCCGACCATCCGTGAAAACGGTCGCGCTGTTTGCCGGGCTGGGCGCCGCGGGCCTTCTCGGCGTGGGTGTCGTCCCCGCAACGGTCCCGATGGCACAGGCCGCCCCCGCGGCAAAGCCAGTCATCAGCGATGAGGCGGCAGCCGCCGTCGCGCAAATGGGCAAGAGCCTGCAGGCGGATCAATTCTCGTTTCAGGCGCGCACCCTGCGCGTCTATGCGGACCCCGGCGGCGAGCCGCTGCACATTGCGCATTCGATGAAGGTCACGGTGCATCGGCCGGATCATCTGGCGGTTGACCTGACCGGCGATGACGGCTCGACCAAGCTGCTCTACGACGGCAAGAAGGCGGTGCTGTACAGCGCTGATGCCAAGAAATACGCGTCCGTCGACGTTCCCAACACGCTCCAGGCGATGCTGGAGACCTTGACGGGCAAGCTTGGCATCGACTTTCCGCTGGCGGACTTCCTCACCGACGATCCCGGCAAATCATTTCTCTTCGGTATCACGTCGGGAAAGGAAGTCGGCACCGCGACGATCGGCGGCGTCGTCTGTCGTCACCTGTTTTTTACCCAGTCGCAGGGTATCGAACTCGAACTCTGGGTCGAAAAGAATGACAAGGCGCTGCCTCGGCGCCTGATCGTCACCTACCGCTCGCTGCGCGATCAGCCAAATTTCGTCGCGGAATTTTCCGATTGGGATTTCTCCATTCACCCCGCTGATCAGGAGTTTGTCTTCACCCCTCCTGAAGGGGCGACGCAGGTCCCTCTGAAGCCCGCCCCGACCCCGGCGGCGGCAAAGAAGTGAGGCCGGAAATGAACGCGGATCATTCGCCTCTGTCTTTGCATGGTGCTCGCGACCGCTTTCGCGCATGAGGCCTTCGCCTGGGGCGCGGTCAGCGGACCGCGGGGTGGCGCCGCCTATCGGGGACCGATGGGAGGGACCGCCGTGCGCGGCCCCAACGGCGGGGCCGCCGCGCGTGGACCTTATGGGGGAGCCGCCGCGCGAGGCCCCAACGGCGGGACTGCGTATCGTGCACCCGCCGGGGGCGCCTATTACGGGGGTGCCCGGCCCTATACGGGGGCGGCGGTGGCGACCGGCGTGGTCGTCGGGGCCGCGGCGGCATCGGCCTATCGGCCGCCCGCCTACTATGCGCCACCGGTCGTGGTTGCGCCCCCTCCGTGCGGCTATTACCCGTATCCGGCGTGCTATTAGAGCGGCATTCGACCAAAGCGGGGTCGCAGGTCGCTCTGGAATTTCCCGGCAACATCCCTTGAACCGGTCTGGGGGCTGATTATTTCGGTAGCGTGCGGTCGCCGCTTGAGGGGCCGCCATTGGAGACCGGCCCCGGCCATGTGGGCGGGCGCCTCAACCCATGTTGCTCACTGGAGGATATGGTTATGGATCGCTTTGATTTTTCCCCGCTGTTCCGCTCGACCATCGGTTTTGACCGGATGGCTCGGCTTGTCGACGCTGCGACGCGTCACGACAGCACGGCGCTTTCCTACCCCCCGTACAATATCGAGAAAACCGGCGACGATTCCTACCGCCTGACGATGGCGGTGGCCGGGTTTGCGCAGGACGAACTCGATATTACGGTGCACGAGAACACGCTGATCGTGACCGGCAAGGCCCAGACCAGTGAGGAAGACAGCCGCTATCTGCATCATGGCATCGCCCGGCGCGCCTTCGAGCGCCGCTTCAGCCTCGCCGACCACCTCAAGGTGACCGGCGCCAGCCTCGATAACGGCCTGCTGCACGTCGATCTCGTGCGCGAGGTTCCCGAGGCGATGAAGCCGCGCACGATTGCGATCGCCGCCAGCGAGCCGGCCCGCCCGCAGGTAACCGAGCAGAAGCAGGCCGCCTAAACCCCTGTTGCCGCCCAGCAGGATCAGGACGGCACTCGAACGGAAACGCACCCGGGAAAACCGGGGGCGTTTTTTATGCGCGCCTACCGGGGCCGGTTCAGCGCGGCGTGTGCTTCTCGAAGAACGCCCTGACGCGTGGCCTTGCCGCTTCGAGCGCCGTACCGGTCTTCCAGTCTGTGATGAACTCGCAATTGGGCAGCAGCTTTGACAGCTCCTCGGAGATCGGCCAGGGGTGTGCGTCGTCGTTGCCGGCCAGGACCATGCAGGGCGTCTTGATGGTTTTGACGAAATCCCGGTCGGCACAATAGACAAAACCGGCGCCGTAGAGGTTCTGGTTGAACGCGGCGAGGATGCTTGGCGTGACCTCCGGGTGGTCCTTCAGCGACTCGGCCCAGGCCGTGAAACGGCCGCTCGGGGTCGCGGGCATCGGTCCGACGCGGCCGATCGGCTGCGCCAGCACCGCGCTCTGCACGCGCGCAGGCTGCTTCTGGATCAGATTGATAATGAACGAGCCGCCGATGCACTGGCCGTAGAGGTGGCAGTGGTCGATCCGCAGATGGTCGAGCAGCGCGATATGGTCGGCGGTATAATCGTCCCACCCGTCCTGCGCGCTGATCGGGGCGCGCGACTGGCCGCCGGCATTGCGCTGGTCCATCGCGATGACACGGAACTTGTCGGCCCATTCGGTTGTCGGGTTGATCGGTGCCGAGGCCTCGCTCCACACATCGATGACCGAGGCGAGCCCGGCCGGCGCAAAGGTCAGGATCGGAAACCCCTGGCCGAATTCCTCGTAATAGATGCGGGCGCCCTGGTGTTCAAAGCTCGGCATGGCGGTGTCCTCCCGGCTCGATGACATAAGAAGAAAGGCGCTGGTGCGGGCAGTCGGAATCGAACCGACACTCCTTGGAAGGAACAGGTTTTTGAGACCTGCGCGTCTACCAGTTCCGCCATGCCCGCGCGGCGATACCTATAGCTGCGCCGTTCGCTGCCGCCAAGAGCGATCCACCTGGAATTGCCGTCCCCTAATGCGCGGCGGTTTCGGCCGGTTGGCGGGCGTCTTGCGGCAGGGCCATCTGCCGGGCGCGGCTTTTGCGGTGCTGCTTGACCTCGTACATCGCCCGGTCGGCCGCGGCGAGCAGCGCTTCGACCGTGTCGCCATCGACCGGGAAGGTTGCGGCGCCGATGCTGGCCGATACCGCGCCGTCCTTAAGTTCCGGGATCGGCGCCTCGGACAGCCCGGCCGACAGCCGCTCGATCAACGCAACGAGAGCCGGCGCGGTCGGCGCCTCCGGCAGCACCGCGACAAATTCGTCACCGCCCAGCCGCGCGACAAAATCGGAAATGCGCAGAGCCCGGCGCAACCGCGATGCGGTGATCTTGAGCACCCGGTCGCCGGCCTCGTGGCCGAACTGATCATTGACCTCCTTGAACCCATCGAGGTCGAAATACAGCAGCACCACCTGCTGTTTGCTGCGCCGCGCCATGGCCAGCGACATGGTCAGCCATTCGCCGAGATAGCGCCGGTTTGGCAGGTTGGTCAGCGCATCGTGCATCGCGACGCGCTCCTGTTCCTGCTGCAACTCACGCAGCCGCTGGATCGAGACGCTCAGCGTGACGATCGACACGACGATCAGCAGATCAACGATCAGCACAAGCAGCGCCAACAGGATGTAGATGCTGCGAAAGGTGCGCGAACATTCCGCGGCGCTCTCGACACGCGCCTTCAGCAGTTCGTCGATCAGGGCGGCGGTCCGGGCGCGGTATTGGCGCAGCAGCCGCGGTGCCTCATCGCCGCCAAAGGCCGCGAGCGCGGCAGCTGCGTCGCCGTCGCGGCGCAGCTGTATGGCGCGCGCCAGCCCGTCCATTTTGGCGTCCGCGAGTTTCGCCAATTCCTGGATTTCGGCGACCGGCGCCGGCCCGTCGCGAAACAGCGCCTCAAACCGCTGCAGCCCGCCGCCAAACTCGCGCTTCGCCTGATCGTAGGTATCGAGATAGCTGGCGTCGCCCGTCAGCAGGTAACCCCGCTGCCCGCTCTCCATCGCCAGCAACAGCTCAGAATTTTGCCGCAGCACCAGCATTTGCGCGCTGATCACCGCCTCCCGGAGCGCCAGGGCCTCGGCCTGATGCACCCAAATGGCAACCCTGATCCCGGCCGCGAGCACCATCAGCGCGCACACCGCAACCACGATCAACCCGACGCGCACACTCTTCACCGCCGCCCCGCTCCACTCCGGCTGCTCCTCTCGGAGGAGAGGGTGTCCTGCCCCACCTTCTCCCGCACGCGCGGTCACGCCGGATACTGCGTCCCACGGATTGGCCATCCATCATCGCAAGCCTCCGGCTCCTACCGGCTTTGGTCCGCGTCGCGCGGCATGCTCCACGCGTCCTCTATGCATGACCCTTGAACATCCGGGATCGCTTTCAATCCATTGTCACGCACGACAGCCTTTAAGAAAAAAGTTCCATTGGCTACCAGAGCTTTTTCGGGAATGTCAGATGGGGCATCACATCCAATATTTTCTCGATATACCCTCGCGTGTGTTGATTATGTCTGTAGAATTCAATCTAATCCTGATGCAATTTTTTCAAAGTATATTCTTTAAAGGAAAACGTCCAGTTGACGATTTCTGTGTAATTTAGTGAAAGTACGCTCGAATTTGGATCTAAATTCGTTATTGACGCCGATCCGGTAGGAGAAGCATTCAAAAATATTATACGTAAATCCAATCAAAATTTATTTAAGTGCCAGCGCGGTTCGCCAAACATCGCACGGTCCACCAGCCTTTTCGATGTTGACGATAATCGCTCCCCCAGGCCTTTCGATGCCCATACCGTATTCTGTTGGGAGGCAGTCGTGAAGCGCAATCACAGGAATTTTTCTTTACAAAATCGTTCTGTATTTAAGAAAATTCGTAATGAAACTCGCTCCAATGCATTCCATCCTAGAAATGCCAAGTCGATCGACCTTCCCAAAATCGTAACCGGATCGATATTCTCGAAAAATTCGTTCGCTTTCCATCGAAAATAACGCGCAACTGCACTTGCCAGAAATTGGCTCGCTGTCTCAAACAAAAATTACGGGTCAACGGCGATGCTTGCACATTTTGCTTCGATTTAGCGACCGACCACTATTAGTGCCAATTTCAGAGTACGTCTTTAGGATTCTCAACATTTGGTGTAGTCTATCAAGGACGATAAGATATGACTCGCCGTGGAGGTCGGGGAGAACTTTTCCGTTTGGGGTTATTGCTCATCTACTACCTCCGATAAATCCGTAACAGCCGCACAGCGCGGTCCGACGTCCACGGACCATGGCTATTTACACGGACACGGAATCGTTCCGTGTCTTGATTCCAAATATAACACCATAGGATGAGCAGAGACGAAAGCAAGTCAGAATGCGGACGTATAAAGGTGCGTCAGATTATTATGGTAATTACCTTCACACCCGGCAGACTAAACACGGTATTTGCGATCCCGCCCCCCCTAAAGCGACGATAGCTTCTGCTCTAGAAAACATTGATATTTGTCGCTCTGGATTGAGTATAATTCCGGCTCTACGACTGAGAAACCTAGTCCTGAAAGTTTTTTGATCAGATCTTCTTCGTTCTGTAAAACGCGATAATTCGGGTATCATTTTGATCTACTATGTCGCGATATGAAGATTTTTGGGCCAACGCCCATAGTGGGAGTATAAATTCGGTCTGCCATATTAAGAAATATCGACCGTTCTTGAGCGCTAACGGTCATATTTGTAACCGAATAATCGACTGTCATTACATCTCTGCAAAAATACGTCTGGCCTGGATCGTGATCGATTATCTGTCTGTCGCTGATACCCAGCAGTCGCAGGAGGGATCGCTGCCATGGTAGGGAAACACGACAAAGAAACTTTCGACCTCGCCCAAATTCTTGAAATTGATATACCTTGGGGACGGCTGTTATAAGCCAGCGACCCCAATTGTCCGGCTCTAAAGGGGTGCCCAAAAAGACCGGTTCGTCAATGACGTTGATTAACGATGGCGTGACTGCGTCTAGGTTGAATATTATATTATTTTCAACACTCTTCACAGTCGGCTTCGATCCAGGAAAAGACGCATTATACGTATCTGAAAAGACCAAATCAACGAATTGTTTCTTAAAGGCACGAGTTTCGCATGCCCACCACCCGAGACTATTAACTAGGTGATTAGGCCCAAATAAAATCAAGTCGCGACGTTGCACCAAATAACTACCATGAAGATCCTGTTCTGGTCTCAGCCAAGGTGGAAATGGAGCGTTGGACAGGTTGAGCACAAATTCCGGTTTCCGGAGATCAACAATACTAATATCCTCTAAAGTTAAAAGTGTCCCGTTCGATGAAGGCCAATCTTTAAGCAAGATTTCGCCTCGCGGCAACGGCAATTCATTAAATTCGACGTGGGCTGTGGCTGGGCTTGGCCGTAAAAATCGATGAGAAAAGTCTTGATGCGGTTTCCGTGGAAAACTCAAACTCGCAGAGAGCGCTTCCGCGAATTGCGTCGAAGGAGAGTATGGCGGTTCCCCGAAAATGTGGGTACATAAAGAAAAAAGGCCGATCACCGTCGGACACACAATGGTCCATATACCTTTCTGAGTTCTCTGTGATTAATACATCCGGTGAGCAAAGATCGGCCACTTCGTTGTGGAAAAATGGACTCCGGAAAAAAAATACCTCGGTAAACCAATACTGTAAATACTTGTTAATATCGCGACCGAACGAATCACCAAAAACGAGCAATCGCTTATTAAAGGGTGCGTCCGGATTAAATCGGAGATCGACTATTCCATTGTTTTGACCATCTAGAAAATTGGATAACCAAATACCTGGGGGGTTGCCATTGATATCTTGTTCAATAGCGCTGACTGGTATGGTCAACTTTTGACCAAGGTCCCCGGCTTTTTGGATTTCAATATCGAGCGTCGCCGTCAAACTTGCCCGCCGCTGGTCCTGGGATACGCCGGTGATCAGCTCCGAAATTGCGGAGGCGAGCAAGATCGATCCATATGTCGTGTAATGCGTGTCTACTTTTGATATTGACCTTTCTTTGTGTGCGCTGAGAAGATCGACAGGATACATAATATAAGGTGAAAGATTAGTGTAGCGCCGCATATAGCATTCGCCAATTTTAATGGGCGTGGGAGAGCGGCCAGTATTCTGGCACGATAGATTGTTTATCAGGTGCTATGATGTGTACCAATTTACAGGATTTTCGGTTTCGCCATGCGAGGCGGCTCGTTATATTATCTGAGAACGTGGTGAAGGATGATTTAGTTATTTCTTTCTTTCCGGACACCAGATCAACTACGTTATGATCACCGCCGGCCAAAAATAAATAACCACACCGGCCGATCAAAACTCCGTTGTCAACAGTGCCGACCTTGGTCTCGTCAATTTCCATCAGCGGTCTCGGTACGAACCAATGAGGCAAATATGATAAAATGCGATCCCATCAGACATTGTGTGATGCACCGTGTAACAGACAGACTTTGGTGACGACCTTATTCCGGTTTTTTGCCTACTTCCAAAATAGGAGGGCACGACGTCCATCGGGCAACAATGCATCGCGATACTCTTCCGTGTCTGGCTCGACGAGATGGGCCAGCCGCCGTGGGCAAGGGCGGCGGGCGAAGCAACACGCCGCCGCATTTGGGGCGCGTAGACGCTTGGTCTCTACGTCCCACGCCGTTCGCTCTTCCCGCTTGATTGATTTCTATGCTGTCCATCGGTTAGAGCCTTTGCAGAGCGGTATGTTCGAAAGTCGGAGCGAGATATTGCTCGTCCAGCGTATAGCCGAACTGATCCATCGTCGGCTCGCAGATGCACAAGAAAGCTTCCTGCTGCTGCCGGGTCCACCCCGCGGACGCGAGCGATATCGATGCACCGAGCCGCTCGCTGGTCCGTTCCGGCTGGTCGAGGGCGAGTGCCTGACCTAAGGCCGCTGCCTCCTCGGGTTGCAGGTACAAGAACGATGCAAGCGCCGACGCCACTTTATCGGGCTGCATCCACATGAACCGCTGGTCGATTTCGATAGTGCAGCCGGACAGAGTGGTGCGAACAGACATCCAGCACTGCATATCGAGAGCCCAGGCGCGGCAGTTTTCTTCGAACGTCAATATCGGAAATTTCTTGATCCGCGACATGACGTTTTCAATGCCGCGGCGCTTCATGAAGACAAACCGCGCTTCAGGCCAGACTTCTCGCAAATGTGGGCTGGTATTGATCATGGCCGCCCCCGGCGTTTTGTCGAGCCACATCCCGCCGGGAAAAATGGCTCGTGCCATCTCAACAAATATGTGTCGTACACCCTGATTCAAGATACGATTGCGGCACCATCGTCAGCATCGTGGCACGTCCGGTGCGCCACTCCACTTCCTGTTCGGCGTAATACTGGCCGACTGTCGAAAGAAGAGCAGGCATCAAACTGAGCAGATGTCCTTCTTCCTGCCCCCGATAACGCGTAACATTCACCAATGCTTGCGCAATTGCGCTGGTGCCCGATCTAGCGGCGCCCAAAACGAAGACCGGATACTGGTCCCGGTCGGCGCTTGCGTATCTGAACTCCCGTTTTGGGGTTCAACTGCTTCGGGGACAACTGAGGTCGGTGCCACAGCGGTAATCTGATCAGGGCCAGAAGCAAACTGTACTTTTTTCAACTGTCCCGCGCGCCCGTTCACAGTGCGCGCAAGCACTGTCATTTGCGAGGATGGCCGGATGGCTCGGCGGTGGTCGCCGTGAGGAGCCGTGGTCGCCGTGTCCAACGAGCGCGACAACCAGACCTTCGCGGAGGTCTGCCGCTACGGGAGGTCGCGACTGAGTGGCCATCGACTGAAATTTCGACCGTCAGATGCTCGTTCGGACGTGCAGGATCGTAGGCCCATCCTGCCACCGTCGCGGGCGGGATGACGTCAAAAAACCCAAGGATATGGGTGGTCTCTGATGCCGTACTGACAGCGGGTTCTTCGATAAAGATGTCGTCTAACATTGGAACCGATGCGAGAGAGCCCGCACTTGAGAGTGCCTTTATTTCAAGAAATTCGAGCTGCGCCGTTGGAGCCGGTTGTCGACGTTAATAACAAACCCGTATCGGCCGCTCCCGATACCGTCTTTGAAAAGGTCCTCCCGAAAGATGTTGGCCTCCTGCGATCCGATGTTGTCGCCGAGCAGTGCAACAAACACAGAAACCGCGGTATCTGGCGCTTCTGTATCGTAAGCCCAGCCGCGTACCTGAAACGGCCGAATGGCCTCTACATAGCCTTTGACATTTCAACCAGCAGCGGTCCAGATGACTGCTTCGGTCTTTCGGTTGGACCGCGACCGGAGCGAGCGCTTGGCAGGCAGGTCAGGCCTATCCTGATATTCCCCCGAAACCCCTCCACCATCGCGTCGCGGCTTGGCGGCGCGGGCACTGCGGCGGCCAAACGGGCCCAGAGGCCGGGTTCGGTGGCGGCGCGTTTTATGGTGCGGGCGAGGGCGGCGGGGTCGGCGATGGCGAAGTGGAGGCCGTCAGTGTCGTGGGTCACGCGGTCGGCCATCGCGCCGGCATCGGAGCAGATCACCGGCTTGCCGAACATCCAGGCTTCCGAGATCACCAGCACAAAGGCTTCCCACCAGATCGACGGCACGATGCACCAGTCGATGCGGCCCATGCGGTGGCGCAGTTCGGCGGTTTCGTAGGAGCCGTTGTGCCACACGATACGCTCGGCCGCGCGGGCGTTGCGCCTCGTGCTCGAGGAACTGCTGCGATCTCCGCCTGGATTGCGGGCGAGGCGAAACTCAGATTGTCGCCGTTCAGCTCGACGGTGAACCCGGTAAAGCCCTCGGCCCGCAGGATGTCGACCGCGCGCAACAGAATGTGCACGCCCTTGGCATCGATCATCTGGCCGAAAAAGCCGAAGCGGTTCGCTCGGTCGTCGGTTGGCACGCTGGTCGGTACGCCGGCGGTATGCCGACCGGCCGGATCGGCGTTGCCGGCGTAATTACTCTGGCCATTGTCGACATGGAACAGCCGGTGCCGCTCGATGCCCCAATCGGCGTAATGATCGAGCATAAAACGGCTCGGGCAGGTAAACGCGTCGATCCGCGCCAAATGGGCCTGCAACCACATTTTGCGCAGGAAAAAATCCTCCGGCGAGCGTTCCGGGAAGCATTGGTGGCAACGCACCTGCGTTGCCTGCCGGCACAGCGAGTTGTCGTACGGCCGCACCATGTGGCCGCGTGCGTTGCAGATCGCGAGAAACTCATGAAACGTAAAGACGAGACGGGCCTCCGGCAGCACCCGGCGAGTCAGGCTGATCAGCTCCACCCCGTAGGTCATGAAGTGGTGAAAATGCACCATGTCGGGGCGGATCTGGCCGAGGAAATCGGCAAAGCTGTCGAGCAGGAGCGGCTCAGCCAGACGGTGCCACCAATGGTCGTAGCCGCGCGACAGGAAAAGATATTCGTCGCTGCGACCGTCAAATCCGGTGATCCGGGCGCCGCTCTTAAACAAGGCCGGGTAATGGCTGTCATCGATCGAGGCGAGCAGTACCGGCCGATATTCGGGGTCGTCGCGCAGGCCTTGGAACAGCTCGTAGCACACCTGCTGCGCCCCGCCGCGCACCAGCTCGGGATGAAACAGGCTGACCAGCAGCACGGTCTTGCGCACGCTCATGCGGCGCCCTGCTTTAGCGCTGCTGCCGATGGCGTAACCCGGCCGATCAGGTCCGGCACCAGGCGGTCATGCCATTCACGCGTGAACAGCCAGCGATTGACCGCGGAGGCGCCCTCATGGTGCGGCAGCCGCGTCGATCCCTTGCCTTCGAGATGCCAGAAATCGAGGTCGTGCACCCATGTCGTGACGCCGTGCCCGAGGCTGCGCAGACACAGATCGGCATCTTCGTAATGGCCGAAAATGTAATCCTCGGCAAAGCCGCCGAGCCGCTCGAACCAGGCACGGTCAAGCGAGATGAAGGCGCCGCTGACCGCTGTGACCGGCCGCGACCCCTTGAACTCCGGCGCATTGCCGGGGGCGCCCTTGCCATAGTGCTCGACCCGCAGCATCGGGCAACGGCGGATCCCGAACCCCGCTACCGAAACGCCCTGGTCGCGCTCGACATACATACCGGCATGCATCAACGAGCCGTCACAATAAAACAGGCGGGCGCCGAACAGCCGGGTCTGGTCGGCCGGCAGCCCATCGACCAGTTCGTTGTGACGGGCGGCCCAGCCTTTATCGATCGGCAGCACGTCCGGGTTCACAATCAGCAGCCGGTCGCTGCGGGCATAGCGCGCGGCCACGTTGTTGGCGGCACCGAAACCGGCATTTCCGGGCAACAGCACCAGCGTGACGTTGAGATCGTAGATGCGCTGTGAAATCGCGGCGTTCCGGCACAGCGTCTCGATCAGTTCGGGGCTGTTGCAGACGTAGATGAACTCGTAATCGCGGGCCCCGGCCGCCGCCGAAAACAGCACGTTCTGCAGAAACTGGTATTCTGGTCTCCCGTAAAGACAGACCACGATCGAACCCTTGAACCGCCGCGGCGCCGGGTCGAACCGCTCGGCGGTCACGCCGGCGATAATGCTGTCGGTGATCATGCGATTGTGCTCGACCAGCGCATCGCCAAGCACCGGCTCCATGATAAGCGAGAGTTCCACCTGCCTGTTGCCGGCGAATTCCAGGCTTGCGAGATAGCCGAGCGCAACGTCTCTGAGGGCGAGATCATCCATGCGGGCCGCCGCCACTGTGGCCTCGGCGACGGCGCCGCGCTTGCCGTAAAGGCGGATAACGCTTGGCTCCGAGTGTTCCTGCTGAAAGAGCAGCCCGCAGAACCCGAGATGGACCGCCTGCTTAATCCCCAGCGCCGCCTCGGCATCGGCTCGCCGAAATCGGGCGAGCGCCGTCGCGGACCACTCCACCCGCCGACCGGAGGCGAACTCGATGGTGATCCGGTCCAGCGGCGCGGCCCGGTCATCGGCCCAGCCGATGATGAAAATCGCGCCGGAGCGTGTCGTCAAAACCGCTTCGACATTGCTGGCAAGCACCTCGCTCGCTCGCGGCAGGGCACCCGGGTCTGGCAGCGCGGCACCGGGACCGAACAGCCGGTAATGAAACAGCGCGCTCGGCAGATGCCCCTCCGCCAGGGCCGCGGCCACATCCGGGTTCTCATCAAGATAGGTGCGCTCGTCGAAGGGGCCGGTGGCACGTGCGGAATTATTTCCGGTGCCGCACTGCCGACCTTTAACGTGCCTCTCGACCGGCTTTCGTCTACTGGCGCTGGAAGGCTCATCCAATGGCATGGCAAAACTCAAACAATCCCGGTCGGCGCTTTAAGGGGCTCTGTGGCGGTCCGCCTAACCCGCGGAACTCAGTAATCGGATCGATCGTACGGGATTATCATCATCTCCCGAGACGCTCAGGGTAAATCTCGGAAAGGGAAACCGTCCCTCGGCAAAACCCACATCGTCGAAATGTGCCTGCGCGGAAGAAAAATCACCTCGCTCGATACCGTTAGCGACATCGGAGTATTGTTCAAGATACCACGCAGCATCGACCTTTATCGGGTACGGCATCCGGTTTTCGAAATAACCATGCCTCTCATAATGCAGGCGGGCACTCGCAATCCGCCCTTTTTCGATCGCATCCAGAATATCGGGATAACGTTGAAGATACCATTCCTCGTCGACCTGAATTTTACTAACGATACTGCGGATACAGAATTGGAAAAAATGGCGATCCACCAGGAGATGATCTTCACTCGGTTCGCCAGCGATAATTTTTGCATTGAACAATGAAATATATGGAACAGCAACCATTTTCGAGGGTGCTTTTGTTTGCACAATGTTTCCTTTCAACGGAATATTCTGCATTGGCCATCGTTACGAGAACATGGCCAGCCTCGCTTGTGTGCTTTGGCAATCGCCTTGTGCGACTGCACTTTGGTGCCCCGTCTACTTCCGAAGGATCGGGAACTCAGAGGTGACTGAAGCAAGTTATAATTCGGATATTAATCCGAAATTGTCAACCGATGCGGAATTTAACCGGCACGCGGAGCGGGCGCGTTTTCCCGGCGGGCCACCGGAACGCCTTTCAGGCCAAATCTGGCCTTTTTAGAGGCAATCGCATTCGATCGTATGCTATGACTCGCTCGGTTTTTGCCCCTCCCAGGATGCGGCGAAACGTCTCAGGCAGCGAGATGCGGAATGGTTTCCTCACACCCTTTGGTACGCGGCCGATGAGCAGCCTGCACTTCGACGGCTGGCACCGCGATCCCGCGGCAATTGTCCGCATTTGTTGAGATAATCCGCACGCATCGGCAGCAGCGATCGGGCAAAACAACAGGGATGGATGCCGATCTTCTTGCCGGACGGATCGCCTTGCGGTTGCGTCAGAAGCAGATGAGCGAGCGGCAGGCGTGCCTGCTGGCCGACCTGAAGCCGGATTTCATTCGGTCGATCCGCCGGGGCCATCCGCCGCTGTTAAGCAAGTTGGCGCAGCTCGCAAAGGTTCTTGAGATAAGCGTGTCGGAGTTGATCGAAACGGCAGTGGATGTGCGGCTGGACGGGGTGACGGATGCCCGGTCGAAGGCCTACCAATTTCCCGCCGTGTCGCCGCCGGCTGAATTGGCGACGGGCGTACCGCCACCGAAATTCGGCGGGAAGGCGCCGGATGTCGCCTTCGTCGTCATACGCGGCTTATCGGAAGATTATCAACTGGCGGAGGGCGGCTTCAGCCGCAGCCGGGCCGACGGTCCGCGAGCGTTTCCCTCCCGCGTCGTCCATGACGACCTTCAGGGGGCCGCGACGGATTTTCTGTGGGCGGTGATCGGGGGTTCGGCGATGGCGCCAAGCCTGTTGGACGGCGATGAAGTGCTGATCAACAAACGTCTGGGGCAGCCGGTACAGCCTGGCATTTTTGTCGTGGATGAGGGAATTGGCCCGGTTCCGAAGTGGCTCGAATATGTCCCCGCTTCGGCGCCGCGACGGTACCGGCTGCGAGCCGAGGATCAACGTTTCGAAGCCTACGAACTGGCGGCTGAGCAGATCACGATCATCGGCCGCATTGTCTGGGTCGGCCGCCGGATTTGATCATCGGCGGTGGGTCAGGCCTTGACGGAGCCGGAGGTCAGGCCGGCGACGTAATGCTCGACGAAGAAGGAATAGATGATCGCGACCGGGATCGAGCCGAGCAGGGCGCCGGCCATCAACTGGCCCCAGTAGAACACGTCGCCACGGATCAGTTCGGCGATGACCCCGACCGGCACGGTGCGCACCGCGCTTTTGGTCAGGAAGATCAGGGCGTAAAGAAATTCGTTCTGCGACAGCGTAAAGGCAAAGATGCCGGCCGAGATAAAGCCGGGGACGCACAGCGGCAGGAAGATCTGGCGCATTGTCTGCACCCGGCTGGCGCCGTCGATGCGGGCGGCTTCCTCGAGTTCCTTGGGCACGGTCTTGAAATACCCGAGCAGCAGCCAGGCGCAGAACGGCACCAGCATCGTCGGGTAGGTCAGAATGACTGAGGTCAGCGTGTTGCCGAGGTCGAGCCGGTTGATGACGTCGGCGAGCGGCAGGAACAACAATGGCTGCGGCACGAGATAGACCGCCGCGATCGTCGTCGCGATCAGCCCGGCGCCGGCAAAGCGCATGCGGGCCAGCGGGTAGGCCAGCATCGTGCCGAGCACCAGCGAGATTGCGGTCGACACGACGGCGACAATCATCGTGTTCCACGTCCACAGCAGAAAACTGGTCTCGGTCAGCAGGTCGATATAGTGCTTCAGCGTCGGGTTGTGGACGAGCAGCGGCATCAGGTTCTTGTTGTAAAGCTCCGAATTGGGTTTGATCGAGGTGATCGCCATCCAATAAAACGGGAACAGGGCGACCAGCAGAAAAAACCCGACCGGAAGCCAGACCCGCACGAAGCGGCCGGCGCGGCTGTGACCGGTAACCATGCCTCAGCGCCTTTTCATGTAGAGCGTCATCGCCACGATCAGCAGCGCGAGGGCCGGCAGCATCGCCAGCGCAACCGAGGCGCCGAGCCCCAACTGGCCGCCGCTCATCCCGATATCGAAGGCGTAGGTTGCGAAGAGCTGGGTCGCGTTCTGCGGCCCGCCATGCGTCAACACATAGACCAGCTGGAAATCGGCGAAGGTGAAGATCACCGAAAACAGCGTCACGATCAGGATGATCGGCTGTAACAGCGGCAGCGTCACAAAGCGGAACCGCTCCCAGCCGCTGGCACCGTCAATCGTCGCCGCCTCGTAGAGTTCGGGCGGCACGGTCTGCAGCCCGGCGAGCAGGGTAATTCCGTAAAACGGCAACCCGCGCCACGTGTTGATCATAATGATCGAGAACATCGCGAGGTACGGGTTGCCGAGCCAGGAGGGGCCGGGACGCGGCACGCCGAGCGCGATCAGCATGCGGTTGACGACGCTGAACGCCGGGTCGAGCATCCACATCCAGGCGACCGTGCTGAGCACCGTCGGCACGATAAACGGCAGCAGCAACAGGGCCCGAACCAGGTTCTTCATGCGGAAGTCCTGGTTCATCGCGACAGCCAGCGCGACGCCGCCGACCATCTTCAGCAGGGTTGCGATGACGGTGTAGATGAAGGTGTTGGCGACGACCTTCCAGAACACCGGGTCGTGCGCGTCGGTGATGAAATTGGCCAGCCCGATAAACGTGCCGGGCTTGGCGACCGGGCGGTCCTGCAGGCTCAGCAGCACGCCGTAGATCAGCGGGTAGCCGACAAACGCCGCCAGAAACAGCAACGGCAGGGCCATCATCAGCCAGCTGAACACGCTTTCGCGGTCGAGCCAGCCGGACAACGACAGGGGTTGGCGCGGCCGCCGCGTCGCGGAAATCAGGGTGTCGCTGCGGATCGACATGTCAGCGCCCCCGGCAATTATCAGGCCGCGCGGTAGATTTCCCTGAGCTGCCCTTCGGCTGTCTTGATGACATCCTTGGTCGAGGCGCCGCCGCAGGCCTTGGCGAACATATCGACGACGACGTATTTCGCGACGCTCTCCGCGAGGTGGCGCGACGCCGGCGCCGGCCAGCCCGGCAAATGCGCGCTGCCGAGTGCGTCGCGATACGGCTTGTTGCGCGGCTCGACATCCCACATCGGCGCCTTGTCATAGCCGTGCAGAAGCGGCTGGTAATAGCTGTCGGCCGAGGCATACCAGCCGCCGAGCTGCTTTTCCGCCGTCATCCACTTGAGGAAGGCGCGCGCCTCTTCCTTGGCCGGCGAGAAATTGAAGATCGAGTGGCTGACCGCGTTCAGCAAATGAAAGCGGCCCTTCGGCCCTTGCGGGTTCAGCGCCTGGTCGGTGACCTTGGCGATATCGGGGAAATCGCGCTTGGCGAACCACAAGATGCTTTCGGCATTGTTGGTGCACGATATCTGATCGGCCATCCAGGCCTTGTTGTTGCTGACATCGGTCCAGCCGAGGCAATCCTCGAGGCAGGTATCCTTGAAGAATTTGCGGGCGAAATCGACGGCCCTGGCGGTTTCGTCGGAATCGATCGAGACGGTCTTGCCATCCGGCTGCACCTCTGCCCCGCCATACGACCACAGCAGCGGGTAGAGCCAGCCGTGGTTGTCGCCAAAGCCGTGGCCGAGTTCGAACCCGAACGGATGGTCCCCGGCCTTCAGCTTCTTGCCGGTCTCGTACAGCTCTTCCCAGGTGTCGGGGAATTTGGTGATGCCGATTTCCTTGAAATAATCGGTCCGCCAGTTCATCAGCTGGCCGATATTGGCGAACGGTACGCCCTTCCATTTGCCGCCGACAAATACGGCCTCCTTGCCGGCGTCATACCAGCCGCCCTGCGCCTTGCCGGCCTCCTCGGCGATGTCGGTGACATCGAGGTATTTATCGCCGAACAGAAACGGCATCAGCGTGATGTTCATCGTGATGTCGGCGCCGGCGCCGGTTTCGGCGACGGTGCTGGCGCGGGTCGGCAGGCTGCCGACGCTGGTCAGCTCATAGGCGATTTTGACGCCGGTTTCCTTTTCATACGCCGGCGCCAACGTCTTCTGCATGTACTCGTCGAAAGTCTTGATGAACGAGCTTTCGTGCAGCACGGTCACGCTCTTGTCGGCGGCACGGCCGGTGACGGGCGCGAGCGCCGCGCCGGCGGCTCCGGCCACTGCAATCTTCAGAAAATCGCGCCGCGACCTGCCGCCCATTGTCCCTGCCCCCATGCCATATTTGGGGCATATCGTATTGCTTTTGTGCCGCATCCGAAAGTCATGTGACGGCCTTAAGCACCGCATTCGTAGGATGGGCTGAGCGAAGCCCATCTTCTCTCCCGGGGGTTTTTGGCGGGCTTCGCTGCGCTCAGCCCGCCCTACGGGGGCGGAGTATTTACCGGGATGTTGTCGATCAGTCTTGTGCGACCGAGGCGGGCGGCGGCCAGCAACCTTGCCGGGCCGGTGAGGCCTGGGAGGGGGGCGAGGTCGGTGGCGCTGCGCAGTTCGAGGTATTCGACCGAGAAGCCGGCGGATTGGAGGGTGTTGATGCCGGCCGCGAGGATGCGGGAAACATCGTCGGGGTGGGCGGCAAGGGCGACGGCGCTGTCCGAGAGAACGCGGTAGATCAGGGGGGCGGTGCGGCGCTCATCGGGGGAGAGGTAGATGTTGCGCGACGAGAGGGCGAGGCCGTCGGGTTCGCGGACGGTCGGGACGCCCTCGATGCGCACCGGAATATCGAGGTCGCGGGCAAGGCGGCGCACGACCGTCAGCTGCTGATAGTCCTTTTCGCCAAAGAAGGCGGCGTCGGGCAGGGCTTGCAGCAGCAATTTGGCGACGACGGTCGCGACGCCCTCGAAATGCCCCGGCCGGAAGGCGCCGCACAGCCCTTCGCTGACGCCGCCGACCGTGACCAAAGTTGAAAATCCCGGCGGGTACATTTCCTCGGCGGCCGGGATGAACACGAGATCGACCCCGGCCGAGGCGAACGCGGCGAGGTCGGCGGCTTCGCGGCGCGGGTAGGCCGACAAATCCTCGGTCGGCCCGAACTGCTTGGGATTGACGAACAGCGAGGCGACGACCCGCTCGCATTGCCGGTGTGCGGCGTCCGCCAGGGCCAGGTGGCCGCGGTGGATCGCGCCCATCGTCGGCACCAGGCCGACCCGCTCGCCGGCCTTGCGCCAGTCCGCCACCGCCTCGCGCAGCGCCGCGACGCTACGCGCAACCGCGATCGCCGGCGGGCATGGCAACAACGCGCTCATGCCAGCAGATCGCCGCGCTGCGTCAGGGCGCGGGCGAGATAGGCGATGTGCTGGTCGATCCGCGTCTCGGTCGCCGCGTCGAGCGCGCCGTCCGCCGGCATTTCCGCGACCGTGTCGGCGAGCAGCTTAGTCGCCCCGATCAGCACCACATCGCATTGGTTGAGGCGCATCAGCGTGTCGACCTCGTTGCGGTGGCGCATCCAGACCATGTCGTTGGGCGGCACCGGCGCGCCGCGCAACCGCGTGTCGAGCGCCGCGATGCGGTCGGAGGCCGCCCGGATGCGATGCACCATCGCGAGATGGTCGGGGTCGGGGTCCGGGTTGGCGCGGGTCGGCGGTGGCAGGTAGCGGCGGCGATAGGCGGCCTCGATGTCGCGCAACCTCGCGGCAGCACTGCCGAGATGCTCGCTGGCGCGCGAGCGGATCAGCAGATCGTCGGCCCGCAGCTGGTTGTCGAGGCGATACCAGTTATAGCCATACCCGTTCAGCAGCATGACCCAGGTCTGGTAGACCGGGTCGTCCTGCCCCGGCAACTCGCCGGATGGGAGCGGGTCGCTCATTTCTCGGGACCCGGCGGCGGCGCGTCAAAGCCCTGGATCGGCAGCGTCGCCTGCACTCCGGCACCGATATTGAAGGGCAGCCCGACGGCCATGTTCGGCGCCGATACGACGCCCCGCCCGGCCATGATCATCGCAACGTAATAGCGAACCGCGTCGATCTCCGTCAGGCCGAAGGCGCGCAGCGAGATCAGTGCCCGCATCCGCTCGTCGCGCGGGAAGATCAGCACTTTGACCGTGTCGAGCGTGATGCCGAACACCCGCAGAAAATCCTGCAGATGGGTGTGCACCATGTCGCTGATCTCGTGGATCTTTTCGTTGACCCGTTCGAGCGGCGTGACCTGCACGACCTGGTTGATCGCCTGCTCGACGACCGGCTGGGCGTAATCGTTGACCTGCGTCGCAGTGATCGTGTGGTCGCTGATCGGCATGTGGGTGACCAGCGCCACCGCGTCGTCCTTGCTGGCGACGTGGAAGTAGTAATCGACCTCGTAGGTCAACTCGGCCATTTCCGACGACAGGGCGAGTCCGGTCGCCTTGACCACCATCTTGGCGCGGTTGATGTAGAGCGCCTCGTATTGCCACGGGCTTTGCCCACCGAAAAACGCCTGGGTGAACGAGCCGAGGATCGGCATGTCCGGCGTCGTTACCGGATATTGCCCGGTATCATAGACGCTGAGGATCGCGCCGCGCGATTTCAGCACGCAGAAATGGTTGCTTTCGACGGTCAAGAGCGAGTTGTTGACGATCGAATTGTCCGGGTAATGCCATACCAGAATGCCGGGCCCCATGACCTCCCGGCCGTCATTGGAAAGCGTGGAAATGACGCTGCGAATGCCCTGCATGGCCGCCGTCCCCGTTAAAACTGTTAGCCGGTAATTATATGGGCGTTTTTCGCCCGGTTGCCTTCCCGCTGGTTGCACATGAAAGCCTTAAAAAAACTTCCCATGGCCCCACCTTTCGCCACCGTCGCGATCGTTGCTATGCTCGCAGGCAAATCCGTACCAGCGCAATTCGGAGGCCGCCTCGATGCTGACCACCACCCGCGACATGATCCTGCCGACTGCGATCACCGGGTCGTACCCGCGGCCGTTGTGGTTTGATGCGAGCCTTTCGGGGCGGTCGTTCAAGACGATGATGGGCGACTCGCTGTTCCGCGAGCAGTACCTCGATGCGGTCGCGGCGATCATCAACGCGCAGGAGGCGGCGGGGCTCGACATCATCACCGATGGCGACAGCCGCTTCGACCTCGCGGTCGGCGGCAAGTCGTGGTTCTTTTATCCGATCGAGCGCCTCGGCGGGGTCAACGGCCACCGCGACACGTCGCGCGGCTGGATGGCGCGGCATGGGCTGCGGCCCGGTAAAATTTTGTGGGAAGTGCAGGAGGCCTATCAGCCCGGTGTCGTCACCGAAAAGCTCAGCCGCGGCCCGCTCGAATACACCGCGATCTGGCAGATCGCACAGCGGCTCAGCGACAAGCCGGTCAAGTTTGGCGCGATCTGTGCCCCCGGTCTCGCGAGCATGCTGTGGGACGAGCACTACCACAACGACAAGGCGCTGGTGCTCGACCTCTGCGACATTATGAACGAGGAGTTCAAGGAACTGGCGGCGGCCGGCTGTCCGGTCATCCAGGTCGAGGAGCCGCGGCATCACAGTCTCAGCCAATTGCCGACCTGCACCGACCATGACCTCGAATTCCAGACCGAGGCGTTCAACCGCCAGCTGAAAGGCGTCAACGCCGAAATCTGGGTGCATTGCTGTTGGGGCAACCCGAACCAGCAGCGGGTCTATTGGGACGTGCCGAGCTATGAGCGCGCCCTGCCCCACCTGCTGCAGCTCGATTGCGATGTCATCACCTTCGAGTGTGCGTCGAGCGACGGTCGCGACCTGCCGCTCTTCGCCAAATACCCGAGCGACAAGAAGATCGGCATCGGCGTCGTCAACCACTGCAACACGGTGGTCGAGCCGCCCGAGCACGTTGCCAATCTGATCCGCAAGGCGCTCGAATACATCCCGAAAGAGCGGCTGATCATCACCACCGATTGCGGGTTTGGCCGCGAAGGCCTGTCGCGCCGCATCGCCTATTACAAATGCGTGTCCCTCGTCGAAGGCACCAATATCGTGCGCCGCGAGCTTGGCCTGCCGGAAGCCCATATCCGCGCCGCCGACCCCCGCCTCTATTTCGCGACGGCCGGCCAGGGCTGATCTAGTAATTCGGGGCGACACTCCACTAGGTTTTCCAATAAAAAACCGCGTCCTGAGCCGGCACTGCTTGAAAGTTAACATGGCGACTTAGCGAGCGTTCACAGAAATTTTTCCATAGTGGAGCTTATGCGGCTTGCCGTAATCAAGGCACGGCAGACAAAATTACAAGATGTTGAATCAAGCAGGTCGGTAGTGATGCGTTTCACGCTTCCCGAGCAGCAAGGCAGCTTCGAAATTCCGGACGAATGGTGGATCGAAGCAGGCATGCTAGGGTTTACACCAACATCGCTCGGCTACCGTGCAACACCTGATCCAGATATCGTGCTCGTGGCGATAAAGGACATTGCTCGCCCGGCTCGCACAGTTGAAAAAGATTTTGAAGGATTTCGAGCGGATTTGCCTAATAAGGGTTCTCGCCGGTTTCGTCGCAGGGTAAGCGATTCCCCCGGTCAAAGTGCATGAACTTCCGCAAGACCCGTTTCGATATGGACTGCGCGACGGATTCCACAGATTCTATGCGGCCGTCGCCGCAGGCTTCGACCAAGTTCCTGCAATCCTCGCAACGTACCTATCAGATTTTTGACTCGGCGCTAACATGCTCCCTGCCAATTCCAGCTTTGAATGATCCAATCCTTCAACTCAGGATTTGGTGATTGTGTTGTGGCCCTTAGGCTCACAGTGCACACGCGTTGCATTGGTGGAGCCACAATAAGTGACCCGCCCATTGGTATTACTGCCCCGACACCCTGCCCAGTAATAACCCAACGGAACGAACTCTCATTATCAGATAATTTGACCGTCGATGTAGGGTCTCCACGATCTGCAACGAATTCAGCGACAGAACCTCCTATGTAGGCATTCAGGGAAGACTCCATTTTTTTTTTGCTGCCCGTTGCACCCCCCAAGAAATACAGAGGTGGCGAATAGCAATATACAAAAGACGTTTTTTGTTCCTAGGCGTTCCACGGTTCTCCTCCAGTCACTGAAAGACTATTTCGAAAAAGAAAGCAAATCATCTACATTGCGACGAAAATTCGCCCGAGCATTCGGATTACTGCCGAATTCGATGTAGTGGTGATAATTTTGCAGATCGATTTCACGGCCCGTGCCGCTGCGATACGTAAACCATGCGCCGTCAAAAGCGCGCCGTCGCCACCAAGGAACAAAGGGGCGGAATTGCGCGACAGCAGATTGCAACGCGGGAGCGGCCTTCATCAAAGCTTGAGTGGGGTCCGCAGACCATTCCAAGGGTAACGGGTAGAGGCCCTTGAGCGAGGCCAGAACGTCAGCTCGAAAAGTTGCAGCGGCGTTGCGTCTGGCCGTTTGGCGATCCCGGCGAATGGCGAGGTTGTGCGTCAACACACCCCCGACCGCCACGACGACCAACCCGACGATGAGAGAGCTGCGCCAATCCATTTCGTGGTTTTACGCCGCCGCGCGGGTAATTTTCCAGAAAGCTGGATATGCGACGGCCTGCGAGTACGGAAAGATGATCTCCCCCTCCCGCGGCCAGACAAGGTGCGGCGCGTCGCTAGGCGCGGCATGTCGCGCGCAGACGGGCAAAGATTCATCCCGGGGCGTCCCTAGGGTAGGCACAGCCGCCGCCCGCGGCCCGGCCCGCCGTTAGGGAAGCTGCTGACGCGCCCGCTCGCGGGCGGAGATCGGGTGCGGCACCCAGGGGCGCGTGCCGCGGCTGCTGTTGGACCGCTCGATCGCGATCCCGTCGGGCGCGAGCCATAGCGCGATGGCACCCTCGCGCCAGCTGTCGATGCGGTCGACCACCGGGATCTGCGCGCGGCAGTCAAACCCGGCCGCCACCTGCGCGACGATCGCATCGGTCGTGCCGCAGACCACCGGCAGCCCGGCCTCGTCGGTGATCAGCGTTACCCGCCGGCCGCGCACGGCGTAGGTGCAGCGTCCCTCGGCCGGGCAGTCGAGGCCGCCGGCCGCCGCGGCGCCGGTTGCCGGCCAGCGCCGCAGGCTTGCGCCGGTTTCGCTGGCGAGGAACGAGCGGGTGATGTCCTCGGCGGTATCGGCGACGACATAGGCGCGGTCGCCATCGCTGGCGCGCACCGCGAGCAGCCGGCCGAAATCGGCCGAGCACGATGTCGGGCGGGCGAGTCATCAGCGAGGGTCGCGAGCCCGGCGGCGATGCCCGACAAGCCCCAGAGCCGCCAGCGTCCCTGCCACAGGCACAGCCAGCAGCCGCCGAGCGCGATCAGGATCGCCCCGTAAGTCGGCAGGCGCGGCGTCGTCCAGACATTGCCGGGCAGTGCCGCGACCCATTGCGCCACGACGATCGTCGCGTCGATGCCCCAGCCCATCGGCACCAGTGCCAGACGCTCCAGCCCGAACGGCATCAACAGGCAGGCGACGACACCCCACGGCAGGGTCCACAACCCCGAAATCGGCACCGCGATGACATTCGCCAGCGGCGAATACAGCACCAGATGGTGGAAATGGTAGATCGCAAACGGCTCGGTGCCGAACGTCGCGACCACCGTCGTCACCGCGATCGCGCCGCCATAGCCGAGCACCTGGCGCACAAACGAGCCGCTGTGGAACACGCGGGCAAGTTGCGTGCCCCAGGTTTCGTACACCGCCACCAGCGCGACAACCGCGCCGAACGACATCTGAAAGCTGACCCCGACGAGGCTCGCCGGATCGAGCACCAGCACGACCATCGCCGCCAGCGCGCAGATGCGCATCGACAGGCGCAGCCGGTCGATCAGGATCGCCGCGAAAATGATGCCGTTCATCACAAAGGCGCGCTCGGTCGGGATCGCGGCGCCGGAGATCATCAGATAGCAGAACAGCACGACCAGCGTGATGCCCGCCGCGATCTTCTTGATCGGCCAGCGCAACGCGACATACGGCACCAGCGCGAGGCCGCCGCGCACCGTGAAAAACACAAAGCCGCCGACCAGCCCGAGATGCAGCCCGGCGATCGCCAGCAGATGCGACAGGCCGGATTCGCGGAACGATTGCTTGACCTCCTCCGCCATCGTGCCGCGCTTGCCGGTGATGACCGCCGAGGCAACGCCGCCGGTCGAGCCCGGCAGGGCGGTGTTGATGCGGCGGGTCATCTCGGTACGCAGCCGCAGCAGCCATTCGCTGCCAGCCGCCGCGCCGCCGGACCGGCGACCCGGTGGGCCGGGCCGAAGCTGTATCCGACCGCGCCGATGCCGGCGAAATAGAGTTCGCGCTGCATGTCGCGACCGCCCGGGATGACCTGCGGCGGCGCCGGGTAGAGCCGGCCCTTCAGGCTGACCCGGTCGCCCGGACGCAACGGGTCGCTGTGCGGCGCGATGTGGATACGCACCCGGCGCGGGGTATCGCTCGCGGCGAGGCCGGCAATCGTTTCCGGCGCGACAACGACCCGCCAGCCGCGGTCGAGCGTATCGATGTCGAGCACCGTGCCGGTGATCGCCGTGCTGCTGATGCGGTGGTCGAGCATCGGCGTGCCGTGCTCCCAGCGCGTCTCCTGCACCATCGCAAATCCGGCGACGGCGAAACCCAGCGCCACCATCACCCTGCGCGGCACCGGACGCCCCCACGCCAGCACCGTTCCGATGACCGCCGCCGCCGTGGCGGCGATGCCGAGCCATAGCGGCGGCTCGACCGTCAGTGCGAAATACACCGCGATGCCAGTCGCGAAAAACACCGGCAGCCACAGCACAAGCCGGTCGGCTTCGGCTGCGAAGGCTTCGCATAGCGTAGCAAGCGGCCGAAACCGCCGCGCCCGCGCCGCGCCAGCCCTGTCGCCCGTAACCGCGAAATCCGCCATCGCCGCCCATTGGTTTCCGGATTACGATGGTAACTAATGCTGCTGTTCGCGGGATAGGGGATTAAACGCGGGCGCGAGAACCCGAATGCGCCCGGATGCGGGACAGCGCTTGACCCTGCGGTGCTCCCGGCCTAGAACCCGCCGACGCGCGGCCCGGACGTTCTTTTCCGGCCCGTCGCCGTGTTGCTTTCTGGTTTGTTAGATGAGGTGCGGCAATGGCTCGCAGATGCCCGATCACCGGCAAGGGTGTGCTGGTTGGCCACAATGTGAGCCACTCCAACATGAAGTCGAAGCGCCGCTTCCTGCCGAATTTGCAGACGATTTCGGTGCTGTCCGATGCGCTCGGCTCGGTGCGCCTGCGGGTCAGCACGACCGCGATCCGCACGATCGAGTTCAAGGGCGGCATCGACGTGTTTCTGAAGGACGAGCCCGACAGCAAGCTGACGCCGGAAATGCGCCGGCTGAAGCACCGCATCGCCGGCTCCGTGGCGGCGCGCGCGGCCGGTTAGCCCTCTCACGTTTGCGCGAGCCGGGCTTTCGCCCGGTCTAATCAGCCGCCTGCACCTGCTAAGAGCGGCCGTCGAGCACCCGGTCGACCATCGCCCGCGCCGCGCCGAGATAGTTCGCCGGATCGGTCAATGCCCGCAGCTGTTCGCGGCCGAGCGGGCCGGCAACGTCGGGTATTTCGAGCAATACGTCATAGAGCGGCCGGTCGTTTTCGATCGCGGCACGGCAGGCGTCGTAGACGAAATCATGCGCCTCGTTGCGCCCGGTATGCGGCGCGAGGCCCATCATCACCGCCTCGGCGACGATCAGCCCGTGCGTCATGCCGAGATTGCGTGCCATGCGCGCGGGATCGACGATCAGCCCGCCGAGCATGAAGCTGCCCTGGTGCAGAGCGCCGGCGGCATAGCCGAACGCCTCCGGCACCGCGATCCATTCGACATGCCACGGCCCGGTGGCGCGCTCGAAATCGCTGACCATGGCGTCGAGCACGAGCCCGGCGTGCTGGCGCAACGCCTTTGAGGCGGCGAGAATCAGCTCGCACGATATCGGATTGCGCTTTTGCGGCATCGTCGACGACGAGCCACGGCCGGCGACGAATGGCTCGGCTGCCTCGGCGAATTCGGTCGCCGCCATCAGCATCACGTCAAACGCGATCTTGCCAAGGCTGCCGCCGACCAGGGCGAGGAACTGCACGGTCTCGACGATCGCGTCGCGCGCGACATGCCAGGTGATCGGCGGGTCGGCGAGGCCGAGGTCGCGCGCCATTTCGCGGCGCGACATGAGGCCCTCGTCACCGGAGCCGAGCGAGGCCAGCGTCCCGGCGGCGCCACCGAATTGCGCCGTCAGCACCCGCGGCTTCAACTCGGCGAGGCGCTCGGCATGCCGGTCGAACCCGGCCAGCCATACCGCCGCCTTGAACCCGAAGGTGATCGGCAGGGCGTGCTGCAAATGCGTGCGGCCGGCCATCGGGGTGTCGCGATAGCGTTTCGCGAGACCGGCGAGATGGCCGCGCACCGCGGTCAGGTCGGCTTCGATCAGCGCCAGCCCGTCGCGGATCTGGAGCACCGTCGCGGTGTCCATGATGTCCTGCGTCGTCGCGCCCCAATGCAGGTAGCGCCCGGCATTGCCGGCGCGCTCGGCAAGCTGCCGCACCAGGGGCAGGATCGGATAGCCGACATTCTGCGTCTCGCGCTCCAGCCGTTCCAGGTCGAGCGAGCCGGGATCGGCCGCCACCGAGGCGGTCGCTGTCGAGATCGCCGCCGCCGCGTCACCCGGCACGATGCCGGCCGCCGCCTGGGCCCGCGCCAACGCGCCCTCGACCTCGGCGCAGCGTGCCAGAAACGCCAGTTCGCCAAACGCCGCGCGCATCGCGGCGGTGCCGAACATATCGCCGAACAGCATCGATTGCAGCGCGCCGATGCTCACGGCTGAGGCTCCGCATCCTCGGCAAACGATACCCAGAACCCGTCAGTCAGGCGTTCGAGCGCCGGGAAGCGCGCCTTGTAGGCCATCTTCGGGCTCTCGGCGATCCAGTAGCCGAGATAGACATAGGGCAGGCCGTCATGCCGGCACTGCTCGACCAGCCACAGGATCGACCAGGTGCCGAGACTGCGCCGGTCGAGTCGTCGGGTCGAAGAAGCTGTAGACCGCCGACAGCCCGTCATCGAGCCGGTCGAGCAGCGACACCGCGACCAGTGTCCCATCGGGGTCGCGGAATTCGACGGCGGCGCTGCGTACCGCAGTGTCTTCGACCATGCCGCGGTAATCGCCGTAATTCATCGACGCCATGTCGCTGTCGCAGTGGCGCGAGTGCTGATAGGAGGTGAACAGACGGAACTGCTCGACCGTCGCGCGTGGTGACAGAAGTTCGCCGGAAAGCTCGCGATTCGTGTTGCGGACGCGGCGCGTCGAGCGGGTATGGGCAAAGCGGTCAACTGCAATCCGCACCGGCACGCAGGCGGCGCAGCTACGGCATGCCGGACGGTAGGCGAAACGGTGGCTGCGGCGAAACCCGGCGCGCGACAACTCATCATAAAACACCGGCGCACCGTGCCCGGCCAGTTCGACGATCAGCTTGCGTTCGGCGCGTCCCGGTAGATACGGACAGGGGACGGAGGCGGTCGCGAAGAATTGATGGAACGGCCCAAGCGCCTCACCCGCCGGGCGTGCCGGCAGACCGGGCACATCCGCCTTCGGCCTCGTCTTGCCCGCGCCGATATCCATGTATCCCGGCCCCTTGCCTACGCGCCGCAGTCAAGCATATTAGGCGAGCATGCCAGAGGCCGGAAACGCAAACAACGCTGACCTCTTTTGCAACGAGCAACGGGACAACCCCCGGTTCAAGAGCGAGGAAAAAGCGGCATCTTGGCCCGAAAGCCGCCCAACCACGCCTTTAACGGGCGGTTAATCACATTTCTGTAAACCGGGTGGCTGAAATGAAACGGGGTGTAACCTTCAGCATGTCGCGGACCGGCGATTCCCGCATTGGATTGGCGCGACGGCTCTGGCGCTTTTTTCGCCGGATGGACAATCGCGGCAACGTCGCGGTCGAGATGGGTTTTGTCGCGCCGCCGCTGATCCTGATGCTGGTCATGATCGTCGATTTCGGGATCATGCTGACGACGCAGGCCCTGCTCGACGGGGCGGCGCGCGACGCCGCCCGCCTGGTCCGCACCGGCCAGGTCACCGGCAGCAGCGGCATCACCGCCTTCCAGACCCAGCTCTGCGCCGACATGGCGCCGATCCTGAGCAACGCGACCTGCACCTCGCAGGTGCTCTTCTCGGTACAGTTCTTCTCGAATTTCGGCGAGATCGGCACCATTGGATTCAGCCCCTGTACCCGGAACGCCAATGCCAGCGGCTCCGGCACCGCCTGCGCCTACGCGACCGGTTCCGCGAGCCAGATCGTCGGTGTGCGGGTCGTCTATAACAGGCCGTTCATCGTCCCGTGGGTTGGTGCCTGCCTGACCGGCGGCACCTGCTGGTTCGGTGTCGGAACACAGACCGGGACCGCGACAGGGACGAATACCGTCCCGCTGATTTCGACTGTGATCTTCGAGAACGAGCCGTTCCCGTCATGACCGGCATCCTGACCCTTATCGCGAAGACGCAAAGCCTTCGGCACCTTCGCAGACTGGCCGGCGACCGCTCGGGAACTGCGTTCGTCGAGTTCGCGGTGCTGTTGCCGGTGTTGTTGACCCTGTTTATCGGTAGCTATGAAACCTCGAACCTGCTGCTTGCCTACATGAAGCTGGAGGCTGCGGCGGAAACCGCCGCCGACCTTGTCGGTCAGGTCCCGGTCAACACGACCCTGGTCACCAGCGGGTCGACCAACGGCTGGGATTTCGGCAACATTACCGCCGCGGTCCAGCAGGTGATGACGCCGTTTCCGACGGCCCCGCTGACGGTTTCGTATGCGAGCATCACCTACAGCACCGGGTCGGCGGCCATCAACTGGCATTATGAGACCACCGGCGCGACCGCGATCACGGTCGGCGCCCTGCCCGGCGGCGCGACCGCGACCACAATGGGTACGGCCGCGACCGGATCGAACGACAGCATCGTCGCCGTCAAGGTCGTCTATGCCTACACCTCGCCGCTCAGCTTCTATTTCAACACCGACTACGTGCTGACCGAATGGGCCTACAACCGGCCGCGTTATGTCAGCTGCGTTCCCTATGCCAGCTTCAACAGCGGCGTATGTCCCTGAGAGGGAAAGAAATGACACGCTTCTTGCAGACGGTGATGCGCCGCCTGACCCCGGTTTTGTCGACCTTGTGCCGTCTGGGGGAACATCGTGGCGGCAATGTCGCAATCATCTTTGGTCTCGCCGCGATCCCGGTGATCCTCGGCGCCGGCATCGCGATGGATACGACGCGGGCCTACATGGTCAAGCTGCGCCTCGGCGCGGCGCTCGACGCGGCCGCCCTCGCGGTCGGCTCGCAGAGCAACCAGGGGGCGAGCGCGCTGACCACCATTCTGAACAATTATTTTTATAATAATTACTGCAAGGCGGTGCCGACCGGCGCCTCGGTCACGGCCTGCACCTCAACCGTCGCGACCGAGACCGGCCTCTCGGTGCAGCCGACCAGCGACATCACCGCGGCAACGGTCAATTTCTCGGCCCAGGCGGTCGTCCCGACGATCTTCATGCGTCTCGTCGGGATCAACAACCTGACCGTCGCGGTCACCGCCCAGACGACCAAGTTCCCCGGCATGGAAATCGCGCTGGTGCTCGACAATACCGGGTCGATGCTGTGCGGCAACACCGGCACCGGCAATTGCTCGGCGGATGGGGTTGTTTCCAGCGACACGACCTGTACGAACGCAAGCAACAAGAGCCGCATCTGCACCCTGATCCCGGCCGCCAAGCAATTCGTCACGACGATCCAGAACGCGATCACTGCGCCGCAATCAATCTACATTTCGGTCGTGCCCTATGTAACGACGGTGAATGTCGGCGGCCAGTTCTGCACCGATGGGGCAATAAGTTGCCCAAATATCGCTACTGGGTGCGGCGGCGCCTTTATGGACCGCAAGGGTAATCCGATCTGGGATTCGACGGTGGCCACCCCGGCCGCGACGGTCGTGACCTCGACCGTGACGATCACCGGCACTGAGCAGGCGAGCCCGAACCAGAAGATCATTAAGACCATCTCTCCAAACACCACCGGCCTCACGGCGGGAATGCCGATCACGGGCACCGGCATTCCGACAAACACGACCATTTCGAGTGTCGACAGCTCGACGCAGGTCACCATCAGCAGCAACGCGACGTCGACCGGCGCGAAGACCCTCACGGTTACGAAGGGCGGTGCGCGCACGACGAGTGGCAACCCGACTGTCACCTTCACATCCAATCCGAGCACGACGCTGACGCCAGGCATGGTCGTCACTGGTACTAGCATCCCACCAAATACCGCCATCAAGACAGTCGACAGCACCACCCAAGTGACGCTGTGCAACAGCGCTACTAACGCCGCGGCCAGCTTCCTGAGCCTGAATTTCTACAATTCGGTCAAGTTCGACGCGGCCTACAACTCGCCGTCGCTGCCGATGCCGACGAACTCGTCGATCACGAAAAATTGGGGCGGCTGCGTCGTCGAGCAGACCAGCTACAACGAGATGACCGGTGCGACCTCCGGCAACGCCGGCAACGCCAGTTCTACTGGTGCGAAGGTCTCGAATGTCTCCAACCCGGATACCGACGAGCCGAGCGGCGGCTGGCCGCCCTGGTATCCGCTGTGGTGGATGTCGAGCACCGATGCGAACACGTTCACCAGCAACGCGAATACGTGGACCACGCCGGCGCGGCAGGACACATCGACCGAAATCCAGGGCAGCCTGAGTTCGTATGATGCCCTGGACGGACCAAACCAGGGTTGCCCGGCGCCGCTGCTGCCGTTGACCGATCTGACCACTTCGGCCGGCCAGACCAAGATCAACGCCGCCATCAACAACATGTGGCCGCGCGACGCCAACGGCACGCAGGTCAATCTCGGGATGATCTGGGGCTGGCGGACATTGTCGTCCGTCGGACCGTTCCCGGCAAACAATAGCCACCCCCTCGACTACTCGACCGCCAATAGCACCGGTTGGAAAAAGATTGTCGTGCTGATGACTGACGGACACGAGCAGTGGGTGGGCGCGGGTGAGTACACGGGCCTCGGTACAATCGTCGACGGCAAGATCGGCACCACCAGCATCTCTACCGCTGAAACCAACCTGAACACCCGGCTGCAGACCATTTGCAGCAACATGGCCGAGCAGGGCATCCTGATCTACACGATCGGCCTCGGCGATGACGGCGCCACAAACCCGACGTTGAGAGAATTCCTGTCCGGCGAATGGCGGGTTCTTTTCCGCCGCGACCACCAGCAACCTGAACACGGTGTTTCAGCAGATCGCCAACTCGATCATCCACCTGCGCATCACAAAATAGGCGCCGCAGGGAGGCACGCCGCCCGCTTGTCCCTAACGTGTCGTCCCTGCGGAAAGCAGGGACGACAACAGCTTCGGCTTGGCGGCGCTATCCCTTCAGTTCGGCGATCGCCGATTTGAAGGCGTCGATCGTGAAGGCGATGTCGTCGTCGGTATGGGCGAGGGAGATATAGAATTTCGACTCGCCCTTGAGGATGCCGCGCTCGCGCAGCAACAGGTTGAAGCGGCGCATCATGTCGGCGTCGCCGCGCAGCGTGCCGCGATAGTCGCGCACCGGTTCGGAACTGAACACGACATCGAACAACGGCGGCTCGCCGCTGATCTGGGCCGGGATGCCGGCTTCTTTCAGCAGGTCTCCGAGCGCCTTCATCAGCGTCCTGCCGGTGGCGTGGATGCGCTCATAGGCGCCGGGGCGGCGCAGGATCGCCATCGTCGCGAGGCCGGCGGCGGCGGCGACCGGGTTGCCCGACAAGGTGCCGATCTGTATCAGGAAGTTCTCGTCGCCGACCTTGCTCTTGTCGAAATGCTTCATGATCTCGGCTTTGCCGGTAATCGCCGCGAGCGGGAAGCCGCCGCCGATCACCTTGCCGAGCGTGCAGAGGTCGGGCGTGACGCCGTAATATTCCTGCGCCCCGCCATAAGCGAGGCGGAAGCCGGTCACCACTTCGTCGAAAATCAGCGGCACGCCGTTGTCTTCGGTGATCTTGCGCAGGGCCGCCAGAAAGCCGGGCGCCGGCGGGATGATGCGCTGAAACGGCTCGACGATGACACCGGCGAGGTCGGCGCGGTGCTCCTTGACCAGCGCATCGACTGCGTCGGCGTCGTTGAACGGCGCGATGATCATGTCGTCGCGCACGCTTTTCGGGATGCCGGCGGAATCCGGCACCGCCGCCGGGAAATTGCCGGAGCGCTTTGGCGCCAGGCTCATCAGCGAATAATCGCTCATGCCGTGATAGCCACCCTCGAATTTGAGGATTTTGTCGCGCCGGGTGAAGGCGCGGGCGGCGCGCATCGCGTAGAGGTCGGCCTCGGTGCCGGAGGAGACGAAGCGCACCTGCTCGGCGCACGGCACCGCCTCGACAATTGCCTCGGCAAGTTCGATGCCCTTGCGGTTATTGGCGAAAAACGTCGTGCCCTTGGCGATCTGCGCCTGTGCCGCCTCGGTTACCTCGGGGTGCGCGTGCCCGACCAGCATCGGGCCGGAGCCGATCAGGAAATCGACATATTCCTTGCCATTTTCATCCCACACCCGGCCGGCCTTGCCCTCGCGGATCACGACCTCGCCGGGGAAATTTCCGAATGTGCCGCCCGGCAGCACGCGCTGCGCGGTTTCGATGATGTCGCTGTCGGCGTTGTTGTCCATGCTCGTGTCTCCCTGTTGCGCCGCTACAGCGTCACCATGCCCATCCAGAACATCTGGCGACCGCCGACATCGACATCATATTTCCGCACGTAATCGAGCTTGCCGTCATCGCCGATGCGGAACACCGACAGACAGGCCGGCACCTCGCGGATCGTGCCAGCATCCTCGACCGGCAGCCCCATAATGTGCGACGCCACCAACAGCCGGCCGCTCGGGTCGATGTGGAAATTGCGGCAATGGATGCCGCGCGTATCGACATGCTGGATTGCGGTGGGTTCGCCGCTTTCCGAGTCGATCGCGAACACCGCCAGTGTGTTTTCGCCGCCGACAAAAACGCGCTTGCCATTGCGCTCGGTGGCCGACGAGGCGCGGTTCGCGACGTAGACCGTCTTGCCGTTCGGATGCACCTTGACCGTGCCGACCGCCTGACGGCCGCGGATATTGTCGGGCTCGGCGAGCGTGTTCTTCTGATAGATCGCCGCCGCCAGCAATGTCGTATCGTGGAAATTGAAGAGGTCGAGCCGGTTCTGCCGCTCGAGCGACACGTAAACCCACGGCTGGGTCGGGTGGAAATCGAGATGGCGCGGGCCGAAGCCAAAGCCGCCATTCGGGGCCACCGTCGCTTCGTCGAGCAACTGCCCGTTGCGGTAGTCGAAAACATGCAGCGCGCCTGGCTCCTCCTCGTTGCCGCGGGCCGCGTCATGGCCGCGCGACACCAGGATCGCGACCTTGTTGTCGAGCCGCACCCGCACCTGGTGCGCGTAGATGCCGGGATCGACATCCTCGGGCTGCTGCACTTCGCCGCCCGGCGTGCCATCGGCATTGACGCGATAGACGATCAGCCCGCTCGGGTTGCTGAACGCGACCAGGATGTAGTTGGAGGGGATATCGGTCGTCATGTGGATCGGCCGCGTCGGCAGGTTGATCGGTGGACCATGCGGGCTCAGCGCGCCGGTGGCCCGGTCGATGCGCAGCGCGGTCACATGATGGTTCGAACCGAGCTTGCCGCCGACGCCGGAATCGCTGTCGCTCGACGCGACGTAGAGAAACGGCTGCGAGGCGTGCGGCCAGCAATAATGAATGTTGGCCGGCAAGGTCGTTGTCGCATGCCGGGTCAGCGTCGCGCCGTCGACATCCACATCGTATTGCGTCAGTTCCGGCCCGACGGCGGCATAAAGCGCGACGCGGTTGGTGGATGTGGCCATGGCGGTTCCTCCTGCGATCCCTCTGCATCAATCTACCCGGCTTGCCCGGCCAGCGGCTACAGTGGGCTTGTAATGCCATAGGGAGGATCGGACATGCCGAGCGCGCTTGAGGAAAAAGACGCGATCCGCGAAGTGCTGGCTGAGTATTGCTTCCGCCTCGATGCCGGGCGGTTTGACGACATGGCCGCGCTGTTCACCGAGGGCGGCACCTGGGAGACCGCGTTCGGCAGCGCCACCGGGCGCGCCGCGATCGCCGGGCACGCGCGCGACCTGCGCGTCCGCGCCGGCGACAACCGCCCGCGCGCAGTCCACCTGACGACCAACATCGTCGTCCGCCTCGCCGGCGACACCGCCGAGGTTCAATCGAACTGGACCACGGTGCAGAACAGCCCGGAAGGCCCGAAAATCGGCTCCGCCGGCGGCTATGCCGACCGCATGGTCAAAGAGGGCGACGCGTGGCGGTTCCGCCACCGCAAGATCGACCGCTTTATCGCGGGGTAAGTGGGGGCGAGGGAGCTGTTTTTCCCTCTCCTGCACCGCGGGAGAGGGTGGATCGCTGCGCGAGCAGCGAGACGGGTGAGGGCCGGCCCGGCGTTCCCGCGCCCGGATGCATTTGTGCGCTGCACAAAAATCATGTGACATCGTAAGGCAGCGCTATTATCTGTGGGCGCGCAAATGACGGTTCGCGCCCGTAAGAAAACGAGGAGCGGAGGCGTCGTTACAGCCCTCTAAGGAGCCTCGTTGTGCGCCTGATGTCGTGGGAAAAGCAGCGCTACCCGTCAGCCGAGGCGACCGACGCCTCTGCTGCATCGCAGCAGACTACGGCAACCGCAGGCACCGTGCCGGCGCCGTTGACACCGATGCGCATGACGATCGTCGGCGCGCTGCTGATCGCGGTCGGCCCGATTTCGATGACGCTCTACACCCCGGCACTGACCCTGCTGACGCAGGTGTTTGCGACCAATGAAGACGCGATCCGCAACACGATCACGGTCTACCTGTTCGGATTTGCGCTGGCGCAGTTGATTTGTGGCCCGCTCTCCGACCGCTACGGGCGGCGCCCGGTGGTGGCGACCTGTCTCGCGCTCTACGTGCTGGGTTCGCTGATCTGCGCCGGCGCCAATTCGGTGCTGACGCTCGATGCCGGGCGGATCGTGCAAGGCATCGGCGCGTGCGGCGGCATGGCCTTGTCGCGCGTCATGGTGGTGGACCGGTTTGTCGGCCACGCCGCGGCCCGCATCATTTCGCTGATGAGCCTCATCCTCAGCATCGCGCCGGCCGCCGCGCCGGTGCTCGGCGGCACGCTGATAACCCTGCTGAGTTGGCGGCTGCTGTTTGTGCTGATGGCGATTTATGGCGCGGTGCTGTTCGTGCTGGTGTGGCGCTTCCCGGAGACCAACATGCAGCGCAACCCGCTGGCGACCCGGCCGCGCGCGCTGGTGATGAATTATGTGAAGCTGCTGACGTCGCGCGCTTTTCTCGGGCAGGTGTGCCTGACAGCCTTCGCGGTCGGCGGGTTTTACGCGGCGCAGACGCTGAGCCCGTTCATCCTGATGGGCCGGCTCGGCCTGTCGAGCCAGGCCTTCGGGCTGGTGACAGCGTCGCTGATGGCGTCGTATCTGGTCGGCTCGCTGGCGACCAACCGGTTGCTGGGGGTGTTGGCGCCGCAGCGGCTGGTGGTGTGCGGCGCGTTGCTGGTGATGCTGGCGGCGCTGTCGCTCGGGTTTGGGCTGCGCTTTCGGCTCGGCGTTATCGAGATCATCGGGCCGATGTGCCTGTGGCTGTTCGGCATGGCCTTTATCATGCCGGGCGTGACGACCGCGGCATTGGCGCTGTTCCCGCGCAACACCGGCTCGGCCTCGGCGCTGATGGGCAGCCTGCAGATGACGATGGGCTTTGCCGGCTCGGCCTTATGCGGCCTGTTCGCCGACGCCACCGCCGCGATGGCGATCGTGCCGGCGGTGATGGGCGTCCTCGCCGGGGTGGTCTATCTGACCGCGAACCGCCGCGAGATATTGGGAACCGCTTAGGTAACGCAAAGAACGCTAAGGGTTCGCAAAGGACGCGAAGGCGACGATACTTGGCGCGCAGCGCCGTCAAAACCAAACGCGCCACAGGAATTTCTGGCGCTTCGCGCAAAAAATACCCATCGCGCTCTTTGCGTATCCTTAGCGTCCTTTGCGTTACCTAAAACTTACTCGATGTCCCCAAGCACAAGCTGGTCGGTCAGGCCGTAACCTTCGGCGAGGGTGCGGATTTTGTACCAGGTGGCGTCTTCCACCTCGATCCCGTTGGCACGGCGGTCCTGTTCCTTCATGTGCTCGATCTCGCCGGGATAGAGCACGCCGCTGGAGCCCTCGGCGGGTGGTGTCGCCTTCAGGTAGCGGATGAACTCGCCGACTTCCTTCTTGAATTCATCGAGCGGGCGGAAGGCATCGACCTTGAAGCAGGCCATGAAGCAGCCGTCATTGTGCCGGCCCTTCGGATCGACGCCAAAGCCGAGCCCGGTCAAGAGGCCGCACAAAATCTCGACCATCACCGCCAGCCCGGTAGCCCTTGTAGCCGCCATCGGGGCCACCCATCGGCAATAGCGCGCCGCCCTGGCGCAACTGGCGCGGGTCGTTGGTCGGCTTGCCGTCGGCTGCCGATCACCCAGCCATCCGGCACGCTTTCGCCGCGCGCCACCGCAACGCCGATCTTGCCGGCCGCGGCGGCCGAGGTCGCCATGTCGAGGTAGAGCGGCCCTTCGAGGTCGGACGGCACCGCGATCGAGATCGGGTTGGTGCCGAGCCGCGCCTCGCGCCCGCCAAACGGCGCGACGGCCTTTGGCGAGCGCCCGGAATCGGCGGTGATCAGCCCGATCATGCCGGCCCGCGCCGCCATCTGCGATATAGCTCGACAGGCGGCCGATATGGCCCTGGCGGAACACGGTGGCAGCGGCGACATTGCTCTTCTCGGCCTTTTCGATGGTCAGCCGCATCGCCCGGTCATTGGCGACATAGCCAAAGGCCCAATGGCCATCGACCACCGTATGGTTGGCCGATTCCTTGACGATGACCCAGGGGGCACCGGGCACGATATGGCCGGCCTTGATGCGGTCGATATAGGTCGGGATCTGGATGACGCCGTGCGAATCGTGTCCGACCAGATTGGCCCCGACGATGTGGCGCATGACCAGCGCCGCCTCGTCCGCCGGCGTGCCGGCCGCGGTGAACAATGCCCGGCCGATTTCCTCGAGCCGTTCCGCCTGGATCTTCGGCATGGGTGTTTCCTCTGCTTTTGTTTCTTGCGTGTTAGGCCGGCTGCTCCAGATGCGTCGCGCGCATCAGCCGCAAGGCTTCAGGGTCGGTCATCACCGAAGGTTGCGCCTTTTTCAGGAAATCCTCGTACTCGCGCGCCATCGCCGGCGACACGACCTCGATCATCAGGCGGTTTTCCACCCAGAACTCGATGACGTGGAAAAACGGCTTCCTGCCCTGCATGCCGCGGCCAAAGGTCTTTGCACGCCAGCCTTCGCGGGCACCGATGCTCTCGATCTGCTCCGGTTCCAGCGGCACTGACAGCAGCATATGGAATGGCCAGGTGTGCGGCGGCGCCTCGTTCCTGCCGAACACGACCTGATCGTCCTTGCGCGGAATGTCGAGCGTCGCCTGCTCGGGATACACCTCGATCATCGAGCCGTGCTCGTCGCCGCTGGTCGCCATGTAGGCGCCTTCGAGCGGCCCGAACGGCACGCAGTTGCCCCCCATCAATTCCGCCAGCACCCCGGCGACATGCTGCGGATCGTGGGCCGGTATCGACACATGATGGATCATGGAAGGGCTCCGAAGAGGTGTTGCTGCCGGCCGGACGATACTCCCGCCGCGCCGGCGCAGCAACGCGTGCGCCTGCCCCGGCTACTGGCCAACAGGGTTTTGCCTTCGCGCGTGGGCGTCAACTTCGCCTTATCATGTCATTCCGGGGCCGAGCGGAGCGAGGAACCCGGAACCCATGAACACGGACGGCGGGAAATTGGGTGACGACGGTGTTCATGGGTTCCGGGTTCAGCCCTGCGGGCTGCCCCGGAATGACAGAAATGCGAGCGATTTTCCTTGAAGTGAGTTCGAGGCGCGTTCGAGATGACGGCGCTATGGCCGGTGCAGCACCGGCCGCGGGCGGGTGAAGGTGGGGCGGCCGGCTTTCATGCCCCACAGCGCCGGCGCGATCTCAGCGACCGCGAGCGCCGGGTCGGTTGCGTCGAGCAACACCAGGTCGGCCGGGTTGCCTGGGGCGATGCCGTAATCGGCGAGCCGCATGATCGCGGCGGCGCGCGTCGTCACCATCGCCAGGCAATCGGCCAGCGCGGCCGGCTGCGTAATATGGCAGACATTGGCGTACAGATTGGCCATGCGCAGCAGCGCGCCGTCGCCATAGGGGGTAAACGGGTTCAGCACGTTGTTGGTGGCGATCGAGCAATTGGCGCCATGCGCGATCAGGTCGTTGGCCACCACCATGCCGCGCGGCCTGGCGTGGGTTGCCGCCCGTCCCATCAGAAACAGATCGGTCGCCGGCAGCACCGTCACCGCGACGCCGGCGCTGGCGAGGCGGCGGGCGATCTCGGCGAAGCGGTCCGGCGGCACCAGCGACAGCTGCGTGCAGTGGCCGACCGTCACCCGGCCGCCATAGCCGTATTCTTCGGTTTTGCGGCAGACATGCTCGACCTGCATGCCGTCGGTTGTCTCGGCGAGGTCGAGATGCATGTCGATATCGGCACCGGCGTCGCGCGCGATCTCGAACACACGGTCGATCTGCCCCGCCGGATCGATGTCGAAATAGGGCGCCGCCCCGACCGCCCGCGCGCCGCGCCGCAACCCCTCGACCAGCAGCGCGTCGGTGCCGGGATAGTTGAGCAGGCCTTCCTGGGGAAAAACGCACAGCTCGACATCGACGGCCCAGGCATAGTCCCGCGCCAGTTGCTGCACCGCGTCGAACCCGATCATGCCGATGCCGGGATCAACTTCGACATGCGTGCGGATGCGCGTCGCGCCGTGGAGGATGCATTTTTCGAGGGTGCGCCGGCCGCGCGCGTAAACATCGTCCGGCGTGAAGCCGCGCTTGGCGGCGGCAGTCTCGCGCACCGCTTCGCCGACCGTCCCCTCCACGATGTGGCAGCGGTCGAGAATGCAGGTCTTGTCGAGGTGCAGATGCGTCTCGACAAACCCGGGGATCACCAGACGCCCGCCGCCCTCGATCGCCGGGCAGTCAGCGGCTATAGCCGGCTCGACACCGGCAATCCGCCCCGCCGCGACCGCGATATCAACCACCCGGCCATCGACCAGCCGTACATTCCGTACCACCTGATCCAGCATTACCCGATTCCCAGTTACCTGGTCGCTACTGGGGCAGTGCTTTAGCCAGAATGGCGTAGGCCTCGTCATCGGTGCGGTCGTAGCGCAGCGGCGTCACCGCGATGCGCCCGGCGCGCACCGCGTCGATGTCGCTGTTCGGTCCCTGCGCGCGATCGCCACGGCGAAAGCCGATCCAGTGATAGGTCAGGCCGCGCGGGTCGGTGCGGCTCTCGACGTGCATCCCCTGGACGAGCCCGATGCCCTGCCGCGCCAGCATTAACGGGCCGACCTCCTCGGGCGGCAGATCGGGGAAGTTGACGTTGAGGCAGGTCGCCTCGCCCCAGCCGACCGCGAGAAGCTGCCGCACGACCCCGGCGCCGAGAGTGGCGCGCCGCGTCCCAGCGCACCCGGGCGCGATCGGTATAGGTCTGGCTCAGCGCGATTGACGGGAATGCCCAGCATCATCGCCGTCATCGCGCCGCCGACCGTGCCGGAGAATACCGTCTCGACGCCGAGATTGGCGCCTCGATTGACCCCGCGAGAGGAGCAACTGCGGCGGGGCGTCCGCCATCAGGTGGCACACCCCCATCACCGCGCAGTCACCGGGGGTGCCGGTAATCCCGTAACGCCGCATGCCTCGTTCGCTGACCCGGATCGGATGATGCAGGCTGATCGCGTGCGAGACGCCGCTCTGGTCGTGCTCGGGCGCGACCACCCAGACCTCGCGGGCAAGTTCGCTGGCGATCCGTTCGAGAACGGCGAGCCCCGGCGCGTCGATGCCGTCGTCATTGGTCAACAGAATGCGGTCCAGCACGGTAAAGCTCCGATCGGCGTCGAGGCTTCCATGTGTATCTGTTTTCCGGCGGAGGCGTCTAATACCAAGCCGATCGGAGGACCCGCGATATTTGCCAGCGCGCAGTACGGAGTGGGCCCCGCAGCATCAGGCCGGGACGCGGAACCCGAGATCGCCCTCGCGCTCGATCTGGTGCACCAGGTCGATTTCCCAGCGCAGGTAGCGCTCGCGCGCACCTTCGCCGGCATAAGGGTCGTAGGGCCGCCGCCAGCAATCGTCCGGGGTGTCGGCCAGGGCCTCGCGGTCCTTGGCCGTCGGCAGGCCGGCGTCGCTGCCACGCGGCGGTGCCGCCTTCCAGCACCCGCATCTCGGCAAACCCGCTTTCGCCAAGTTCCGCCGCGGCGAGCCGCGCCAGCCGCGCATCGGGCGAGGTCAGCACCAGCACGCGCCGTTTCGGCACTTTCGCGAGGCTGCCGCGGCAGCCGCGCCCGCACCGCGAACCACGCGCCGGGAATGTGGCCGGCCTCATAGGCGATGCTCGGCGCCAGATCGACCACCACCGCCTCGCCGCCGTCGAGCAATGCCTTCAGCGCCGCAGGCGCGATTGTCGCGACCGTGGCCGCTTCAACCTCGGGGATGGCGGCGCGCCGCTGCGCCGTGCACCAGCGGCCGTCCGGCGATCCCGCCGTCGAGCACGAAAATCTCCGGCCAGCCCATCTGCGCCAGCCACGAGCCGGTCATCACCGCGCGCACCCCGTCATCGTCGATCAGCACGATGCGGGCGTTGCGCGTCGCCATGTAGACATCGGTCGCCTGCACCAGTTGGCCGCCGGGCGCCGAGCGCGACCCGGCGAGATGGCCGGCGGCGTATTCCTCCGGGCTGCGCACATCGAACAGATAGAGCGTGCGGTGTCGCCGGCCTCGCCGATGAATCTGGCGAGCGTCGCATCGTCGATCCGCACGATGCCAAACCGCTCGGCGACATCGTCGGCCAATGCCCGCGCCTTCGCCAGCCCTTCCGGCGACGGCACCGGCAGCGCATCCTCGCGGCCGCGCGCCAGGTCGAGCCCGGCCAGTTCCCAGCCCATCGTGCCGTTTTCCAGCGCCATGACCTGGTTCGGCAGCCCGGCATTACGCAGCGACTGGGCGCCGATGATGCTGCGGGTGCGGCCGGCGCAATTGACCACGACCAGCGTGTCGGCCGACGGCACCCGGTCGGGCACGCGGTAGACCAGTTCGGCGCCGGGGCAGTCGAAGGCGCCGGGGATGCTCATGTTGCGGAATTCGCCGATCGGCCGGCTGTCGACGATCAGGATGTCCTCGCCGGCATCGAGCCGCCGCTTCAGTTCGGAGGCCGCCATATGCGGCGTGTGGCATTGGTGCTCGACCAGTTCGCCAAACGCCTTGCTCGGCACGTTGACGCCGGTGAACAGCTCGAACCCGGCAGCGGCCCAGCCGCGCGCGCCGCCCGCCATGACCGCGACATCGCGCATAGCCCATCGCCGTGAGCTTTGCGGCGGCGCGCTCGGCGAGGCCCTCGCCGCCGCCATCGGCCACGACAAGGCGGGTGCCGGGGCGCGGCACCAGATCGCGGATCATCAGTTCGAGCCGCGACAGCGGCACCGAATTGGCGAAGAACGGGTGGCCCTCGTCGGAGAAGACGCCTTCCTCGCGGACATCGAGGAACGCCATCTCGCCGCCATCGCGCAGCATGGCCCGCACCTCGGCGGGGGTAACGGTCGTCGCCATCGCAATCCTCCTCGGAACCTCGCGCCGGAGCATAGCAATACGGCGCCCGCGCGATCAGCTATATTGCAGCGCCACTGCCAACGCTGGGGAGGCCCCGATGCCCGACGGACAGAGCGAGATCAGCCGCAACAAGACCGAAGACGACATCACCGCCGAGGTGCTGGCGCGGTTTGCCGAAACCCCCGACCCGCGGCTGCGCGAGATCATGCTGAGCCTGATCGGCCACCTGCACGCCTTTGTCAAAGAGGTGAAACTGACCGAGGCCGAGTGGTTCCGGGCGATCGAGATCCTGACCACGGCCGGCAAGATGTGCAGCGACAAGCGGCAGGAATTCATCCTGTTTTCCGACACGCTCGGCGTGTCGATGGTGGTTGACCTGCTCGATCACCGCAAACCCGACGGCGCCACCGAATCGACCGTGTTCGGCCCGTTTCACCGGCTCAACGCGCCGGAACTGCCGGCCGGCGGCAACATCGCGCAGCGCGACACGACCGGCGTGCCGGCGCTGGTCAGCGGCCGGGTGCTCGATCTCGACGGCAAGCCCATCGCCAATGCCGAGCTCGATGTCTGGCAGGCGCAGACCAACGGGCTTTATGATTCGCAGGACCAGAACCCCGACGCGCTGCACATGCGCGGCCGGTTCCGCACCGACAGCGAAGGCCGCTACCTGATCCGCACGGTGCAGGCCGTCAACTACCCGATCCCGTCGGACGGCCCGGTCGGCGCGATGCTGAAGGCGGCTGGGCGGCACCCGTGGCGGCCGGCGCATATTCATTTCGTCGTGTCGGCCGAGGGCTACGAGCCGGTCACGACGCATATCTTCGACCGCATCGACCCGTATCTGGCGAGCGATGCGGTATTCGCCGTGAAGGAGGCGCTGATCTGCGATTTCACGCGGCACGAAACGCCCGATGATGCTGACCGCGAGCAAAGCCGGTATCACCGGCCCCTATTTGACCACGGAATTCGATTTTCGCCTGACCTCGGCTACGGCGCCGACGGGCGCGACGGCGATGGATGCGCAGCGCCGTCTCGCCGCGTTGGGCGCCAGTGCATGACCGCACCCACCTTAATCGTTAACAGCAATTGTACGCAGCGCCAGCGCTGCCTATGATGCAGCGGCGCGAGATCAAGATGGCGCGTGGAGGAAAATAATGGCTGACAACCCCTCTGACTTTTCATGGATTGAGGGGTGGGAAGATACCGCGGCCGAGCCCGCCGGTCGCGACCGGCGCGAGGCGGAGCGCCTGGTGGCCTATTGGGACCGCAAGCTGCACCAGCTCGGTGACGATGCCACCGTCGCGGCACTCGACCTCGACCGGATGAACAGCCGGGACTGGGCGAACCGCTTTCTGATCTCGGTCGATCCAGTCATCGAGCGGTCGGTGCTGATCCTCTACGGGCCGACATTCGCCAAGCTGCTCGCCTTGCCGGAGCAGGCCCGCATCGACGTGCCGATGATGCGGCAATTGCCGCGCCGCTACATCGATGTGTTCCTGCGCGGCTGCGCCGATGCACAGAAAGACATGCAGCATGTCCGCCTCGAAGGCGAGGTCATGCGCTACGACGAGAGGATCGAGCAGTACCGGGTGATTTTCATGCCGATTCGGATCAAGCCAAATTCGCTGACCTGCTTCGCCTTCGGCGCCTTCAGCAACCGGGTCCTCGATCCGGCGTAGGTATAGCGCCGGCCCGCCTTTAGCCGAAGCGGTTTTCCACAATTTCTTCCCGATGTTGCCCGCGGAGAGGATTGCGTTGTGGAACCTTGGTCGGCACTATCCGTTGTGTCGTTTATGTTATGTTCTCAAAAGGAGAGGGCGCATGTACCGAGTGAAGGTGCGGACCGTGGGGGACGGACAGCACCCTAGCGAGGCAGTGGTTTCCGTTACCACCGCTGAGGGCAAACAAGAGGAACTTATCGTCGATAAGCGCTCTCTGGAGCAGTCTACCCAGGGCGGCAGCACCCTTCGAGTTGGATACCCGCTTAAGAGCGAATCCGGGCAATTTTTGATTGAGCTTCCGCGTGAAACCATGCGCGGCACTTGGCGGGTTTGGGTCAAGAAGAACGAATTGGAGGCGTCTCCGTGATTCTTACGGATCGGGAAATACAGATTTATGTTAGTCGGGGTCTCATATTACTATAGACCCTGAGCCTGATAAGGATACTGCGTATCAATCATCGTCTGTTGATCTACGATTAGACCCAATTATAAGCATATTTAAGTATCCCCAGTACGTCGGTTCCGGGAGTCCAGCAATTCACAGTGGTCAACCCCGATGATCAAGACTTCAAAGCTGACCTTGCGCTAAAGGCGCTCACCGAAAATCTTGACATAGAAAAAGACGGGCAGGGTTATAGATTGGAAAAAGGCTCACTTATCTTAGGATGGACAAAGGAATATTTAGATTTAAAGCAATCGCGGCTAGCCGCACGCGTTGAAGGAAAAAGCTCCCTAGCCAGGTTTGGGTTGTCGATCCATCTCACGGCACCACAATTCATGCTGGATTTCAGGGTAGAATTAGGTTGGAAATAGTAAATCACGGCCATTTCCCCATTTTACTGCGCGCCGACATGAGAATTTGTCAATTAATTCTTGAACAGACATTTGGAACGCCGGACAAAGACTATCAAGGACAATTCTCTGGTCAGCTTCCTGATTCTCCTTCAGGAGGTTGAGACACCGGCAGATTTCAAAACTGCGGCGCTACCATTTAGCCACGCCCCTCGCCACGGCGCTTCGATCGCCGTAATATACGGCGCTTTCACGCACCCCTTGGAAAGTCTGCGATCCTCGCCATGCCGGAAGAATTCTATCGCATCAAGCGCCTGCCGCCCTACGTCTTCGCCGAAGTCAACGCGCTGAAGGCCGAGGCCCGCGCCGCCGGGCGCGATGTGATCGATCTCGGCATGGGCAACCCGGACGGGCCGACCCCGCCGCATATCGTCGCCAAGCTGATCGAGGCGGTGCAGAACCCGAAGACGCACGGCTATTCGACTTCGCGTGGCATCACCGGGCTGCGCCGCGCCTATGCCGGGTATTACGCTCGCCGGTTCAATGTCGAACTCGACCCGGAGCGCGAGATCATCGTCACGCTGGGTTCGAAAGAGGGCCTCGCCAATCTGGCGCAGGCCATCACCGCGCCCGGCGACACGATTTTGGTGCCCAACCCGTGCTACCCGATCCACGCGTTTGGTTTCATCATGGCCGGCGCCGCGGTACGGCATGTGCCGATTGGCCCCGATGTCGATTTTCTCTCCGAACTGAAAAAGGCGGTGCAGCACTCGATCCCGGCACCGCTGGCGATCGTGCTGAATTTCCCGGCGAATCCGACGGCGCAGACCGTCGATCTCGATTTCTACGGGGAGATTGTTGATTTCTGCCGCCACCACAACATCATCGTGCTTGTCCGACCTCGCCTACGCCGAAATCTATTTCGACGACGCCAAGCCGCCGCCCTCGATCCTCGAAGTGCCGGGCGCGCGTGACATCGCGGTCGAGTTCACCTCGCTATCGAAGACCTATTCGATGGCCGGCTGGCGGATCGGCTTCGCGGTCGGCAATGCGCGGCTGATCGCGGCGCTGGGGCGCGTGAAGTCATACCTCGATTACGGCGCCTTCACACCGATCCAGGTGGCGGCAACCGCGGCCCTGAACGGGCCGCAGGAATGCGTCGCCGAAATCCGCGAGCGCTACAAGGCGCGCCGCGACGTCCTGATTGACGGGCTGAAGCAGGCCGGCTGGGATATCGCGCCGCCCGATGCCTCGATGTTCGCCTGGGCGCCGATCCCCGAGGAATACCGCAAGCTCGGCACAATGGCGTTTTCCAAGCTGCTGCTCGAACGCGCCAATGTCGCGGTCGCGCCGGGTGTCGGCTTTGGCGAATACGGCGAGGGCTTTGTCCGCATCGCGCTGGTCGAAAACCGCCAGCGGCTGCGGCAGGCCACCCGCAACATCAAGGCCTTCCTGTCCGGCCGCAACGACAGCGCCGAACTGCGCCGCGCCGCCGCCGCGGAGTAGGGCGCCGCGACGGTGATTGCGGCCGCCGCGGGTCTCGACGCCCCGCCGGCGTTGCGCGCCCGCCTCGCCGATCTTTACGGCGCTTACGACGACGCGCTCGGCGACGGCGAATACGAGCGCTGGCCGGAATTTTTCACCGAAGCCTGCATCTACAAGATCATCCCGCGCGAGAATTACGAGGCCGGCCTGCCGCTTGGTCTGATGCAGGCGGAAAGCCGGGCGATGCTGGTTGATCGCGTCACCGCGATCCGCAAGACGATGCTCTACGCCCCGCGGATCGTCCGCCGCCTGGTCGGCAGCGTCGTACTGCGCGCCATCGCCCCCGACGGCATGCGCCTGTCGGCCAGCTTCGCGAGCTTCCAGACCATGCTCAACGAGCCGACCAGCGTGTTTCTCAGCGGCCGATTCTACGACCGCGTCGTCGATGATGGAGGCACGCTGCGCTTCGCCGAGCGTCTTTGCGTTACCGACTCAACCCTGGTCCCGACCTCGCTGATCTTTCCAATCTGATCGGCCTCGAACCGCACCAGTCTCCAGCGCCCGACGAAATTATCGCTTGGCGACAGCCTTGCAGAAGGAGCCCTCGTGACGAACTACGTCGTGAACCCCGGCCAGACGAGCAGCGGTATCGCTCTGAATGCAGGCGATACCGCGACGGTGTTTAGCGGCGGTACGGTCGTTGACACAGCCGTCAACTCCAGTGGCCTGCTGACGGTGTCGTCCGGCGGGCGGGCGAATGATACCACCATTAGCGGCGGTCAGATGCTTGTCGTATCGGGCGGCGCTGCCGGTGCGACGATAATCGATTTCGCCGGTAGCGCCCTTGTATCGGGGGGCACTGCGACAAATACGACCCTTTTCGGCGGTTTTCTGGGAGTTTTATCGGGTGGCGTTGCCGGCGGCACGACCGTCATTCACAGCGCCTTTGTCGCGGTGTCGTCCGGGGGCACTATTTATAATCCGTCAATCGACACATCGCAGCTGGTGCTTGCCAGTGGCGCGGTTGTCAGTGGCGGCATCTCGTTCCTCGGCCTGGGCGAAGTGGATATCAGCGGTACGGTGATGCCGGGCAACACCATATTTGACTTCAGCCCCGGTGGTTACATCGTTCTTTCAGACATTCCTTTTGGGGATGCGAAGGCTATCCTGACAGTCGGCAACGTATTGCACATCGTCGAGCGCAGCGGTGCCGCCTTCGACCTGCAATTTGACCCGAACCAGAGCTTCGCGGGAGAGCGGTTTAGCGCTCAAGGCGACGGCTTCAGGACCTCCGTCACCGTCATCAACGGCGTGGTCCAGTCTCCCGCAGTGCTTAACGAATTTTCCTGGCAGCAGGGCTGGGGCAATCCGGCGAACCCACGTGTCGTGAGCGACCTGAACGGGGACAGCGCCAGCGACTATCTCGGGTTCGGCAAAGCCGACGTCCGCATCTCCTATGGCGGGACACCTTTTTCCACGCAGGCACAGCCCCTCGGACCGGGCTTTCTGGGCACGGTCGTGTCGATCCACGATTTCGGCACGGTCGAGGGTTACACGGCCGATATGCAGCGCGGCGCCGCCGCTACCGGCGCGGGCGTCGGCGACAGCATCTACGGACAGGGGTTTGCCGGAATCTATCTGGTACTCCGCGACCGGCTCGTCGCCGTCATCCGACGCGAGCGGTGCCGTCCGCCAAATCCTGCAATACCAGAGTTCGCCGAATTTCTACGGCAATTTCGGGGCTCAGCAAGGCTGGACAGCCGATAACGGCTTCCAGATCGTCAAGACCAGCGCCAGCGACGGCTATACCTCGATCCTGGGCTTCGGTAACGATGGAATCATGGTCGGCCCGCAGGCTTTCGCACCGGGCGCGACGGCGGCCGGGGCATATCTGATCCCGCTGGCAGTCGGCAACAACTCGGGCTGGAGCCAGCAGAACGACATTCGGAGCTTCACCGACAATAACAACACTCCCCTTGACCTGAACCACGACGGAAACACCGATTTTGTCGGGATGGGACCACAGGGGCTTGTCTTTGCCTATGGCGGCACCGCGACCGGCAGCTATCAGCTGGGTCCGCTGCAAACCGCGCAGGTCAACGGCACTGGCGCTGATCTCGGAGAAGCCCAGGGCTGGACCAAGGCGACGACCGAGCGCGTCATCATCGCCGACCCGCAAAGCGGGTTCGACAATATCGTCGCGTTCGGCAATACCGGGACTTTTGTCGCGATGGGCCAGGACCCTGCCATGCATAACGGCCAGCCTTTCGCGCAACTCTATCTTGCGATGCCCGATTTCGGGGCTGACCAGGAGTGGTCCGCCACCGCAAATCCGCGACTTGTCGGCGACGTGAATGGCGACGGCATTCCCGATATCGTGGGCTTCGGGATCAACGCGACCTATGCCGCGATCGGCTCACGCGATACGGCCGGCAATCTGCACTTCACGATCGACCCCACTCAGACGATCTACGATTTTGGCTCAGCCGACGGCTGGAGCGGCGCCAATCCTGACACAGTGCGGGCGCTCGGCAGCGTCGTCGGGACGAACGCGCTCGCTTTGATCGTCAGCGGCGCCTCCAACACCAGCACCTGGCAGTTCTCGTAACCGTCGCGTTTCCTGCCGCCGCCGCGGCAGGAGGGTGCCGCTGGGGTGTGTGAACGCCTATCTGTGTCATCTCGACACCGCTCATACGGAGTTCAACAATGCCTGAAGCCAAGCTCGCACCAAACCTGCCGGAATGGATGGTGGAGCACACGAAACGCTACCTGTCGAGCGGCGGGACCGAAGGGCACCTCTACAAGATGACCCAGCCGGGCCGGCCGGAAATGACGGTCCCATCACTGCTGCTGACGACGACCGGGCGGAAATCGGGCGAAAAGTTCATCTTCCCGCTGTTCTACGGCGATGCCGGCGACAGCTATTTCGTCGTCGCCTCGAAAGGCGGCGCGCCGCAGCATCCCGGCTGGTATCGCAACATCCTCGCCAACCCGGAGGTCGAGGTGCAGGTCGGCACCAAGACGGTGCGGGCGCGGGCGCGAACCGCCACGGGCGCGGAACGTGCGCAGCTGTGGGAAAAGTCGCTGGAATTCTGGCCGCCTTACGCCGATTACCAGCGCAAGACCGAGCGCGAAATCCCGGTCGTGGTGCTCGACCCCGTTCGTTGAGGCTCTTTTTTATTAGCTGTCATTCCGGGGCCGGAGCCCGGAATCCAAGAACACAGGCCAATAAAACAGGGCGGCGATTGTGTTCATGGTTTCCGGGTTCAGCCCCGCGGGCTGCCTCGGAATGACAGAAATAGGGGCGATCACCTTAAAGTCGGCGCCTATGCGCGACCTTGCGTGCTGCTTGAGCAACGCCGGCTTTCCCAACCTGTGGTATGGTTCGGTTCCCTTCCCCGAGGTTGGATGGCGCCGATGGCCACTGTCCGTGTCAGCTTCGACGGCGGCAATGTTCCGATTATCACCGGCGACATGCCGGCCGACGAGCAGACCCCGATCACCGACCCGACAGCGACCGGCTACACGACCAACCGGCCCTTCATCATCGCCGAGGGCGTATATTGCTTTGGCCTGCAAACAGCTCAACCGTACACCCCGCTGTGGCAGGTGGTTCAGGCCGTGGATGGCGAACAGGCCGAAATCGCGTTCCGGAGACGGCCATGAGGGCCGGCGCCGCGCTGCTGTTCGCGGCGCTGTTCCTGTTGAGCGGGTGCGCCACGGCGCCGACCGACTATCCGCTCGCCGCCGGACAGGCGAACCCGCCATCGCCGGCGGTCGAAGCAAGCCCGGCACATCCGCTCGTCGTGCTGGCGATTTCCGGCGGCGGTTCGCGGGCGGCGGCTCTGGCCGCGGCGATCGTCAAGCGGCTCGACGCGTTGCATTATGTTGCCGGGGGCGAGACCCGGTCGTTGGCGGCGGATATCGCGGTGGTCTCGTCAGTATCGGGCGGCAGCGTCTATGCCGCCGATCTCGGCCTCAACGGGCCCGGCCACGCCGCCAGCTTCATGGACCGCATCCAGCATTATGACGGGATCGGCTGGCTGGCGCAGCGGGTGCTCAACCCGGCTACCTGGGTGTCGCTGCAGCTCGAAAGCAAGACCCGCATCGATTTGCTGCAGGAGATGATCGAAGACCTGCTGCAGACCAACGCCACGATGAGCGCCTTCAATCAGCCCGGCCGGCCGCTGATGCTGCTCAACGCCACCGATATGGTCGCGGGCCAGGTCTTCACCTTCGATCGCGACACGCTGGACGATGTCTGCATGGATTATGACAGGGTCCCGGTCAGCCTTGGGGTTACCGCGTCAGCCGCGTTTCCGATCGCGTTTACGCCGGTCCTGCTGCGCAACAATTCGTACCTGCCATCGGGCTGCCCGGGGCAGCGCAACGCGCATCTCGCCTACCGCCTGCCGCTGGAAGTTCCTGGCGGCGCCTATGCCAATCTGGAGACATACCGGATCGACCGGTATCGTCAGTCGCTGCGCAACGAGACGGTTCACGAGCAGGGTGCCGATGGCGACATTCCGCCTTATCGCCAACCGCTTTATCTGCGGCTCGTCGATGGCGGCGTCGGCGACAATTCCGGGTTGACCTCGCTTCGCCGGGCCTTGTTGACGCCGGGCGGCCCGGCCGATATCGGCCGGCTCGCGACCCAGGGCAGGCTGCGCCAGCTTGTCGTTATCGCGGTGAACGCGCGCGGTGACCCACCCAGCCCGCTCGATAAATCGACCGAGTACACCAACGTCACGACAATGGCGGAGGCAATCAGCGGGACGTTGGTCGACAGCGCCTCGTCGAACGCCGCCCTGGTCTTCCAGACCTTCATCAGGATGCTGACCGACGATCGCGACCGCATGGCCGCCGCCGGTCAGGCCGGCACCACCTTTGCGGTCTATCCCGTTTCCATCGATTTCGATCAATTGCCCAACGCCACCGCGGCACAGCGCGACGAACGGCAGCGCGCGAAATCGATCGCGACCAGCTGGACCCTGCAACCAGGCGACGTTGCCCTCCTCGACCACGTCGCCGGCGAATTGCTGTGGCGCCATCCGTGCTTTCTGACGCTGGCGGCCGATATCGGCTTGCAGGGCACTCCGGAAGCGCCTCCGGTCGCCAACGCGCGCTGCCCGGCAAAACCCGCCAGCCCCCCGCCATCGCCTTCCCGCGCCATACGCCCGCAGGCGATGCGGTAACCTGCCTGCCGGTGACGCTGCGCGATTACTCCTCCGAAAGCGCAGACACCCGGATCATTCTTTCATCGGGTGCGAAAATGATCGCGGCATGTGCCGAGGCGCCACTGCCGCCGCCATTCCCGTAAGCAAAGTACCATTGGATAATGCGGTCACCTGCCCCGTCAAAGATGCCGACCGATGACGGCTTGCCGAGCAGCCTGATCGCATCCTGTTCTGTCGATATTCCTGGCTTCAACTTGCTGACGAGCGCGGGATCGAAGCGATTGCCCTGCAGGCACCCGACCAGCAAGGCGACCACGAAAACGGTCGCAACGATTCTACCAAGCCTGTGCATGTAGTCCCGACTTTCTGGCGGCGGTGCCGCGAAGAGCCGATCATAGCGCGGTGAGCCATGCCCGCAACGGCGCCGCCTTCCTGGCAGGTCAACTGCCGGGCGGGCGTTCGCGTCTGCCCTGCCAAGTCATGGTTGCGGGCGATCTTTTGATGTGGCTTTCTGCCCACTGCGCTCATCTTAAGGAGTTTCTCCATGTCCAACCGGAGCTGGAACGGCTTTCTCCGCCTGTCGCTGGTCTCCTGCCCGGTCTACCTGTCCCTTGCCACCGAGGAGAACGAGTTCTCGGAAAGGGAGCAGAACGCCTTCCAGCAGATGAGTTCCAACATCATCGACCTTGCCCATTTTGTCAGCCGTGACGAGATCGACCCGCTCTACCTGAATACCGCGTATTACGTCTGTCCCGATGGTGCGCTGGCAGCCGAGCCGTTCCGCGTCATCACGGAAAAGATGGCGGCGAAGGGGGTGGTTGGCATCGCCCGGGTGACGCTGTCCAACAAGAAGTACCTTGTGATGTTTGAACCCCGCGGCGATGGGATGGTGATGTTCACCCTCCACCGGGGAGACGAGGTGCACCCCACCGGGTTCGATACAAAGCGGCGGGAAGACATCGACGCAGAAATGCTCGACATCACCGAGACCATCGTCGAACGGCGCCGCGTCGCCTTCGACCCGGTCGGGTTGCTGGAAGACCACTAACCGGCACAGCGGCGGCGCTCGTCTCGGCGCCGCGGGTGCCTGGGATTGCCCGGATTCGCTATTCTGAATGCCGTTCAAACTCGCGCACCTTTCGTGGGTGCGTTAGCATGTCGCAGTCTGACTGCATCCGGAGGGAATGCGATGACCCGCGCCTATAACGTTGTCGACGCCGACGGCCACATTCTTGAGCCGCTCGACCTGTGGGACCAGTACATCGACCCGAAGTTTCGCGATCGCGCCCCGCGCATCGTGAAGGGCGACAACGGCAAGGAGCGCCTCGTCATCGAGGAGCATATGGTCGGCGACAGCCGTATCGGCATCGGCCGGATCGGCGGCGTCGGGGCGCGGCAGGGGGTCGTCGCGGCCGACACGCTGGAATACAAGGACGGCAAGCCGGGCGGTTTCAACCCGCATGCCCGCATCCCCGATATGGACGCCGACGGTATCGATGCCGTGTTCCTGTACCCCAGCCTCGGGCTGTTTTCCGGCGGGATCCATGATCCGCCGCTCGCGGCGGCGGTGTGCCGTGCGTACAACCGCTGGCTTGCCGATTATTGCAAGCCCTACCCGGACCGGCTGTTCGGTGTCGCGATGCTGCCCATGCAGGATGTCGATCTGGCAGTCGCCGAAATGCGCTTCGCCAAAAAGGCACTCGGCATGAAAGGCGGGTTTTTGCGGCCCAACCCTTATGACGGCAAGATGATCAACCATCCTCATTTCGAGCCGTTCTGGGCCGCCGCGGAGGACCTTGACTTCTCGATCGGTTTCCATGAAGGCGCGTCGAGCGGCATGCCGACCGTGGGCGTCGATCGGTTCGAGGGGCGCGGCGCACAGCACATCATCTCGCATACGATGGAGATGATGCTGGCCTGTCTCGCGGTGATCTGGGGCGGGGTGTGCGAGAAGCATCCGAAGGTCCGGATCGCTTTCCTCGAGTCGGGCGGTGGCTGGATCGCGCCGTGGCTCGATCGCATGGACCGCCATTTCGACGACCAGGGCTTTAACGACTTCTGGCCTGACGACGCGCCCGAGCGACCTGTTCCGGCGCAATTGCTGGATATCGTTCGAGCCGGTCGAAGGGTCGCTCAAGGTGCTGGCGGATTATGTCGGCCCCAACAAGATCATGTGGGCCACCGACTATCCGCATTCCGACGGCTTCTTCCCGGGCGCGCCCGATATGGTGCGTGAGCGGTTGAAGGGCACGTCGGCCGCGACCCAGCGCGGCGTGCTGGCCGGCGGCGCCCTGTCTTTTTATGGTATGAACTGACGAAGGACGTTGCGGTCGCGGGCTCCAAAGCGGGGGCCGCGACCGCGGGCCGCACCGCATCGCCGGGCAGTCGCTGCGCGGTCAATCTCCGCTTCGAGGAAGGGCAGGCATGAGCGCCTTACAGACGGCAGCGCGCGGCATCAAGACCGACCGGGCCTTGGATTTTGACGCGATCATCATCGGCGCCGGGGTTTCCGGGCTTTACCAGCTCTACAGGCTGCGCGAACTCGGCCTCAACGCGCGAGTGTTCGAGAGCGGCACCGGCGTCGGAGGCACCTGGTACTGGAACCGCTATCCCGGCGCCCGGTTCGATTCCGAGAGCTGGACCTACGGCTACTCTTTTTCCAGCGAGCTGCTGGAGGAGTGGAAGTGGGATGAGCATTTCGCAGCACAACCCGAGACCGAGCGCTATCTGAACCATGTCGCCGACAAGTTCGATCTGCGCCGCGACATCCAGTTCAGGAGCCGCGTCGCCGCCGCGCACTACCAGGAAGACACCCGCAGCTGGGATGCGATTCTGGACGACGGCAGACGCTACCGCACCCGCCTTCTGATCACCGCCATCGGCGTGCTGTCGGCGCCGACCATGCCGCGCATTGCCGGCGTCGAGAGCTTTCACGGACAGTCCTGCCACACCCATTACTGGCCGAAGGAGCCGGTGGAACTCGCCGGCAAGCGCGTCGCGGTCATCGGGACCGGCGCGACCGCCGTGCAGACCATCCAGGAAATCGCCAAGACCGTCGGTCATCTGACGGTGTTCCAGCGCACGCCCAACTGGTGCGCGCCATTGCACAACAGCAGGATCGGCGAGGACGAGATGCGCCGCATCCGGGCCAGCTATCCCGAGATTTTCGCGCGTTGCGGCGACACGCCCGGCTGTTTTATTCATGCTCCCGACCCGCGTGCCACCCATGAGGTGACGCCGGAGGAACGCGAGGCCTTCTGGGAGAAGCTCTACGCCGAACCCGGCTTCGGCATCTGGCAGGGCAATTTCCGCAACATCCTGGTGGACCGTAAAGCCAACGCGCTGATCTCGGATTTTATCGCGCGCAAAATCCGCCAGCGCGTCAAGGACCCGGCGGTCGCCGAAAAGCTGATCCCGAAAAACCACGGTTTCGGCACCCGCCGCGTACCGCTCGAAACCCGCTACTACGAGGTCTACAACCAGCCCAACGTCAAACTGGTCGATATCAACGAAACGCCGATCGAGCGCATCACGCCAACCGGCATCAAGACCAGCGACGCCGCATACGAGTTTGACATCATCATCTACGCGACCGGCTTTGACGCGATCACCGGCAGCTTCGACCGCATCGACATCAGGGGCATCGACGGGCGCCGGCTGAAGGACGAGTGGAGCGCCGGGCCGCAGACCTTTCTCGGCATCCTGGCCGAAGGGTTCCCCAACATGATGATGGTGATGGGCCCGCATGCCGGGCTCGGCAACTTCCCACGCGCCGCCGAATACAGCGTCGAATGGGTCACGGGGCTGATCCGCTTCGCCGAGGAACGCCGGCTGACGCGGATCGAGGCGACCCCCGCCGGCGCCAGTTGGACCGACCACGTCAAGGAACTGGGCGAGGGGCTGCTGGCCAACGAGATCGAACTCATGGATGACCGGCGTCAACCGTAACGTCGAAGGCAGGCAGACCCGCAAAATCATGCGCTACGGCGGCGGCCACCCCACCTTCCGCCAACAGTGCGACGCGGTAGCGGCAGACGGATATCGCGCCCTGGCGCTCGCTTAGGCACGACAACCACCGGCAATCGGCAGATGGTGGCCTGACGGCCTACGCTCGATGAAGATGAGCACTATGCCTACGCTATAGCCCTACGCGACGAAGAAACTTAGTCCGGAGCAATCAGGGACAGTTTGGGAAAATAGGTACGGTAGCGAACTGCATCCCGTGTCATCAGCAGATACCCGGTGACAGTCGCATGGGCGCCTATGAAAAAATCCGGAAACGGCGATCGCCTTGCTCCGCCGCGCCGTCGATAAGTCAGGAACGACTTGCCTGCGAGAAAGGCCGCTTCGTAGGGAATCGCTTCACGGTCGAACATGGCTTTCGGAAGGGCGGCCTCGAGTTCCTCGATCCGCGAATACCGAATCGAGACTTCGGCATAAATAATCGGATTGATAACGAGGCGATAGCGGTCGGCGGCACGCTCGATGGCCTCCGCCGACCACGCAAGCCACCGCTCGTCCTCCGTCATGAGGTCGAGAAGAACGTTGGCGTCGATCAATACGGCGGTCATTCAGTCATCGCAAGTCGGCCAGTCATCGCGAGTTGGCCAGTCATCGCGAGTCAGCGCCATGATCGCGTCCGTGCTCATCGCGACATCACCGCGGCCCCGCAAATGGGCGACAAGGCGAGCGCCGCGACCGTCCTTCTTACGGGCTTCGGCGCGAACGATTCGCACAACCTTGCCATCGAACTCGAATTCGACCTCCGTCTGCGGCAACAGGCCCGCCTGCTCGCGGATTTCAGCCGGAATGGTCACTTGACCTTTGGATGTGATGCGCACGACCATCTCCTTACTCTTACATGTAAGAGTAAGGAGATGGTGCCGATTTGCAAGGTCAGGCCGCAGCGTCTCGGACGTCGACCGCATTCGCCAACCATGGCAGCGAGGCTGATCGCAACGCCGGCCCGCTGCCGGACGCTATGGAGTGCTTTGGCGTAGTCTGGCGGATGGGGTGGGATTCGAACCCACGGTGAAGTCACCCCCACGCCGGTTTTCAAGACCGGTGCCTTAAACCACTCGGCCACCCATCCAACCTATTGATATATAGTCAATATTGTTGCCGATACGATGCTCAAAAATATCAGTTGCCAGCGAAAATGCCAGCGAAACTGGTTTCTGACCGGGTTGCCGAACTATAGCAGACCGAAATGCGGCGTCGATCCAGGCGGCGGCGCCCAGCAGGTACTCGCGGCGCGCCCAGGTTACAGGCCGGCGATGCACTCAATTTCGACGGCGTTGCCGCCGCTTTGCTGCATGCCGGAGATCGTGAGGGCGGGGGGCGCGGCCGGGAAGATTTGGCCGAAGGCGGCCAGCGCTTCGTCGCGGGTGCGCATGTCGGCCAGCATCATATGGACCTTGACGATGCGCTCGAGTCCCGCGCCGATGCCGTCGAGCAGATGCGCGACATTGGCGAAGACTTGGCGCACCTGGTTGCCGACCGGTCCCTGATCGCGCTCGCCAGTGACGGGATTGAGGCTCGACATGCCGGAGATGAACAGCATGTCGCCGACCCGGACCGACGGTGAGTGCGGCAGGTTGCGTGAGCGCGACACATTGAGGACCGGGTTGCGCGGCTCGACGATCGAGCGGGGCAGGCGCTTTGCCCCGGTGCTGTCAGGCGTGATTTGTTCAGGCGAGGGCGACACATTCAACCTCGAGCTTGCAGCCGCCGCTGAGCTGGACGCCGCAGACCGTTCGGGCCGGCGGCGCGTCGGGAAAGAACTCGCGGTAGGCATTGTTGAAATTGTCGAATTCGAGCATGTCGTAAAGGAACGCGTTGACCTTGACGATCTTGTCGAGGGACGATCCGGCGGATTCCAGCAGGTGCCGCATGTTGGCCATGATCTGGCGCGTTTCCTGCGCCATTGTGCCGGCGGCGCGCTGGCCGGTCTCGGGATCGATCGCGACCATGCCCGAGAGGTAGATAAAATCACCGACTTTCACCCCCGGCGAATGCGGCAGCTTGAGGTTTCGCGAGACGTTCAGCCTGTCGTTGTTCGGTTCGATGATGTCGCGCGTCAGGTTCATCGTCGTCAACTCCTCTCAGGCCGCCGCGACGACGTCGAGTTGCACCTTGAAACCGGCTTCGATCTGCACTGACCAGACGGTGCGCGCCGGCGGCTGATGTGGCAGGTATTGGCGGTAGACGCGGTTGAGCACGTCATATTCGATCCGGTTGTAGATCATTGCGTGCACCTGAACGACGCGATCGAGCGACGAACCGTTTGCCTCCAACAGAATCTTCAGGTTCTCGAAAATCCGGCGGGTTTCGGTGGTTACCGTGCCATGTTCGCGCTCGCCGGTTTCGGGGTTGATCGGCAGCAGGTCGGAGCAATAGATCAGCCCGGCGGCGCGAATGGCGACCGATTGGTGGTGACCATAAATTCCCCGCATATCGAAACCGGGCGCTGGCGGCGGCAGAACCTCACGCAGCGCGCTCATCCGTCATCCCCTCCACTCGAAAGCCAAACCGCCGGCTGGCATGCACCCGCCGGCATGCAGCCATCGTATCACTGTCCCGCGCTCCCGCCGAAAACACCCTGGCCGAGGCCGCTTGTGGCACAATCCGGACGAGGGCGGACTGCCCGCAAAATATCAAGGAGTTGCAAGATGGCTGAAGACGACGCGCTGTTCCAAAAGGGCATGCCGATCCGGCGCGAGGTGCTGGGCCCCGAATATGTCGACGCCTCGATGGCTCGTGCCGACGAATTCATGATGTCGTTCCAGCGCGCCACCACGGCCTGGGCGTGGGGCTGGGCCTGGGGCGAAGGGACGCTCGACCGCAAGACACGCAGCTTGATGAACCTCGCGATGCTGACCGCGCTGAACCGCGCGCCGGAGATCAAGTTGCACGTCAAGGGCGCGCTCAACAACGGCGTCACGGTCGAGGAGATCAAGGCGGCCCTGCTGCACGCCACCGCTTATTGCGGCATCCCGGCCGGCCTCGACGCGTTCCGCGCCGCGCATGAAGTGCTGGTTGCCGAAGGCGCGCTTCCGAAAAAGCCCTGAGCCTGGGCGACTGACCTGGCCGCCCGGTCAGGGCGACTTCCCACCGACCGGGAGGCCGGGTCACCACCGGAGGCTGCGACTGGCGGCGCCATCGCGTCGCCGCCGCAATACTTGGCATGTATCCCAAATGGATGCGCGGATTGACTATGCATCCGGCGGCTCTATACCTATCAAGGCGTGCGTGACCATGACAGCAGTACTTTCCGAGCAAACTCAATCCAAGCGGTCAATCGCTCAGGAGGCGTTGGGTGCAGCGAGACGAAAAGGTCGCGCGCATTGTGCTAAAGGGCGGAAAAGTCCTTTTAATTAGCAATCTTGTTATTACTGAACGCTTTTTGCACCCGGATTATCTTTGCATTCCAGGACCTGGGGTGGTCGCTGGTTCGGAAATGCTCGCGGTATTTCGGCTGCTTCATAAGGCCGAGGGTATTCAGTCGGAGCCTTCAGTCACCGCTGTCACATAAAATCCCACGCCGGATAGCAGTATTTCTGAGGTGGGTAGACGTACCATCCGGGATAGGTCGGCGCACAAGAAACCAGCCCGGGAAGTTCCGGCGGCGCGGACGATACGGACATGCGCGCACATCCCGAAAGCATGATTGCCGTGACCGCGATAACAGCTATTCCGATGCCTCTTAGACCCTTCATTATCTGCTCCCATTAAAATGCTGTTTTCCGACTCTACTGATCGACGCTGGCTAAGCTCACGCTGATCACCATGGATCGTACTTGCTTTGTGAGACGCAAGCAGCGAGGAAGGCCGGCGCGACGAGCGCGAACATCAGCATACGCCAGTCGGGCTGTGCCGCAGTTAGTTCTGGCGTCCCTGTTGTTTGCAGTTGCGCTTGTCCGCACCGACGACCCCGTTCTGCTGACGACAGTCCTGCCGGGTGTCACGGCGGTCCTGCCGCCGGTCCATGCCATTGGTTTGGGCCATGGTGAACGAGCCGTCCGTAGAGGCCTCGTTTACCACTTTGACGGTTTCTGCGTTCGTTGAGGTGGATGTGGCACAGATCAGGCCGAACATCATCAGGGATGATGTCATGATTATTAGCGATTTGGAGGCGAATTCGGGTGTCATGTCTTCGTTCTCCCTTTGCGGATGATCTCTGCAGCGTCGGAGCTAGAGCACGTTCATCTGGAATTATCAATTCTTGGCATCAGGGCTGCGGTCAGCACCAGCTGATCCAGGGGTTCCCGATGGACAACCAATTTGGCAGCTAGGAAGGATAGGCACTAATCCAATCATGCTGCAAGGCCGGTATCCCGGTGAAACCTGCCGCTCGGCAACCGTCGCTGTGTGAGGTTTGCGATTTCAGATAGGTCGTGTTGCCCCGAGTGGTGTAGGAGCTGTGGGTAAGTGTAGCCCGACGCAGCGACCGCCACGTGTCAGGCGGCGGCGGGCTACTTATCCACGGCGGTGGTCACCGCGGTGCTCTTCGGTAGGGTTGGGTTGCGACACGCAACTCTGACTTGGAGATCACCACGATGACCGATGAGAAGATCGCGCTTCGCGAGCTGCTGGAGAAGGGCTTCGACGTGACGTTCCTACGCGAGATGGTCGGCTTCGCCACGAACCGCTTGATGGAACTGGAAATGGAGGGCGTGTGTGGCGCCGGACCCGGTGAGCGCACGGAAGCCCGTCGCAACCACCGCAACGGTTATCGCGATCGTGACTGGGAGACCCGGGCCGGCACCGTCGAGCTGCGCATTCCGAAGCTGCGGCGCGGTAGCTATTTCCCGGGCTTCCTTGAACCGCGCCGTACCGCCGAGAAAGCGAGGATTTTCCCCTTGCACACCGCACCAACAACTGCATCAGCGGCGTTTATCTTCTCTCTGATCCCCGCCGACTGCTCTTCGTATCTTCGTAGAGGCTCCGGCATCGCTCACATCGTGCCCACCCATTTTTAGCAGGCAATCCGCTTTCAATCGAAGCAGGATACACCTGCGAACGCGCCTTGATCCGGGTCAGGGAGCGGCTTTTAGAAACGGAGCGGCTTTTAGCGATCGCCTCCACTGATTCTCCAGCAGCGTGCGAAGGCCTGGCGGTCGCAGCGCCCGCTAATTACCCAGGGACACGACCGCTTCTTCGCACCCGTCTAAAGCAGGCCTGCCGCCTTGCTCCGTGTCGTGCTAGCCTCGGCGGAAGGCGTCCAAGCGACAAAAAAGGGCGCCGCCGCGGGGGCCAGCACGGTGACCACCCGCCGGGAACAGCGGGAGGACAAATCATGGGGCGTTATCTGAGCGGCCTGGCCGCTTTGGGCTCGTTGCTGTTGATCGGCATCGGTGGGCACGCGGCGATGGCCCAGAAGCACGGCGGTATTCTGAGACTGCATCATTTCGACAGCCCGGCCAGCATGTCGATCCTGGAAGAGGCGACGCGCGCCTCTGAGCAGCCCATGATGGGCGTCTTTAACAATTTGGTCATGTATAAGCAGGATGTCGCCCAGAACAGCCTCGACTCGGTCGTCCCTGACCTCGCGACCGAGTGGCGGTGGAGCGAGGACGGCAAGGAGCTGACTTTTCCGCTGCACCAGGGGGTGAAATGGCATGACGGAATGCCGTTCACCGCCGCCGATGTCAAATGCACCTGGGACCTGCTGATGGGGACGGGCCAGGACAAGCTGCGCATCAACCCGCGCAAGTCGTGGTACGAGAACGTCGAGGAGGTGACGACCCGCGGCGATTACGAGGTGACCTTCCACCTGAAGCAGCCGCAACCCGCGCTGCTGGCGCTGCTGGCCTCGGGCTGGTCGCCGATCTATCCCTGCCATGTGCCGACGCGCGACATGCGGCAGCACCCGATCGGCACCGGCCCGTTCAAGTTTGTCGAGTTCAAACCCAACGAATACATCAAAGTCGCGAAGAACCCGGATTACTGGAAAAAGGATCGGCCGTATCTCGATGGTATCGAATACACGATCATGAAAGAGACGGCGCCGCGCAACCTGGCCTTTTTTGCCGGCAAGTTCGACGCCATCCCGCTCGGCGTGACGATCCCCACGCTAAAGGATTTCAACGAGCAGGCACCCCAGGCGATATGCCAGCTCAATGTCGGCAATGTGCCGCGCACGATGCTGATCAATCTGCACAAGCCGCCTTTCGACAACCCGGAATTGCGGCGCGCGATGGTACTGACGCTCGACCGCCAGGCCTTTGTCGACATCATCAATGGCGGGGTTAAGGACAGTATCGGCGCGAACATGCTGCCGGCGCCAAACGGCGTATGGGGCATGCCGCCGGACGTCCTGAAGACGCTGCCCGGATACGGGCTCGATGTGGCGAAGAACCGCGCAGAGGCCCGCAAGATCATGGAAACGCTCGGCTACGGCCCGGATAAACGGCTTCAAATCCAGATATCGACACGTAACTTCCCCGCCTGGCGTGATCCGGCGGTGGTCCTGATCTCCCAGTTGCGGGAGATCTACATCGATGCCGAACTCGATCTGGTGGACACTGCCGTCTGGTACCCGAAAATGGCGCGCAGGGACTTCACCGTCGGCGCGGTGCCGATCGAGAGCGGCGTCGATGACCCGGACCAGATGTTCTACGAAAACTACTATACCGGCGCGGCCCGCAACTACGCCGGTTACAGCGACCCGGAGTTCGACAAGCTGATCGACCAGCAATCGATGACAGCGGACGTAAAGAAGCGCCGGGAGATCGTCTGGCAGGCCGAGCGCAAGCTGGCGGAAGCCGCCTTCCGACCGGTGATCTTCTACCCTGCCGGAGCCGGCTGCCAAGAGCCCTGGGTGAAGGGCATGACGATGATGACCAACAGCATCTATAACGGCTGGCGGATGGAGGATGTCTGGCTGGACAAGTGAAGCGGTGCCGGCCCGGCGTGATCAACCCGTCGGCGCCAGACTGTCTCCTATGGCCTCGAGGCTCCGGCCGCGGGTCTCGATGCCGAGGGTCAGGATCACGACCGACATGACCAGCAGAGCGCCGACGAAAACGGCGATGATCGGGGCAATGCCGCCCCATTCATAAAGCGGCACGATCAGCAACGGCGACAGCACCAGCATGAGCCGGCCAACCCCGTTGCCAAAGCCGACACCCCGCTGACGGAATGCCGTCGGGAAAATCTCGTTCAGATAGACATAATAGACGACCGCCAGCAGGAAATAGAGCGCGGTCATCACGACGGTGCCGACTGCCGCCGCGACCGGCACACTCGGCGAGAACGGATAGATCGCGCCGGCAACGGCAGCGGCGAGACAGCCGCCCACGATCGCGGGCCGGCGGCCGATTTTTTCGATGACAAAAATGCCGATCAGCGTCCCGACCAGTGTGCCTGCCGACATGATCGCAACGAACCCCAGTGACGATGAGACGCTCAGCCCCTGCTTGACCAGAAAGCTCGGGATCCAGCCGTTGAACAGCCAGACCGTGAACATCAGCACGATATTCGCCACCAGCGATGTAATCGTGATGCGGATGACATTGCGGCTGGCCAGTACGCGCATCGGCACCACCGGCGCGGCTGCCGATTGGTGCGCGCCGACCGGCTGGCAGGGCCGGTAGGCGGCCCCCTCGATGCGCCGCAACACCGCCTCCGCCTCGGCATGGCGGCCCTGCCCTTCGAGCCAGCGCGGCGATTCCGGCATCGCGCGCCGCGCGAGCCAGACGACAAGCGCGCTGATGCCGCCCGTGACGAACATCCATCGCCAGCCGAAATTGGGAGTGATCAGATAGTTCGCGACGCTCGCCACGATCGCGCCGAAGGCGCTGCACAGCCCGAGCATCGCGACGATCCGCCCACGTGACGCGGTCGGCACGAATTCGACCATCGTCCCGCCGCCCACCACGATTTCGGCCCCGAGACCGACGCACATCACGAAACGCAACGCGATCAGCCATGTCATTGAGGGAGCGAATGCCGCGGCGAGCGAGCCCAGGCCGAAAATCAGCAGGTTGACCTGAAACGCGGTGCGCCGCCCGTAATGGTCGGATAGCGGCCCCGCCGCCCAGGCACCGACCATCAGGCCGAGAAAAGTGGACGACAGAAAGACTCCGTTGAGGCGCAGGTCGGACCAGCCGTTTTTCAGCAATGCCGCGATGATGCCGCCGCCCATCGCCTGATCGTACACATCGACGAACAGGCCGGCCGCGATCAACCCCAGCACCCGCCAATGAAACGCGTTGAGCGAGACCCGGTCGAGCCGCTGTCCCGCGGTCAGTTCCGGCAATTCCGCCACCGCTGCTGTCGCCATGCTTAGCGTTCCCGCTCGATCCGCCTCGCCGCGCAGTAGAGTGTTTTGCCCTCTCCCACACCGCGGGAGAGGGTGGCCGAGGGCGGAGCCCGAAATCGGGTGAGGGTCATGCCGCGGCGCCACCCTCACCCGGCTCGCGTTGCTCGCCACCCTCTCCCGATGCGGGAGAGGGAAGGTTGCGTCAGTTCAGGCCGTAGAGCTTCACGACATTGTCGTGGACGATCTTTTTCTGCGTGCTGGCCGAGAAGCCGGCGAGGTTCTGCTCCAGAGTCTCGCGCGAATTCGGCCAGATGCAGTCCGGGTGCGGATAGTCGGCGCCCCAGATGATGTTGTCTTCGCCGATCAGCGGGACGATCGGTTCGAGATACTTGTCCTGCTGATAGGTCACGAAACCCTGGCGGCGGAAATAGTCGCTGGGCTTCATCTTGAAGCCGAGGCTGCGCGCCCGGTCGTGATATTCGGTGTCGCAGCGGTCGAACACATAGGGCAGCCAGGTGACGCCGGATTCGCCGAGGACGAAGTTGAAGTCAGGGTACTTCTCGCAGGCGCCGGAAGCGAGGATCGAGGCCAGCACTTCCATTGTGTCGAGCTGGAACAGGGTCGAGCGCACCAGCCGCCACTGCGTGAAGACTTCCTTTTCCATCTCGGGCGTGTCAGGGGCGCGCACCGCCTTGAACCCGGTCGAATGGAACGAGATCGGGAACTTGCACTCGGCCGCGGCTTCCCACAGCGCGAACCACGCCGGGTGATAGAGCGGTGGGGTCATGCGCTTGAACGCGAGGTCGCCACCCTTCAGCCCCATCTTGGCGCAGCGGCGCACTTCAGCGGCTGCCGCCTGCGGATCGGTGTTCGGGATGATCGCCAGCGGGAATACCCGGTTGGAATCCGAGCGCTTGGCGAAATCGGCGACCCAGTCGTTGTAGCGCTGGTTGACCCAGACGCGCAGATCGGCCTCGTCGATCAAGTCGTTGACCATCAGGCAGCCATAGATGATCTCTTTTTCGAGCCCATCACGATCGAGATCGGCGATGCGCAGTTCCGGCGTGGTCGGCCGCGGCACGCCACCGGGATAGGAATTCCACTCGAAGCCGAGCGACTGCATTTCGTCGATATGGTCGAACGCGCCCTTGGTGTAGGGCAGAAAGCCCGGGCCGACGCCGTTCCACATGCCGCGATCGATATTGTCGACAAACCAGTGCTGGCCGTCGTTTCGCTCCTCGACGCGCGGAGCCATCTTCTTCCACTTGTCGGGTGCCTCGGACGACCACAGATCGGCCGGGCAATAGGTCAGGTCGATATGGTTGTCGCCGGAAACGAGCTTATGTTGCATCACGGCTTTACGCTCCTTCTCGGTTGGCCGCCCGTCAATCGGGGAGAACGCGCCGCATCTGCGCCGCAACGGAACCGACAGGATAATGTCGCACGCCGTTCAGATTCAACCAGCCTTAAAGTTCTATACGCTTAAAAGCGTGTCGAAAGCCAGATCGCCAGCCGCGACCCGGTCTTGACGACGCCCGAGAGCAGTTCATAGCCCGGCATGCCGGTGGCGCCGTGGTCGATCGCGGTGTCGCGATGCGCCAGTTCGTCGGCGCGAAAGGCGGCGATCGTGTCTCGCAAGGCCGGTTCGGCATCGCCGAGGCGATCGGCCTGGGCCTGATAATGCTCGTCGATAACCTCCTCCACCGCAACGGTACAGGCCATCGCGGCGCGCCCGCCAAGCAAGGCGGTCGCCGCGCCGAGCGCAAAGCCGGCGACGTGCCAGAGGGGATGCAGCACCGTCGGGCGCACCCGGCGTGCCCGCACCAGCTCGTCGAAGGTCGCGAGATGGCGTTGCTCCTGCTCGGCCATGTGGCGGATCGCGTCACGCGCCCGACCGCGGCCGATCACCGCGAGTTGTCCGTCATAAATGCGGGTCGCGCCGTATTCGCCGGCATGGTCGACGCGGATCATGCCGGCGATATCGGCCTGCGGCGGCGGATCGCCGGGCAGGTAAGGCGGACGTGCGGGGGTCACGTCGCTCATGCGCGGCCAATTTTGGCGCCGCTCGGCAGCGGCGGCGCGGCGCGACGGCTTTGCTGAAAGGCGGCGAGGCAGACCGCCACCATGCCGAACGACGCGAGCAGGTTGAAGCCCGCAAGCGACACCCCAAACAGCGACCATTGCACCTGGTCGCACATGACCGGTGCGGTCCCGAGGATCTGCCGCTTCATCTCTTCGAGCGTCATCGCGCCGCTGGTGGTGGCGGTGCAGGCGGACGGGCCAGCAAACCAATGCTGCTCAACCCCGACGTGGTAGACGGCAAACGCGACGCTCAGGGCAAATATCGCCGACAGCCCGAGCGCCACCCACGGCAGGACCCGCCGGCTGCCGATCACGGTCGCAACCAGCGACACAGCGATCGCCGCGTCCCACGGCAGGCGTTGCAGCAGACACAATTCGCACGGCGCGAGGCCGCCCCAGAATTGCGACAGCAGCGCGGTGCCGAGCACGGCGCACCCCGCCGCCAGCACAAACCCGGTAAACGCCCGGGCGTTTACCATCATGGCCCTGTAGCTCATGGGCCTATAGATAGCGCAGCGCCACAAACCCGCCAACGAGCGCCACCGCGAACACCGTGGTAACCAGCGTCAGCCGGCGCTCGATAAACACCCGCGCCGCGTCGCCGAAATACCACAACACCAGGGCGACCAGGAAAAACCGGATGCTGCGCGAAATGATCGAGGCGCCGACAAACGCCAGCAGGTCGAAATGCGCGACACCGCTGGCGATCGTGACGATCTTGTAGGGGATCGGCGTCATCCCCTTGAGGATGATGATCCACACGCCCCATTCGCCAAACCCGGCCTTGAACGCGTCGTAGCGGTTCATCGCGTGGTAGAATTCGAGGATCGGCCGGCCGATCGTGTCGAACAGGAAATACCCGATCGCGTACCCGACCAGCCCGCCGACCACCGAGGCCAGCGTGCACGCCGCCGCCAGCCGATACGCCGCGCGCGGCCGCGCCAGGATCATCGGGATCAGCAATGCGTCGGGCGGGATCGGAAAAAACGAACTCTCGGCAAACGACACCGCCAGCAATGCCCACAGCGCATTCGGGCCGGCGGCAATCTTGAGAATGCGGGCGTAGAGACGGCTCAGCACAACGGCTCGTCGGACATCAGTTTTCTCCGTCGCTCGCGAGGCTGTTGCTCTGCGCCACCCGGGCGTACCAGTCATAGGACGCTTTCGGGGTTCGTTTCAGGGTGGCGCGATCAACCCGCACCAGGCCGAACGGCGCGGTATAGCCCTGGGCCCACTCGAAATTATCGAGAATCGTCCACGCGAAATAACCCCGCAGATCGACCTCGTCGGCAATCGCGCGATGTGCCATCGCGATGTGGTCGTGCAGAAACGCGATCCGCTCATTGTCCTCCACCCGATCATCGTCGCCCGCCTCTTCTGCGAAACAGGCGCCGTTTTCGGTAATGAAGACCGGCGGGTTGCCGTAATGGTCACGCAAATCGGCCAGCACGTCGTAGAGCCCGTTGGCATCGACCGGCCAGCCCATCGCGGTTTGCGGCATGCCCGCCGGGGTCGCGCCCCAGGTGGTGCCGACAAGACCGGCCGGGTCGGCCTGCTGATACATCGGGCTGTAGTAATTGACGCCGAGAAAATCGATCGGCTGTGTGATCCGCGCGAGGTCGCCGTCCCTGACCAGCGGCTCGACGTATTCGGCCAGGCGCTCCGGGTAGCGGCCGAGGGTCGGCGGGTCGAGGCTCAGCCGGTTCCACAGCGCATCCCACAGCGCCGCCGCCTCGGCATTGGCCGCGAGCCCGCCGGCCGGTCTTACCGGCTGGAGGCTCAGCACCGTGCCGATCTGAAACCGCGCTCCGCCCGCCGCCCGCAATGCCGTGACGCCGCTACCATGCGCCAGATTCTGATGGTGGAACGCGGCGAACATCCGGTCGCGGTCGCGGTAGCCGGGGGCGTGCTCGCCGAGCCCGTGGCCGATCGCGGCATGCACGTTCGGCTCGTTAAAGGTGACCCAGCGGCCTCACCCGGTCGCCGAGCCGCCGGGCCATCAGCCCGGCATATTCGGCGAACCAGTCGGCGATCTCGCGGTTGTTCCAGCCGTCGCGATCCTGCAAGGCCTGCGGCAGATCCCAATGGAACAGGCACACCCACGGTTCGATACCGGCTTGCAGCAGCGCGTCGGTGACCCGGCTGTAGTAGTCGAGCCCCGCCTCGTCAGGTGCGCCGATACCGTCCGGCAAGACCCGCGCCCAGGAAATCGAGAACCGGTAGGCCTTGAGCCCGGCACCGGCGATCAGCGCGATATCATCCGGAAAGCGATGCACACTGTCGCACGCGACATCGCCGTTGCTGGCGTCCTTTATGGTGCCGGGCTGGCGGGCAAAGCTGTCCCAGATCGTGTCGGCCTTGCGGTCACCGCGGCCTTCGACCTGATACGACGAGGTCGCGGTGCCCCACAGGAACCCCGGCGGGAATGCCAGCGGCGGCGTCCGCGGGGAGCGCGGCGCGGCTCGGGCCCGCGTCGCCGATCAGCCCGCTGGTGGCGGCCGCCATCGACGCGAGCAGGTCGCGGCGCCGCATCAGCCGCCGATCGCGCCTTCGGTCCCGACATAAACCGAATACAGCGACTGGCTCGCCGCCATGAACAGGCGGTTGCGCTTGACCCCGCCGAAACACAGATTGGCGCAGCGCTCGGGCAGCGCGATGCGGCCGATCATCGTGCCGTCCGGGGCAAAGATCGCGACGCCGTTGTGCTCGGAGCTGCCGCCCCAGCCGCACCACAGATTGCCGTGCACATCACAGCGGAACCCGTCGGGCGAGCCGCCCTTGAGGTCGGCGAAATCGCGCGGGTTAGCGAGCCTGTCGCCGTCGCCGACGACATCGAACACCTTGATGTTGCGCGGGTTGGCGCGCGACTCGACGAGATACATCAGCGATTCGTCAGGCGAGAAGCAGAGGCCGTTCGGGCCGGCGATGTCCTCGGCGACGATCGTGGTGCGGCCGGTGCGGCCATCGACCCGGTAGACGTTCATCGGCAGTTCCGGTTCGGCCCGGTTGCCCTCGTAATTGCCAGCGATGCCGAACATCGGATCGCTGAACCACACCGAACCGTCGGACTTCACGACGACGTCGTTCGGCGAGTTCAGGTGCTTGCCGTCATAGCGCTCGCAGATGACCGTGATCGTGCCGTCATGTTCGGTGCGGGTGACGCGGCGCATGCCATGCTCGCACGAGACGAGCCGGCCCTGGCGGTCGCGGGTGTTGCCGTTGGCGTTATCCGACGGCTTGCGGAAGACGCTGACCTCGGCGGTCTCCTCGTCAAAGCGCAGGATGCGGTTGTTGGGGATGTCGCTCCACAACACGCAGCGCATGTCGCCGAACCATACCGGCCCTTCGCTCCAGCGCGCACCGGTATAGAGGCGCTCGACCGCCGCATTCATCGGCGGCTTGATCGCATCGAAGCGCGGGTCGAGGGTGATGATGGCCGGATCGGGATAGGCGGTAGCAGGCTGCCAACCAGCGCTCATGGTGCGGCTCTCCCTCAGAAATCTGGTGGGCCGGGTCGGCGCCCGGCGACAACGAAAAATGCGCCGGGGAAGATGGAGAATTTTCCGGCCGCGCTCAAGTGCGGTCCGGTGCGGCGGCTGCTTCAGCGACGGTCGGGTCAGAAGCCGGCATTAACGGACATGAAGAAGCCGCACACCGTGCTGCCGATCGAGATCGTCAAGGTAACGACGATGATCGAGATGAAGATCGCAATCAGGGCATATTCGAGCGCCGTCGCCGCCGAGCAATCGGCCCACAGGGCCCGCAGGACCAGATGGAGGCGGTTACCCATTCGCCTCACTCCAACAGGAATGCGGCGAGACCGAACACGTTACCCCGGAGATCGTCTCCATTGTCATCGATCGCCGTCTCCTCGCGAGTCCCGCGGTTGCCGGCGAGGTGCCGAACCGCCGATTCATATGTGCTGCCTTTAGCGTAGACTTGTTTTCGTTAAGAAAAGATGGCCGCGGGTATGCGCGTGCTCACCTCGTCAAATGGCATGCCAAGACCAGCAAATGTCAGCCTTGCAACTGCGTGCGTCAACGCGTTTCAAGTCGGAAAGCCCGCCCGGCGGTGGCTGTTGCAGGCATTCGCGCCTAGTTGGTGCTCGCTGGGCGGCGCTGGCATAGGATGGCGCGTCCCCTTGGCCCTGTTGCGGTGACCGATGAGCCAGCTCGACCCGATCCCCTACTCCGACGCGCAAATCCGCTCGATCCTCGAGCGCACCCGCACGATTGCGATGGTCGGCGCCTCGTCGAACTGGAACCGGCCGAGCTATTTCGTGATGAAGTATCTGCAGGGCAAAGGTTACCGGGTGATCCCGGTCAACCCGACCAATGCCGGCCACGAACTTCTCGGCGAGCAGGTTTACGCCTCGCTGCGCGACATCCCGGAGCCTGTCGATATGGTCGATGTGTTTCGCCCCTCGGTGGAAACCCCGAAAATCGTCGAGGAGGCGATTGCGATCGGGGCGCCGGTGGTGTGGATGCAGCTCGGCATCCGCAACGACGAGGCCGCCGCGATCGGCGAGCGAGCCGGGATTGAGATCATCATGAACCGCTGCCCGAAAATCGAGTTCGGGCGACTCGGCGGCGAATTGTCGTGGAGCGGGGTCAATAGCGGCATCATCCAGAACCGCGCGCCCCAGGCCCCCCGCCCGCGCCGGGTTCGGGAGCGCGCGACCCCGTCACACAACCAGAGCTACGGGTTCGAAACGCTGGCGGTGCATGCCGGTGCCACGCCCGACCCGGTCACCGGCGCGCGCTCGACCCCGATCTACCAGACGACCGCCTATGTGTTCGACGATGTCGACCACGCCGCCTCGCTCTTCAACCTGCACAATTTTGGCTACGTCTATTCGCGCCTGAACAACCCGACCGTCGCGGTGCTCGAAGAGCGCGTCGCCAGCCTCGAAGGCGGCCGCGCCGCGGTGGCCGCCGCCTCCGGTCATGCGGCGCAGTTCCTGACCTTCTTCACGCTGCTGCAACCGGGCGACGAATTTCTCGCCTCGCGCAATCTCTATGGCGGGTCGCTGACCCAGTTTGGCCTGTCATTTCCGAAGCTCGGCTGGAAATGCCATTTCGTTGATCCAACCGAGCCGGAGAATTTCCGCCGGGCGATGACCCCGAAATGCAAGGCGATCTTTGTCGAACTGCTGGCCAACCCCGGCGGCATCATCGTCGATCTCGAAAAGGTCGCGGCGATCGCGCACGAGGCCGGCATCCCGCTGATCGTCGATAACACGCTGGCGACCCCGTATCTGTGCCGGCCGTTCGAGTGGGGTGCCGATTTGATCTGCCATTCGACGACCAAGTTCCTCGGCGGCCACGGCGCCGCACTCGGCGGCATGGTCGTCGAAAGCGGCAAATTCGACTGGGGCCAGTGCGGTAAATTCCCCTCGCTGACCGAGCCGGAACCGGCTTATCACGGCCTCAAATTCTTCGAGAATTTCGGCGATTTCGCGTTTACCACCAAGGCACGCGCCGTCGCGCTTGCGCGATTTCGGCCCGACCCAGTCACCGATGAACGCGTTTTTGACCCTGACCGGCATCGAAAGCCTGCATGTCCGGATGGACCGGCATGTCGAGAATGCAAAGAAGGTCGCCCAGTTTCTCGCCGAACACCCGCGAGTCGCCTGGGTGTCGTATGCCGGGCTGAAGACCAGCCCGTATTACGACCTCGCCTGCAAATATCTGCCGAAAGGCCCGGGCGCGGTGTTTACCTTTGGCGTCACGGGCGGCTACGAGGCGGGCATCAAATTGGTCGAGAGCGTGCGCCTGTTCTCGCATCTGGCCAATATCGGCGACACGCGCAGCCTGATCCTGCATCCGGCCTCGACCACGCACCGCCAGCTGACCGATGAACAGCGCATCGCCGCCGGTGCCGGCCCCGACGTGGTGCGGCTCTCGATCGGCCTGGAAAGCGCCGAAGACCTGATCCGCGACCTTGACGAGGCGCTGAGCGGATAATCCTGGTCTATACTCGGCCCGCGCTCGCGACGGCCGACAAACTCAAGGGGAAGCAAATGAGCGACTGGAGCAAGGTGACGCGGCCGATCCCGGTGCCGAACGAGTGGACCAAGCCGTTTTGGGAAGCCGCCAGGCGCGAGGCGCTGGAACTGCAGCGCTGCCAAAGCTGCGGCCATTTCCAGCACCCGCCTTACGCGACCTGCACGCAATGCGCCTCTGCCGATCTCAAATTCGAGCCCGTGCGCGGCCAGGGCGCGATCTACGCCTACACGATCATGTACCACACTGGCGACAAGCGCTTCGCCGCCGCAGTCCCCTATGCCAGCATCATCGTCGAACTCGACGACGCCCCCGGCGCACTGATGGCCGGCAACCTGCTCGGCGTGCCCTACACCGAAGCCAAGGTCGGCCGCCGTGTCGAAGTGATCTTCGAAAAACTCAACGACGACATCACCCTCCCCCAGTTCCGCCCCGGGTCTGAATAATTAGCAGCGAGCGGAAATGACACTATCCCCTAACCAAGTCGTACAAATCCACGGTCTTTTAACGGAACACTTTATGGAGACTAGCGATCCCATCTCTCCGCCAGGTATCAGGGATCGCGCGTTATTGGAATTTGCTGTGGCAAGGCCTCAACAGACCGTAGGCGGGGTCGACGCGTACCCATCGCCGTTTGATAAGGCCGCTGCGTTGTTTCATTCGATCATTAACAACCATCCCTTCCACAACGGGAACAAGCGGGCCGCCTTAGTCTCGGCGCATGTGGTTTTGGACCGTTACGGCTACTGGCTTAATTATTCTACAGATGATGAAATGTTCGAATTTACCCGGCAGGCAGCCGCTCATGAACTGACTGCAAGCAGGGACGACGAATTGAAGTTGATAAAGGAATGGTTTGAAGTCAATTCCCGAAAGACGGTTCGCGGCGAGCATCCAATGAAATTCCTGGCCCTCCGAGAAAATTTACGAAGGTTTGGCTTTGAACTGGACGAGCCACAGGGTGAATTCATCAATATATACAAAGACGGCACCGTGGTTGAACGCATCATCAAACAAGGCATACAAGAATTTAGACCTTATCATACGGACTATATTGCGGGTTTACGGAAACGACTTGGCTTGACGCGCGAAAATGGCGTGGATAGTGCCAAATTTTATGGTGGCAAAGGGGTGAGGTATATCGCTTCGCAAGTAATTGATCTGCGAATTGAGGTGATGCAGCGTTTGGCAAAAATTTAATTCAAAATTTCTTGAGCGTAAGGACCTGAGCAGCCAAACTGCTAAATTAAAGAAGGGAAAAGGACATGTGGGAGAACCGCTGCAAGATCGCCGTCAGCGGCGTCGGCTACTCCAAGGTCAGCCGCACCGCCGACATCCCGCTCGCCGCCCACGCGCTAACCGCGGTGAAGGAAGCTGTCGCCGATAGCGGCCTCAAGATGGAAGACATCGACGGCCTCGCGACCTACCCGGAACTGCCGGCTACCGGCCATGCCGAGGTCGACGGCATCTCGATCGTGTCGGTCAACTGCATGATGGCGATGCTGAAACTGCCGAACCTGACCTGGCATATCCAAGTCGGCACGACCAATATCGGCGGCGCGGTGCAGCAGGCAGTCAATGCATTGCTCGCCGGGGTGTGCAAATACGCCGTCGTGTGGCGGGCGATGCACAACCCGCGCGGCACCTATCAGAACCTGCCGAGCGGCATGGCCGCCGGCGCCACCCAGTTCACCGCGCCCTATGGTTTCGGCGGGCCGGGCCAGGGCATGGCGGTCGCCTACACGCGCTGGCTCGAACGCAACAACCAGACGCGCGACAAGATGGCGACGCTGGCGGTGACGCAGCGCAAACACACGCAGCACAACCCGCACGCCTATTTCTACGGCACGCCGCTCAGCCGCGAGGATTATTTCGCCTCGCGCATGGTCGCCTATCCGTTCTGCCTGTTTGATTGCGACATCCCGGTGCAGGGCGCCGTTGCGATCGTACTGACCACCGCCGACCGCGCCCGCGACCTGAAGCCGACCCCGGCCTACCTCGCCGGCTATGGCCAGCGACTGCATTTCGAGGTCGCCGGCCGCATCGGCAGCCTGTCGAGTTATATGGAAGGCGGCAGCAGCTCCGCGAAGCTGACCTGGGAACGCTCCGGCTTCTCCCCAAAGGATGTCGATGTCGCGCAGATCTACGACGGCTTCTCCGCCTCGGTGATCTACGGCCTGGAGTCCTACGGCTTCTGCAAGGAAGGCGAGGCGCTCGACTTCATCCAGGACGGGCGCATCGAACTCGACGGCGAATTGCCGCTCAACACCTTTGGCGGCAGCCTCGGCACCGGCCGCATTCACGGGTTGTGGCACATCATCGAAGGCGCCCTGCAAGCCTCCGGCCGCGCCGGCACCCGCCAAGTCAAAGACGCGAACGTCTCCTTCGTCGGCGCCAGCGCCCCGATCGTGACGGGCACGACGTTTATTTTTGTCAGCGAACCTTATTGAAAAGCCTTTACAGGTAGGATGGGCTGAGCAACGCGAAGCCCATCAACGGCACCAGACAATAATGATGGGCTTTGCTACGCTCAGTCCATCCTACGGTTCCGCGATGCTTACGGGAGGAAACAGCAATGGCGACAACAATCGGCACAGGCAAATACACCTACGAACTGATCCCCGATTTCTTCAAATCGCCGGACGGCCAGCCCTTCGGCCTGATCAGCCGGGTTGCGGCCGACGATCAGGATCGCATCTACATCTTTCAGCGGCGTGATCCACCGGTCGTCGTGTTCGACCGCACCGGCAAGCACCTCGCGTCCTGGGGCACCGGCGAGGTGACCGACCCGCACGGGCTGAAAATCGTCGGCAACACGGTCTACACCACTGATCGCTCCGACTCAGTCGCGAAATCATTTACGCTCGACGGCAAGCCGCTGATGGAGCTGGGCACGCGTGGCCAGCATTCCGATACCGGCAACATCACCAACTGGCTCGCCGAGCGCGCCGCCGGGCCGTTCAATCACCCGACCGAGATGCTGCCCCACCCCAACGGCGACATTTACGTCACCGACGGCTACCGCAACGCCCGTGTCCACCGCTTTTCAGCCGACGGCAAGCTCAAGACCTCGTGGGGCACGCCGGGCAACGGCAACGGCCAGTTCCACCTGCCGCACAGCATCGCGCTCGACGATGCCGGCCAGCTCTACATCGCCGACCGGTCGAACAAGCGCATCCAGATTTTCACCCCGGATGGCGAGTATGTCGGCCAGTGGAGCGGTATGGGCGGCCCCAATGATATCAGCCGCGGCAAGGACGGCAACTACTACCTCGCCGAGCAGGAAGACGGCGACAAACCCGCCTACGTCTCGGTGTGGGACCCCAGCGGCAAGGTGCTTGCCCGGCTGGAAAGCCGCCACGTCCACGGCCTCGGCGTCGACTCCCGCGGCGACATCTATGCCGGCCTAACCCAGGACCGCAGCGTCGACAAGTTCGTCCGGAAGTAAACGGCCGCAGCGGCCACCGACCGAATGGCCGGGTTCCAACCCGGCCATTCGCGTTTTCGGAACCCGAATTGCCCGAAAAACAAACCCCGAAAGCCCATCCACTAATCAAATGATCATACAGTACTCAAAAGAATAAAATTTACTCATCGACCATATTTTGAGCAAAACTATAATGGCACGCTAATTGCTCCCACTGCTTTGAGCAGGTATGGGAGTATAGAGAGAATGCACACCACCGGCGAAATCGAAGAAAAAATCCGGCAGCGTTATTACCAGCCGAAGGGCGTCGAGCAATTCGGCATTGAGCCGGTGCCGCCCGAACTGAGGACCGTGCGCTGGCACGACATTTTCTCGATCATCTTCGGCTTTGCGCTAAACCCGGGGTCGATCCTGGTCGGCGGTCTCGCGGTCGTGTCCGGCCTGTCGTTTATCGGCGCCGTCGGGGCGATCACCTGCGGCGTGCTGCTGGCGACGATCGCCTATACGATCATGGCGACGGTCGGTGTCGATTACGGCCTGCCCGGCCAGGTATCGACCCGCATGGTGTACGGGTTGCGCGGCGCGAAGTGGGTCCCGTCCTTTTTGCGCACGATCGCCTCGACCTACTGGTTCGCCTACCAGACGGTGGCGGGTTCGCTCGCGGTCGTCGCGATCCTTGACCGCTGGACCGGCACGCCGCATTCGCTGGTGACGGTCAGCGTCATCTTCGCGGTCTTGCAGGCGGTGGTCGCGATCATCGGCTACGGCTCGCTGAAGCATCTGTCGCGCACCGCGCTGCCGTTCAAGATCGCGATCCTCGCCTATGTGCTGATCCTGATGATGACGAGCGGCCAGCCGCATTTCTCGTTCTCCGAGGTGCTGGCCTATCCCGGCAAGCCCGAGGCCGACTGGCTGCTGTTTGTCACCTGGATGAACGTCGTTGCCGCGGGCTCGCTGACGATGGTCACCGACTCGGCGGATTTCTGCCGCTACACCCGCTCGCGCACCGACATGTGGCTCGGCACGCTGATCGGCAAAGTTGGCGGCGGCTGTTTCGCCGCCCTCCTCGGCGCGTATGGCGCGGCCGCGACGCTGGGCAAGACCGCCAATGTGTTCGAGATCGTGTCCGGCCTCAACAGCAGCTGGTTCGCGCTGATGCTGTTCCTGATCGTCATCGCGCTCGACAACTGGACGATCAACGTCCTCAACCTCTACACGGGCGGGCTGTCGCTTTCGAACATCTTTGAAAAGCTGGGCCGGTTCTGGACGACGGTGATCATCAGCATCCTCGGTATCGCGCTCTCGGCGACCCCGGACGTCGTCAAGGGCTACACGACCTATGTCGGCATGCTCGGCAATATCTTCTCGCCGATCGGCGGCGTGCTGATCTTCGACTATCTGTTCGTCAAGCGGATGCGGATCGACCTCGTCGGGCTGTTCGAGCCGAAGGGCCCCTATTGGTACTGGTATGGCGTCAACCCGGTCGCGGTGGTGTGGACCGTGCTCGGCTTCCTCGCCTACATGTTCCTGATCCCCGCCGAGTGGGTCCGCGTTGTCGTCACGGTGGTCGCGACCGGCGCCGGGTATTGGGCCACGGTAAAGCTGCTGGCGCCGCATTTCGAGCCGCTGGCGCTGGCCTCGCACCCCACCATCGTGCAGCGCGAGGCGGTTGAGGACCTCGATTGGGAACTCGCGGTCCGCTGAGGCGCGTGATGAAGACCATCACCGCGCCCTTCCGCTGCCTTGTTCGGGGTGCTCGCGGCGGCCGCGAGCACCTCGCCGCCACCGTCGAGCCTCGCGCACGCTGCAAATCGGCTCGGCGACGATCCTGACGCGACAATCCCGGCCCCAGCCTACCGGCCGCAGATTGATTGGCGCCTGCTCGCCGCGCTGACGCGCGAGCCGATTTCCGCTACGTTTTCTTCAGTGCACTATCCTGAGGGAGCCGCGCTAACGCGGCGACGGAATGCTATACCAGGGCGAAGCCGTCAAGCGGTTGAGGAATGTTAAAAGTCGGGTTCCACAATAGGCAACGGGCCATGCGCAACACCGCGAGGAAGCGGTCTCCGAGAGCCGCGGCAGCAGTTCTTTGCGCTGCCGCAATTTTTCCTTGCGCACGCGGCCTCGGCGCAGGATTCGACCGAGGCTCTAGCGGCGGTGGCGCAGAACCCGGTCGCCGCCATGTACAGCCTGCCGTTTCAGAACAACACCTATTTCGGCGCCGGCCCGAACCATGACAAAACCGCCAACGTCCTGAACATTCAGCCGGTCCGGAGACGTTCGGGCTCAGGGACATCAACCAGACCGTCTATTTCTCGCCGGCTGCGCCAAGCGATTTCATCTGGGGTGCCGGCCCCTCGATCAATCTGCCGACGGCAACAGACAGAGTGATCGGCTCCGGTAAACTCAGTGTCGGGCCGGGTGCGGTCGGGCTGGTCATGCCAAAGCCGTGGGTGATCGGTGTTCTGGCCCGCCAGCTGTTTTCAATTGCCGGGCCGGACGGCCGCGCCGACGTGAACCAGACGCTGCTGCAGCCGTTCGTGAACTACAACCTGCCGGACGGCTGGTACTTGGCCAGCGCGCCGGTGATCACGGCGAATTGGAACGCTCCGTCGTCGCAACGCTGGAACGTCCCGATCGGCGGTGGCGGCGGCAAGATTTTCAAGATTGGCGGACAGCCGATCAACGCCTCGCTCCAGGCGTTCAATTACGTCGCCCGCCCAAGCGGCGGGCCGAACTGGGCGGTGCGCTTTCAGGTACAACTCCTGTTCCCGCGATAACCGCTCGCTTCGCCCGTTGCGAAAAGCGACGCTCAATATCGCGAACGGCAATAGGCCCCGCTGGAGCGGGGGCTATTGCCGTCGCAAATCCTGATGCGGCTTCCCACCCGTCCCTGTCGCCTTGATAACCCTCAGGCGACAGCGGCGTAGCAGCAGACGTTGGTAGCGCTAGACGGCGTCGGCGCCGCGCTCGCCGGTGCGGATACGGACGGCTTCCTCGATCGGTACGACAAAGATTTTGCCGTCGCCGATCTTGTCGGTGCGCGCCGCCTGCTGGATCGCCTCGACCGCCCGGATCGCCAGGGCATCGTCGACGACGACCTCGATCTTGACCTTCGGCAGAAAGTCGATGACGTATTCGGCGCCGCGATAGACTTCGGTATGGCCCTTCTGGCGACCGAAACCTCTGACTTCGCTGACGGTCATGCCGGTAATGCCGATCTCGTGTAGCGCAGTCTTTACTTCATCGAGCTTGAACGGCTTGATGATCGCTTCGATCTTTTTCATCGCCTCACCATCGCCAGGTAGCCGCGGGCGGCGCGCGCGTAAGTCATGCGCCGAGTATCAAGTAGCACGTACCAATTAGCACGAACTATGCCAAGCAAGCGCTGCAGTGTGCTCAGAACACCACGCCTGTTTCAACCAGGAACCGGCCTTGCGTCTTCGAATTGCCGGTGCCGAACACCAGGGTCGCGCCGGGGGTGATGCTGTACAGCTGGGTGAGCGAGCCTTCAGCCCGGATGAAGTAGGGGCCTGCCTGCCAGGTCGGGGTCAGCGTAAACGACATCGCCGCGCTGCCCGGGCCATAGCCGAGAAGATCGGGGGCGCCACCGGCGACGCTGCCGCTGGAACCGATATACTCCCAGCGCCCGGCCAGGCTGATGTTATCGGTGAATCTTGTAGCTGGCGAGGATCGCGCCGCCGAGGGTCGAGGCATCCTGGCCAAAGCCGAACGCCGCATCGGAGCTGACATGCGTGTACTGGATGTACGGCGTGATTGTCCACGGCGCGTTGTTGTAGGTGTAGCTCGCTTCGAGGATGAAGCTGTTGTTCTGCGCGGTCGGCGTCGCCGGGCTGACCCCGGTATTGCGCGACAGCGCGCCGCCGCCGGTGAAGACGACTGTATTGGCGCTATCGATCGTCCAGGTCGCGGCCCCGCTCAGCCAGTTGTACTGGCCGGAGTAGTAGCCGTCATTGAGCGACAATGCCCAGGCGACCGGCCCGGTCGTCAAATTGGCTTGCACGCCACGGCTGACGATCGGCTCCTGGTTCCACAACAGGCCGCGTTCGATGTTCATGTTCTGGAAGGTGAACATGCTCTCGACACCGATCAGGGTCGGCAATTTGCCGCCCTGGATGTTGAACGAGCTGTTGACGACGACCTTGCCCCAGGCAACCGGCAACCCGCCAAACAAATTCGTCGCCGTGCCGACCTTGGTGAACTGATACGGGACGCCAACTGTCGGCAGCGAATAGGCGCCGGGCTCCAGAAAGAACTGGAACACGCCCTCGGTGTTCTGCAGCGACACCTGCGCGTTTGTCAGGTCGACCGTCGTGTCATGGTCGCCAACCGCGAAAACGCGGTCGCTTTGACGCAGGATCAAGCCGCTCGCGGCACCCGAGAGATAGACCCCGGTGAACGGTGCGGGATCGAAATGGATGGGGTCCGGATTGGCCACCAGCGGGCCATTCATCACCGGCGTGGTCAGCGCCGTCGGGCCGGCGGGAGCCGCTTCGGCGGCCGGGGCGGCACCCGCCGGTGCCGGGGCCGGCGTCTGGGCCTGGGCCGCGCCAATCGTCGCGAACTGCCAGGCCGACGCGATCAGGCAAACGGCCCCGAGTTTCAGACCATGTGACATAGTTGGTGTCATCGGATTCTTTCTCTGCCTCTGTGGTGAACCGTCGACGAATAATCCGCCGGCAGCTCACGCGACGCGAACCTAAAAGTATTTATTACGATGACGGCAAATAAAGAAACAAGTTTGTATTACCGCTGGATTTGTAAAGAAACATGTTTGCAAAACCGTCACATTTCGCCTGCAAACTCGGCACTGTGATTACAATTTGTGCAAAACGGCCGGCGCAGGAATTCCCGCGACGGCCGAATCGCTACAATGTCTACGGAACAACCTCTCCGTGCAGGCCAAGGTCGAGCCCCTCGCGCTCCATGTCAGCATCGACTCGCAACCCGATCGTCAGGTCGATCAGCTTCAACAGGATCAGCGAGACGATCACGTCGTACACAACCACACAGGCGATGCCGTAAAGCTGGATGACGACCTGATACGGGTTGCCGTCGATCAGCCCGCTCTTGCCGTCGCCACCGACCGCCGACACGGCCAGCACGCCGGTCAGGATCGCGCCGACCGTGCCGCCGACACCGTGCACCCCGAAGGCGTCGAGGCTGTCGTCATAGCCGAACATGTGCTTGAGCCCGGTGGCGCCCCAGTAGCAGACGATGCCGGCGGCGATGCCGATGATCAGCGCGCCGCGCGGATCGACAAAGCCGGAGGCCGGGGTGATCGCGACCAGACCGGCGACCGCGCCCGAGCATGATGCCGAGGACGCTCGGCTTGCCCTTCAACGCCCACTCGACAAACATCCAGGCCAGCGCCGCCGTCGCGGTGGCGATCTGCGTCACCGCCATCGCCATGCCGGCGTTGGTGCCGGCCGTTACCGCCGAACCGGCATTGAAGCCGAACCAGCCGACCCACAGCAGCGAGGCGCCGATCATGCTCAGCACCAGATTGTGCGGCGCCATCGGCTCCGCGCCATAGCCGCGACGCTTGCCGAGCATCAGGGCGCACATCAGGCCGGCGACGCCGGAATTGATGTGAACGACCGTGCCGCCGGCGTAATCGAGCACGCCGGCGCCGTTGAGGAACCCGTCGGAGCCCCACACCCAATGCGCGATCGGGGCATAGACGAGGATCGCCCACAACCCGATGAACCACATCAGCGCCGAGAACTTCATGCGGTCCGCCACCGCGCCGCAGATCAGCGCCGGGGTGATGATCGCGAAGGTCATCTGAAAGCACATGTAGACCGATTTAGGGATCGTCTTGGCCAGGTCGTTGACCGAGTCGATCGTCATCCCCATCAGCAGAAACCGGCTCATGCCGCCGACAAACGGGCTGCCGGTGGTGAACGCCATGCTGTAGGTGCAGATCGTCCACAGCACGGTGACGAGGCAGGTCACCGCAAAGCTCTGCATGACCGTGGCGAGCACGTTCATCTTGCGCACCATGCCGCCGTAGAACAGCGCCAGGCCCGGGATCGTCATCATCAGAACCAGCGCGACCGAAGTCAGCATCCAGGCGGTGTCGCCGCTATCCAGCTTCGGCGCGGCGGCCGCGGCTGCAGCAGCCGGAGCCGCCGCCGCCGCGGCGTCGGCAGGCGCGGCTGGCGCCGGGGTCTGCGCCAATGCCGCAAGCGCCGTACAGGACAGGATCGAGACAGCCCAAAACGCTCGCTGCCCATAGTTGTACAGGGATCTCATCGTTCTCACCCTCTCCCGTTGACCGAGGCTTTGGGATACGGCCCGCGACACCGCGTCGGGGGTCCTGAGGCAGAGAAACCAAGAATCGTGCCAAGTCCTGAGACACTTCGATCACATCGGGTGTGGCATCGACGCCATACGCGAAGCGACCGGGGTATCGCGACGCCGCAACTCCGGCGTTGGTCCGAGGATCGGCCGTAAAAGGGTTGTTACGGTAGAGCGGAGCGATGACCTTGAGCTACCTAACCGCCGGTGCCGGCCCCTCACCCTCCGACGGCTGGCGCCGCGGGTCCCTCCGTCTCCCCGTAGCCACGGGGAGAGGGCCGGGGTGAGGGGCCGGCACCGTGCTCCAACCCGACTGGAACTCGCACTAAGCGCTTGATTTAGGCTCAAATTCTTGAGAAGAAATTGTCTTCCCGGCGCGAGCCGGGACCCACCGGGCAGCTTAAGAGTTGCTGAAAAGTGGGTCCCGGCCTGCGCCGGGACGACAACGGATAGTGATCGAGCTTGGTCGGATGCCGCTCTAGCCTTTGGGAGAGGGATGATTATCCCAAAGTTGCCCAAATTACAGGCATTTAACTGATGCGTTCTTAAGCGCGCGCATTTTGAAACGGCAGATTGAAACGCACATGGCCGGCGCGAGGCCGGCCATGCTCGACAGGCGCGACCCGGGGGTCGCGCCGGGACGGCGGAAAACTCAGACCGAGTAGTACATCTGAAACTCGATCGGGTGCGGCGTGTGCTCGAAGGTAAACACCTCTTCCCACTTCAACTCGATGTAGGCTTCGATGAAGTCGGTCGGGAACACGTCGCCCTTCGTCAGGAAGCTGTGGTCCGCGGCCAGTTCGGTCAGCGCTTCGCGCAGCGAACCGCACACGGTCGGAATGTCCTTCAGTTCCTCCGGCGGCAGGTCGTAGAGGTTCTTGTCCATCGCGTCGCCGGGATGCATCTTGTTCTGGATGCCGTCGATCCCCGCCATCAGCATCGCGGCAAAGCCGAGATACGGGTTGGCGGCGGGGTCGGGATAGCGCACCTCGACACGCTTGGCTTTCGGGCTGGAAACGATCGGAATGCGGCACGACGCCGAACGGTTGCGCGCCGAATAGGCCAGCAGCACGGGCGCCTCGAAGCCCGGGATCAGCCGCTTGTAGCTGTTCGTCGTCGGGTTGGTGAAGGCGTTGATCGCCTTGGCATGCTTGATGATGCCGCCGATGTAGTAGAGCGCCGTCTCCGACAGGTCGGCGTACAGATTGCCGGCAAACATCGGCCGCTCGGCCTTCCAGATCGACTGGTGGACATGCATGCCCGAGCCGTTGTCGCCCTTGATCGGCTTGGGCATGAAGGTCGCCGTCTTGCCGTACTGGTGGGCGACGTTGTGCACGACGTATTTGTAGATCTGCATGTTGTCGGCGGTGCGCACCAGCGTGTCGAATTCGGCGCCCAATTCGGCCTGGCTCGGGGCCACCTCGTGATGGTGCTTTTCGACCTTGAGCCCCATGTCGAACATGACCGACAGCATCTCGGCGCGCAGATCGCTCTGGCTGTCGACCGGCGGCACCGGGAAATAGCCGCCCTTGATCGGCGGGCGATGGCCGGTGTTGCCGTCGGGGTATTTCTTGCCGGTGACGTACGGGCCTTCCTCGCTGTCGATCTCGTAGCATCGCGGCATTCATCTTGTTTTCGTAGCGCACGTCATCGAAAATGAAGAATTCGGCCTCCGGACCGAAATACGCGGTGTCGCCGATCCCGGTCGAGGCGAGATACTGCTCGGCCTTTTTCGCGATCGAGCGCGGGTCGCGGCCGTAGGGCTGGCCGGTCAGCGGCTCATGCACATCGCAGAACACGATCAGCTGGGTCTGCGCCGCAAACGGATCGAGGACTGCGGTCGAGCAATCCGGCATCAGGACCATGTCGCTTTCGTTGATCGCCTTCCAGCCGGCGATCGAAGAGCCGTCGAACGCCACACCGTCGGTGAGGAAGCCTTCATTGATCGTGCGGACATGATGCGCCAGGTGCTGCCACTTGCCGCGCGGGTCGGTAAAGCGGAAATCGACGTATTTGACGTCGTGCTCCTTGATCATGTCCATGACTTTTGAGGTATCGGCCATCGCACCATTCCGTTCGCTGGTTGAGATTGAAGGGGTTGACTGTCAGAGGTGCGATCGCCGGCCGGCCATCCTGGCCGGCAACGGCGCGGCACCGTTACCATCGGGCACACCGAAATACCGTCACCGAGGCTGCGGCACGTGTGCCCGTACCCCGTGCCGCGGCCCTTAGCTCACAAAGTCGGATCGCTCCGGCTTTAGGTCACCGCGTCCAGAGGCCTCAGATCGCATCCGGCCCGCGTTCGCCGGTGCGGATGCGGATCGCTTCGTCGATCGTCGAGACGAAAATCTTGCCGTCGCCGATCCGCCCGGTATGGGCGGATTGCTGGATCGCCTCGACGGCCCGCTCGACCATCGAGTCCTCCATGACGACCTCGATTTTCACCTTGGGCAGAAAATCGACGACGTATTCGGCGCCGCGATAGAGTTCGGTATGGCCCTTCTGCCGGCCGAAGCCTTTGGCCTCGGTCACGGTGATGCCCTTGATGCCGACCTCGTGAAGCGCCTCCTTCACCTCGTCGAGCTTGAACGGTTTGATGATCGCCTCGACCTTCTTCATCGACGTTCACTCTCTCTGCGCACCGCGCGTCATTTCGGGCAGAAACCAGAGCATAACCCATGCCAGGGCGGGGCAGCGATGCCGGAGGCGACGGGCTCGCTATGGATGCCGTCAAATACGGCATTTTTAGTCTCGTAGTGCCTAATATTTAGACCTTACCGAGGATGGTGTGGCTGGTTGCCGAGAAACCGGCGAATGCGGTCGATCGCCTCGGTAATCGCCTCGAGGCTGTTGGCGTAGGAAAAGCGAATGTAGTCCTCGCCATAGCTGCCGAAAGCGGTGCCGGCGATCGTCGCAACCCCGGCCTCTTCGAGCACCTGGCTCTGAAAGGTGCGGGCGTCGTACCCGGTGCCGGCAATGTTCGGGAACGCATAGAACGCCCCGCCTGGGTTGACGCAGCGCACTCCCGGCAGGCTGTTCAGCATCTCGACGATCGCGACGCGGCGCTCGGCGAACGCCTTGACCATGCGGTCGACCGGTTCGCGCGGGCCTTCGAGCGCGGCGATGCCGGCGTACTGGGCCGCCGCATTGACGCAGGAATGGCAGTTGATCGCGAGCCGCTCGGCCGCCGGAAACACCGCTTTGGGCCAAACGCCGTATCCCATGCGCCAGCCGGTCATCGCATAGGTCTTGCTCCAGCCGTCGAGCAGGATCACCCGGTCGCGCAGTTCGGGATAGCTCAGCAGGCTGACATGCTCGGCGCCGTCATAAAGAATCTCGCCGTAGATTTCGTCGCTCATCACCGCGACCTGCGGGTGGCGCTGCAGCCCGGCGACGAGGCGATCGAGTTCGGCGCGCGGCACGACGCCGCCGGTCGGGTTGGCCGGGCTGTTCAGGATGATCAGCCGGGTGCGCGGCGTGATCTTGTCCAGCACCTCGTCGGCGCTGAACGAAAAGCCGGCGCTTTCGTATAGCGGCATCGCCACCGGCGTCGCACCGGAAAAGCGGATGACGCTCTCGTAGATCGGAAAACCGGGGTTCGGGTACATGATCTCGACGCCCGGCTCGCCGAACATCATGATCGCGAAGAACATCGTGACCTTGCCGCCGGGCACGACCAGTACGTCGTCCGGCGACACTTCGACCTTGTGGCGGCGGTAGAGATCGGCCGCGACCGCACCGCGCAATGCCGGGATGCCGTTGGCCGGGGTATAGCCGTGATGCCCGTCGGCGAGCGCCTTGCGGCCGGCCTCGACGATATGCTCCGGCGTCGGAAAATCGGGCTGGCCGATCCCGAGATTGATGATCGAGCGGCCTTGCGCCGCCAAAGCATTGGCCCGCGCCAGCACCTCGAACGCAGTCTCGGTGCCGAGCATCTCCATGCGGCCGGCCATCTGTAACATGATTGTCTCCGTTGCCTTACACACACGCTTCTGCTGAATTTAGCGCCAGCCCTTGGTTTACCGCCATTACCCTGGGGATGCGATAAAGAACAGCCTGGGGTAGGGGAGAAGCACCTTTCCGTCAGGCCGTGCTGGAAACGCCTCGGCCAGCAGCGCGGCATAACGGTCGAGAAAGACCGGCTCCTCACCCTCGTCGAGGCGGGCGAGAAACGGCCGCAGCCCGGTGCCCCGCAGCCACGCGATGATCGCCTGCACATCGTCCATGACCTGGATGTAGTTCGTCTCCCACATCACGACACGGCGGCTCTTTGCCGCGAGGCAGTCGTAATAGAATTCCGGCGGCTGCACCGGCGACGGGTCGCGCGCCCCGGCCAGGCGGTCGCGCCACGGCCCCTCGGCGGCGACCTGCCGCATCAGCGCATGGGTCTGGAAATCGTGGTTGCGCGGCATCTGCACGGCCAGCGCACCGCCCGGCGCCACCGCCCAAGCAGGCGCGGCACCAGTGTCGCGTGATCGCCGACCCATTGCAGCGCGGCGTTCGAGAACACGAGGTCGCAGGGCTCGGCCGGCGTCCAGGTGGCCAGGTTGCCCTCGACGAAATCGATGCCGGCATGTTCCCGGCGGGCGGTTTCCAGCATGTCGGCCGAATTGTCGAGGCCGATGATGTCGGCATCGGGCCAGCGATCGCGCAGCAGCACGGTGCTGTTGCCCGGGCCGCAGCCGAGATCGACGATGCGCCGCGGCGCCGGCAGGTCGATCCGCGCCACCAGATCGAGCGCCGACTGCGTCCGCTCATTGGCAAATCGCAGATACTGTCCGGCGTCCCACCCATGCATGGTCGTTTCCTCAGCGGTTGAGGGCAATGCTGCGGAATTCGCCCGGCTGTTTTACGCCGCAAGGCCCCACGGTAATCTGGGCGCCACATAGCACCGGGAGACCGCCGATGCCTACCACCCATTCGCCCGACTGGCGTTGGATGCCCGACTGGCGTTGGATGCTCGCCGCGCTGACACCGCTATGGCTGCTCGCCTGCGCGCCGCAACTGCCGCCGCCGCCCGATGCCGACGCCCTCCAGCCACCCGGCGAGATGGCCGCGGCCCCGGCCGCCCCGATCGCCCTGGCGCCCACCCTGGCACCCGCACTACCACCGCCACCGCCGATGAAGCCCGCAGCACCGCCACCCCCACCGCCCACGGCGATGGCCGAGGCCGCCCCGCCCCTTCCCGCGCCCTGCCCGCCCGGCGCTATGGGCATGTGGAGCACCCCCGACGCCGCCGGCACCCAGGTCTTCATCTGCCGCCGCATCAACCCCCCGCCCCGCTGACAGGTGAGGGGGTCGCAGCTTCACGACCCTCACCCGTCTCGCCGCTGACGCGGCGATCCACCCTCTCCCCCGGTGCGCCCCCGGTGCGGGAGAGGGAAATATCGCACGCTGAGTTTCCCTCTCCCGCATCGCGGGAGAGGGTGGCCGGTGCTGCTGCCCAGGAATCAACGGGACAAGAGCATGCTGGGAGAAGGGCGCAACTGCGGGAAGACGCTGTACGGCAGGTTGCGTTCGACCCTGCGGACATGGTGAAGGCTTGATTGCTCGAAATCCCAATCCCCAGTGGTGAGAGTGAACACCCTGCGGAAGAAGCGTGCTGATAACCGTCGCCGACCTGTGCATTGGCATGAACCGTGAGGCCGATGCACCTTCGCGGGGAGGACATTGGCCAGTGTGGTCAAGCAAGGGGATGAGTGGGGCACCTACCTCGGCCTCGGACGTGTGATGACGACGTACCACGGGATCGCCTACAGCCCGCGAGGGCCAGGGCGACGGAGCCGCCATAGTAGTCGCCGGGGTAACGACCGGCCGAGGAGTGTGGGAAAGCCACACGCAGGGCAAAGGGCGGCAGGTGATTCGATGCCATAGGGCGGGAGGTATGCCAAGTGCAGAACGCCGAAACGCTGCTAAGCATCATTCGAGAACGCGGCAAGCGAGGATTGCCGCTCAGGCGGGTCTACCCTCTGCTGTACAACCCGGATTCGTACCTACGTGCCTATGCCCGCCTGTATGCCAACAGGGGAGCCATGACGCCAGGCGCAACCCGAGAAACCGTGGACGGCATGAGTCGGGCAAAAATCGACAGCCTCATTGACGACCTTCGTCATGAACGCTTCCGATGGACGCCCGTTCGACGGGTGCACATTCCCAAGAAGAACGGAAACTTGCGCCCGCTCGGTTTGCCAACGTGGACCGACAAGCTGCTTCAGGAGGTAATGCGCTCCATTCTGGACGCGTACTTCGAACCGCAATTCTCGGCACACTCCCACGGGTTCCGTCCCAATCGTGGCTGCCACACCGCGCTCAGCGGAGTGCAACGCGGCTGGACGGGAGTGAAGTGGTTTATCGAGGGAGACGTCAAAGGGTGCTTTGACAACATTTCGCATGAAATCTTGTTGCGAGTGCTCGGCGACAAGATCCACGATAACCGCTTTCTGCAACTGGTCCGCCGACTCCTTCAAGCGGGGTATCTGGAGGATTGGCGGTATGGAGCGACGCTGAGCGGTACGCCGCAAGGTGGCGTCCTATCCCCACTCTTATCAAATGCTTACTTGAACGAGTTGGACCAGTTTGTGGAGCAGGAGTTACTCACCGCTTACAACCGCGGCACCTGATGGCGCCCTCATCAGCACTACGAAACATTGGTGCAGCATGCGCAACGGCTGCGTCGCCGTGGTCGAAAGGAAGAAGCTCGGGCCTTGCACCGCTTGGCGCGTACGCTTCCCTCCCGAAGACATGGCTGACCCAACCTACCGTCGACTGCACTATGTTCGCTATGCGGATGATTGGCTCCTGGGGTTTGCCGGTCCCAAGGCCGAAGCCGCAGAGATCAAGGTCCGACTGGAAAAGTTCCTGCGCGATCACCTCAAGTTGGAACTCTCGTCAGAAAAGACTCTGATTACGCACGCTGGCGACAAAGCGGCGCGCTTCCTCGGCTACGAGATCAGCAGCATGCACGCTGACGACAAGCGAGACCAACGTGATCGGCGCAGCATCAACGGGCACGTCATGCTGAAGGTCCCCTGGGACGTAATCAGGTCGATGTGCTCTCGATATGAACGACGTGGCAAACCGGACTCTCGCACCCAGTTCATCGATGATGATGATTTCAGCATCATTGGCCGATTTGGGGCAGAACTCCGAGGCTACGTCAACTACTACCTCCTGGCCCACAACGTCGGTAAGTTGTACCGACTGAAATGGACGATGGAGACCTCGATGCTCAAGACGCTTGCCAACAAGCACAAGAGCACGGTGACCAAGATGGCGGCGAAATACCGCACACGCGTCACCACGCCTGACGGTGCGCTCACGTGCTTTCAGGCAGCCGTCGAGCGTGAGGCCGGGCAGAAACCCCTGGTAGCTCAGTTCGGGGGCTTTGCGATCCGACGCCGGAAAGACGCCGTCCTCGTCGATCAGCGACCACCCATCTCGTACACGAAAGGCTCGGAGTTGCTCAAACGACTCCAGGCTGACGCATGCGAGTTGTGCGGCAGCACGATTCGTGTTGAGGTCCACCACCTTCGCAAGATGGCTGACCTCAATCGTCACAAACGGAAACAGGTTCCAACCTGGTTCAGGTTGATGGCGGCACGGGAACGCAAAACGCTGATCGCTTGCCGGGCTTCACATGAGGCCATCCATGCCGGACGGCCGACGAAACAGGCACTCTCGG